>NZ_BBYJ01000024.1:0-135910 GCF_001528665.1 Microtetraspora malaysiensis
ATACCGAAGTTGGCTGCCAGCGTACAAACGCAGGTCATCCCACGATTACGCCGAGGCCGTACCAAATCCTACCCGCGGGTAACTTCTCGGGCAAAAGACGGTACGCCCGGCCCCGATGGTAGAAGAAAGCTCTGGAGCGGGACGACCCGGGTCACACGGTCAGGTATCGCTGCACCGTAGGGGCGAGGATCTCGACGAGTTCCTCCGTGTCCGCCGAGGCGAGCGGTTCCAGTTCGACGATGTACCGCATCATCAGTACCCCGAACATCTGGGCGAAGGCCACCTCCATCCTGATGGGTGGGATGGACAGCGCCTGCGCGACCCGGCTCAGGATCGCGTCGGTGATGAACTCGCGCAGCATGCCGGCCGCCTGCTCGTTCACCATCGCGGTTCGCATCAGCGCCACGATGGGCTCGCGGGCCTCGGGCGCGGACGTCATCGTCAGCAGGAAACGGACGATCCGCTCGCCGATCTGCTCGCCCGGGCCGGCGATGATCTTCGGGAGCACGTCCGCCGGCACCATGGGGAACTGCATGGCCGCGACGAAGACGCCCTCCTTGGAGGAGAAGTAATGGTGGACGAGCGCCGGGTCCACCCCCGCCTCGGCCGCGATGCCCCGGACCGTCGCCTTGTCGTACCCCTTCTCGGCGAAGATCTTCCGCGCGGCGGCGAGCACCTGGCCGCGCGTGTCGGCGGACCCCGGCCTACGGCCCGGCCGCCGCCGCGGCGCCGCCTGATCCGTCATCGCCGGCCCGGGGCCGCCAGGTGCCGCCGCGCGAAGGCCAACGCCTCGGCCAGATCGTCGATCCGCTCGCTCCGGCCGGCCGCCCTGCGGGTGTTGATCTCCAGCACCACCAGGCCGTCGTACCCGTTGCTCGCGAGGCGGTGCAGCATCTGGGCGCACGGCTGGTTGCCCCGTCCGGGCACCAGATGCTCGTCCTTGTTGGTGGTGCCGACGCCGTCGGCCAGGTGCAGGTGCGCCAGCCGGTCGCCGAGCTTGGCCGCCATCTCCATCGCGTCCGACCCCGACACCGCGGTGTGCGACAGGTCCAGCGTGACGTCCGGGAAGTCGTAGTCGACCGGGCTCCACCCCGGCGCGTACGGGACGACCTCGTTGCCGCGGGCCCGGAGCGGGAACATGTTCTCCACCGCGAAGACCACGTCGGTCTCCTCGCGCATCCGCGCCAGCCCGACCTCGAAGTCCTTGGCGTAGTCCCGCTGCCAGCGGAACGGCGGGTGGACCACCACGGTCCGTGCGCCGAGACGCTCGGCCGCCCGCCGGGCGCGCTGCAGCTTGAGCCACGGGTCGCGCCCCCACACCCGCTGGGTCACGAGCAGGCACGGTGCGTGCACGGCCAGGATCGGCATCTGGTAGTGATCCACCAGCCGCTGGAGAACATCGACGTCCTGGCTGACCGGGTCCTGCCCGACCATGATCTCTACGCCGTCGTATCCCAGGCGCTGCGCCAGCTCGAAGGCGTCCGGCGTCCGCTCGGGGTACACCGACGCCGTTGACAACGCGATCTTCGCGCTGGGGACACGGATGGCACTCACGGATCCAGCCTAAGCTGCGAGTAGAGCGAGTGCCGCGACGCCACAATGATGCAGCCAAGATCACAACCTATCGTTGACGCATGGCGCGCATCCTGACCGGGGCGATTCCCAGTCCGAACATCTGGAACTCCCCGCAAATTTACGAGGTGGAAAACCAGGCGGTGGACCCCGACGGGGCCGCCGACGCGGCCATGCGCGAGATCCGCCCCTGGGACGGCGCCAACGTGCTCGACATCGGCTGCGGCACCGGTTTCCACCTGCCCGTGCTCGCCGCGACCGCCGCCCGCGTGGTCGGGGTGGAGCCGCACGCCGGCCTCGCCTCGCACGCCGCCTCCCGCTGCGCCTCCCTGCCCAACGTCCGGGTCCGTACGGGCACGGCGCAGGAGCTTCCCGTGCCCGATTCCTCGGTGGACGTGGCCGTCGCCCGCTGGGCGTACTTCTTCGGGCCCGGATGCGAGCCGGGGCTGCGCGAGCTGTCCCGGGTCATGCGGCGCGGCGGCACGGCCTTCGTGGTGGACCTGGACGCCACGAGGGGCGCCTTCGGGCGCTGGTTCCGCCGCTCACTGCCCTCGTACTCACCCGAGGGCGTGGAGGCGTTCTGGTCCCGGCAGGGCTGGCAGCGCCGCGAGCTCGACCTGCGGATGGTCTTCGCGTCCAGGGCCGACCTGGAGAGCGTGCTGCGGATCGAGTTCACGCCCGAGGTCGCCGGCGCCGCGGTGAACGAGACCGAGGGCCTGGAGATCGCCTACCCCAACATCCTGCGCTGGCGGCATTTCTGATCCCCTGTACGCCTTGACATTGACGTTGGCGTCAAGGCTTACGGTCGAGGCTCTGGGAGGGCCGATGCGTATAGGGGAGCTGGCTCAGCGCGCGGGGGTGAGCACCCGGGCGTTGCGCTACTACGAGCAGCAGGGGCTGATCGAGGCGCGCCGCTCCGCGAACGGATATCGGGAGTACGACGAGGCCGACGTGCGGCTGGTCGCGGAGATCCGCTCGCTCATGGCGGTGGGGTTCACCCTGGAGGACGCCCGGCCGTTCGTGGAGTGCCTGCGCGCGGGCAAACCCTCGGGGAACGCCTGCCCCGACTCGGTGGCGGTCTACCGGCGCAAGCTGGCCGAGATCGACGCCGAGGTCCGCGCGCTGCTCGCCCGCAGGGCCGAGGTGGCGTCCCAGCTCGCACTGGCCTGTCCCGGCTGCATGTTTTCCAAAGGAGGAGAGCCATGATCACCCTGACCACCGAGACGTTCGACGAACAGGTGCTGCGGAGTGACAAACCCGTCCTGGTGGACTTCTGGACCGAGTGGTGCCCGCCCTGCCGCATGATCGCCCCGATTCTGGAGGAGATCGCCGCCGAGTACGGCGACCGCCTCACGGTGGCCAAGATCAACGCCGACGACCATCCGGAGATCGCCCGCCGGTACGACGTCCTCGGCTTCCCGACGCTCAACCTCTACCGGAACGGCGAGGTGATCCGGCAGATCCGCGGGGCCAAGCCCAAGCGCCTCCTGCTCTCCGACCTCGACGGGTGCTTCTGAGCCGGGCACGCCCTGGACGTACGTCCCTGATTGTCGGCGCGGACCGGTAGCGTGCCCCCGTGGCGACGAAGCAGAGGGTGTCCTACCGGTGCGGCGAGTGCGGGTGGACCACCGCGAAGTGGGTGGGGCGCTGTGGCGAGTGCCAGGCGTGGGGCACGGTCGAGGAGGCCGGCGCCCGCCAGGGCGTCAACGTGGTCAAGCCGGGCGCGGTCAGCGCGCCCGCGGTCCCGATCGGCGAGGTGAAGGCCGAGGTCGCGCACGCCCGCACCACCGGGGTGGGCGAGCTCGACCGGGTGCTCGGCGGCGGCCTGGTGTCCGGCGCGGTCGTCCTGCTCGCCGGCGAGCCCGGCATCGGCAAGTCCACGCTGCTGCTGGAGGCCGCCGCGCGCACCGCGGCCCACGAGACCGTCCTCTACGTCACCGGCGAGGAGTCCGCCGCCCAGGTCCGGATGCGCGCCGACCGCATCGGCGCGATCGAGCCCAAGCTCTACCTCGCCGCCGAGACGGACCTGTCAGCCCTGGTCGCGCATGTGGAGAAGGTCCAGCCGCGGCTGCTCATCGTCGACTCGGTGCAGACCATCGGCTCCGCCGAGGCCACCGGCGTGCCGGGCGGCGTCACCCAGGTGCGCGAGGTCGCGGGCAACCTCGTCCGCCTGGCCAAGGAGCGCGGCATGTCCACGGTCCTCGTCGGCCACGTGACCAAGGACGGCACGATCGCCGGTCCCCGCGTGCTTGAACACCTCGTCGACGTGGTGCTCTCCTTCGAGGGCGACCGCAACTCCCGGCTCCGCATGGTCCGCGCGGTGAAGAACCGGTTCGGCCCGATCGACGAGGTCGGCTGCTTCGACCTGAACGAGCGCGGCATCACCGGCATCACCGACCCCAGCGGGCTGTTCCTGTCCCGCCACGCCGAGCCGGTGCCGGGCACCTGCGTCACGGTCACCATCGAGGGCACCCGCCCGATCCCCGCCGAGGTGCAGGCGCTCGTCGGCCCGACCGAGGCGCCGCAGCCGAGGCGGACCTCGTCCGGTCTGGACTCCTACCGGGTGGCGATGGTGCTCGCGGTGATGGAGCGCCGCCTACAGGCCAAGATCGGCAAATGCGACGTGTTCACCGCCACGGTGGGCGGCATCCGGCTCACCGACCCCGCCGTCGACCTGGCCCTCATGCTGTCCGTGGTGAGCGCGGCCGCCGATCAGGCGCTGCCCGCCGGGCTGGTCGTGCTGGGCGAGGTGGGGCTCGCCGGGGAGCTGCGCCCGGTCCGCGACGTACGGCGCCGCCTGTCGGAGGCGGCCCGGCTCGGCTTCACCCGCGCGCTGGTCCCCAAGGGGTCGCTTGAGGACGAGGCGCCCAAGCTGGAACGGGCCCCGTCGCGCGGCCATCTCGTCGCGGTCCGCGAGCCCGTGCTGCGCACCACGACCTTCGCCCCGGGCTTCGAGGTCACCGAGGCGGAGTACGTCTGGGAGGCTCTCTCACACGTCCGGTGAGGGCTGACTTGCGCCGGTAAACTGGGCGGGGTAATGCGTCCGACCGCGGGGGTCACGTGCCATACAACGACAAGGGATCTGACGAGCGGCGCAGGGCGATTCTCGCCGCCGTCGCCCCTGGCACCGCGCTGCGCGAGGGCCTGGAGCGGGTGCTCCGCGGCCACACCGGCGGGCTCATCGTCCTCGGTTACGACCGCACCGTCGAGGAGATCTGCACCGGCGGTTTCGAACTCGACGTCGAGTTCGCCGCGACCCGGCTGCGCGAGCTCGCCAAGATGGACGGCGCGATCGTGCTGAACAGCGGCGATCTGCGGATCGTCCGCGCGGGCGTGCATCTCGTGCCCGACCCCGCCATCCCGACCGACGAGTCCGGCACCCGCCACCGCACGGCGCAGCGGGTGGCCAGGCAGACGCCCTTCCCCGTGATCGCGATCAGCAAGTCGATGCGGATGATCGCGCTCTACCTGGACGGCACGCGCTACGTCCTGGAGGAGTCCGCGGCGATCCTCTCCAAGGCCAACCAGGCGCTCGCGACTCTGGAGCGCTACAAGATGCGGCTGGACGAGGTCTCCGGCACGCTGTCCGCCCTGGAGATCGAGGATCTGGTCACCGTCCGCGAGGTGGTGACGGTGGTTCAGCGGCTGGAGATGGTCCGCCGCATCGCGGGCGAGATCGAGGGCTACGTCGTCGAGCTCGGCACCGACGGCCGGCTGCTCTCGCTCCAGCTGGACGAGCTGGTCGCCGGCGTGGACGCCGACCGCGAGCTGATCGTGCGCGACTACCTGCCCGACTCCACGCTTGAGCGCTCGGGCGACTTCACCGAGCACCTGCACGCGCTCGACGCGCTGTCCTCCGGCGATCTGCTCGACCCGTCGAAGGTCGCCCACGTGCTCGGCTACCCCGACACGAGCGCCCTGGACGGGCCGGTCAGCCCCCGCGGCTTCCGGCTGCTGGCCAAGGTGCCGCGGTTGCCCGGCACGATCGTGGACCGGCTCGTCGACCACTTCGGCGGGCTGCAGAAGCTCCTGGCCGCCAGCGTCGACGATCTCCAGTCGGTGGGCGGCGTGGGCGAGACCCGGGCCCGCAGCGTCCGCGAGGGGCTGTCCCGCCTCGCGGAGTCCTCGCTGCTCGAACGCTACATCTGAGTCGTCCCGGACATCCGCGCCCGGGTCACGCCGCCGGTCGCGGTCACCGCAGGGAGAAGACCGTCTTCGGGCTGTGCAGGCCGTCCAGGCCGTCCGCGTGCGTCCAGGCGACGTACGTGCCCGGCATGGCCGCCGCGCGCTTGGCCGTGCAGTCCGCCCCCGAGCGGTGCCGGTCCCAGCGGATGGTCCGCACGTACGGAATGCCGCGCTTGAGCATCTGGATGTCGTCGCCGGCGCCGCTGACGCAGTCGGCCGTGGACCACACCCGGTCGTTGCCCGAGATGATGCGCGTCTCCAGCACCCGGGGGCCCACGTCCACGGTGCAGTCCACCTTCGCGGTGCTCACGATGGTCAGCAGGAACGTCGGTTCGGTGCTCCCCGCGTACGTCTGCTGGCCGCCCCGCAGGCTGAGCACGAGTTCCTTGGGGTCGCAGGGATCGCCGGGGCGGCGCGGCGCGGCGGCCTTCGCCTCCTTCGCGTCCTTGGCGCCCTTATCCTCTTTGCCGCCCTTGCCGTCCTTGCCGTCCTTGGCTTCCTTCTCGCCGGACGGCGAGGGGGTGGGCGAGGGGCTTGCCGAGGGCGAGGCGAGCGGCGACGGCAGCGAGACGACCAACGCGTCGGGCGCGGGCGTGGCGCCCTTGGTCGCTCCGGTGGGCGTCTGCCGCCCCGAGGCGCTCGTGCATGCCCAGGCCACGACCGCCACCACGACGAGAACGCCGGTGAGCACCGCCATGCGACGACGCCAGTAGACGTCCGTCCCCTCGACGCTGATGTCACTACGGAACGTGTCCGGATCCATACGGTAAGTATGGTGAGTCGTTGGGCGCGAAGGGGAACGGCTCGCCGACGTTACGGCACGGCGGCCCCGGTAAGGTCGGCAGGTGGCCATCTCCCTGCGCGAGCCCATCCTCGACTGGTACGCCGAGCACAACCGGGATCTGCCGTGGCGCCGGCCGGAGGCGACCCCGTGGGGCATCCTCGTCAGCGAGATCATGCTGCAGCAGACCCCCGTCAACAGGGTGCTGCCGATCTGGACCGAGTGGATGGAGCGCTGGCCCACCCCCGAGGCGCTGGCCGCGCAGCCGCCGGGCGAGGCCGTACGGCACTGGGGCCGCCTGGGATACCCGCGCCGGGCGTTGAACCTGCACGCCTGCGCCCGAGCGATCACGGCCGAGCACGAAGGCCGCGTGCCCGACACCTATGAGGCGCTGCGGGCGCTTCCCGGCATCGGGGACTACACCGCCGCCGCGGTCGCGAGCTTCGCCTACGGGCGCAGCCACGCCGTCCTGGACACGAACGTCCGCCGGGTGCTGGCGCGGACCGTACGCGGCGAGGAATACCCGCCGAAGGCGACCACGTCGGCCGAGCGCAGGCTCGCCGAGTCGCTCATCCCCGCCGTCGGCGCGCCGCGCTGGGCGGTCGCGGTGATGGAGCTCGGCGCGCTCGTCTGCACGGCGCGGGCTCCGCGCTGCGAGGGCTGCCCGGTCGCCGCCCAGTGCGCCTGGCGCCTCGCCGGGCGGCCTGCCCACGACGGCCCGGTGCGGCGCGGCCAGACGTACGCGGGCACCGACCGGCAGTGCCGGGGGCGGCTGCTGGCCGTCCTGCGCGAGACGCACGGCCCGGTGCCCAAAGAGGCGCTGGACATGGTCTGGGCGGACCATGTCCAGCGGGAGCGGGCTCTGGACGGCCTCCTGGACGACGGGCTGGCCGAGGTCCTCGCGGACGGGACGTACCGGCTGCCCGCCTGATCAGGCGGCGAGCTTGAGCCCGAGGGCGGTCAGGTTGCTGCGGGTCCAGTCGAGCTCGTCGGCCAGTCGCGCGACGAGCGCCGCCGGACCCTTCGTCTTCGGCGCGATCCAGTCGTGGACCTCGACCTCGACGTGGGCGCTGCCGCTCACCGCGCCCGACAGGATCGCGTTGAGCGTGCCCTCGATCACCGGCTGGGTGCTCGGGCTCTCCTTGCCGTGGTTGTGCACGTGGCCGAGCTTCACCACCGGCGCGCCGGACTGGGCCAGCCCACGCAGCGCCTCGCCGGCCTTCTCGTCCCCCAGGGACAGGTGGCAGGCGTCCAGGCACACGCCGAGGTGCTCGGAGTCGATGCCGCCGACCCGCCGCAGGGCCTGCTCGGTGGTCTCCAGCACACACCCGGGCCACGGCTCGAACCCGACCCGGATGGTCTTGCCGGTCACGCTGTAGAGGCCGCGCAGCTCCCGGGAGAGCCGCTCAAGCCGGCGGGAGGCGATCGAGTGCAGGTCGGCCGGCCAGTCGCGGCGCCAGCCGATCGGGATCGTCGAGATGCTGCCGAACCGGACGTCGTCCGGCAGCAGGAACGCGAGGATCTTGGCCAGGGCCATCGTGTACCGGTAGCGTTCGGGCTTCGCCCAGTCGGGACCGGGAGTCTCCTGGTGGCGGCCTCCGGTGCCGTTGAGGCTCACAACCTCCAGGCCGCGCTCCTCAAGCGACCGGCGCAGCCGCACCAGCTCTATGCGGTCGGCCGAGAGGTGGTCGGCGACCGCCGGGGCGAGCCACAGGCACACACCGAGCCGGTCCACGCCCAGCTTCCTGCGCACCGGCACCGCGTAGCGGGTGAGGTGCGCGATCAGGTTCTCCAGGTCCTCGGCGGGATGCACTCCCGTGTTGTAGGCCAGATGAACGAGCGTCCCGTCGTCGTGCAACAGGCGCATCAGGTCCCTCCAAGGCTTGTCCGCTTCCCGGCCCCATTGGCCCACATGGCCTGTCCTGGCCACACGGGACGGGAGTCCTCTCCCGGCCGGGAATCCGGCCCGGGCCACCGAGCTTGCCTCGGCGCTCCCGGTTACCGCGTCCGCCCCGCAGCTGATTTCTGGGTACGCCGCGGGAGTGATACCGGGCCCGTCGTGTCTCCGGCGGGCGCTCTACGCAGTGTAGTACTACATCGGGTGGTGGCATAGCCCGGTGCCGGATAAAACAGAAACCCCGCGTGAGCGATGTCTCACGCGGGGTTCCGTCGGCGAGGATGCTCGCCGGTGCTCAGTGCTGGATCGGCTCCGCGATCGAGGCGGCCGAGTCAGGCACCTCGGGGCTCTTGGCCTCGCCCGTGAAGGTGAACTTCGCGGTGTCGCCCTCGCCCTCGATG
Organism: Microtetraspora malaysiensis; assembly: GCF_001528665.1. GTDB lineage: Bacteria > Actinomycetota > Actinomycetes > Streptosporangiales > Streptosporangiaceae > Microtetraspora_A > Microtetraspora_A malaysiensis. Next base: position 8,837 of record NZ_BBYJ01000024.1, read on the forward strand.
TCGACCTTGACGACCTGGCCCGGACGCAGGTCGCCGTACAGGATCTTCTCGGAGAGAATGTCCTCCAGCTCGCGCTGGATCGTACGGCGCAGCGGGCGGGCGCCCATCACGGGGTCGTAGCCGCGGTCGGCGAGCAGCTGCTTGGCGGCGGCGCTGAGCTCCAGGCCCATGTCCCGGTCCTTGAGCCGCTCGTCCACCTGGGCCAGCATCAGATCGACGATCTGGATGATCTCCTTCGGCGTGAGCTGGTGGAAGACCACGATGTCGTCGACGCGGTTCAGGAACTCGGGCCGGAAGTGCTGCTTGAGCTCCTCCTGGACCTTGGCCTTCATCCGGTCGTAGTTGCTCTCCACGTCGTTGGACTTCGCGAAGCCAACCCCGATGCCCTTGGAGATGTCCCGGGTGCCGAGGTTGGTCGTCATGATGATGACGGTGTTCTTGAAGTCCACCACGCGGCCCTGGGCGTCGGTCAGGCGACCGTCCTCCAGGATCTGCAGCAGCGAGTTGAAGATGTCCGGGTGGGCCTTCTCGATCTCGTCGAACAGGACCACCGAGAACGGCTTGCGCCGCACCTTCTCGGTGAGCTGGCCACCCTCCTCGTACCCGACGTAGCCGGGCGGGGAGCCGAACAGCCGCGAGACGGTGTGCTTCTCCATGAACTCGGACATGTCGAGCATGATCAGCGCGTCCTCGTCCCCGAACAGGAACTCGGCCAGCGCCTTGGACAGCTCCGTCTTACCGACACCGGACGGGCCGGCGAAGATGAACGAGCCACCCGGACGGCGCGGGTCCTTCAGACCGGCGCGGGTCCGGCGGATCGACCGGGACAGACCCTTGATCGCGTCGTCCTGACCGATGATCCGCTTGTGGAGCTCGTCCTCCATGCGGAGCAGTCGCTGCGACTCCTCCTCGGTCAGCTTGAAGACCGGGATGCCGGTGGCGGTCGCGAGAACCTCGGCGATGAGCTCCTCGGTGACCTCGGCCACGACGTCCATGTCGCCGGCCTTCCACTCCTTCTCCCGGCGCTCGCGCTTGAGCTGGAGCTGCTTCTCCTGGTCGCGCAGCGCGGCGGCCTTCTCGAAGTCCTGCGCGTCGATCGCGGACTCCTTCTCGCGCCGCACGTTGGCGATCTTCTCGTCGTACTCGCGCAGGTCCGGCGGAGCGGTCATCCGGCGGATGCGCATCCGCGAGCCGGCCTCGTCGATCAGGTCGATCGCCTTGTCGGGCAGGAACCGGTCGCTGATGTACCGGTCGGCCAGCGTGGCCGCGGCCACGAGCGCGCCGTCGGTGATGGACACCCGGTGGTGCGCCTCGTAACGGTCCCGCAGACCCTTCAGGATCTCGATGGTGTGGCTGAGGCTGGGCTCGGCCACCTGGATCGGCTGGAAGCGCCGCTCCAGAGCCGCGTCCTTCTCCAGGTGCTTGCGGTACTCGTCGAGCGTGGTGGCGCCGATGGTCTGCAGCTCGCCGCGGGCCAGCATCGGCTTGAGGATGCTGGCGGCATCGATCGCGCCCTCGGCGGCGCCCGCGCCGACCAGAGTGTGCAGCTCGTCGATGAACAGGATGATGTCGCCGCGGGTGCGGATCTCCTTCAGCACCTTCTTCAGGCGCTCCTCGAAGTCACCGCGGTAACGCGAACCCGCGACCAGCGCGCCCAGGTCCAGCGTGTAGAGCTGCTTGTCCTTGAGCGTCTCGGGAACCTCGCCCTTGACGATCTTCTGGGACAGCCCCTCGACGACGGCGGTCTTGCCGACGCCGGGCTCGCCCACAAGAACGGGGTTGTTCTTGGTCCTCCGGGAGAGGACCTGCATGACCCGCTCGATCTCCTTCTCCCGGCCGATGACCGGGTCGAGCTTGCCCTCACGGGCGGCCTGGGTCAGGTTGCGGCCAAACTGGTCCAGCACAAGGGAGGTCGACGGTGCCGCCTCCTGCGGGCCCCCGGCCGCCGCGGGCTCCTTGCCCTGGTAGCCGTGGAGCAACTGGATGACCTGCTGCCGCACTCGGTTGAGGTCGGCCCCCAGCTTCACCAGCACCTGGGCCGCCACGCCCTCACCCTCACGGATGAGGCCGAGCAGGATGTGCTCGGTGCCGATGTAGTTGTGGCCGAGTTGCAGGGCCTCGCGGAGCGACAGCTCAAGGACCTTCTTGGCGCGCGGGGTGAAGGGAATGTGCCCCGAAGGCGCCGACTGCCCCTGGCCGATGATCTCCTCGACCTGCTGGCGCACACCCTCAAGACTGATGCCCAGGCTCTCCAGAGCCTTGGCGGCAACGCCTTCACCCTCATGGATCAAGCCAAGAAGAATGTGCTCGGTACCGATGTAGTTGTGGTTGAGCATCCGGGCCTCTTCCTGGGCCAGGACGACAACCCGCCGCGCACGGTCGGTGAACCTCTCGAACATCTCGTCGCTCCTCACAGAGCGGTCAGGCGGACCCGGCATATCCGGCCCCGTCCTTCCGCATGGTAGCCCCGACCCGGCAACCGCTCCTATCAGAGGGGACGTTCCCCGAGAGCAGGGCGTTCACCCTTCATCCAACTACCTGTCGGGGGCGAGGTGTTCCCGATACGCCGCAAGCGAACGAGGTTTAGGGAAGTACAAACAGAATCGTGCGGTCAAACCGAACGTCGTAACATCCGACGATCGGTTTGACCGCACGATCAATAGCCCCCTCAGTGGGCGGAGTCGTACGCCTCGACGATCGAGGCGGCAATGCGACCACGCTCGCTGACCGGGTGGCCGTGGGCCTTCGCCCAAGCGCGGATCTCCGCGCTCTTCTCTCGGCTCATCGCACGCTGGGCACCACCCGCGACGCCACGACGGCGGCCACGGACAGGAGTCGGCTCGGCGTGCCGCGCTCCCTTGACGAAAGGCGACAGCGCCTCGCGCAGCTTCTTTGCGTTCCCATCGCTGAGATCAATCTCATAAGCCTTGCCATCAAGCGCGAAGGTGACCGTCTCATTGGCCTCGCCGCCATCGAGATCGTCGATGAGAATCACCTGCGTATGCTTGGCCATACGGCAATCCTTTCGCAGAGCATTGTTTGATTCGTCAGCCAAACATATACCCGCTTCGGGCGGCTGACAATTCAACTTTCAGCCTGCCCTCAGGAACTCGTGTTGTCCTTGTCACGTCGTTCCGATCCGGTACGGAGTCCGGCCGCCTCGGAACGCACCAACTTAACCACGCCGTAGACGACCGCTCCGCCGACAACTACGACGGGTATCAAGGCGGACAATACCTCTGTCATTCGTCCTCGCTCGGGCCGGGGGTGTCTTTCTCGGCACCCGGGATTTTCGGGACCTTGAGGCCGGACACCGCTCGCGGCCCTCGCGAGGTCCCAGACCTGACGATAGCCCCACGTGGCGCCAGGTGCGCCCCAGGGGGGCGGCAGTCCTGACGGAGCGAATCCATGTCTCTCCAGCCGCCTTACCGGATGCATAGAAATCGTACCCATGAATGACAAGTGGGGCGGTCCACCACTGGCCCGCCCCACCGTTTTGACCGGACGCCGGTCAAGTTGTTCCGGAGATCAACCGGCCGCCTTCACCACCACGGTTCCGGCGACCTTGTCGTGAAGCCCCTGGCTCAGGGGCTTGTCGACGAGGATGAACACGCCGGTCGCCAAGGCGAAAAGGCCGGCCAGGAGTCCGACGACCGGAATGCCGTAGAGCACGAGGACGCCCGGATAGGCCACCGAGCGCCTCATCACGACCGAGGAATCCAGCGGCGCGCCCCCGAGGGCGACCACCCGGATCTTCATGATCTTCTTTCCGACGGTCTGGCCGTCCTTCGAGTGCAGCACGTAATCGTAGGCCGTGTACGCACCATAGGCGATCAGGCCGGAGATGAAGGTGCTGAGAAAGGAGCCGCCGCCCCCGATCACCAGGACGGCGGTGAGAATCAGGTACACGACGCCGAAGACGATCGTGTCGATGATTCGCGCGACCAGCCGTTCCCACCATTCGGCGAGCGGGGCCGGAACGCCCGGCGGAAGGGGGGCGCCCTGTCCCGCTCCATATGCGCCCTGCGGACCCCCATAAGAACCGGGCGGAGGATAGGAGCCGGGCGGCGGAGGTGGCGGAGCCGAACCGTAGGGGTTCTGGCCGGGGGGCGGTTCCGCGGTCATTGGGTCACCTCTCAGTGTGCGGACTTGCGTGCCCCAAGCATCGCACCGACGATCCCGACTGTTACCGCTTTTCTGCCGCCTTTTCGACACACTTCCGATCCCCGCCCCGATCCTAAGAAAACGGGACCGATGGCCCGTTCCATCGGTCCCGTTTTCCCGGAGTTTCCCGGGATCGGGCTACTTGATCTTTACGACTACCGTGCCGGCCGCCTTGTCGTGCAGCGCCTGCTGCAACGGCCGGTCCCAGAGCTGCCAGAGGACATTGATCAGCGAGAAGATGTTCAGGATCCAGCCGACGATCGGGATCCACCTGAGGAACTGCGGTCCGTAAAGGACGCCGGCGCGCTTGAGGGCCACGTCCGTCGGAAGGCCGCCGGGCGGGAGGGAGCCGCCGACGGGGACGACCTTGATGCCCATGGCGATCTTGCCGACGGTCTGCCCGCGCTGCTTGAGCAGCAGGAACTCATATCCGCTCATCACCACGGCGGAGAGGAGCACGGTGAGCAGGCCCGCCAGGAAGACGCCGCCTCCGGCGCTGAAGGCGCCCGTCCGCTCGTCGAAGCTGGGCGCGGTGACGATGATCATCGTGATCACCACCGAGATGATGCCGTACGGGATACCGATGATCACGCCGTCGATGAGGCGGGCCACGAGGCGCTGCCACCACTCGGCGAGCGGGGCGGGGGCGCCGGTCGGGACCGCGCCGGCCGGCGCGCCGTACGGCTGGCCGTAACCGGGCTGGCCGTACCCCTGCTGGGGATAGGCCTGGCCGTAGCCCTGCTGGGGCTGCTGGCCGTAGCCCTGCTGACCGTAGTCGGGCTGCTGGGCATAACCCTGCTGCTGGCCGTACCCCTGCTGGCCGTAGTCGGGCTGACCGTAGCCCTGCTGGGGCTGCTGGCCGCCGTAACCCTGCTGGGGCTGCTGACCGTATGCCTGCTGCTCCTGGCCATAGCCCTGCTGGGGCTGCTGACCGTACGTCTGCTGCTCCTGGCCATAGCCCTGCTGAGGCTGCTGCTGCGGGTAGCCGGGCTGCTGCCCGTACCCCTGGGGCTGCCCGAAGGCGCCGGTACCGGCCTGCTGGCCCTGCCCCTGCTGGCCGTACCCCTGCTGGCCGTAGTCGGACTGACCGTAGCCCTGCTGGGGCTGCTGGCCGCCGTAACCCTGCTGGGGCTGCTGGCCGTAGCCCTGCTGCGGCTGCTGACCGTACGCCTGCTGCTCCTGGCCATAGCCCTGCTGAGGCTGCTGACCGTAGGGCGCGGGCTGGCCGAAGGCGCCCGTGCCGTAGGGCTGCTGCTGGCCGTAGCCCTGCTGGGGCTGCTGGGGCTGCTGGCCGTAGCCCTGCTGGGGCTGGCCGTATACCTGCTGGTCGTGCTGCTGGCCGTACCCGTATGCCTGCTGCGGACCGGTCGGCTGGGCGGGGTTCTGGGACGTGTTGCGATAGGTGACGACCGTCATGTCAGGGTCGTGCTGCTGGCTGGGGTTGCCCGTACCCTGCTCACGGTCCGAAGGCGGCGGTGGGGTGCCGTCCGGCGCGTCGTGGGGGTACGGCGGCTGTCCGGAGCTCACCGTTTCACCTCGTTTCGGGTTCGCATGCACAATCGTCATGCGCATGCCGATATGGCCAAAGTAGCGACAGGAATGTCAACAGTCACCTTTCCCGTCAGTCACCACAATGGTCAGGATCGTGGGTGGAGATGCAGCAACATGCGCGTATTACCCAACGTGTTGGGTTTGACGTGTTCGAGATCGAGGAACTCGGCCACCCCCTCGTCGTAGGAAGCGAGAAGCTCGGCGTACACCTCCGGGGACACCGGAGTCCCGTGAATGGGCGCGAACCCATGCCTTCCGAAGAAGGCCACCTCGAAGGTCAGGCAGAAGACCCGGCGCACGCCCAGCTCGCGGGCCGCGTCGATGAGCGCGGCGACGATCCGGTGGCCCACGCCCATGCCGCGTACGCCGGGATCGACCGCCACCGTGCGAATCTCGGCCAGATCCTCCCAGAGCACGTGCAGCGCCCCGCAGCCGACCACCACGCCGTCGAGCTCGGCCACCCAGAACTCCTGGACGTCCTCGTAGAGGGTGACCGTGGTCTTCTTCAGCAGCCGCGGCCCGACGCCGGAGTACTCGTCGACGAGACAGCGGATGGCACGGACGTCGAGGGTCCTGGCCCGGCGCACCCGCACATCCCGGGGCGCGCGTTGGCCGCTCTCGGCGTCCGCGGACCGGCCCGCAACCTGCTCCATGAACGGCCAGCCTAGTCGGCGAGCGGGCGACGTGAGCGCGCGAAGAGGGCCCGCATGCGGGGAGGTGGAGTATCGGTCATGCCCAAACCTCGGAGGCTTCCGGATCACCTCACGGCCTGTATCCGTTCGCGCACGTTCCGCTCTCCATCAATCCGCGTTCCGGAAATTTCCCCTTTAGGAAAGGCGGAGAGCGCGGTGACCTGCCGCGAAGACGGCGCCGACCTGGTCAACGCCGAGTAACGGCCGTTTGGTCCCTCTACCACATGTAACCCGACCGTGATCGTTCGGTTGTGGAACCTAGACGGAATCCGGAGTTCTGGTTGAGCAGGAACCCCGGGTGCACTAGTGTCCACCGACGATGCCGGTAATCGTGAAAGGCGCGACGACCGGACCGCCGAATCCCCTGGCGCCCATGCCGAGGGGAGCCGGGGAACCAACTGCGAAGATCCGGGGTCGCCCCCGGGTCGTCACGGGGTGAATCCGAAAGGTAGGGCTACTCCGGCCCGAACCCGACAGCTAACCCGGTAGGCGGCCAGAGTGCCGGGCAGACGCAGCCGTCTCCTCCGGGAGCCACGCGGCGCGGAATCCCCCTGCCGGGCACGCGTAGGAGAGGAGCTTTGGTGCGCATCTCTGGAGGACGATCGGCGGGCAGACACGCCCGCGAGCGACGGCGCCGCCTCCGGTCTTCCGCCGGCGGCCCGATCCGCAGGGCCGCGTTCCTCGGCGTCACCCTCATCGCGATGACCTTCGCCGTCCCCGCGGTGTCCGCGACGGCCGACCCCAAGCCCAGCCTCAAGGAACTGACCGCCGAGGTCGAGCGGCTCTACGACGAGATCGAGACCCTCACCGAGCAGTACAACGGCGCCCGGGTCAAGCTCAAGGAGGCCGAGCGGTCCGCCGAGCTCGCGAAGAAGACCCTGGCCAAGAGCGAGGTCGAGCTGGAGACCCGGCGCAGGACGGCCAGCCTGCTCGCCCAGAACACCTACATGACCGGCGGCCTCGGCTCCGCGTTGGCGCTGTTCGGCTCGGACAACCCGGAGTCCTACCTCGACCGGGCGTCCACGACGTACGCGCTCCAGATGCAGCAGGGCGAGGAGGTCGCCCAGGTCGCCAAGGCGATGGAGGCGGCCGCGCGGGCCAGGACCAGCGCCAAGGCGCGGCAGAAGGAAGTGAAGGACCTGCTCTCCGGCATCGCCGGGCAGACCGACAAGATCCGCAAGCTGGTCAAGAAGTCCGAGAGCAACCTCTACAGCAAGGTCGCGGGGAGCGTCGGCAGGGGCAGCTCCGCCAGGCGGCTGGACTTCCCCATCATCGGCAACGGCAAGGCCGCCGAGGCGGCGCGCTGGGCCCTCACCCAGCAGCTCAAGCCGTACGTGTGGGGCGCCGACGGCCCGAGCTCCTTCGACTGCTCCGGGCTGGTCCTGGCGGCCTACCAGAGGGTCGGCATCAGCCTCCCCCACTACACCGGCTCGCAATGGTCGTCCGGCACGCACGTCTCCGTGAAGGACATGCGCCCCGGTGACCTGGTCTTCTTCTACCAGGACCTGCACCACGTGGGCATCTACATCGGCGGCGGCTACATGGTCCACGCGCCACGCACGGGCGACGTGGTCCGCATCGCCCCCCTGGCCAACCGGCCCATCGTCGGCGTCGTACGGATCGCGGACTAGAGCGGCCCAGAGCGGACCAGAGCAGCGGGCCGGAACCGGCCGCAGCGCGCACTCACGTGGCAGCCCCTGATCGAGCAGAGGATCAGGGGCTGACGCGTTTCCGGGGTCCGGTGGTCAGATCAGGCGGCGCCTTGCCGCCCACGCGACCGCCTCGATGGCGGTCGCGACGCCGAGCCGATCGCAGATGCCCCGCAGCCGCCGCCGCACGGTGCGCCCGCTCACGTCGAGGCGGCGGCCCACCTTGTCCACGGTGCCGCCCTTGGCCAGCTCGGCCAGCAGCCTGAGGTCGTCGTCGCTGAGACCGGCGCGTTCGCTTTCCGGCCCGGGGCTCTCGCCACGGGAAACCACATCGGAAAGCGGCATCGTCAGCCCTCCCCCACAAGGATCGAATATCGGCTCGCCTTCGGAAGGTAAACACTTTGTTCAAAAATCGTCAAGTTCGGACCCTCATTGGTCATTGACAGTCCGTACGGCATAGCAGACGGTCGCCGCGGTTTACCCACCGCCTTTATCCCAGCATTTCCCGGCACGCGGGTAAACGCCATACGCGGCGGGACCGAAAGGACTCAGAGATCGGCGTCATAGGCGGCGCGGGCCGCCTCGACCTCCTCCATGTGGATCTCAGCCCACTCTTTGACGGCGTACATCAACGGCATGAGGGTCCAGCCGAGCGGGGTCAGCCCGTAGTCCACCCGGACGGGCACGGTCGGGGTGACCCTCCGGGAGACCAGGCCGTCACGCTCCAACGTGCGCAGTGTCTGCGTGAGCATCTTCTGGCTCACCCCCGCTATGGTCCTCGCGAGATCGCTGTATCGCTGGGGCCCGTCGGCGAGGGCGCTGAGCACGAGGCTGACCCACTTGTCGCTGAGGCGGTCGAGAAGCTGGCGCGAGGGGCAGGACGCGACGTACGCGTCGTACTCGCGCTTGGCCTCCTGGCGCCGCTGAGCCTCCGAGAATGTCGCCATTTGCGCTCCTTGAGGTGGGTTACACACTTCCAGGTGCCTTCTTACCGAAAGAGAGTAACTCTTCATAGGTTGTGCAACACACTCTCTGGATCAAGGAGGAGACATGCGCGCTCTCACCGCACACTCAGGCACCCTCGAGATCGTCGAGGCGCCCACCCCGGAGCCCGGCCGGGGCCAGGTCCGGATCAGGATGGAGGCCGCGACCGTCAATCCGGTCGACCTGGCGACCCGCGACGGCCCTCTCGCGGCCTTCTACGGCTCGCGCGAGCGGGTCGGTCTCGGTTGGGACGTGGCCGGCACGATCGACGAGATCGGGCCCGGCGTCACGAACTTCGAGCTCGGCGAGATGGTGATCGGCGTCTCGGAACTCGAGGCGGTGCGCGGCGGGGGCGCGTTCGCGGCCGTCGTGGGCGGCACGGCCCCCACGCCGCTGCGCGGCACACATGTCGCCAACGTGTGGATCAGGGCCGACGGCGCCGGGCTTGCCGAGTTGGCGGCTCTCGCGGAGGCGGGCCGCCTGAACCTGCGGGTCGCCGGCACCCATCCCCTCGGCGAGGCGGCGACGGCCTACGGGCGCGTGGCCGACGGCGGCGTGCGCGGCCGCGTCGTGCTGGTCCCCTGACCTGCCCTCTCCGCTCAACCGAGCGGTCTGACCAGGGGGAACAGGATCGTCTCGCGGATGTTCCGCCCGGTGAAGGCCATGATCATGCGGTCGATCCCCAGACCCACCCCGCCCGTGGGCGGCATGCCGTACTCCAGGGCCCGCAGGAAGTCCTCGTCGAGCCGCATGGCCTCCGGGTCGCCGCCCGCGGCGAGGAGGGACTGCTCGGTGAGGCGGCGGCGTTGCTCGACCGGATCGACCAGCTCGGAGTACGCGGTGCCCAGCTCGGTGCCGAACCCGATGAGGTCCCATTTCTCGGCGAGGAGCGGATCGTCCCGATGCGGGCGGGTAAGCGGCGAGGTCTCCCGGGGGTAGTCCATGACGAACGTCGGCTGGATCAGGGTGTGCTCCACGAGCTTCTCGAAGATCTCCTGAACGAGCTTGCCCTGCCCCCAGCCGGAATCCCAGTCGACCCGCCGCTGATCCGCATATTTCCGTACTTGTTCCAGCGGGGTGCGCGGGGTCACCTCGTCGCCCAGGGCGTCCGACACCGCGCCGTAGAGCGTCGTGCGCGGCCACTCGGGCGGCCCCAGGTCGATCTCCTCGCCGCCGTGCACGACGACCGCAGTGCCCAGCGCGGCCACGGCCGCCTGCTGGTACATCCTCCGGGTCAGGTCCGCCATGTCGTTGTAGTCGAGATACGTCCCGTACGCCTCCAACATGGTGAACTCGGGGTTGTGCGTGGCGTCCACGCCCTCGTTCCGGAAGTTCCGGTTGACCTCGAAGACCTTCTCCAGGCCGCCGACCACCAGCCGCTTGAGGTAGAGCTCGATCGCGATGCGCAGGTAGAGGTCCATGTCGTACGCGTTGATGCGCGTGCGGAACGGCCGGGCCGCCGCGCCGCCGTGGATCGGCTGCAGCATCGGCGTCTCGACTTCGAGATAGCCCTCGCCGTGCCAGAAGTCGCGGACGGCCCGCACGGCGGCGCCGCGGAGCCGTGCCATCCGCCGGGCCTCGTCGTTCACGATCAGGTCCACGTAGCGGAGGCGGACCCGCGACTCGGGGTCGGTGAGCCCGGCGTGCTTCTCCGGCAGCGGGCGCAGGCACTTGGCGGTGATCTGCCAGCGCTCCGCCAAGACCGACAGCTCGCCCCGGCGCGAGGTGACCACCTCGCCCTCGACACCGATGTGATCCCCGAGATCGACATCGCGCTTCCAGGCGGCCAGCGACTCCTCGCCGATCCGGTCGAGCGACAACATGATCTGCAGATCGCCCGAGCCGTCCCGGATCGTGGCGAAGCACAGCTTGCCGGCGCTCCGCGACAACATCACCCGGCCCGCGACGCCCACCCGGTCACCCGTCGCGGCGCCCGGCCCGAGATCGCCGTACTTCTCCCGGACCTCGGCGACGGTGGCGGTGCGCGGGAAGTTCACCGGGTAGGGATCGATGCCCTCGGCCCGCAGCCGGTCCAGCTTCGCTCTCCGGACCCGCATCTGCTCGGGCGCCCCGTTGAGGTCGTCACTCACAGTCAAAAGGCTAACGACCGCGCCCCCGCCCGATCCGGTACGGCTACGCTTCGCGAAAATCTATGCGCGTTAAGTGACGAATGTTATAAAGTCGCCAGCGTGATACGAATGTCGATCGACGTGGACGACGAACTACTCGCCGACGTCATGCGCCAGCTGCCCGAGATGTCCACCGAAGAGGTCATCGAGCACGCCCTGCGGCGGCTGATCTATCCCCGTCTCGCCTCTCAGCCGGTGTTGCGGGCGTAGATCAGCCGCAGGCCGATCAGCGTCAGCCACGGCTCGTGGACGTCGATCGTGCGCGCCTCACTGACCACGAGGGGCGCCCCGGTGCCCGTGGCGACCACCGTGACGTCCTCGCGCTCCTCGGCCAGCTCCGCCGCCATCCGCTCGACGATGCCGTCCACCAGCCCGGCGAAGCCGTACACGATGCCGGACTGGAGCGCCTCCACCGCGTTCTTGGCGATGACCGAGCGCGGCCGAATCAGCTCGACCTTGTGCAGCTGGGCTCCGGCCGACGCGAGAGCGTCCACGGAGATCTCCACGCCGGGAGCGGTCACCGCGCCGATGTACTCGCCGCGTGCGGAGACCGCGTCGAACGACGTCGCCGTACCGAAGTCGACGATCACGCACGGCCCGCCGTACAGCGTGGTGGCGGCCAGCGCGTTGACGATGCGGTCGCTGCCGACCTCCTTGGGGTTGTCCATCCGGACCGGAACGCCGGTCCGGACGCCGGGCTCGACGACGACGGCGTTGACGTCACCGAAGTAGCGCCGGCACATGTCGCGCATCTCGTTCAACACCGACGGCACGGTGGAGCAGATCGCGATGCCGCTGATGTCGGCGTCCTTGAGCAGCGGCGACTGGTTGAGCAGCCCCTGCAGGATCACGGCGATCTCGTCCGCGGTGCGCCTGGGGTCGGTGGCGATCCGCCAGTGCTCGATGACCTCTTCACCCTCGAACAGGCCAAGCACCGTATGGGTGTTGCTGACATCGATGGTGAGAAGCATGCCCCGATTATGCACTCTGTCGATCAATCCCTCACCACAGCCGCGTTCAGAGGGCACCGGACCGGTCCGCCTCGCGCAGGTCCAGGGCGATGTCCAGCGCGGGCGCCGAATGCGTCAGCCCGCCCACGGCGAGATAGTCCACCCCGGTCGCCGCGACGGCGGCCGCGGTGTCCAGGGTCAGGCCGCCGCTCGACTCCAGTCGCGCCCGGCCGTCCACCAGGCGTACGGCCTCGGCCAGCTGCTCCACGGTGAAGTTGTCGAGCAGGATCTCCTCGGCGCCCTCGGCCAGCACCGGCTCGATCTGGTCGATGCGGTCCACCTCCACCTCGATCGGCAGATCGGGGTAGGCCCGCCGTACGGCGCGGAAGGCCTCGGCGACCCCGCCCGCCGCGACGACGTGGTTGTCCTTGATCAGCGCGGCGTCGTGCAGCCCCATGCGGTGGTTGACGCCGCCGCCGCAGCGCACCGCGTACTTCTCCAGCACGCGCAGGCCGGGCAGCGTCTTGCGGCTGTCGCGGATCCGCGCCGTCGTGCCCGCGACGGCGTCCACCCACCGCCGCGTCAGCGTGGCGATGCCGGAGAGGTGGGTGAGGAAGTTCAGCGCGGTGCGTTCGAGCGTCAGCAGGTCCGCGGTCAGGCCGCGCACGGTCATCAGGACGTCGCCGCGGGCCACCCGGTCGCCGTCCTTGGCGCGCCGCTCGTCGGTCACCCCGCCGGGGGCGTGCCGGAACACCGCCTCCATGACGGCCAAACCCGCCACCACGCCGTCCGCGCGGGCGACCACGTCCGCGACGGCGGTCTGGTCGGCGGGGATCGTGGCGGCCGAGGTGACGTCCCGCAGTCCGGCCAGGTCCTCGGTGAGGGCCTCGTTCACCAGCGCGAGCAGGCGCGCCGGATCGACGCCGAGCCCGGCGAGCTCGGCGGACAGCTCTTCCGGGAGCTCCGCCGGCCGGTGACCGGGCCGCTCCTCGTGGGCCGCGTGCCGCATGAACAGTCCTTCCTCTTCCAGGGTGACGTCGATGTGCGACCGCCAGTGGTGGTCGTCGCGCGCGGGGTGGTCCTCACGCCAGTGCGATCCGCGCGTCTCGTGCCGCTCGGTGGCCGCGCCGGTCAGGGCGCACGCCACGGTGAGCAGGTTCGTGGCCTCCCACGACTCGGTGCACGGCTCGACCGCGACCGGGGTCCACAGCGCTCCCGACAGCGCCCGGGACACGTCGATCAGGCTCCGATCGCTGCGCAGCACGCCCGCGCCGCGGCTCATGTGGTTCTGGATCCTGGGCCGGGTGCGCGGATCGACCAGCCCCTCGGGGTGTCCGTCGTCGACCGGCTCGCCGGGCTCCGCGGGCGCCGCCACCAGGTCGCGAGCGATCCGCTCCGCGAAGACCAGCCCTTCGAGGAGCGAGTTGGACGCGAGGCGGTTGGCCCCGTGAACGCCGGTGCAGGCGACCTCTCCGCAGGCGTACAGGCCGGGGACGGTGGTGCGGCCGCGCAGGTCGGTGCGTACGCCGCCGCTCGCGTAGTGGGCCGCGGGGGCGACCGGGATCGGCTCGGTCACCGGGTCGATGCCGTGCTCGCGGCAGACGGCGAGGATCGTGGGGAAGCGCGCCCGCCACTTCTCCTCGCCGAAGTGCCGCGCGTCGAGGTGGACGTGGTCCGCGCCGGTCTCCCGTATCTTCCGCGTGATGGCCTTGGCCACGACGTCCCGCGGCGCGAGGTCCGCCAGCTCGTGGACGCCGTGCATGAAGCGCTCGCCGTCCGCGTCGATCAGCACCGCCCCCTCGCCGCGTACGGCCTCGGACACGAGGGGCTGCTGGCCGGTGGAGTCCTCGCCGAGCCACAGGACCGTGGGGTGGAACTGGACGAACTCGATGTCCCTGACGACGGCCCCGGCGCGCAGCGCGAGGGCGACGCCGTCGCCGGTGGACACGACCGGGTTGGTGGTGGAGGCGTAGACCTGGCCCATGCCGCCGCTCGCCAGCACCACGGCGCCCGCCCGCGCCGCGCCGACGCCGTCCCGGGCGCCCTCGCCCATGACGTGCAGGGTCACGCCGCAGGCCCGGCCGTCGCCGTCCTTGAGCAGATCGAGCGCGAGGGCGTGCTCGATGACCTCGATGCGGGGCTCGGCCGCGGCCGCCGCGACAAGGGCCCGCTGAACCTCCGCGCCGGTGGCGTCGCCGCCCGCGTGGACGATCCGATTGCGCCGGTGGCCGCCCTCGCGGGTGAGCTGCAGCTCGCCGCGCGCGTCGCGGTCGAAGCGGGCCCCGCGGTCCATCAGCCGGCGCAGCGCGTCCGGCCCCTCGGTGACGAGGACGCGTACGGCCTCCTCGTCGCAGAGCCCGACGCCGGCGACGAGCGTGTCCCTGAGATGCTCGCCTGGGGTGTCCTCGGGGTCGAGCACGGCGGCGATGCCGCCCTGGGCCCAGCGGGTCGAGCCGGCCGACAGCGTGTCCTTGGTGACGACCAGCACCTTCCCCTCGGGGGAGAGCTCGGTGTAGCGGAGCGCCAGGGTCAGCCCGGCGATGCCGGAGCCGATCACGACGACGTCGGCGTGGACGGTCCAGCCGGGGGCGGGTGCGGTGAGCCTTCTCGGAATCGCCACCATCGGGGGTTCCCCTTTCGTCAAGATGACGATAACGCCCCAAGGATACGCGGAACCACGGGCCCCCCTCCAAACCGCAAAGGCAGGGGATCTCCCAGATCAGGCGAGGTGAACGGTGATGTTGTCGATCAGCCGGGTGGTCCCCACCTTGGCCGCCACGGCCAGGATCGCCTCGCCGCGGTGCTCCTCGCCGACGGGCGCGAACGTCTCCGGATCCACGAGCACCAGGTAGTCCAGAAGCAGCGGAGGCGACAGCCGCGCCGCCTCGTCCACCACGGCCCGCGCCGCGTCGAGCACCCGGTACGGGGTCGTCTGGGCGGCTCCGGCGCGCAGCGCGCGGGACAGGTGCAGGGCGGTGCCCCGGTCGGCGTGCGACAGGAAGCGGTTGCGGCTGGACAGAGCCAGCCCGTCCCCCTCGCGTACGGTGGGCGCGCCGACGACCGAGACCGGCACGTTGAGGTCGCGGACCATCCGCCGGATGAGGGCGAGCTGCTGCGCGTCCTTCTGTCCGAAGATCGCGACATCGGGCTGGACCAGGTTGAACAGCTTCAGCACGACGGTCAGCATCCCGTCGAAGTGGCCGGGCCGGAACGCGCCCTCGACCGTGGCGCCCATCGCCCCGGCGGACACCCCCACCTGGTGGCCCTCGGGGTACATCTCCTCGGCCGGCGGCGCGAAGACCATCCGTACGCCCTCCTCCGCACAGACCTCCAGGTCGGTCTGCAGCGTGCGCGGATAGCGGGTGAAGTCCTCGGACGGGCCGAACTGCAGCGGGTTGACGAAGATGCTCACCACCACGTGCTCGGCGTGCTCGTGGGCCAGCCTCATCAGCGAGCGGTGGCCGAGATGCAGCGCCCCCATCGTCGGGACCAGCGCGAGCCGGCCGGGGCCGATGGCCTCCCTCGCCTTGGCGAGCTCAGCACGGTCGCCCGCGACGATCACGTCCATATGTTCCCTCCCAGCGCGTCCAGGAGGCGCTCGGCCGTCTCGGGCTTGAGCAGCCCGGCGGCGAGCGCCCGGTCGGCGGTGAGCCTAGCGAGGGCGACATAGGCGTCCGCCGCCTCGGGTGCCGCAAGGATCAACGCGTCCACGTGCTTGCGCACCGTGCCGGCGTCTCCGCGCACGACAGGGCCGGTCAACCCGGCGATGCCGAGACGCAGCACGTTGTCCAGCGCGGCCCCGAGCAACGGGCCCAGCATCCGGCCAGGATGCTCGACACCGATCCGCGACAGCAACTCCTGCGACTCGGCGATCAGCGTGACCATGTGGTTGGCCGCGCCCGCGATCGCGGCGTGGTAGAGCGCGCGATCCTGGTCGGCGATCCACACCGGCTCCGCGCCCATCTCGATGACGAGCGCCTCGGCCACCGGCCGCAGCATCACCGGCGCGGTCACGCCGAATGACGCGCCGGTGAGCCGGGTCAGGTCGTCCTCCCGGCCGGTGAACGTCATGACCGGGTGCAGCGCCAGCGGCAGCGCCCCCGCCTCGGCCGCCGGATCGAGCACGGCCAGGCCGTACGCGCCGCTGGCGTGGACGAGGAGCTTGCCGCGCAGGTCGGCGCCGGTCGCGGCCAGCCCGGACACCAGGTCGGGCAGCACGTCGTCGGGAACGGTGAGGAGCACCAGGTCGGCGCACCTGAGCACGTCCTCGGGCCGGCTCAGCTCGACGCCGAGCCGCTCCGCGGCCCGCCTCCTGGACGAGTCGGAGACCCCGCTGGCCGCGACGATCCTGTGGCCCGCCTGGGCGAGCGCGGCCCCGAGGACCGAGCCCACGCGTCCCGCGCCGAGCACCCCAACGGCAAGCCGCCCGGGGCGGTCACCTGTATCCATGACGCCTCCCTCCGGCCCAGCGTAACGGCGGCGGGTATCACTCCGCCGCCGTGCCCGCAGCGTTTGACGGCCTCGCTGCGCTCGTATCTATTTGCGCTCGCTGTGTTTATTTGCGCTTGCTTCGCTCGCGCGGGCTCGGGGCGCCCCCGCAGATCTTGCCCTGATCGGCCGCCGCCTAATACCCCGCCCGTAGGGCGGTAACGTCGGTCGGCGTGTGGGTCACCTGGCGGGAGGCAACGCGGCGGGCGTTGTACGGCGACGGCGGTTTCTACCTGCGCGAACGACCCGGCCGGCACTTCCGCACGTCGGTCCACGCGTCGCCGGCCTTCGCCGAGGCGGTGCTGCGCCTGCTCGGGGAGGTGGACGAGGCCCTCGGGCGCCCTCCGGCGCTCGATCTGGTCGACGTCGGCGCGGGGGACGGCGCGCTCGCCGCGTCCGTGCTCGCGCTGGCCCCGCCCGAGCTGGCCGGGCGGCTGCGGGTCACCGCGGTGGACCTGTCGCCGCGCCCCGACGGCCTGGACGGCCGGGTGGCCTGGGCGCCGGCCGTGCCGGACGGGGTGACCGGGCTGATCTTCGCCAACGAGTGGCTCGACAACGTGCCGGTGGACGTGGCGGAGCTGACGCCGGACGGGCCGCACCTGGTTCTGGTGGATCCGCGGACCGGCGAGGAGCGGCTCGGGCCCGCGCCGGACGAGCGCGACCGCGCCTGGCTCGCGCGCTGGTGGCCGCTGCGAGCCGCGGGCGACCGCGCCGAGATCGGCCGCCCCCGCGACGAGGCGTGGGCGTCCCTGTTCGTACGGCTCGCACGCGGGACCGCAGTCGCGGCGGATTACGCACACCCTGTGGACGACCGCCCGCCGGCCGGGACTCTGGCGGGCTATCGCGACGGCGGCGCGGTGCGTCCCGTGCCGGACGGGTCGTGCGACATCACGGCGCACGTCGCCCTGGACGCGTGCGCCGCGGCGGGAGAGCGGGCGGGCGCGCGGGCGACGACGCTGACCACACAGCGCGCGGCCCTGCGGCGGCTGGGCGTCACCGGAGCCCGGCCGCCGCTCGCGCTCGCGCACACCGACCCGCTGGACTACCTGCGGGCGCTGCGACGTGCCTCCGAGGAAGCCGAGCTGATCGACCCGGCCGGGCTCGGGAGGTTCGGCTGGCTCAGCCAGTCACGCTGACCTTGAGCGACTCGAGGCCGCGGATGATGTAACCCGGCTTCCAGACGGGCTCCTCGACCAGCTCGATCGTCTTCGCCGTGTCGAGCAGCGCCGAGAAGGATTCCACCAGCTCGACCCGGGCCAGCGGGGCGCCCAGGCAGAAGTGGATGCCCGCGCCGAATGAGATGTGCGGGTTGTCCACCCGGCCGATGTCCAGCCGGTCGGGGTCGGCGAAGGCCTCGGGGTCCCGGTTGGCCGAGCCGAAGAGCAGCCCGACCTCCACGCCGCGCGGGATGGTGACGCCGCCGATCTCGATGTCCTCGAGCACCCACCGCTCGAACATCTGCAGCGGGGTGTCCCAGCGCAGCAGCTCCTCGATCGCCGTGGGCATCAGGCTCCGGTCGTTCCGCAGCCGCTCCAGCTCCCCGGGGTTGCGGAACAGGGACCACCAGCCGTTGCCGGTGACGTTCACCGTGGCCTCGTGGCCGGCGTTGAGCAGCAGCACGCAGGTGCCGATCAGCTCGTCCTCGGTCAGCCGGTCTCCGTCGTCCACGACCTGGGCGAGCGCGGAGATCAGGTCGTCGCCCGGGCGCTCCTTGCGCGCCGTGGCCAGCTCGCGCAGGTAGTCGGCGAACTCCTTCGCCGCGCGTACGGCGGTGTGCTGGGCCTCCAGCGAGGGGTTGAGCTCGTACATGCCGCAGATGTCGGCGGACCAGGGCCGGAGCAGGTGCCGGTCGGCCTCGGGCACGCCCAGCATCTCGGCGATCACGGTCACCGGGAGCGGCTCGGCCACCTCGGCGAGCAGGTCGCCGCCGCCGCGCTCGACCAGCCCGTCCACCAGTTCTCTGGCGATCTTGCGGACCCGGGGGCGCAGCGCCTCGACCATCCGGGGCGTGAACGCCTTGGACACCAGGCGCCGCAGGCGGGTGTGGACGGGCGGCTCGACGTCGAGCATGCCGGCCCGGACCACCCGCCAGAAGGGGTCCTGGAACTCCGGTTCGGGTTCCCGGCCGAACGCCTCGTGCGAGGCCACGTGGAGATAGGAGCGGCCCAGCCGCCGGTCACGCAGCATCGCGTTGACGTCGGCGTGGCGGGCGATCAGCCACTGGCCGGTCGGCTCGAAGAAGCTGACCGGGTTGTTCTCCCGCAGATCGGCGTAGACGCCGTACGGGTGGGCCACGAACTCGGGATTCCAAGGATCAAACTTCACAAAGCAACCATACGGAGCATTTCCCCTGGTCGCATCACCTGGACCCCCGCCACAGACATCACATTTCGGGCAAGTGTCAGCTTGCGGCGTCGGGGTGCGGGTGGGCTATAGTGCCGCACAGGTCATGAGTGCCAGCGCAAAGCCCCGGCTTGCTGGCCGGCAACCCTCGCGTCCGCGGCGGGGTGCCCCGGGTGAGGACCAGGTCCGGCGCGAGGCGCGCCGGGCAAGCGCGGGCTCCGCCATCGACGCCACGGCCGGGGTCCCTGACCCGAGGAGGCCGTCGTTGCCCGTCCTGTTGCTCCCCGCCGCCACCCCCGCCGCCCCGGCCCGGCCGATCCCCGCCGTCCTCGGCGCCGACCTCCAGGTGCCGGTCAAGGGCGGGCGGCTGGTGCCGTACGCGAATCTCGACTACGCGGCGAGCGCGCCGTGTCTTGAGCCGGTGAGCGCCGCCGTCGCCGCCGCGCTCCCGGCCTACTCCAGCGTGCACCGCGGCGCCGGATACGCCTCCCAGCTCACCACCGAGAGGTACGAGCGGGCGCGGCACACGGTGCGGGCCTTCGTCGGCGCCCGCACCGACGACGCGGCGATCTTCACGCGCAACACGACCGACGCGATGAACCTGCTCGCCCGCTGCCTCCCCGAGGGGACCACGGTCGTCGTCTTCGACACCGAGCACCACGCCTCGCTGCTGCCCTGGCCCAACGTGGTACGGCTCGCGCCCCCGGCCTTTCCCGGCGAGGCGATCCGGGCCGTGGACGAGACGCTGGCCGAGATCGAGGGTCCGGCGCTGCTGGTCGTCACCGCCGCCTCCAACGTGACCGGCGAGCTGTGGCCGATCGCCGGGCTGGCGCACATCGCGCACCGGCACGGCGCCCGCATCGCCGTGGACGCCGCCCAGCTCGTCCCGCACCGGCGGCTCAACCTGGCCGCGCTCGACCTCGACTATGTGGCGTTCTCCGGGCACAAGCTCTACGCGCCCTTCGGCGCCGGGGCCCTGATCGGCCGGCCCGACTGGCTCGCCGCGGCGGAGCCGTACCTGCTCGGCGGGGGCGCGGTCACCTCCGTCGGCGCGGACGGCGAGGAGACGCTGTGGAGCGACGACCCCGAGGTGCGCCACGAGGCCGGCACCCCCAACGTGCTCGGCGCCGTCGCCCTCGCCGCCGCCTGCGACGCGCTGACCGCGACCGGCTGGACCAGCCTCGTACGCGAGGAGGAGCGGCTGGTGACCCGGCTGCGCGCCGGCATCGCGGGCATCGAAGGAGTGCGTGAGCTGTCCCTCTGGGGTCCGGACCACCCCAGGGTCGGCATCGTGTCGTTCACGGTGGACGGCCTGACCGCCCGCGAGGCGGCCGAGGCCCTGTCCGCCGACCACGGCATCGGCGTACGGGACGGCAAGTTCTGCGCCCACCCGTTCGTCCGCCACCTGCTCGGGACCTCCGACGGCGGCTGCGAGGACGGCACGGCCAGCGCCGTACGCGCGTCGATCGGGATCGGCACGACGGACGAGCATGTGGACCGGCTGATCGAGGCGCTGCGCGCCCTCGCCACACAGTGAGCGGGCGTTTCCTCCTGAAACACGCATTCTGAACCGCGTCCAGGCGTGGGAGCATGGGCCGTATGACAGGAGAGCCTCGGGCCGCGGGCGCGTTCCAGGAACGCGTGGTGGGCGTCGGGTCGGGCGCGGGAGCGGTCGCGCCCCGTGAGCTGGCCACCGAGGACATGGTCCTCAACATCGGACCACAGCACCCCTCGACGCACGGCGTGCTGCGGCTGCGGATCACCCTGGACGGCGAGCGCATCGTCGCCGCCGAGCCCATCGTCGGCTACATGCACCGGGGCGCCGAGAAGCTGTTCGAGGTGCGTGACTACCGCCAGATCATCGTCCTGGCGAACCGGCACGACTGGCTGTCGGCGTTCGCCAACGAGCTGGGCGTCGTGATCGCGGTCGAGCGGATGCTCGGCATGGAGGTCCCGCGCCGCGCGATCTGGGCACGCACCCTGCTGGCCGAGCTCAACCGGGTGCTCAACCACCTGATGTTCCTCGGGTCCTATCCGCTGGAGCTCGGCGCGATCACCCCGGTCTTCTACGCGTTCAACGAGCGCGAGACGCTGCAGCACGTCATGGAGGAGATCTCCGGCGGCCGCATGCACTACATGTTCAACCGCGTCGGCGGCCTCAAGGAGGACCTGCCGCTCGGCTGGCTCGACCGCACCGCCCGCGCCGTCGCCGACGTGCGGCGCCGCCTTCCCGACATCGAGAACCTCATCTCCGGCAACGAGATCTTCCTCGCCCGGACCAAGGGCGTCGGCGTCCTCTCCCCCGAGACGATCATGCAGTACGGCGTCAGCGGGCCGATCGCCCGCGCCTCCGGCGTCGACTTCGACCTGCGCAGGGACGAGCCCTACCTCGCGTACGGCGAGCTGCCCGTCCAGGTGGTGACCAGGACGGCGGGCGACTGCCACGCCAGGTTCGAGGTGCTGCTCGACCAGGTCAAGGTCTCCCTCGATCTGGCGGACGCCTGCCTGGAGCGGCTGCGGGAGCTTCCGCCCGGCCCGATCAACCAGCGGCTGCCGAAGATCCTCAGGGCCCCCGAGGGCCACACGTACGCGTGGACCGAGAGCCCGCTCGGCATCAACGGCTACTACCTGGTGTCCCGGGGCGAGAAGACCCCGTGGCGGTTGAAGCTGCGCAGCGCGTCGTTCAACAACATCCAGGTGCTGCGCGAGATCCTTCCGGGCAACCTGGTGGCCGACATGATCGCGATCCTCGGCTCGATGTTCTTCGTCGTCGGAGACATCGACAAGTAGCGGATCTCAGGTGTGGTCCTTCGGCTCGCCCGGCACCCGGCAGCAGTGTTCGAGGAAGAGCGCCGCGCAGATCAGCACGACGCACGAGGCGAACGAGCCGCCCGCGACGAACGCGTCCTGCCGCGGCTGGGGCAGGTCGAGCAGGTTCAGCACGTGGAACACGAAGCCCGCGAACACCCCGGCGAACGCCGCGCCCGTGTGCGCGGTGGCCTTCGCCAGGGCGGCCAGCCGGGCGACGGCGAGCGGCTCCGGCGGCTTGGTGCCCGGCCTGCGGCGGATCCTGGCCCGGGTCAGCCAGCCGGTGTAGCCCTCCCCGAGCGCGAGCAGCAGCAACGTCGGGATCGCGCTCCAGGGCACCGTCGGGAGGACCGAATAGGTCTTCTGCAACAGGCCCCAGGTGATCAGCGCGAACACCGCCACCAGGCCGACCAGCACGCCGGGGTTGCTGGGCTTCACGCGGGCTCCTCGAACGACATCAGGCGGGGGGCTCCAGGGAGAGGTCCTCGCGCGGCCGTACCCCGGTCTGGTCGAGCCCGGCGAGCAGGTCCGCCACCGCTCCGTGCCCGGGGATCGTCGCGTCCGGGTCGGCCCGCGACCAGGGGACCAGCACGAACGCCCGCTCGTGCGCCCGGGGGTGCGGGAGCGTGAGCTCGGGGTCGTTCGAGACGATGCCGTTCACCATGATCAGATCCACGTCCAGCGTGCGCGGCCCGTTGCGCACGAGGCGCACCCGGCCGAAGGCGTTCTCGACGCCCTGGGCGCGTTCGAGGAGCGTCCGCGCGTCCAGCATGGACTCGGCCACGACGACCGCGTTGAGGTAGGGCCCCTGGTCGGGCCCGCCGACCGGGTCGGTCTCGTAGACGGGGGACACGGCGACGAAGGTCAGCCCCGGAGCGTCGAAGAGAGCGTCGAGCGCCCCCTGGAGGTTGTCCATCCGGCGGCCGAGATTGCTGCCGAGCGCGAGCACCACCCTCATGACCGTCCCCTCCTGATGGTCACCACCACGTCGTCGAACGGCAGCGGGATGGGCGCGGCCGGCTTGTGCACGCTCACCTCCGCCTCCTCGACCAGGTCGTAGGAGAGGCAGACGGCGGCCAGACGCTCGGCGAGGGTCTCGATGAGATCGACCGGCTCACCCTCGACCGTCTCGACCAGGCGTACGGCCAGCGCGCCGTAGTCGACGGTCTTGGTCAGGTCGTCCCCGGCGGCGGCCGGCGCGGTGTCGAGGAACAACGTCGCGTCGACCACGAACTCCTGGCCCAGCTCGCGCTCGGCGGGCAGGACGCCGTGCCGGCCCCGCGCCCGCAACCCCACCAGACGGACGCTGTCCCTTGGGCGGCTCACTCTTCCTCCTCCTCGTCCTCGCTCTGCAGGACGGGGGAACCGTGGTAGAGCCACAGACGCCAGCCCTCGGGCGTGCGGACATAAGTGCTGGTCGCGACCACCCGGCCGGCGGCGAACCCGGCCTCGTCGGTGTCCGCTGCGGTCAGGATGTTCTCCGCGCAGGTGAGCACGGCCACGTCACCGAGCACAGAGGTGCACACGTCGGTCAGCACGAACTGGATGTACGGCGTGTTCGCCATGATCAGAGCCCACGAGCGCAGCACCTCGGCCCGACCGCTGAGCATGGGCCAGCCGGGGTGGACGCACATCGCGACCCGATCGCCCGCGTCCTCGACCCAGATCTCCGACATCCGGTCCAGGTCGCCGCTCTCGATCGCGTCATAGAACTGCTGGTTGAGCTCCTCAACGGCCTTCATCGGCTGCCTTCCAGGCGGCGGCCACGCGTACGGCGTCCGCGTTGGGCCCGACCTGGTGGACGCGGACGCACCAGGCGCCCTCGCGCGCGGCGAGCGCGGTGACCGCCAGTGTGGCGTCGTCGTTGCGATCGAAGGGACGCGGTCTGCCCTCGGCGTCCGCGAGCAGCCGTCCGATGAAGCGTTTGCGCGACGCGCCGATGAGCACCGGGCGCCCCAGCTCGTCCAGCCGGCGGATGCCGGCCAGCAGCGTCCAGTTGTGCTCGGGGTTCTTGGAGAAGCCGAGCCCAGGATCGACGACGATCTGCTCCTCACGCACGCCCTCACCGAGCACCGAGTCGACCCGCTTGCGCAGCTCCTCGACCACCTCGGTGACGACGTCGCCGTACATGGCGCGGCTATCCATGTCGTGGCTGTGGCCCCGCCAGTGCATCACGACGTACGGCACGCCCGTCGCGGCGACGACCCGGGGCATCGCCGGATCGGCCAGGCCCCCGCTCACGTCGTTGACGAGGGCCGCGCCCGCCTCGACGGCCGCCTCGGCGACCTCGGCCCGCATGGTGTCGACACTGACCGTCACGCCCTCCTGCCGGAGGGCGCGGATCACCGGCTCGACCCGGCGCAGCTCCTCCTCCAGAGAGACGCGGGCGGCGCCGGGGCGGGTGGACTCGCCGCCGACGTCCACGATGTCCGCGCCCTGGGCGACCAGCTCCAGCCCGTGGGCGACAGCGGCGTCCAGGTCGAACCACTGCCCGCCGTCCGAGAAGGAGTCGGGGGTCACGTTGACCACGCCCATGACCAGGCAACGCCCGGGGGCGGGCATACCGGGCACGTGGTGTGTGGTCATGCTTCCCTCCTCTTCCGTGACGGAGGTGACGAACGGAATCCGGATCAGTTGCGCCCGAGGATCAGCGACATCGCCTCGGCCCGCGTGCTCTCGCTGGTGCGGAAGTCGCCCCTGACCGCGGAGGTGATGGTCTTGGCCCCCGGCTTGCGGACTCCGCGCATGCTCATGCACATGTGCTCGGCCTCGATCACGACGATCACGCCGCGCGGTTCGAGCACCCGCATCAGCCCGTCGGCGATCTGCGACGTCATCCGCTCCTGGACCTGGGGGCGGCGGGCGTAGACGTCCACCAGCCGGGCCAGCTTGGACAGCCCGGTGATCTGCCCCTTGGCGTTCGGCGTGTATCCGACGTGAGCCACACCGTGGAAGGGCAGCAGATGGTGCTCGCAGGTCGACATGACCTCGATGTCCTTGACCAGCACCATCTCGTCATGGTCCGCGTCGAACATCGTGGTGAGCGCGTCCTCGGGCCGCTGCCCGAGGCCGGCGAACTGCTCGGTGTAGGCGCGGGCGACCCGGGCCGGGGTGTTGCGAAGACCGTCCCTGTCGGGATCCTCGCCGATGGCGAGGAGGATCTCCCGGACGGCCTTCTCGATCCGGCCCTGGTCCACCTGGTGGGGCTCCACCGTCACGGTCAGGCCTCGTCCTTCTGCGGCGCCTGCTCGTTCATCCAGGGTGCGGGGCTGCCGGCGGGCAGAGCCTGCCCGTTGCCGTTCGCCCGCTCCTTCGGCGTGATCACCGGCGGCCGATCGGACGGGAGGCGCTTGCCGTATCCGGCGTAGGAGGGACGCTTCTCCTTGACCTGGATCGGCGCGAAGACCTGGAGCACCTGCTCGCGGGAGAGGGTCTCCTTCTCCATGAGTTCGAGCACGAGGTTGTCGAGCACGTCACGGTACTGGACGAGGATCTCCCACGCCTGGTCGTGCGCGGACTCGATGAGCCGGCGGACCTCTTCGTCGATCGTGGAGGCGATCTGCTCGGAGTAGTCGCGCTCGTGGCCCATCTCGCGGCCGAGGAAGACCTCGCCGTTGCCGCTGCCGAACTTACGGGCGCCGAGCTTCTCGCTCATGCCGTACTCGGTGACCATGCGGCGGGCGATGGAGGTGGCCTTCTCGATGTCGTTGGAGGCGCCCGTGGTGGGCTCGTGGAAGACGAGCTCCTCCGCGGTGCGGCCGCCCAGCAGCATGGCGAGCTGGTCCATCATCTCGGACCTGGTCGCCAGGAACTTGTCCTCCATCGGCAGCGTCATCGTGTAACCGAGGGCACGGCCGCGGGACAGGATCGTGATCTTGTGAACCGGGTCGGAGTTGGGCAGCGCGTGCGCGACCAGGGCGTGACCGCCCTCGTGGTACGCGATGATCTTCTTTTCCTCGTCGGACATCACGCGGGACTTGCGCTCGGGGCCCGCCATCACGCGGTCGATGGACTCCTCAAGGGTGTTCATCGAGATGAGCTTCTGGTCCTGACGGGCGGTCAGCAGCGCCGCCTCGTTGATCACGTTGGCGAGGTCGGCTCCGGTGAAGCCCGGCGTCCGCCGCGCGATGACGTCGAGGTCGACGTCCTGGGCGAACGGCTTGCCGCGCCCGTGGACGCGGAGGATGCCCTTGCGGCCCTCAAGGTCGGGGCGGTCGATGACGACCTGACGGTCGAAGCGGCCGGGACGCAGCAGCGCCGGGTCGAGGATGTCGGGCCGGTTGGTCGCGGCGATGAGGATCACGCCGCCCTTCACGTCGAAGCCGTCCATCTCGACGAGGAGCTGGTTCAGCGTCTGCTCGCGCTCGTCGTGCCCGCCGCCGAGACCGGCGCCGCGGTGGCGGCCCACCGCGTCGATCTCGTCGATGAAGATGATCGCCGGGGCGTTCGCCTTCGCCTGCTCGAACAGGTCGCGCACACGGGAGGCGCCGACACCGACGAACATCTCGACGAAGTCGGAACCCGAGATCGAGTAGAACGGCACTCCCGCCTCGCCGGCCACGGCCCGGGCGAGCAGGGTCTTACCGGTGCCGGGCGGGCCGTACAGCAGGACGCCCTTGGGGATCTTGGCGCCGATCGCCTGGAACTTGGCCGGGGCCTGCAGGAACTCCTTGATCTCCTGGAGCTCCTCGATGGCCTCGTCGGCGCCCGCGACGTCGGCGAACGTCGTCTTGGGGGTGTCCTTGGTGATCAGCTTCGCCCGCGACTTACCGAAGTTCATCACCCGGGAGCCGCCGCCCTGCATCTGGTTCATGATGAACAGGAAGATCAGGACGATGATGATGATCGGCAGGAAGCTGACCAGCAGGCTGACCAGGAAGTTCTCCCTGGGGACCTCGACGGTCCAGCCCTTGGATGGGTTGGCCTTCGCCAATGCCTCGGTCAGCTGGACACCCTGGCCCTGCACCCAGGGGGCCTGGATGCGGTCGACGGACTTGCCGGCGACATCGATCGGCTTCAGCAGCGTCAGCTCGACGCGCTGGTCTTTGTCCACGACCGTGGCGTTCTTCACGTTGCCCTGCTGAATCTGCTGGACAACAGTAGAAGTATCAGCTGTGGCGTAATTGCCGTCACCGTTGAACATCGTGGTGACGAGCAGGAGAAGCACGACGATGCCCAGGATCCACAGTAGTGGCCCACGTGTAAATCGCTTGAGATCCATCCGTTGCGGAACCCCGGCGGGCCCGTCCCTTCCTGACCAAGGCCTGGCCCCGGGCGGAACCCGGGTCGCGGCATCCCTCGCCGCTCCTACTGACTACCCGCAGGTAACCGAATGGCACCCCGCAGATATCCGAAGGTACACCGGGCCGCCGCATGCGGTAACTGCAAGAGCGGCTCCGGCTTTACCTTTCCAACGTACGTCACGCAATCCGTGTTCCCTACCTGGGAGCGGATCGCCTCAGCGCAAGAGGACTTCGCTCAGGGCTTACTCGCCGCCGTATACATGCGGGGCGAGGGTGCCGATGAACGGAAGATTGCGGTACCGCTCCGCGTAGTCGAGCCCGTAACCGATCACGAACTCGTTGGGAATGTCGAACCCGAGATACGTCACGTCGATCGGGACCTTGACCGCATCCGGCTTGCGAAGCAGCGCGAAGATCTCCAGCGACGCGGGGTTGCGCGACTTCAAGTTGTTCATCAGCCAGGAGAGCGTGAGCCCCGAGTCGATGATGTCCTCGACGACGAGCACGTGGCGGCCCTCGATGTCGGTGTCGAGGTCCTTCAGCACCCGCACCACGCCGGACGACTTCGTGCCCGCGCCGTACGAGGACACGGCCATCCAGTCCATCTGCACCGGAACGTGCAACGCCCTGGCGAGGTCGGCCATGACCATGACCGCACCCTTGAGGACGCCGACGATCAGCAGGTCCTTACCGTCGTAGTCGGCGTCGATCTGGCCGGAGAGCTCCTTGATCTTCGCTTGGAGCTCGTGTTCCGGAATGAGGACGCTCAAAAGGTCCTTGCCCATGTCGGCAGCATCCACCTGCGGATTCCTTACGCGAGGTTGTTCCCAGTAGCAAATATCAGGGTGCCATAGCGCCGGACCGCTCCCACCCCCCCGGGTAGATCGACCCGCTTCTGCCCCCGCCAGGCCGTGAGCAGCCGCTCCACCTCGTCGATGTGCACCGCGGCCAACGCGGACGCGGGCGCGCCCGCCTCGACGGCGGCCCGCTGGATCACCCTCCGCCGCACCGCCCCCGGCGCCTTCTCCAGAACGGCCACCGCCAGCGGCGCCCCCGGCCCGGTCCGCGATTCCGCCAGCACGGCGTCGGCCCACTCGTCCAGGGCGTCGGCGTCGTCGCGGCACAGGCGGGCGGTGCGGGCGAGCGCCTCCGCGACGCCCGGCCCGAGCGCCGCCTCCAGGACGGGCATGACGTCGTGCCTGACCCTGACCCGGGTGAAGGCGGGATCGCTGTTGTGCGGGTCGTGCCACGGTTCCAGGCCGAGCGCCGCGCACGCCTCCTCGGTCCTCGCCCGGCTCAGCCCGAGAAGCGGCCTGCGGTACAGCCCGGACACCGCGGCCATCCCGGAGAGCGACCGGGTGCCGCTGCCGCGCGCCAGCCGCAGCAGCACCGTCTCCGCCTGGTCGTTCAGCGTGTGCCCCAGCAGCACGGCCGTCGCCTCCAGCCGCCGGGCGGCTTCCGAGAGCGCCGCGTAGCGGGCCTCTCGGGCCGCCGCCTCCGGCCCGCCCTCGGTGCCCACGGTGATCGGCAGGGCCAGCGCCGGGTCGAGGCCGAGCTCCGGCGCGAGCCGTACGAGATCGCGGGCGCGGGCCGCGGAGCCGTCCTGCAGGCCGTGGTCGACGGTCAGCAGCCCCGCGCGCAGGCCCATGCGGGGCGCGGAGAAGCCGAGGGCCGCCGCGAGGGCGAGCGAGTCCGCGCCGCCGCTGCACGCGGCCAGTACGAACGCCCCGGCGGGCAGGTCCGCGAGCGCCAGCCGTACGGCACGGCGGACGTCGGCGACGGCGGGATGGGGGCCCATGAGGCCATTGTGTCCGCCGCGTGGCCGTACGGAGAAAACGCCGGGCGTTGCGGGGTCAGGCGCCGGGACCGGCGGCCTCCGTGCCGGCCGAGGGGTCCCGGGGCGGCGCGTTCTCGGGCGAGGCGAGCGAGTGGGTGCCGAGGACCCGGCTCATCCACGCCTGGGGAGCGGTGATCTCCTCCTTGGTCGGCAGTGTCTCGGGTGACGTCCAGACCCGGTTGAAGCCGTCCATCCCCGCCGTCTCGACTACGGTGCGGACGAAGTGGGAGCCCTCGGCGTACTGCTTCATCTTGAGCTCGATGCCGAGCAGGCGCCGGATGAGCTGGTCGATGCGCGACCCGCCCTCTCGGCGGCGCTGGAACCTGGCCCTGATCTCGGCCACCGACGGGACGACGGACGGGCCCACGGCGTCCATGACGTAGTCGCCGTGTCCCTCGACCAGCGTCATCACCGCGGTGACCCGGTCGAGCACGGCCTTCTGCTCGGGGGTCTGGATCGCCTCGATGAGGTTGCCGTCGCCCCCCTTGATGGCATCGGCGACCGCGTCCGAGGCGGCGCGCAGCCGCTCGAGGAGGGTCGTCAGGTCCATGTCGGAGGCGAGCAGGAAGTCGGTCATCTGGGTCCGGACGTACTCGCGGAGCCAGGGGACACCGGTGAACTGCACGCGGTGGGTCTCCTCATGGAGGCAGACCCAGAGACGGAAGTCACGGGCGTTGACCCCCATCTCGCGCTCGGTGTGCACGATGTTGGGCGCGACCAAGGTGAGCCGTCCCGTCGGCGCGTGGCCGTCCGGGTCCGGCGGGAGGAACAGCTCGTACTGCCCGAGCACCCGGGAGGCGAGGAACGCCAGGACGGCGCCCACCTCGACCCCGGTGATCCGGGAGCCGACCGCTCCGACGATCGCCGGCATGTTGGGCGACACCTTCTGGGTCAGGGGCTCGAAGACCACCTTGAACCCGTCCACGTTCGCCCGGATCCACCCCGGCCGGTCGACGATGGTCGCCGCCTCCGGCGGCGCCGAGTCGATGCGGGTGAAGTCCCGAACGTGCCCCTCGGCCTCGCGGGACAGCCGCCTCAGCTCGGCGACCGCCTGTCTGGCTTCTTCCCGGCTCACCTGTGGCCCCGGGCGCACGAGACGCACGCCGGTCGCTACGGCCAGATCCCAGTCGATCACCTGCATACAACCACCGTACGTTCTCCTCCCACGCCATGCGCGCGAGGGGCGCGCCTCCCCGGCTCCGGCTCGTGGGGTGTCCACGAGCTTTGGCCGGGTCGGTCAACGTCCGCGACAGCGCTCTAGCTCTGGGCGACGATCGTGGCCAGGCGGTCGAGGGCGCCCACGGCCGCCCAGGGATCGGGCACGTCGTCGGCCATGAAGGCGAAGGCGAGAAGCCGCCCGTTCGCGGTGGAGGCGACCCCGGCGAGGGTGTTCACGCCGTTGAGCGTCCCGGTCTTGGCCCGGATCAGCCCGGCGCCGGCCTCGGATCCCGGCCGGTCGTAGCGGTTGTGCAGGGTGCCGGTGAAACGGGCGATGGGCAGCCCGCTGACCAGTGAGTGCAGATTCGGGTTGCCCGGCTGCGCGGCGAAGGCGAGCAGCCGGGCGAGCGCGGTCGGCGTGATGCGGTTCCTGATCGACAGGCCGCTGTTGTCGGTGATCGTGATGTCCTTGTCGAGGCCGGACCTGGCGAGGACGCGGTGGACCGCCGCCGTCTGCCCGGCGAAGGTGTGCGGGAACCCCTCCTTGATCGCGACCTGGCGGCCGAGCGCCTCGGCGAGGTCGTTGTCGCTCATGGTGAGCATCCGCTCCACCAGGGCGTAGAGGGGCGCCGATTCGACCCGGGCGAGTTCCCCGGCCTGTGCCGGGGCCGTGACGGACTTGACGTCCTTGTCGACCTTGATGCCGTACTTGCCGAGAAGCGCCGCGAAGGCGCCTGCGGCGGCGCGCGACGGGTCGGGGACCCGGGCGTTCTCACCGGGCGCGACCCGGCCCTCGTCGATGGTGAGCGCGGTGACCGTCGAGGCGCTGCCCTCCGGCACGTACGTCGGCTTCCAGCCGGGCGGGGTCACCGGCCCGTCGAAGAGGGAGTCGTCGTACCCGAGAGTGACCGATGTGATCTTGGCGGCCTTGAGCGCCTTCGCCGTACGGGCGGCCAGGGTGGTGAGCGAGGCCGGCTCCGGATAGACGTCGCGGCCCTTCTTCGGCCCCGCGAGAGTGGGGTCGCCGCCGCCGACGAGGACGATGGAGTTCTGCTTGGCGCCGGTGACGACCTTGGTCGCGAAGGTCGTGTCGGGGTCGAGGGAGGAGAGCACGGCCGCGGCCGTAACGATCTTGGTGGTGGACGCGGGCGTGAGGGCGACGTTGGAGCGACCGTCGAAGAGCGTGGCACCGCTCTCCACGTCGATGACGACGCCGCCCAGGCTGCGGCCGAGCGCGGGGTCACCCAGGGCATTGGTGAGCCGTGCGGTCAAAGTACCCTTAGCGGGAAGAGGCGCGTCCCCAACCGCGGCCAGCACCGCGCCCGCGGTGATGATGGGGGTGGGGGTCGGTTTCGGTGACGCGACCGGAACCGACGGTCCGCGGGTGGCCTTGGCGTACATATGGACGCCTACGGCGACGACGAACACCTGCAATAGGGCGAGGGTGGCCAACAACACCCATCGCTCTCGTCGCACCATGTCACCTCTTGTCGCGCCAAATGGGATATACGCCTACGAGACATTAACGCCCCCCGGGATGCCGGGAGAGCTTGAGTGGAGGAACCGTAGTGGAGTTCGACGTTGTCGTTGAGATTCCCAAGGGGCAACGGAACAAGTACGAGGTGGACCACGAGACCGGACGCATCCGGCTGGACCGCCTGCTTTTCACATCCACTCAGTACCCCGCCGACTACGGCTTCATCGAGAACACGCTCGGCGAGGACGGTGACCCGCTCGACGCGCTCGTCCTGCTCCAGGAGCCGACCTTCCCCGGCTGCCTGATCAAGTGTCGCGCGGTCGGCATGTTCCGCATGACCGACGAGAAGGGCGGCGACGACAAGGTCCTGTGCGTGCCCGCCACGGACCCGCGCATGGAGCACATCCGGGACATCCATCACGTCGCCGAGTTCGACCGGCTGGAGATCCAGCACTTCTTCGAGGTCTACAAGGACCTGGAGCCGGGCAAGTCAGTCGAGGGCGCCAACTGGGTGGGCCGGGTCGAGGCCGAGGCCGAGATCACCAACTCCGTGAAGCGCTTCCAGGAACAGGGCCACGAGCACGCCTGATCAGCTCGGCCTGGTGGCTCCGACGAGGTCGGGACGCCAGATGGGCGCGATGCGCACCACGTCCCCCGTCTGGGGGGCGTGGACCATCAAGCCCCGCCCGATATAGAGGCCGACGTGGTGAATCGACCCCGGATCCTGCGACAGGCGACCGAAGAAGACCAGGTCTCCCGGCTGGAGTTGGGCGATCGGTACGTGTTGCCCCGACTGCCACTGGGTGCCGGTCCAGTGGTCGAGATCGACCCCCGCGCGGGCCCACGCCCGCATGGTCAGCCCTGAGCAGTCGAAGCTCGACGGCCCCGCCGCCGCCCACACGTACGGCTTGCCGAGTTGCTGGAGCGCCCAGCTCGCCGCCACGCCGCCCGGACCGCTCCCCTCGGCGGCCGTCCACGACGGGGCCTTGAGCGCGGCCCGCGTGCTGACGGTCCGCAATTGGGCCTGTCTGCGCGCATCGCGGGCCTGCCGTAACCGGTCCACCCGGGAGCGGGCGGCGTCGAGGCGCTGGGAGATCTCCTCGGTCGTCTGTTTGATCTCCGCCATCTGGCGCTCCTGCTCGGCCACGGCCTTGGCCGCCGCTTCCTTGGCGAGCCTGGCCTCATCGGCATGCCGCTCCTGGTCGTCGTACGCCCGGGACGCCTGGGTGTGGACGATGCCGAGCACGGTCTGGGTGTCGGTCAGGTTCCGGAAGCTCGCGGCCTGCTCGCTGCCGAGCTGGCTCAGCACCCCGGCCCGCCGCATGAATCCATCGAACCCGTCGCCCCCCGTCATCATGGCGAGGCCCATCTCGCCGACGCTCATGTTGTTCGCGTAGCGCTGCGCGGCCACCGCCGCGACCGGCTTCCTGGCCTCCTCGACCTCGGTGCGCGCCTGGTTCAGCCGCTGCGACACCTGGTTGTACGCCCCTTCGGCCGAGCGCAACATGACGAGCCGGCCGTTGTACGCCTCGACGAGTCGCTCGACCTCAGCGTTGAGCTCGGCCAGACGGGCCTTGGCTGCGGCGTAATCGGCCTGGGCTCGGCCGAGTTCCTTGGCGCGGGCGCTGACCTGCTCGCGCGCGTCGGAGATCTTTCCTGCCGGTTGTCCTGGATCGGCGCCCGCCGGAGTGGCCAAAGTGAGAATTAGCCCGCAAGTGAGCCCGGCGACGTGCCCGGATGCGATGCGGAGTGGCATGTTGACCCCTTCCGTTTCACCACTCCCAGACTCCCCGAGAATAACTCTGCGTACACACTAGGCTCACCGAATGTAATCAATGCGAACGGAAAATTCTCGACGGCATTCTCGGGCAATTCCGGTTACGACCGGACGGCACGGAAAAAGGGCCGCTTTATCCTTTTGGTGGGATAACGACGGCGGACGGGATTATCCGATCGACGCCGATTCCGCAGGGGCCGGAACGGCGGACGAAGCGTTCCGGGAGCCATCGCCGGCGCGGCCTCCCGGACGCTCCGAAGACCTTGCGGCCCCTTCCGCGACGACCGGCCGCACGGACTCCTCCGGCAGGGCGGAACGAGCGGGGCGAGCCGCCCGCGCCGCCGGGGTCGGCGTGCTCGACGCGCTCGGCGTCGCGGACGGGGTGGGGCTCGCGGCCGGGGTACGGCTGGGCGACGGCGACGGCGAGCGCTCGGGCGGGCAACTGCGCTGCGGACGGGGATGGCGCTGGTGTTCGCGACTGGGCACCGAGGGATCCCCGGGATCGTCCGAAGTGGGCGACCCGCTCGGCGAGTCCGACGGATCCGGCAGCGGAGAGACGTCGTCGGACGGGCTCGCCGACGGCCGCGCCGACGGCGTTCCCGCATGTGACGGCCGGGGCGTCGGCGTGGCCGATGCCCCCGACGCGGAGGGCGACGGCGTGCTGCCCGCTCCGGCCCCCGCGTCCGGACTGGTCCGTACGGCGGGCCCCTCGTCCTCGTCGCCACGCACCCCTGCCGTACGGGCCGGGTCGCGGTCGAGGATCGGGGTCAGGATCATCGGCCGATCCCGGGGGGTGGCCTTCCACGGCACCTTCAGCCCGGGCGGATCGCCGGCGCCGGGGAACGCGTCGGACGCGATGCCGACGATCCGGTCCTCCGGACGGCCGGCGAACTGGTTGAACGACATCAGCACGAGCCCGACCGCCGCTACGGTCGCCAGGGCGCCCCCGAGCGCCCGCGGCCAGACCCGGCCTCCGCCGCCCGACGGGAATCCGGCGGAGGTGAGCCGCCCCACCCGGTTGGTGACATAGCGACGGTAAGCGACCAGATCGGGGTCGGCGAAGCAGCTCATCACCCGTACCCGCACGGTGTCCGGCAGGGTCGCCTCGGGCAGCAGGCCGAAGACCTTGGCCAGCGAGACGTGCCGCACGCGATGAGTGGCGCAGGTGTCGCATCGGGCGATGTGGCGGGAGATCCGTTCGCGGATCTCGGCGGTCAACTCGCCGGCGAATCCGGTCAGGATCTTCGCCCTGCGGGGGCAGTCGTAGGGCCCCTTCCGCACCAGGATCTCGACCGTGACCGCGTCGCTGAGACGCTCGGTCGCGGCCTCCTGGAGGCCGTCGGCGTAGCGCTGGCCGGTCCCGAGGACGGTCGCGAGGTCGGCGCCGGTCAGGCCGTGCCTGCTGGCGAGTTCGAGGACCTCCCGGTCCTCCGGGGCCAGGCAGCGGGTGGCGTGCCAGGCGACGACCCGCAGCTCCGCGTCGGCGGGATCGGACAGCTGGGGCACGAGCACGGTCGAGAGGTCGGTGCCCGGCGGCTCGGCGCCCTGCGGGGTGCGGCGGCGCAGGCACTCGCCTCGCGCCAGAGTGTAGAGCCAGACGCGGAACCGCTCCGGGTCCGCCAGCGAGCCGACCAGTGCCTCCGCGGCGATCAGCGTGTCGCGCAGGGCGACCTGCGCGCTGTCCGGGCCGCCGAGCATGACGAGGCAGTATCGGTAAATCGCTTCGGCATATGTGTCGTACAGCGCGGCCAGGGCGCCCGGGTCCCGAGCCCGCAACGCCTCGACCAGCACGCGGTCATCCATGTGGCCGAGAGTAAATGATTAATAACTAGCAGTTCTACCGATTCCCCAGAACGAGCGCAAATGATATTGGCGCTCCCGCCTCATACAATGGGAATCGCGTTTTGTCCGCCTTGTGGCATCTCGTCACCGATTTTCCCGGTGGGAATTTCCCTATTCAGTGGCATGCGGCGACAATTATCGCTAGGCAGGCGAAAGGTGCAATCCGGCGCCGGAGCAGCCGTCGAGCAGAGCGTCCAGCCCGAACGCCTCGACCGGCCCGAGCGCCCCCGTCCCCTTCACGCCGTCGGCCAGCGCGGTCGTCGCCGCCCAGGCCAGGATGCGGGCGGTGAAGTCGTACGGGTCGCCCCCGTCGAGCTGCACCGAGGCCAGCAGCCGGCCATCCTGGTTGTACGCCTCCGCCACCGTCTGGGACGAGATGCCGACATCGACGGCCCTGCCGCGGTTGCCGAGCCGGATTACCCGGTCGGCCATCGCCTCCGTCACCCGCTTGGCGCCCGGCAGCGCGGCCAGCACCGGCGTCGCCCTGGCCAGCACCCCCGCCGCGCGCGTCAGGCCGCCGAGCCAGCCGAGGTAGACGTTCACCTCGCGCAGCCCCGGGAACGCCCTCGGCAGCGCGAAATGCTCCGACGCGCCCATCGAGATGCCGTGGCGGCGCCGCCCGCCCACCGCGAACTGGCGGGTGCGGCCGTGCTCGCGGACGATGCGGCCCTCACGGAAGCCGTACATGGGCTCCAGGACGACGCCGAGAGCGGAGGCCCTGGTCCCGGCGCTGGCGCGCTTGGCCATGTTGCCCCGGACGAAATAGCCGACGTCGACCCGGACCGCCTCGGCTCCCGCCTTCCGCAGCGCGAGCGCGGCGGCGACGTTGCCGGGCACGTAGTCGTACCCGAACGCGGTGATCAGCGCGGCCTGCCGGGTCGCGGCGGCCGGGCCGTACCGCTGGAAGATGCGCTTGATGAACGTCGGCTCGCCGGCCGAGTCGAGGTAGACGGCCCCCGCCTCGGTGGCGGCGGCGACCGCGCCCTCGCCCCACCGGGCGAAGGGGCCGACCGTGGAGATCAGGACGTCACCGGCGTTGAGCAGCCGGGCCAGCGACTCGGACCGGCCGGCGTCGGCGACCGCCGTGGGGAGCGCCACCGGCAGCGACGCGGCGAACGCGTCCAGCCGGGTCTGGTCGCGCCCGACGAGGAGCGGCCGGGCGCCCAGCATCAACAGCGCCTGCGCCGTGAGCCTGCCGGTGAACCCGGTGGCCCCGAACAGCACGATCCGGGAGGTGGTCATGCCGTTACGGTAACTCGCCTCGGAATTCAAGATCCACAGTGGGTCGGCGCCGATCCTGGGCTCCGGGACGGTCACGACGCCCTTCATGGCCGCCGGTCGCCTATCGGCGGATACCCGCGGTCCTTGGCGAACGGCTTGGTTGTGGGCTTGGTCACATTGACGGGGACCGTCCCGCCCGCGACCAGTTCCTCGTACGGCTTCGCCGTCGCACCCCAGGTCCTGACCGTGATGTCGGTGTCGGCGACCTTCCCCTTGACGCCGCTCACGGTGATGACGAAACGCCGCTTGAGCTCGGCCCGGACATCGTCGACGAAGGTCGTGCCGCCTCCGAGCAGCCGGCCGGCCTCGTCATGGAGCAGCGCGGTGACGACCAGGCTGTTCGCGACCTTGCGGAACGGGTCGCTGATGTAGCCGGTGACGAGGTAGGAGCCGGGCTCCAGCGGCTCCGTCGCCACATCGGACACCGGGAACCGGCGGAACGACGACGGAATCCGGGCCGCCGGATGCCACGACGCGGGACGGTAGTCGATCTTTACGCTCGCGGGCTTGACCTTCGCCACCGCCTGGCCGGTGAACGCCAGGGAACGGCCCGGCGGGACGGCGTCCAGCGGCTGCTCCATGCGGAGGACCTCT
The DNA here is from genome assembly GCF_001528665.1 of Microtetraspora malaysiensis. Taxonomy (GTDB): domain Bacteria; phylum Actinomycetota; class Actinomycetes; order Streptosporangiales; family Streptosporangiaceae; genus Microtetraspora_A; species Microtetraspora_A malaysiensis. The sequence continues at coordinate 45,804 of NZ_BBYJ01000024.1, forward strand.
TTGCCGGAGCCGTCGCGGGCGCTGATCAGGGCGACCGCGTTCTCCCCGAAGTGCCACCGGTTGGCGTTGCCGAGCACACCCGCCCAGGTCACCAGGTATCCGCTGCTCGACTTGTCGATCGAGGACGCCTGCTCCTTCAGCGTGAGCGGGGCGAGCTGCTTCTTGTTCTCGCTCGTTTCACTGCACCCCGCCGCCACGACCACGACGACGAGGGCCATTGCTGCTGCCATGCGGCTGCGCTGAGTCACTTAGCCGTCATAACCCGGTGAATGGGACGCGACCCAACGGACACGCGCGAGCGTACGAACTCTTTAGGATCTTCGCCTATCTCGGGCGGACCACCCGGGTTTCATCCCAAACGGGCTCAGGGGCCTCATATACCCGCCCGTCCGATCCGAAGACCAGGAAGCGGTCGAAGTCCGCGGCGAACCATCGGTCGTGGGTCACGGCGAGCACGGTGCCGTCGAAGGCGTTCAGCCCGGCCTGCAACGCCTCCGCGCTGGCCAGGTCGAGGTTGTCCGTCGGCTCGTCGAGGAGCAGCAGCGTGGCGCCCGACAGTTCGAGCAGGAGGATCTGCAACCGCGCCTGCTGCCCGCCCGACAGCGTCTCGAACCGCTGCTCGGCGACGCCGCCCGCCAGCTCGTATCGGTCGAGCGCCTTCATCGCCTCGTTCTTGAGCTTGGCGTGCTCGCTCATGACGATCTCGCACGGCGTCCGCTTCAGCAGCTCGGGCCTGGAATGCGTCTGGGCGAAGTGCCCGGGGACGACGCGGGCGCCGAGCCTCCCCACACCCGTGTGCCGTACCGCATCCCCGGCGATCAGCCGGAGGAAGTGCGACTTGCCCGAGCCGTTCGAGCCCAGCACGGCGACGCGCTCGCCGTACCAGACCTCCAGGTCGAACGGCTTCATCAGGCCGGTGAGTTCGAGGTTCTCGCAGATGACCGCGCGTTTGCCGGTGCGGCCGCCCCGCAGACGCATGCTGATGAGCTGGTCCTTGGGCGCGAGCTCGGGCGGCCCCGCCTCCTCGAACCTGCGCAGCCGCGTCTGCGCCGCGTGGTAGGCGCTGGCCATGCTGTCGTTGTAGGTCGCCTTGTTCTTCAGCATGACCACCAGGCGCTTGAGCTTGGCGTGCTCCTCGTCCCAGCGGCGGCGCAGCTCGTCCAGGCGCTCGTTGCGCTCCTTGCGCGCCTCGGCGTACGTCGCGAACCCGCCGCCGTGCACCCAGATGTTGCCGGACTCGACGGTGACGATCCGGTCCGCCGCGTTGGCCAGCAGCTGCCGGTCGTGAGAAACGAGCAGGACCGTCTTCGGGGTCTCCCGCAGCGCCTGCTCCAGCCAGAGCTTGCCTGGCACGTCGAGGTAGTTGTCGGGCTCGTCGAGCAGCAGGGTCTGGTCGGGGCCGCGGAGCAGCGCCTCCAGCACGAGCCGCTTCTGCTCGCCGCCGGACAGCGTGTTGACCTCGCGATATTTGCACCTGTCGTACGGCACGCCGAGGGCGGCCATGGTGCAGGTGTCCCACAGGACCTCGATGTCGTAGCCGCCGGCGTCCGTGTAGTCGGTGATCGCCTGGGCGTAGCGCATCTGCGCCTTCTCGTCGTCCCGCTCCATCATCACGAGCTCGGCCGCGTCCAGGCGGGCCGCCGCCTCCCTGACCCGGACGGGCGCGACGCTGAGCAGCAGGTCGTGGACGGTGCGGCCGTCGCGGATGCTGCCGATGAACTGCCGCATCACGCCCAGCCCGCCGGAGTGGGCCACGGTGCCCTCCACCGGTTGGAGATCGCCGGCGACGAGCCGCATCAGCGTCGTCTTACCCGCGCCGTTGGGCCCGACGAGCGCTGCCTTGACACCTTCTCCGATGCGGAAGGACACATCGTCGAGCAATGGCCGCCCATCGGGCAGCACATAGGTCAGATGCCCGATCTCGACGTGTCCCACGGCATTTCCCCTTCGCTGGTCCTCGCGCAGAGTATCGACCGCTTTCACGAGTGGGCATCCCAATTTCCCGGCCCCGGCTACCAGGCCGCGAACATCTCCTGCAGCGACGCGTCGGGGGACTCGGGGTCCGGAGAACGCTCGCCGCCGGTCTCCGGGCGGACGAGGACGGTCGCCTGACCGTCCTCCAGCCTGCTCAACGGATACACGTTGCCCATGATCAGGAGATGCCGCCCGGTGGCGTCATAGCGGATCAGGGTCCACTTGGCGACCGTTCCAGCGGTGTTCTCCGCGGTGAACAGCGTGCGCGTTCTGGTGCCGTCGGCGACCGAGTACTCCTCGATGGAGAAGCGCTGCGGCGCCTCGCCGTCCGGCTGTGAGAAGGGGCCACCGACCGCGATCGTGCGGCCGTCCGGGTTGATCGCCGCGCCCACCGGAGATTCCACACCGCGTACGACAACGCGACTGCCGGCGAGCGTGTCCCCTGCAGCCGCGGTGTCAAGGACGCGGACCTCCGAGCCGGCCACGAAGGCGAGCGTACGGGCGTCGGCCGCCCACGACAGGCTCTCGATGCTCTCGGAGGCGTCCGCCGACCAGCTACGCGTCTTGCCCGCGGTCAGATCGACGATCGCGAGACGAGCGCCGGAACACCGGACCTTCCCGGCGCACTGAAAGCCGTAGGCCAGACGGGCACCGTCCTGCGTCACGGCCAGCGAGACGACGGCACCGGCACCGGTCACGGGAGGGATCACGTCCGGCGCCATTTCGGCGGTCTTTCCCCGATCGTCCACGCGCAGCCGGTAGAAGCGTGTGGTGCTCACCATCGTCTTGGGCTCCGTCACGCTCTGGGCCACGTAGAACGTCGTGCCCTCTCCTGTACCGGCGAGCACGTATCCCCCGGGGTTGAACAGGCGGTTCCCCTTCGGCGTGGGAGGCATCGCGACCCGCTCGGTGATCTTGCGGGTGCCGCCGTCATGGATCGACAGGCCGTCGTCTCCCGCCGTCAGCAGGAAGCGCGGAGCCGACGGCGTACCTCCGGCGCCGGGCCATACCGTGGGCGGATCACCGAGCCCGGCCACGACGGTGAGGCTCACCACCACGACAGCCAGCGCCGCCATCAGCGGGGCCAGCACGAGAGTCCTGCGCAAGCGCGGGCGGGCCTCCGGCCGTGGGACCTCGCCGGAAGGACGCAGAGCCTCGGCACGTACGAGCTCCGCACCTGCGGCGAAGGCGTCACGGAGCTGCTCTTCGATTCGCTGGGTCATCGGCCCTCCTCAAGTTTTTCGGCGAGCGTCCTGAGCGCCCGTGCTGTGGTCGACTTCACCGTTCCGCGGCTGACCCCCATGACCGCGGCCGTCTCCGCCTCGGAAAGATCGAGGTAGTAGCGCAACACCACCGCCTCACGCCGGCGACGTGGTAGATCGCGAACGGCCGCGAACACCTCCCGGCGGGTCTCCCCCAGCAGGGCCGAGGACTCGGCGGACCAGAACGGGACTTCCCGGTCGATGCCGAACCGCCGGGCGATCGCCCGGCGGCGGTGAACCGCACGGCAGCCGTTGAGCACCGCGGTGCGCAGGTAGGGCAGCAGCTGATCGCGATCGGCCAAGCGCCTCCAGCGGCGATGGACAGCCGCGAAGGCGTCCTGAACAACGTCCTCGGCCGTCTCCTGGTCTCCTACCAGGAGAAAGGCGAAACGGACCAGCCCAAGACGGTGGGCCGCGAACAACTCGGCGACGGTCACATCCGGAGAAGCCCGCACCACGTGGAGTTCCGGTGGAGGCTCCTCCGTCACATTCCTGATCTCAGTCGGCATGCCCACTTCATGCGCGTGCCCCCGATGAGGTTGCTTCGGGGCACCGACTTCTTCCCCGCCAAGCGCCGACCCGGCCGAGGTCTTCGGGGCCGAGCAATCCGGGCGAACTGAAATGTTCCAACCCCTGGGCCATACGAACGGTTAGTTGCTAAGTGTTCGTATGGCACGAAGGAAGGAACACTCCGGCCCACGCCCACCCGGCCTGTCTGCGGCAGCCTCAACCCCCGACCCCAACACCGCCGAGGTTCTTGGAAACATCCGGACGATGGAATCAGCCCTCGAGCTCGCGGACGCGCCGAGAATCCGTGTAGAGGACATACTGACCCTCCATCGGAAGTTGCTCGATGGAACTCGGGACGAGCACTTCGGCGGACAGATCCGGACCGAGCAGAACTGGGTCGGTGGGACCGGGATGTCGCCGTGCACAGTCGATTTCGTTCCTCCCCCACCCGATCGGGTCCGTGATCTCTTTGAAGACTTGTGCGCTTACACATCAGGAGACGAACATCCCGCTCTGGTCCAGGCAGCCATCGCCCACGCTCAGTTCGAGACGATCCATCCGTTCGTAGACGGCAACGGCCGCACAGGGCGGGCACTCATCCATCTGATCCTCCGGAGACGAGGGCTGGCGCCCCGTTTCGTCCCGCCGATCAGTCTGGTTCTGGCGTCACACGCCATCGGCGCCTGCATCGATCGTTTTGTCGCGGACACCACTCGGGCCGTTATCGACACAGACCGCTTCGGCGCGGAGCTCAGCACCATGGAAACGGAATGGCGGAAGAAGCTGGGGAGGGTTCGTGCGGGGTCATCCGTCGATCTCCTTCTGCGGGTGCTCCCCTCCGCTCCCGTACTCACAGCCGCCACCGCCGCCGATCTGATTGGACGATCCACGCAGCGCGCCAACGACGCCGTCAACCAGCTTGTGACAGCGGGCGTGCTCAAACAGACCACCATTGGAAGACGCAATCGCGCGTTCGAGGTACCCGATCTCATCAACGCTCTCACGGGATTCGAGCGAGCCCTCGCCAGCCCTCTAGGTGACACCCGCCAGGCGCCACCCGCGCGCCCGGTCCCCTATCGCGCATGACGGTTATCCCCTCCTCGGGCGGCGCGTACGGTGCTGACATGACAACCGTTGAACGGCTCGGCGCGGGACAGTACGTGTCGCTGGTGACGCTGCGGCGCGACGGGACGCCGGTCGCGACGCCGGTCTGGGTGATGCGCGACGGCGACGCCCTGGTCGTCTGGACCGTCGCCGACTCCGGCAAGGTGAAGCGCATCCGCCGCAATCCGCAGGTCACGGTGGCGCCGTGCGATGTACGGGGCCGGCTGCGCGGTGACGCGGTGCCGGCCAGAGCCGAGCTGCTGCCGCCCGAGCAGGGTGATCACGTCCGTGAGCTGCTGATGAAGAAGTACGGACTCCTCGGCAGGCTGACCATCTGGGGAAGCCGGCTGCGGCGGGGCCGCGCCGGCACCGTCGGGGTGCGCATCACCCTGTCACCCTGATCCCCGTCGTCGGGCGATCAGATGACGACGGTGATAAAGGTCTCGGTCACTACGAAACCGAGCCTCTCGTAGATCCGTTTCGCCGGGTTGGCGTGGGTAACGGCCAGCCCGAGCGTGGCGAGCCCGGACCGGGCGGCTCGGACCTGGACGGCTCGCAGGGCGAGTGCGCCGGTTCCGGGCGGCGCCTCGACCGGGTGGCGGAACAGGTGGGAGATCCAGGGCTCCCCTCGGAAGTCGTTGACCACGACTCCCGCCACGACCGTGTCACCGGCGTCCACGACAAGCAGGCTGCACGGCAGGACCGGCCCGATCAGCCGCCCCTCCAGCAAGGGGGCGAGATCCTTGCCAATCGTGTCATCGTCATCGGTGGGGCGATCGGGGTGGCCGGGCGGGTAGGCCGCGAGGAGCGCCGGAAGGACCTGCTCCGGGGCACGGTCACAGGGCACGAACCGGAACCCCTCCGGTGCTTCGACCTCGGCCGGTTCCACCTTCTCCAGGTCACAGGACATGACGTGGGCGTGCCGCAATACACGCGCGCCCCGCGCGAGCAGTTCCTCCGCCAGCTCCGGCGCGGCCGAGACCGCCCAGCCGCGCATTTCGGACATGATGACGTCGGCGGCGCCCGGGCCGATCACCTCGACCTCGTCCGCCCAGGGGCGTCCGTCCCTGACGCCTTCGCGGTAGCTGATCGCGCCTGCCATGGTTTTGCGTTCTTCGTCCATTCCGCGATCGTCCAGCCCTCGGGGTACGGCGGGCAACAGAATTTCGGGCCACGCGCCGCCGTCATGCTTTGCGGCGGCGCAGGTGGCGGACCAGATGCCACGCGGCGACGGCGGCGACCACGAGACCGAGGGCGATCCAGGCGTAGTTCTGGTAGCGGCCGATCATGTTGTAGATGGCGCCGATCCTCTTGCCGGCGAAGTACGCGGCGCCCGCCCAGACGCCCACCCACAGAACGGCGCCGATGGCGTTGCACACGAGGAAGCGACGCCACGGCATGCCGGTGGTGCCCGCGACGAGGCCGTTGACCTGACGCAGCCCCTCGATGAACCGGGCGATCACCACGATCTTGGCTCCGTGGCGCAGGAAGAACCTCTCGGTCGCGTGGAAGCGCTCCGGGGTGATCAGGACGTAGCGACCCCAGCGGTGGATGAGCCTGCGGCCCCCGACCCGGCCGATGACGTAACCGATGTTGTCGCCGACGATGGCCGCCGCCAGGGCGACGAGAACAACGAAGTAGATATTGAGATGCCCGGCGCCCGCGTAGACAGCGGCGGCCACGAGGATGGTCTCGCCCGGAGCGGGGACGCCGAAGTCCTCCAGGAGGATCAGCCCCGCGACCGCGGCGTAGCCGTACTGGTGCAGGAGCGGAGCCAGGTCGGCCAGCGGCCCCGGCAGCGGTGGGCGCATGCGAGAACTCTACGTCCGCGCAGATCAGAGACACCGCAGCGCGGAGACCGCCGTCGCGGCGCGGACTGCTGGCACACTGTCGCCATGCGGAAGATCTCACTCGGCACGCTGGCCCGCGACCACCTGGAGCGAGCGGCCACCCGGTCGGCGGGACGCAGCGCGGAGACGGTCTACGGCGGGCCCGAACACGTCCTGCGCCAGACCCTGCTCACCCTCGCCGCCGGCGCCTCCCTCGCGGAGCACGAGAACCCCGGCGAAGCGACGCTGCTCGTCCTGCGCGGGCGGCTGGTGTTGCGCAGCGGCGACGACTCATGGGAGGGGCGCGCCGACGACCTCCTGGTCATCCCGCAGGCACGGCACAGCGTCGAGGCGTTGGAGGACACCGCGTTCCTCCTCACCGTCGTGCAGCGTTCCTGACCGCGTTCGCCGTAGGGCCGAGCGACCGCGTTCGCCGTAGGGCCGAGCGGGCCGAGCACTTCGCGGCGCCGACGGCGCATCGCAGGTTGGTCAGGGCTCGGCGTGGTGGGTCTCGGCCCAGGCACGTGAGCGTTCTTGCAGGTCGTTGAGGCGCCCCCAGTGCGCCTCGACGGACCGCCGACCTGATTCGGTGAGGCCGACCCAGGTTCGCGGGTGCTTGCCGGCGAACTCCTTGCTGATCTCCACCAGCCCGCCCGCCTCGAGCTTGCTGAGGTGGGCGGACAGATTGCCCTTGGAGAGGCCGGTGAGCCGCTGCAGGAACAGGAAGTCGGCCCGTTCGCAGGCGGCGAGAGCGGTTGTGATCGCCAGCCGAGCCGGTTCGTGGATGAGCTTGTCCAGCCCGGCCAGCTCTTCGAAAGGCGCGCTCACCGATTCCGCCCCTGCCCCAGGGTGCGGCGGAGCAACAGGTGGCCCCACCCGGCCAGTACGGCGACGCCCCCGTTGAAGAGGATGATCCAGTTCTCGGTGTCCGACAGCGGGTGCGGGCCGCCCGGACCGCCGAGCGGGGCCAGGCTAAGGGCGAGACCCACGCAGCCGATGAGCAGGAAGGCCGGGGCGAGCGGCCGCTGGAACCAGGCGCCGGCCAACGCCCCGGCGGAAAGGATCACACCTTCCAGACTGATGGGGAGGTGCAGGCCGGCCGCGTGGACCAACACGACCGCGGTGATGAGGCCCGCGGCGGGCCAGAGAAGAAAGGTGTCGCGGGTCTTGCCGGAGCGCGGCTCGACCTGGCCGTACGTGCGACGGTAATGAGCGTTCGCCGCGAACGTGGCCGCCACCGCGATCACGGCAACCATCGGCACGATCCACCCGCTGATCCAGCCGGCCGCCCATGCCATGGCCACGCCACAGCCGACGACCACCGGAAGTATGGCCAAGCCTTGCAGAACCTCGAAGTGGGCGGTGACGTAGCGGACGCGCTCCAGTTCGGCTCGACTGACCATGGCGGGCTCCAATCCCGGGATCGACCAACACGTCGAGCCTAAATCTATACAAACCGGTTTGCAATACAAACCAGTTTGCGTCTTCATGGGCCCTTGGGTGACGATGCCGGCCCCGGCCCTGGAGCCGCCGAGGTTCGAACGTGGCGGCCCCGGCGGGATCGCTTCGCAGGGGCATGGGCGCATCGGGCCGGCCGGTTTCACAGAGCGCGCCCCGCCCCTTGTGACCACGGCCGGCCGATGCGGCGATCAGGACGAGCCGCCAGGCTGGGAGCCGGGGCTCCCAGCACTCCGGTTCTCAACCGGCCCAGCATGTTGCGGCTTGCGCACAGGGACCGCTCGCGCCTAGCGGCGGTAGTAGTCCGCCGCCGTGTAGCCCATATTTGCCCTGATGCTGACATTTCGGCAGTTCTTCTGCGTGAAGAGTGACCCGCCCTGGTTGGCGCCGCGGAATTTGACGATCCAACCAGGCGAGTCCCAGGTCACCGACTCGACGATGGCGATGTGCCCATAGCGCGGATAGTAGGTGTCCTTCCACACGGCTACATCACCCTTCCTGGGCGCCATGCCGTGCCCGACATACTTGAACCCGTTCTGCTTCAGGACACCCCCCATGTCGGTGGCGTTCCTCATCTGTCCGGTCAGCCCGTAGTACCGCTGCACGAACGCGACGCACTGGCAATCTACGACGGCCGCCGCACTGACATCCGACTCGTCGATGATGTCGGTGCCGACCCCGGCAGCCGGTCCGCTGTCGTCGCCCTCAACCGAGGCGATGGCTTGGGCGCTGTGAGCGCCGGTGCCGGCAGACGCCGGTTGGCCAAACTGCGCGAACACCAGTCCGAACGCGATCGTCAGCGCCGCGGTACGTGGCAGAAGACCGGGAAGGGTTCTCGATGATGAACCGCCGCTACCCGTCAGTGCCATAAGAGCATCTCTCCCCATGAGGCTTGAATGATCACGACGGCGAAACGGTATCAGCGATACAGGAAATTTCGCCCAGAAAGCACCCCTTTGGGTTCCTGACGACCTCTGAACAGTCAGCGACATAATCTGACAGAGAGTCCGGAAAAGATAGATAAGTGATGAAATGCCGCAGACAGGTGGACCGCCTGGAGTTTGGCCATCGGCGCGGCGAATTCGTCGGAGAAAGCACCGGTGACGGCGGGGCGGGCGCCCGGCGACCTGCCACGGTCAACCCCGACGCCCACCTGCCTGATTCCGGGCAAAATCGACGCGCTCCGCGCTGCGAATGGGAGCCGAGGATCCGCGAGCAGCCGGGGCGAAGCTCACCCGGCCGTCCGTCGAGGTGACGCGTTCACCGGATCTTCGCGAGATCGATGATCACGTACTCGTTCCCCAGCGGGTAGGCCACAAGGCTCCTACCGCCTACGGACCCCAACGCCCGTCGTCAGACACGTTCCAGGAGGACCACGAGGATCTCGCGCGTAGTTTGCTCCTGGTAGACCGCATACTGCGGCATGGCCGACACGATCAGGCGCCACAGATGTGGACGCTCTGCCGCGGTGGCGGGGCGCGCTCGTGCGGTGAAGGTTTCCGTACCGACCTGCACGGTGACACATACTCCCAGCCGATTCCCGGACGCTATCCGGGGCCGCGGTTACCGCCGGGATACCGGCTATCGTGAGGCCATGAGGGAACCCCTGCCCGCCGACATGTTCGACGAGCTGTGTCCGTCCTCGCTCAATCCGATCCGATTCGGTGACAAGTGGGCGCCGCTCATCATCCGCTGCCTCGAGCACGGGCCGCGCCGGTTCTCCGAGCTACGCGTGCCGCTGAGGCGCGTCACTCCCAAGGTCCTCACCCAGTCGCTGCGGTCCCTCGAACGGGACGGCCTGGTCAAGCGCACCGTCTACGCCGAGGCCACCCCGCATGTCGAGTACGAACTGACCCCGCTCGGCCGCAGCATGCTCAAGCCGATGGCGGTCGCCTGCGCCTGGGCGGCGGAGCACTGGGACGAACTGCTCGACGCCCGCGAGTCGTACGACAACGCCACCCAGCTCGACCGCGTCGGCTGACGCGGTGGGGAACGGCCCCACACGTATCCGCTGCCCTGATCACCTCGTTCGCCATTTGCTTTCGATCACGACTGCCGGTCTGCCAGGCTCGCCGCATGGCGGTTTCGCAGCAGCTCGTCCGGGTTCCTGAGCCCCGGCTCGCCGGCTGCCGCCGGTCGGTCGAGGAACTGCACCGACTCTGCTCCTTCGAGCTGGCTCCTCGCGCGGATCATCTCGATGTGGACTGGGCGCCCGCGCCTTTGCTTTGTCAGCAGGCCTTTACGAGAACCAGCTTGCGCCGAGTTCCTGGATGGTCTTACTGCCCTTGGGCACCAGCAGTGCCTCGCTCAGCACATTGTTGACGCTCTTGGAGTCGTTGAGCAGGGCGAACAGGAAGAACGAGCCGCCACTCGCCGTACGGAAGCCGAAGACGGAACCGTAGCCGGCGAACCCGACATACAACCCCTTGTTGACCTCGGGGAACGCCTTGCGACTGTAATTGTTCTTGGCCAGGCGGTAGCCGGAGTCGCCCTCCTTCTTCCTCTCTCCGTTCCAGAAGTTCTGGTACTCCTCGGCCACGGCGCGCGCCACGGCGTTGTCCATGTCAGTGACATAGCCGTCGGCGTCGAGCAGCGGCTTGGGCATCTGCTGGCCCCAGTGAATCGGGGTCGCGACGGCCAGCCTGAAGGACTGCCCAGGGGAGCGGAAGAACCCGAGCACGTGCGGGCGGTCATGGCCCTTGGTGTCCTTGTAGGTCGCCTGCGCGATGAACCAGTCACCGGCCGATGGCTGCTGCTCCGGCCTGGGCAGGTAGACCGTCGGGGCGCCGGTCAGGTTGATCGGCTTGTGCTCCGGCTTCCATCCGTAGTCCTCACGGCTACGTTCGAGCACGCCCTCGTGCATTGCCCCCTCGATGAACAGCGCGTCAATCCGGGCGTTCGATCGCCACCACTTGCGCTTCTTGAGCACCGCGTTGTACTTGGCCGCCCACTGCCGCATGGCCTGCCTGGCTTGGGGGATTGTCAGGGCCGTCTTGGTCGCCGAGGGAGTGGGGGCGGCGCTCTCGGAGGGCGTGGCGCCCGACGACGGAGGCAGCGAGGTGGCATGTGAGGTGACCGGGGTCGGCGTGGGCGCGTCGACGGGCCAGACGAACACGCCAGGGACCGCACCGCAGCCGGACAGGCTCAGAACAAGAGCCACGATCAGCAGTATCGCGCGCACCGACAACGCCCCCAAAGGCAGCACAAAGGCATGACAAAGAGAACGTATCGGATTAAATCTGCCGAAAACTCCGTCCATACAGTTCAAGCGCGATGCGAGTACGCGTCGACCCCCGGCACGACGGGGAGGAGCGGAAGGAGATCCTCAAGAACGCGGGAGTGCGTGACGCCCGCGTTCACGACGGCCGCCACACAGCGGGAACACTCCTGATCGACAATGGTCGGGAACCCGTGCCGGGGCAGTCGGGCCAGGTCAGCCGGTCCGCGACGGGTTCTGCTGGCCAGGCCCGGATGTTGAGGCGATACGGCGGAGCTCATCGACTTGGTTCTGCAGGTCAACGACGAGCCGGTACAGGGTCTGGATGGCGACGAGAGCTACCCCGTTGGCGTCGACGGCCGGGATGCGGGTATCCGGCTGTCCGAAGTCGAAGGCGGCCTTCCAGTCCTGGGCCATCGGCCCCAGATGGCGTACCCCGTCCGGCTCCCACTCGTACCGCCACGTGCTGACGGGCAGCTCGGCGACCTTGGCGAGGATCTCGTAGCCGTTAACAGCGCTGGGATATGGCTCCGGCGGAGCATCGTCTCGATGGTCTTGGAGCGGCTGCGTAGCCGGCTGGTTATGTCGGTTACGCAACCGCATGAACGCTGACAGCTTCAAGATCAACGATCCCACTGCACGGGGACGATGTCGCGCTTGATGTTCCGGTCGCTGAAAAGAAGGGAGCCGAGGGGCACGAAGTGGACCTCCGCGCCGACACCGACGTCGGCGCTGGCAGCGGCGGCGGTGACCACGATAGTGCCGGCGGTGACGGCGGTGGACGTGGCGAGGAAACGAATGATCCTGCGCATGGAGCCCTCCCGAGGGACAGAGATCAACAGACTTGGCTACGCAGAGTACGTGATCGACTTCGGATCGCGCATAGTTTTCCGTCTGTCGAGCGAAGCAGAGCCGTTCAGGATCACTCGCCGACCAAGCCGGTAGCGGCGGCAGCCGACCCGGGTGTCGCGGCCACGAGCAAACCGCTCCTCGCGCTCGCAGCCGGCCAGTTCCATGACCGCACATCAAGTCGCGCCGTACTGGTTGCGTGAAACCGCAACTCGAACCGCACCCGGAAACGATCACAGGGCGTCTCCCGGATGGGAAACGCCCTGATCATTAATGGAGCCGCCTTGGGGAATCGAACCCCAGACCTACGCATTGCGAGAAGTAATCAAGTCGTCCACGAGCGTCCACGGATGCGTCAGCTTCGGAAGCGACGCGTGACGTGACCGCCTGCTTGCAAAGACGTATGCCGATCTTGCTCGACCTGCGTTCTTGCTGCTCATGCTGCCGATCGCGTTCCCCGTGAGTCCCCGCCATTCCCCCTTGATCGCCGCCCCATCGGGCACGCAACGGGCACGGCGCCGAACTGCCGACGGTTTTACAGCGGACCGGTATCACGACTGGCGTCATGCCCTCCACCTGGCCGGACGGAATGGTTACGCTCAGCAACCCTCAAGATCATGCCGTACATATCCCGGATCTTGACCCAATCGGTCCTGGGCGTGCCGAACTACGGCCGGCCCGGCGTGCTCACCGCTGGTCGCTGGCTTCCGTTCGCACGATGGGCAGATCCCGGCACGGCGCCAGGAACCTCTCCAAATACCAGCCCAGATCGACGAACTCGGGCATGTGCGCAATGGTGCGGTAATCCAGCAGGGGAATCAGCGAGACCGACGTCCTTCCCTCGTGGAACAGCATGTTCGCGAAGGTTTCCCCGTCGGGCAGCCTGGTGGTTATGCCTACCGCCTCCCCAACCTCGTAGGAGGCGCGCATGTCGCGCTTTGCCTCGGCCAGGCCGTCCAGCGGCAGATCCTTCCAGGCGAAGTCGGCCATATACCAGATGGAGTCTTCATTGCGGAGGAACGCCCAGCCCGCCAGGGCGAGCCGTTCGAGAATTTCCTCGAAGTCCATTTCGTGTTCGAACTGCAGGCTGATGATGACGTCGCGGCTCATCTTTCCTCGGCCAGATTGATGGAGAAATGCTCCTGGTGAGCGGTCCTATCGCGGATCGCCCTGGTACGGCGCGCTCTACTCCTCGTACCCCCCGGCCACGGCTGGCCCGATGTCGGCTGGCAGGTGGCTGATAGCCAGCGATACCGCCTCCTCCGCTGCGGTGGTTTCCCCCAGTACTGCCGTCCGCCAGCGTCCAATATTGTTCGTTGGCGTTGTCACGCAGTTGGTCACTCACCCGACCTTCTGTTTACAAGGGAAGGGGAGAAGCCTCGTCGGCCGCTCCTCGTCCTGCTTGGCCGGTAGTTACGGGCCGGTCAGGTGTGACGGTGTGAGGTGGGGTTGCTGTACGCGCTGCTGTACGGCGATCCTCTCGGCAGGCCTTGAAGGCTAGTCGCCTTGTCGGCGGTGCCGATCAATCCCACGCAGGAGTATGCGCAGAACTACCGCTTGAATAAGCCCCGAAAATAGGAACGGAGCCCATACCAGTATTGGAATCAACCAGTTAAGTTCGTCAGGCATCCCTTGAAATGAAATATGGTCACTCTGAAAAATAAGCGCCGGCAACATGCTCATTGGAAAGCCGACCAGCCACAGCGGCCAAAGAGCGACGCTATCCTTTCCATCTAGCATGGGAATGAGTGAAACTAAGCCGACAACTCCAACCAGAGCGGCGTACGAAGCGACTAATTTATCAATAACGGACAGGCTAATGACCCATCCACGGAGGCGCGCGAGCATAACATTTCCGCTACATCGATATCACCGAACTGTCCCGGGCACCTTGGAGTGCGCCAAGCGGTGGAATTCCTACTTTCGCTCCTGCCCGTACTACGGGCTTCAGCCTCCCATACTTCTGCATGCTCCTCCCCCTGATCACCTCGTACGCCGTCGACCCACCGCGAAGCGGCAGCGGGCCGGGTCCTGTGCGGGTAACACGTGGCCTTCTGCCCGAATCAACACCTCAAGGGATCACACGTCGTAGATCTGACGAGCAGTTGTTGATGTAGCGCGAACACCAGCGCCGCTACCAGGGCCTATGTACGCCGCTCCTGGTCAGGGCGCATATTCGCCCTTCAACGCCTTTCGTTGATCTCCAGGATTTCTCATGGTCATGTGCCCTGGATGTGCCCTGCCCTTGCAGATCCGGGTGATCTCAAGCGACTCCCTACGAATAGTCGGCGCGTGGCTGAGCAATGCCGGACCCCCCGGTGTGCGGTGTCGGCACGTAGCCGTCTGGGGGGATAGGGAGGGTGTCGATGCAGGCTGGCGAGCAGGCGTTGACCAAGAGAGGCAGGGTGTCAGTGCCGACCCGCAAGGAGATCCACACTTGGTAGAGCCCGGCTTCGGCGATCGGCCGACTGCAGACGCTACATGCCTGGATCACGTCGGTGCCCCACACCTTGGGGTCGAGGTCACTGATGTCGAGGTCCCGGATCGATGCCCTGCCCGGCTGGAGCGGAGGGAACGGCGGTCGAATCTTGAAGTTGCCGTATAGCGAACGGGTGCTGACCGTGCTGGCCTTCAGTTGTCGGCACCTGGTCAGCTCGTAAGGGAACCAGTGCAGGCGATGCGAAGTGTAGGGGGTGAACTCCTCCAAGTTGGTCATCGCGCCGATCTCCGGTGGGATCCGCACTAGGTTGCTGCCGTAGAGCACCAGGTGCTTGACATCGGTGAGCTTGGCGATGGTTGGCGGCAGGGTGACGATCTGCCGTCGTTCGGTCGGGCTGAGCTCTACGAGGGGCTGGAACACCTCTCGGCCGTCAGCCGCCGCTTCTTCCACAAGCTCAACTAGACGTTGCCACCCAGAAGATGCGGTGTCCTGACGCTGAGCATGGAAGCGCACCACGCGTGGTGAACGAGCCTTGTGCTGGTCGCAACACCGGCAGATCTCCCTGCTGGCCATGTAGCCTCCTTCGCCGACGGCGTCGGCCCATAGGTTGGCCATTAGGTGCGGGGCGGCTTCGTCCTCCATGGACGCACGGTAGGCGGTCTGCCGTTCTCTGATCAATCGGCCCGAGGTCGTGACAGGCTTCCCGCCCCGCGGGTTCATAGAGTCTGGCCACAAGATCAACGGTGTGCGGTCCTGCGCATCTTTCCCCTCGGTTGATGGTTGACATGATCAATCCGGAATGGGGCCGGGGGTGCGACTCGCGGCAGAAGAGTGCGTCGCTCAGTAGGGTTATTCGACCTTGGCTTCCAAATCAGGCGGCAGTTTTCAAGAGAGCGACTACGTCAATTCCGCAGCGTCTTGATTTGTCTGCCGATGCTGCCCCGCTCGACCCTGGCGGCGCAGCCACTTCGTGGAACGAACAGGTGATGATGGACATCACCGACGGTCGGCATCGTCGAGGCGTTGAGGACTGGATGCAGAAGCTGGTCGGCTGTGACACCGAGAACCGTTCGACCTCCGCCGCGAACGAGTGAGGACGCGGCGGGCCCCACATCGCCGCCAGCATGTTGGCGGCCTGCCTGCGCCGGACCTCGAACTCGGTGTACACCCGCTCGTAGATGTCGACGATCGTGCCCTCGTCGTCGGCTGGCGTCTCGTAGAGGCTTGGGCTCGACGCGATCGGCGCGAAGTGGCCGCCCGGCACGGACTCGGCCTCGCCGATGAGCCAGGACCCACGGCCGGATCCATCAGCGGGGAACGGCCGTGCGACCAGATCCAGGACCGCGGCCACAAGGCTGTGATCGTCTACGCGGGGGACTGTAAGAACAACTGCGACAGAGCCGTTGACTGGACAGCCCCCCTTCCGCGTGTACGCCCACGTCGTCCGCCAGGCGGAAGCCTCCGCCGCCGACATCTTCGCGAAGGCCATTTCAGAAGCCGGGTAGGCGTTCCTGATCGCAAGCCCTTCGCGATGATCCGTGAAGGGCTTTTGCGTTCTCTCGCTGCACGTCAGTGGTTGGAGCGATTAGGCAGTCATGTGTCTGCCTTCCGAAGGACCTCTTCCCGTTGTTCCTTCGCGTTCACCGCGCCGGCCGCGAACAGCGTGGCAACACCGGCCGCGATCAGCACGATTACTGGAATCCGGACGAGGTTCCGCACGTCCTTGCAGCCCGTCAGCCTGATCGAGACGTCATCGAGTGAGGTGATCCTTGACTCAACGAATGCTGAGCCGCAGTCTCGCCCGCTCGATGTAACGGGGAGCACACCGGCGAGCAGGCCCGAGCCGATCAGCAGGAACGCAACGAACGCGACCGCCTTGGAAGTCATGCAGTCGTCCTCTTTGTCGACGGGGGTTCCCCATTCACGAAGGATCATGTCATGTCGCCATGAATTGAGGAATCGAGGACCATCGCTGCTGTGGCGCCTGTTAGCACTAGCGTTAGCAAGATCGAGAGATTGTCCTGACAAACAGAAGACCCCTGCGCTGGTTTTCCCAGGTCAGGGGTCTTATTTGCTGGAGCCGCCTTGGGGAATCGAACCCCAGACCTACGCATTACGAGTGCGTCGCTCTGGCCGACTGAGCTAAGGCGGCGTGCCGTACGGCAGCGTAGAGAAGTCTACAGGCTCATGAGCCCTTCTCGCGCCCCCTCGGCGACGTCACGTGACCTTCGGGCACATCGTGCCCTGCTTGGGTGGCTTGAGGGAGATGAGATAGTCGTCGACCGCTTTGTCGACGCACGTCGAGCCCATCCCGTACGCGGTGTGCCCGTCACCGTCGTAGCCGAGCAGGACACCAGAGCTGAGCTGGGACGCGAGCCCCTCCGCCCACTCGTACGGCGTGGCCGGGTCACGCGAGGTGCCGACGACGACGATCGGCGGGGCGCCGGCGGCGGTGAGCTTCTTGTCGGCGCCCTTGGGCGCCACCGGCCAGTACGCGCACGGCAACGACCCCCACATCACGAAATTTCCGAAATGGGGGGCGATCTTCACCGCTTCGGCGGCTCCCTCGGCGTACGCGGACGGCTCCTTGGGATAGGGGTGATCCACGCAGTTGATCGCCATGTTCGCCTCGGTCTGGTTGGAGTACGAGCCATCCGGCTTGCGGTCCAACATCAGGTCGGCCATGCGCAGCAGGTCGGTGCCGTCACCGTTGAAGGCGTGCCCCAGCGCCTGGCGCAGCACCGGCCATGCCTGCCGCTCGTACAGCGGTGTGACGATGCCCAGGACGACCCACGACTCGTTGATCTCCCGGCCGTCGCCGAGGGTGTTCTTCAGGGGATGCGCGTCGGCCTTCTTCAACAGGTCGGTGAGCTCGTCCATGGCCCCCTCGACCGTACGGCTGGAGAAGGGGCAGGCGCCGTCCTCGAAGCAGTCCTGCAGGAACGCCTTCAGCGCCACCTCGAAGCCGACGGCCTGGGTCTCGTTGGACTTCAGCGCCGGGACCGACGGATCGACCGCACCGTCGAGAACCAGGGCGCGGACCTTCTTCGGGAACAGGTCGGCGTAGACAGCGCCCAGATAGGTGCCGTACGACTTCCCGAGATAGGTCAGCCCGGAGTCGCCGAGGGCGGCGCGCAGCACGTCCATGTCCCTGGCCGCGTCGGCCGTGCCGACGTGGGGCAGCAGCTGGGCCGCCTTCGCGCCACAGGCGTCGGCGAACGCCTTCGACTCCTTCTCCATCGCGGCGACCTCGGCCGGCGTGTCCGGGCTGGCGTCCAGCCCTGCATAGGCGTCGAGCTCGCTTCCGGACATGCAGCGGATGGGGCTGGACTCGCCCACGCCCCTCGGGTCGAAGCCGACGACGTCGAACTGCGACCGGACCTTCGCGCTCAGCACCGAACGCGCCGCCCGGCCGTACTGGATGCCGGAGCCGCCGGGTCCGCCCGGGTTGATGAGCAGCGAGCCGACGCGCTTCCCGGTGGCGGGCAGCCGGATCAGGCTGATGCCGATCTTCTCGCCGGACGGCGCGGAGTAGTCGAGCGGCACCTCGGCCCGCGAGCACTGGAAGCCGTCACCGCAGTCTTTCCAGTCGAGGTTCTGGCTGTAGAACGGCTGAAGCGCGGGTGTCGGGGCCTCCGCGCGGGGCTTCGCCTCCTCCTGCGTGTGCGTGCAGCCCGTGACGGCCAGCGCGAGCGCGAGGAACGCCGCCGCGGCTCCGCGGGCAGGGGTCGGGGGGACACGCCGTGATCGGAAGATCTTCACGCTTGCGGCTCATACCTCTCGTCGTGGGCCTTGCGCGGGCCGCAGACCGAGGCGCGCGAGCACTGGCAGCGCCGCCCCCCGTCGTCGAGCCGCACGGTGACGTAGTCTCCCGGCACGTTCCTGCCGACGACCTGGCCCGGCCCTTCGTCCGTCTCCACCCGGGCTCCCGCCCTCGGGAAGGTCCGCTGCGCCTCGACGTACAGCGGGTGCTCGAACTTGAGGCAGCACATCAGCCGACCGCACGCTCCGGCGATGCGCAGCGGGTTGACCGGCAGGTCCTGGTCCTTGGCCATCCGGACCGAGACGGGTTCGAAGTCCTTCAGGAAGGTCGCGCAGCACAGGTCCCGGCCACACGGGCCGATGCCGCCCTGGAGGCGGGCCTCGTCGCGCGGCCCTATCTGCCGCAGCTCCACCCGCGCCCGCAGGTTGCGGGCGAGGTCCCGCACCAGCGCCCGGAAGTCGACCCGGTGCGGGGCCGAGAAGTAGACAGTGAAGACGTTGTCGGCGTCCACATAGTCGACCCCGACGACCTTCATGGGCAGCTCGTGCCGCTTGATCAGGCGCTTGGACACGCTGCGGGCCTCGGCCCTGCGGCGCCGGTTGGTCTCGTCCCTGGCCAGGTGCTCCTCGGTCGCGATGCCCGCGCAGACCGGCAGGCCGTCGACGTCCTCGCTCACGTACTGCGGCGCCCAGATGCACTCGGCCACCTCGGGCCCGGAATCAGTCGGTACGAGCACCTTGTCGCCGACTTTGGGGGAATGCCCTCCGGGATCGAGGTAATAAAGCCGCCCGTACCGGGTGAAACTCACCGCCATCATCATGCCCAAGCGCCCGGCCTCCTCGATCTTGTACGGCTGCCGCCCGCCCTTACCCTACGCGGCATCGGCACCATGCCGTCAGGGCCGGCCGTATATCGGGTATCGACGCCAGGTGAACGCCGAACCGCCGCTGCTGCTGCTCGCCCTCGACTTGGCGGGCACCTTCGCGTTCGGACTCAACGGCGCGTTGACCGCGGTGCGCGCCGCCCGGCTCGACATCGTCGGCGTGGTCACCCTCGGCATGGTGACCGCGCTGGGCGGCGGGATCATCCGCGACATCCTGATCGACTCCCTGCCGCCCGCCACGTTCGGCGACTGGCGCTATCTGGCGGTCGCGGCCGCGAGCGGTCTGGTCGCGTACGCGCTCGGCCGGCGGCTGGACCGGCTGGCCGGCCCGATCATCGTGTTCGACGCCCTCGGGTTGAGCCTGTTCGCGGTGACCGGGGCGAGCAAGGCGCTGGACTACCGCCTCGGCATCGGGCAGGCGGTCATCCTCGGCGCGATCACAGCCGTGGGCGGCGGCACGCTCCGCGACGTGCTGATCCGGCGGATCCCCACAGTGCTGTACAGCGAGCTGTACGCCATCCCCGCCCTGATCGCGGCCGCGATCACCGCGGTCACCGTCCGCACCGGCGTCTACGGGATCCCCGCCGCCATCGGGGCCGCCGCCATCTGCTTCGTCGTCCGGCTGGTGGGCGTCCGCTTCGGCCTCAACGCTCCGGGCCCGCCGGGCGCCCGGGGCGACGTCCCCGGTTCCGGGGACCGGCGGTGAGTCAGCGGCCGAGCCACGCGAGAGCGGCGACGACCAGGGCCTGGGAACCGGTGTCCAAGGTGGGCTGCGGGATCGGGGCGAACGCGGCGGAATGGTTCACCGGGATGTCCTGCGCCACCCGGCCGGCGGCCTCGGCCCTGCGGTAGGTCTCGGGGTCGATGCCGCCGATGCCCCAGTAGGTGTACGGGACTCCCAGGGCGTTCGGGATGTCGCTGAAGTCCTCGCTGGCGGTCTGCCGGCCCATCGGCCCGGCCCGGTCGCCGAAGAACTCACCGAACGCGGCGGCCACCCGGCTGGTGGTCTCGGGATCGTTGTCGGTCAGCGGGAAGCGGTCGAACAGCTCGATCTCCGGAGCCTTCGGACACCGCGACGCCTGGCACTCGGCGAGGACGATGCGGCGCACCGCGTCCAGGATCGCGCTTCTGGTCCGCTCGTCGTAGGTGCGGATGTTGAACTCCAGCACGGCGTGATCGGGGATGATGTTGCTCTTCGTGCCGGCCTGGACGCTGCCGACCGTGACCACCGCGGTCTCCCCCGGCGAGGTCTCACGGGACACGATGGTCTGCAGCCGGATCACGATCATCGCCGCGAGGACCACAGGGTCGACGGCCGCCTGCGGCATCGAGCCGTGGGCTCCGCGTCCGTACACCGTGACGCGCCCGCTGTCGGCGGCGGAGAGCACCGGACCGGCATGAGTGCCGACGTACCCGGCCGGCGCCGGCAGCACGTGTTGCGCGAGCGCCACGTCCGGGACCGGAATCAGCTCGGCGAGGCCGTCGTCGAGCATGGCCCGCGCGCCGTCGCCGGTCTCCTCGGCCGGCTGGAACAGCGCCACCAGCGTGCCCCGCCAGCGGTCGGTCCCCTCGGCGAGCAACTGGGCCGCGCCGAGCAGACAGGTGACGTGTACATCGTGTCCACAGGCGTGCGCGATCGGTATCTCGCGCCCGCCGGGGCCCGTGACCGTGTCGGCGCTGGCGTACGGCAGGCCGGTCGCCTCTCGCACCGGCAGCGCGTCCATGTCCGCCCGGAGCAGCACCGTCGGGCCGTCGCCGTTACGCAGCACCCCGACCACACCGGTGCCGCCGACCCCCTGGTGTACCTGGCAGCCGATCCGGCCGAGGCGCTCGGCGATCTTCGCGGCGGTACGCCGCTCATGGTGCGACAGCTCAGGATGCCGATGCAGGTCCCGGTAGAGATCCTCCTGCCATCCCCGCACGGACCCCAGACGGGCCGCCACAGATGACGCGGGTGACATGGCAGCCATGACGCCCTCCTCACGGCGGCGGCACACGTGCCCTCCTTCGAGGCTAGGCCCTCCGGTTCGGCCGGGCGGGACCGCGTCCGGCGTCAGGGCCTCAGCACTTCGACCGGTCCCGAATGCACGCCGAGTCGACGACGTTCGAGATTCCGGGCAGGTGCTCGACGCCCCTCACCACCGCCTTGTGATCGGCCCCCTGCTTCAGCTTCGCACGGAAGGACTCCGGAAGATCCGTCGGTTTGATCACGTCGAGAAGCTTCTGGGTTACCTCTTCGTTGGGCCGGGGATTGCTCGCCCGGAATCTCTCGTAGGCCTCCATCTGCGACTCGAACTTCACGGACTCGACCCCGGGCAGTGACTCCAGCACCTGCCGGATCCGCCGCCGATCGTCCTCGGTCGCCGCACGCTCCTTGCACACCGGGAAGGCATCGTTCTTTCCGCAAAGGAACACCACGACCTCGTCCTGCCAGGAATCCGCCCCCGCCAGGCTGAGCTGGACCAGGCTGTACGCCACAGGACTGGCCGCCGTCGTCTCCGGAGGCGCGGGCCGTACCAGCAGAAACACTCCGACGGACATCGCGGCGACGAGCGCGGCGGGGATCACGACGAACCGGGAGATCCGGGCGCGGGAACGCCCGCGCGGCGCGCTCAGCGGGCGGACGGAACGGAGGTCGGCGGTCGCCGCCGCTTCGGACAGGGCTTCACGCAGACGTTGTTCGATCATGATTCCTCCCCAAGGGTCCGGCCGAGGGCGGCGAGCCCCCGTGTGATGGTGGAGCGCGCCGTGCTCCCGGCGACGCCCATGGTGTCGGCGATCTCCTCGTACGACAGATCGAGGTAGAACCGCAGCACGAGCGCCTCGCGCTGCCGTCGCGGCAGGCCGCTCAGAGCGACCAGGACCTCCCGGCGTTCCTCGCCGATCATCGCGACGCTCTCCGCCGACCAGACGGGCGGCGCGTACGGCACCGCCCGCCGGAAGGCGAGGCTCCTGCGCCGCAGCACGGATCGGCAGCCGTTCAGCACGGCCGACCGCACGTACGCCAGGGCGCTGCCCGGCTCACGCAACCGCTGCCGCCCCGCGTGCATGCGCGCGAACGCCTCCTGGACGACGTCCTCGGCCGTGGCGAGGTCACCCACCATGAGCAGCGCCAGCCGTACCAGGCCGAGATGATGGTCGGCGAACAGCGCCGCGACGTCGACGCGTTCCTGGATCAAGGGCTCTCTCTCCGAGAGCAGTTCGGCTTTCACACCAAAGAGACGCACTGGTGTGGCTTCTGCTGCTTCTGTTCCGGAAGAAACACTCCCACGGGGCGGAAACGGGAACGGCCGGCCTGCCCGGGCGGATCCCTCGGCAGGCCGGCCGTACCGGCGGTGACGGCTACCAGGCGAACCTGGAGCCGAAGACGCGGGAAGGTTCCTCGGTCTTGGTCAGCGCCCGGTAGCCCGCCGCGTCGACCGCGCCGATCTCGTCGCCCCGGGAGACGATCACGTGTTCGCCGGTGCCGTCGAGGTCGAGCAGCCGGATCGCCGCCTCGCCCGCGTCGTGGTAGACGACACCCGCCGCCTTCCCGTCGGCGGTGTCGTACGCGATGAGGTCCGCGGATCCGCCCACCTGCCGGCCCGTTTTACCGTCGATCTCCGTGTTCTGGAACGCGGCCACGATCCGGCTGCCGTCCGGGCTGATGGCGGCTCCCTGCATGCCGCCTGACGCTTCGCCGCCCCGTGCGGAGAGGGAGATGCTGCTCGCCTGCTCCAGGCTGTCGCCGGGCGCTCCGGTGTCCAGGAGGCGCAGATCCGACAGGCCGGGACACACCTTGACGACCGCGTGCACCTCGACCGGAGCCTCACCCGGAGCGACAGCGGGCGACGACCCCTCGCTCGGCTCGTCCAGCATGGTCGCCGAGGGGAAGCCGCACCACTCGGCCTCCACGCTCGGCTCAACCGGTGACACCTCGGTCATCACGAACGGCGTCTCGACACTCGGCGTCACAGAGGGCTCGGCCGTCGCGGGACTCGGGACGGCGGTCGCCGTCGCCTCGGACGCCACCGGACTCGCCATGATCGCATCAATCACTGGCGCCGGGGGTTCTCCCACCCGGCTGACCATCGGATACGGGGACGGCGCCTCGGTCGCCGTGGGCGTCGCCTCATCGGTCACCGGAGCCGATGACCCGAGCTCCATCCGAACGTAACCGGCGAAGAGCACGAAACGGCCATCGGCCGTCATCGACAGTTCGGAGACGTCGACGCCGGCCTTCGCGGTCCACGTGCGGCTGTCGCCGGTCGCCGTGTCCGTGACCACCAGGCGGCCTTTCTCGCCACCGCGGCACGGCACCACGCCATACGCGAGCTTGCCGCCGTCACCGCTGACCGCCAGGGAGGTCGGCCTGGTGCCCTCGGGCGGCGCGAAGGGCAGCGGGCCGAACGACCCGACCTTCCCCTCCTCGTCCAGCGTGAAGCGGTACAGCCGCGGCCGGCAGTCATCCTGGGCCGACACCGCATAGAAGAGCCGGTTGTCTTGCGCCGCCTGGATCCCGACGAACCGCTCTGTCCCGGAGGGGTTCGGGACCCGGGAGGTCTCCGCGCCGCCGCTCACGCTCCTGACGGTGATCCCGCCCTCCCCGGCCTCGGCGAAGAACGTGGGGGCGGCGGCGAGGCCCGCGCTCGTGGCGGCGTCCTGGCCAGGGCCCCCGCCCCCGCCCCGGGCGACCGCCACGCCGCCGGCCACCGCGACCGTCACGGACGCCGCCGCGGCGAGCGGGACCAGCCAGGCTCTCCGCGCCCGGCTCGCGCCCCCCGAGCGCGTACGGCCCGCGCTCAGCGAGAAGGCCGGCACCTGGTCGATGGTCTCGCCCACCGCCCTGGTGGCGTCGCGCAGGCGATCGGTGATGTCGTTCATCGTGCGTTCCCCAGCAGTCGGCCGAGCGCGTCCAGGGCTCGGGAGGTGGTCGACTTGACGGTGCCCCGGCTGACGCCCATGACCTGGGCGGTCTCCTCTTCGGAGAGGTCGGCGTAGTAACGCAGCACGAGCGCCTCACGCTGCCGCCGGGGCAGGCGGTGCAGCGCCTCCATGACCTCGCGCCGTTCGGCCCCCAGGAGGGCGGCGGATTCGGCCGACCACACGGGCGGCTCGTACGTCCCGGCGAACCAGGACGGCAGGCGCCTCCTGCGCAGCACGGTCCTGGCGTTGTTGAGCACGGCCGACCGCAGGTAGACGAGCGCCTTGCTCCGGTCCCGCAGGCCGCCGAACCGGCGATGGAGGCCGAGGAACGCCTCCTGGACCACGTCCTCGGCAGCCTCACGGTCGCCGAGCATGATCAGTGCCAGCCTGGCGAGGCCGATCGCGTGCTCGGCGTACAGAGCCGCGATCGTCTCGTCCGCAGATTCCGGGGCGGTCACCGACGCTCCGGGAGGTTTATGGATATCCAGCGTTTCGGCCTGCATGCACCAGAGACGCCGAATCGCCTCTCAGGTTGCTCCCGTCACCCGGCTCGCTATCGCGGGACGCGCGGATCCCGGAGGGCGAGGGTCATGGCCTCCACCGCGATCTGCGGGTTCACGTTCGCCGCGAGCCGCTCCCGGCAGATCATGATCGCCTCGGTACGGCGCAGCGTGTCCTCGGGGGTCGATCTGGCCGCGAGCGTCTCCACCTCGCGCCTGCGGTCCTCGTTGGCCAGCCCCACCCCGGCTCCGAGCTGCACGGCGAGGACGTCCCGGTAGTACGCCACCAGATCGAGCAGCGCCACGTCGATCGAGTCGCGCTTGATCCGGGTGGCGCGGGACTTCTGCAGCGTCTCCAGCTCCTTCAACGCGCCGGCGCCGCCGCGGACCAGGCCCTTGCCCAGCCCCTTGCCCGACGATCCCTCGCCGTAGACCCTGCGCAGCTCGGCGGTCTCGACCTCGTTCAGCGTGGCCGTCGCCGCGTCGGCGTCCTCGGCCGAGGTCTTCACCAGCCGTTCGGCCGCCGCGATGCACTCGCCAACGCCGGTGAGCGACGCGGGGATGGACAGCACCTCCTCACGGCGCCGCCGGACCTCCTCGTCCAGGGCCAGCCGCCGGGCCCGCCCGACGTCGCCGTGCGCGGCCCGCGCCGCGAACCAGGCCATGTCGTCCGGCACGTTGTCCCGGGTCGCCAGCACGTGCGCGACCGCCTCGGTGGACGGCGTACGGAGCGTCACGACGCGGCAACGGGACCGGATCGTGATGATCATGTCGTCGGGCGACGGGGCGCAGAGCAGCCAGACCGTCCGCGGCGGCGGCTCCTCGATCGCCTTGAGCAACGCGTTGGCGGCGGCCTCGGTGGCGCGGTCGGCGTCCTCGAACAGCACGATCCGCCAGCGGCCGAGCGTCGGGGCGCCCGCGCCCTTGAGCACGAGGTCGCGGGTCTGCTTGGCGCTGTAGGAGAGCCCCTCGGGCCGCACCCAGGTCAGGTCCGGGTGGGAGCCGATCTCGACCTGGTGGCAGGAGTCGCAGTGCCCACAGCCCTGGTCGGGGCAGAGCAGCGCCGCCGCGAAGGCGCGGGCCGCGTCGGAACGCCCGGAGCCGGGAGGGCCGGTGAAAAGCCACGCGTGGGTCATCCCGGCGCCGCGACCGCCCGCGAGGACGTCGGCGGCGGCGGAGGCGGCCTGTCCCAGCACGGCGGCGGCCCGATCCTGGCCCACCAGATCCTCGAACACACCCACGCGCCCAACCTACCGTCAGATCGCGAGCGCGCCCGGCCGTCTCAGTCGCGGATGGCCGGGATGGTGCCGGTGGCGGCCTCGGTCTCCCCCGGCACCGGGTCGGGCAGCACCTCGCGCACCCGGTCCTGGATGATGCGGGAGATCTCGTCCTGGGGCAGCGTGCCGTCCACGACCAGGTAACGGTCGGGCGCGGCCGCCGCGAGCGCCCGGAACTCGTGCCGGACCCGCTCGTGGAACTCCATCGGCTCGGACTCGATCCGGTCGGCGGGCGAAGCCATCCGGCGCAGCCCCACGGACGGGGGCACGTCGATCAGCACCGTCAGGTCGGGGAGCAGTCCGCCGGTCGCCCAGGCGTTGACCCGCGCCACATCGTCCGGGTCGAGCGTCCGGCCGGCGCCCTGGTAGGCCAGGGACGAGTCCACGTACCGGTCGCAGACCACCGTGGAACCCCGTTGCAGCGCCGGGCGGATCACCTTCTCCACGTGCTCGGCCCGGTCCGCCGCGTACAGCAGGGCCTCCGACCGGGCGGACAGCCCCTGGTGGGCGGCGTCGAGCAGGATGGCACGCAGCCGCATGCCGATCTTGGTCGAGCCCGGCTCGCGGGTCTGCACCACGTCGAAGCCCTGGTCGCGCAGCCAGATGGCGAGCAGCCGCGACTGGGTGGTCTTGCCCGAGCCCTCGCCGCCCTCGAAGGTCACGAACAGGCCGGCCCGGGGCTCCTCGTCCTCGACGGTGAAGCGCTCGCCCCGCAGCGCGGCGAACAGGTCGGCCCCGATGGGGACACCCGGCCGGTCGTCCATGTGGCGCAGCGCGAGTGCCCCGACCACGACCGCGAGCAGCGCGCCCAGGAGCAGCACCAGGTTCGTGCCGTCGAAGCGGTACGTCATGTCGCCGATCACGAGGAGGTGCGCGCCGAAGAGCCCGGCGAACGCGGAGACCACCGTGAGGACCAGGAGCAGCGTCACCCTGGCCAGCGACTGCAGGAAGGAGAACGTACGGCCGCGCAGGCCGTCCTCGACCTCCAGGCCGATCAGCGTGTATCCGATGATCCAGGCGGTCCCGGCGCAGGCGCCGAGCACCACGGTCAGCACGACCACCAGGGCCAGGTTGTGGATGAGCGCGATGGCCGCGAGCGTCACCCCGGCCAGGACGATGGCCACGCCGAACATGCGCCGCCGGGACAGCGCCCCGAGCAGCCGGGGGCCGAAGAACATGCCGGCCCCCATGCCCAGGAAGACCGCGCAGAACACCGCGCCGTAGCCCGCGTCACCGCCGCCAAGCGCGCTCACGTACGCCTTGGCCACGCCGACGACCGCGCCTCCGGCGGCGAAGGCGCCGAGCATGCCGATGACCAGCCCGCGCACCACGCGCTCGCCGCCGACGAACCGCCAGCCTTCGATCACCTGCCGCAGCACCGGCGGCGTGGACACCCTGAGCGTGTGGCCCTTCGGGATCTCCCGCAACGTGAAGATCAGAGCCGCCGAGACCAGGTACGCCAGGGCGTTGACCGCCAGGGCCACGTCCGTCGGCTGCGCGCCGAACCCGGGGGCGGCGGCGCTGATCATGCCCACGACAGCCGACAGCACCGCGAAGAGCGCCGCCGCGACCGGGGCCGTGCCGTACGTGACGAGCAGGTTGAGCCGGTTGGCCTCCTCCAGCCGTTCCCTGGGCACGAGGTTGGGCACCGTCGCGTCCTTGGCCGGCACCCAGAACAGGTTCGCGCACTCGACCAGGAACGACGCGATGATCACCCACTGGTAGCTGCCGACCAGCGGGATCGACGCCACGACGGCGAATCTCGCGACGTCGGCGCCCACCATGGTCAACCGGCGGTCGAACCGGTCGGCGACCGCCCCGGCGAGCGGCCCGAGCAGGATCGCCGGCAGCATCTTGGCGACGAATACGCCGCCGACGGCGAGGGTCTGCGTCTGAAATCCCGATGCCGCGGTGAGGTTCCCGGCGAGGGCGGTCAGCGCGATGATGTTCAGCCAGTCGCCGAGGCTGCAGACCGACATGGCCGTCCACAGCCTGCGGAAAGGCGCGTTGACCAGCACGTTCGGCGGCCTGCGTCGCGTGGCTGCCCGGCCATGGGTGCTCATGATGTCAGCGTATCCAGGTGCTCGCTGGGCGGGAGAACGGTGTGAGGGGGCCGGATTTCCGCCCGCTCGTCGCCTGAGGGTAGTACGTCCCGCCCTGTCCCGCAGGACGGATGCCGGGAACTGCCCCATATTTCCGGTCCGCGCGGGTGCCGACGGTCAGGCGCGAAGCTCGATGAGGGTGATCTCCGGCGGCGCGCCGACCCGGACCGGCGGCCCCCAGTAACCCGCGCCCCGGGTCACGTAGATCTGCGTGCCGTCCACCGTGTCCAGCCCCGCGACCACCGGCTGCTGCAAAGGAACCGCCAGGTTGAACGGCGCCATCTGCCCGCCGTGGGTGTGCCCGGACAGCTGGAGATCGACGCCGTACCCGGCGGCCTGCCTGACCTGGACCGGCTGATGCGCGAGCAGCACGACCGGCCGCGCGGCGTCCCGCCCGCCCAGGGCCTTCTCCAGGTCGGGACCGTCCCCGGACGGCGTTCCGTACAGGTCGTTGACCCCCGCGAGATCGAGTACGGCTCCCGCGTGGGCGATCTCGACCCGCTCGTTGCGCAGCGACCGGACGCCGAGGGAGTTCAGCTCCTCGATCCACTCCTGGGGGCCCTGGGACGTGTAGTACTCGTGGTTACCAGTCACGAAATATGCCCCGTAGCGGGATTCGAGGTGGCGCAGCGGGGCGGCCAACTGCCCGAGTTCGGCGACCGTCCCGTCGACCAGGTCGCCGACGATCGTCACCATGTCGGCCTGGAGACCATTGACCATCCGGACGATGCGCTCCGTGTGGCCCTTCCCCGTCAGCGGTCCGATGTGGATGTCACTCACCACGGCGATCCGCAGGCCGCTCATCCGCGGATCCAGCTTGGGCAGGCGGACCGGGATCCGCTCGATCACCGGGTCGCCCATCGCCGTGCGCATGCCGTACCCCACGGTGGCCAGCGCCCCGACGCCCGCGACCGTGGCGGCCGTACGCGCGATGAACACCCGCCGGTCGACCCGGGACGTTTCCGGGCCGGCGGATATCGGCGGGGCTGTGGATATCGTCGAGGCGCCGGACGTTCCCGATCCGGTGGACGGTCCCGGCGCCAGAGGCGATCCGAGCACAGGATCGCCTGAATCCACCGGCTCACGGGATTCCACCGGCCCGGGTGACTTCTCGGAACGCCTGGCCAGCCACAGGGCGATCGCCCGGGGAATCTCCAGGGCCACCGTGAACACGACGAGATAGAACATGATCGCCAGCCACATGTAGCCGGGCCACGCGATGACACGCTCGAACGACATCCCGAAGACCTGGCCACCGATGGTCCTCAGCGGCAGCAGGAACACGAGCAGGACGAGCCCCCACGTGAGCACGCGACGCGGCACGCTTCCCGGACGGGTGGCCGGCCTGACCAGCCGCCACCACAGGTAGCAGTGCACGACGACCACGACGGCCAGGATCGTGACCAGGAACCCCACGGCGTACTCCCTCTCGCTCCGCTGCCGGACGATCTTACGGAGCGATCCCAGAGGAGCGCGTCGAGCCCCCGACAGCGGGGGCTCGACGGGCTAGGACTTCGTGGTGGACTTGGCCGCGGGCTTCTTCGCGGGCGCCTTCTTGGCCCGGGTGGTCGTCGCCCGCTTGGGCGCCGGCGCCCGCTCGCGGCGCTCCGCCAGCAGCTCGGCGGCCCGCTCGGTCGTGATGTCTTCGACCGTGTCGCCCTTGCGCAGCGAGGCGTTGGTCTCGCCGTCGGTCACATACGGACCGAACCGGCCCTCCTTCACCACGATCGGCTTCTTGGAGTTCGGGTCCTCACCCAGCTCGCGCAGCGGCGGAGCGGCCGCGGCCCGGCCCCTGCCCCGGGCCTTGGGCTGCGCGAACAGCTCCTTGGCCTGGTCGATCGTGACCGTCAGCAGGTCCTCTTCGGAGGCCAGCGAGCGCGAGTCGGTGCCCTTCTTGATGTAGGGCCCGAACTTGCCGTTCTGCGCGGTCACCTCCTCGCCCTCGATCTCCCCGACGACCCGGGGGAGCGTCAGCAGCATCAGCGCCTGTTCGAGCGTGATGGTGTCCAGCGACATGGACTTGAAGAGCGAGCCGGCCCGCGGCTTGGGCACGTCGGCCTTCTTGACCCGCTTCTTCCCCTCGGCGGGCGCCGGCTCCTCCGGCAGGACCTCCGTGACGTACGGGCCGAAGCGGCCGCTCCTGGCCACGATGACGTTGCCGGTGACCGGGTCCTTGCCCAGCTCGCGGTCGCCACTCGGCCGGGAGAACAGCTCCTCGGCCTTCTCGGCGGTCAGCTCGTCGGGCGTCATGTCCTCGGGCACGTTGACCCGGGCGCCTTCGCGGTCGAGGTAGGGGCCGTAGCGGCCCACCCGGATCACGATGTCGCTGCCCCTGATCGGGAAGGAGCTGATCTCCTTGGCGTCGATCTCGCCCAGGTCGGTGACCATCTCCTTGAGGCCCTCGTCGCCGTCGCCGCCGAAGTAGAACCGGCGCAGCTCCGGCAGCCGCTCCGCACGGTCGTTGGCGATGTCGTCGAGGACCTTCTCCATGTCCGCGGTGAAGTCGTAGTCGACCAGGTTGCCGAAGTGCTGCTCCAGCAGGTTGACCACGGCGAACGCGAGGAAGGACGGCACCAGCGCGGTGCCCTTCTTGAACACGTATCCCCGGTCCAGGATCGTGCCGATGATCGACGCGTACGTCGACGGGCGGCCGATCTCGCGGTCTTCCAGCTCCTTGACCAGCGACGCCTCGGTGTAGCGGGACGGCGGCTTGGTGGAGTGGGCCAGGGCCTTCAGCTCGGCCGCGGTCAGCCGCTCGCCCTCCGACAGGTTGGGCAGCCGCTTCTCGGCGTCGTCCCGGTCGGTGGATGGGTCGTCCGCGCCCTCGACGTACGCCTTCAGGAAGCCGTGGAAGGTGATCGTGCGGCCGGTCGCGCCGAACTCGACCCTCTCGCCGGCGCTGGAGGTGCCGCCGACCTTGACGGACACCGACTCGCCGACCGCGTCCTTCATCTGGGAGGCGACCGTACGCTGCCAGATCAGCTCGTACAGGCGGAACAGGTCCCCCGACAGGCCGGTCTCGCCGGGCGTGCGGAACTCCTCGCCCGACGGGCGGATCGCCTCGTGCGCCTCCTGCGCGTTCTTGACCTTGCTCGTGTAAACGCGCGGCTTGTCCGGCACGTACGCGGAGCCGTACAGCTTGACGGCCTGGCCACGCGCGGCGGCGACGGCGGTCTCCGACAGCGTGATGCTGTCAGTACGCATGTACGTGATGAAGCCGTTCTCGTACAGCCGCTGCGCGATCTGCATGGTGTATTTCGCCGAGAAGCCGAGCTTGCGGCTCGCCTCCTGCTGCAGCGTCGTCGTCCGGAACGGCGCGTACGGCTTTCGCGTGTACGGCTTGCGCTCGACGGACGTGACGGAGAAGGACGCGTTCTCCAGGCGGGCGGCCAGCGCGCCGGCGGCGGCCTCGTCCAGGTGGAGGACGTCCGCGCTCTTGAGCGCGCCGGTGGACGCGAAGTCACGGCCCTGCGCGACCCGCCTGCCGTCCACGGAGGCCAGCGTGGCGCCGAACCGGCGCGGGTCCTCGTCCCTGCCCGTGTCGAAGAGGGCCTGCAGGTCCCAGTAGGCGGCGGCGGTGAAGGCCATCCGCTCGCGCTCGCGCTCGACCACCAGCCGGGTCGCCACGGACTGGACGCGGCCGGCGGACAGCCGGGGCTTGACCTTCTTCCACAGGACCGGGCTGACCTCGTAGCCGTACAGCCGGTCGAGGATGCGCCTGGTCTCCTGCGCGTCGACGAGCCGCAGGTTCAGGTCGCGCGGGCTGGCCACGGCCTCCTGGATCGCCTGCGGCGTGATCTCGTGGAAGACCATCCGGTGCACCGGCACCTTCGGCTTCAGCACCTCGCGCAGATGCCAGGCGATCGCCTCGCCCTCGCGGTCCTCGTCGGTGGCGAGGTAAAGCTCGTCGGCGTCCTTGAGCAGCTGCTTCAGTTTGGAAACCTGGGACTTCTTGTCCGGGTTGACGACGTAGAGCGGCTCGAACTCATGGTCGACGTTCACCCCCAGACGGGCCCACGCCTCACCTTTGTACTTTTCAGGGATGTCGTCGGCTTTCTCCGGAAGATCTCGGATGTGGCCGATGCTGGATTCCACGATGTAGCCGCGCCCGAGGTACCCGGCGATGGTCTTCGCCTTGGCAGGCGACTCGACGATCACCAGGCGGGTTGCGCCGGCGTTGCCGTCCTTGGCTGGCACGCTGCTTCCTACCTCGCTGTTCCCTGTCGTTCCCCGTGTCCCCGGTCGGGACGGCCGCCTTCACAGGCTCGGCCGGCCCTTGCCCCGGCTCGGCCACGGGACCGTCTCGACGGTAACCCGTCGCCGGTTGTCCTTCCCCCTCGGGCTACCCGGTCCGGCCCCTGTGTGTAACTCACCTGGACCTTCTATCCGCAAGGACGCAGAATAGAGCCAGGAGCGTTCCCCTAACACACCTCTCGGAGACTAATCGCTTTGCTGGACTACTCCTACAAGGACCTGTATCTGCCCTGCGGGACCTCACGCGAGGCCGCCAGGCAGGTTCTCACGGAGCATGCCGAGTACGGAAGCTGGGAGCTGGACCGGCTGCGACTCTATCCCGACGGAAGCAGGCGCATCCGACTGCGCCGCAAGATCATACGTGTCGTCCGCACCATGTGACCACGCCCCGTGCTGATCCGCGGACGGTTCACATCGGGCGGGGATCACACGGCGATCGAGCACGGCTGTCAGACATGGCATTGCCCGCCCCGGGCCGCGCCCCCGGAGCGGGCAAGCTCTTCATCCTCCGGAGAGGAGAAGCGCTTCTACTCGTTCACGTGTGCACCCGTGACGAGCACGTACGTGTCCCTACCGCTGGCCGCGCGGGCGCAGTCGCCGCACGACCGCGAACATGGTGGCCGAGGCGGCGAACAGGGCGCCCAGGGCCAGGGCGATCAGGGAGCCGGGGTTCATCCCGGTCACGCCGACCGGCTGCTCGGCGCTCATCAGGCCGAGGTTGCCGAGCGGGAGGACGTCGGTGGCCCCGCCGAGGGAGTTCGCGACGGGCAGCGAGCCGACCAGACCGGTCACCGGGGCGAGCGCCCCGGCGGCGCCGCCCTTGCCCGCGGCCGGCCGGGCCGGCGACGCGGCGGCGGTGGGCAGCAGGCCGCTGTCCGGAACGCCGGGGACCATCGGCAGCGCGGAGAGCATCCCGCTCGTGTGCACCTTGTGCGCGCCCTTGCGGGCCTTCTTGTTCCAGGTGCCGTGCCAGTTCGTGCGGCCGTGGTCCTGGCCGCCCACGCTCGCGCCACCGAGGCATCCGGCGGCGGCGTCGCCCAGAACGGCGACGGCGTTGCCGCACAGGTTGATGGGCGCGGTGATCGGGGCGACGATCTGGTTGCCGCCCAGGATGCTCTGCGCGCCGCTCGTCACGTTGCGACCGCCCCCGGTGCCGCCGGTGACGGAAGCTCCGCCCTTGCAGCCGGCCTTGGCGTCGCCGAGCACGGCCACGGCGTTGCCGCAGACATTGATCGGCGCGGTGATCGGCGCCACGATCTGGTTGCCGCCCAGGATGCTCTGCGCGCCGCTCGTCACGTTGTGGCCGGCGCCGTTGCCCCTGCCGCCGCCGCTCACCGAAGCGCCGCCCTTGCACCCGGAGAAGGCGTCACCCAGGACGCCGACCGAGTTGCCGCACAGGTTGATCGGCGCCGTGATCGGAGCCACCACCTGGTTGCCGCCCAGGATCGAGGAACGTCCCGAGGTGATGTTGCCGCCTACGCCCGAGCCGCCGGAGTTCTTGACGGACGTGCCACCCGCGCACCCGGCTCGGCCGTTGCCGACGGCGTTGCCGCAGACATTGATCGGCGCGGTGATCGGCGCCACGATCTGGTTCCCGCCGAGGATGCCGTGCTCACCACTCGTGATGTTGCCGCCGGCGCCGCCGCCGCTCCAGTGGCCCCGGCCGCGGCCGCGGTAGCCCTTGCCACCACCCTTGCCGCCCTTGCCGCCGCCGCTCACCGAAGCGCCGCCCGTGCACCCGGAGAACGCCTCACCGAGGACGCCGACCGAGTTGCCGCACAGGTTGATCGGCGCCGTGATCGGAGCCACCACCTGGTTGCCGCCCAGGATCGAGGAACGGCCGGAGGTCCGGTTGCCGCCGGCACCCGAGCCGCCGGAGTTCTTGACGGACGCCCCGCCCTTGCACCCCGCGGTGGCGTCACCGAAGATCGCGATCGCGTTCCCGCAGGCGTTGATCGGCGCGGTGATCGGGGCGACGATCTGGTTGCCGCCGAGGATGCTGTTCTCGCCGTTCGTGGTGTTGCCGCCGGCGCCTCCGCCGGAGCCGCCCCGGCCGCTGTCGACGACCGCCGCCCCGCCCCGCGAGGAGGCGGTCGAGTCACCGAGGACGCCGACCGCGTTGCCGCTGATGTCGATCGGAAGCGAGATGGGGAGGTTGAGCTGGTTGCCTCCGCCGATCGAGCCGCGGCCGTCGGTGTCGGCGAAAGCCGTACCGCCACCGAGGGACAGGACACCGACGGCGAGAAGCGCCACGGGGGTCGAACCCTTCGCCCACGTTCGCATGATGGATGCTCCTAGGTTTTCTGGGGGATTACCTGACGGGCTCATGACGGAGTGCGGCCGGGCACAGCGAGGCCGTGGGCCGTCATGAGTGATTGGGAAAAGAAACTCGCGTCCACCCGCACGGAGCCGCGCAGACGATACGACTCAGAGGAGTCGAGGCCGTCGCAGGGCGCGCTCCGCCACCGGTCCGACGTTCGATGAGCAGGACCGGCGCGATGGCGGGATCAGTCCGGCGAGATGGATGGGTCGTCCGCCGCTGTGCGCACGACCGGGGGAAGGACTGCCGCGCAAGGTGCGGGCAGCGCCACGAGCCGCACGTCGGAGATAGAACGTGCGACGTCCCCGAACAGAATGGATCCACCGCTCCCCTGGGGGACCATGCCCTGGCTCCCTGGGGTGTGATCGGCGGTGGACGGTGATGGGAAACCGGGCTTCGACTGACTCGTCAGCCCGTCGACATTGCGCCCGGCCATCGCTTCGGCGTTGACCGACGCGTCGTCAGTCGTGGGGAAACCGTCGGCCCTCGTGGAGGCACCACCCTCGACGACCGACCCGATGACGCCCGCTGAGGGGACCGCGTCGGCACTGGCCGGGGCCGCGCCGAAGACGCCGAAGATCACACCGAGCACCCACGCGGCGGCGACGAATCCGCAGACGATCAGAAAGCGGACCACACGCGAACCGGCCGCGAACCGCGCGACCCGGCTGCGCTCGCCGACCTCGGAAGCAATCGCGGGCACGCACGGGTCGGCGGCGGGCATCTCTGCCCGCGACCGCTCGTCCGGCGTGCGTGCCACGCGACCTCCCCGAGATCAACCGAGTCCGCCTGATGCGGATCGCCCCTCAACGGAGAGTTACTTTAGCGGTACGCCAAGTGATCGCAACCGATTTCTCAGCAGTAATCGAGGAAACGGTCAAGAACTCGAACCCCGAATTTGAGCGAATCCACCGGAACCCGCTCATCTACCCCATGGAACATTCCGGAGAAATCCAGATCCGCCGGAAGACGCAGGGGGGCGAAACCGAATCCGCGGATGCCCAGACGGCTGAACGCCTTGAGGTCCGTGCCCCCGCTCAGCGTGTACGGCACCGCCTTGGAACCCGGGTCCTCCGCCTGGAGCGCGTCGGACATGGCCTTGACCAGCGACCCCTCGAAGGCCGTCTCCAGGGCCACGTCGTGGTAGACGAACTCCCTGGTGACGTTGGGGCCGAGGAGCTCGTCCACCGTGCCGAAGAACTCGTCCTCGTACCCGGGCAGGAAGCGGCCGTCCACGTGCGCGGTGGCGGCCTGCGGGATGACATTGGCCTTGTAGCCGGCGTCCAGCATCGTGGGATTGGCCGTGTTCCGCAGGGTCGCGCCCACCATCCGCGCCAGCGGGCCGAGCTTGGCCACGGCCTCCTCCGCGTCCTCGGCCTTCAGCTCGATGTCGAACGCCTCGCGGAAGAAGGACCGGACGGTCGGCGTCAGCCGCACCGGCCACTGGTAGCGGCCCAGGCGGCCGATCGCCTCGGCCAGCTCGGTGACCGCGTTCTCGTCGTTCAGCATGGAGCCGTGACCGGCCCGGCCGGTCGCAGTCAGCTTCATCCAGGCGATGCCCTTTTCCGCCGCCTCGATGAGGTAGAGACGGCGGCTGTCCGAGATGCTCACACTGAAGCCGCCGACCTCGCCGATCGCCTCGGTGCAGCCTTCGAGGACCTCCGGGTGCCGATCGACCAGCCACTGCGCGCCGTACGTGCCTCCGGCCTCCTCGTCGGCGGTGAAGGCGAGCACGATGTCGCGCGGGGGCTTCCTGTTCTGGCTGAGGCGCTGCCGTACGACCGCGAGGATCATGGCGTCCATGTCCTTCATGTCCACGGCTCCGCGGCCCCAGACGCACCCGTCGGCGATCTCACCGCTCATCGGGTGGTGCGTCCAGTCGGCCGCGTTGAACGGGACCACGTCCAGGTGCCCGTGGAGCACCAGGGCACCGCGCCCGGAGTCCGCGCCCTCGATCCGGGCGATGACGTTGGCCCGCCCGGTGTCGGACTCGAGGATGCGCGGTTCGAGGCCCACCTCGGCCAGTTTCTCCGCGACGTACTCGGCGGCCCGGCGCTCGCCCGGACCGGCGTTGTCGCCTGCGTTCGTGGAGTCGATGCGGATCAGGTCACGGCACAGGCCGACGACCTCTTCCTCACCGTTGAGCGGAGTCATGCGCCTCTCTCCGGAATCTTCCGTGCTTCGGTCGGTCACGGCGTGCTCCTCCTGTTCGGTACGGCCTGCGCCTCCCATCCTGCCGTCCACCCGGCCAAAGGAGGAGCGCCGATTCTCGGTGTGAACCACGCGCCGGAGAGTGCTAATCTGTGTGAGCCGACGCGGGATGCAGGTCCCGCGGGTCAGGCACCAAGTCCGGGTGGCGGAATAGGCAGACGCGCTAGCTTGAGGTGCTAGTGCCCAGTGATGGGCATGGGGGTTCAAGTCCCCCCTCGGACACCAAGGAGGCCCCGAGTTTGTGCAGGTCACAGACTCGGGGCCTTTGCTTTTTCGTCACCAGAACGAGCCGTGATACTGCTCTGACTACTTCCCGGCCTTGATCAGCCGTTG
This sequence comes from Microtetraspora malaysiensis, assembly GCF_001528665.1. Taxonomy (GTDB): domain Bacteria; phylum Actinomycetota; class Actinomycetes; order Streptosporangiales; family Streptosporangiaceae; genus Microtetraspora_A; species Microtetraspora_A malaysiensis. The sequence continues at coordinate 82,995 of NZ_BBYJ01000024.1, forward strand.
CCGCCCATGATCGCGGCGAACCTCTCAACGACTTCACGCTGGATCGTCGGGAGGCAGTGCGAGTAGATGTCGAGCGTGATGCTCACCGTCGAGTGCCCGAGGCGCTCGCTCACGATCTTCGGGTTCACGCCGGCAATCAGCATGATCGTGGCGTGCGTGTGGCGGAGGTCATGGAGCCGGATGTCGGGCGGCGGCTCGACCCCCTGCTTGGCGAGTTCCGGTCGCACCGCATTTGTGGGGGAGCCTTTCGCGATATCCCCTATTACGGTCGCATCAGGTCAAGGTCCTCGCCCCACGCGTCCAGCACCGCGCCGTGCCCTGCGCGCCGGGCCGCCGCCTCGACATGGGCGAAGACGCGCCGTTGCAGGGGCACGTCGCCCGTTGTTGAGATGCGGTGCGCGGCGTCCAGCAACATGCCGGTGTCCCAACCAGGCAGCGGGTATCGGGCGAGTTCCCATTCCAGGTACTTGTTGTAGGGCCGGGAGCGATGGTCCATTGCGAAAAGCAGCTCCAACAGAAACCGGATGCTGTCAGCCGCATCGAGGCGGGCCGCGAGTGAATGTCCGTCACGGTCGTTCTTGACGGAGCGGTAGAGAGAGTTGGCATAGGCGTCGAGCCATTCGCCGGAGTCCCGGAATGCTTCATCGGCGTCGAGCCGTGCCTTAGCGGCCAGGATGTGGGCGATGCCTCCGTCGAGCCGGTCGAGCACGACCCTGGCGCGAGCGAGGGCGTAGCGCTCGAAGCCGGGCATTCCGGCCCTGCGGAAGTCGGCGAGGGAGATGATGACGAGGTCGAGTTCCGGGGTGCGGTAGCCCACAAACCGCGTGAGATCCGTTGTCGCGCCGTCTGCGAGGACAACGTACAGGTCATAGTCCGAATACTCGGTGATCATGCCGTCGTGGGCGCGGGAGCCCTTGAGGACGAGACCGACGACGGCGGGGTCGGCTGCGGCGAGTTCAACGAACGCGTGGTACGTGAAGGGCTGCTCAGCGGTCATCATGTGATCTCCGTGGGATGGTGACGGCTACGCCTGTCGGGGCGCCGACGAAGCCGGTGCCACCGATACCGCCATCACGATGGGCCTCGACATCGCCTGATCCAGCAGTTCACCACCGCCAACAACCTGAACGACGAGGTGGGCAGGTCCCTGGCCGAGCTGTTCCTGGACTACGGCGAGGGCTACATCGTCTCCGGCCCGCTGGCCTGGAGCCCAACCGAGGTCATGCTGCTGCTCACCGACTGGCTACCCCGCAAAGCCATCCTCGACGCCGCCCAGCGCACAGCCCTCCCCGACGTCCTGCGCCAGTGGTTGACCTACGCCCTTGGTGAGCGCGGCGTCGATCCCCGATGGATCACCCCGGTCGTCGACGCCGTCGACGACCACCTGCGCGAGTTCCGCCAGGCGTTCGATGACCACACCTCCTGGGGTCCCGCCAAACAGATCGCCGCCGCCCTCACCGTCCGCGGCATCGACCTCACCGACCGGCGAGCCGTCGACGACGCCATCCGCACTCTCAACGCCGAACAACTCGCCCGTCGCCTGCACCCGTGATCAGTTGGAGGTACCGCGTGGCATCGAGGGCGGGGGGTCACCGCCGGCCTTCCCACTCCGGCGGGGTGTAGCGAGTGAACATCTCCGCACGCCCCTGGAGAGCATCATCGACGGCCTCCCCGTAGCCGGGGCGGGAGTAAGCGATCGCACGCAGGCGCCACTGACGCAACAGAGTCTGTACCTGCTTGAAGCGGACCAAGTCGTGCGCGGCATCCAGAGCCTCGTCATACTCTGACCGGAATCGGGCACGATGCGACGGCGGAAGCGCCTCGAAGATCGCGGCTGGGTCCTCCCCAGGATCACGGGGCGCGACGGGTTCCAGCGGCTGAGCAGTCATACCGAACAATCCATCTTCCCGAACGCGGCGTCTCCGCGAACCTGTAAATCGGCGCCGCCGAGGCTCCAGATCACTATCGCAAGGCCAACGACGTCTTCGCCGGCCATCAGAGCCCGTCTCCACTCTTGTGCACCGGTCCGTGCGGGTCGGCGCAGTGATCGCTTTCCCCGCCGATGGTCAGCAGCTTGGGTGCGGCGTGGTCGACCTGAAGGGTGGTGTGCTCGATGCCGTAGCTGTCGTGCAGCATGCGTTCCACGGCCTGCCGTACGGCGTGGCAGTCGGCGCCGGGCTCGACCAGGATGTGCGCGGACAGGGCGGCATACCCGGAGGTCACCTCCCACACGTGCAGGTCGTGCACCTCCGACACGTTCTCCAGGGCCGCAGCCTTCTGCCCGATGTCCCACGGGTTCATACCGGCGGGCGCGGCCTCCATGAAGACCCGCCCCGAGTCTCGCACCAGTCCCCAGCCCGCCTTGAGCATCAGACCCGCCACCACCAGCGCCGCAACGGCGTCGGCGCGCGCCCAACCGGTCCACCACACGATCGCTCCGGCGACCGTAGTGGCGATGAAGGCGAACAGGTCGTTGAGGATGTGCTGGTAGGCGCCCTCGACGTTGAGACTGGACCGGTTGGCCTTCGACAGCAGCCAGGTCGCGCCCAGGTTCACCACGATCCCCGCGAGTCCGGTGGCGACCACGAAGGCTCCCTCGACCTCCGGCGGCGTGATCAGGCGCGCGATGCCCTGGTAGATGAAGTAGACGGCGAGCAGCAGCAGCGTGATGCCGTTGATCTGGGCGGAGATGATCTCGGCGCGCTTGAGCCCGTAGGTGAAGCCACCCTGTGGCGGCTTGGCCGCGATCCGCATCGCGACCAGCGCGAACACGATGGCCATCGCGTCGGTGAGCATGTGGCCGGCGTCGGAGATCAGCGCCAGCGACTGCGCGATGAAGCCGATGACCACCTCGATGGCCATGAAGCCGACGATCAGGGCCAGCGCGCCGCTCAGGTAGCGGCGGTCCGCCCCGGCGTCGACCCCGTGACCATGCCCGTGGCCATGCCCATGCCCAGCCATCACATCTCCAATACTTGAACACATATTCAGATATAGAGTCTGCGGGCACGATCGCGCTTCTGTCAATCGTCGAGTTACGTGCCGATCTCCGGACGGACGACGTCATCCTGGCGCAGGTCTTCGCTCGCACCGATCCGCCGGCCAAGCGGGATCAAGGCCCGGTTCCGCCCCGGCAGCCTGACCCCGCGCGAGCGGTTAGGCCTCCCGCTCGGGGTGGATGGCCTCGGTGTGCTCGGTGTGGGCGACCGCCAGGTCGAGGAGCATCCTGACATGGGCGTCGTCGAGCCGATAGTAGGCCATGCGGCCCGCACGCCGGACCGACACGACCCGGTGGGCGCGCAGCAGGCGGAGGGCGTGCGAGGTCGCGGACTCGCTCAGCCCGCTCACCGCCGCGAGATCGCAGACGCAGAGTTCGCCTTCGAGCAGGGCCAGCAGCAGGCGAAGCCGCCCCGGATCGGCGAGCAGCCCGAAGACGTCGGCCGTGTCGGTCAGGTCGCGGTCCGTGGGCATGCGGACGTTGACCGCCGCGACCCGATCGGCGTCCACCACACGGGTGCCGCAGCTCTCGATCGCCATGACTTCACCATCTGAAGAACCCTTCACATGAAAACCATAACCCATACCAAAGTTGGTGAAGCTCATACGAAACGCGGCGGGCACCCAGCGCGAAGCTCCTGACCAGGACCTCCGCGCGTTCATGAGAAAGAACGGCGCCGCCACCTGCTCACCGCCCGCGCACCATGCCGTCGCCGACGACGAGAGTGCCCGCACTCCTGGGTCAGGCGTTCATGGCGCGGGAGTTGTTACCTCCGTCCACCCTCTTGACGGGCACCACGGTTCGGCGCACCCTTCGCATAGTCAGTCATATGAACAGATATGACGATATTGGCCGTGAGGTGCTTTGACGAGCGCCGGGGGGCAGGGCCGACCGGCGAGTCGTGCGTGAGCACGAGAAGGAGGCACCGGCGGTGGCGAGCTGTTGCAGGTCGATGGTTCGGTTGATGGTGGTGGTGGCCGCGGCGACAGCCTTGACCGCCTGTGGCGGTCAGGCCAAGGGAGATCTCCTCCAGCAGATCAAGGACGCGGGTGTCATCCGCGTCGCGCAGACCCAGGCGAACCCTCCATGGAACTTCCTGGAGAACGGCAAGCCCGCCGGCTACGACGTCGACGTCGCCAACGAGCTGGCCAAGCGGCTCGGCATCAAGAAGGTGGAGTTCGTCGCGTCGAACTTCCAGAGCTTCATCGCCGGAGTCCAGGCGGGCAGGTTCGACGCAGTGATCGCGGGTCAGACCATCACCGACGAACGCGAGAAGCAGGTCGACTTCTCCAGGCCGTACCAGGTCAACGGCATCTCGATCTTCGTCGGCAGCAACTCGTCGATCGTCGGGGCGGCCGACCTGGAAGGCAAGAAGGTGGCGGTGACGGCGGGCACCACACAGGCCGCCTTCGCCGAGAAGTCGATCCCGGGCGCTGAGATCAAGACCTACGAGAACGCCACGCTCGGGCTGACCGAGGTCGGCAGGGGACGCGCCGACGCGGCCCTGGTGTCCCGCTTCCAGGGCGCCTTCCTGGCGCAGAAGAACGGCTTGGCGGTCAAGCCGGCCGGACCCCTGCTGGGGTCGGAGGTCAACGGCATCTCCTTCGCCAAGGGGTCGACCGCGTTCAAGGCGGCGGTGGACAAGGCGCTCGGTGACATGATCGCCGACGGAACGCTGACCGCGATCTCCAAGAAGTGGCTCGGCGGCCTGGACATGGCCGAGCAGCTCAAGGGGGTCTGATGGACCTCCTGGTCGACTTCCTGCCCGACCTGCTCACCGGCCTCTGCGTGACGATCACGCTGGGCGTGGTGTCGTTCGTCCTCGGCAGCGTCGTCGGAGCGCTCGTCACCGTGGCGCGGATCTCGGGCAGCCGGGTGCTGCGGGCATCGGCCGCCGCCTATGTGTCGGTTTTCCGCGGAACGCCGCTGCTCATCCAGATCATGATTGTCTATTTCGGGCTGCCGCAGCTGGGAGTGGAGATCCCGCCCATCCCGTCGGCGATCGTGGCGTTCACGCTGTTCTCCGCGGCCTACCTGAGCGAGAACTTCCGCGCGGGGATCCTCGGGGTGGACAAGGGGCAGTGGGAGGCGGCGGCCTCGATGGCGATGCCGTACTGGCGAACCCTGCGCCGGATCGTCTTCCCGCAGGCGATCAGGATCGCCACCCCCGCCGTGGGCAGCAGGTTCGTCGCGTTGATGAAGGACACCTCCCTGGCCTCGGCGGTCACGGTCGTCGAACTGACGCGGGTGGCCGAGGGGATCGGCACCTCGACCTTCCGCTACATGGAGGCGCTGCTGCTGGTAGGCCTCCTGTACTGGGGGATCAACACGTTGCTACAGGTCGGCCAGCAGGTGCTGGAGCGCAGGATGAGGAGGGCCTACGCGTGATCGTCAGCGTGCGTGACCTGCACAAACGCTTCGGCGACCTGGAGGTGCTCAAGGGCGTCGACCTGGACGTGGAGCGGGGCGAGGTGGTCGTGGTCATGGGCCCTTCCGGTTCGGGCAAGACCACCTTGATCCGCTGCCTCAACCTGCTGGAGGTTCCCGATGCGGGGACCGTGCGCATCTGCGGCCACGAGCTGACCAAACGGTCCGCTCGGGAGGTGCGCCGCCGTACCGCCATGGTCTTCCAGCAGTTCAACCTCTTCCCGCACATGACGGCCCTGCAGAACGTCATGGAGGGCCCGCTGTCGGTACGGCGCGTGCCACGAGCGCAGGCCGAGCCCCAGGCGCGCGAACTGCTGGCCCGGGTCGGGCTGGCCGACAAGTGCGACTGCTATCCGGCCAAGCTGTCGGGCGGGCAGAAGCAGCGGGTCGCGATCGCCCGGGCGCTGGCCATGAAGCCCGAGGTGATCCTCTTCGACGAACCGACTTCCGCACTCGATCCCGAGCTACACGCGGAGGTGCTCCAGGTGATGCGCGAGCTCGCGCGGGAGGGCATGACGATGGTGGTGGTCACGCACGAGACGGCGTTCGCGCGGGAGGTGGCGGACCGGGTCGTGTTCATGGACGGCGGCACGGTGATCTCCCAGGGGCCGCCGTCGAGCTTCTTCACCGATCCCGACCATCCCCGCGTCCGGGCGTTCCTGCGGCTGGTGGCCTCGTGATCGACGTCGCCCGCGCACGGGAGCTCACCCCCGGTGTCGGTAAGGTCGCCCACTTCAACAACGCCGGGGCCGCGCTGCCCTCGCGCGGGGTGCTCGACACCGTGATCGATCATCTCCACCGCGAAGCGGACACAGGCGGATATGAGGCGGCCAACCGCGCAGCCGCACGGCTTGAGGCGGTCTACCACTCGGCCGCTCGCCTGCTGAACTGCGCACCCGACGAGATCGCGCTCGTCGACAGCGCCACCCGGGCCTGGGATCTGGCCTTCTACGCCATTCCCTGGAAGCCCGGCGACCGCATCCTCACCAGCAAAGCCGAGTACGCCAGCAACTTCATCGCCTACCTCCAGATCGCCGACCGCCACGGCGTCCAGGTGGACGTGGTACCCAACGACGGCCTCGGCCAGATCTCCGTCGAGGCACTGCGTGAGATGGCCGACGAGCGGGTCAAACTCGTCTCGCTCACCCACATCCCCACGAACGGCGGCCTGGTCAATCCGGCGGCCGAGGTCGGCAAGGTGGCCGCGGAGGTCGGCGCGCTGTACCTGCTGGACGCCTGCCAGTCCGTCGGGCAACTCCCCGTGGACGTCTCCGTCATCGGCTGCGACCTGCTGTCGACGACCGGGCGCAAGTACCTGCGCGCCCCGCGCGGCACGGGCCTGCTCTACGTCCGGCGCACCGCCCTCCACCGGCTCGACCCGCCCTTCCTCGATCTGCACGGCGCCCGCTGGGTCTCGCCCGGCAGCTACGAGCAGCAGCCGGGCGCGCGCCGTTTCGAGACGTGGGAGTACGGCGTGGCCGCCCGCCTGGGGTTGGGCACGGCCATCGACGAGGCGTTGGCGTGGGGCCTGGACGACATCCGGGACCGCGTCTACTCGCTCGCCGAGCTGCTACGTGAACGGCTCGGCGAGCTCCCTGGCTGCCGGGTTCATGACCGAGGCGCCGAACGCTGCGGCCTCGTCACCTTCACCCTCGACGGCGTTCCCGCCGACGAGATCAAGACTCGCCTGAGTGCCCGATCCATCAACGTGAACGTCTCCCGCGCCCCGTCGACCCTGCTCGACATGACCGACCGCGGGCTGGGCGAGCTCGTTCGCGCCTCCGTCCACTACTACAACACCGCCGAGGAGATAGATCATCTCGTGCGGGAGCTCGCCACCGTTTAGACGCTAGATCAGGCTGCTCCAGTACGACCAGAACCGGATGAGGATCAACGTGATCACGGCGAGGAACCAGAGAGCCACGATCACGCTGTGGTACCGGGTCAGCCGCCTGGCCGGGAAGTTCCGCAGTGTGACGTAGACGAAGGTCGGGATGGTGACTGCCCAGACGATCATGCAGTAGGGGCACAGCGCGCCGATGACGAAGAGGCTCTGGTAGATCAGCCAGTGCACGAAGACGACCCCGAGCGTGGCTCCGAGCTGCAGGCCGTACCAGAACCAGCGGTGGAAGCGCGCGCCGGCCAGCAGCGCCGCGCCGACGGTGACCAGGACGGCGAAGGAGGCGACGCCCAGCAACGGGTTGGGGAAGCCGAACAGCTCGGCCTGCGGGGTCTTCATGATGGAGCCGCACGACAGCACCGGGTTGATGCTGCAGCTGGGCACGTAGTCCGGGTCCTTCAGCAGGGCGATCTTCTCGACGGTGAGGGCGAACGCCGCCGCGAGCCCGATCAGGCCGCCGACCAGCAGAAGAACGGGCAGCAGGCGCGGGAAACCCGCCCGGTCCTGCTGTGCGGTGTCAGCCGGCGAGAGCAGCATCGATGGCCGCCTTGATGTCGTCGGTGGACGTGGGCTGGAGCTTCTGGCCGTTGAGGAAGAACGTCGGGGTGCCTTCGACGCCGAGCGCCTTGCCGTCGGCGACGTCCTGTTCGACGCGGGCCAGCGTGGTGGGATCGTTGTAGGCCTTCTCCCAGGCCGCCATGTCCAGGCCGAGCCCGCGGGCGAAGGAGCGGAACAGCTCGTCGGCGGGCACCTTCTTCTCCGCCCACTGCTTCTGCACCTGGTACATCTGCTGGTACATGGCCTCGAACTTGCCCTGCTTGGCGGCGGCCTCGACCGCGCGGGCGGCGCGTTCGGCGTTGAAGTGGCTGGCTATGGGGAAGTAGCGGGCCACGAAGGTCACCTTGCCTGAGTACTGCTTGCGCAGCTGCTCGATGACGGGGAAGGCGGCGCCGCAGGCCTCGCACTCGAAGTCGAGGAACTCCACCAACGTCACCTTGTCACCGGGCGCGCTCTGCAGCCTGTGGCTGTCGGACCGCACCAACTGGACGTTCTGTGGCTCGCCGCCTCCCGAGGTGGCCTTGGTGACGGCGAACACACCGGCCACGATCACGAGGAAAGCACCGACCACGGCGAACGTGACGGTGGTGTTGCGCCTGCGGGCCGTGGATCTCTCCTGCTCGGCTTGGACGGCCTGGAGCTTGGCGCGCCGCGCCTCGCCCCGGTCCTGCTGCTGGGACATCCGGATCTCCCTTCCAGTAACTTCTACATAGCGTAGAAGATGACGGCGGGGTCGATGTGCCAGATGACAGCGGTGGCTCGCCCAGAGGGGTGGTCACCCTGGCCAGATGACGACGCAGGCGATGGGGGCTGCCAGAACGACCACGGGACCCATCATGAGAGCTATCGCCGTGCCGTAGGCGGCCGCTCCGGCCCATCTGGTCGTCGTGGTTCGAGCGTGCAGCAGGCGCTCCACCCGCTGGACGACAGCGGCGTCGGCCAGTCCCGGTGCGGCGGCCACCGGGGACGATCCGGGTGTGATCATGTGCACGATGGCGCGGGCGAGGTCCAGGCGATCACGCCCGCGGCAGGCCCGATCGTCGGCGATCATCTCCAGCAGGACGGGAACGGCCGAGCGTGCTGTCCGTACGGCAGGCAGCCACGGAAACGCGCCGGCCAGCGCGATGAACGGGAGCAGGACGCGGTCGTGGCGCCCGCGGGCGTGGGCGCGTTCGTGGGCGAGTACGGCGGCCAGTTCCCGCTCGCTCAGCAGCTGGAGCGCCCCGCGACTCAGGACGACCCGCGCGGTGGACCCCGGCACGCAGTAAGCGACCGGGCTGCTGCCGGGCAGTACGTAGATATCGTGCTCGGCCCGGTGCTCGGCCGCCACGTCCACCAGGAGGCGCTGGCGCCGCTGCTCGGCCACCGTTCGCACTGTCGCCCTGACGGTGTGGAGCAGCAGCCAGGCCGGTACCACCACGGCCCAGGCCAACGCGGCGACGCGCACCGGCCCCAGGCCGGCCAGCCCGCGGCCATCGACGACCTGGTGCCCAAGCTGGTGCAGGCCGTGCGGGAAGACCGTCACCGCTGCCACCAGGCCGGCCCCGATCGCACCGAGGCCGCCGGCCAGCCCGATCGCCTGCCACAGCACGAGCGCGGCGCGCGGATGCCTGCTCGCCCATGCGGCGGTCGCCAGGCGTTCCGCCATCCGCCCACCCAGCAGGATCGGCGTCATGGCGATGGCGGTGGCGATCAGCCAGCCCATCACGAGGATTCCCGATCCGCCAGCGCCGCCCGCAGCGCTTCGGCCACCTCGGGCGGGACCGTGCCCACGAACCGGTTGACCGCGGCCTCCAGATCTCCCGCGTCGGCCAGCGCGGCCCGCATGGCCTCGGCCGCGAGAGCGTCCTTGCTCATGCTGGCCGTGTACAGATGCGCCCTGCCCTGGCGCTCGCGCGAGACCAGGCCCTTGTCGACCAGCCGTACCAGCACCGTCAGGACGGTGGTGACCGCGGGGCGAGGCGTGAGCGCGGCAGCCACGTCCTGTGCCAGCACCCCCTCGGGGTGCTCCCACAGCGCTTCCATGATCGAGCGTTCCAGACTGCCGAGCCGCACCCGCGCACCCCTCTCCACCGGTTTGTCCACAGCGTAGAAGGTCACGGCAGCCCAATGCGGGCCCGCCGCCACGAGCGGCGAGCGGCGCCCTTACCCGCGTTTGCCGGGCCCTCACCAGGTGAGCGCGTCCTGCAGCGTCGACTGCCAGTAGGTGACCTTGAGCGAGCCGTCGACGTAGACGCCACGCGCGGGCAGGGCGGGAGTCGCGGGGCGGCCGACGCCGCCGGTCAGGCTGCGGTTGAGGAAATAGACCTTGAGACGCTTGACGGTACGGCCGCGCGAGCCGCTGCCGTCCGCCGCGGACAGGATGACGGACGCGTAGCCGGACTTGCCCGGCCGCAGCGTGACTACCGACTGGGGCCGGGAGTCCTCGACAGCGGGGGCGAGCGCCTGCGCCCCGCTGAACCGCAGTCCGGGGTAGCCGTACAGATCACAGGCGGTGCCGCCGACGTTCTTGACCGTGATCACCAGGTGGTTGATGGGCCGGCTGACGGTCCGCGCCGTGACCTTGGTGTGGGCGGCGGTGCACGCCACGGGGCGCCCTTGTGCCTGGGCGCTCGCAGCTCCGGCGTTGAGGGAGAGCGCCGCGAGGGCGACACCGGAAGCGGCGATCGTACGGAAAGCGTGTGCGAGCATTATTGGTCCTTTGATCACATGTGGAGCTCTGTCTGGGCTCCACCTTGCTGTGCGATTCGTCCCAGCAGCCACATCCGGCGGACGGGACGGGACGGCGGGACGTCCCGGTTCGCTTGACCAGCAGAAACGACTGCCCGATGGGACGTAGAGGGGGACGGCGCATGACGGGTCTCGCCGAGTTGATGCTCGAACTGAAGGAACGGTCGGGCATGAGCTACGGGGCGCTGGCCAAGCGGCTGCACGTCAGCACGTCCACGCTGCACAGGTACTGCAGCGGTGAGGCGACACCGGCGGAGTTCGCCGTGGTGGAGCGGTTCGGGAAGGTGTGCAGGGCGACCCCGGAGGAGCAGGCCGATTTGCACCGCCGATGGCTGGTCGTCGACGCACTGCGGCAGCAGGCCGCCCAGCGCCATGAGCCCCACCCCCACCCCCCGGAGGCCCCGCCCCGGGAAGCCGCGGCCACCCCGCGCCCGCGCCTGCGCCCACGCCCGGGGTGGATACTCGCCGCGACAACCGCCGCGCTGCTCCTGGCCAGCGCCGTGCTCGCCGCCGATCTCCGCCAGGAGGCTCCGTCCGCGCACGTCTCGGCAGCGGAGACCACCCCGCTGGCCGTCACCGTCAACCCATACGCATGGCCGGACCCGTGCACGCCGCGCTATCTCGTCAACCGGCCTCCATCCCAGGTGCAGGCCCCGCCCGCAGGGCAGGAGGCGCCCACCTGGGTTGCCGCGCACGGTGCCGTCACCTCCGGCGACCAGCTCATCGAAATCGCCGTCCAGGGAACCGGCGCCGAGGCGGTCGTGCTCCACTCGATCCGCGTCCGCGTGGCGGCTAGCGACCCGGCACTGCCGTGGAACGACTACCTCATGGGGTTCCGAGACGTGGGCTGCGGCGGCCCGCTGACTCCGAGAGGATTCGAAGTGGATCTGGACGCGGCCCGGCCGATCGCCACCCCTGGCGGCAAGCAGCGCGGCTTCCCTCTGAAGGTGGACGTGTCCGATCCCGAGGTGCTCATGGTGACCGCGCGCTCGACCATGCGGGATGTGCGCTGGTTCCTGGAACTTGAGTGGTCCAGCGGAGCCCGTCGCGGCCTGCTGCGCATCGACGACGCCGGCGCGCCGTTCCACGTCAGCGGGGCACGTGGGCGGCCGTCTTACGACTACTCACTCGACGCCCATAAATGGATGAACCGCACAGATCGGTAAACGACTACCCGATCGAGGGATGTGCCGATCCGGCTGGGCCGGAACTCTGCGGTTGCGTGCCGGGATGTCCAGCCTGTTCCCGATGGACATCGGCTGGCGGCTCGCGGACGGTCTGCATTCCAACGTGCGGCGCCCGGCCTTCGGACCGGAGTCGGAATTCCTCGACTACATCGCGAAGGGAGAGCCGACGTGGCGCTCCACAGCCGACGAGGGCGCCCTTCGGAGGGGCGGGGCGTTCTGCCTAGGATCGGAAGTCGATCACCGATCCAGGAGGCCGAGGGTGGAGCTGACCGGCCCGTTGGCGGAGGCCGACTGGGAGTCGCATCGCCCCGCGGTCTTCGGTGCCGCCTACCGGATCCTCGGCACCGTGGCCGAGGCCGAGGACGTGACGCAGGAGGTCTGGTTGCGCGCCGCCGCCGCCGACCTGTCCGAGGTACGGGATCTGCGGGCCTGGCTGGTGACCCTGGCCGCCCGGGCGTCGTACAACGTGTTGAAGTCGGCGCGGGTCCGGCGCGAGTCCTATGTCGGCTCCTGGCTGCCCGAACCGCTGCTGACCGGGCCCGACGCCGCCGCCCGGGTGCTCATGGACGAGTCGGTGAGCACCGCGATGCTGGTGGTCATGGAGACGCTCACCCCCGCCGAGCGCGTCGCGCTGGTGCTGCACGACGTCTTCGACTTCCCGTTCGGCCGGATCGCCGAGGTGCTCGGCGGCACTCCCGCCGCCGGCCGCAAGCTCGCCTCCCGGGCGCGGGCGCGGGTCGCCGCGGTCAAGGAGCGGCCCCGGGCGTCCAGAGCCGAGGCCGAACGCGTGCTCAAGGCGTTCAAGGCGGCCGCCGACGCGGGGGACATCGCCGGGCTCGTCGAGCTGCTGGACCCTGGAGCCGTCTATGTCGCCGACGGCGGCGGCAAGGTGACCGCCGCGCGCAGGCCGGTCCGGGGCGCCGAGCGGATCGCCCTGCTGGCGGCCAGGCAGATCGAGCTCAGACGCCCCGACGCGTTCCAGATCATCGAGGTGAACGGGCACCCGGCCCTGGCGACCTACCACGGCGGCGAGCTGGTCTGGCTCGACACCGTGGAGATCGCCGACGGGCGGATCACGGTGTTCAGGAGGCTGGCCAATCCCGAGAAATTCCGGCACATCGGTCACATCTGAACCCGCCGTCTTGTCTCCCTGCCGAACCCCGATCTTCCGGGGCGAGGCTGAGAGAGGACAAGACGATGGCGCACGTTGTGATCATCGGAGGCGGTTTCGCGGGCGTGTGGAGCGCGGCGGGAGCGGCGCTGGCGCGCGGAGAGGGAGACCTGCGCATCACGCTCGTCGCACCGAACGAGCACCTGGTGCTGCGGCCGCGCCTGTACGAGCCGGAGCCGGACCTGGCCAAGGTGGAGCTCAGCAGGATCCTCGAACCGATCGGCGTCGAGCACCTGCGGGCCTCGGTGAGCACGATCGACACCGACCGCCGCGTGGTGGTGGCCGACGGCGAGGAGATCGGCTATGACCGCCTGGTGCTGGCGGCGGGCAGCGAGCTCGTTCCGCCTCAGGGCCTGCCGGGCGCCGAACGGCTCTTCGACATCGACACCCTGGACGGGGCTCGCCGGCTCACCGACCATCTGCGCGGCCGGGAGGACTATTCGGCCGTGGTCGTCGGCGCCGGGTTCGTCGGCCTGGAGGCCGCGACCGCGCTGGCGGCCGGGGGCCGGGTGCTGCTGGTGGACCGGTCGGAGGCGGTCGGAGACCAGCTCGGCCCGGGCCCGCGCGAGGAGATCGAGGCGGCGCTGGACGGGCTGGGCGTCGAACGCCGCCTCGGGACGACGGTGACGGAGGTCGGCGACGGATACGCCGTCCTCTCCGACGGCACCAAGGTCGAGGCGGACGCGGTGGTCTGGTCCGTGGGGATCAGGGCCAGCGAGCTCACCCGGCAGATCTCCGGCGAGCTCGACCACCTCGGCCGGGTTCCGGTGGACCGGCGGCTGCGCGCCCTTCCCGAGGTGTTCGTCGCGGGAGACACGGCCGCGGCGGCGTTCGACGCCGAGCACACGGTCATGCAGGCCTGCCAGCACGCCACCCCGCTCGGCAAGGTCGCCGGGTACAACGCGGCGGCCGACCTGCTCGGCGTGCCGCTGCGCGATTTCACTCCCGGCCCGTACGTCACCTGCCTGGACCTGGGCGGCGCCGGTGCGGTCTTCACCAGGGGCTGGGACCGCAGGGTGATGGCCTCGGGCGCCGACGGCGCGGCGGTCAAGAAGCGGATCAACCAGCTCATCCATCCGCCGGTCGACGACGCCGCGAAGATTCTCGCCGCCGCCGACCGCGTCTACATCGAGCTCCCCTTCTTCCCCCGTGACGAGGAGAAGACCACCCCCGCCGGCTGAGCCCGGCCCCCCTCAGAACGCGGCGGCCCGCCGGGCCGCCGCGTTCCCCTTCAGAAGCTGATCATCCGCGAGGGGCGCCGGTGACCCAGTTCCAGCTGGTGATCGTGGCGCGCATCAGGCGGGCGGCGGTTGAGAGACGGCTGCCGGCGCCCCAGAGCACGCCCCGGCACCGTCATGCCTCCCAGGACATAACGACATAGCGATATTTATCTTGGACAGGACAACTTGATGATCATAACGTCGTGGGGCGCTCGGGAACCGAGAGCAGAAGTGAGGAGGACGCCCCATGGCTACCGCGGCCAAAAGCGTGGCCACGCCGGCCCGAACCGAAGCCGCGCATCGGACGAGCCTCACCGGGTGGATACTGCGAGCCCTCGTCAGCGCGCACGTGGTCGCGATCTTGGGCCAGCCGGTGTTCGCCGGCGTATATCTGAGCGGTGACTATGACGGCCTGGGCTGGCATGCGGCCGGCGCCAACGCCGTCACCTCCATCGGCTACCTGCAGGTGATCGCAGCCATCATGGTCTGGATTCGGCTGCGTCAGGTCGGGCCGTTCCTGGCCACGACGGCGGTGGTGGCGGCCGAGACGGTGCAGTACTTCGCCGGCATGTCCGGCGCACTGTGGCTGCACATCCCGCTGGGGGTGATGACCGTCGTCGCGGTCGTCGTGCAGTTCATCGCCGTATGGCGCCGGCCACTCCAGCGGCGACCGGCGGAGCAGAAGGACACCGAAGATGCGTGAGCAGTACGACGACCGATCCGGCCGTACCGGTGGAATGACCAGGCGCCGAGTGCTGGGCATCGGCGGGGCGCTCGGGGTGATGGCGGCCACCGGACTGTCGGCCTCGGCCGCGCTGGCCCGCCGGCCGTCGATCACCGGTGCCGAACTGCGCAGCGCCGTACCGCTGCCGCCGCCGTTCCAGGTGCCGTTGCCGCTCCCCTCCGTGCTAAAGCCGGTCAGCACCTCGGGCGGTGTCGACCGTTACGAGATCACCCAGCGCGAAGCGAGCGCGGAGATCCTGCCCGGTGTCAGAACGCCGCTGTGGACGTACGAGGGCACCTTCCCCGGGCCGACGATCGAGTCGCGCCGCGGCCGGCCGGTCACCGTGTCCCACCGCAACGAACTGCCCGTGCCGACCGCCGTGCACCTGCACGGTGGCCGGACTCCGGCGGATTCCGATGGGTACCCGACCGACCTCGTCCTGCCCGAAGGCTGGCAGGAGCACTCCATGCACATGGGGCACGGCTCCGGGCATGGGATGCGTGATCCGCGGGCCGTGGTGACCGAGCTGACGAGGGACTACACCTTCCCGCTGGACCAGCGGCCGACGCTGCTGTGGTACCACGACCACCGGATGGACTTCACCGCCCCCGCGATCTGGCGGGGCCTGGCCGGGCTGCACATCATCCGCGACGACGCCGAGGACTCGCTCGGCCTGCCCGCGGGACGGCGCGAACTGCCCCTCGCGATCGCGGACCGCGCGTTCGCCGCCGACGGCAGCCTCGACTACCCCGCCCTCGACCCCACCCTGCGCGAGCGGCCGGGCGTTCGCGGGTCCTATCTCGCCGGAGTCCTCGGTGACGTGATCTTGGTCAACGGCGCCCCGTGGCCCGTGCACGAGGTCGACGCCGCCCGTTACCGGCTGCGCATTCTGAACGCCTCGAACGCCCGGCATTACGAGCTCGAAGCGGTCACCGACGACGGGCGCCGGCTCGATCTCGTCCAGATCGGCGCCGACCAGGGACTGCTCGCGGCGCCGGTCACCCACCGGCTCCTGCCGATGGCACCGGCCGAACGCTACGACGTGGTCATCGACTTCTCGCGCGTCCCCGTCGGCAGCCGCGTCAGGCTCCTCAACCGGCTGGGTGCCGGCCGTACCGGCGAGGTGATGGCCTTCCGGGTCGCGCGCACCGCCGCCGACGACAGCCGCATCCCACGCACCCTCTCGAACGATCTGCCGACCTGGCGCCGCGCGGATGCCGTCAGGGTGCGTGACTTCTCCTTCCGCGCCGGGCAAATGGGCGGCGGTCATGGCTGGCTGATCGGCGGGCTGCCGTTCGACCCCGCCCGCTCCGATGTCACCGTCCGTCTCGGCGATGTCGAAGTGTGGCGGCTGGTCGCCGACGTGCACCATCCCGTCCACCTGCATCTGGTCGGCTTCCGGGTACTCTCGCGCGGCGGCCGGCCACCACTGCCCCACGACGCGGGTCTCAAGGACACCATCTCGCTACGACCGGGCGAATCGGCGGAGATCATCACCCGTTTCGACGGCTATCGCGGCCGCTATCTCTTCCACTGCCACAACGCCGAACACGAAGACATGGGAATGATGGCCAACCTCGAAGTCATCTGACGTCCCCACAGAAGGCAACAGATGACCATCGGATCGCAGTCGCCGCCCGGACCGGTGGAAAGCCCTGCCGCGGTGCAGGACAGCGGCAGGGCTGACTCAAGCGGCATTCATCGACTTCTCGGGCGTCCGGTCACGGGGATGTGACCGGCCGTGCAGCGGAGGCCGGCTGCTCGGGACGCGGGCCGCCCTTGACCCAGAAGACGGAGCCCGGCTTGCGAGCCTCGCGGCGGATCCTCGACACCGCGAACTTGCAGGTCGCCTCCTTTATCACCGCGCCCATGCGGCCGCCGACGTAGGCGTTCACCGCGGTGTCGTCCTTGCGGGCGAGCTGTCGTATGCCGGCGTGCCGGCCGAGGCTGACACACGCACCCGAGAAGGCCAGGGTGATCACCGCCGGATCGGTCCCCGCGATGCGGCTCAGCACGGTGTCGGCGGCCTGCGCCCCGAGCGGCCCGGCGGCGTAGCAGCTCATCCGCAGCGGCTGGTCCGACGGTGCGGCGGCGTCCCCGGCCGCGACGACGCGGTCGTCGTCGACGCTGGTCAACGTCTCGTCGGTGAGCAGCCGGCCGAGCGCGTCGGTGCGCAGCCCGCTCGCGGCCGCCAACTCCGGCACACCGAAACCGCCCGCCCAGATGGTCAGCGCGCTCGGGCGCACCGCGCCGTCGGCGAAGACGACCTCGTCCGGCCGGACCTCGCTCACCACGGCGGCCTCGAGCACCGCGACGCCGTGCCGGGACAGCCACTTGGCGATGGATCGGCGACCCGACGCGCTGAATGACGGCGCCAGGGCCCGGCCACACACCAGCGTGACCCTGCGTCCCCGTTCAGCGAGCTCGGCGGCCGTCTCGATGCCGGTCAACCCACCGCCGACCACGGTGACCGGAGCATCGCGGGGCACCTCCTCCAGCCTGGTACGCAGCCGCTGCGCGGGCTCGAATTCAGCCATGTCGAACGCGAATTCGGCCGCGCCGGGCACCGACGCCGGTACCGCTCCGGTGCTGCCGACCGCGTAAATGACGTAGTCGTAATCCAGCGCGCGGCCTGAGGCCAGCCGCACGGCGCGGGCGGCGGTGTCGATGCGCGTGGCGCTGTCGACAACCAGCTGAATGCCCTCACCGAGCAGCGTGCCGTAGTCGACCGTGGCCTCGCCGGTTCCGGCCACGAACTGGTGCAGGCGGACTCGTTCGACGAACTCCGGGCGGGGATTGACCAGAGTGATGTCGACGTCGGCGCGCATCCGCAGGTGGTTGGCCGCGAGCGTGCCGGCGTAACCGCCACCGATGACGACGACCTTGGAGGATGGGTGGTGTCGGGACATGGTGAGGACTCCCTCGACGGCGATCCGCATACCCCGGGGGGCAGCTACCTTGCGTGGTGGATGGTGTCTCACTGATACGACGACACAACGCCCCGGAATGTGAGGCGACAGGTGAGGCGGCGCGAAGCTCCGGGAAGGCCGTCGCGACGGCCCCGTGGACGACGGGGCTCTAGTCCATGACCTCGTCGGCGGGCGGAGCGGCGATGACAAGACGGAATCCCCAGCCGGTGTAGCGCGTGTCGACCCGCATGATCGCCGGATCCTTCCCCGCCCCCAGAGCATCGGTGGTGTACAGGCGCTTGAGCAGACCGCCGCGGTCGGCCCAGAGCCGCCAGGAGATCGTCCCCTTGCTTTTCTTGTTGACGGGCATGCCCGTGAAGCGGTTGATGTAGCCGCCCGTGGAGATCTTGTTCAGTTCCTTGTAACTGATGGTGCCCCGGTACAGGAAGCCGCCGGAGACGGGCGTGGTCGTCGAGCGCGTCAGCACGGCCTTCAGCATGGACGGGTCGTACACGTTGAACGGCTGCAGGCTGGCGGTCGGCGCGATGTATCGGGTCAGGCCGACCGACAGGCTTCTCCGGGTCCATGTCTTCCCGTCGGGAATCGCCTCGGAATCCTGACCGCTGTCGTAGTACACGTCCTTGCCGACGCGGATCACACGATGGGAGGCCGCCTTCTCGGCTCCCGGCTTGGGAATGTCACGCCAGGTGAAATCGGTGGCCACCGCTCCCGATGGACCGAGCTGCACGCTTCCCTTGATCCGGAACCCGCCTTCGGACTTCTTGCTGAAGATCACGCGCGCGGTCTCGGACGTCCGAACGCCGTGCTCGTTCTTGAGCTGCCGCTTGAGCGCACGTGCCGGATCGGGACGGTCCGCCTGCGCGGCGGCGGGACCCGCGGCGACCGGTACGGCCGCGATCAGCACAGCGGCCGTGAGAACAACCCGTCGTTTCGTAGGGGGATTTATCGTCATTTGCGGATTCTTCCAGCAATCACCGCACGACGGCGCCACACCGTCCGGACCGCCGCTCGGCGGGGTCTCCCCGGCGGGCCCGCCAGGTCAGGCGAGGAACTCGGCGAGCGGGAAGGAACGGTGGGAGCGCGGGGGAATCAGGAAATTCTGCCGGTGCGTCGTGTGCACAACAGAATTCAATCCGGCGCCCGAGGAGCGCGGAGAGAAAGAGGCGCGCTTGCCGCCGGGGAACTCACCGTCCATCGCGAGCCGCACGCGATTGAAGGTCTCGGTGGTCGGAGCGAAGAGCAGGAAATGCAGCCCGGCCGCCTTCTGAATGCTGTAATGGTCGCCGGCGGGATCCGAAGTGTAGTGAAATGGATTGTCCAGTGTGGCGAAGTCCCCACGATTCGTGATCGCCGTGTTAACGGGATAGACGTGACCGTAGTTGCTGGTCGTTTGCGCCTGCAGGCGGTTCACCGGCTGCATGCTTCCGTTATGCCCGTACGCGTGATATTTCTGCGCGTCACTCAGGACGTCGGCCTCCTTTTGCTCGGGCGGGTCCGCCGTCACGGTTCCCGACGCGAAGGAGACTCCCGGACGGAACATCGCGTGAATACGAGCATCAAAGGTCGGAAATGCTTTCGAGTACCACGCGACGAGGTCCTGGAACAGATGCGAGAGGGGCATGATCGTCCCGTGTTTGAAGTATCCGTTGGGCCATTGGTCGGTCCAGCCGGGCAGCGCCTCAAAGTTGGAGAGCGGGACGGAGCTCTCCGCGTCCCGGAGCGTGGTGGTGAACCCGAGGAAGACCGGCGACCGCTTGGGGATCAAATCCGCGCCGGGAATGCCGGCCGCGAGCGCCAGCTTGCTCGCCAGCCCCTGACCCCCGGTGTGGGCGCCACCGGTGAAACCGCGGCGGATGCTCGTCACCTTGAACAGGCCACCCGCCTGGTTGTTCCCTGTTCCGAAAATGGCGTTCGTGGCGGCCATGATGTTGTCGAGCGAGTCGCCGCGCAGCAGCACGGCCACATCATTCTGTTCCAGGCGGACCGCCCCG
The DNA here is from genome assembly GCF_001528665.1 of Microtetraspora malaysiensis. Taxonomy (GTDB): domain Bacteria; phylum Actinomycetota; class Actinomycetes; order Streptosporangiales; family Streptosporangiaceae; genus Microtetraspora_A; species Microtetraspora_A malaysiensis. The sequence goes on from NZ_BBYJ01000024.1 coordinate 102,831, forward strand.
AAGCCGGGAGGCGGCTCATCGCTCGGAAATGTTCTGGCCTCCTGCAGCGCATAGACGGTGTGGCCACGCTCCTTGGAAGTGATCAAGTCAACCGGCAAATAGGCCGGGTACGACGTTCCGGCGTGGAAATAGCTCGAACTCTTTTCGAGCCTGGGGATGTAATGCTGGAAATAAGGGAGTCCCCAGGCGACCACGACACCCACCCCGCTCGGCGGAGGCGGGAACTGCTTTTCCAGGTGCTGGAGCGCGCTTTCCAGCTGCCGCTGCGCCTCCTGCAGAGCCTTTGCGTTCGCCGGCACATTCAGCTTCGCCGTGACGATATGGTTGTGGAACGGCGGGATCAGGACGGGGATCTTACCTTTACCGCTGGCGACTCCGAATCCGTTGTCCATAATGTGCCGCGGATGCGGGATGGCATATTGCTCCGGAAGCAAGGGCTGTTCAGCCGTCGCGATCAGCGGTCGCTCAAGCGGCCCGACCAGTGCGTCGACCAACTCGTAGATTCCCGCGGAAGCCAGGGCCGCAGCGAACGTCCCTCCCCTGAGCACGCTCCGCCTGCTCAGCATTCTGTGATTCTCTACCCCATATGGGGGCGTTCCATCGCCGTCTGCCATATCGGCGTTGTACCACGTCATCGGCCCATCAAACGCCTAGTTCTGTCATCATTTGCCATAAACGTCCGCCATATCCGAATTAGCGAAAATGATGGCTGATGAGAGCCAGCGGATTCCGTGCTCACTTTTCGCGACCGGCGTCCGGGACGGTGCGGGCATCATGGAGTGATGGGAGACCTCTCCTCCGTGTTGTGGATCGGCGGCCCGCCCGGGGCGGGCAAGACGACCGTCGCGCGGCTGATCGCGCGACGGCGCGGCCTGCGCTGGTACAACGCCGACGTCCACACCTGGGAGCACCGCGACCGGGCCATCGCGGCCGGACATCCGGCCGCGATCCGCTGGGAGGCCATGACGCCCGCGGAGCGCTGGTCGGCATCACCCGAGGACATGATCGCGATGTCCCTGCACGAGGAGCGCGGGCCGATGATCGTCGACGACCTGCGCGCGCTCCCGGCGGCTCCGCTGACCATCGCCGAGGGCACACCGATCACGCCGTCGGCGGCCGGGGCGGAGGCGCGGGCGGTGTGGCTGCTGCCGTCGCCCGAGGTGCGGGAAGCCCGGCTCGCCACGCGGGAGCTGACCCCGGGGGTGGTGGACCTGTATCGGTCGCTGGCCCAGGTGATCGAGAAAGAGGTGGTGGAGTACGGCGCCACGACGCTGGTCGTCGACGGCCGACGCGGCATCGAGGAAACCGTGGCCGACGTCGAACGGATCTTCGCGGACGCTCTCGACACCGGTCCGGTGGCCACGACACCGCAGGAGAGGCGGCGCCTGCTGCGGTACGCCAACAGGGCCGTCGTCACGCAGCATCTGACCTTCTTCGCCCGCCCCTGGGCGTCCGGGGACGCGCGGAGCGCCGTTCGCGCCTTCGACTGCGAGTGCGGGCAGGACGGCTGCGACGAACAGGTCCGACTCGCCATCGCCGACTTCCCCGCGCTCCCCGTGGACGCCGAACCGGTGCTGGCCCCCGGGCACTAACCGGAGGCGTGGGCGACGCCGGGGACGTTCTCGCGCCCCCACGCGCCCAGGGGCCGCAACGCCTCGTTGAGCGAGACGCCGAGCGGGGTCAGCGAGTATTCGACGTGGGGTGGCACCTCGTCGTACACCTCCCGGTGCACGATGCCGTCCGCCTCCAGCTCCCGCAGGTGCGAGGCGAGCACCTTCTCGGTCACGCCCGGCAGCAGCCGGCGCAGCTCACCGAAACGGCAGGGCCGCTCGTTGAGCGCCCACAGGATGAGCACCTTCCACTTGCCGCCGATCACGTCCATCGCCGCGTCGATCCCGCAGACATACGCCCCCGGCCTCCGGCCGATCGCCATGTCCCGCCCCCCTGCCTGCTCGCTCACCCCCGGGTAACCACGCACTTCAAAGTGCGTACTTGAGCGCCCGGGGGGCCGGCGGCAAGCCTAATCGGCATGACTGACATCGGTATCGACAAGCCTCACCTCACCCTTCTCGGGCTCGGCGCCATGGGGACGGCGCTCGCCCGCGCCTGGCTCGCCGCCGGGCACCCGCTGACCGTGTGGAACCGTACGCCGGGCCGGGCGGAGCCGCTCGCCGCCGAGGGCGCGAGAGTCGCCGGTACGGCCGCCGAGGCGGTGGCCGCGAGCGACCTCGTGGTGGTCTGCCTGCTCGACGACGCCTCGGTCGGCGAGACGCTGGACGGCGCCGACCTCACCGGCAAGAACGTGGTCAACCTGACCACCGGCACGCCCGCCGAGGCCCGCGCCCGCGCCGAGTGGGCGGAGCAGCGCGGCGCCCACTACCTGGACGGCGGCATCATGGCGGTCCCTCCGATGATCGGCTCCCCGGAGTCGGGCGGCTTCGTCTTCTACAGCGGCTCGCAGGCCGTCTTCGGCGACCATCAGCGGACGCTGGCCGTACCGGCCGGCACCAGGTACGTCGGCGAGGACCCCGGCTTCGCGGCTCTCCACGATGTGGCGCTGCTGAGCGCGATGACCGGGATGTTCGCCGGTGTCACGCACGCCTTCGCCCTGGTCCGCAAGGAGGACGTCGCGCCGGGGGACCTCGCGCCCCTGCTGGCCGAATGGCTCACGGCCATGACCGGGTACGCGTACGGCCTGGCCGGACACCTGGAGAGCGGCGACTACGCCAAGGGGGTGACCTCGAACCTGGCCATGATGGTCCAGGGCAACTCCACCCTGCTGGAAACGGCCGCAGCGCAGGGGGTCAGCGCCGAGCTGCTGGCCCCGTTCACCACGCTGATGGAACGCCGCCTCGCCGACGGCCACGGCGACGAGGGGCTGGCCGGACTGGTCGACATGCTCACCCGCTGACGCCGGACCGATCCGGCGTCAGCGGGGCGCGGATCAGAGCGCGCCGCTCTCGATCGCCTGCTTGAGAGCCGTCTGCAACTGCTGGTGGGCGGCGACGCCGTTCGTGGCGGCGAAGTCGATCATGTCATCGTCCGCCTCGAAGGTGAGATTCTCGGTGACCTTGGTCTTGCCGCCCTTCAGCTGGTTGAAAACGATCTTCTGATGCGTGACGACACCAGGGAAGGACCAGCTGTCCGTCTCGTAGTAGAGCTCCTTCTCGTGGAGGCGCTGCTGTGCGTGGGTCTCGCTGACGACCACCGTGCCCTCGTACGGGATCTCCTCGATGGCGGTGAGGTTGATGGTGCGGGTGCTCGCGCTACACCAGTCCTTGTGGGTGATGACCCGGCGCAGGAACGGGTTCATGCCGATGTGGTGGTTGAAGTCGGAGTACGCCGGGAAGACACGCGCGGCGGGCGCGTTGATCTCGACGGAGATGCTGCTCGTGACCCGGCGGCGCCCGGAGCCCTCGGCCGGCGGCGTGGTGTCGGAGAAGTGGTAGGTGTCCCACGCGGTCTGCCACTCCTGGGCGATCGCGGCGTCGGCGTCCTGCGCGTTGGCGTGGGCAGAGCCGGTGAAGGCGGTGAGAAGGAAGGCGGCGGCGAGCGTCTGCGCCGCGGCACGTCGTGCGAGCTTCTTCACGAATACCCCAAGAAGAGACATCAGATGTGCGTGCTCTTCTATCACGAAATGATCTATAAAGGATCCCCCTGCCTACGGGTCCACAAGGCGGACGGTCACGGTGATGGAGCCACCGTCCAGGTCGGCCAGCCGCCCGAAGCGGAGGGTCAGCCGGGCCCCGGTCGCGGCGCCGTCCAGGAGCGGCTGGCGGTCGAGCACCCCGGCCACCGGCCGGTCCCAGGTCAGGGTCAGCTCGTCCAGATCGCAGCGGGGGTCGGAGACGGTCAGCGCGGCGGTGCCGTCACCACGCTCCCTGACGAGGACCGCGCACGGAGCGGAGGCGGTCAGGCCGCCGGCGGTCCCGCCGGTCCAGAAGTTGACCGCCGTGATCCCGAGCGACGGCACCCGGACGGCCTGCGTCCGGGCGGTGTTGGCGAGCACCGCGACCCACGCCGGGTCGGCGGCGCGGGCCCGGGTGCGTTCCCGGCTCGCCCCCGGCAGGAGCAGGTACGCGTATCCGTCCGCGACCGGGTCCACGCCGTGGTCGAGCCACAGGGTCACGTACGTCCGGGGGACCCCGCCGCGGCGCTCCTCGCGGAGCCGGCGCAGGCGCGCGCCGCCGTACACGACGTAGCCCGCGTGCCCTTCCAGGTGCGCCCAGCCCGCCCGGGCGTCCACGACGAGCGGGGCGTCGGTCCTGCGGTTGTCCACCACGGTCTCGACCGGGACGCCGTCCTCGGCGGTGATCCCGGCGCCCAGGCAGACCACCCCGTCGTCGAGGAAGAACCACGACTTGAACGCCTCAAGGGTGCTCTCCACGCCGTTCAGGTGCTGGCCGACCGACGCGTACACGCCGTCGGTGGCGCCGCCGACCCAGCGGCCCGGCGGGCGGGTGGCGCCCCACGCCTCCCCGGCGCCGTCCGGGAGCCGCCGGGTGGACACGGTCGTCCCGGGCAGCCGGTACGGGTCCACGGTCGGCCAGAAGTGGTCGGAGTACTGGTCGCCGTGGCCCTCGGCCCACCAGTAGAGCATCCCGGAGCCGGTGTGCCAGCCGCGCGGGTTCTCGCCGTTGCCGTGTTCGTAGTGGCCGACGCGGTGGGAGGCCATGCTCAGCGCCGTGCACCAGCCGGGACGGCGGTGGACGGCGCGGGCGCTCGCCGGGAACAGCCGGTGTCCGGAGGGCTCGTCGGCCGCCGGGATCGCGTCGTCGGCCATGATCGCGGCCAGCCGGGCGTGGAACCCCAGGTCGGCGCGCTCGGCCGCCCTGAGCATGGAGACCGAGGTGTCCCGCAGCGCCCACCCCTTGACCATGGCCTGCCACCGCGCGCGTTCGGCGGCGGAGGCCGTCTCCCCCAGCAGCAGGATCGCCGCGGCGATCTCGCGCCCCTTCACGTGGTCGCCGTACGGCTGCCGGCCGACGCCCCGGCCGCGGACGAGGTCCATGCAGAACCCGTCGTGGACGAACGGCGCGAACGACCTCTCGACCGTGTCGAGCACGATCTGCCGGTGCGGGGCGGCGATGTCCCAGGGCGAGCCGCGCAGCACCGCGAACAGCGTCGCGAGGCCGGAGAGCAGCACCACGCCGTATCCGCCCTGGTAGGGGACGTACGTGTGCTGGATGAACGAGCCGTCCCGGTGGAAGCCGTCGCCTTCCCGCACGTACGGGAAGACCGGCGCGAGGGCGGCGACGGCGAGCGCGGCCCGGTCCGGGTCGGATCCGAGCACGGCGCGCAGCAGCGTCACCACGCACAGGTCCACCCGGTTGGCCCCGGTGCTGGTGCCGTCGTAGTCGTCCAGCAGGCGCTCGGGGACGAAGTGGTCCACCGCGTCCCCCAGGGCGGCGCTCTGCCGTGCGGTGAGGTGCGGGCCGATCAGGAGGGCGGCGTCCAGCAGCGCCTTCGGGACGCCGATCTGCCAGGTCCACCAGTTCCCGGCCGGGTCGGCGCCGTCGGCGTACACGTGCCGCCGGTAGTGGTCGATCCCGGTGGCGACGGCCGCGCCGAGCCCCGGGTCGCCGGTCAGCCCCGTCCCCGGCAGCGCGTACGCGCGGGCCATGGCGCGCAGCCGCGCCGGGGTGGTGGCGAAGGAGGGGAAGGCGAGGTCGGGCCAGAGTGACGAGGCGGTCGGCGCCATGGTGTCGCGGTGGCCGGCCGCCACCGTCCCGAGCGTCGCCAGCCGGTTCTGGTACGGCGCCGCCGCCGCGTCGAACCCCGACCCGGCGGTGGCCTCCCGCCACCTGCGGCGCAGGAGGGCGAAGGCGTCCGCGTACCCGCGCTCGGTTCCCGTGTGGCCGGTGCACCCCGAGACCAGCGCTCCCGCCGCAGCGATACCACTGAGCTGCAGAAATAATCGCCGCGGATATCCGTTCACGCGTAGATTGTCACGCGAAAATCACTCCCACGCCGTCACAGGCGCTGGTCACATGTCCGATACCGGGCCGACAGCCGCTTCCGTAGCGTTCCGATCACGGGGAACATCTTGACCTGAACGGAAGCGAATCACCGTGAAACTCATGGAACGCCTGCACACCACTGTGGAACTGGCGTCAGTCACCAAGCACTACAGCCACGGGGTCACGGCGCTCGACAACGTGACGATCGGATTCCATCACGGCACCTTCACCGCCGTGATGGGACCTTCCGGATCGGGCAAGTCGACCTTGCTGCAGTGCGCCGCGGGCCTGGAAAAACCCACGTCGGGGCACGTCGTGGTGGACGGCAGGGATCTGACCCGGCTGAGCGAGCGGAAGCTGACGCTGCTACGGCGTGACCGGATCGGGTTCGTGTTCCAATCCTTCAATTTGCTGCCGTCGCTGACCGCGGCGCAGAACGTCGCCCTGCCGTTACGCCTGGCGGGTCGCCGCCCGGATCCCGAACTCGTCGAGCAGAGCCTGGCCTCCGTCGGACTCGCCGACCGGGCGGCGCACCGTCCGGCCGAGCTGTCCGGAGGGCAGCAGCAACGGGTGGCCATCGCGCGGGCGCTGGTCACCCGGCCCGCCGTACTCTTCGGTGACGAGCCGACCGGCGCCTTGGACACCAACACCAGCCGGGATGTGCTGCGCCTGCTGCGCTCCCTGGTCGACAAACAGGCGCAGACCGTCGTGATGGTCACCCACGACCCCGCCGCGGCCGCCTACGCCGACCGGGTGCTGTTCCTGGCCGACGGCCGGGTCTGCGGCGAGCTGCCCGATCCCACACCCGAGGCCGTCGCCTCCCGGATGTTGACGCTGGAGGAGTCGTGCTGAGCATCGCCCTGAGCACTCTGCGTACCCGACTGACCTCCTTCATCGGCACCTTCGTCGCGCTCGCCCTCGGCGCGGCGCTGATCGCCGCGATGGGCCAGGTACTGGACACGACGGTCGGCTCACCCGACCGGGCCCCGCAGCGGTACGCCTCCGCCCCGGTCGTGGTGGTGCCGGACAACCGGCTGACCGTCGGCACCTGGCAGGGCGAACAGAGTGCTCCGCTCGCCGAGCCGCGCGGACTGCCCGACGAGCTCGTCGCCCGCTTCCCCGACGCGGTCGTGGACCGCGCCTTCCCCGCCCGGCTCGTCGACGGCCCGGACTCCACGGGACGGCCCTGGTCCGCTTCCCGTACGGCACCGCAGAAGCTCATTCAGGGGAGGGCCCCGAAGACCGACAAAGAGGTCGTGGTGAGTGCGGGCGCCCAGGTCGGCCTGAAAGTCCGGGTCGTCACGGCCGGCGGCGTCCGGCCGTACACCGTGGTGGGTGTGACGACCGCGCCGTCCACGGTGTTCTTCACCGACGCGGAGGCGGCGACGCTGTCTCCGCGGATCGACGCGCTCGCCCTGTGGCATCCGGTGCCCAGCGTGGGAGGCGGTGCCAGGGTGCTCACCGGACATGACCGCGCGCTGGTCGATCCCACACGTGTGAGCGACGAGCGGGCCCGCGACAACGCCAACACGATCGTCGGCATCGCGGCCGGCTTCGCCGTCTTCATCGCCGTCTTCGTGGTCTCGTCGACGTTCGCCTTCGCGGTGGCGCAGCGGCGGCGGGAATTCGCGCTGCTGCGCACGGTGGGCGCGACCCGCCGCCAGGTGCGGTGGATGCTGTACAGCGAGGCCGGGATCGTCGCGGTCATCGCCTCCGCGGTCGGCGCGGTGGCCGGGCCGTTCGCCGCGGGGCCGATCCTGGACTGGCTGGTCGGCCTGGGAATGGCGCCTGCGTGGCTGGTACCGAGCACCGCTGCCTGGCCCTCCGTCGTCGCCTTCTGTACCGGTGTGGCGGTTGCGGTGTCCGGTGTGGCGGCCGCCGCCAGGAGAGCGGGTCGGGTGCATCCGGCCGAGGCGATGCGCGAAGCCGCGATCGAAGACCGGGGGATGGGCTGGGGCCGCTGGGCGGCGGGTGGTGTCCTGTTCTGTGCCGCGCTGATCAGCATGGGCGTGACCGCCGTCACCGACCCCACCGGGGCCACGAACAACAAGTCCTTCATGCCGATCGTGATGCTGCTGATCGTCGCCGCCGGACTGCTCACCCCCGCGGTCGTACGGCCGGTCACGCGGCTGCTCGCGGCGCCTCTGGGGCGGTTGCGTGGAGCGGGTGGCACCGTGGTGCCTGCGGCCGCCGCCGCCTCCACCAGGCAGACCGCCGCCACCGTGGCCCCTGTCCTGATCGCCGTGGGCCTGTCCGCCGCGCTGCTCGGGGCGGCCGCGATGACCGACACCGCCAAGGCCGCGATGCAGACCCGCCCAGTGCGCGCCGATTATCTGGTGGTGCCCACCGGTACGGCGGGCCTGGACCGGCAGCTCGTCGAACGGCTGCGCGCCGTCCCCGGCGTGGATGTCGCCACCACCGCTCCGACCAGCGTCTACACCCTGGAGGGAGCCACCGCGCTCATCCAGAGGCCGGCGGAGGCCGTCGATCCGGCCAGGCTCCCCGCCATGCTGGACCTGCCGTTGATCGCGGGCTCGCTCTCCGATCTCGATGACCACGGCATCGTGGTCTCGGAAACCTGGGAGCTGAGCCTTGGCGACACCGCCGAACTGTGGCGCGCGGACGGCAGTGAAGTCTCGCTGAAGGTGGTCGGACTGCTCGGGGCCGACGCCCCGGCCGACTCCTACATCTCCCCGGCCCACGCCTTCTCCGCTCCGGTGACGACGGCCTACGTCAAGCTGCGTCCGGGCACCTCTCGGGAGACGGCCGAAACCCTGCTGGAGAAGGCCACGGCGGGGCACAACGCGCGGGCTGTCACCACACGCGAGTGGGCGGCCGACGCCGCCGACCGCCGCGGCTCAGCCAGCCGTCTCGGGCTGCTCGTGGTCCTCGGCATCATCCTCGCCTACACCGCGATCGCGCTGGTCAACACCCTGCTGATGGCGGCCTCCGACCGCACGGCCGAACGCGGGGCGCTGCGGCTCCTCGGCGCGACCCGGGGCCAGCTCCTGCGGTATGTGGCCGGGGAGGCGCTGCTGATCGTCGCGATCGGGGTGATCGTCGCGAGTGGCGTGGCCGTTGCCGCCCTGGCCGGGCTGTGGGCCTCGCTGGTCCAGATCGCCGGGCCGATCGCGATCACCTTGCCGTGGCCCGCCGTCGGCGCGGTGGTGGGAGGCTGCGTCGCCCTGGCGACGTTCGCCTCGCTGGCGGGCACGCTACGACGCGCCTAGTTCCAGCCTGGCCAGCTCGACCCTGGAGGAGACGCCAAGCTTGGGGAAGGCGCGGTAGAGGTGGTAGCTCACGGTCTTGGCGCTGATGAAGAGTCTGGCGCCGATCTCCCTGTTCGTCAGACCCGTGACCGCCAGCCGTACGATCTGCAACTCCTGCGGCGACAGGTCGGCCTGCTTGTCGGCGTCCGCGGAGGCGACCACCGCCTCTCCGGCCGCTCGCAACTCGGCGCTCGCCCTGTCACCCCAGGGTCGGGCGCCGAGACGGTGGAAGGTCTCCATCGCGGCCCGCAGGTAGGTACGCGCCTCGCGCTTGCGGCGCTCGCGGCGCAGCCACTCGCCGTAGAGCAGCTCGGTCCTGGCTCGTTCGAAGGGGCGCGCGTGCGACCTCAGGGCGGCCAGATAGTGCTCCTCTCTCGACTCCAGCAGGGCCAGGCAGCGGTGCAGCACGGCGTCCGACCAGTCAAGGCGGGCCGCGGCCGCCCACTCCTCGAACCGTGCCATCGGCTTCTTCGCCCGTTCGGGCTCCCCGGCCCGCACCGCGGCTTCCACCTGGTCGGCGGCGAAATGAACCGCCTGGATCTGGTGGCGTACCGGACCTGCCATCGCCCCCTCCAGGCGGTCGAGCGCCCGCGTGTGACGGCCACGGCTCAGGTCGAGCAGCGCCAGCGCCCACTCGCCCCAGGCCGTTCCGTTGGCGATCCCGGTGATGCTGAAGTGGTCGGCGCAGGACGCGGCCAGCTCGGCGCAGCGAGCGTCGTCACCCTGGACGGCGGCGAGCCAGGCGAGGATGCCCGTCAGGTAGCCGGCCCGGTGGGGCTGGCCGACGTCCGAGGCGATCCGCAGCCCTTCGGTGGCGTCGGCGAGCGCGCCGCGGAACCGGTTCAGGTAGAGCTCGGCGGAGGCGAGCGTCACGTAGCTGATCGGGAGCCATCCGGTCATGCCCAGGGTCCGGCACTCCTCCACGAGCGCAGAGGAGATCTCCCGCTGCGCCTCGAAGTCGCCGACCAGGCCGGCCACGAACGCGCCGTTGATCCGCAGCTGGTAGCCCTCCCGGTCGATCCGCCTGGCATCGTCCACCAGGGGGCGCATGGCGGGCAGGCCCTCGGTGGGTCCGCGGTTGAGGGATTCTGCCGCGGCGGCGACGGCGTCGACCGCGCTTTCCAGGCCGTCTTCCGGACGCAGTCGCAGCGCGCGCAGTCCTGCGGCCACGTCCCGGAGGCGTTCCGGATCACTGAGCTGCCAGGCGTTGCGACCCGCGTCGACGAGCATCAGCCCGGCCGCCACCGGATCGAGTTCGGCGACGCGTTCTGCGCCCGAGACCAGGAGGTCGTGAGCAATGTGGACTGAGCCGCGTTCGAAGGCCACCCTGGCACGCAGATCGGCCAGCCGGGCCATGGCGCGCGGGTCGTCGACGAGGCGGGACGCCCGCTCGGCCAGCCCCTGTGCCCGCTCGGGCCGACCGGCGTCGGCCGCCGCCACGGCGGCCTCGGTCAGGCGCGTGGCCAGCTTTTCCCGATCGGTGGTGAGCTCGGCGGCCCGCTCGAGCGCCGCCGCGGCGGCCGCGTGGCCGTGCCGTTCCCTGGCTCGTGCCGCGGTGCGCTCCAGCGCGGACGCGGCCCGCTCATCGGGGCCGAGCGCCGCCGCGGCCAGGTGCCAGGCCTGCCGGTCCTCATGGTCGTGGAGGACGTCCACGAGAACCCGATGTACGGCGAGACGCTGGTCGAACGGCGCGGCGTGGAGGGCGGCCGCGCGCATCAGCGGATGCGCGAATGTGACCGTTCCACCGTCCGGCGAGAGGATGCCTTCCGCGGCGCCGAGTGCCTCCGCTCCGATGCCCAGCCGCTCTGCCGCGCGCAGCACGACGCCCAGATCTCCGGTGCCCTCGACCGCGGCGAGCAAGAGCATCGTCCGGGCATTCGGTGGCAGCGCTGCGATGCGGGCCTCATACGCCTCCTGGATCCGGCGTGGCAGGGGCAGCGGCTTGAGCGGATCTCCCGTACGGGGTAGTTCGATCAGCGCAAGTGGGTTGCCCCGGCTCTCCCCGAGCACCCGGGCCCTGGTCGCGTCCGCCAGTCCCGGATCCCGGTCGTCCAGCAGCGCCGCCGCGGCCTCGGCGTCCAGCGGATCGAGCCTGCGCTCCGGCAGACCGGGTGCGCTGAACCCCTCACGCGTGGCGAAGACGAGCACGATCCCCTCGGCGTCAAGGCGTCTGGCGGCGAACAGCAGCGCGTCGGCGGACGCCTGATCCAGCCAGTGGGCGTCGTCCACCAGGCAGAGGACCGGCCCCTCTTCCGCGGCCTCCGCCAGTAGGGAGAGCGTGGCGAGGCTGATGAGGAAACGATCCTGGCCCGCTCCCCCGCCGAGACCCAGCGCACCCTTGAGCGCGTCGGACTGCGGTTCGGGCAGTGTCGCCACGCGGGCCAGCTCCGGCCGCAGCAGCTGGTGCAGGGCCGCGAACGGCAGCTCGGCCTCGGTCTCCACGCCGGTGCTGCGCAGGACCCGGAACCCCTCGGCCCTCTCCACGGCGTGGCCGAGGAGGGCCGTCTTGCCGATGCCCGGGTCGCCCCAGATGACCACGGCCCCGCTGCGCCCGGCCCGCGCGCCGTCCAGGAGATCCTCGATGGCGCGCTGGTCGTGTTCTCTGCCCCTAAGCATGATCCGCAATGTAGCGAGACAGGACACGGCAGTAAGGGCGGGGGCCGGGGGCGTCAACGCGGTTCCGGGCGAGCGCTTCCGGATCAGCGGGCGAAGCCCGCGGCGACGGCTCTGATGGCCGCGGCGAGGTCGCGGCCGGTGGGCGCGTGCTCGGGGTCGATCAGCCACTGCGACAGCAGGCCGCTGAGCAGCGTCTGGTAGAGCCGGCCGGTCACGCGGAGCGTCTCGGGGTCGGCGTCCGGGTCGAAGATCTCGGCGAGGCCGTACCGCGCCTCCTCCAGGCCGGTGCCGAACGCCTCGCGCATCTCCGGCAGGTGGTCGAGCTGGGTGATCACCTCGAACTGGGTGGCCCACAGCGGCCTCCGCTCGGTGAACGAGCCGACCACCCGCTCCCAGATCGCCTCGAACCGCTCCTGTGAGCCGGGACGCATGCCGGTGTCCGTGCCGAGCGCCCGCTCCAACTCGTCGCCCCACTCACGCATGGTGTCGACGAGCGCCTCGTTGAGCAGGGCCTTCGTGGACCGGAAGTGGTAGCCGATGGAGGCCAGGCTGGTGCCGGAGGCCGCCGCGATGTCGCGCGCGGTGGTGCGCGTGTACCCCTTCTCATAGAGGCAGCGCTTGGCTCCGGCGAGCAGGTCTTCGCGATTTCCCATGGCGATCAGACTACCCCAACGTCTGAGACATTGTTCTGAGACATCTGTACTAGACATCTCTCTGAGACACTTGTACAGTCGATCACATCGGCCCTACCGAATCCCCCCGAGGAGTCCCCATGAAGACGGTCCTGATCTCCGGCGCGAGCATCGCCGGCCCGACGCTCGCGTACTGGCTCAGCGAGTACGGCTTCGCGCCGACGGTGGTCGAGCGTGCCCCCGCGCTGCGGGACGGCGGCTACAAGGTCGACATCCGGGGTGCCGCCCTCGACGTGGTGGAGCGGATGGGCCTGCTGCCGCGGATCGAGGCGCTCAGCACGGACATGAAGGTCGCCCACTTCGTGGACGCCGATGGCAAGCGGGTCGCCAGCATGGACGCCGCGCTGTTCGGCGGCCGTGAGAACACCGACGTCGAGATCATGCGCGGCGACCTCGGCAGCCTCCTCCACGAGGCGACCGCCGACCGCGTGGAGTACGTCTTCGACGACTCGATCACCTCGCTGGCCGAGACCGAGGACGGCGTGCTCGTCACCTTCGAGCGCGGCCCGTCACGCGTGTTCGACCTGGTCGTCGGCGCCGACGGGCTGCACTCGAACGTGCGCCGGCTGGCCTTCGGCGAGGAGGGCCGGTTCACCCGCGACCTCGGCCACCACATCTCGATCTTCACGGTGCCCAACCACCTGAACCTGGACCGTGTCGAGATGGGCCGCGCCGAGCCCGGGGCGTCCGCCCTCATGTACGCCACGGCCCGCGCCGCCGACGCCCGCGCGATGTTCCTCTTCGCCTCGGACGGCCTCACCGCCGACCGGCACGACATCGAGGGCCAGAAGAAGGTGGTCGCCGAGCGGTTCGCTGACCACGGCTGGGAGGTGCCGCGACTGCTCGGCGCCATGGCGGACGCGCCCGACTTCTACTTCGACTCGCTCAGCCAGGTCCACATGGACACCTGGTCCAGGGGGCGGGTCGTCCTGGTGGGCGACGCCGCATACTGCGCGTCCCCGGCCTCGGGGCAGGGCACCAGCCTCTCCCTCGTCGGCGCGTACGTGCTGGCCGGGGAGCTGGCCGCCGCGTCCGGCGACCATGTCGCCGGCTTCGCCGCGTACGAGCGCGAGCTGCGGCCCTTCGTCGCGGCCAACCAGGCCCTGGCCGAGAGCAACCTCAAGGGGATGGTCATGAAGTCGGCGTTCCAGATGCGGTTCCAGATGTTCATGCTGCGCCTGCTGCCCCACCTGCCCGGCTCCGCCGGCATGGCCGAGCGCGTGACGGCCAAGATCCACGAGGCCGCGACCTCGATCTCCCTGAAGTCCTACTGAGCCCGGCACGCGCGTGGCCCGGATCTGTGCGGGTAGTGGCGCTGCATGAGGTCCGAGGAGGGGTGGCCATGGCTGAGCGTGCCGCGCTTGAGGAGATGCGGAAGGTCCTGGACGAGGTCTTCCACGACCGCGAGCGGGCCACCCGCCGCGAGGTCTACGCCTCGGCGTCCGCCCGGGTGAGCCTACCGGCCGACATGCTGGCGCATCTGAACGAGATGCCCGACCGCAGCTACAGCCGCCAGGAGATGGTGGACGCCATCAACAAGGTCATCGAGAGCCGCGGCGAACAGGACGTGCTCGGACTGCTCTGACCGGCCTCATCCCGCGGCGCACCGTTCACGGTTCAGTCCTCGGCGACGACGATGACGTGGTCGCCCTCGCCCAGGACCAGCGGCACACCCTTGGGCGGGTTGAGCGTCACGCCGTAGGCGGGCGGCTCGTCACTGAGCCGGCCCCGGCGGTACCCGATCGCGACCTCTCCCCTGCGCCGCGCCGACTCGATGACGGTCGCGAAGTTCGCCTCCGCACCCGGCCGCACGTAGTCCACGGCGGGTTTGAGATAGACCTCCGACCCCGCCGGGTCGAACAGGTCGGCGAAGACGGCGTACAGGTCGCGGTTCTCGGCGAGCTGGGTCAGCAGCAGGCAGATCAGCTTGCTGCTGACGATGAAGTCGTCCGCCTTGGTGACCTGGGCGATCTCGCGGTTGTTGTCGTCGTTCATCTCCGTGACGATCGAATACGGATCGCCCAGCCGCACCTCGATGTCGCGCAGGTGGAGCAGCGTGACCAGCGTGCGGTCGTCGGCCCGGTCCGGATCGACGCCGTCGTTCGAGAGCACCACGATGTGTTGGTACGACCCCAGGTCGAGCGCCTCCAGCGACCGCCTGCTGGTCGGCTCGCACATCTTGTAGCCGACCACCAGGTTCTGCCGCTCGCTCTCCACCGCGTGCGCGGGGCGGTGGGGCGCGGCGACGTCCACCACCGAGCCGGGCGGGGCGAGCCGGTCCAGCAAATCGATGATCTTGGTGGCGCGGGCGTTCCATCCGATCAGCAGCGTGCGGTCCGGCACCGGCTCCCGCTCCGGCGCGGTGGTGATCACGTCCTCGATGATGGGGTACGGCCGGCCGGCCAGGCGGATGAGCAGGTCGTCCTCGGCGACCACGATCATGCTGTCGCCGACCTCGATCGGGGTGTCGGGCGGTGGGTTGACCATCACCGGCCCGCCGGCCTTGTGCACCCCGATCGGCACCCCCAGCTCGTACGCATTGAGCACCTCGCCGTACTTGCTGCCCACCAGCGCGGGCTCGGGCCGGAAGTAGATCTCGTTTCCGGCGAAGTTCAGCAGGTCGGTGCAGACCGTGGACAGGCCGGCCTGGCGGTGCGACTGGACGACCATGCGGATCGTGATGTCGTCGGCGTCGATCACGAGCGCCGACTCCCCGGCGGCGAGCCGGGCCGCCGCGAGGTTCTCGGAGTCCTGGACGGCGGCCACGATGTGCGGGTGGGCGCCGCGCCACGGCCGGTTGTTCAGCAACAGAAGGACCTTGATGACGTCGATGTCGGCGTCCTCGACCTGCGGTGGCATCACCATGATCGATTTCGCCGTGTCCGGGCTGACGAGTTCGAGGTCCGCCTTCTTGAGCGGGTTGCCGGAGCGGCAGATGACCCGGGTCTGGCCGGTGTCGGGCACCCGCATCCGGATCTGGTCCTCCATGGCAACCTTGTCACGGTCGGCGAGGACCACCACGCACGAGCGGCGGGCGCTCTGGTTGGCCGTCACCAGCTCGCCGATCACCGTGAAGACCTGCTCCGACCAGCCCAGGATGATCGTGTGCCCGTGCTCGACGAGCTGGGAGCGGCCCTTGCGCAGCTCGGCGATCCGCGCGTCCAGGCCGGTGGTGAGCACACCGATGAGGGCGCTGACGATGAAGATGCCGCCGACCGTGACAGCGAGCATCAGGCCCAGGAAGACCGGGCTACCGGTGTCGCCGCCCATCGTGCCCGGGTCGAGCGTGCGCAGCAGGCTCATCCACGCCACGCCGATCCAGCCGTTGTTGTCCTCGGCGTCCTCGTCGGTGAAGACCACGATCAGGACCGTGACCACCGCGATCAGCGCGACCGAGGCGAGCCCCAGCCAGCCGATCAGCGCGGGGGTGCCCCGGTCCATCGTGCCGTCGAACCAGTACCGCACGCGGGCCCGCAAACTCGCCAGCACCCGTCACGCTCCCCGCCGTCCGCCCATCCCCTCCACCCGAACCACACTAAACGCCGCGGATCAGATCAGAAGGAACATAGCAATGGGCTCAATCGTGCTCGGGCGCCCCCTGCCGCCAGTAACCCATGAAGGCGACGCACGAGCGGTCCACGCCCAGCTCCCGCACCAGGTGGCGGCGCAGCTCGCGGACCACACCCATCTCACCGGCCAGCCAGGCGTAGAAGCCGCCGGACGCCCGCTCGGGCACGTCCCAGAGGCGCTCAGGGGACTCGTCGCCGGGGCCGTCGCCGGACTCCTCGCCCCGCTCCGGCCCGCCCGCCGCGACCCCGAGTTCCCGTACGGCGTCGCGCACGGCGGGGATCAGCAGCTCACCGTGCGGCGCCGTACCGCGGGGCAGCCAGGTGACCTCGACGTTCGGCGTGACACGCAGGTCGAGGACATCGCCGGGGCCGGGCACCTCCAGGAGCACCCGGACGGCGGCGGAGTCGCCGAGGGTCTCGGCGATCGCGGAGACGGCGGGGACGGCGGTCTCGTCCCCCACCAGCAGCAGCCGGGTCGCGCCGGCCGGAGGCGCCCACTCGACCCCGACCGGCGGGCCGGAATACCGCGCGTCGGGGCCGACGATGACCACGGGGCTGCCCGGACGCGCCTGCGCCGCCCACCGGGAGGCGACCCCCACGGGTCCGTGCAACGCGAAGTCGACGTCCAGCTCGCGGTGCCGGCCCGGAGCCTCGCGCAGGGCACGCACGGTGTAGGTGCGGATCGGGTTCTTCCTGTCTTCCGGGAGATCGCGCCAGATGGGGAACCAGTCCGGCCCGGTGGGGAAGGCGTCCAGCCCGGCGTCCGGCAGCGGCACCACGACCTTGACCCGCTGGTCGTACCCGTCGTGCCCGAACCCGGACAGCTCCTCACCCGCGAACGTGACCCGTACGAAGGTCGGGCTGAGCCGCTCGGTACGGGCGACGTGCAGGCGGAACGGCCGATAGGCGACGGTCATGGAGCCTCCATCAACTTAGGCATGCCTAACTTTGCTTAGGCTAACCTAGCCTGCCACGATCAGGCCAGCGGAAGATCGGCCAAGCGGCAGGCAAGGCCGGGTCGCGGCCGCACCCTGACCGGCGTGGAACCCTTGCGCGGGGTCCGGGTTCCCCGATGCTCGGCCCTATGACCACCATCGACGGACAGCGCGCCCCCCTGAAGGCCGGGCGCCGGTGATCGCGGTGCTCCTGGCCGTACTCGCGGCGGCCTGCAACGCCCTCTCGTCGGTGTTGCAGCGCCGGGCGGCGCGCACCGCGCCCCAGAGCGACGCCTTCAAGCTGGTGCTGCTGTGGGACATGATGCGCAAACCGGTCTGGCTGAGCGGCATCGTCGCCTTGATCGGCGGCTTCCTCCTCCAGGCGAGCGCCCTCAATTTCGGGACGCTCGCGCTGGTGCAACCGCTGCTCATCACGGAGCTGCCGTTCACCATGCTGATCATCTGGTTGATGTACCGGATCAAGCTGAACTGGAGCCTGTGGCGGGCCATCATCGCCCTCACCGTCGGGCTGGGGGTCCTACTCGCCTCCGCGAGCCCCGGGCACGGAACCCGGGCTCCGGACGCCGCCGACTGGATCATCGTCACGGTGGTGTGCGGCGCCATCCTGGCGTACCTCATCGCGACGGCGAAGATCACCCGTGGTTCGCAGCGGGCTGCCCTGCTCGGGACCGCCTCCGGCCTCGGCTTCGCCTTCACCGCGGCGCTGATGAAGGAGAGCACCCGCCTCTTCGACTCCGAGGGATCCCATCTGCTGACCACATGGCCGGTGTACGCCATGGTGGCGGCCGGCGTGTTCAGCGTCTACCTGCTGCAGAACGCCCTGCAGAGCGGCACCCTCGTCGTCGTCCAGCCGACGCTCAACATCTCCGACCCCGTGGCGAGCATCGGCCTCGGCGTCGCGCTCTTCGGCGAGACCATCCGGCTGGGCGGCTGGATCGCGGCCGAGCTGATCGGCGTCGGCCTGATCTTCTACGGCAGCGTCAAGCTGGCCCAGTCGCCGCAGATCCGCCAGGGAGACCTGATGGCACTACCGGAGTGAAGAACGACTCGGCGGGCGCGGCGGCGAACAGCTCCGCGGCGGCGGCCGCGTGCCGCTCCCTCCCGCCCGGCGTCCCGATCCGGTCGAGCGCGGCAAGCAGCTCCCCGGCGTCCCGGGCGTACACGCTCAGCCCGGCCCGCGCCATCGCCAGCGCGCCGTCCCGCCCATGCCCCGGGATCGGCAGGAAGGAGACCACCGGCACCCCCGACGCCATCGCCTCCCGGCAGGTCAGCCCGGCCGCGTTGTCCACCAGCGCGTACGCCCCGGCCAGCAGGCCGGGCATGTCGGCGCACCAGCCGAGCGCGGTCGCCGACCGTCCCAGACGGCGGGCGAGGCGGCGGCGCAGTTCGTCGTTGCGCCCGCACAGGACGACGGGCGCGTAACGGCCGGAGCGGGCCAGGATCCGGGCCGTCCGCTCGACACCGCCCACCCCCCAGGCCCCCGCGGACACCAGCACCGTGCGCGTGACGCCGTCCCCCGGAGCCGCCGCCGGGTGCTCCAGGAACTCCGGCCGGACGAGCGGGGCGTGCTCGTGGGCGGGCCGCCCGGTCGCCGCCCGCACCGCACGCGCGCTCGCCGGGTCGGGGCAGAGATATCGGTCGTTCCCCGGGTGCAGCCAGAGCCGGTGCGCCGCGAAGTCGGTGAGCAGCACGGTGCTCGGCACCGGCAGCAGGCCGCGGGCCCGCAGGTGCCCGGCCGCCTGCGCGGCGAGATGGAACGCCGACACGACCTCGTCCGGCCTCCGGCGCCGCAGCAGCCGCAGCAGCCGGACCGCGACCAGCGCGGTCATGGGAGACACACCCCCCGGCCCGCCGCGCGGCACGAAGAAGGCCCGGTAGATCAGCTCGTACGCCCACGGGGCCGAGCGCATCATCCAGCCGTACCCGCCGCGTAGCGCCGCCCCCAGTCGCAGCGGCAGCAGGTCGAGCACGTCGGCCACCTCGGCGTCCACGCCCCGCGCGCCGAGCCGCCGGGCCAGCTCGGCCGCGGCGGCGTCGTGCCCCGCGCCCATGCTCGCGCTGAGGATCAGGACCGCACGCCGGGCGGCGTGACCTGGCAAAACGCGGGAACCAGGAGAAGGGTGAGGATTGGCACCCGCGGAGTGGCCACCCTGGCCGGGCTGGCCCTGCTGCACGTCGGCCCCGCCGCCACCTGGCTGCCCGCCGTACGACGGCTGACGCCCCGCCTGGCCGGCGTCGGCGCGGACGGTCACGTGGCGCTGACCTTCGACGACGGCCCCGACCCGCGCTCCACGCCGCGCTTCCTGGACGAGCTGGAGCGGCTCGGCTGCCGGGCGACGTTCTTCGTGCTCGGCGAGATGCTCGACCGCCATCCCGGGCTCGGCCGCCGCATCGCCGAGCACGGCCACGAGGTCGCCGTCCACGGGTGGCGCCACGACAACGCGCTGCTCGCCCGGCCGGGCCGCATGACAATCGAGCTGGCCCGGGCCGCCGAACTGGTCGCGGCCGTCACGGGGAGGCCTCCCGCCTGGTACCGGCCGCCCTACGGCGCGCTCAGCGCCGAGACGCTGGTCGCGGCCCGGCTCCTGGGGCTGCGGCCGGTGCTGTGGACCGCGTGGGGCCGGGACTGGACGCCCACGGCGAGCCCGGACTCCGTGGTGGCCGCCCTGGCCCCCGGGCTGCGCGGCGGCGCCACCCTCCTGCTGCACGACACCGACCACACCGCGGCGCCGGGCTGCTGGCGGTCGGCGCTGGGCGCGCTGCCCCGGCTGGTCGCGGCCTGCCGGGCAGCCGGCCTGCGGGTCGGGCCCCTGCGGGACCACGGCATCTCGCACGGCGAATTCCCCTCCCAGCATTCCGGCAATTTGAAACAACGGGCCGGGCAAACAAATAGCCGGTGAATTGTCAGAAAAACCGCCGCGCGTCCGGACAACAAATATTCGCCCAGCTTATGCACGGCAAACCCCAATGACCCGAGAGTCCGCGTTTATGGCTGCCCACGACGGACAGCCTCAATTTATGTCATCGGGGGGAGACGACGCACGAGACGTCGCACTCAAAGCGCGCCGGGAAAACTTCCCGGTCGCTTCCCGGCTGCTGCCGCGCGGCCATCGCCGTCACCTCCTCGCGGTGTACGGCTTCGCGCGCTTCGTCGACGACATCGGTGACGAGCCCGGGAACGGCGATCCGCTGCGCCTGCTCGACACCGTGGAGTCCGACCTGCACCGCCTCTACACCGGGCACACCCCCTACCTGCCCGCCGTACGGGAACTGGAGGAGACGGTCGCGGCCTGCTCCGTCCCCGCGGCGCCGTTCCACCGGCTCGTCGAGGCGAACCGGCGCGACCAGACCGTCACCCGGTACGCCACGTTCGAGGAGCTGCTCGACTACTGCGAGCTGTCCGCGAACCCGGTCGGCCACATCGTGCTGCACGTGTTCGGCCTGGCCGCCCCCGACCGGCTCGACCTCTCCGACCGGGTCTGCACGGCGCTGCAGATCATCGAGCACTGCCAGGACGTCGGCGAGGACTACACGCGAGGCCGGATCTACCTGCCCAAGGAGGACCTCCAGCGGTTCGGCTGCACGGAGGCCGACCTCGCCCGGGCGAGCACGCCCGGGCGGCTGCGCAACGTGGTGGCGTTGCAGGCCGACCGGGCCGAGCGGCTGCTCCACGAGGGTGACCCCCTGGTCGCCTCGGTGGGCGGGATGGCCCGCCTCGCCATCTCGGGCTACATCGCCGGGGGCCACGCCACGATCGCCGCGCTGCGCCAGGCCGGCTACGACGTCCTCGGCCGCGCCGTACGGCCCCGTGGTATCCGCCTCGCCGCGGGGTGGCTGCGCATCCTGGCGAGAAGGGGGTTGGGCCGTGGGCGTCCCTGAGGCGTACCAGCACTGCGAACAGATCATGCGAAGGAACGCGCGCAACTTCTCCTACGGCCTCCGGCTGCTGCCGGCGCCCAAGCGCCGCGCGCTGAGCGCGGTCTACGCGTTCGCCCGCCGCATCGACGACATCGCCGACGGCCACGGCCCGGCGGGCGCGCGACTGGCCCGGCTGAACGCGGCCAGGGAGGCGCTGGACGGCCCGCCGGGCCCGCGCGCGGACGGGAACGAGGACCTCGTACTGGTCGCGCTGCACGACGCCGCGCGGCGCTACCCGCTGCCGCTCGCCGCGTTCGGCGAGCTGATCGACGGGTGCGCCGCCGACGTGCGCGGCACGACGTACGCGCGCTTCGACGAGCTGCTCGCCTACTGCCGGTGCGTCGCCGGGTCGATCGGGCGGCTCTCGCTCGGCGTCTTCGGCGCCGACGACCCGGAGGCGGCGACGCCGCTCGCCGACGCGCTCGGCGTCGCCCTCCAGATCACCAACATCCTCAGGGACGTGCGCGAGGACCGGCTGGCCGGGCGCATCTACCTGCCGATCGAGGACCTGGAACGGTTCGGCTGCACGCTGGAGCTCGACGGCGCCGGCCGGTTCACCGACCCGCCGCACCGGCTGGTCACGCTCATCCGGTACGAGGCCGTACGCGCCCGCGAGTGGTTCGCGGACGGGATGCGCCTGCTGCCCGTGCTGGACGCCCGCAGCGCGGCCTGCACGGCGGCCATGGCCGGGATCTACCGGTGCCTGCTCGACCGCATCGCGGCCGACCCGACCATGGCGCTGACCGCGCGGCTATCGCTGCCGCCCTGGGCGAAGGCCATGGTGGCGGCGCGCGCGCTCGCGGGGGCGGGCCGATGACGCGGGACCCGGTCGTGATCGTCGGGGGTGGCCTGGCCGGCATCGCCGCCGCCGTCGCGCTCGGCGAGGCCGGCCTCCCGGTGACGCTGTACGAGGCCCGGCCGAGGCTCGGCGGCGCGACACACTCGTTCACCCGCAACGGCCTCGCGGTGGACAACGGGCAGCACGTGTTCCTGCGCTGCTGCACCGCCTACCGGGGGCTGCTCGACCGGCTCGGCGGCACGTCCCAGGTGGACGTGCAGGCCCGGTTCGACGTGCGGGTGCTCACCCCGGACGGGCGGTCGGCGCGGCTGCGGCGCTCCGCCCTGCCGGGGCCGTTCCACCTCATGCCGGCGCTGGCGCGGTACCCGCTGCTCGATCCGGCCGACCGGCTGCGCGCCATGCGGGGCTCGCTCGCCCTGCGGCGGCTCGACCCGGCCGACCCCGCGCTCGACGAGGTGGACCTCGCGACGTGGCTGGCCGCGCACGGGCAGAGCGACGCGGCGCGCCGCGCGCTGTGGGAGCTGTTCGCGGTGGCCGCGCTGAACGTGGGCGCCGGGGACGCCGCGCTCGGGCCGGCGGCGATGGTGTTCCGCACCGCACTGTTCGGCCGGTCGGACGCCGCCGACATCGGCGTGCCGGCCGTGCCGCTCGGCGAGCTGCACGGCACGGCCGCGCGGGCCGCCATCACCCGGCTCGGCGGCGCCGTACTGACCTCGTCGAAGGTCACCGCGATCGAGCCGGGGCCGGTCGTCGTGGTGAACGATGCCCGGGTGCGGGCGTCGGCGGTCGTCGTCGCCACGCCGCACGAGCAGGCCGCCGGGCTCGTCCCGCCGGACGCGGCGCCGGACCGGGCCCGCTGGAGCGGACTGTCGGCCAGTCCGATCGTCAACGTCCACGTCGTGTACGACCGCCGGGTGACCGGCCTGCCGTTCGCGGCGGTGGTGGACTCGCCGGTGCAGTGGGTGTTCGACAAGACGCGGGTCGCCGGGCTGCGCGACGGCCAGTACCTCGCGGTCTCCGTCTCGGCCGCGGACCGCTGGATCGACACGCCGACCGCGCGGGCGCGCGCGGTGTTCGTCCCCGCGCTGGAACGGCTCTTCCCCGGCGCGCGGCGAGCCCGGATCACGGACTTCTTCGTCACCAGAGAGCGTCGCGCCACCTTCCGCCAGGGGCCCGGCAGCGGCGCGCTCCGCCCCCAGGCCGCCACCCGGTGGCCCGGGCTGTTCCTCGCCGGCGCGTGGACCGACACGGGCTGGCCCGACACGATGGAGGCGGCCGTGCGCAGCGGACTCAACGCGGCCAGATTGGCCAGACGTCATCTGGACGCGGGGACTCTCACCACGGGGGCGGCCCGGTGAGCGCGGTCATCCCGCCGACGGTCGCGGCCGCCCGCGGGCTGGTGGAGCCCGTGCTGCGCGCGGCCGCGGACCGGCTCGACCCGATCACCCGGCGCGTCGCCGCCTACCACCTCGGCTGGGCCGACGCGGAGGGCCGGCCCGTCACCCCCGGGGGCAAGGCGCTGCGGCCGGCTCTCGCCGTGCTGTCGGCGCGGGCGGCGGGCCCGCAGGAGGCGCTGGCGGCGGCCGCGGCGGTCGAGTTCGTCCACGCGTTCTCGCTGCTCCACGACGACATCATGGACGGGGACCGGACGCGGCGGCACCGCCCGGCCGCGTGGACCGTCTTCGGTCAGTCGGCCGCGATCCTCGCCGGTGACGCGCTGCTGTCGCTCGCCGGGGAGCTGCTGCTGGAGGACGGCTGCCCGGGGCGGGTCCCCGCGGCCCGCTGCCTGGCCGCGGCCACCCGGCGGCTGATCGCCGGGCAGGCGCTGGACCTGGAGTTCGAACGGCGCTCCGACGTGAGCCTCGACGAGTGCCGCCTGATGTCCACGCAGAAGACCGGCGCGCTGCTGGCCTGCGCCTGCTCGATCGGCGCCATGGCGGTGGACGGCCCGGAGCCGCTGGTCGCCGCCCTGGCCGCGTTCGGCGCCGAGGCGGGACTCGCCTTCCAGCTCGCCGACGACCTGCTCGGCATCTGGGGCAGCCCGTCCGCGACCGGGAAGCCGGTCCTGTCGGACCTGCGGGCCCGCAAGAAGTCGCTGCCGATCGTCGCCGCGCTCACCAGCGGCACCCGCGCGGGCGATCGGCTCGCCGCCCTGATGGCGGGCCCCGAGCCCCTCTCGGAGACCGAGCTGCGTGACGCCGCCGCGCTGGTGGAGGAGGCGGGCGGACGGTCCTGGGCCGAGACCGAGGCCAAGCACCGCCTCGACGCCGCCGAACGCCACCTCGCCGACGCCGACATGCCCTCGGCCGTACGCGCCGAGTTCCTCGACATCGCCCATTTCCTGACGTCCCGAGGACATTGACATGACCACAGTCGCCGCACCCAGCTCCGCCTCGCTCGCCCTCGACGCCGCCTGCGACCACCTGCTCGGCCTCCAGGCCCCCGAGGGGTGGTGGAAGGCCGAGCTGCAGACCAACGTGACCATGGACGCCGAGGACCTGCTGCTGCGCCAGTTCCTCGGCGTGCGCACGGAGGAGGACACGGCGGAGGCGGCGCGCTGGATCCGCTCGCAGCAGCGCGACGACGGCACCTGGGCCAACTTCCACGACGGCCCCGGCGACCTGTCCACCACGATCGAGGCGTACACGGCGCTGCGGCTGGCCGGCGACCCGGTCGACGCGGCGCACATGCGGGCGGCGGCCGGGTTCGTACGTGACTCGGGCGGCATCGAGGCGTCCCGGGTCTTCACCCGCATCTGGCTGGCGCTGTTCGGCCAGTGGTCGTGGCACGACCTTCCGGTCCTCCCACCCGAGATGATCTTCCTACCGCCCTGGTTCCCGTTGAACGTCTACGACTTCGCGTGCTGGGCGCGGCAGACGATCGTGCCGCTCACCATCGTCAGCGCCCGCCGCCCGTCGCGGCCGCTGCCGTTCGGGCTGGCCGAGTTGCGCACCGGACGGCCCGCCCCGCGCGAGCCGCGCACCGGCTGGGACGGCGTCTTCCACGCGCTCGACCGCGTGCTGCACCAGTACGAGCGGTTCCCGATCCCGGGGGTGCGCCGCGCGGCCGAGCGGCGGGCGGTCGAGTGGATCGTGACGCGGCAGGAACTGGACGGCTCGTGGGGCGGCATCCAGCCCCCGTGGGTGTACTCGCTGATCGCCCTCGACCTGTACGGCTACCGCCTGGACCACCCGGTGATGCGCAAGGGCCTCGAAGGCCTGGACCGGTTCACGATCAGGGACGAGCAGGGACGCAGGCTGGAAGCGTGCCAGTCCCCGGTGTGGGACACCGTCCTCGCCGTCAACGCGCTGCTCGACGCGGGCATGCCGGGCGACCACCCCGCCCTCGTCAACGCGGCCGACTGGGTGCTCCGCGAGGAGATCACGGGGCCGGGCGACTGGAGCGTACGGCGGCCGTCGCTCGCGCCGGGCGGCTGGGCGTTCGAGTTCGACAACGACATCTATCCCGACATCGACGACACCGCCGAGGTGATCCTGGCCCTGCGGCGGGTGAAGCACCCGGACGTCCGCCCCGCCATCGACCGCGCCCTGCGCTGGGTGAACGGCATGGCCTCGCGGGACGGCGGCTTCGGCGCCTTCGACGCGGACAACACGCGCGAGCTGTGCACCCGGCTGCCGTTCTGCGACTTCGGCGCGGTCATCGACCCGCCGTCCGCCGACGTCACCGCGCACGTCGTCGAGGCCCTCGCCGTGGAAGAGCCCGCCTCCGACGTCGTACGGCGGGCCGTGGTCTGGCTGCTGCGCCACCAGGAGGCCGACGGGTCGTGGTTCGGCCGCTGGGGCGCCAACCACGTGTACGGCACCGGCGCGGTGGTGCCCGCGCTCGTCGCGGCCGGGGTGCGGCCCGGCGCCGCGTGCGTGCGGCGCGCGGTCTCCTGGCTGGAGGCACACCAGAACGACGACGGCGGCTGGGGCGAGGACATGCGCTCCTACCGCGACCCGGCGTGGATCGGCCGGGGCAAATCCACGCCCTCGCAGACCGCGTGGGCGCTCCTCGCCCTGCTCGCCGCCGGGGAGATCCGCTCGCCGGCGGTGGAGCGCGGTGTGGCCTGGCTGGTGGGCAGCCAGCGCCCGGACGGCGGCTGGGACGAGCCGTACTTCACCGGCACCGGCTTCCCCGGCGACTTCTTCATCAACTACCACCTTTACCGGCTCGTCTTCCCCGTCAGCGCGCTGGGGCGATACGTCCGGGCCGGCGACGAGGCGGCCTCGCCATGACCGGGCCCGCGGCGGACGCCGTCGTCTGCACGGCCCTCGGCGTCGAGGCGCGAGCCGTACGCGAGGGCCTGCCCGACGACGGCGGGAGCGTGCAGGTGATCAGGACCGGGATGGGCCCGGGACCGGCCGGGCGCGCCGAGAACCGGCTGCGCGGCGCGGGCGTGCTCGTCGTGACCGGCTTCGGCGGCGCGCTCGACGACGGCCTGCGGCCCGGCGACGTGGTGGTGGCCAGCGAGATCCGGTTCGACGGCCGGACGATGCCCTGCCCGTCCGCGCCACTCCTCGCGGGGGAACTGGCCCGCGCCGGGCTCAACGTACGCACCGGGCCGCTGGCCACCTCCGACCACATCGTGACCGGAGCGGAGCGCCACCGGCTCGCGGAGGAGGGCGCGCTCGCCGTCGACATGGAGTCGGGGCCGATCGCGGCCGCCGCCGGGGGCCGGCCCTTCGCGGCGGTGCGGGTCATCGTGGACACCCCCGCCGTGCCGCTGCTGCGCCCGGCCACCATCCGCGGCGGCGTGCTGGCCTTCCGCACGCTGCGGCGGGTCGCCCCGGTGCTGGCGCGCTGGGCGGCCGCGTGCGGACCGCGCCACGCGCTGCTCGCCGCGCCGCGCTCCTTCTGCGCCGGGGTCGAGCGGGCCATCGAGATCGTCGAGCGCGCCCTCGACCAGTACGGCCCCCCGGTCTACGTGCGCAAGCAGATCGTGCACAACCTGCACGTCGTACGCGATCTGGAGGCGCGCGGGGCCGTCTTCGTGGACGAGCTGGACGAGGTGCCCGAGGGGGCCGTCACGGTCTTCTCCGCCCACGGCGTGGCCCCCGGCGTACGCGATGAGGCGGCGGCGCGCGGGCTGCGGGTGATCGACGCGACCTGCCCGCTGGTGACGAAGGTGCACGCCGAGGCGCGCAGGTTCGCCGCGCGCGGCGACCTGGTGGCGCTGATCGGGCACGCCGGGCACGAGGAGGTCGAGGGGACGATGGGCGAGATCCCCGGCTCCGTCGTGCTGGTCGAGGACGTCGCCGGCGTGGCGCGGCTGCCCGAGGGCCGCCGGGTCTCCTACCTCACGCAGACCACCCTCGCCGTGGACGAGGCCGCGGACATCGCCGCCGCGATCCGGCGGCGGTTCCCGGACGCGGAGGGCCCGCAGAAGGACGACATCTGCTACGCCACGACGAACCGGCAGCACGCCGTACGCGACGTGGCCGAGGGGTCCGACCTGGTGCTCGTCGTCGGCTCGGCCAACTCGTCCAACTCCCGGCGGCTGGCCGAGGTGGCCGGCCGGGCCGCCCCCGCGTACCTGGTCGACGGCCCCGGCGACATCGCCCTGGACTGGCTCGCGGGAGCCCGCACGGTCGGGCTGACCGCCGGCGCGTCCGCCCCGCCCGCCCTCGTGGACGCGGTCGTGGCCGCGCTGGGCGGGCTCGGCCCGGTGACCGTCGAGGAACGCCGGGTGGCCGAGGAGACCATCCGGTTCACGCTGCCCAAGGAGGTGCGTACGAGATGACGATGCCGGTCCGCCAGGCCCTGCGCATCGGCGGCTACATCCTCGGCCAGAGGCTGCGCGGGCGGACGAAGTTCCCGCTCCTCGTGGAGCTGGAGCCGCTGTTCGCCTGCAACCTGAAATGCGCGGGATGCGGCAAGATCCAGCACCCCGCCGACGTGCTCAAACGCCGGATGCCGGTCGAGCAGGCCGTCGCCGCCGTCGAGGAGTGCGGCGCGCCGATGGTGTCGATCGCGGGCGGGGAGCCTCTCATGCACCCCCAGATCGCCGACATGGTGCAGCGGCTCGTCGCCCGGAAGATCTACGTCTTCCTCTGCACCAACGCGCTGCTGATCCCGAAGAAGATCGACCAGTTCGAGCCGTCGCCGTACTTCGCCTGGACGGTCCACATCGACGGGCTGCGCGAGCGGCACGACGCGTCGGTGTGCAAGGAGGGCGTGTTCGACGAGGCGGTGGCCGCCGTGCGCGAGTGCCGGCGGCGCGGGTTCCGGGTCACCACGAACACCACGTTCTTCAACACCGACAGCCCGCAGACGGTCATCGACGTGCTCAACTACCTCAACGACGACCTCCAGGTCGACCAGATGATGCTCTCGCCCGGGTACGCGTACGAGAAGGCCCCGGACCAGGAGCACTTCCTCGGCGTCCAGGAGACCAGGGAGCTGTTCCGCAAGGCGTTCTCCGGTGGGAACCGGCGGCGGTGGCGGTTCAACCACACACCCCTGTTCCTCGATTTCCTCGAAGGAACGGTGGACTTCCCGTGCACGGCGTGGGCCATCCCGTCGTACTCGCTGTTCGGCTGGCAGCGCCCCTGCTACCTGATGTCCGACGGGTACGCGGCGACCTACCGGGAGCTGGTCGAGGAGACCGACTGGGAGGCCTACGGCCGGGGCCGCGACCCGCGCTGCGCGAACTGCATGGCGCACTGCGGGTACGAGCCGACCGCCGTCTTCGCCACGCTCTCCTCGCTCAAGGAGTCGCTCCGGGCCGTACGCGGCGGCTGACCGGCCGCCCGAACACCCCGGCGAGCGCGCGGAACGGCCCGGGGGCCGCGCCGCGCAGCCGGACGGGCAGCCGCAGCCAGCCCGGCGCGTACGACTCGGGACGGCCGCGCTCGACCGCGGTCACGATGGCTCGGGCGACCCGCTCCGGCGGGATCGGCGCGGGCCGGCGGCGGGCGTAGGCGACGCCCCTCCGCGCGAAGAAGGGCGTGTCCACCACGCCCGGCAGGACGACCGACACGCCGATCCCGGGCACCTCGTACCGCAGGCTCTCGGCGAAGGCGATCAGCGCGGCCTTGGTGGCCGCGTAGACGGCCTCGTCGCGGACGCCGACCGCCCCGGCGATCGACGA
Organism: Microtetraspora malaysiensis; assembly: GCF_001528665.1. Lineage (GTDB taxonomy): Bacteria > Actinomycetota > Actinomycetes > Streptosporangiales > Streptosporangiaceae > Microtetraspora_A > Microtetraspora_A malaysiensis. The sequence continues at coordinate 131,703 of NZ_BBYJ01000024.1, forward strand.
CACGAAGACCAGGTGACCCCGGCCGCGCTCGACCATGCCGGGGAGCAGCGATCGGGTCAGCGCGATCTGGGCGGTCAGGTTGGTCGCGACCAGTTCCTCGGCGACGCCGTCCGGCATGGTCACCAGCGGCCCCGCCCATCCCCGGCCCGCGTTGCCGACCATGACGTCCACCGGACCCGCGCGCCCGGCGAGGTCCGCGACGCCGGCGGTGAGGTCGCCCGCGACGGCCAGCCCGCCGGTCTCCGCGGCGACCGCGTCGAGCCGCTCCCGGTCGCGGCCGGCCAGCACGAGACGGGCGCCCGCCGCGGCCATCGCCCGCGCGGTGGCGGCCCCGATGCCCGACGACGCCCCGGTGATCAGCACGCGAGCACCCGCCAGTCTCATCGTCCGCCCCCTTTCGTCTCCGAAGTCGTTCCCCACCTCTTTCGCGGTTATCTCCCGGGAACGATCCACGGCACGCTCCCGAGAAGTGAGACGGTCTTGGTTCTGAGCTGACCTCGCATCGGAAAAGACGACAATATGGATGAAATGGGGAGACGTCGGGCCATCTACCTGGCGGTTCTGGTCGCCGTCGAGGGGGCGCTGGCGGCCTGTGCCGACACATCGGCGCAGGGCACCCGGCCCGCCGCGGACGCGACCGGCCGGAAGCCCAGGGCCCGCAAACCAAATTCGCCCAGCCCGTCGCCGAGCCCTTCGCCGGTCTTCTCACCGGTCGCCGTTCCGTCCCGGAAGCCCATCCATCAGATCAAGGAAATCAACCCGGCGGCCCCGCCGAACTCGATCGCCCTGACGATCGACGACGGACCCGATCCCGAGTGGACACCGAAGGTCCTCGACCTCCTCGCGCGGCACCACGTGGTCGCCACCTTCTGCCTGGTCGGCGACGCCATCCGCGAGCACCCCGAACTCGCCAAACGGATCGCCGCCGCGGGCCACGCCATCTGCAACCACACGATGAGCCACCCGCAGCCCTTCGCCGGGCTGTCGTCCGAGCGGATGATCGCCGAGGTCACCGGCGCCCACCGCGAAATCTGGAAGACCACCGGCGTCACCTCACGACTGTTCCGCTCGCCCGGAGGCGACTGGTCGCCCGCCGTGCTCGCGACCGTCGCCGAGAACGGCATGCAGCCGCTCGACTGGGACATCGACCCGCGCGACTGGGCCCGTCCCGGCACCGGCGCGATCGAGGCCGAACTGCTGCACGCCAAACCGGGCAGCATCCTGCTGTCCCACGACGGGGGCGGAGACCGTTCCCAGACGCTGAGCGCTCTCACCACCGTCATCCCCGTGCTCCAAAGCCGGGGACTCACCTTCGTCACCCTGTGATCGCGTGATGCGTCGACGCGGGCGGGAATTACGGTGGACGGTGTGCGCGCACGCCCCGTCTCCCTTCCGCTGCTCGTCGAGGAGATCGCCGACCGGATCACCGCGGCCCCGAACGAGTCCTGGGTACGCGTCGCCGTCGACGGGGCGCCCGCGGCCGACCCCGGAAGGCTCGCCGACGACCTCGTGGCACCCCTCCGCCTGCGGGGGCGCGAGGTGCTGCGGGTCTCGGCGGCAGACTTCCTCCGGCCCGCCTCGCTCCGCCTGGAGTTCGGCCGCACCGACCCCGACGCGTTCTACACCGACTGGCTGGACGCCGGAGCACTGGTCCGCGAGGTCCTCGGGCCGCTCGCGCCCGGCGGGACCGGCCGGGTGCTGCCCACCCTGTGGGACAGCGCGCGCGACCGGGCGACCCGCGCCGCCTACGTCACCCTGCCGCCCGGCGCCGTGCTGCTGCTCGACGGGACCCTGCTGCTCGGCCGCGGCCTGCCGTTCGACCTGGCCGTCCACCTCGCGCTTTCCGAGGCGGCGCTCGCTCGACGCACCCTCGCTGAACACGCTTGGCGACTGTCCGCTTACACTCGGTATGAACACGAGGCCAGACCGTCGTACGTCGCCGACATCGTCGTCCGCGTGGACGACCCGCGGCACCCGGCAGTGGTCACCGATACCGGATCATGAAGGCTGGATCATGAAGTCTGGATGCGGCCTGGCGCGTGAGCACCGGTATCCAGAAGGATGATCTCCGGGAATGCGGTGAGAAAGGCGGCACAGGGAGATGGCTCAGATCGTCGGTGGCGGAAGCCCCGTCAATGACGCGGAGCGACGGGTCATCGCCCACCTCAGGGACAACGCCCCGGACGATTGGCTACTGCTCCACAACATCGAGGTGCCACGTGGCGCCGACCTGTTCGAGGTCGACGTGATCGTGATCACCGGCCACTCGCTGTGCGTGATCGACGTGAAGGGCGCGCGGGGCCGCTTCGAGGTCTCCGGCACACGCTGGTTCCCGCAACGTGGCGGCGAGGCGTTCGGCTCCCCCGTCGCCAAGCTCCGCGGCACGGCCCGCGCGCTCAAGGGCGTCCTCCTCGACATCCACCGCGGGCTCGACCGCGTCTACGTCGACAGCGTCGTGGTGCTGACCGCCCCCGACGCCGTGCTCGTCGACTCCAGCGGCCGCGATGCCCGATACGTCACCAACCTGCCCGGCCTCGTCGGGATGCTGGGCGACGTCTCCCGAGTGCGCCAAGGGTGCAGCCCGGACGTCACGCCGTACCGCACCGCGCTCATCGAAGCGCTGAACGGCACCGTGCGCCGCTCGACCGCGCCGCCCAGGTTCGGCAACTGGAAGGTCGAGGAGCAGCTCGGCGGCGACAACCGGGTCACCGAATACCGCGCCGTCAACGCCACCGCCCCGGCCAGCGAAACCGTCCTGCTGCGGGTCTACCAGGCGGACCCGCTGGCCGACCGCGACCAGCGGGTCGCCGAACAGCGCCGGATCGCCAACGCCTATCAGGCCCTCGCCAAGATCCCCGCACATCCGTGCGTCGCCCGCTCGCGCGACTTCTTCGCCATCGACGACGAGAGCCGGTTCGTGCTCGTCCTCGACGACGTCCACGGCCAGGCCCTGCACCTGCGCCTCGCCGGGCGGATGCCGCCCACCGCCGCCCGCCTCGACATGGTGGACGACATCTTGAGCGGCCTGACGCACGTCCACGCCAACCAGGTCATCCACCGCGCGCTCAGCCCCGCCTGCGTGCTCGTCACCGAGAGCGGGCAGGCGGTGCTCACCGGCTTCGACTACGCCAAGCCGGGGCCGCGCAAACACACCGTCGCCAACGAGCTGCCCAACGTCCTCGACACGCACTACGTCGCGCCCGAGTGCCGGCTCAGGCCCGACCGGATGACCCCCGCCTCCGACGTGTACGCGGCCGGGGTCATCGCCTTCCAGATCCTCACCGGGCAGCTCCCCACCCCCGGCACCGACATCGAGGCCGCCGCCGCGGGCGTCGCCCCCGAGATCATGGACCTGCTGCGCCGGATGCGCGACGAAACGCCCGGCAAGCGCCCCGAGGCGGCCGAGGCCCTCGCCACACTGCGGCAGGCACGCGACACCCGCGTCGCGCCCGGCCACCCCGCGCCGCGCACCCAGCCCCTGCTCCTCGACCGCCTACGCGGCGCCCTCCGCCGCTTCACCCGGGACTGAGCCTCAGTCGCGCATCTCGCCCCGTGAATACCGCCTCACCTACGCCGCTGGTTCGCGCCGTTGATGAGTACCGCTGCGCTGCGGCGGGTGGCACACTGCCCAACCCGGCATGCCGGCCGCCGTCGGCAAGGCAAAGGCAGGCATGGGCCCCTGCCGGACGCGCGGGCCGTGTTCAGAAGGGCGGGAGGTCCTCGGCCGGGTCAGTCGGCGGACCGGCACGAACAGTGACATCCTGTGCCGTGTCCGGTTTGGAGAGGGGTTCTTCCCACCAGGCGGGTTCATACCGGTAGGCCGGCACGTAGGGCAGTCCGTCGACAGCGGGGTCGGTGATGCCGCCCGCGCCCTACCCGGAATCGGCGGGCTTGAGGTGGGCCCAGCCTGCCGGGGCGAACGGCTCGGGCAGCGGCTCGATGACCGGCGGCGGCTGGGCCGGGTACCGGTGGCCCGTCCGGCTGATCCACGTCACCTGACCAGGCGCCGTCTGCACGACCTGCCAGCCGTTGTCACGCAGGTCATGGTCATGCGCGCACGCGGCGGCCAGGTTGCCCTCGCTCGTGGAGCCGCCCGCAGCGTAGGGGCGGGTGTGGTCCAGCTCCGACCGGGTCGCCGGGGTGCGGCAGCCGGGATGCGTACACGCCCTGTCCCTGACCTGGATGTGCCGCCGCAATCCAGCTCTGGG
>NZ_BBYJ01000024.1:136047-137700 GCF_001528665.1 Microtetraspora malaysiensis
GGGGGCGTGGTCCGGGTCGGCGGCCTCGTACTGGCCGAGGACGTCGGCGACCACACCGGCCCAGCCGCCCAAGGCGTGCAGGTCGGCATGCAACGCGCGCAGCAGGGACAGCGGGAACTGCAGCTCGACGATCCCGCGACCGCGTACCGGCACCACCCGCACCTCTGGCTCCGGCTCTCCGGCAGCCCCCGTCTGGCGGGGCCAGCCTCCGGGGCGACGCCGAGTAACCCCGGCGAACAACAGGTGCCCGTCCTCGTCGCACACGGCGAACCGCCACTCGCCGCCGATCTGGCGCTTGGCGACGATACGAGCGAGATGAGCGTGAATGGGCCCCCATCCGGCCAGTTCGGCGGGCAGATCGTCCAGATGCATCAGCGTGGACGCCCGCACCCGCAATTCGCCGGCCGCATACCCGAGGAACGCGCTCTGACTGCCATCGGATGCTGCCGGCACCTTCCCACCCGCTCGAGCGTCGGCCCGCCCATCGGTTCCGGCCCTCACCGACGTGGGAGCAGCCGGGGAAGCGGCGTCGGATGGGAGGGTGTCGCAGCCGCCCTGGTTCTCCCGCGCCTGCGGTTGGCGCGTGCCCTCGGGCCCGCTGGTGTCGTCAGGCTCGCTGGTGTGGCTGTCTTCGCGGCCGCCGAAGGGGCGAGGGGCACCGGGCGCGCTGGTGTCATCAGGTGTGCTGGCGTGGCCGGTCTCGCCGCCATCGAAGGGGTCGCAACCCTCGGGATCATCGGGATCGCCGGTGGAGAGGTCGTCGGAGAGCTGGCCGTCGTAGTCCTCTTCCTCACCCGCCTTCGCGCGGGCGGCGGCGGCGAACAAGACGGCGATCACGCCGTCGTCGTCCAGACCGGACATGCTGCCGTCCAGCAAGCCGAGGAACACATCCGCGCGGATGTGGTCGATCGGGGCGTGCAGGCCCGTCCTCTTGGCCCGTGTCGCGATGGCGGCCACGCGGGCGATCGCGGCGGCGGCCTGGTCCACCGGCAGTTGCTGGCCGGTGATGGTGGCCGAGCCGTCGGCGTGGCGCACTCCGACGACCCGCCGCTGGTGGACCGCCCGCTCATAACGGCGGCGGGCCCAGCCGGGATCAGCGGCGATGAGCAGCTTCTTGATCTTCTCGCGTAGTTCGCTGGTGGTCCACCGGCCTGCGTTGGGGAGCAGGTGGCCGGCCACAGCGCGGGCGAGTTCGATGGGGATGTCTTCGAGCCAGTCGCAGAACACCACCGCCCGTGTTTTGTCGATCGTCCCGGCTTCCAGGGCGTCTCGGACCATGGGGAGGCGGACTTTGAGGTCGTAGGCGATCCCGTATTCACGCTCGGCCGCGCGGCGGGTGAGCCGCAACGCGGCCCGGATTTCGTCGGGTGAGTTCTTGTCCGGCTCGGGCATTTTCTCCATGCCGCTGGCGGAAATCTCGTACAGGCCGACTTCGGCCATCACGGTGGCTTTCCGGGCCTGCACGTGCGCTTCGAGGCGGGCATAGGCCTGCAGGACGATGACGGCGTCGAAGCCGTCCAGGCGGGTGATGTCGATCCCGGCCAGGACGGCGGCCAGCTCCGCGCCGGGGGCAAGGTGCTCCAGGCCGGGCGGGATCGGCTGCCGTTTTTTGGTCACAGGGTGACGGTAACCATCGGCACCGACAAAAACGCC
>NZ_BBYJ01000024.1:138092-289640 GCF_001528665.1 Microtetraspora malaysiensis
AAAGGCCCCATATGAGGAATCTGCGGGTTTGGTGCGGTAAGTCAACTTTCCCGAACTACCACCCTGGAATGCGAACGTAGGTCGGTGCGGCGGGAAAGCGGGACAGGGCGCATGGCGGCGTAGGCGGGTGCGACGGGAAAGCGGGACAGGGCGCCTGACGGTGAGAAGTGGGTGCGACGGGAAAGCGGAGCGGAGTGCGGGTGGGACCTCCGGCGCGCGTAAGGCTGTGCCCTGTACCGCCGCGCCCGAGCCGCGAAGCGGTTACGCCAGAGGCCCGCTATCACGGCGCGCCGGAGGGCCCGCCCGCCGCAGCGCAGCGGCGTTCCCGGCAGCGCCCGACCATGAGCGGGTTTCCCGACGGCGCCGGACCATGAGCGGGTTTCCCAGGTTGCGGCGAGAAGGAGCCCGAGGACGAGACGATGCGCCTACGGCGAGGAGCCGGTGCGGGGGTGAGCGGAGCGGAGTGCGGGTGGTTGTGGAGGCGCGCGTAGGACCGTGCCATGTACCACCGCGCCCGAAGCCGCGAAGCGGTAACGCCAGAAGCCGGCTATCACGGCGCGCCGGAGCAGCCACCCGCCGCAGCGCAGCGGTCACCGTTCAGCGGCACCTCGATGTCGAAGGCGGTCGGGTGGCCGGGGGCCGTCGTGCCATGGGTGAACCGGGGTTTGTTCTGTACGACGCGGATGCGGCGCAGGCCGCCGAACTTGCCGGTGTCCACCGCCGCGCGTAGCACGGTGGGTGAGGACGCTGTGCAGCCAGTGGGTGGCGACGGTGACGTGCAGGCCCCAGCGGATGCCGGTGCGCCGGCCCGAGGTACGCGTCAAGGGCGCCTAGGTTCGGGTGCCCGGCGTCCCGAGTAGCAATGGCCGTCAACTCGCCCTCGGCATCGCGGTCTTCGCGCCCGGCATCACGGCCACCTCTTTCGTGCTCTCACTCGGCCCGTCGCTTCTGTCCGGATTGCTCGGCACCGCCAACCGGATCATCGCGGGCGCCATGGCGATCGTCATGTTCCTGGCCGCGCTGCTGGCAGGCGAGGCACGCCCCCGCAGGGCCGGACGAATCCGCGGCGCCTGGGAAGGCACCTCCCTACGACTGCCGGGGAGCGGGCCCGTCCGAGCCGGCCGGGTACTCCTCCAGCGGAACCAGGCCCCTCGACCAGGCGGACAGCACGGGCGCGAGGATCCGCCACGCCTCCTCGGCCTCGTCACCGCGGATGGACAGGGTGGGATCCCCGTTCAGGACGTCCAACAGGAGCCGGCCGTAGGCGGGGAGGTCGGGTGGCTCCATCCGCGCGGTCAGCGCGAGCGGCACGAAGGTGCGCGCGTGGGAACCGATGCCCGTCAGATCCAGGGTCACGCACTCCGGTTCGAGTCCGAAGCGAAGCACGTTGGGCAGGGCTTCCCCGTAGTGGCCGAAGGGCACGTAGGGCACGGGCCGGAAGCGCACCGCGACCTCCTTGCGGTCGGTCCCGAGCGCCTTGCCGCTGCGGAGCCGGAAGGTCGTTCCCGACCAGCGCCAACAGTCGAGTACCAGCTCGACCTCGGCGAAGGTCTCCGTCCGGCGCCCCGGGTCCACGCCTTCCTCGTCGGCGTAGGCGGGAACGTCACGGTCACCGATCCGGCCGGGCAGGTAGCGGGCGCGGCGGGTACGGCGCAGGACCTCGTCGCCGGTGAGGGGCCGCACCGACCGCAGCACATCGAGTTTCCGGTCACGCAGATCGCGCTCGCCGATGGTGATCGGCGGTTCCATGGCCACCAGGCACAGCAACTGCAGCAGGTGGTTCTGCACCATGTCCTTGAGTGCCCCGACGCCGTCGTAGTAGCTCGCCCTGCCTTCCAGGGTGAGGGTCTCGTCCCAGACGATCTCCACCTCGGCGATGTGCGTGCTGTTCCAGATGGGCTCCAGCACGCGGTTGGCGAGCCTGCTGCCGAGGACGTTCTGCACGGTCGACATGGCGAGGAAGTGGTCGACCCGGAACACCGCCCGCTCCGGCACGAGGTCGGCGAGGAGCCGGTTCAGCTCGACCGCGCTGTCCAGGTCTTCGCCGAACGGCTTCTCCAGCACGATCCGGCTGCCCGGCGGCAGGCCCGCCCGGTGCAGCGCCTGGATCGCGACGGGGAAGAGCGCCGGGGGCAGCGCGAGATAGACGGCGACGGGTTCCGCACCGGCGACGACCGACGCGACGTCGGCGGCGTCGGTGATATCGGCCCGCCGATAGCGCGCCGAGCCGATGATCGCCTCCCTGGCATCCACCGGCCACGCGGCGCCGTGGTGGTCGAGCTGGGCGGCCGCCCAGCCCCGGAACCGCTCGTCGTCCCAGCTCGCCAGGTCGGCGCAGGTCAGCTGGAACCCGTCGCCCAGCTGCCTGGCCGCCCGCAGGGCGGCCAGCCCCGGCAGCAGATAGCGTGCGCTGAGGTCACCGGTCGCTCCGAAGACCGCAAGTCGATCGATCATGCTGTCGCGCCTGCCTTCGCCCGTGTCAGGTTCACCCCGCTGGCGATGACCCCGATGTGGCTGAACGCCTGCGGGAAGTTGCCGATGAACGCGCCGGTCGAGGGGTCGATCTGCTCCGGCAGCAGCCCGAGCGGGCTCGCCCGGGCGCACAGGGACGCGTAGAGCTCGCCGGCTTCTCCGACCCGGCCCTGCCGTACCAGGTTGTCGACCAGCCAGAAGCTGCACAGCAGGAAGGCGCCCTCGTCACCGGAGATGCCGTCGGGCGACTGGTCGTGCAGGTAGCGGTAGAGCAGGCCGCCACCGGCCGAGAGGCGATCGGCGATGGCCCGGGTGGTGGCCACCATCCGCGGGTGATCGGCGGGCACGACGCCGCGCAGCGGAAGCGCGAGCAGGCTGGCGTCCAGACCGCCGCTGCCGTCGAGGTGCTCGCTCAGGCTCCGCGTCTCCTCGTTCCAGGACTGGGCCAGGATGAGCTGGCGCAGCCGCTCGGCCGAGGCGCGCCACGCCGCGACCTGCCCGGGCAGCCCGAGCCGCTCACCGATCGCCGCGGCCCGGTCCACGGCCACCTGGCACATCCCGGCCGAGTACGTGAACACCCGGCCGTCGCCGCGTACCTCCCAGATGCCTTGATCCGGTTGCCGCCACGCCTGGCCCGCGAGGTCGGCCAGCCCGGCCAGGCTGTGCCAGAGTTCGGGCTGGAGGTCACCGCCGGAGCGTAGCCACTGGTCGGCGCAGTCCAGCACCTCGCCGTAGATATCGTGCTGGCGCTGGTCGGCCGCTCCGTTGCCCCAGCGCACCGGGCCGGAGCGCCGGTACCCTTCCAGTTCTCCGTCCTCGACCTCGTCGGGTACCGGGCTGCCGTCGACGTCGTACATGATCCGAGGCCGCCGGCTCTGCTCGAAGGCGTCGAGGATCCAGCCGAGGAAGGCGCCCGCCTCGCCGGCGAAGCCGATGCGGCGCATGGCGAACACGGCGAAGGCCGCGTCGCGGATCCAGGCGTAGCGATAGTCCCAGTTTCGGACCCCACCGATCGGTGCGGGCAGCGAGGACGTGGGCGCCGCCACCAGCGAGCCGTTGACCCAGTGGTCGCACAGTTTCAGGGTGATCGCGGCGCGCCTGACCAGCGGTTCCTCGGGCCCTTCGTAGTGGAAATGCGTCATCCAGCGACGCCACGCGTCCGTGGTCCCCCGCAGCATCGCCTCGGCGTCGAAGCGGTGGTGGCGGTGGAAGCGTCCCCAGGACAGCACCAGGTCGAGGCGGTCGCCCTGCTCCAGGTCGTGCGTGGTGTGCAGACCGGCCAGGGGACGGTTGGCGCGGAGGTGCAGCCGCAGGTCCGGCCGCCGGTACGCCCGCACTTCCAGCCCGCTGAGCAGGGCCCTGGCCTGTGCGCCGCCGCGGGGCTCCACGTCCACCCGGAGGCGGACGTTCCCGGCCAGGACGACGGCCGACCGGACGAGTTCGGCCCTGTCGACGGGCGCGTCGTCGGTCAGGTCGGCGCCGGAGCGCAGGGCCAGCGCGTCGGTGACCTGGACCAGGCCGGTGGCGCTGCGCAACTCGGTCACCAGCACCCCGGTGTCGGGCTCGTACCGCTGCCGGGCCTCCACCAGTTCCTCCGGCGTCATCGTGAAATGCCCGCCCCGTGCGTGATCCAGCAGCCCGCAGAACAGCGGCTCGGCGTCGAACCGGGGAAGGCACAGCCATGGAATGGACCCGTCGAGACCGACCAGCGCGGCCGTCGCGCCGTCCCCGATGAGGCCGAGATCCTCCAACGGGAGGTAGCCGTCAGTCCTGCGAACCGGCCGGAACGGTGGATCCGAATTGATCATGCCGCCTCGCTTCCGCAGCGCCGGAAGAGTACAGAGCTAGAAGGTGATCAGCACTTTCACGACGTCGTCGAGCTTCTGGTCCGCGACCTCGAAGGCCCGCTCCATCTCATCGAAGCGGAACTCGTGCGTCGTCATGTGGGAGGGGTCGACCCGCTTCGCCTCCAGAACCCGCAGCAGGCGCTCCATGCGCAGCCTGCCTCCGGGGCAGAGGCCGGTCGCGATCGTCTTGTCGGCCATTCCGACCCCCCACTCGACGCGGGGAATGCGCACGAACTCCCCTTCGCCGAAATAGCCGATGTTGGACACCGTGCCGCCGGGCTTGGTTATCTTGACCGCGGTCTGGAACGTCACATCCGCGCCGAGCGCCTCGATGGCGGTGTCGACGCCCTCGCCCCCGGTCAGCTCCAGGATCCGCCCGGCGACGTCCTCATCAACGAAATCCACGATCTCGTCCGCGCCGTACGTGCGCGCGAGCCGCTGCCGGCGTGGGACCGATTCGACCCCGACGACGAGGCCCGCGCCGCGGAGCCGGGCCCCCGCGGTCGCCATCAGACCCACCGGGCCCTGCGCGAGGACGGCGACGGTGCCGCCGATCGGGATGCTCCCCTTCTCGGCGCCCATGAATCCGGTCGAGAGCATGTCGGCGCAGTAGACCGCCATCTCGTCGGGAATGCCGTCGGGGATGCGCGCGAGATTGGCGTCGGCCTCGTTCACGTGGAAATAGTCGGCGAACACTCCGTCCTTGGAATTCGCGAACTTGAAGCCTCCGAGCGGCCCGCCGGACTGCGACGGGTACCCGTTCTGGGCGGACAGGTCGCCCCAGTCGGGGGTGATGGCGCCGACCAGGACGCGGTCGCCGGGCCGGAAGTATGCCACCTCGCTTCCGACGGCGTGCACGATGCCCACCGCTTCGTGCCCCAGTGTCAGGTTCTCCCGGGGGCCGATGCCACCTCTGACCGTGTGGGAGTCCGATGTGCAGATGAGGGCCCTCGTCGTCCGTACGATGGCGTCCCCCGGGCCCGGCTGCGGAACGGGCTTCTCCATGAAGCCCACGCGCCCGACCTCCTTCATCACGAACGCCTTCACCTGATCCGTCCCTCCTGTCGGCGCCTCACCGTCGCGGGGACGGCGGCCCGCCTGCCGGACGGGCTCCCTGCCGGGTGGCGGCGGCCGACCGCACCGCATCCGCGCGGTCATGTCCCGGTGAGGTTGTGGACGCGCCGCCACCATGTGATCTGTTTCCGCAGGTCAAGTGGTGAGCGCGTCCGTAGACGGTTCATGCCCCGCCGCGTCATCGGCAACCAGGAACCCAGGCGTCCGGGTCGGGCGAGTCGCGCCGTCGATGGCGCGCGGGAGGCGGCGGCTGCTCCTCGTGCGAGGTCTGCCGCGCGGCGGTGAGTGCGGCGAGAGCGGTGGTGATGGGGACGGCCGCGATGAGTCCGAGCGTGCCGACGATGCTGCGGATGATCTCCTGGGCGACGATCGGGTTGCGCAGTACGTCTCCCAGGGGCTGCTCCCCCACGCTGAAGAGCAGAAGCAGGGGAAGCGCCGCACCGGCGTAGGCGAGGACGATCGTGTTGATCACTGAGGCGATGTGCGCGCGCCCCACGCGGGCCGCGGCCCGATAGAGGCGGCCGAAGGAGTAGCCGGGATTGGCGACGGCCAGTTCACCCACCGTGACGGCCTGGGTGACCGTGACGTCGTCGAGGACGCCCAGGGCGCCGATGATGATGCTCGCGAGGAGCAGGCCTTGCGCGTTGATGCGGTATCCGGTGTCCAGCATGAACGAGCTGTCGTCGGTCATCCCGGTGAGGTGGGCGACGTCGATGGCGACCGCGGAGAGAACGCCGGTGATGGTGAGGCTGGCCAGCGTGCCGAGCACGGCCATCGAGGTCGGGATCGTGAAGCCGTGGGTGAGGTAGAGGACCGTGAGCATGATCGCCGCGGAGCCCACGATGGCGACCAGCGTCGGCGACTCGCCGGCGAGGATCGCCGGGATGATGAAGGCCAGCAGCAGGACGAAGGTGACGCCCAAGCCGATCAGCGCGGTCAGTCCGCGCCAGCGGCCGAAGGCGACCACGGCCAGGGCGAAGGCGGCGACGAACATCCAGAGCGGTGCGGATCGGTCGTGGTCGGACAGCAGGTACTGCGGCGCATCGGGCGTGTCCTGCGGCATGTGAACCAGCACGACGTCGTCGCCCGCGGCGAACCGCTGCGCGCCGGGGCCGCTGGGCAGCTCCGTCATGACGGTCCGATTTGCTTCGGGCCCGCTGGTGAGCCGGACCCGGACGTCGGCGCAAGTATCGGGAGTCGCCGACGCGGTCTCGGACGTCGCCACCTCCTCCGGCGCAGCGGGGCACGGCTTGGGGTAGACGCCGATGATCATCCCGGTTACCTGCGGCAACCCGGGCGCTGGCGGGCGGTCGGGCCTCTGGTCGCCGGGCCACAACCAGATCAGGGCGGCCAGGGTCGCCAGGGTGATGGGCACGAGCACGGCCAGCGTCGCCCACACCGTCTTACGGGTGGCGGGCAGGGGCGAAGCGGAGGTGCCGTGGCTGTGGTTGGCGCCCATGATGGACGTTCGTCTCCTCGGGGTGTGGTTCCTCAACGTGGGAAGGCGGCGCGCGGTCCGTCTTCTCGCGCCACCCTCATCGTTCCGTACCGCTCAGCGTGAGCGGTGCTCGCTGAGCCGTACTCGCGAGGCGTCAGCCTTCCGCGCCCCGCCGGCCGCTTTCGAAGACCGCGATGAGGAGCTATGCTGAGCCGCTGCGAAGGGGAGTAGCCCCGCAAACCGGTCATCGACACACTGGAGCCCCGGCTCCCGGTGGCCGGGCCTGCGATCTCATGCGGGCGGGCGAGACCTTCGGCCCATTGTCGATGACGTGTGCGCATCGCGGGCCGAAGCCGTACCGCCGCCTTCCACGCCGGTCGACCTCGAACCCCGCGGATGCGGGAAGGTTGGACGAGGTCGTGCTGAATGTCCTGTTGCTCATCGCCTGCGCGGTGGCGATCTATTTCTCCTGTGAGTGGTTCGTCAACGCGGTCGAATGGCTGGGCGAGCGGCTGAATGTCGGGAAGATGGCGGTGGGCACCATCCTGGCCGCCTTCGGAACCGCGCTGCCCGAATCCGTGGTGACACTGGTCGCGGTGACCACCGGCGACACGGAGGAGGCCAGGAACATCGGAGTGGGCGCGGCCATGGGTGGCCCGCTGGCCCTGGCCACCGTCGCGTACGGCGTGAGCGGTGTGGTCCTGCTCCTTCACCGGCGCAAGCGGCGTGCGGCTGTCATGGCGGGGGGCTCCGGCGCGGCTGAGGCGGACCCTCCGGGGGGCTCCGCGCAGGCCCTGGGGACCGCGCGGGATATGGCCCGCCTGGCCAAGGACCAGCAGTGGTTCCTGCCGATCTTCATCGTCAAGGTCGGGCTCGGCCTGGTCGCCTTCGCGTTCAAGCCCGTGCTGGGTCTGGTCTTCTTCGCCGCCTACGCCGTGTACTTCTGGCGGGAGATCCGCGGCGGGCACGACGAGGACGGCGAGGGCGACGAGCTGGAACTGGAACCGCTGAAGTTCCAGCCCAAGGCCGCCTCACCGGCCACCTGGGCGGTGATCGCCCAGACCCTGGCCACTCTCGTGGTGATCTTCTTCGCGTCACGCCTGTTCGTGAACCAGCTTGAGATCATCGGCCCGATGATCGGATTGTCCGCCTCCGTCACGGCGCTGTTGCTGTCGCCCATCGCCACGGAGCTTCCCGAGACCATGAATGCGATCATCTGGATTCGACAGGGAAAGACCAAACTGGCTCTGGCCAACATCTCCGGTGCCATGATGATCCAGGCCACCGTGCCGAGCGGGTTGGGGCTGTTGTTCACCGCCTGGAAGTTCGACAGCGCTCTCCTGTGGTCGGGGCTGGTCACCATGGCGGCGATCGTCTACCTGCTGGCGACCATGCGCGCCCACAAGCTGACCCCGCTACGACTCGGTGTGGCCGCCGGCTTCTACCTGGTCTTCGCACTCGGGCTCATCCCGATCCTCACCTGAGGCTCCAGCTGACGCGGCAGATCACCGCGGCGCAGAGAGGGCAGTGGACGTGGACAAGCACAACGCAACGCTGGAGAACGGTCCCGACGGGCCATCGCGTGCCGGAAAGCCCACCCGGGTGGACCGTGGCGACCGGCCGGGCGGCGCCCGTGCCGGCGCGGGCCGACGCCGCGTCCACCGGCCTGCCGGCCGGCGCGTGTCCTCGCGGCGAATCCTGCGCTGGTCGGCGGCCCTCGCCGCCGCGGTGCTGCTGCCGACCGTAGGTGCGGCCTATCTGGGCTACACCCAGCTGTCCGGCAACATCACCCACGAGAAGGTCACCGACCGCCTCGGCACGGTGCGGCCGCCCAAATACACCAAGGCCCTCAACATCCTGCTCATCGGCTCCGACACCCGCGCCGGGGAGAACGCGCAGTTCGGGCACACCGCCGGCGCCCGCTCGGACACCATCATCCTGCTGCACATATCGCCACGCCGCGACGGCGCCACCGCGATCAGCTTCCCCCGTGACCTCATGGTGGACGCCCCGGCGTGCACCACGGCCACCGGCGCGGCCGTCCCGCCCACTCTGGAAATGATCAATGCCACGTTCAGCGCGGGCGGCGCGGCGTGCACCTGGAAGACGATCGAGTCCGTCACCGGCATCCGCATCGATCACTTCATGCAGATCGACTTCACGGGATTCAAGAGAATGGTCGACGCGCTGGGAGGGGTGGAGGTGTGCCTGCCCGAGGCGGTGAACGATCCCAAGTCTCACCTGGAACTGGCCGCCGGGCGCCACACCGTCACCGGCAACACCGCGCTCGCCTACGTGCGCACCCGCTACGCGCTCGGCGACGGGTCCGATCTCGGCCGCATCAGGCGCCAGCAGCTGTTCATGGCCGCCATGGTCCGCAAAGCCACAAGCACCGGCCTGATCACCAGCCCCGTCCGCCTCTACAAATTCCTCAACGCCGCGACCAAGTCCCTCACCACCGACGACGACCTGGATCTGGGCACCCTGCGCACGATCGCCGACAGCGTCCGGGGCATGAGCACGGGCCAGGTCCGCTTCCTCACCGTCCCCAACCACTACTGGGAGGTCGACCCCAACCGGGTCGCGCTCACCCAGCCCCAAGCCGCCCAGCTGTTCACCGCCGTCAGCAAGGACACGCGCGCTCCCGCCGCGAACCCGTCGAACTCCGCATCACCCGGGTCGACCACCCCCACCCGGGCGACGGTCTCGGTCCGTGTGGTCAACGGCAGCGGGCGCGCCGGCCTGGCCCGTCGGGTCACCGCCCGGCTCCGGAACCTGGGATTCACCCGGGCCGTCGTCGCCACCGCGCCGACATCCGCCTCTCGCACCGCGATCCGCACCACCATGGCCGGCCAGGCGGCGACGCGGGTCCTGGCCGGAGCGCTCACCCGCTCCCCCGCCCTCACGCGCGAGGTCGGCACCGGCAGGACTCTCACGCTGGTGCTCGGCGACGACTGGGCCGCCGCGCCCGGCCGGCGGGGGATCCGGCTCCGCGATGCCGCGTCCGGCGGCATCATCCGGGCCTCGACGCTCTCCTCCGGGGTGACGGCCAGGACCGGCGCCTGCCACGCCTGAGCGCGCAGGCCCGCGAGTCCGAACCTGGGCCGGAGCGCGGCCGCCCGCTTACGCGGGCGGCCGACTCCGCGCCGGACGATGCGGGTTCACCGGCGGCCGGCGCTACTGGACCGGCACCTCCAACTCCCGGAAGTTTGCGATCTTGACGTTCAGCGCGGCCGCGTCTTCGGGCAGTGCGAACAGGTCCCAGAACTCCTTCGCCTGACCCGGCCCGAACTTCTCGGTGCTCAACCGCACTCCGGACAAGTCGCTGCACGCGCAGTAGGAGTCGACACGGCCGTCGTCGGTAGGCGTCTGGAGGCGTCCGGGCAGGTACTGGCGCCTCGCCTTCACATCGGTCAACGTGACGTTGGCGGCGGCCTGGTGCCGGAACGACATCCAATCCCGCGAGTGGTGCAGTTCGTTGAACCAGGCCGCGCGGTCGCCCTCGTTGGTGATGCGGAACGTGAGCATGCCGAGGCCGTCCGGCAGCCGCCGCAGGCCGGTCACCTCCATGGAGATCGGCTGACCGCCCGCCTTTCCGGTGCTCTTCAGCCCGGCCCCGCCCGGGGTGGCCGAGGTCGAGGAGGTGGCGGCCCGCTCGGTCTCGACGGCCTGCGGCCGGGCGAACGTCACCGTGACCCGGCGGTTGCGCCGCCTGCCCTCCTCGGAGTCGTTGCTGTAGAGCGGACGGCGCGAGCCGTACCCCTTGGCTTCGAACCCGACGCCCTTCCGGGTGATGAGCGCGGACAGCGCCCGCTGTACGGCCTGGGCGCGGGAGGCGGAAAGCGGCTCGTTGATGGCGTCGGTGCCGGAGGAGTCCGCATGCCCCTCCACCTTCACCGCGGGCCCGGCCGAGGAATCGATCAGCTTCGCGGTGCGGGCCAGGGTCGCCTTGGCCTTCGGGGTGAGCGTGGCCTTGTTCACCGCGAACAGTACGTCCGAGGAGAGGTTCACGTGGAGGTCCTTGCCGTCGTCCGCCGTCTCGTCGGACCGGTCAAGCGCTTCGGATGGCGTCACGACCTCGCGCATCACGGTCGTGACGGGTTCGGCATCGGGGTCGGGGATGAGCATGCCGGGAGGGGTGACGGGTGGCTCGTCGCTGATCGGCACATCCGGCATCGGGGGGCCGACAGGAGTGACCACCGTGGTGGTGGCGGCGGTGCCGGTGGGGGCGGGCATGACCGCGTACAGCGCCAGCGATGCTCCGGGGGCGATGAAGTAGTCGAGGCCGTCACGTTCCTGGTCACTGCACAGGCAGGGGGAGTCGGAGTCGGTCGGCTTGTAGGGCAGGATCCAGGTGCGGGCGGCGGCGTCGAGCACACCGATGCCCGACGCCCACTGGATCTTCCCCAGCGGGCGCGTCAGGTCACCCATCTCGCCGGTCCAGGTCAGCTTCTTGGTGCCTGTGTTGGTGAGCCTGAGCTGCACGACCAGGTGCTTGCCCTTGACCCTGTTCAGTCCGACGGCCTCAACCTTGAGCTCCGGGTTCATGGTGCTGCGCGTCTCGGCCAGCGCGGGCTGCGGTGCCGGCTCGGACGCGTCGGGAGCGGCTGAGGCCGCGGTCGCCGCCGCGCTGCCGGAGGATGTAGGGGGCGGCGCGGAGTTCGGTGGCGCGACGTCCCCCGCTCCCCCACAGGCCGACAGCATGAACAGTGCCAAGAACGGTGCAGCAGTTCTAAAACTCACCCGGTCAATACTGCCTGACCTTGGGCCGGGGGCCACCGTCGAGGCGATCATTCAATGACGGAGGCCCAGGTCGGCTGTGTCGACCTGGGCCTTCTCGCTGGTGCGCCGCCATGGCCCCGCATCCGACCCGCTGACACGGTGGCCGGCCCTGGGCATTCCGGGTCGGCCTCATCGGGATGGCGCGACCCGCGTACCATCCCGGCCGGCCGCTCAATCAGGGCGTGTAGACCTGGGAGATCTTCACGATCCGCTTGCTGGAGTCGAACCACACGTAGAAGCCCATCCTCCTGGCGGAGGACGGCTTCAGGTGCGTACGCAGCCATTCGTAGCTCACCCGCTTGGAGGCCGAGCCGTGCGCCAGGATGTTGACGTAGAGCTTGGCCTTCGGGGCGACCTTGTAGTCGCTCCACTTGCCGGTCCGCTTCCAGCTCCACGCCTCGAATTCGGGGTTCGGCCAGATCTTGCCCATGGCGAAGCTCAGATACCCATCTTTGGCGGGGGCGAGGAAACCGAACCGCTTGGCCGTCGTCGCCGTAGCCGTGGCCGTGGCTTCGGTTGGGGCTGTGGTTGTGGTTGTGGCCGCGGCGGTGGCCGCCTCAGCGGGAGCGGCCACCGCCAGGGCGAGGATCACCCCGAGGAAGAGTCTTCTCATAAGGGAACAAGTATCGCGATCTCCCGGCGCTCGCCAAGACGCCCACATCGCCTCGGCACCTACTCGCCGGAGGGGGTGTGGTCGCCGTTCAGGAGCCAGTCCAGGGTGGCCGGGGTCGCGTCGAAGTGACCCGCGTGGCCCGCGTCGGGCTGAACGAGCAATGTCGCGGTCGGGATACGAGCGCCGAGCCAGCGAGCGTGCGCGACCGGTACGACCGGGTCGAGTTCACCGTGCCACAGCCGTACCGGCACAGTGATGGTCGTGGGCGCGAAACCCCACGGGCTCCCGAACAGAGCCATGACGTCGTCGACCCAGCCCTCGATGCCGGGGCGGACCGCTTCGGCGTACGCGGCCGTGAGCATGGCACTGATCTCGGGACGGGTGAGAACGGCGGCCTCGGTCGCGGGCAGCTGCGGCGGGCCGGACGAGTTCGTCCCCAGGTGGGCCGCCATCGCCTCGCGGTCCTGCAGGGCGACGGCGGCGCTGCGGATGTTGCCGTCCATCATCCCGGCGGTCCAGTCGAGTCCCCCGGCGTCGCGCGGCGCCAGCGCGGCAAGCGAGGCCACCCGGGTGACGCGGTCGGGGTGACGAGCCGCGAACGCCAACGCGTGCGGGCCGCCGCCCGAGACTCCGTAGACGGCGAAGCGGTTAAGGCCGAGGGCGTCGGCGACGGCGGCGACATCGTCGGCGCCGTCCACCACGCGGCGTCCGGGCCTCGGGGTGGAGCCGCCGAACCCCGGCCGGTCAAAGGTGATCAGCCGGATACCGCGCTCAGTGAACACGGAGTCGTCCGGGTGGCGAGCCAGCCGTCCCATCGGACTTCCGTGCAGGTAGAACACAGGGGTGCCGTCCGGGACGCCCCATTCCTCCACCGCGAGGAGTCGGCCGTCCGTCGTGCCTATTTCACGCATGCCGGGAATCTACCGCCCAGATAGACAGCGTGATCATGGTTTCATTTCGGGCGAAACCAGTGGAGCTCAGTCAGACAGCCCAAGGATTCGACGACCCCGCCCAGGCCGCCGACCTGGTACAGGTGGCTCATCAGGTGTGCCCCTCCTCCAACGCCACCCGCGGCAACATCGAGGTCGTACTGGTGGTCAACGGCATACAGCTGTGGCACGCCGCCGCGTGATGGGCGCCCTCTCATAACAAGGGCTCCCATCACGCGGTTCGTCGATTGGCCCCGGTCAGTTCCAGTGGCCCGCGGCGGCGGTCTCGGCGACATAGTCCTCGAACGGCCTGGGTGGCCGGCCGAGAGCGCGTTCCACACCGTCCGAGACCGCGGAACCCCGGCCGTCGCGGATCTCCACGAGGAGACCGGTGAGCCGTCGAGCGACGTCGGCCGGGACGCCGTTGGCCACTTGACGCTCGACGAAGACGTCGGGGTCGACGTCGACATGACGGATCGTGCGCCCGGCGGCCTTGCCGATGAGGTCGGCCGCCGCGCCGAAGCTGATCGCCCGCGGGCCGGTGAGCTGGTAGATCTGGCCGCTGTGGCGGTCTTCGGTCAGCGCGGACGCGGCCACCTCGGCGATGTCCTCGGCGTCGACGAACGGCGTGCGGCCGTCACCGGTGGGCAGGGACAAGGCCCCGGCGAGGACCCCCGCCCGCCAGAAGCTCTCACTGAAGTTCTGCGCGAACCAGTCCGGTCGCAGGATGGTCCAGTCGACGCCGGAGCCGCGCACGGCCTGCTCGGCGGGCTTGAGGGGATGACTGTCGTCGGCCTCGCCGACGCCGTAGGCCGACAGCAACACCAGCCGCCGCACGCCCGCGGCGACCGCTTCGGCCACGAACCTGGGGATGCGCGCATGGTGGTCGACACTCGCCCGCAGGTCGGGCTCCATGACGTAGGCGGCGGTGACGCCGTCGAGCGCGGGCGCCCACGTCGTCGGGTCGCCCAGGTCGAAGGGGATGTCACCGGCGGTGCGGGAGGCCGTCCGTACCGGCCGTCCGGCGTCCAGGAGACGCCGGACGATGCGGCGACCGGTCTTGCCGGTGCCGCCGAGGATGAGGATGTTCTTCATTCCATTCAGGGAACTCCAGAATTCGAAGACGATCCATGGGAGAACGTCCGGCGTACATTTGTGATCGTCTACCGTGAACGGAGTGGACGTCCTGAGCGATCTGCTGCACCGGGCCCGAGCCCAAACCGCGCTGGTCCGGCAGTTGGTCCAGCGCCCGCCATGGTCGCTGACCTTCGCCGACGCTCCTCCGCTCACGGTCGTGACCACCCTCGGCGGCCACGCCTCGATCCGGCTGGACGACGACGCCGCGTCCGTGCGCCTTGCCGCCGGTGACATCGCCCTCATCAGCGCCACCGGCCGGTACACGATCGCCGACCCTCCGTCGGCCCCGCCCCAGATCGTGATTCAGGGGCAGCAGAAATACGTCGTCGGCGGACGCGAGGAGGCGGCAGAGGTGCACCGGAGTCTGGCCCCCCGCACCTACGGCGACGGTCTACCCGGGGCCACGATCATGATCCGGGGCGCCTACGAGCTCCGCGGCGACGTGGGCAACCGCCTACTGGACATGCTTCCGCCGCTGGCGGTCGTGCCCGCCGGGCCGCGGACCCGGGCAGCGCTGGATCTGCTCGCCGCCGAGGTCGCCGGTGACGAACCCGGCCAGGACGCCGTCCTCGACCGGCTGCTGGATCTCGTGCTCGTGCTGGCGTTGCGAGCCTGGTGCGCCAGGCCGGAGTCGGAACTGCCCGCCTGGCATCGGGCGCTGGCCGATCCCGCCATCGGCGACGCGCTACGGCATCTGCACGAGGATCCCGCCCATCGCTGGACGGTCGCGGCGCTGGCCGCCAAGGTCGGCATGTCCCGCGCCGCTTTCGCCGCACGCTTCACCAGCCTGGTTGGCGAGCCCCCGCTCACCTACCTCACCAGCTGGCGGATGACCTTGGCGGCGGACCTGCTCCGTGACACCGAGGCGACCGTCGCCGCCGTGGCCCGCACGGTCGGGTACGAGGACGCCTTCGCCTTCAGCGTGGCGTTCAAGCGCGCCCGCGGCGTCAGCCCCTCGGTCTGGCGCCGCCGGCCGCACTGATCCCGGCGCCGCGTTCCGACCCGGGTCGTCCTACACGTCCGATCGAATGAGACGCCCGGGCCAGGCGGTTCATCGAACGCCCCAATGCCCTGTCGCACACACTGCCCGGCCAGGACTTCATCAAAAGACACAGCGCCACAAAAGCGACAATTGGTGCCATTAATACCCTCCAGCATTTCGGGCCGCACACTGCTAAAAATAGGGACCAAGGGAGTAAGCTGACCGAATGATCATCAGGGGCGCCGAGGATCAGGATTGGGCGGACATTTACCCCTTTTACGCTGCCTTCATGGCGGAAGGGCGGACATATCCATTTCCCGAGGACCAGACCCTCGGAGAGGCCCGGCCGTGGTGGATGGAACAGGCGCCCGCCCACCTGTGGCGTTCCCTCGGCTTCGAGGTGATCGGGACCGTTCCCGAGGCGTTCGACCACCCGGATGACGGCCTCTTCGGCCTGCACGTCATGTACCAGCGCCCGAAATGACAGTCACCCCGTCGCACGGCCCGCCCGAGCCGGCGGCCGGGGTTTGTGCGGCGGCACACTCACCCGACATCGCCGGCACCGTGCGCATGTGCCGGTAGCCGGCGAGATCCAAGAAGGGGAAACGGAAGAGTGCAGTTATCGCGGAGCGGCCAGAAGATGTCCGATATGTCGGGCCTTCGCGCCATCATGGAGGACGTCGCGACTTCCACCGCCGTGGACGCGTCCGACTGGCTGAACCTGAGCATCGGCAACCCTGCCACGATCAAGGAGGTCATCGACGCCTGGAGCAGCCTGACCGCGACCGTCGCGGCAGAGGACTTCACCGCGACGAGCAGCCGGTACGGGCCTTCGCGCGGCATGCCCGCCTTGGTCGAGGAGATCGTCCGCTCTTTCAACGCCCGCTACGGCTGGGACATCACGGCGGACAATGTCGTAGTGGGCCCGGGCAGCCAGATGCTCTTCTTCATCGCCACCGCCCTGTTCGCGGGCCCGGCCGGGGAGGACTCGTTCCGGCGTGTCGTCCTGCCCATGACGCCGGACTACGCCGGCTACATGGGATTGTCCCTGGAGCCGGACGGCGTGGCCGGCATCGCCCCCGAAGTCGAGCTGACCGGCGACCGATCCTTTCGTTACGCCTTCGACTTCGAGGCACTGGAGCGGTGCCCCGATATCGGCATGCTCCTCCTGTCCAGCCCGAGCAATCCAACCGGCCGGAGTATCGACGGCGACGAGCTGACCCGGCTGATCGACGTGGCACGGCGGCGTGACGTACCGCTGATCGTCGACCACGCCTACGGCGCCCCATTCCCACTCGTCGCGGCCTCAGAAGTGGCGCCGCGGTGGGACGATCACGTGATCAACTGCTTCACCTTGTCCAAGGCGGGCCTGCCTGCCGAACGCATCGGTTTCGCGATCGGACCACGCCATTACATCCAGTCGATGGTGTCGTTCATGGCCAACTCTGTCCTGCACGCCCCGCAGCTCATGCAACTGGTGGCGGCCAGGGCACTGTCCTCCGGGCTGCTGGACTCGCTCGCCTCCTCGGTGATCCGCCCGTTCTACCGGGACCGCCGCAACTATGTGGAGCGCCTGCTGACCGATCTCCTGCCTGATTCGATCAACTGGCGGCTGCACGCGGGAGAAGGCGGGATGTTCTGCTGGCTATGGATCGATCACGACTGGTTCGATGACATGGCCTTGTACCAGCTGATGAAGACGAAGAAGGTGTTCATCGTGCCCGGTCGCCACTTCTTCGTGAATCCGCTCTCGATGGCCCCCGAGGCGACCTACGCCACACGGTGTTTCCGGATCAGTCTCACCCCGGACGAGCACGTGATCGAGGAGGGAGTGGCGAGGATCGCCGAAGGCCTCTTGGAGCTGCGCGGCACTTCCTGAGCCTCGGAGTTCAGCTACTTCACGGCCCGCCGGAGCCTGGGATCGCGCGTCATCACGACGCGCTCCCATCCGGGCCCGAGCACTCCGGTTCCCGGGTCATCATCCCGGTGACGACCCTCCTGAATCCACCCCATCGACGGCCTTCAGCTGCTTGGCCTCACGACATGAGAACCGTTCCAGCTCCGCCCCGTCAGTCGACACCAAGTTGCCGGCAGACCCGGGCGTAACAACGTCCTGGAGTGAGCGAGGCGACCGACCACGGCAGGTTGTCGGGGATCCGATTCCGTGCGCCGGAGAGCAGTCGCTGAGCGCGAGCATGATGTCCGCTGTAAGGGCGGAGATGGCCACTCCGATTATCTTCACCAGCAGCACCGAAGACAAATACCCCAATTCACACTAAGGCCGCAACCACCTCCCTGAATGACCACCAGCGAAGTCGACCGCCGTCCACATCACGGGCCGCCACACGGCCGCACCGTCATGCAGTACGCCCTGCCGTCGTTCCCTCACGTCGTTGAGGAACCGTCGATGAGTATGCGACAACGAGACAGTTACGGTTCGCATTCAGGCGGTGACGAATATTGGTGCGGCAACGGAACTCCCGCGGACACCGCGGTTTCTGTCGCGTTTAAGAGCAACCGGGGCGGTTAATTGTCAGGCGAGCCGCCCGCGGCGACGCTCGCCAGCTTCCGGGGGAAATCGGCCGGATATCGCCCCTTGTTGTTGATGGCATAAAGGATGCCCTCGCGGAACGTCGCACTGAAATCGGTGTAGTGCGGCGTGACCGGGCGGAGACGCGCTTTCACCACGGCGGCCCTGAGTTCGTCCCGGTAGGGGCGTGTGGCATACGTATACGCATAATCCCGAGTTGGGGCGAATCCCCCGACTTCGAAGAGAATCAATTCGCTGGACGGGCTCGTGAGAAACTCGATCAGCTCCTGGGCCGCCCGCGGCTTTCGGGTCCACGCCGAAACGGCCAGATTCTGCCCGCCGAGCACGCTCTCGTGTGGAAGTTGCGTGACCTCGAGAGAGGGAATCCTGTTCACGGGCTTGACCAGTTTTTCGTACGCCACCGGCCAGTTGCGCATGACACCGGCTCTTCCGCTTACGAATGCCTGAAGAGCCGCCGTCTCAGAGTCGACCGAATCCTCCGGGTCCTTTCCTCGATAGGCGTCCGCCAGGTCCTTCAATGCGTCACGGGCGTCCTGGTCGAAGTCGACGGCGCTCTTGTCCGGCGTCAGCACGAGCTGCCCGTCGCGGTTCACCACTTCACCGTCGTGGGCCCAGATCGCCTCCAGCGCGGTGACCGTCAGGCTCTCCGAATTGACCAGCCGGGCCACGTTGGCGGAACCAGGGAAATAATCGTTCCAACTCGTCGGCCCGCGCCCCTCCGAACGCCGGTAGAGCAATCCCGCGTCCGTGTTCCAGGGAAGCGCCCACAGTCCGTCGCGGGTCCCGCTCATGTCCTTGCACGTGTTCAGGACGTTGTCGAGGAAGTCATCCCCCTTCTCCTTGGGGGATCGCCTGGACTCGTCGATCGGCCGTATGTAGCCGTTTCCGATGAACTCCGGCATGTAGACGACGTCGAGGACGTACACGTCCGCCTCATGGGCGCCGGCCTCTCGCGCGTCATCGACCATTCTCGCGTGCTGTGAATCAGGCTCGGTGCCCAAACCGATGAACTCCACCTTATTGTCCGGGTGGGCCTGATTCCACTGCTGCACGAGTATTCCCCGGGCGTTGGCCGCCCCGCTTTCGTCCCGGGCACTCATGATGCGCAGTACGCCCGGCTCCAGCCCGTCGTCCGGAACCAGCCACGCGATCATGGCGAGGACTGCGAGCGCGACCAGGGTGGCGATCACCCTGCTCGGCTTCTTGAAGACCACTCCCATCCGGTTCAACAATTCGAGAAAGCGAAGCCCATCCTCATTCTCGGGCCGCCTCAGAAGCACTCCGGCCAGCCATCCAAGGAAAGTCAGGCCAAAAGCCGCAAACACCAGCAGGGCAGCTCCGAGACAGAGCTTTCCCCACTCTCCGGCATTATCCGGAAAAACCGGCGCATCGTTCACCAGCACAGACCCGACCGCGGTGGAGAGGACAACCGGAACGACCGCCGCCGTGATCACGAGGATGCGATAGGGCATTCTCAGCGCAGTTTTCCGGTCGTTCATCACCGTCTCCTTGCTCCGGTGGCCGTTCCGGCTCCCGCGCCGCCGGGATACCGGTGGTGGCGGGCTCGACTTTCCGCTCCTCCAAAGGAGGGCAGATCAGTGTCGCAGACTGCATTTCTTGATCGCGACAATTTACTATTGCAGACAATAATACATCTGGCACACATAGACCATGCGCCACTTGGCAATAAATGAATTTCGGATATGGAGAAAGTCGATTTTCAGTCGGACGCATATGGTGGACGTCCGTGACGCCACCACCGAGTTGGTGTACGGGCCCGGCTGCACCAAGCGGCAGGGAGTCCACGGAGGAAGTCGCCGAACGATGAGTCCAACCCGGCATACTCGCGCCGCCACGGTGCCGACCTCGGCACGATGGCCCAAGGCAACCACGCCCCGTCGCCGCTTTTGTCGGTGTCGGCGCATACGTTCACACCGAAACCACGTTCGAGATGGTGATGACCATGACCAGGATCGACGAGCAAGCCGCCGTCCTCGCCCTCACCAAGGCCACCCGCACACAGCCCTGGCACCACACTGCCCGCGTCATCGCCGCCGCAGGCAGCGCCCTCAAGCTCACGGATGGGGATGTCATCGGACTGGACGAGACCGACCAGGCGCACGCCGCCGATCTCCGCTCCCGCGTCAGCGTCGAAGACCTCGATCAGGCACGCGACCTCATCACCACCATGCGCGCCGACGACGTCCACCTCATCACCGTTCTCGACGACACCTACCCCGGCAACATGATGTGGGCGAACAACTACCCGCCGTTCGTGTGGGTTCGCGGCCGGATGGCTCCCGAGGACTACCGGGCCGTCGCCATCGTCGGCGAGCACGACAGCGAGCAGGCCTCCGCAGCCGCCCGCGCTGTGGCCGAGGCCGGGCTTACCGTCATCGCGCCGCTGCGCACCGACCTGGACGCAGCCGTCCACGAGGCCGCACTCGAAGCCGGCGGGCGCACGCTCGGCGTGCTGGTCGGTGGGATAGCCGCACCCGACACGCTCGGGCCGTACACGAATGTCGCGCGGCAGATAGGCCGGTGCGGCGCGTTGGTCTCCCCGTTCTGGCCCGACACCGCCCCCACCGACTGCACGATCGCGCAGGAACGCGTCGTGACCTGCGGATTGGCCGCCACCGTGTACATCGTGGACGGCGGCGACGGCGGACCCGGCCACCGCTGCACCGAAAGCGTGCTGAAGACGGGCAAGCATGTCTTCGTGCCCCACCAGCTTCAGCAGGAACACTCGTGGGTCGCACAGGCAGGGTTCCGGGGAGGCATCACTGTCGTCCAGGACACTGACAAACTGTCCAAGCACGCAGTCAATCTCGTAGATATGTGCTCCCAAACGACCATGTTCTGATCATGGGTGACGCCAGGGCAGTCACCGACAACGTCATCCATCTGTACAGGAACGTTCCGGCGATACGCTCCGGAGTCTGCCGGATCTGCCACACGGGGCCCAACAACAGGCGCGACACGGGAGAGCCATACGACGTCTGCTCAAGTTGCGACCGCACCATGCGCGGGCTCTATCGCCCGGCCACGCATGTGGTGCCCATCTCGTTAGCTGTCCAAAACGG
This sequence comes from Microtetraspora malaysiensis, assembly GCF_001528665.1. Taxonomy (GTDB): domain Bacteria; phylum Actinomycetota; class Actinomycetes; order Streptosporangiales; family Streptosporangiaceae; genus Microtetraspora_A; species Microtetraspora_A malaysiensis. Next base: position 159,001 of record NZ_BBYJ01000024.1, read on the forward strand.
CGACGACAACGGCCTGTACACGATCGTGACCCGCAGGGAATTCGTGCCGGCAGCCCCAAGTTGGATGGACCGCCAAACCGTGATGGCGGCGACCCTATCCCGCTTCTACCAGGCCCACCAAGCATGCCTCACCGGCTTGGCCGGCGGGCCGTTCACGCTGGTGACCTCCATTCCCAGCACCCGAAGGAACCGGCCCATCGAGGCGTTCCACATCCTGACGCAGGTCATCAATATGGTCAGAGCATTGAAGGTCCTGCACAGGCTGCAACTTCTGCTGGCCAACGACGAGCATGCGCCAACGCTCAATGCGCGGAACTCCCACCCCGGCGCCTTCCACCTGTTGGGCGCACAGAAAGAACATCAGGTGTTACGCGGCCATCGGGTACTCCTCGTGGACGACCTGTTCGTGTCCGGCGCTCATGTACAGAGCGCCGCATCCACACTGTTCGAACACGGAGCCGAAGAAGTCGTCGCGCTCGTCATCCTCAGAGTGATCGACCCCTCCGCCCAGCGCCCCAACAGAATGGCAATCTGGCAGGAAGCATCAGCCGAACCCTTCGACTTCGACCGCTGCTGCATCCACGACAGGCAAGACCACGCCAAGCACGTAAGCAACCTGTAGCCGCCTCCCACGGCAACGCGGTTCTCGCCTCACTGAGCTGAGAGCGGGGCAACCCGAAAGGGCCTCGGCAGCCGGTGCCGAGGCCCTGCGGGGCTGTCGTTCGAAGCGCTCGGACCTACGCGTCGGCCGCCTTCCAGATGCCGGTGGCGGCTACCTCGCGGGCGTAGTCGGCGAAGTCGCGGGGCGACCGTCCCAGAGCGCGCCGCACGCCGTCGCCCAGGGAGGCGTTGCGCCCGTCCAGCACCGTGGTGAACAGATAGATGAGCAGGTCGATGACGTCGGCCGGCACGCCCTCGGCGGCCAGCGCGCCCGCGTAGTCCTCCGGGGAGACCCGGGTGTAGCCGATCTCCCGGCCGGACGCGGCGGCGATGGCGGCGACCGCGTCCGCGAAGGTGAGCAGCCGGGGACCGGTCAGCTCGTAGATCTGGCCGGAATGCCCGTCCTCGGTCAGCGCCGCGACCGCCACGTCGGCGATGTCGTCGGCGTCGACGAACGGCTCGGCCACATCACCGGCGGGAAGGACGACATGACCGGCCAGGACGGGCTCCAGCAGGTAGTTCTCGCTGAAGTTCTGGTCGAACCAGGCCGCCCGCAGGATCGTCCAGTCGGCTCCGGAGTCGATCAACGCTCGCTCCGCCGCCTGGGCTTCCTCCTCGCCCCGGCCGGACAGCAGGACCAGCCGCCGCGCGCCGGAGTCGACCGCCAGCCGGGCGAACGCGCCGACCGCCTCGGGCGCCCCCGGCACGGCCAGGTCCGGGTAGTACGACACGTACACCGCCCCGACGCCTTGGAGCGCGGGCGCCCACGTCGCCGGGTCCTCCCAGTCGAAGGCGGGGTCACCGGAGCGCGACCCGACCCGAACGGGCAGGTCACGCTCGTGGAGCCGGGTCACGACGCGGCGGCCGGTCTTGCCGGTGCCGCCCAGCACGAGGATCGTCTGCACTGTTTCTCCCTTAAATGTGATGTATGTGGGTGCCAAGTCACTGCCGTCCATACGCTCAGGAGCGCGCCCAGACGAACCCGGCGAGACCGACGAGGAGCAGGCTGACCAGGCAGAACACCGCACGTACGGTGTTCCACCGGGTCCACCGCCCGGAGAACTCCGCCCAGAGGCGCGCGGCCTCGTCCGGGTCGGCCGGTACGGTCGCCGCCGCGAGCGCCTCGTTCATCGGCACGTTGACGACGACGGTGGGCAGGAACGCGCCCAGCACGTACGTCGCGGCGGCGGCGAAGAAGAGGACGGCCGCCGGAGTCTCGCCGAGCGCGAGAAGCAGCCCGCCCGTCACCGCGCACGCGACCGGCGTGCCGAAGAACGAGGCGAAGAACCGCCCGTTGAGGATCCTCTCGTTGACACTGCGCATCGCGGCGATCCCGTGCTCGGCGGCGATCCCGTCGAAGGCCGGCATCACCGAAACCGAGTAGCCGTAGAACAGACCGGCGATCGCGCCGGTCAGGAGAAGTGCCACCACCGCCGAGGCGGCCGTCAACGCGAACAACATCCGTGCTCCTTCAGTCGTGCTCGGATCTCGACCCTGCGGTCGTTCTCCTTGCGTGATCCAATTCAACCCGGATGCTACGAGACAGAACATGGCCCATCTACTCGATTTCATGTTCAGGCGTCTACGCTTAGAGCATGGACGCGCTCGCGAGACTGGTGGAGGGCCCGAGGGCCCGGGGAGCCTTCCTGCTCCAGACGATCATGACTCCGCCGTGGTCCGTGCGGATCGAGGACCGGGCCCCGCTCTCCCTGGTCACCGTCGTGCGCGGCGAGGCGTGGGTGGTTCCCGACCGCGGCGACGCCGTACGGCTCCGCCCGGGCGACGTCACGATCACGCGCGGACCGGACGCGTACACCTTCGCGGGCGATCCGGCCACGCCGCCACGAGTGGTGATCCATCCGGGGCAGCGTTGCACGACGCCCGACGGCGAGGACGTGTCCGAGGCCATGCACCTGGGCGTACGCACCTGGGGAGACAGCCTGGACGGCCCGGCGGCGCTGCTCGTCGGCACCTACCGGCCGAGTTCCGAGATCAGCAGGCGGTTGCTGGACGCGCTGCCGCCACTGCTGGCGCTGCCCGGCGACGCGTGGGAGAGCCCTCTCATCGCGCTTCTGGAGCAGGAGATCTCCCGGGACGAGCCCGGCCAGGAGGTGGTCCTGGACCGGCTGCTCGACCTGCTCCTGGTCACCGTGCTGCGCGCGTGGTTCTCGCGCCCTGACGCGAATACCCCCGGGTGGTACAACGCGTCCGGCGATCCGGTGGTCGGCCCGGCGCTGCGGCTGCTACACGGCGATCCGGCCCACCCCTGGACGGTGTCCGCGCTGGCCACGGAGGTGGGCGCGTCGCGGGCCGCGCTCTATCGGCGGTTCACCGAGCTGGTCGGGGAGCCGCCCATGGCCTACCTGACGGGCTGGCGGCTGGCCCTGGCCGCCGACCTGCTGCGCGACTCCGACGCCACCGTCGGCGCGGTGGCCGGACAGGTCGGCTACGGCAGCGCCTTCGCGCTGAGTACCGCCTTCAAGCGGGTCCGGGGCGTCAGCCCCCGCGAGTTCCGCAGAAGTGCCGTGCCGATCTGACGCGGTTCCGCTCTCGCGGAATTACGGCGTGGACGAGCTCACCGCGACCAGAGCGGTCGGCGACGAACTCCGTCAACGCCGTGACAGGGTTGTCGCTCATGGTGGTGACCCGTGCCGGGTCGAGCTTGCGAGCCACCGCCTGCATCTCTTCCGGGTGGGTCATCAGACGGCGCCACAGTGGGTTGGCCGATAGTTCAGAGCTGGTTGCGGCGCAAGACATTGATGTCCACGTCTGCGTGCTCACGGAAGGAGCGGCCGGCGGCTCGGCCTGGATTTCGAAGAGTTCCAACACAGAGCGGTGCAGTCCATCGCAGTGGGCCGGGTCGGCTGGATGACGGGCCGACGCATCCCGACGCGCGGGCGCGGAAGCTATAAGATCCCCCTCCGAAGACTGACGAAGGGTGCGTCGACATCTACTGCTATCACTCATCCGGCTCGCCGATCACTGAGGATGGTGTTCGGTGAGCGGCGGGGTGGCCCTGCAGGCGTTCCTGAGCGGATTGGCTCTGGGTACGGCCTACGGCTTGATCGCGATGGGGTTCAGCCTCGTCTACCGACTCACCAGGGTGATCGCTTTCGCACACGGTGATCTCGTGATCGGTGGCGTGTTCATCGGTGTGCTGGTGGTGCTCGGGTCCACACCGGTGGCGGCAACCCTCGACGTGACGCACTCGGTCGGGCTGGCGGTGCTGGTCATCGCTGCCGGAGCCGCACTGTCAGCGGGTGTCTACCTCATCGCGATAAGGCCCTTCCTGCAGGGAGTCGGGCGCCAGTCCACCCATGGGGATGTCCTGGGCTGGGTGGCGGGTGGCCTGGCCGCCGGGCTCCTGATCCGGGAGGTTCTCGGGCTGGTGCTCACTCAGAACGCCTACGCGGTGCCGGATCCGTTGCGGCTGGGTCGGGTGACGCCTTCAGGGGTGCTGCAATTGCCCGGCGGAGAGACGGTGGGGGTTCGCGCTCTCGGTGTCATGGGGATCGGGCTGGCTGTGGGGGTCCTGGTCGAGCGGCTGCTCGTGCTCACCGGGACGGGCACGGCGATGAAGGCGGTCAGTGAGGATCCCACCGCTGCCGCGCTGCTCGGACTTCCGGTGCGACGGCTGGTGCTCATCGCTTTCGTGGTGGCCGGCGCGTTGGCAGGTCTGGCGGGGCTTCTGCTCTCACCGGACCGTTCGGTTGGTGTTGACGATGGCGTCATCCTCGGCCTCAAGGCGATAGCGGCTGCGTTGTTGGGCGGCCTGGGATCGGTGCGTGGCGCGCTGGCCGGAGGGCTAGCGCTTGGTGTGATCGAGTCGTTCATTACCGCGTCAAGCGTTCTTGGCCCGCGCTACGCCGACGTGGTGCCGCTGGCGATTCTGCTGATCGTGCTGGCCCTGGGGCGACAGGGCCAGCGATTGCGGCTGCGTGAGGACCCTGAATGATCGTCGAGCTGGCGCATCACCTGTATCTGTTGATCGCGGTCCTCGGGCTGGCTCTGTCCGTTTCGTACGGAGGGCAACCCGTCCTGTGCCAGGGCGCGTTCCTGGCCGTGGGCAGCTTCGGTGTGGTGCATCTGGAACGTGCGGGCTTGCCGCTCGTCGCGGCCGTGTTCACCGGCGCCGCTCTTGCGGCGTTCGCCGGCTACCTGGTCGGCCTGCTCACGGCTCGTCTGCGTGGCGCGGCGGTTGCGCTGTCGACGTGGGCGTTCGCCTGGCTCGTGTACGCGATCCTTCGTGCGTTTCCCGCCGTGTCCGGTGGGAGCCAAGGGCTGATTCGCCCGTCACCGGCCCGGCTGCACTCACAGATCTTCGGGGTGACAATCACCCTTACACCGCTGGTGCACCTCGCCGTGGCGGGGTCGGTGTGTCTGCTGTTGCTGGCCGCCGTCGCCCGATTGAACCGCGGGCCGGCCGGACTGGTCTGGGCGGCCCTTCGCGAAGCTCCCGCGCTTGCCACATCCCTCGGGGTGCCGGTGCTTCACCGCAGGGCTGCCCTCTTCGCCGCGACCGCGGCCGTCGCAGCGGTGTCCGGCGGGGGCATCACCGTGCTGCTTGGGGTCGCCGCGCCGTCTGACGTCTCGCCACTGCTGTCCCTGCAATTGTTCGTGGCGGTGCTGATCGGGGGCACGGCACGGCTGTGGGGGCCGGTGCTCGGCCTGCTCGTGATCGCCGTGATCCCACCGCTGGCCGACTCGCTCGCCGGCGCGGTTGGTCTTCCGTCTGAACGCTCCGGTGGCGTGCTCACCGCCTTGGTGCTGGTCGCGGTTCCGTTCCTCCGCGGGCCGATCGAACGGCTGGCGGGCCGGTGGCCCGAGCGCGCGGAGCGCCCGCGCGAGCCGGGGGAACCTTCCGGAGAATTCGCCGCACGCACCGCTTCCGAAGAGGGGGTGGTGGTGGCTGCCCAGGGGTTGGATGTCGCTATCGGGGAGACGCGCATCCTCACGGGGGTCGATCTGGAGGTACGAGCCGGAGAGATCCACGCACTCATCGGACCTAACGGCAGCGGCAAGACGACAGCCCTACGTGCCCTCGCCGGCGCCCTGCAGCCCACGGGCGGCCGGATTCTGGTGGAGGCGACCGACGTCACCAGGGCCGGCCAGCTCGAGATGGTCAGGAAGGGAGTGACCCGTACTTTCCAGCGCACGGTCGGTCTGGAGGGGCTCTCGCCTCACCGTCAGGTGCTGCTGGGAGTGCACGGAGCAACACCGATGCCGTTCGCCGCCGTCCGACACCTTCTCGGAAGTGCGTCGGTACGGGACCACTCTGCCGCCGCTGACCGCGAAGCGTGGAGGGCGCTGCATCTGACGGAACTCGCCGAGCACGCGTTCGACCGCCCGAGGGAGCTCGGCGCCGGCGAACAACGCCTCCTGCAGGTGGCCCGAGCCGTCGCGACTGGGGCGCGCGTGCTCCTGCTCGACGAACCAGCCGTCGGCATGACCGGCCCGGAACGAGCCACGTTGGCCCGTGTCCTGCGTCGACTCGCAGAAGACGGCACGGCCATTCTGCTGGTCGAACATGACCTGGCGCTGGTCTACGGCGTCGCCGACAGGATCACCGTCCTGGATCGCGGCCGGGTGCTGGCGGGCGGAACCCCCGAGTCGATGGCCGCCGACCCTGCGGTACGTCGGGTCTACCTCGGCGATGTCGATCTATCGTCCGCCCACGGCTGACGTACTGAGAGGAGACGGTGTGGCGCTGCTCGAGGTCCGCGAACTATGCGCCGGCTACGGCGCTGTCCCGGTGCTGGACGGCGTGTCCTTTCACGTCGAGCGCGGCGAGATCGTCGCGTTACTCGGCGGCAACGGCGCGGGTAAGACGACCGTCGCCCGTTCGGTTTCGGGCCTGCATCGGGCGAGCTCGGGCGAGGTGCTGCTCGATGGCCGGGATGTCACCCGCTGTGGTCCGCAGCGGATCGTCCAGTGGGGACTGAGTCACGTATCCGACGGTCGACGCGTCTTCCCCAGTCTCACGGTCGAGGAGAACCTCGCCCTCGGCGCCTATCTCGACGGCCGCAGAAAGAACGTCGTCGCCGAACGGCGAGAGGGCGTCTACCGCACCTTTCCGCGACTGGCGGAGCGGCGTACGCAGCGCGCCGGCAGTTTGTCCGGCGGAGAGCAGCAGATGCTCGTCATCGGCCGTGGCCTCATGTCGGACCCCTCACTGCTGGTCCTCGACGAACCGTCGGCCGGTCTGGCTCCCACGTCGATCGCCGCGCTCAGCGAAGGCATCGCTGCCATTCGAGCAGGGGGCACGGCTGTCGTGCTCATCGAGCAACACCTTCAGTTGGCTTTGGGGCTCGCCGATCGGCTCGTCGTGCTCCAAGGAGGTCACGTGATCCTCAGTGGGCGCACCGCGGAGGTGGCGGCCGATCCGCGGATCGGGCGGATGTACTTCGGAGACGGGAACGCCCTGAAGAGTTAGCTTTGGACCAACTGGCCGTCGCCCGCATACACGTACGGCTCGACCCAAAGATCGTTGTGGGGATTGAGCTCCAGGGGGCAGGCGACCCGGCATCGCCGACACCGGCCGGGCACGGGCTGACCTGACGGTAGCCCACACCCGGCTCAACCTGACGTTCGCCACGTAGGACGGGCAAGGCAAGAGGGACCTTCGTCGACCGCGACGCTCAAGCAGCAGACGCTCGCCAACGCCACGTCGCCGCAGTGACGGGCGTCAGTCTTGCAGCTGGTTCACGGAGGGGAGGGTGTCGGAGAGCGGGTCGTCGCCGACGGGTTCGAAGACGAAGCCGCGGAATTTGCCGAAGTACATGTCGCTGGGGTTGACACCCTCATGCTGGCTGGCCCCGTAGCCCCGGTAGTCACCGTTGGCGCCGGTGATGCTGACCTTGTTCAGCGCCTCCATGAGGGGTTTGCCGGGTGCGCCGGCTTCGCTGAGCGATGCGGCGATCAGGCGAACCGCGTCGTAGGAGAACATCGGCCAGTCTGGCGGCTGCACGACCTGCTTGCCGTCCTGGTGGACGCCGACCAGATCGACGCCCATCTTCGCCTCGTAGTTGGCGCGGAACTCCTCAAACGGCCTCGGCCCGACCTCGCTGGTCATCCGGAACGAGACGAAGATGACCTGGTCGAGCCAGTCCGGATGCTCGGCGAGGCGCTGGCGGACCAGCGGGTCTTCACCGGTCGGTCCGGTGTAGATGGGCACCTTCCAGCCCAGTGCGTGGACGGCCTGGACGGCGGCGATCACGTCGCTCGCGCTGGCCCACACCACAAGCCTGTCGGCACCCGCCTGCCGCGCGGCCAGCACCTGCGTCGTCAGGTCGGAGGAACGTGTCGGTGCCTTCTGGTCCGCCACCACCTCCACCTCGTCGATCTTGAAGGCTTGCAGCAGCGCGTCCCGGCCTTGCTCTCCGTACGTGGAGTCGTCACTGATCACGCCGACCTTGGGGCGGCTGTTCGCGATGTAGTCGGCGAGCCGGCGCGCCATCGGCTTGTTGGCCGGCGCCATCCGGAACAGGCTTGGCCAGCGGGACGGGTCGATCAGCGCATCGCCGCCTTCGAAGCAGATGAAGACCGGCAGGTGTGCCGGGTCGGTGACCGAGGCGACGGAGGCCGCGCCGGTCCCGTCGGTGAGCAGAACGGCCGCGTGGTCGTCGACTGCCTTGCGGGCGTTCGCCGCGGCCTTGGCCGGCGACCCGGCGTTGTCGAGCACCGCCAGCTTGACTCGGCGTGCTCCGGACGGGGTGGTGACCCCGCCGTGTGCGTTGAGCTCGTCGACCGCGAGGCGCGCCCCTTGTTCGATGAAGGTGCCGATCCACGGCTCAGTGGACATCGGCGCGCTGACCACCACCAGCACGTCGTCCGCGGATGCCCCCTGCGATCCGCCGCCCGAGCAGGCGGAGACCAGCACGATGAGGGGGACGAGCCACATCGTTGCGAATCGAAGCCTAGGGCCGCGCCAGCAAACCTGATAGCGTCGCCGCCCACGGATGCATCCACCCGTTTTGGGGGGTTCCTGCCGATACATGCGCAGGACCATATCCTACGTGTCGAGGAGTCCATTTCATGATCATTAAACGACTGCTCGTTATGGCTGGCGTCACTGTGGCCGCCGTGTCGTCGCTTGCCGGCTGCGGGGGAAGTTCGGATGGCGCTGATGCGAAAAGCCCCGTGAGCGCGGCTCCAGAGGCGACGAGTCCTGCGGCAGTGGCCAACGGCATCCCCTGCTCGGCGGCCGGCGACCTGACTGCCACGCCCGACCTGAAGCCGCCCGCGGACCTGCCGATGGTGCCCGGCGGGCAGATCTACCTGGCCAAGGGACCCTTCGGCAAGACCGAGCTGTTCTTCCTCTGGAAGGACGCGGATCCGACAGACCTCAACGCTGTTCGTGACGAGGCCGCCGACACCCTCGCCAAGGCCGGATACAAGGTCGAGCGCAAGGACCAGGAAGAAGGTTCGGAGGCCGAAGCCCACCTGTCTGGACCTCACGACGTCGCCATTCAGGTGATCCAGCTCTGCGAAGGCAAGGTACGGGTCAAGTACAACGTGTCGTAGGAGGACACCGCCTCCAGCAGCACGTACCCGTCGGTGCCCAAGGCCGAGACCCGCGGTGCAGGTGCTGCTCCGGGTGTGGATCCAGCAGCACCGGCGGGCCGTTCCCGGCACCCGCCATGAGGTGAGCCGGTGGGAGGAGAACGACCTCCCGCCGAGCCATCCGAAGATCACCTCCCCGTACCTGGTGCAGCATCAAGCGGGATACCGCCAGGCGCCAGGACATCTCACCGAGGCCCCCGAGTTCGGCCGCGCCACTCGCAGAGCAGCCAGGGATGGAAAGCCCGCTGCGCGGCCCGATCTGGGCTCGAAGGAACCATGGGCCAGGTCGTCGCGGTCACCGGCGCAGGCCGCGGCGCTACATCTTCGCTACGTCTACACACTCAGCCTGAACGCCGTCCTACACATGTCGCAAAGCACCCCATCCACCCCGCCTCGAACTGCGACTCGCAACATGATCGGGAACTAGCCGGCGGGGTCCGATCAGCTCTCCCGTTTCGACAAATGTCGGATTGACTAGATACGGCCGTCCTTTTTACCTTTTCCCACTAGCTGTCCAGTAGTGGGCGGGTGACTAGGAGACGGAATGATCAAGAGACGAGCTGTCCGAATGAGACGGCCCACCCTGCCCATGATCGGTACGGTGGGGGTGCTCGCACTCGCCGTATCGGCCTTCACCTTCCAGGGGCCCACGTCCTCGGGCCCGGCAACCAAAGTCGCGGGAAGCCAGCTGAGCGCCTCTTTGCAGATTCCCGGCGAAGAGGAGGACGGTGGCCCCCAAGAGCCGGCGGACTACCTGACGCAGAAGTTCACCTCCGGCCATGACGTGACGGAGGCGCAAGTCAAGCAGGCGGTCCAGCAAGCCAAAGCGCTCAAGCCGGGCGATGGCACCTGGGAGCTCGTCGGACCCTCGAATATCGGAGGCCGTGTCACCGACCTGGTCGTCGACCCCGCTCACACCGACACGTTGTACGTCGCGGCGTCGGGCGGCGGTGTCTGGAAGAGCACGGATGCCGGCGACACCTTCGAGCCGGCCTGGCCGGGCGACTACACGCAGACGATCGGCGCGCTGGCGCTGGGCTCCGATGGCACGTTGTGGGCCGGGACCGGCGAGACGAACCCGTCCGGCGGCGGTCTGACCTATTTCGGGGACGGTGTCTACAAGTCGGACGACGGCGGCAAGAACTGGAAGCAGTGGGGCCTTACCGGGAGCGCGGCGATCGGCAAGATCGTCGTCGACCCCACAGACCCGCAGACAGTGTTCGTCGCGGCTTCGGGGAACCTCTCCGGGTCGGCGAGTGAGCGCGGCATCTACCGGCTGACCAACCGCGGCAAGGACTGGAAGCTCGTCCTGCCGACGCCGAACAACACCACCGGCGGCGTCGACCTGGCGATCGACCCGACGAACCCCAAGCGGATCTTCGCGACGCTCTGGGACCACCAGCGCAACAGCGGCGCGCGCCTCTACGGCGGTGTCGGCACCGGTCTGTTCCGTTCCGACGACGGTGGGGACACCTGGAAGCGGCTGGAGAACGTGACCGGGAGGCATGTCGCGGACGCGTCGGGCACCGGTCTGACCAGTGACGCGGGCCTGGGCCGCATCGGCGTGGCGGTCGCACCGAGCGACCCGAACCGGGTCTACGTGATTTCCGGGACGACGTACGGTGCCGACAAGGGCTTCTATGTCTCCGACGACGGCGGCGACACGTTCGTGCCGGGCGGCCGTGCAGGCGGCTCAAGCGGCTTCGAGTGGTGGTTCGGGCGCCTGTTCGTCGACCCGAAGGACAAGAACCACGTGTTCAATGCCGACGTCAACCTGCGCGAGTCCAAGGACGGCGGGGCGACGTGGGCCACCTCCAGCGGACCGCACGCCGACCAGCACATGGTTACGTGGGACCCCAACGTCCCGAACCGGGTCTACCTCGGGAACGACGGCGGTGTCTACCGCTCTGACGCCAATGGCGAGACCCGCTCGTGGATCCACGCAACGTACGAGCCGTTCAACCAGTCGTACCACCTCGCGGTGGCCATGGACGACCCGAACCGGCTCGCGAGCGGCCTGCAGGACAACGGCAGCAACCGTACCTGGACCAACACTGCCGGGCCTTCGGACGTGACGCAGTGGAACTCCTACGGCGGCGGTGACGGTCACTACGTTCTGATCGACCCGGTCGACCACAACATCTACTACGAGTGCTCCCAGGTCGGGGTGTGCTCGCGACACGAGGACGCGAACGGCACGTCCCGCACCATCCGGTTCGGGACGCGGCACTCCGCGCGGATCACGACCGACGCCCCGATCGTGTTCGACCCGAACGACTCGTCGATCCTGTACTTCGGTGGCAACGTGCTCGACCGTTCGACTGACCGGGGCACGACCTTCACGCAGATCAGCCCGCCCGGGGACTACCTCACGGGACCGGTACCGTCAGAGCAGGACGACAAGGGATCTTACGGGGGTCTCTACTCCGCGATCACCGCGATCGGTCCGGCGAAGACGGATGGCAACACGATCTACGTCGGCACCGACACCGGTCGCCTCTGGAAGACGACCGACCTCGGTGCCAACTGGACCGAGTTCACCGGCACGGGTCTGCCTGTCCGGTGGGTCAACTCGATCATCGTGGATCCGGCCAACGCCGACCACGTGTACGTGGCCTATTCGGGCTACCGCGAGGGCGACTACGCGGCGAACGTCTGGGAGACGACCAACGGCGGAAAGAGCTGGCAGAACATCAGCGGAAAGCTGCCGAACGCGCCGGTCGAGATGCTCGCCTACGACCAGGCGGCGGAGCAGCTCTACGCAGCGACCGACCTGGGCGTCTTCTACGACAAGAACGGCAAGAAGAATTGGAAGCGGGTCGGTGACGGCCTGCCCAACGCGCCGGTGCTCGACATCAAGATCACCGGTGATGGCAAGACGCTCTACGCGGCGACGTTCGGCCGCAGTGTCTGGAAGATCGCGCTTCCGCAGAACTAGTGCCGTGACCGGCAAGGTCCGCCCGGAAGGAGCGGTGTCCAGGGTGGTGCAGCGCAAGGCGGCGGAGGAGGAGGTCGTAGCGGAGCCTACGGCCGACAATCCCGGGCCCCGCGGAAAGTCCGAGCCTGCGAGGACTTTCCGCGGGTGGGGCGCCAACGCCGCGAGGTGCCACGCTGGGCGGCGCGACGGGGCAAAGATTGCCGGGAGAAGCACTGGCGAACCGCGCACGGATGGTTAGGGAGGGCGGGCCCACAAGGGTCCGCCTTCCCTCGTTTGTCCGTCGGATCTCCCGACCTCAACCCCGCGAGCCGCGCCGGACGTCGAGGTGATCAGGGGGTGCGGCCTCGCACCGGGCTCTCGCTCGGTTGCTCGGTCGTCCACGAGGTGAGGATGCGCAGAGCGTCGTGCGACGGGGAGCCGGGTTCTGCGGTGAGGACCACGAGGCGCTGCCCCGACCCGTCGGGGCAGCGCCTCGTATCGCAGTCAAGCGTGAGATCGCCGACCAGTCGATGACGGTAGTGCTTGGTGCCGTAGCCGGAATTGTTGACGCGATGCTCAGCCCACCAGGTACGGAAGTCGGCGTCCCCATAACGACCTCTACGACAGGAAGCGGTACGCGGACTCCGCCGTCGAAAAGCTCGCCGGTTTCTTCACCGAGAACCTGGGCCAAGCGGCCCGGCAGGTCCCCCTCACCTCGATCCACAAGGCGAGCGGACACTACACCGTCTTCTACAGGATCTAGGACTTCCCATGACAGGCGCACGCGCATTCACGCCACAGGCGCGAGACGCCCACAATCATCAAGAAACAATGGAGGGAAAAGGCGCAGGCCGGTGACCGCCCGGGGACTCGGCACCGATCTCAGCGGCCGTTGCAGGAGAAGCTCCGATAGCCGGCTGGCGGTCGGTTCAGGAAATGTTGTGGTGGTAGCGCACCCAGATGTCTCCGCTGATGTGGCCGGACAACCGCAGCACGACCCCGTCCGGCGACAGAGGTTCGGGCGGCCTGTTGTGCACGCGCAGCAGCCGTATCCATCCGCCGGACGTCATTTCGTCCGACAGCACCTGCCAGCCGACGGGGACCCGGATGACGATGTCCCCGAAAGGCGAATGGCACGACACGTGCATGGCGATTTCCGGGTGCGGGCAGTACGCCTGCCTGAAGTCGACCACGGCGGTACGCCAGGTGCAGTCGAGGTTGAGCCGTGGGGGAACCGTCCACCGCCCGGTCTTCCTGATCGCGCGAAAACCACGGGAATTCAGCCGTAGCAGATCCTGACCGCCGGACGGCGTTACCAGGTGCGTCTGAGGCAAGTCGGCGACGATCGCGTCCAGTTCCTGGAAGGTCCGCGCCTTGTACACGCGATCGAGCCGCTCATTCACCTCCTCGATGCTGATGCGTCCCTCACCCAGGGCGATACGGAGCATCTCGGCAATGCGGTCCCGATCACGGTCACCGGCCCGTAATTCTGACTTCTCATCCATGACAGCAGCCTAATGATCTGTCCATTGGCATCGCCATCCCACGGAAACCGGCAAAATGCGAACCAGCGCGGCCTTGCCCTGCCAGACAGCAGCTCGCGCGAGAACGCATGCGCCTTCCCATCAGTCCTGCTCGGCGGGTTCGTTCAGGCGGCGCTTGTAATAGACCCAGGGAGATTCGAAGTCGGAGGGGACGACGCGTTCCCATCCCTGCTCCTCCATCTGGCGCTGACGGCGGCCCGACGGCCACCACAGCCGTCGGTGTTCCCACACGTCGGGCGAGGCCTCGACGAGGTGAAAGAGGTAGCCGTAGTCGACGGCATGCCACCCGCGCCGGCCTTCCTTCTCCAACGCCTCCATCTCGTTGAAGGCGTGCAGGGGCGTGAGCACCCTGCGGGTGGGGGTGTCCTCCGGCAGCGAGCCCTTGCGGTCGGTGGCCGAGGCGCCGAAACGCTGCTGGGCGGCCTGCCGGCTGATGCCCAGCAGCCGTCCGAGGGCATCCCAGCTGTGCCCGGCGCTACGGGCGCCGGTGATCGACTGGCGCAGCAGTCTGCTGCTCTCCCGCGCGGCGACGCTGGCGGCGGCGACCATGAGCAGGTGGGCGTCCGGGTCGTCGTCGAGCCCCTTGCGCCCCTGCTCGCACGCGGCCAGCACGGCTTCGGCGACAGCCTCTCGGATGGCGTTCACCTGATCGTCGGTGAGATGGGTCCGTGACTCCGTCACTGCCGGTCCCCCTCATCACCGGCGGTGGGAGGCAGCGGCTCCAGTTCCTCCAGGCGGGCGGCGTCGGCCGCGTCGGCGGTGCTGGACTCGGCCGCGCGGCGCGCGGCGGAGGCCGCGGTCACCACCCCCACGATGAAGACCGTGAAGCCGACGACGACGAACAGGACCCACAGCAACGTGCTGTCGAGCGCGGCCTGCAGCGCGAGCAGGGCTCCCATCAGCGGTAGCAGGACGGCGATGGCCAGAAGCCCCGGCGAGAAGGGCCGAGAGGCGCGACGATTCATAGTGTCAAGGATTCATTGACATCCATCCTCTTGTCAAGAGTTCGTTGACATTCCGGTGGAGCGCCGGCCGCGGCTCCCCCTCACGCGTGATGGTTGATCACCTCGTAACACAGCAGCACGTTGTCCGAGCCGCGCCGAGGACGGGAGTCCAGAAGCCGCATCCGCGGGACCGGCCCGCAACTGAAGACCGGGGCGCCCCCGCCGAGAACGGCGGCACCGACCATCAGGTGCAGTTCGTCGACGAGCCCGGCGACGAGCAGGTCGTTCCATGGCGTCCGGCTCCCGAACATCAGGATGTTCTCGCCCGGCAGCTCCTTCAGCTTCTCTACGGCCTGATGCGCGTCCGCCCGTCGCACGATTGTCGTGGTGTCGGTCCACGGCGCCGTGTCGTCCTCGGTCAAGAAGTCGGACACGACGACCTACCGCATCTCGTTGTTGCGCTGACCGATCTCACGGTGCAGATCGGGCCTGATCGGGGTCGAGGCCTGACTGCCCACGCTCGCGGGGCCCGGGATGGGGCCGGCCTCTTGAGGGAGCTCACGGCTCCCGTTGAGCATTTCTGTTGTCTACGCAGAAGATCACAACAGAAGAGCCGCGAGCATGGTCAACAATACGACCCGGCTGCTGGGCCTGGAGGACCTGGCTGTCGTCGACGTCCTTTCAGCAGATGAAGGGGCCGACGGGCCAATCGTGCACCTGGTCACCGCTGACGAGCAGGCCCGGGCCTGCCCAGAGTGCGGGGTGTCCGCGGTCCGGATCAAGGAGTGGGTGACCACTCGCCCGCGTGACCTGCCGGCCGCTGGACGGCGCTGTGACCTGCGCTGGCGCAAACGCCGCTGGTACTGCGACGAGCAGACCTGCCCCAGAGGGACGTTCGCCGAACACGTCGCCCAGGTCCCCGCCCGCGCCCGGCTGACCCGACGATTGCGCCAGGCCGCCGGGACAGCAGTCGCCGACGGCGGGAGGACGATCGTGCAGTCTGCTCGAGACCATGGCGTGTCCTGGCCGGTGGTCTGTGCGGCGTTCACCGCGCACGCCGCCCGCGGCCTGCCTGACCAGCCCGCCCCGTCACGGTGCTGGGGATCGATGAGATCCGCCGTGGCCGACCCCGCTGGACGTGGGACGATCCCGCCGGCAGCTGGCAGACCGTCGTGGATCGATGGCACGTCGGCTTCGTCGATATCTCCGGCGGGCAAGGGCTGCTCGGCCAGTTCGAAGGCCGCACCAGCGCCGCCGTCACCGGCTGGCTCGGCCACCGCAGCCAGGCCTGGCGTGATGGCGTGGCGTTCGTCGCGATCGACATGTGCACCGTCTTCAAATCCGCCATCCGCACCGCGCTACCTCAAGCCAGGCTCGTGGTCGATCATTTTCACGTGGTCCAGTTGGCCGATCAGGCCGTCACTGAGGTCCGCCGCCGCGTCACCGTTCAGGTCCGGGGCAGGCGTGGGCGCAAGGGCAGCCGCGAATGGGAACTGCGTAACCGGCTGACACGATCAGCTCCTCCCGGGTGCGCGGCTCGCAGCTCGACCGATGGTCGATGACCCGATGGCGTTGCCGAAGCGGCTCGGAGTGCCGATCCTGGCCGCGTGGAACGCCAAGGAGGACCTTCTTGACCTGCTCGTTGGCGCGCACACATCCCGCTCGTGCCGTTATCGCCGACCGGCTGTTCCGCTTCTACGACGGCTGCGCGGCCTCCGGCCAGCCCGAACTCGAGCGACTGGCGAGCACGGTCGAGGCCTGGTGGCCTGAAATCCTCGCGTTCATCCAGACAGGCATCACCAACGCGTGCTCTGAAGGGACCAACCGCGTGATCAAGACGGTCACCCGCGACGCGTACGGGTTCCGTAATCCCGAGAACCAGCGGTTACGTACCCGCTGCGCCACTACCCGACGAAGCCGCGGACTCCTTGATCCCGCTTAACTTCGAAGAGCCGCTATCGGTCGTAAGCCGCTACGCGCCCTCCCGCTGATCACATAGCGTCACGACCGGCAATCAACAGCCGACTTTGAAATCGCCCTGTGAAGTTCCCGAGCCAGTAAAGGAGCTTCGCAAAAAGATTTCAGTCAGAAACAAGCAAGGCAAGTCTCAAGCTTCGGCTTCAGTCCGAAGGCGCGAGCCCCTTTCATACAGCTCCGGCTGATCCAGCAAAGCACTACCAGGCTTGGCATCGCAATCGGTCAGACTGGCCCGCCAGCCAGATGCACAGTAAGAGAGATTTGCACCGCTCAAGGATAGGTGAACGGGAGCCGGTCTCCCAAGCGGGTGAGTTCGTGCGGCGAGAACGTGCCACACGGACGTCCCCGAACACCTCCGAAGCGATTCTTTACCAGATATTTCACGCAGGGAGTGATGTGATCTTTTTGGCCAACCATGGCAGGCGATTGGATAGATCCGGCGTCACGCCGAGGGCCGTGCGATAAGATTTGAACCCTGCGGCAATATTTCCAACCGAAATAAATTTAGATGACTTGTTGGAATTTCCGTATACGCGTCGGGGGATTTCGTGGACCATGCGGATGATGATAAAGGGGGCGTTCGTCGCAATGAATCACCGCGGGGAATCGCGCAGAGGTCACATGAAATCCTTTCGGTGCTCCGGTCCGCCGACCGAAACCGCGGCTGCCTGATCACGGTGTGCCGAGGCTGTTGCTGCGGCACGGAGCGGAAGCACCCCGACGTCGATCACCAGGGTCAGGTAAACCTGCTCAACAGGGGCCTGAATGCCCCTTGCCGCATCCGGTTCAGCGAGTGCCTCGGGCCCTGCCTGCAGTCGAATGTCGTGATCGTCAGCCCATCGGCGTACGGACGCCTTGCGGGCGGCCGCCCGATCTGGCTAGGTCTTGTCCTGGACAACGCCGTCATCGAGGACATCCTCGTCTGGGTAAACGCCGGCGGTCCCGGAATAGTAGATCTGCCGCCCATTTTGGAGTTACACGCGTTCAAATATGTGCGACGCCGACACGAAACCACCGAGCCTGGAAATAGTGCGAGCCTTCCCGGCAAGATCTAACGCGCGGAACCGGAAAGGATATTTTGGGCTTGCCCTCATACGTCGCGGGGATACCTGAAGTGCTTAAGGAATCTCAAGCGACTTCTCGATCGTTCGGAGAGAAAGCCCATGGTCGAGTTCGAGAAAAGACTGGCATGCGTCATCGCGTCGGACGGCTCCGTAGTTCGCGGTTACCTGATCGATGGATGCCAATTCGACGGAACCAACACGTACACCCTCCGCTGGAAAGTTCCGCTCCAGGGCGAGGCGAAGACAAACTTCGCTGGCACGATCGGCAGCGTCGAGGCCGAACCGGTCCGGCCTGGGTTGATCACGGTTGGCCTGGGGGGCACGCCGAGCGAAATGAAGGTGCACACCTTCGACGTGGACGGCACGCCTGCGCCGCGGTCGTTCCACCTGGTCTGCTTCCGGGATCAGTAAACGCAGGCTTCCGGGGACCCCGAGCCTATGCGTGACGACAGGTTTTTAATTCAGCGAGGGGACGAGGTATGTGCGCTAACTACGCACACGGCGGATCGACTCTGCCCTGAACACGTCCCGGTTCGCCGCGAAGTGAGTCGCCGCTGTCTTCCGAATCTCGTTCGCCTGCTCGGCTCAACGTCACACCGTAGCCTCCCAAACTCCGCTGACTCCTGCGTTGCGGTTCCCGACCCGGACTCGGCATGGTCACTGTGGGTGATACGGATGTTCCGGATGGATAGGAACGCTGCATGACCAGCGTGGAACATCCCATGAACTCCCAGCCAGTCGACGACCGGGGGCGCTAGAGCACATGACCGACTCCCAGCGCCCGGGCGGTCACCGTCTCACTCTGCTGGCCGTCATCCTCACCGTCGGCGCAGGAGCCGTGGATGCCGCCTGCTTCATTCGGCTCGGCGGAGTGTTCAGCAGTGTGGTCACCGGCAATCTCGTGCTGCTGGGGTACGCGATCAGCGGACTGATCATGGATGTGGCCTTACGCACCGTCGTCGCCGTCGGCGGATATATCTCCGGAGTCGCCATTGGCACTGGCATTACGGGCCCCCCGAAGGAGGACATGCCGATTTGGCCGGTCAAGGTAACGATGGCACTCATGCTCGAGTTCGCATGTCTGATCTTGTTCTCAACCGGCTGGGTGCTGACGGGAGGACGTCCTGATGGGATCGTCGCCTTCGCTCTCCTTGCACTGGCCGCGGTCGCTATGGGATTGCAGAGTGCTGCGATGCGAGGGCTTGGGGGACATGCCGCCCTGTCCACCACTTACCTGACAGGAACCCTGACCGGGTTGGTCGCCGCAATGCTGATGCCGCGGCGGAGCGGCCGTCTGGACTCCCGCGGGATGGCCATCCTGGCAGCGCTCACCATTGGAGCGGCCATCGGCTCCCTGCTCGTCGTTAACGCCCCGCCCGTTTACCCGATTGTCCCACTAGTCATGCTGGGATCCGTCATAGCGGCTGCAGTCATACGGCGTGCCCGGGAAAGCGCCGATTCCTCGTGACGACGGTTCGGCTCACTTCGATCTATGAGAGCTACCGCGTCGCCGTTCGGCAGACTCGGGACTGCTAGCCGCCGGCAGGTGAGCACCTCCTCGATCTGGACCCAGAGTCCTGGTGAAAGACCGTGCCGCCCCTGCCGGTAGCCGGGTGAGTTGATCGCTGATGGGATGCCGTGTCGCCCCCTGGGCGTGAGCACTGATTCATTACCGCACCGGGCCCGCGTCTTGAGTCGTACCTGATCACCGTTCGGATGTTCGGCCGGGCCCTAGTTATGCACCACCGAGTTCACCAGACCCGCTATCAAGCGTCGGCACGACTGGGGCTCAGTGCAGGGGGGAAGACTTTGCCCGCCGCGTGCCTCGCCTCGTCCGCCCTCGAGGAAGGAACAGGACTCCGCTTCGCGAACATCCTGCCGTCAGATCTCACCGGCAGGGTCCCGACGTACGCCTACGCGCTCTTCCAGCTCACCTTCCCGAACACACGGGCCGCCGCGGGCAGCTCACCGCGGCGCCCCGGTTCTACCGGCCGAGGGCGGACGTCTCCGCCTCCGTGAACCGCTCCTCGAGCCGGAACATGTGCCAGTAGCCGATCGACGCGGCCCAGACGACGACGAACAGGCCCACGATGACGAAGCCGATGTTGTTGAGGTTCAGGCCGGCGATCCACGTCGTCACCGCGTTGTCCAGGCCGAGGCTGTCGCGCAGGATCCCGATGAGCTCGATGGATCCGATGATGAGCGCGACGGCCACCGAGAGCCCGGTGATGGTGATGTTGTAGTAGACCTTGCGGGCCGGCTTGGCGAACGCCCAGCCGTATGCGAAGTTCATGAAGGTGCCGTCGATCGTGTCGAGCAGCGTCATCCCGGCGGCGAACAGCAGCGGCAACACGAGAATCACATGCCAGGGCAGGCCGCCGACCGCGCCGGTCCCGGCAAGCACGAGCATGGTGACCTCGGTCGCGGTGTCGAATCCCAGCCCGAACAGCAGCCCGAGCGGAAACATCTGCGCCGGATGGCGGATGGACCGGGTGAGCCGGCCGAGGAAGCGGTTGAGGAATCCACGGCTGTCGAGCCGTGCCTCCAGCTCGGCCTCGTCGAATTCACCCCGCCGCATCTTCCGGAAGACCTTCACGATGCCGATCAGGGGCGCCAGGTTGAGCACGCCGATGAGGCAAAGGAACCCGGCTGAGACGCTGGTTCCTATGAGGCTGAGCACGTGGTGCGTCATCGACGTATCCGACGTCAGCCGGCCGAGCCCGTGGGCTCCCGCCATGATGACCAACGCGAGGATCATGACGACGCTGGAGTGTCCCAGCGCGAACCAGAACCCGACCGACACCGGCCGTCGCCCGCCGTCGTTCATGAGCTTGCGCGTGGTGTTGTCGATCGCCGCGAGGTGATCCGCGTCGAACGCGTGACGCAGGCCGAGGGTATACGCCGTGACGCCAAGCCCGAATCCGAAGACCTGGGAGCCGATCGTGTAGTGCCCGGGAAGCACGCCGAGCAGCAGCGTCCCCCAGGCGGCGACATGAAGAAGGACGATCACCGCGAAGATCGCGCCGAAGCGGGTCCAGTCGCTTCGGGTGATGCCGTTTCCGGAGTTCGCGGTGACCGTCCCTGCCCTGTGTGGGGGCACGTCACTCCCTTTCCAGGCGCGCGCGCACCTCTTTCATCTTGGACTTGAGCTCGTCCTGGTCGATGACGCTCCTATCCATGAGCGAGTGCGCGACCACCACCACGGAGCGCGCGTGGACCGGGAACCGGCTGTAGACGGTCTCTCCGAGACGGTCCTCGGCCTGGCGTCGCTCCAGGTTGTCCAGGGAGCCTCTCCAGGAGAGGCACTCGCAGGTCGCCTGCATGGCCGACTCCCAGGGAGCGGGCACCCGCTCGCCGCACTGCAGGGCGGTGTCGGTCCTCTCGTCGGCGGCGTCGAGGGCGTCCAGCAGCACCTCGTACGGCTTGGCCTCGCTCACTTCCGGCCCCCCTTGCCCTTGGCCTGGGAGGGCGTCGCCTGCGACGGCACCTGCTGGGCGGTCCAGTCAGGACGTGGAAGCGCCACACCGATCATGCAGTCGCGGGTGACGATGGCGGCGAGCTGCTCCTCGCTCCAGCCCTCGGTTCCTTCGGGGCGCATGGGCATCACCATGAACCGGGACTTCTGGTTGGAGTCGTGTACGCGCACCTCGACGTCCGGAGAGAGGTGCAGGCCGAACTCGGCGAGGACCTCGCGCGGCCAGCGGACCATCCGGCGGCGGTAGTTCGGCGTCCGGTACCAGTCCGGAGACATCCCGAGCACGGGTCGCGGATAGCAGGAGCAGAGAGTGCAGACGATCACGTTGTGCAGCTTCGGCGTGTTCTCCAGCACGTAGAAGAAGGTGTAGTCGCTGGGCGTCCCCTGGCCGGTCGGCTCCAGCCAGTTGAGCCCCACTTCCTTGCACGCCTCCGTGCCGTTCGTCAGCAACCGCTCCTTGAACGCGGGATCGACCCAGGCCTTGGCGACGAGCTTGGAGCCGCCGTGCGGCCCGCGGCTCTCCGCCCATTCCGAGAACCTGCGGTGGTCCTCGGCGGAGAACAGCCCCTTCTCGATCGCAAGTTCACGCACCGCGAGCTCGAGCACCTCGAACTCGCTTAGCTGCCCCGATTCCTGGATCGGTGCGTGGCCGTGCGTCGTGCTCATTTACGCTCCTTACCGGCTGGCATCAGCCAGCTTTCCGAGAATTCCGATTCGAGCGTGTCGACGTCGAATCCGGTGTAGTCCGGCCAGAGCTCCTTCTGGTTGAACCGGACAACGTAGAACGGCTCATGGCGGCCGTTCTCGAGAATGCCGAACGCCTCGTCCTCCGGAACTATCCATTCCGGCCGGGTGTCGACGACGGTGCCCGTGCTCCCGCGGGCGTAGCCCTGGGTGCGGGTGTGGAACAGGGTCGTCGCGTCACGTACGGTTACCCGGTCGCCGATCTTGTATCGGCCCATCACTTCTTCCTCTTCGTCAGGCGGTCCCGGACCTCGTCGATCTTCTTGCCGAGCTCGTCGGTGGTGATGAGGCCCTGGTCGATGAGCGACTTCGTCGCCACCGTGATCCACCGGGCGTAGTAGGGAAGCCCGAAGTACTGGGTCATCCCGAGGTCGTTCTCGCGCCGCCGCCGTTCTTCGGAGTTCCACACGCCCCGCCACCCCAGGCACTCGCACGTGACGTACGTGTTCATCTCCCAGGGCTCCTCGCCCTTCTCTGTGAACGGCACGGGCGTGTCCGGCTGGCCGCCGACGTCGTGCAGCACGTGGCGGAGCACGCTGTACAGCTCGTTCGAGATCGTGTACGGCGAGTCCAGCAGCAGGCGGTCCACCGGATTCAGGTTCGAGACCTGGCGCTGCAGAGTGTCATATTGCGTCGGTGTCGATCCCATCTACATCTCCGTTCTTTCGGAGAGGTTGGTCGTGACGTCGATACCCAGGGGGCGTCGCGGCCCTCGCGCGCGGCGCATTGTTGACGTGTCCGGTCGCCGTTCTTTACCGAGATTCACTGACGCCGACGAGTAATCACCGCTGGTGGTGGTTTCTCAAGGCCAAGAACCTACGATGAGAGGTGATGTCCCCTTGCGTGGTGAACTGCGCCGGGGTGTCCGGGCGGGCGACCTTCGTTCGCGAACCCGCGATGTCCACCCACCGGATGTCGGTCAGCCCCGAGGCGAAGGCCGACTGAGACCAGACGATTGACTCCACGGGATCGCCCGCGGATCGAAGCTCAGGCATCGATGCCTCGTCTCGCGAGATCGGCTGCGATGCCGTCCAGGACACCGGCAAGACCTGCGGCGAACAGGGCGTCGAGGTCCCAGGGGTCGGCACCGGCGCGCATCGCGAGGGCGAGGCGGGGATACGCCCCCGGTGCGTAAAGCGGATTCTGTGCGTCGTCTGAGGCTTTCGTTCCCTGGACCCGGGCGACTTCCGCTTGCCGTTCCGCCTCTACATCGCTGACGTAGGTCAGCGCCACGCCCTGCACGTAGGAGGCGAACATGAACATGTACCGGAAAGCATCGGCAGGTTCGAGGTCGAGCCCGTCGAATGCGGAGAAGGCGCTTTCACTGTCCGCCGCGAGAGCCGGGCTGAAGTGCGCGCGGGTTGTCACCATGACCCTCGGCAGGATCCACGGATGGCGGTGATACAGGTCCCAGTCACGGTATGCGGCGCGTTCAAGACCGTGACGCCAGTCCCGCGGCGCCGTGTCGGGCAAGGGCACGTCAGCCAGCGCGGCCTCCACCATCAGGGCCACCAGATCATCCTTCGATGACACATGCCGATACAAGGACATGGTGCTCGCACCGAGGTCCATGGCGACGCGGCGCATCGACAGCGCGTCGAGCCCTTCCGCGTCCGCGATGGCGATCCCGGCTCGCACGACGCGCTCAACGGTGAGATGCGGCGCGCTGTCATCACGCTCCGGGACGTCGGCCGGCGCTTCCGCCCTGCGTGACCGATACGCCTTCGCCTGGCACGCGCGGGAGCAGTAGAGCCTCGGCCGTCCCCGTTCGGCGGACTCCAGCGACTTTCCGCATGACGCGCATGCCAGTTGCACCGACATCACCGCACCCCTTTCGTCACACCACAAGGCTTGTGACGAAATTCTAGCCCGCCGATGGAGTCGATGCACAGAGCAGGGCGATATCCCAGGTCAGAATGCTGTTGTGACGGTGCTGCGTGCGTGCGTATCCTGTACGCCGCGTGCGTGTACAAAGTACGCGCCGGGCGATCGACTCCGACCCCGGCCGACACGACTCAGGAACAACGGAAATGACTGAAGAAGAAAGAACAGCCGGAGTCAGGGAGTGGGTCGGGCTCGCCGTCCTGGTGCTGCCCTGCGTACTGGCGTCCATGGATATGTCCGTCATGTTCGTCGCACTCCCCTCCCTGACGGCCAACCTCAGGCCGAGCAGTTCCGAACTGCTGTGGATCATGGATGCTTACGGCTTCCTCCTTGCCGGCCTGCTCATCACCATGGGCACACTCGGTGACCGGATCGGACGGCGACGGGTGCTTCTCGCAGGCGCCGCAGCCTTCGGCACCGCCTCTGTCCTGGCGGCCTACTCGACCAGTCCCGGGACGCTCATCGCCGCCCGCGCGCTCCTGGGCGTCGCCGGATCCACGCTGGCGCCGTCCACGCTCTCCCTGATCCGGAACATGTTCCACGACGCCAGACAACGGGCCACCGCGGTCGGCGTCTGGACGGCGGGCTTCGCGGGCGGTGCCGTATTCGGCCCGATCATCGGCGGTCTGCTGCTGGAGCACTTCTGGTGGGGATCGGTCTTTCTGATCAACGTGCCGGTGATGGTCCTGCTCCTGGTCCTCGGCCCGCTGCTGCTCCCCGAGTACCGCGATCCCACGCCAGGCCGTTTCGACCTGCTCGGCGCCGCCCTGTCCATCGTGGCCGTGCTCGGCGTCATCTACGGCATCAAACAGATGGCAGAGCACGGCTTCGGGTGGATCCCCCTGGCCTACTGCGCCGCCGGACTCGCCGTGGGGGCCGCATTCGTCCGCCGCCAACGCGTGACCGCGAACCCGATGATCGACCTTGCGCTGCTCCGCACACGCCGGTTCAACGTGCCCTTGCTCATCGACGCGCTGGCGACGTTCGGACTGGTCGGCTTCAGCCTGTTCAACTGGCAGTTCATGCAACTCGTCCTGGGCATGGGACCGCTCGAGTCAGCCCTGTGGTCCTTGCCCACCTTTCTCGTGATGCCCCTGGGCATCGCACTGGCCACCGCGCTCGCGCCCCGCATCGGTAAACCCAAGGTGATCGCCGCCGGGCTGCTCGTGGCAGCCGCCGGCTACGCCATGCTGACCCTGGTCCACGCCGGTTCGGGAATCGTCCACCTCGTCAGCGCCCTGACCGTTGTCGCGATCGGCATCGGCGGGGTCTCCGCCGTGGTCACCGATGTGATTCTGTCCGCCGCACCACCGGAGCGGGCCGGGATGGCCTCCGCCATGGCCGAGACCTCGGCCGAGTTCGGCGGGGCCCTGGGCATCGCGATCCTGGGCAGCATCGGCACCGCCGTCTACCGTTCGGAACTGGCCGCGAAGGCTCCCGACGCCCTCACATCCAAGGAGTTGGAGGCAGCGCGGGACACGCTCGGCGGCGCAGTCGACACCGCCGCGACTCTCCCGGAGGGCACCGCCGAAGCCCTGCGAAACGTAGCATTCGACGCCTTCGCCCGAGAAATGCGGATCGCCTCGGTGGTCAGTGTCGTTCTGATGGCGGCCGCGGCCGTCCTCATCGCCACCCTGCTCCGCACCGCACCCGCCCGCCCCGGATCCGAAGCCCCGGAATCCGCACCAGAACAGACCGGCCGGGACCAAGCGGGCGACCTGGCCTCCACGGCAACCTGATCGTGAGCTCCGGCCTTCCGCCGGGCGCAGAAGGGGCTGCGGGGCCGGAGTCACCCGCTTCGGGGCACCTCACTCCCCTGGTTCTGCGCGCCCCAGCCCTCCGGTACGGCCAGGCCCGCCGCGCGCCGGGCCAGGATCGCGGCGCCCACCTGCGCCGCCCGGGCCCCGAAGGCGGAAGGAAGCAGCGTCGGCGCCGCCCGCCAGGCGAGAGCCGACTGCAGTGTGGCGCGCACCTGGTCGAACAACTGCGCGCCGGCCTCAGCGAGTCCACCCCCGAGAACGATGCAGGCGGGGTCGAGGGTAAGGGTGAGGGTGGCCAAGGCGGTCCCCAGCGCATGAGTGGCGGTGTCCCACACCGAGCGGGCGAGCGGGTCGGTGCACGTGGCCTCGGCGATGGCCCGGCTGTCCAGCCCCGGCGTGCCTCCGAGCCGGATGTAGCGCCGGGCCAGACCGCCGGCGGAAGCGTACACCTCCAGGCACCCGCGCTGCCCGCACGCGCACGACTCGCCGCCGGGGTGGACCGGCATGTGACCGACCTCCCCCGCCGACCAGTCCGCGCCCGCCACCGGCTCGCCGTTCAGCACCACGGTGGCGGCGATGCCCGTTCCCAGCGGCAACATCAGGAAGTTGTCCAGGCCGCGGGCCGCCCCCGAGACCACCTCGGCGACGCCTGCGGCCCGGACGTCATGGCCGACCGCGACCGGCAGCCCGAGGTCGTCGCGGATGAGCGTCCGCAGCGGCACGTCACGGAACCTGATGTTCGACGCGTACCGCACCACCCCGGCGGCCTCGTCGACGATCCCCGGCGTGACCACCCCGATGCCGGCGGGGACGGCGCCGAGGGCCAGCGCGTCGCTGTTCAGCTGCCGGCACAGACCCCGCAACGCCTCGACCGGGCTCGTGTCGGCCTCCGCGGGCGACGGCACGACCACGGAGTGCCGGATCCGGCCCTCCTCGCCGACCACCACCCCTTTCATCGTCGTGCCTCCGACATCCACGGCGAGCACACAGGGACCCGCGGACGGCACATCCGTATGTGTCACGTGATCACCGGGTCACCACGGTGAGGTCCGCGGCGAAGTCGCGGTCCAGGGGGAACACCGGTCGCACCACATGCCGGTACGGCAGACGCCCGAGGTCCTGGTCGACACCGCCCGGCGTCAGCGCGAGCAGCCAGTCTCCCGCC
Source organism: Microtetraspora malaysiensis (assembly GCF_001528665.1). Classification (GTDB taxonomy): domain Bacteria; phylum Actinomycetota; class Actinomycetes; order Streptosporangiales; family Streptosporangiaceae; genus Microtetraspora_A; species Microtetraspora_A malaysiensis. The sequence continues at coordinate 185,697 of NZ_BBYJ01000024.1, forward strand.
GCGTCGAACAACTCGGGTTCGAGATAGCCGATCTTCACGACGACAAGATCCATGTCGCCGGCCGTGATGCCGAGCCGGGCGTAGGAGGCCAGCTCGGAGTACTGCATGCGACGGGACGTGACGAACACGCTGAGCCCGCCCACGCGCACGCTCGCGCACCGCCCGCCGGCGGGGTCCTCGGCGACCGCCTCCAGGACGCCGTCGAGCTGGAGCGGGCCCGGGTCGCGCGGGTCGATCCGGCCGCCGACGCGTACCCGGACCGGTGAACCGAGCGGCTGGCCGGCGACCTGCGCCACCGCCTCCGGATCGACCAGCGAGGCGTACACCGCACGGAGGGAGCCGTCACGGATCTGCGGGCGGGCCAGCATCCGCTCGAGGGCGAAGGTGACGTCGTCGGCGCCGCCGGCGCCCGGGTTGTCTCCGGAATCGCTGATGAAGAACGGGCGGCGGGAGGGGTCTGCCACCGCGGCGACCGCGACGTCGAGGCACTCGTCCATCGAGCCGGTCGGGGCGACGAACGCGAACTCGTCGCGCGCCGACCAGAAGTGCTCACCGAGCTCGCCGGCCGCCTTCTCCGCGGCGGCGGCGTCGGTGCCGGTAACGACCACCGCTCCGCGGCAGCGGGGCTGGTCGGCCCAGGCGAAACCGATCCAGACCGCTGCGTCGATCACCCCTTCCCGGGCTTCGATCTCGGGGATGCGCGCGTACAGCCCGCGGGCCGGCTCGATCCGGGTGCTGGTCATCTCGCCGGGCAGGAGGATCGGCACGTGGACGAGGGCCTTGTGCGGACGCTGTCCGCGGCGCAGCGCGTCCACGAGGTTGCGGGCCGCGCGCTCGCGGGTCTCCCACACGTCGACGTGGGGGGCGGTGCGGTAGCAGGTGAGCAGGTCACAGCCTTCGAACAGGACGGATGAGACGTTGCCGTGCAGGTCCATGGCGGCGGAGATGTACGGCTCCGGCCCGATCAGCGACCGGATGGCGGTCACGAGGTCGCCCTCGGCGTCCTCCCGCCCGACGACGCTCATCGCGCCGTGGATGTCGAGCAGGACGCCGTCCACCCGGCCTGCCTCGGCCAGCTTGTCCAGGATCTCCGTCGACCAGGCGTCGTAGGCGGCGGGGTCGACCACGCCGCCCGGGAGAGCCCGTGCGTGCACGAGGGGCACCCACTCGATGTCTCCGGCCCAGGGGGGCCGGACGGGCGAGAGCCAGTCGTAGCGCGCCAGCAACGCATCGTCACGGGTGACGTCGAAGTCGTCGGCGGTGCTCAGGTGGGGCGAGAAGGTGCTGGACTCGATGTGTATGCCGCCGATGGCGATGCGGAGGGAGCGGGGCACTGACGGGGTCTCCTCAGGAAAGCGGGACATCGGCCACCGTGCGCGCCAGATGCCCGAGGCCGGCAAGGGCGGCATCCGGGCCCGCGACGCTGGCCTCGATGGACAGAGACTGGGTCATGGACGGCAGGCAGCACTCGTAGAGCACTCCTCGGGCGGCCGCCATGTAGACGTCGAGGCTGGAGAGCGCTCCACCGATGACGACCGCGTCGGGGTTGAGGAAGTTGACCAGGCCGGACAGCGCCACTCCGAGCAGCTCGCCGGCGCGGCGCACCATCGTCACCACAGTGGGGTCGGCGTCCACGGCGGCGGCGATGACGTCGCGAGTCGTGGTCACCGGCAGGCCCTGCTCCTTGAGCTGCTGGACCAGGGCGGCGCCGCTGGCGACGGTTTCCAAACAGCCGCGTCTGCCGCATGAGCAGTGGCGCTCGCCGCTGTCCGCCACCCTTCCGTGGGTGAGGTCGCCGCTGAGGCCGCGGCTGCCGCGGTAGACCTGGCCGCCGCTGACCAGGCATCCGCCGATGCCGGTGCCGGCCTTCACGTAGATCATGTCGCCGGTGTCCCGGCCGCGGGTGATGTGCTCGCCGATCGCCGCGGCCTTGGCGTCGTTCTCGACGACCACCGGCACGTCGAAGCGTTCCTTGAGGTCGGCCTGCGCGTCGACGCCGCTCCAGCCGGGCATTCGTGCGGGCCCGACCAGACGACCGCTCGGGAACCTGACCGGACCCGGGAGAGCCACGCCGACCCCGAGCAACGCCTGACCGGGGGCTTCCGCCGCCCGGATCCGCGTGAACTCCTGGGCGATCGCGTCGAAGACCTTCTTGGGTCCGGCGGCGATGTCGATGGCGACCTCTTCGGCCGCGAGCAGTCGTCCGTCCAGCGAGGAGAGGCCGACGCGGGCATGCCGGCCGCCCAGCTCGGAGACGGCGAAGACACCGTCGGTCTCCCGCAGCCGCAGGATCCGCGGCCGTCGTCCCCCTGTGGAACGGCCCACGCCCTCCTCCAGGATGACGCCCTCGTCCAGCAGGCGCCGCACCAGCCCGGAGACCGTCGAGGGGGCGACCCGCAACGCCTCGACGAGGTCGGTGCGGGAGGTGGCCTCGCCGCTGGCCAGCAGGTTGAGGGTCTGCTCGCGCAAGCTGGCGGAGATCGACGGGTCCGACATACCTCTCCTTCTCGTGGCTGGTCTTCCGGCGCTGCCCACCACAGGGCCGCCGCGGTCCCCAATCATGGACCACGCGTACGGCATCGAAAGATCTTCAGCAACTTCCATCGTGCCCGAAATAAATACGCGAAACAAGTCGACTTATTTTCGTTGACTACCTACATCCTGCGTAATACATTCTGCGAACCATCGCTTGAAGATCCGGTCGACGGGACACCACTTCCTGGCCCCCAACACTTGCGACAGCCGAGCGAGGCATCCCCCGCGTGCCCGGTCACGTGCACATCAATCGAGGAGACCCATGAGGAGTAGATTCCACTGGCGCGCACTCCGCGGCACCGCGGTCACCGCCGGCGCGATCGCCATCGGCCTGGGCCTGGCCGCCTGCGGCGGCACCAGCTCACCGAAGAGCGCTCAAGGTGGGAGTCAGGGCAAGGACTCGGTGACCGTCGCCCTTCGCACGCCCAACTGGATCCTGCCCATCTCGGCGCCCGGCTTCACCCAGGGTGAGAACGCCATCTTCAGCGGGGCGCAGTACCGCCACCTGTACGAGTACCAGCTGGACGGCTCGGCGAAGTACAACATCGACCCCGCGCGGTCGATGGCCGACCCGCCCGAGGTGAGCGACGGCGGCAAGACTCTGACGATCACCCTGAAGGACAACACGTGGTCGGACGGCAAGCCGATCACCACCCGCGATGTGCGGTTCTGGTACGACCTCGTCAGCGCGAACAAGGACAAGTGGGCGTCCTACCGGGCCGGCGGCTTCCCCGACAACATCGCCGACTTCACCGTCAAGGACGAGAAGACCTTCTCGCTGACGACGACGAAGGTCTACAACACCGCATGGTTCGTGGGGAACCAGCTCAACCGCATCGTGCCGCTTCCGCAGCACGCGTGGGACAAGGACTCCGCGACGGCGAGCGTGAGCGACCTCTCCAGCACCCCGGCCGGCGCCGGCAAGGTCTTCGACTTCCTCACCGCGGCGTCGAAGGATCCCAAGACCTACGCGACCAACGAGCTGTGGAAGGTCAACAGCGGCGCGTGGAAGCTGGAGAAGTACGTGCCGAACGGCGAGGTCGTCTTCGCCGCGCAGCAGAACTACTCCGGCGGCGACAAGCCGAAGGTCCCCACGGTGGTGTTGCGGCCCTTCACCAGTGACGACGCCCAGTTCAACGTGCTGCGCGCCGGTGAGATCGACTACGGGTACGTCCCCGCGGGCAACCTGTCGCAGCAGAAATACCTCGAGTCCAAGGGCTACACGATCTCGCCCTGGTACGGGTGGTCCATCACCTATCTGCAGCTGAACTACAACAACCCCACGTCCGGGCCGCTGTTCAAGCAGCTGTACCTGCGCCAGGCGATGCAGATGCTCATCGACCAGCCGACGATCAGCAAGGTCGTCTGGTCCGGCACGGCCGCGCCGACGTGTGGTCCCGTACCCCCCAAGCCGGGCACCGGCGAGGCCGGCGACGGGTGCGCCTATTCGTTCGACCCCGCCAAGGCCAAGGAGCTGCTGGAGAGCCACGGATGGAAGGTGGCCCCGGACGGGGAGACGACCTGCGAGAAGCCGGGCACCGGCGCGGACCAGTGCGGGGAGGGCATCGCCGCCGGCACTCCGCTGCGCCTGACGGTCACCAGCCAGACCGGCTTCGCCGCGACGACGAAGATGTTCGCCGAGATCAAGTCGCAGATGGCCAAGGTCGGCATCCAGCTGACCATCAAGGAGGTGCCCGACTCGGTCGCGGTGACTCCGGCCTGCAAGCCGTCGGAGGCGAGCTGCTCGTGGGACATGTCCTTCTTCGGTTCCCAGGGCAGCTGGTACTACCCGGCCTTCGCCAGCGGTGAGCGGCTCTTCGCCACCGACGCGCCGGTCAACCTCGGCAGCTACAGCGACCCCGAGGCCGACAAGCTCATCGAGGCGACGCAGTTCTCCGGCGACGAGAGCACGCTCAAGGCCTACAACGACTTCCTGGCCAAGGACCTGCCGGTGCTGTGGATGCCGAACCCCGTCTACCAGATCTCGGCGTACCGGTCGGATCTGCAGGGGGTCGCGCAGGACCCGCTGAACAACATGTTCTTCCAGGACTGGTCCTGGAAGAACTGACACACCGACCGTCGGGCTCCGGTGGCACCCTGACGAGGCCACCGGAGCCCCTCGAAAAGGAGGGGCCACGTGGCCCGGTACCTCATCGTCCGCCTGGGCCAAGCCCTCGTCATCGTGGTACTTGTCACGATCATCACGTTCGTCATCCTGCACCTGCTGCCGGGGGGTGCGGCCCGGGCCACGCTGGGCAAGGAGGCGACGCTTGAGCAGCTGGCGGCCTTCGACCACGAGATGGGCTACGACCGCCCCTGGATCCAGCAGTACGTGATGTATGTGCAGCGCCTGCTGCACGGCGACCTCGGCTACTCGTTCCAGCTCAACCAGTCCGTCACCGAAGCCATCGGCCAGCGGCTGCCCAAGACCATGGTGCTGTCGCTGCTGTCGACGCTGCTGGCCATCGTCGTGGCCATCCCCCTCGGAGTCATCCAGGCGACGCGTCGCAATCGGTGGCCCGACTACACCATCACCTCCTTGTCGCTGCTGGCCTACGCCACGCCGATCTTCTTCCTTGGCCTGATGATGATCATCCTCTTCTCGCAGGTCTGGCCGATCCTGCCGCCGGAGGCCCCGCAGGGATTCACCCTCGGTGAGGTACTCGCCGACCCGGCCGGCCTCGTCCTCCCCACCGTCACGCTCGCCGTCGTGACCGTCGCCGTCTACTCGCGGTACGTACGCTCGTCCATGGTCGACAACCTCAATGAGAACTACGTGCGCACCGCGCGCAGCAAGGGGCTGTCGGAGGGACGCGTCGTCGTCCTGCACACCCTGCGCAACGGTTTGTTCCCCGTCATCACGCTGCTCGGGATGTATCTGCCCGCGCTGTTCAGCGGCGCTCTGGTCGTGGAGTCGTTGTTCAACTTCCCCGGCATGGGCCAGTTGTTCTGGCAGGCCGCCCTGAAGCGTGACTTCCCGATCCTGCTCGGGGTCACCCTGATCATCTCGGTCGCGACCGTGTTCGGCGCACTGCTGGCCGACGTGCTCTACGCCGCCGTCGACCCCAGGGTCCGCCTCCGAAGGAGCGCGTCGTGACCACACCGGCCGAGACAACCGGCAATTCCGAGGGAACGCCAGCGCAGCCGGACGAGACGCCCGTCCGGGGCCTGTGGCGCCAAGGGGTGGAGGTCTTCTGCGAGAACCGGCTGGCGCTGGTGGGCCTGGCCATGTTCGTGGTCCTCGCCGCGGTCTGCTTCCTCGGGCCGCTCTTCTACCACACCGACCAGGTGCACACCGATCTCGCCGCCGTGCATCTTTCCCCGGGCACGGACGGACACCCGCTGGGAACCGACGGGGTCGGCTACGACCAGCTCGGGCGTCTCATGCTCGGCGGGCAGACCTCCATCATCGTCGGGCTCGCGGCGGGAATCCTCGCCACCGTCGTGGGAACGGTGTGGGGGGCCATCGCCGGTTTCGCCGGCGGGTGGGTGGACGCGGCGATGATGCGGCTCGTCGACGCGATGATGTCGATCCCGTCGCTGTTCCTGTTCATGCTCCTGGCCGCCATCGTCACGCCGAGCGTGTCGATGCTCATCGTCATCATCGGAGCCTTCGCCTGGCTCGGGCCGGCCCGGCTCGTGCGCGGCGAGGCGCTGTCGCTGCGCTCCCGCGAGTACATCCAGGCCATGCGTTCGATGGGCGGGACCGGTGGACGTGCGGTGCGACGGCACATCATCCCCAACGCCATCGGGACCGTGATCGTCAACGCGACCTTCCAGGTCGCCGACGCGATCCTCTACGTCGCCTACCTGTCGTTCCTCGGCCTCGGCGTTCCCCCACCGGCGGCCAACTGGGGTGGGATGCTCTCCGACGGTCTCGCCGACACGTTCAGCGGCCACTGGTGGCTGCTCTATCCACCCGGAATCGCCATCATCCTCATCGTCCTCGCCTTCAATTTCATCGGCGACGGGCTGAGGGACGCCTTCGAGGTCCGCCTCCGGCGACGCTAGCAGGAGCAGGATTCATGAGCGCACCAATCGACACGGCCCCGCACGACGGAGCGCCCGGTGACAGCGGAGAGAGCCGGCCGCTGCTGCGGCTGCGTCATCTGAGCACCGACATCGCGCTGCGGCGCGGCACCGTCCACGCCCTCGACGATGTCAACCTGGAGGTCCGGCCGGGAGAGACCCTCGGCATCGTGGGCGAGTCCGGCAGCGGCAAGACGATGACCGCGCTGTCGGTCATGGGCCTGCTGCCCTCCGGCGGCAGCGTGGTCGGCGGAGAGATCCTCTTCGAGGGGCGCGACCTGCGGTCCCTGCCGCCGGACGAGGTGCGTAGGATCCGCGGCGTCCGCATGGGCATGGTGTTCCAGGACCCGCTCACCTCGCTCAACCCGACGATGCGCATCGGGACGCAGGTCGCCGAGCCGCTGCGCGTACACGAGGGCGTCGGTAAGGCGGAGGCCCGCGCGCGAGCCATCGAGATGCTGCGCCGGGTCGGGATGCCGCGCCCAGACAAGATCGTCGACGACTATCCCCACCAGCTTTCCGGCGGAATGCGCCAGCGGGTGGCCATCGCCATGGCGCTCATCTGCTCCCCGCGCCTTCTCATCGCCGACGAGCCGACGACGGCGCTCGACGTGACCACGCAGCGTCAGATCCTCGAGCTCATCGACGACCTGCGTGAAGAGTTCGGGATGGCCGTCATCCTCGTCACCCACGATCTGGGGGTGATCGCCGGCCGCGCCGACCGTGTCGCCGTCATGTACGCCGGCCGTGTGGTGGAGACCGCCCCGACCGCGCAGCTCTTCGCCTCACCCCGGCACCGCTACACCGAGGCGCTCATGGAGTCGCTTCCCGAGTCGGTGACCCAAGAGACCGGCGCGCGGGGGCGTCTCTACAGCATTCCCGGCCTGCCGCCGGACCTGTCCCGGCCCCTGAACGGGTGCCGCTTCGCCCCGCGCTGCCGATTCGCCGCGCCGGAGTGCCATACGACCGAGGTGCCCCTGTCTGCCGGCGAGCACCGGTACGCGTGCCTGCACCCGGTCACCGCGACGACCACTGCCACAACTGTCCGGGCCGTCCCGGTGTCCCCGCCCGCGGAGGAGCCCGAGGCGGCCCCGGAGCCGATCCTGTCGGTCCGCGGTCTGGTCAAGGACTACGGGGCGACGACCGGCGGGCTGCTGCGGCGGGCGTCCGGGCAGGTGAGCGCCGTCGCGGGGGTCTCGTTCGAGGTGCGCCCGGGCGAGACCTTCGGGCTGGTGGGCGAATCCGGGTGCGGCAAGTCCACCGTGGGCCGCCTGGTGGTCGGCTTGGAGAAGCCGACCGACGGGCAGATCGTCCTCGACGGGACCGACATCGCCACGCTGAGCCACCGCGAACGCCGGCGGACGCATCGGCAGGTCCAGCTGATGTTCCAAGACAGCTACGCGGCCATGAACCCGCGCATGCGCGTCGACGCCATCCTCGCCGAACCGTTGGAGATCCAGCAGGTGGGCGACCCGTCCGCGCGCCGGGCCCGCATCACGGCGCTGCTCGACCAGGTGGGATTGTCGCGACGGGTCCTGGAGCGTTATCCCCATGAATTCTCCGGCGGCCAGTTGCAACGGCTCGGGCTGGCCCGGGCGCTGGCCCTGCGGCCCCGGCTGATCGTCGGCGACGAACCGGTGAGCGCGCTCGACGTGTCGATCCAGGCCCAGGTGCTCAACCTCATGCGCGACCTGCAGCGCGAACTCGGCCTGGCGTACGTGTTCATCAGCCACGACCTGTCCGTCGTGGACTACATGGCGGACCGGATCGGCGTCATGTACCTCGGCAAGCTTGTCGAGGTCGGCCCGGCCCACGACGTGGTCAGGGCCGCCCGGCACCCCTACACCCAGGCGCTCATCGACGCCGTCCCCTCCGCCGCCCCGGGACGCGCCGCGCCGCGCGAGAACATCACCATCCGGGGTGAACTGCCCAGCGCGCTGAACCCGCCCACCGGGTGCCGGTTCCGGACACGGTGTCCCATCGCCGAGCAGATTTGCGAGACGGAGCCGCCGCTGGCGGGCGACCTGCATCAGGTCGCCTGTCACTTTCCGCTGCGTCCCGAGCCGGGGACGACGGCCGCGCCGACAGGGTGATCGGTTGAACCACGGTCGGTTGAGGCGGCCGCCCCGATCGACCGTGGTGGGGTCCGCGTGGGTGACGTGCCGAGCGCCTCGGTAGCCGAGGCGCTCAGTGCGCCAGCAGGTCGTCCAGTTCGGCCGCGAAGAGCAGGGCCGGGTCGAATCCCATTCCGGTGAAGTGGCCGGCGAGCTCCAGGGACAGGACACCGTGCAGCCGGGTCCAGAAGCTCAGGGCCCGGTGCAGGACCGCGGGCGGGGCGGGGTGGCCGTCCGCCCAGTCGCGGTGGTCTGCCAGGTGTGCGTCGAACGGCGTCGCGGGACCGTCCGAGGCGAGCGCCGCGGAGGCGTCGAGCAGGATCGCCATGGTCTCGGACGAGATGCGCGTGATGTCGTCGGGCGCGTGGTAGCCGGGCACGGGGGTGCCGTAGATGAGGAGGTACCGCTGGGGGTCCTCCAGCGCCCAGGCACGCAGGGTGTGTGCCAGCATGGCCAGGTCGGCACCTGCGGCGGAGGCTGAGCGAAGAGTGTCGGCGAGGCTTCGGTAGGCGTCCCTGACGAGCTCGGTGATCAGTGCGTCGCGGCCGTCGTAGTAGCGGTAGAGCGCGGGTCCGCTCATGCCCATCTGCTTGGCGATCGCATTGAGGGAGAGCGCGGACGCCCCTGTCGTGGTGATCTGTTCCCACGCGCGTTCCTTGATCTCCGCGCGCACCTGAGTCCGGTAGCGCTCGCGAGGGGTCATCGTGTCCCGCTCCGCCATGACCCGGCCACCTTCCCCGCCACTGAAGCTACATCATGAAGATTTAGTTAGAGGGTATCACGAACCCTATTGACGCCCCCCTTCTCGTTTAGTTATAACTTCTAACGTAAGCATGATGTTCTAGCTGATCGTCGTGGCCATCCTTCGAGCCCGCAGCCGGCGCCGAAGGAGTGCGCCGCCACGCCCCCCGCACCGAACGCGCACCCCCCATGGCGAGGAGTTAGAGGCTCTAATGAACGCGAAGACAGGTAACCAGCGCCTGGGCGCAGTGGAGGTCGACATGAACGCCGAAGGACTCGTCGAGGTCGTCCTGCCGGGCAAGGTCGAGCCGGAAGGACTGCGGATCCGGCACGGAGACGTCCCCGCCGCAGGCCCGGGCCAGGTCCTCATCCGCATGGAGGCGACGGGCGTCTCCTTCGCCGAGCAGCAGATGCGCCGCGGCCGCTACTACGACCAGCCGGCGTTCCCGTTCGTGCCCGGCTACGACCTCGTCGGCACGGTGCTGGCCACCGGCGAGGGCGTCGAGCCCGCCCTGGCCGGCACCCGGGTCGCCGCGCTGGTCAAGGTCGGCGGCTGGGCCAGCCACGTGCTCGTCGACGCCGCGGACGTGGTGCCGGTCCCCGACGGGATCGGCGCGGCGGAGGCGGAGACCCTCGTCGTCAACGGCATCACCGCCTGGCAGATGCTGCACCGCAAGGCCCGCGTCCGCGCCGGGCAGACCATCCTGGTGCACGGCGCGGGCGGCGGCGTCGGCTCGGTCCTGGTCCAACTCGCCCACGCCGCGGGCGTCAAGGTCATCGGCACGGCCTCCGCCCGCCACCACGACGCCCTGCGGGACCAGGACGTCACCCCCATCGACTACCGCACCGGCCACATCGCCGCACGGGTCCGCGAGCTCGCCCCCGGCGGGGTGGACGCCGTCTTCGACCACGTCGGCGGCCCCGGCATCGTCGATTCCTGGCGCCTCCTGGCCCCCGGCGGCACGCTCGTCTCCTACGGCACCGCCTCCACCCGCGACGACGAGGGGTCCAAGCAGTGGCCCGTACTCAAACTACTCGGCCGGGTCTGGCTGTGGCACGCCCTGCCCAACCGGCGACGCGCCTACTTCTTCAACATCTGGGCCGGACGAGCCCTGGCCAAGAACCGGTTCCGGGCCCGGCTGCGTACCGACCTCACCCAGGTCTTCGCCGCCCTCCGGCGTGGGGACATCACCGTCCGGATCGCCGCCCGGCTGCCCCTCACCCGCGCCGCCGACGCCCTGCGGCTGGCCGAATCCGGCACCGTCACCGGAAAGGTCGTGCTGATCCCGTAACGCACGGCGCCACCCACAGCAGCGCCACCCATCCCGAACACCCATCCGGGGCGCCCGAGCGTCCGTTCCCGGCCCCCCAGAACGAAAGCGAGCACCATGTCCGGCAACGGTCCGTCGATCCCACCGGTCAGCGATCCCAGAGCCGCCGCACGCACACCCGAGCCATCCGCCCCCGGACCCGCGCTCGCCTCACCACGCTCACGATCGCGCTCGCCGTCGCCGGCGTCCTCGCGGGCAACATCCCGGCCGCGCAGGCCGCGCCCCGGCCGACCCACGGTGGTCAGCCCCAGTGCCACGGTGAAGGCGTCGACACCACCGCTCGCATCCGCTACCGGTCCGACATCGTGATCAAGGCGCCGCTGAGCGCCATCTTCACCCTGCAGACCGACGTGGAACGCTGGCCGGCCTGGCAGTCCCCCGTCCTCACCGTGAACCGCCTCGACCCCGGCCCCCTCCGCAAGGGCTCGCGGTTCCGGTGGACCACCCCGGCGCCTCCCACTCCCTCGACCCCCGCCACCACCATGAACATCACTTCAACCGTCCGGCAGCTCCAGCGGGACACCTGCATCCTGTGGAGCGGACCCGCGATCGGTGAAGGGGTGCGCATCGACCAGGGCGTACACCTGTGGACCTTCACCAAGGTCAAGGGCGGCGTGCGCGTGCACACCGAGGAAACCTGGACCGGCGCCCAGGCCGAAGCGGACGTTCCCGGCGCCACCAAGATCCTCGGCGAGGGCCTCGAAGCGTGGCTACGCGCTCTGAAGGCCACCGCCGAAGCCCGCACCGGCGACCAGCCGTACGCCCCCTGAGCCCCGGCCGGTGGGACACGAAGACCTCCGTGTGTGGTGGGGAACCTGGCCCCCTCCACCACACCGGAGGTCCTCCTGTTGATCAAGCGGAACTGTCAACAGCGCTCGTGGTCAGTACACCTAGGGACGTCCGTCTTTGACCACGGTGGCGAACCGGGAGGCCACCTCACTCCAGGTGGCCCGCGAGAGCGGGTCGTCGGTCACGGCGGCGGCGTACAGCTCGTCGAGATCGAGACCTTGCCGGCGAATGTTCTCGACGTCCCACTGCTGGATGCGTTCGGGCCTCGCCTCAGGGTGGAACTGCACACCCCAGGCACGGTCGCCCAGCCGGAAGGCCTGGTAGGGGCAACGTTCGGTCTCGGCCAGCCAGACCGCGCCCGGCGGCAGGGCCGTGATGGCGTCGATGTGGTTCTCGATCGCCGGGACAGCGGCGGGCAGCCCGCCGAAGACCACGTCGCCCGCCGTCTCGGCCCTCATGGTGATGGACGTGCTGCCGCGCTCGGGCGCCCCGGCGTCGCCCTGGACCTTCCCGCCGCCGACCGCGGCCAGCATCTGCCCGCCGAGGCAGATGCCGAAGAACGGCACCGACCGGGCGAGGGCCTGATCGACGAGGGCGCGGGTGGCCGGCAGCCAGGGCGCCTTCTCGTCGTCGTCCGGCAGGTATCCGCCGCCGAGCACGATCAGGCCGTCGTGCTCCAGCCGCGACGGGAGGGCGGACCCGTCGAAGGCGGTGACCACGTCGACGGCGACCCCGGCGGCGTCCAGCCATTCCCCGAACCGCCCGGGGCCCCCGTCCGGATCGTTCTGTACAACAAGCACACGCGGCATTTCTGGCATGAGGCCCGACTCTATCGCTCCCGCCCGATCTTCCCCGACGACCGCGACGCCCCTCCACGTCGACTCCGCGCCCGATGCCGCAGGACTTCCATCTGCCGATACCTCCACCTCTGCGGGGGAACAGGCAGGACATGGGCACCGCGTTGCGAGAGGTCCGGCGGCTCGCGGAACAGACGCCGCCGTCGCGGGAGCGGTTCATCGACCTGCTGCGAGCCGTGTCGATCGTCGCCGTGGTCCTCGGGCACTGGCTGGCGACGGTCGTCGGCTACGACGAGCACGGCGAGCTGACCGGCAGGTCGGCGCTGCCGGACCTGCCGTGGGCGCAGCCGCTCACCTGGCTGGTCCAGGTGATGCCCGTGTTCTTCTTCGTGGGCGGGTACGCGAACGCCGTCTCCCTGGCCGCGGAGCGACGCCGCGGAGGGAAGGCCGCCGAGTGGCTGATCAAGCGGAGCGGCCGGCTGCTCCCGCCGACCACGGCCCTGGTGCTGGTGCTGGGGGGCGGCGCGTTGGCAGCCCGCCTGTTCGACGCCGACCCCGCCCGGGTTCGCACGGTGGTCTGGCTCGCCTCGATCCCGTTGTGGTTCCTCGTGGTCTACCTGATCGTGGTCGCGCTCACCCCGCCGATGTACGCCCTCCACCGCCGGTACGGACTCGCCGTCCCACTGGTGCTGGTGGGGCTCGTCGCCGTCGGCGATGTGGCCCGGCTCCTCGGCCATGACTTCTGGGGCGACGGCAACTTCCTGTTCGGCTGGCTGGCGGTCCACCAGATGGGCTTCGCCTGGCGGGACGGGCTGTTGCCGGCCCGCCCTCGCGTCGCCGTGCCGCTGCTGCTCGCCGGGATCGGCACGCTGCTCCTGCTCACCCTCGTCGGCCCCTACCCGATCAGCATGATCAACGTGCCCGGCGAGCGGCTGCACAACATGTCCCCACCCAGCCTGGCTCTGCTGGCGGTCGCCACCGCCCAGCTCGGGGTGGCGCTGCTGCTGCGGGATCGGGCCGAACGATGGTTGCGGCACACCCGGCGGTGGATGGCCGTGGTCGCCGTCAACTCGGTGATCATGACGATCTTCCTCTGGCACATCTCCGCCGCGATCCTGCTCACCGCCGCGCTGGACGTGGCGGGCGTGCTCCCGACTCCGGAGGCCGGATCGGCCGCGTGGCTGGCCTGGAGGATCCCGTTGCTGGTCATGTGCAGCGTCGTCCTCACGCTGCTCGTCGCGATCTTCGGCCCGATCGAGGTACGCGGCGCCCGACGGCCCCGCCGGCTCTCGCTCTCACTCCGGACGCCGGCCAACCTGGCCCGCCTGGCGTCCTGTCCGGCTTTCCGGTTGTGGCTGGCCATGGCGGGGTTCGCCGGAGCCGCCGTCGCCCTGCTCTCCAACAGCCTGTGGCCGAGCACCGCTCCGACCGCGTCCGGAATGCCGGCAGTCACGCTGATCACCTACCTCGTCTGCGCGGCGGTCCTGCGACTGCTGCGTTCAACGCCTCCTGCCACGGAGGCCGAATCGCGCCCCGCCCCGCACGCGAGTCCTCCGTCCCGTCTGGTCTGACCGCGCGAACGCGGGACCTGGGCAGCCCCCGTCATCAAGCGCGCGGAGGTCGTCGAGGCGAAGAGTTCACCATCGCTTTGGCGGCCTTCGTCGTTATTAATACGAGGTGAGCGGTGATCCTGATGGTTGTCGGCCCGTGTCGCATCTCCCGTAAGGAGGCTTCGTGCACACTCCCCAGCGCCGCCGACCTTCCTGGCCGGTCCGGCTCACCATCGTGCTCGCCGCCATCGCGTCCCTGACCGGCGCGGTGGGCATCTCCCCCGCCAACGCGTCGGTCTACGGCTCCTGCACCATCTCCCGATGCTCCGACGCACGTTCGGCCAGCTCGATCTGGGCCGCCAAGGGGTACCCCACCAGCGGCGGGTGGTACTCCTGGCCGGACGGCAAGTACAACTACACTGGCGGGCGCTTCTACAACCGCGAGGGCCAACTCCCCAGCGGCGCCACCTACTACGAGTACGACGTGTACTCCCGGGCGCAGGGCGCCGCGCGCGACGCGTACCGGATCGTCGTCAACCGCAGCACCGGCGCGGTCTGGTTCTCGCCGAACCACTACACCGACTTCTACAGGCTCTAGGACCTCCCATGACAGGCGCACGTCCGCTGCCGCGTTGGCTGACGGTGACCACCGATCCGGCGCCGGCGATCGTCGACGGGCGAGCGTGCCGGACCCGCGCCGCCTTCTTCGAGGAGGTGGCGCGGGCCCTGCGCTTCCCTGAGTACTTCGGCCGCAACTGGGACGCCCTCACCGACTCCCTGCGGGACGCGACGCGCGCGGGGAAGGTCGCCCTGATCGTGGAGTACGCCGAGGAACTGCTCGCCGTCGAGCCTCCCGAGCAGTTCGCCACCTTGCTGGCCGTCCTGGCCGAGGCCGCCGACGCCGGGCTGACCATGACGCTGTGCACCGACCCCGCCCACGAGGCCCTGCTCCGCCGGCGAATCGCTGCCGCCCTGACATGATCCGATCGTTGCCAGGTGGCCGAGGCCATGGACGGGCGGGAGAGCTGATCACTGCCGGGCTGGCGCGGCCGGCGGTCAATGGTGTGTACATCGCCTGGGCGGTCGCGGTGGCCCGGCATACGGCCTGACCTGGGTGGCGGGTCAGGTACCGAGTCGTTCCTGCCACGGGTGCCGGCCGTGCTCGGTCGCCAACGCCTCGCGCAGCCAGGCCGCCTGCTCCCGGGTCAGATGGGGCAGCACCTGCTCGAAGTCCAGTTCGTCCTTGGGGCGTGTGGCCCTGGCCTTGAACAGCAGTTGGATCTCCGGGGTGAGGCGGAGGAAGCCCTGCGTGGAGATGCCGATCGAGGCGAGCGGGCGGCGGATGCGCGCGTCACGCCGATAGACCCACTCGTCGCCGTCGGCCTCGTCGAGCAGCAGCTGGAATCGCCACGGTCCGCCCGGGTGCTCACGCACCCAGATGTCGTGGACATGGGCCGGCAGCGGTTCGCCGACCGGCCACGGCCGCAGCTCTCCCGGCGGATCGGCCGCGTGCACATCCCAGTCGGCCAGCAACGCGCGTACGGCCACCTGGTCACGGCGCAGGACATTGATGTCCACGTCTCCGTGCTCACGATAAGAGCGGCCGACCGCCAGTTCGATCGCGTACCCGCCGCTCACCCACCACGGGGCAGCGAGGTTCTGAAACAGCGCGACGACCGCATCCAGCGGCGCCGCCTCCCATGGCCCCAACGGTGTCTCGGTGCGCGGCATTGACTCATCATCACCCATGAGCACAAGGCGGGCGAAGCGTTTTTATCCAGCAACTCCTCGAGAATCCGGACACCGTCCTGGAGCTGTCTGAAAGCACTACACCGGCATGCCCCGCCAAGGCAGGATCTTTGCGATACGCGATGACGGGAGTGGACATGCCAGGCATCGAGGCGGCGGTGGCGGGTGCGGGTAAGGCGATCGCCGAGCGGGCCGTCCGCGAATGGCTCACCATCAGGGCGGCTGACCGGGACCGCAAGGCCGACCTCACCGAGCTGATCCGGGTCAGCTTCCGGGACCGGGTCGTCCGACGCAAACTCGAGCATCAGATCACCGGGGTGGCGCTGGCCGTCGAGGACCGGCTCGGCGATCTGCTGGAACGGGAGTTCCGCGGGCTCGACACCGACGCGCGCTCGGCCGTTCTGTTCGAGGTGGTCGACGCGCTCCGCGCGGCGGACCTGACCGACACGGCGCTGCTGGCCACCGACGCGGACCCGGCCGCTCTGACTGAGCGGATCACGGCGGCGATGCCCGCGCCGAAGCTCGGTGCGGCCGAGGACCGGCTGTTCGCGATCCTGCTGGCCGAGTGCGTGGAGTGCCTGGTCGGCATGGTGCGGGAGCTGCCGCAGTTCCTGCCGCGGGCCGCGACCGAAAGCCTGACCCGGCTGAGCGGGCTGGCCGAGTCCATGGAGCGGCTGCTGGCCCGGATGCCGGTGCGTTCCCTGGACGCGCCGGAAGGCAGCCAGGACGACGCTGCCTTCGAACACCGCTACCTCGCGTTCGTCAGCCGGACGCTGGATGAGGTGGAGCTCTTCGGCGTGCGGGTGGAGAACTTCCGGCCGCGTACCTCGCTCAGCGTCGCCTACATCAGCCTCAGCGTCTCCACCGGCGAGCGCAGGCCGAGGGGGCAGTCGGGTCCGCTGGAGTTCGCCTCGCTCAGGGAGCACGCCGAGTCCAGGGAACACGCCGAGTCCAGGGACGGTACGCACCGCATCGAGTCGGCACTCGGCCGCTCGCGCCTGACTCTGGTGCGGGGGGACGCCGGCTCCGGGAAGAGCACCCTGCTGCGCTGGCTGGCGGTGACGGCCGCGCGCGGCGGTTTCGCGGGCGACCTGGCCGACTGG
Organism: Microtetraspora malaysiensis; assembly: GCF_001528665.1. GTDB lineage: Bacteria > Actinomycetota > Actinomycetes > Streptosporangiales > Streptosporangiaceae > Microtetraspora_A > Microtetraspora_A malaysiensis. The sequence continues at coordinate 202,435 of NZ_BBYJ01000024.1, forward strand.
AACGGCTGCGTGCCCTTCGTCATCAAGCTGCGCAGCCATTCCGAGGGCAGGTTCCCGCCGCCGGAGTCCTTCCTGGACGACATGGCCCTGGAGGTCGCGGGCCAGATGCCGCGCAACTGGGTCGAACGGGTGCTGGCATCCGGCCGCGGCCTGCTGTTGGTGGACGGCGTGGACGAACTCCTGGTGAAGCACCGCTCCGCCGTACGGCAGTGGCTGACCCGCCTGCTCCTGCTGTACCCGGCGCTGCGCGTGGTGGTCACCTCCCGGCCTACGGCGGCGGAGGCCACCTGGCTGGCAGATGAGGGATTCTCCTCGGCGCTGCTGGAGCCGATGGCGGCCGAGGACCTCCGTGAGCTGGTACGGCAGTGGCACATGGCCATGCGCGGCTGTCCGAGCCTGCCGTGCGAGGCCGACGAACTGGAGGAGTACGAGGGCTCGTTGCTGGCCCGCCTGGAGAGCAACCCGCACCTGCGCATGCTGGCGTCCACTCCGCTGCTGGCCGCGATGCTGTGCGCGCTCAACCTCGACCGGCGCAGGCACCTGCCCCGCAGCCGGATGGGGCTGTACGAGGCGGTGCTGGCGTTGCTGCTGGAGCGGCGGGACGCCGAGCGCGGCATCGAGGACGAGGTGGCGCTCGATCCCGAGCAGAAGGTCTGGATCCTGCGGGACCTGGCCTGGCGGCTGGTGTCGCTGGGACGTTCGGAACTGTCCAAGGCCACCGCCCGGAAGCGGATCGAACAGAAGCTGCGGGCGATGACGCGGATGCCGTACCCGGCCGAGGCCGTGCTGGAACACCTCCTCAGGAGGAGCGGCGTCCTGCGCGAGCCGATACCGGGGCGCGTGGACTTCGCGCACCGAACGGTGCAGGAATACCTGGCCGCAGGACAGCTTGTGGAGGACGAGGACGTCGAGCTCGCGGTCGAGCGGGCGCACCTGGACCAGTGGCGTGAGGTCGTGGTGATGACCGCCGGCCACGCGACCGGCGGGCTGCGCAGGGAGCTGCTGGCCGGCCTGCTGGATCGGGCCGACCAGGGCGGGCGGTACGCCCGCCGGCTGCGGCTGCTGGTGGCCTCGTGTTTGGAGACCATCCAGGAGATCCCGCTCGATTTGGGAGACCGGGTGGAGGCGTGTCTGGAGTCCGTCATCCCGCCCAGGAACGAGGAGGAGGCCAGGCTGTTGGCCGCTGTGGGCGAGGAGGTGCTGAAGCGGCTGCCCGACGACCTTTCGCACCTTTCGGGCAACCAGGCCGCCATGGTGGTCCGCACCACGTGGCTGATCAACGGGACCGGAGCCCTGGACAAGCTTGCCCGCTATGCCGTGGACCGACGTCCGCCCGTCCAGAAGCAGCTCGTCGCCGGCTGGAAGTACTTCGACGCGGTGCGGTACGCCCGCCACGTCCTGGCCGATGCGCCACTGCCCGAGCGGGTCTACCTCGACAGCCCGCGCCTGCTGCGCGGACTGCCGTACCTGCGGCGGGCACGGCATCTGGCGATCGGCCCGGCCTGCCCGGTCCCCGACCTCGCCTTTCTCCATGGCAAGGCCGAGCTACGCAGTCTGGAGATCTACCACGCCGCGTTCCCCCACCTGACGGAGGTGGGGTCGCTGGACAACCTGGAAGAGCTCTATGTCCGGTTCCACGCACCCAAGCTCCTCGAGGTCGCCCCGTTGAAGCGGCTGCGCGAGCTGAAGACCCTCAGACTGAGTGATGTGCTGTCAGCGGACGGCCTGGACTATCTCGATGAGGTTGCCAGGCTGAGCGAATTGACGTTGAGCTTCTCGGAGTGGCCTGACGAACCCGTGGATCTCGGCCCGCTGACCAGGCAGAACGGCTTGAGAACGCTGACGCTCACGGGTGTGGGCCAGCCGATCGACCCCATGATGCTGCCTTCCCTTGTCCGCTTACTAGTCCTGGTCAACGTTGACAGCGTCGTAGGGGGACTTGCCGCCATCGCCGATCAATTCCCCGATCTTTCAGTCCTGTGCGTCATTGATGTCCCAGGCGCGTTCGATCTGGCTGAGCTATCGCCGGTGACCCTGCACACGCTCCAACTGGAGAACCTGACGGACCTCACCGGCTTCGACGCTCTCGCTCGCCAGCGGGAGCTGCGTTTCCTGCATCTCGGGCGGCTCCCGATCTCGGATCTCACGCCTCTTGCCGAACTGCCGAAGGTACGTATTCTCAGCGTCACTGATTGCCCCCGCGTCACCGACCTGAGCCCGCTGGCACGCATGCCTGCCCTGGAAGACGTACGCCTCCACCACACTGGCGACCGTCTCGACCTGGCCCCTTTCGCGCACCGCCACCGCCTCACCATCCAAGTCGCCGCCGACCAGGAGGTGCTGAACGAGCACCGGCTCCACTCGACAACCCAAGTCCGGCGCTCTCCCGCTTGATGCGATTCCGAAGGTGGGGCGGGACTCCGCGGCCGCCGCGCGCCAGTCCGGCTGTGCCGTGCCGTCAGATCAGCTGGATTCGCACAGCCTCTTGAGCTCGGCCATGTCCGTGTTGATATCCGCAATCACCTGGTTGGGATCGTTGAGGACCATGCCAGTCAGCCGGAAGTTCAGCTCCTGGAATTCGGCGGCCATCCGACTGATCGTCGCCTGCACCACTCCTTGCGCGTCGAGGACCGCGCCCATCAGGTCGCTGTATGTCTGGCGAGCCGCGGCCGCCTGGCTGCTGCGGGTGGTCCCGGCGTTCCGGCGGAATGCGGCCAGCGCCGTCGCCGTCTCGTCGCAGCCGCCGGGCCGGCCCGCCAGCAGCAGCGGGGAGGAATCCGCGACCACTCGCGGGGGGCTGGGCACCGGCGGCTCGGGCGTGCTGGATTCAGGCGTGCTCGACTCAGGCGTGGTGGCCTCGGGCGACGGGCTCGGGTCCGGCGGTGGGGACCAGGTGGTGACCGGATCCGGTTCCGGTGACGACGGCTGCCGGGCCGGCGTGGCGGCTGCCGGGTCGGACTGGGTCTGCGGAGGCGGATCCGGCGGCGCCAGGTAGGCGACCAGCGCGACCACGACGGCCGCCGCACCCGCCAGAGCGCTCACTGCCGCCCAGTTCGGACGCAGGCCGGCTCCTCCACTCGCCGTCGGCCGCCGCGCTGATCCGTTCTCCGTCATGCCCTCATCGTGGCCGAGCTGCCAAGCTCGGTCCAGGATGCCTCCTGATGATCTTCCTGAACGGAACTCGCCTATGAGGGCGGGGGCGGTGAAGCGGACCCGCCCGTTCAGGGCAGGCGGGCGACGAGTGTCTTGGGGGCGATCTGCCGGTAGGCGTCGGTCACGATCTCCCCCACCTCGTCCCAGTCGAGGTCGGGAACGTCCAGATAGACGCCGACCCACCCGCGATGCCCCACATACGGCGGCCGGAAGAACCGCTCGGGGTCTTCTCGCAGAAGCTCCTCCTGCGCGCCGGGAGCGGCCGCGCACCAGAACGCCAGCCGGTCGTCATGGTGATGGTCGGCGAGCATCACGAACATCTTCTTGTCCCTGACGAACCACGTCGGCTCGCCGTGGCTGAGCCGTTCCGTGGTCTCCGGCAGGGCCAGACAGAGCTCGCGCAGCCGTTCCAGCGCTTGCACGGCGGGCCTCCTCATCGGGTGAGCGTGAGCGGGTTGACCAGGTCGGCGTAGACCAGCAGGCCCGTCATGACCATCATCACCAGCGCCATCGCGTACGTCAGCGGCAGCACCTTGGCGATGTCGACGTACTTGGGCTCCGGCCGCCGCATGACCTTGGCGTAGGCCCGCTTGAGCCCCTCCCAGAGCCCGCCCGCGACGTGCCCGCCGTCGAGCGGCAGCAGCGGGATCAGGTTGAACATGCCCATCGCCAGGTTGAAGCCGGCCAGCAGGCTGACGAGGGTGGCGATCTTCTCCTCGTTGGACAAGTCGGAGGCCAGGATCTCGCCGCCCATGCGGCCCGCGCCGACCGCGCCCACCGGGCCCTCGGGATCGCGTTCCTCGCCGGAGAAGGCCGCGTGCCAGACGCCGACCATCTTCTCCGGCAGGTTGAAGATCGAGCCCGCCACCCGGGCCGTCAGCCCGCCCATGTAGCCGATCACCTGGCCGACGCTCTGCTGCTCCATTACCTCGGTGGGCCGCACGCCGAGGAAGCCGACGTTCTTGTCGGTCTTCTCGGGGTCGTCGAGGTTGGGCCGGTCTTGGGCGATGAGCGTGACGTCGAACGTCATCGGTTTGCCGTCGCGAACGATGCCGAGCTTGACCGGGCCCGGGCCGTGGGAGCGGATCAGGCGCTTGGCGTCTTCCCAGGAGCCGATTGTGGCGCCGTCGAAGGAGACCATGTGGTCGCCCGGCTTGAGGCCCGCCTGCGCGGCCGGGGTGGGCTGGTCGCCGGGCTTGCAGGCGGCGCGCTGCTCGGAGACGGGGATCACGCACGTTTCGGTGGTGGGCGCGACGATCGGGGCCTCGGCGGGCAGGCCGATGCCGACAAGCAGGATGGCGGAGAAGACGAACGCGAGCACGAAGTTCATCAGCGGCCCGCCGGACATGATGATGACCTTCTGCCACCACTTCTTGCGGTAGAAGACACGGTCGTCGTCGCCGGGCAGCACGTCTTCCTGCGCGGCGTCGCGGACCGTCTCGATCAGGCCCTGGAACGGTCCGGTGGCGTTGCTCCTGAGCTTGGTGGTGTCGTCACCCGGCCGGGGCGGCAGCATGCCGATCATGCGGACGTAGCCGCCGAACGGGATCCACTTGATGCCGTACTCCGTCTCGCCCTTGCGCCGTGACCAGGCGGTCGGACCGAAGCCGACCATGTACTGGGTCACCCGCACGCCGAAGATCTTCGCGGGCACGAGGTGGCCGATCTCGTGCAGCGCGATGGAGAACATCAACCCCAGGAGGAAGACGACGATCCCCACGACATAGAGCCAGTCCATCGAGGCGCGCTCCAAAGCAGACGAAACGGGGACCGAATGGCCCGGCGGCCCCAGAGTAGTAGAGCTGATCTCCGCGCATGGCTACGAATTCTCCGAAAGCACCGGGATTTCCGTCGGGGGTCAGCGTGGGCGCCGAAGCCTCCGCCAAGGTTCTGCGGACACCCCACCAAGGGATGCGGCGCCCCAGCTCGTTCGGGTCTGTCATGCGACGCGCTCCTTCGCGGTCGCGTCGACACGGGTGCTGTCGCCGACGGCGCGCGGCAGCAGCTGGACGAGCCCGGCGATGGCCAGCGCGACGGCGATCAGGTAGATCAGCCCGTGTTGGAACGCCTGGCCCGCCCCGTCCGGCAGGCTGCCGTAGAACACGATCCCGACGATGCCGACGCCGAGCGCCGACCCGACCTGCTGGGTCGTCGTGAGCACGCCGGCCGCCGACCCGGCGTGGTGCGGCGCGACCCTGGCCAGCACGGTACTCATGATCGGCGCGAGCGCCAGCCCCATGCCGAACCCGTCGACGACCAGCGCCGGCACCAGCCATCCGACCGCCGCTTCCGCGGCCACCATGGCGAGCAGCACCGCCAGGCCGGTGGCCCTGACCAGCCCGCCCAGGGCGATCGCCTGGCGGCCGAACCGCGCGACGAACCTGGGCGCGAGCAGGGAGGCCGCCAGGTAGCCCGCGCCGATCGGCGCGAAGAGCAGGCCGGCCTGCAGCGCGTCCAGCCCGACGCCTCCCTGGACGTACAGGGCGAAGATCAGGAAGTAGGCGGCCATGCCCATGGTGAAGGCCAGTTGGGTGAGCAGGCCGGCGGTGAAGGCCCGCTCGCGGAACAGGGTCAGGTCGATCAGGGGCGACTCGTGCCGTCGCCGGCCGTAGGCGGCGAAGAACGCGACGGCGGCGGCCAGCGACAGCCAGGTCCAGAGCGGCCAGCCCTGCTCGCGCCCCTCGATCAGCGGCAGCAGGATCGCGACCAGGGCCAGCGTGACGAGGGTGGTGCCGCCCAGGTCGAGCCGTGCGGACGTGCCGGAACGGTTCTCGGGGATCAGGCGGCCGGTCAGGGCGAGCGCGGTCACCCCGATCGGCACGTTGATCAGGAAGCATGCCCGCCAGCCGAGCCCGAACAGGTCGGCCTGGATCAGCGCGCCCCCGACGAGCTGACCGAAGACGGCGGCCAGTCCCATGGTCATCGCGTACGCGTTGAGGGCCCGGGCCTGGGCGGGGCCGCTGTAGACGGTTCGCAGGATGGCGAGCACCTGTGGCGTGAGCGCCGCCGCGGCCAGGCCCTGCGCCAGGCGGGCGGCGACCAGCGTGCCGGCGTCAGGGGCCAGGCCGCAGGCGATCGAAGCGAGCGTGAACAGGGCCATTCCGAGGGTGAACATGCGACGTCGGCCGAGGAGGTCGCCGAGCCGTCCGCCGAGGACGAGCCCGGACCCGTAGGCCAGGCCGTACCCGGCGACGACCCACTCGGTCGAGGCGGCGCCGGCGTCCAGATCGGCCTGGATGGCGGGGATGGCGACGTTGACGATGAAGAAATCCAGGATCGTGATGAACACGCCGGTCAGCACGAGAGGCAGGGTGCCCGCCCGGGGCATGGCGACTCCAGTAGATAGAACGATCGGTATATGCGGAGCAATTAGATAGAATGGGTGGTCCACTGTCAACCGCCGGCCAGGATCGGATGTGCGATGAGCAGACCGGGACCCCGCGAACGGCTCCTCGAAGCCGCGAGCGATCTGACCTACGAGCAGGGCGTCCATGTCGGAGTGGACGCGATACTCAAGCGGGCCGACGTCGCCCGGCGTTCGCTCTACCAGCACTTCGGCGGCAAGGATGGGTTGATCGCCCAGACGCTGCGGGAGGCCGGCATCGACGCCCGCTACCGCCGGGTGATGGACGACGCCGGCGACAACCCCCGGGAGCGGATCCTGGCCGTCTTCGACGAGCTGGAGAAGGTCACCACGACACCGTCGTTCCACGGCTGCCGCTACACGGCGGCCGAGCTCGCCCTCACCGACCCTGCTCATCCCGCCCATGCCGAGATCCGCACGTACAAGGATGAGCTGCATCGCATGTTCGCGGCCGAGCTGCGCCGTCATGGTCACCCGGCGCCCGATTTCGGCGCCGACCAACTCCTCGTGCTCGTCGACGGGGTGCTCGCGCACGCCGTCACCCGCCCCGACGCCCATCCGGCGCTGGCCGCGCGGGCCATGGCGGAGCACGTGCTCGATCAGCGAACAGACTGAGCGAACGCGTTTCGGACATATTCAAGGCCCCGCGTCCGCGATATCACCCTGTTCAGGGGCATCACCTCCAATAGCGGCCCATGCATACGACCGGCGTCGGCGGAGGTGACGATGGCCCGGCTGAGCGATTTCCTGCAGCGGTTCCGTCCTGCCGTGGTACCGGGCGCGGCGGCGCCGTCGGCGGTTCCGGCCGACTACGCCGCGGACCAGAGCGCCGAGCTCGACATGGTCTTCTCCGCCCTCGCGGAAGTGCGGTCCGCGTGCGCCGCCGAGCGCTCCCGGGCGGAACGGCGCGCCGAGGAGATCCGGGAACAGGCCCGCGCCCAAGCCGCCGCCGTCATCTCGGCGGCCCGGCGGGCGGCCGAGACCGAGAGAGCACGGGCCTCGGCCGCCGCACTGCGAGAGGCCGACGAGGAGAGCCGGGCCGCCACCCGCGCCGCCGAGCGGGCCGCGGGCGATGTCCGCGCGCGGGCCGCGGCCCGGATACCGGACGAGGTGGCACGAATCGTCGCCCAGGTCAAGACGCTGGCCGGTGATCCGTCATGACCGCCGCCTGGGTCGCCGGATCGACGCGGGCCAGAACCCTGGCCCGCCGGGGGGTGGGCCGGGCCGCCGCCCGCCGAGTCGCGGCCTGCCCCTCGGCCGGCGAGGCGGTTTCCATGCTGGCCGGCACCCCCTACGGGCACGACGTACGGCGCGGCCAGAGCCTGGCCGAGGCCCAGTGGGCGGTGCTCGCCACGCTGCTGTGGCATCTGCGCGTGCTCGCCGGCTGGCTTCCCCGGGAGGGCGGGCAGGCGATCCGCGTCCTGGTCCGGTGGTTCGAGATCGCCAACGTGGACGAGCTCATCTGCCGGCTGTCCGGTGTGCCCGCCGACCCCGAGTTCGTCCTCGGCTCGGCGGGTACGGCGTGGCCGCGCCTGCGGCGGTGCGCCTCGCTCGCCGAACTCCGGACGACGCTGGCCGCCTCCGCGTGGGGGGATCCGGGCGGCGCGGGCCGCCGGGAGATCCAGCTCGGCATGCGCGTCGCCTGGGCCGGGCGGGTCGCCGACGCGGTACCCGCCGCCCGCGCGTGGGTCCTGGGCGCGACGGCGCTGCTGGCCGCCCGCGAGCGGCACGCCGAGGCCCGTGACCTGCCGGTCGGGGTCCGGGAGCGCTGCCGGGCGCTGCTCGGCGCCGGGGCCGTCGAGGCGGTCTCACTCCCGGAGATGGCCGAGCGGCTGGCCCCGACCGCCCGCTGGGCGCTGCGCGACATCGACGACCCCCTGCGCCTGTGGGAGGGCGAGGAACGCTGGTGGACGAGGGTCGAGGAGGACGGCCGCGACCTGCTCGCCGGCTCGGGGTTCTCCATGGGCCCTGTCCTGGGCGCCGCCGCCATGCTCGCCGCGGACGCCCGGCGGGTCCGCGCCGCGCTCGAACTCGCCGCGCGAGGTGGTGACCACGATGCCCTCGTCTGACCTGGCCGCACGGCGGGGTTCGCGGGCGAGGCGGCGATCATGAGCTGGCGCGACGCCCTGCGTCCGATACGCATGGAGCGGGTCGCGATCGCGGCCCCCGTGGACTCCTTGCCCGAAGTGCTCGCCGAGGTGGCGGACGCGGGAGCGGTGGAACTCGCCACACCGCCGGACGCGTCCGCGGAGACCGTGGCGAAGGCGGCCGTGGTCCGCGACGGTGTCGCGGCGCTCGCCGGCTGGATGCCCGCCGAGGCGGTCCCCGAACTGTCGAAGCGGCTGGCCCCCGCCGGTGGCGCCGCCGTCGCGATCGCCCGGCCGAGGGGGGTCGAGGCGCCGTCGCTGCTCCGGTCGCGGGGCGTGCGCGGCTCCCTGTCCCCGCTCGTCGCCACGTACGGGACGGTGCCGTACACCGACATCGATCCCACGCCGCTCGCGGCGAGCGCGTACGTCCTGATGTTCGGCATGATGTTCGGCGACGTCGGGCACGGGCTGCTGGTGCTCTGCGCCGCGGCGGGGCTGTACTTCGGTCGTCCGCGATGGTTGGGCCGCTTCCGCCGGGCCTGGCCGTTCGCCGCCGGAGCCGGCCTGGCGAGCGTGCTCTTCGGCCTGCTCTACGGCGAGTTCTTCGGGCCGACGGGCGTCGTACCGGTGCTCTGGCTGGAGCCGCTCGCGCATCCGGTCCCGCTGCTGCTCGCCGCCGTCGGCGCGGGCGCGCTGCTGCTCGGCGCCGCGTACGTGCTGGGCATCGTGAACCGGTGGCGCGAAGGCGGCGTGCGGGTCGCGCTCTACTCCTCCGCCGGGATCGCGGGGGCGGCGGTTTTCCTCGGGTTCGGGCTGGGGTTCGCGGGCTGGTACTCCGGGTTGGGCGATCTCGTGGTGGCCGGCGGCCTGGTCGCGGCCGTGGGTCTCGCGCTGGCGTTCGCCGGTTTCCTGGCCGAGGCCGGCGGTGGCGCCGGCGGGATTCTCCAGGCCGCCATGCAGATCGTCGACGTGGTCGTGCGGCTGGGCGCGAACGTGGCGTCGTTCGCCCGGCTCGCCGCCTTCGGGCTCACCCACGCGGCCATCGGGGCGATCGTCTGGACCGGCGCCACCGCTCTGTGGCCCGGCCACCCCGTCGGGGCCGCGGCGGTGTTCGTCGTGGGAAACGCGCTCGCCCTCACGATCGAGGGGCTCGTGGTGGGCATCCAGGCCCTGCGCCTGGAGTACTACGAGCTGTTCTCCCGGCTTTTCCAGGTCGAGGGGCGCCCGTTCCGCCCCTGGCGTCTTCCGCCGACATCCGGGGAGGCGATGTCATGTCCATCTGGGTCAGACGAGGCCTGCACGCCGTGAACGCCGCCATCGCGCTCGTCGCGTTCACCCTTCTGGTGTGGGCCCTGACCACCTCGGGCGCGCAGGGCTCCGCGTCCGCCGCGCCGGCGGCGTCCGGCGGTTGGGCGGCGCTGCTCGGCGCGGCCATCGCGGTCGCCGGCTCGGGGATCGGCGCCGGCATCGCCGTCGCCTACACGGGAGGCGCGGCCCTGGCCGCGATGAGCGAGCGGCCGGAACTGTTCGGCCGGGCGATCGTCATCGTCGGCCTGGCCGAGGGCATCGCGATCTACGGGTTGGTCATCGGCATCATCCTCGTCGGGCGGGCGTGACCGGCCGTGGCGGCCATCGCGATCATCGGGGAGGCCGTCCGCGTGGCCGGGTACGGCCTGGCCGGGGCGCTCGTCCTGCCCGCCGAGAACGCCGGCGAGGTCCGTACGGCGTGGCAGGGCCTGGGGCCGGATGTGGCCGTGGTGATCCTCACCCCCGCGGCGGCCGCCTCCCTCGGCGACCCAGGCGGCGGGCCGCTGCGGGTGGTGATGCCGGCGTGACCGGGATCACGGACGCGCTGGCGCCCGTGTCCACGGCCCTGCTGCGGCGGGCACGGCTCGACGCGGACGCGCTGCTCGACGCGGCCGGGGACGACGCCGCGCGGACGTTGGCCGCCGCCCGGCGGACGGCGCAGGACATGATCGACGAGGCCCGCGAGAGCGGGACGGCGGAGGCCCGGGCCCGGGCGGACGCCGTACGGGTCCGGGCCGGGCGGCACGCGCGCGGCATCGAGCTGGCCGCCCGGCGGGAGGTCCTGCTGGAGCTGCGCAGGCGCGCGGTGGCGGCGGTTCTGGCGCTCCGGGACGACCCCTGCTATCCCCGCCTGGTCGAGCGCCTTCGCGAGTTGGCTCGCGAGTCGGGCGGCGCGGACCTGATCGTGCGCGAGCATCCCGACGGCGGCGTCGTGGGGGAAGGGCGGGGCCTCCGCGTCGACTGCTCGCTCGGCGCGCTCGCCGGCCGAGCCGTCGACGCGCTCGGAGCGGAGGCGGAACGGCTGTGGGCACGGTGACGCGGGTCAACGGGCCGCTGGTCGAGGTCGACGGTCTCGCCGGAGCGGCGATGTACGAGCTGGTCGACCTCGGACCCCACCGGCTGCCCGGCGAGGTCGTCTCCCTGCGCGGCGGCCGGGCCACCGTCCAGGCCTACGAGTACACCGGCGGGCTGGCTCCCGGTCACCCCGCCGAACGCCGGGGGGCGCCCCTGTCGGCCCTGCTCGGCCCCCACCTGCTCGGCGGGGTGTTCGACGGCCTGCTCCGCCCTCTCAGCGGCGCTGGCCTGTGGCTGGACCCGGCCGCGCCGCGGCCGGTGGGTGCCGGCCGTTCCCGGCGGTTCACCCCGCTGGTCGAGCAGCGGGCACTGACGGGGAGAGGAACGGCCATCGGCCGCGTCGAGAGCGGCACGTCGCCCCCTTATCTGGTGCTGTCGCCGGGCGGCGAGGTCTCCGCGATCCGGGACGCGGGCCCCTGCCCGGCGCGGGCCCCGGTCGCGGTCGTCGGCGGTGTCGAGGTCACCCTGGAGAGTGAGCGGCCGGTACGGCAGGCGCTGCCGTACTCCGCGCGTCTCGACGAGGTGGTCCCCCTCACGACCGGCCAGCGGGTGATCGATCTGCTCCTGCCGGTCTCCCTCGGCGGCACGGTGGCCGTTCCCGGCGGGTTCGGCACCGGCAAGACCGTGCTCCTCCAGCAGATCGCGAAATGGTGCAACGCGGACGTGGTGGTGTACATCGGCTGCGGGGAACGCGGCAACGAGATGGCCGACGTCGTCGCCGAGCTGGCCCGGCTGTCCGACCCGCGGACCGGAGGGCGGCTCGCGGACCGGACCGTGGTGATCGCCAACACGTCCAACATGCCGATGATGGCCCGGGAGTCCAGCGTGTACACCGGCGTCACGGTCGCCGAGCACTTCCGGGACATGGGCTACGACGCGGTGGTCATCGCGGACTCGACGTCCCGGTGGGCCGAGGCCCGGCGTGAGCTCGGCTCCCGCAGCGGAGCGCTGCCCGCCGAGGAGGGGTATCCCGCCGATCTCGCCTCCGCGCTGGCGGCCTTCTACGAGAGGGCGGGCCGTGTCACCACGCTCGGCGGCGGCACCGGCTCGGTGACGATCATCGGCGCCGTCTCGCCGCCCGGAGGCGACATGACGGAGCCGGTCACCACGCTCACCCAGCGGTTCGTACGGTCCCAGTGGACGCTCGATCGCGACCTCGCCTACGCGCGCCACTATCCCGCGGTGTCCTGGAGCGGCTCCTTCGCCCGTGACGCCGACTCCCTGATGGCCGGGACCCCGGAGGGCGCGGCGCGACGGGCGCGGATGGCGGGGCTGCTGGCCGAGGCGGACCGCCTGTCCACGCTGGCCGAGCTGGTCGGGACCGGGACGCTCCCTCCGCACGAACGCGTGGTCCTGCTCGGCGGCCGGCTGGTCCGCGAGGGCTTCCTCCAGCAGAGCGCGCTCAGTCCCGCCGACGCCTTCTGCCGTCCCGAGCGCACCGCCGCGCTCGCCGACGCGCTTCTCGCGGTCGTCGACGGCTGCCAGGCCCTGGTCGGGCGCGGGGTGCCGGTGGCCTCGATCGAGGTCCGCGACTTCTCCCCCGTGCTGCGGGCGAAGGACGCGCCGGAGGAGGAGATTCCCGCGCGGCGCGACACCGTACTGGGCGAGTTGGAGGAGGCGCGATGACGTCCTGGGCTCCGGTGGAGTACACCGACGTGGCGGAGCTGCGCGGCCCGCTGATCGTGGTCCGGGGCGTGCGCGGCGTCGGCTGGGACGAGTACGCGTCGATCGAGCTGGAGACGGGGCAGCGCAGGCACGGCCTGGTGCTGGAGGCCGACCGCGACCTGGCCGTCGTCCAGGTCTTCGAAGGGACCGCGGGGCTGCGGGCCGAGGGCATCCGGGTGGCCTTCGCCGGGTGCCCGCTCCGGATCCCGGTGGGCGCGGGCTGGCTGGGCAGGGTGTGCGACGGGCGCGGCCGGCCGCTGGACGGCGGGCCTCCCGTCTTCGGCACGGCCGACGCCGCGGTGACCGGCTTCCCGCTCAACCCGACCCGGCGCGAGCCTCCTTCCGAGCCCGTGCTCACGGGTGTGTCCGCCATCGACGCCCTCACCACGCTGGTCCGCGGGCAGAAGATCGCCGTGTTCTCCTCCGGCGGCCTTCCCCATCTGGAGCTCGCCGCGCAGATCGCCGCGCAGGCCCACACCGACGGCACGCCGTTCAGCGTGGTCTTCGCCGCCATCGGGTTGACCCATGCCGACGCGGCGACCGTACGGGACACCTTGGAGGAGCGTTCGGCGGCCGGGGAGCTGACGCTGCTGCTCAATCTCGCCGACGACCCGGTGATCGAGCGGGTGCTCACCCCGCGGCTCGCCCTGACCGTCGCCGAGCATCTCGCCTTCGTTCTGGGACGGCACGTCCTCGTGGTGCTGGCCGACATGACGAGCTACTGCGAGGCCCTGCGGGAGGTGTCCTCCGCGCGTGGTGAGATCCCGGCGCGGCGGGCGTACCCCGGCTATCTGTACAGCGATCTCGCCTCCCTGTACGAGCGGTGCGGGCGGGTGCCGGGCCTGCCCGGCTCGGTGACCGTGCTGCCGGTGCTCACCATGCCCGCGGGGGACATCACGCATCCGGTGCCCGACCTCACCGGATACATCACGGAGGGCCAGATCCTGCTGACCCGGGACGTCCCGGTCTATCCGCACATCGACCCGCTCTCCTCGCTGTCGCGGATGATGCGGGCGGGAGTCGGGCCCGGCCGGACCCGGCCCGAGCACATGGATCTGGCCGCCCAGATCCTCGCCGCGCTGGCCCGGGCCCGGCAGGCGGCGGAGCTCGCCGAGATCGTCGGGGAGGGCGCGCTCGGCGACACCGACCGGCGCTATCTCGCCATGGCGGACGCGTTCACGCGGCGGCTGCTGGGCCAGCGGCGGGACGAGGCGCGTTCCCTCGACGAGACCTTCGCGCGGGCCTGGAAGGTCGTCTCCGTGCTGCCCCGGCGGGAGCTCTCCATGCTGTCGCCGGCGGCGCTCGACGCGGGATACCGGGAGGGGCTCGACGCGGGGCACCGGGAGGAGACGTGACGGTCAAGGTTCCGCCCGGACGCGCCGGTCGTCTGTGGCTCCGGCACCGCCTCGCCGCCCTGCGGCACGGGCTGGCCGTCCTCGACCGCAAGCGGCGCGTCCTGCGGCGGGAGCGGGACCGTCTCGTGCGGCTCGCGGCGCGTACCGGCGCGGAATGGGAGGCGGCGTGCCGGGAGGCCGACACCCGGCTGCTGCGCGCCTCGCTGCTGGGCGGCCGCCGGGCGATCCGGCTCGCCGGTGGCGGCCCGCTCGCCGAGGTGCGGGTGGAGTGGATCGACGCCATGGGGACGAGCTATCCGGGGAGGTCCGCCTTCGGCCCGCCCGCGCCGGTCGCGTCGCCTCCGCTCGCGGTCACGGCGGCGCTCGTCCCGGCCAGGGAGGCCTGCCTCGCCGCCCTGCGCGCCGGGGTCGAGCACGCGGTGGCCGCGGAGGCCGCGCGGATCGTCACCGCGGAGGAGGCGATGACCGGCCGGCGGATCCGGGCGCTGCGCGACGTCCTCCTCCCCCGTCTCGAGGAGGCGCTGGCCGCGGTGGAGCTGGCCCTCGACGAGATGGAGCGAGCCGACGGCGCACGGGTCCGCCGTGCCCTGGCCCGCCGCCGAGACTCGTGATCACTCGGGCCCCGCTCGGCCGCACGGTCCCCGGCAGGCGGTGACCCCCTCCCGGGCCGGCGGACACGCTCGCGCCGCCAAGGTCACGAACGACGGCCGAAAGCCTGCACAAACGAGGACTTTTGGCCATATCCAGGAGCATCAGGCCTGAATGGGGATAAAAAGGGATATAAGTCACACTGTCTGGAGTGTGAGGGGGAACGCCGTGATGGACGTCGTGACGCGGTCGCTGGAGCCGCTCATCGCGGCTCTGCGGGCCGCCGGCTACACCGTCGTCGGCCCCACGGTCAAGGACAGGGCGATCCGGCTCACCGAGATCTCCTCCGCCGCGGAACTGCCCGACGGAACGGGTGATGTCCAGGAGCCCGGAAACTACCGGCTGACGGAGCGGGACGACGGCATGGTGTTCGGCTACGCGGCGAGCCCCGACTCCGCCAAGCGCTTCACCCAGCCGCCCCGCCAGACGCTGATCCGGTCGCGCGGCCAAGTGATCGAGGAGGTGGAGCCGGAGGCGCCCCGGATCGCGCTGCTCGGACTGCGCGCCTGCGACCTTGCCGCGATAGCCGTACAGGATCGGGTGTTCCTCGGCGGCAGGCACCCCGATCCGGCCTACCGCCGGCGGCGGGAGGCGCTCTTCCTGATCGCCGTGAACTGCGCGGTGCCCGGCGGCACCTGCTTCTGCGTCTCCATGGGGACCGGGCCGAAGGCGACCGCCGGGTTCGACCTCGCGCTCACCGAGCTGGCGGCGCCGCACCGGTTCCTGATCGAGACGGGGAGCGAGCGCGGTGCGCGGATCGTGGCGGCGATCCCCCATCAGGCGGCCACCGGCGACGATGTCGCGGCGGCCGATGAGGTCTCCCGTACCGCCGCCGGCCGGATGGGGCGCACGGTCGACACCGAGGGCGTTCAGGAGTGGCTGCCCGCCGCCCACGACCACCCGCGCTGGGACGACGTGGCCTCCCGCTGCCTGGCGTGCACGAACTGCACGATGGCCTGCCCCACCTGCTTCTGCAGCACCGTCGAGGACGTGACCGACCTCTCCGGAGACGTCGCGGAACGGTCCGAGCGGTGGGACTCCTGCTTCACGCTGGACTTCTCCGAGGTCGGCGGCTCGCCGGTGCGCGGCTCCCAGCGGGGCCGGTACCGGCAGTGGCTGACCCACAAGTTCGCCACCTGGTACGACCAGTTCGGCACATCCGGCTGCGTGGGCTGCGGCCGGTGCATCACCTGGTGCCCGACCGGCATCGACGTGACCGAGGAGCTGTCGGCCATCCGCTACGGCACCGAGGGGCCGTCATGCATCCGATGACGCCCGTGCCGTACCGGGTGCGATCACGGCGTCCCGACCGAGCCGACACCGTCACCCTGGCGCTGGAGCCGTTGAGCGGGCCGTGCCCGGGCTTCCTGCCTGGCCAGTTCACGATGATCTACGCCCGCGGCGTCGGCGAGATCCCGATGTCGATCAGCGGCCGGGGCCGCACCGGAACGCTGGTACACACGATCCGAGCCGTGGGCGCGGTCAGCCGGGCCCTGTGCCGTAAGCGGCCCGGCGACCTTGTGGGAGTCCGCGGCCCGTACGGCACCGCCTGGGACGTTCCGGGGGCGGCCGGGCTGGACGTGGTCGTGGTGGCGGGCGGGCTCGGCCTCGCGCCGTTGCGCACAGTCGTCCGTGAGCTGATCGCCCACCGGTCGCGGTTCGGCCGGATCAGTGTGATCGCCGGCACGCGAACCCCGATGACCCTGCTCTATCCGCGGGAGCTGGCCCGCTGGCGGGACGCGCACGACATCGACGTCCAGGTCACCGTGGACCATCCTGACCCGGCGTGGAAGGGCCCGGTGGGCCTGGTCACCCGGCTGATCGACCGGATCGTCTTCGAGCCGCGCCGTACCGCGTCGTTCGTGTGCGGGCCGGAGGCGATGATGCGGGCCGTGGCCGACGACCTGCTCCGGCGCGGCGTCCGGCCGGAGCGGGTGGTGCTCTCCCTCGAACGCAACATGAAGTGCGGGGTCGGCCGGTGCGGCCACTGCCAGCTCGGCCCGCTCCTGCTCTGCCTGGACGGCCCCGTGCTGGGGTACGACCGGGCGGCCGGACTCCTCGCGGTGAAGGAGCTGTGATGGACGCGCGGCAGACAGGACGACGCCCTCGGCTGGCGGTGTGGAAGTTCGCCTCCTGCGACGGCTGCCAGCTCACGCTGCTCGACTGCGAGGACGAACTGCTGTCGATCGCGGCCGAGATGGAGATCGCCTACTTCCTGGAGGCGTCCAGCGCCCCCGGACCGGGCCCGTACGACCTGTCCCTGGTGGAGGGGTCGATCACCACACCGGAGGACGCGGAGCGCATCCGGCACGTGCGCCGGGTCTCCAGACGCCTGGTGACGATCGGGGCCTGCGCGACCGCGGGCGGCATCCAGGCCCTGCGCGACTTCGCCGACGTGCGGGAGTTCACCTCCGTGGTGTACGCGCGGCCGGAGTACATCGCCACGCTGGAGCGGTCGACGCCGATCTCGGCCAACGTGCCGGTGGACTTCGAGCTGCGCGGCTGCCCGATCGACAAACGCCAGCTCCTGGAGGTCATCACGGCGTTCCTCGCCGACCGTCGTCCCGTCGTGCCCGGGCACAGCGTGTGCGTCGAGTGCAAGGCCCGGGGCAACGTCTGCGTCCTGGTGGCCCACGGCACGCCCTGCCTCGGCCCGGTCACCCAGGCGGGCTGCGGCGCGCTGTGCCCGGCGTACAACCGGGGCTGCTACGGCTGCTTCGGCCCCGCCGAGACCACGAACTCGGGGGCGTTGAACGCGAAGCTGCGCGCGCTCGGGATGAGCGACCCCGACCTGGTGCGTGTCTACCGCACGTTCAACGCGACCGAGGAACCTTTCCGGCGGGCGTCCGAGGAGGCCGAAGGTGACGCATAAGACGATCAGACTCGGCGGCCTGTCCCGCGTCGAGGGCGAGGGAGCACTGCTGGTACGCGCCCGCGACGGCGTCGTCACCGATCTCCAGCTCAAGATCTACGAGCCGCCCCGCTTCTTCGAGGCGCTGCTGCGCGGGCGCTCGTACGAGGAGCCGCCCGACATCACCGCGCGCATCTGCGGCATCTGCCCTGTGGCGTACCAGATGAGCGCCTGCCAGGCGATCGAATCGGCCTTCGGCGTGGAGGTGACCGGGCCGCTGCGCGATCTACGGCTGCTGCTCTATTACGGCGAATGGATCGAGTCGCACGCGCTGCACATCTTCCTGCTGCACGCGCCCGACTTCCTCGGCTACGAGAGCGGCGTGGCGATGGCCGCCGACCACCGCGACCACCTGGAACGCGGGCTGGCTCTGAAGAAGGCGGGAAACGAGCTGGTGGCGACCCTCGGAGGCCGCGCCATCCACCCGGTCAACGTACGGGTGGGCGGCTTCTACCGGGTGCCCCGGCCCCGCGAGCTCGCCCCGCTCGCCGAGGGGCTGCGCCGGGCCCGCGAGCACGCGCTCGACACGGTGCGCTGGGTCGCCGGGTTCGACTTCCCCGATATCGAACACGACTACCGCTTCCTGGCCCTGCGGCACCCGGGCGAGTACGCCATACTCTCCGGCTCTCCGGCCGTCAGCGACGGCACCGCCTTCCCGGTCACGGACTGGCCCGCCCACGTGGTGGAGGAACAGGTCCCGCGCTCCACCGCGCTCCACGCCCGGCTGGACGGGACCGGC
Organism: Microtetraspora malaysiensis; assembly: GCF_001528665.1. Lineage (GTDB taxonomy): Bacteria > Actinomycetota > Actinomycetes > Streptosporangiales > Streptosporangiaceae > Microtetraspora_A > Microtetraspora_A malaysiensis. Next base: position 220,739 of record NZ_BBYJ01000024.1, read on the forward strand.
GGCTATCTGACGGGCGCCCTCGCCCGCTACGCGCTCAACTCCGAACGCCTCTCCCCGCTGGCCCGCTCGGCCGCGCGCGAGGCGGGGCTCGGTCCGATCTGCCGCAACCCGTTCCGCAGCATCGTCGTCCGCGCGGTCGAGGTCGTCCACGCCTGCGACGAAGCGCTGCGGATCATCGAGGGTTACACCGAACCCGACGTGCCGGCCGTCCCGGTCGACCCGGTCGCGGGCGTCGGCCACGGCGCGTCGGAGGCGCCGCGCGGCACGCTGTACCACCGGTACCGCGTCGACGAGGCCGGGCTGATCGCCGAGGCCGACATCGTTCCGCCGACCGCGCAGAACCAGGTCCGCATCGAGATGGACCTGCGCGCGCTCATCGAGCCCCACCTCGACCTTCCCCAGGCGGAACTGGCCGCGCTCTGCGAACGCGCGGTGCGCAACCACGATCCGTGCATCTCCTGCTCCGCCCACTTCCTGGAGCTGCGCCTCGATGCGCGGTAGGACCGTGGTGATCGGCCTGGGCGGCGACGCCCGGGGCGACGACGCGGCGGGCCTGGAGGTCGTCCGATCGCTCCGCGGAACGCTCCCCTCCTCCGTCGTCCTCACCGAGAGCTCCGGAGACCCCATGCAGGTGGTCACGGCATGGAGCGGCGCCGACCTGGCGATCGTGATAGACGCGGCCTCCTCGGGCGCGGCGCCGGGCACCGTTCACCGCGACGCCCGGCCCCGGGCCACCGCATGGCGGCGCAGTTCCCACGCCCTCGGGCTGGCGGACGCGATCGCGCTCGGGAAGGCTCTCGACCGGCTCCCAGGCGAGCTGCTCGTCTTCGGGATCGAGGGCGGCGACTTCGGCCTCGACGCCCCCGTCACCCCGCCCGTCCGGGCGGCGATCCGCGAGACGGCCGACGCCATACGGCAGCGGCTCGGCTGAAAGGGCGCCGGCGTCCAGGTTGAGTCGCCGGTTCTTCACTCGGTTTGTCACCGATGCCGTCAGTGGCACCCCATGTCGCCCGCGACCTTGTTCAGAACGGCGCGTTTGATCGCCGCGTACTCGGCGTCGGAACCTGAGGCGAATACGTGCACGAACCTGGCGGCACCGCCGTCGCCGCACACCAGACGTGTCGCGGCGTCGCGGTCGTAGCGGAGGTCCTCGCGCGTCAGCTCCAAGGGCCGGCCAGGCGACACCCGCACGGTGGCGCGAACGCCGTCCGGCGAGAAGGCGTTCAGAATCGCTTCGTCGTGCAGGACGACAGCCGAGAACAGACCCAGGTCGTGCTCGTCGTCGCCATCGCCGAGGGCTGTACACCGGGCGACAGGGCCCTCGCCGAAGACGCCGAGCTGCGCCAGATCACTGTTCTTCTTCCGCACGGTCGCGGGTAGCTCCACCCCGCAGGGTGATTCGCCCGGGGCGAGGTGCACGGCCTCCATCCCGGACCAGTCGAAGGTTCCGGGATCGGGGAACGGCGTGCCGCCGCACTTGGCGATCCTCGCGTTGCCGACGGCGAGCAGGGTCTTCGCGGCGAAGTCCGCGGCGCCGCGCCGCTCCGACGCCGCGCCGGGGACGTTGACGTTCACAAGTTCGTTCCCGCACGGGGGCAGATAGAGCCAGCCGTCGACGCGGTCGCCGCCGGGCTTGATCATCCCTGGCAGGCCGTGGCCCAGCGGGACGATGCCGCGCGTCCACCACAGATGGGTCTTGAGTGGCGTCTTCATCACGGTGGTGCTGAGCCGCCAGTCGCCGGTCTCGACGGTGCACTCCGCGTCACCCCATTGGTCCTCCCCCTCGGTGACCTCCCAGGACGTGTCGCCGGGTGGTGCCGCTTCCGACAGCAGTGACCGGTCTATGGAGTTCCAGCACGACAGGTCCGGCAGCGCGCCGCTCCACGGCCACGCCCGGCTCACCGTCGCCCAGGCCACCGCGAGTAGCGCCACCGTCCCCAGCGTGACCGCGGTCCACAGAGCTTTGGTACGCCGGGTGCTGCGGTCCATGTCTCCCCATTGATCCGATTTGCGGAGATATGTGAACCTAGCCGAAAACCCTGACGTGTCTACCAACCAGGACAACTCACCCGGGCCCACCAGGCGTTCAAGGAGATTCAGCCTGGTGGGCGATCACGGTTCTCGCGTTCGGCCCAGGCGGGCCACAGCCGCCGGGCCACCTCGGGATCGAGCCGGCCGCCCAGGTGCATCGATCTCCACACGCCCCGATAGCCGGGCAGCACTCCCGAGGCAACGAGCACATGTCCGGCGATCAGCGGGGTGACCACGTAGGTCGCCCACCTGTGTACCCGATCGAGGACGGCGAAGACCGGGCCTCCGTGGAGCAGGACGAGCCCGAGCCCGGTGCCGACCAGCACGGCGAGACCCATGACCATCACGACGTTGAGCAGGCGCTGGCCAGGGTCGAAATGGCCGTCGTGATGGGCGAATCGTCCGGTGAACACGGCCCGCGGCCAGCGGGCGAGCCAGCGCGCGTCGCCGGGCCGCCACCTGAGGGACTCCGCGACGAAGGTCCGCACCCCTTTCCTGCCCAGGACGACGCCGATGAGGACGAGCACGGCCAGCGCCCAGCCGACGCCGCGGTGCAGGGTGGTGTCCGGCGTGCCGAAGAGCGTCGCCAGGGGGCTGGGCGTGCCCTCATTCCCGGCGATCAGCCGCCAGCCGGTCGCCAGCAGGACGAGGACGGTGAGGTAGACGGCAGCGTGGAACCACCGAGTCCGGCGATCGTTCCGTTCCACACTCGGCCGAGAGCGCCCGGCCGGGCGCCGCCGCGTGGCCATCCCGCTCAGTATCCTCCGCCGTAGCCGCTGTAACCACCGTCGCTGCCACCGCTGTCGCCGCCGCTCGGCGCGGTGGCGGCACCCGCGCCGCCGGACGCGGTGACGTTGACGGTGATCTGAGCGGACGCGCCCGCCGGTGAGTGATCGGCGTGCTGCAGGGTCACCCCTACCATGTGCTTGCCCGGCGGCAGGTCCTGGATGGTGAAGCTCGGGGAGGTCACCACCGTGTAGTCGGCGGTGTCCTGGTCCGTGAAGACGTGCACGTGTTCGCGGCCGGAGTCGGGCGGCCCGATCGGCACGCTGGTGGTGAACCGCAGCGTGAACGGCATGGACACGTCGGCTCCGTCGGCCGGCGAGGTGATGGTGACCTTGGGTCCGCCGGCCCCTCCGTCCGCCGCGCCGTCCGCCGTACCGTTCGCGCCGCAGGCCGCGAGCAGCATGCTCAGCGCCAGGGCCCCTGCCACGGACACGGGGCGCGCGATCGAACTTTTCATCATGGTGATCTCCTCGCTCGGAAACTCCCGTACGGCAGTAGTACGCAGGAGAACACCGCAAAAGATTCCTCGAATGAGGATGAAACCAAATATGACTCTTTTCCGTATTACAGGCAGTGGGCGCTTTCTGATGAATCCCTGTTAGCCGGTATGGCGTCGGGCGATACCGAGGCCGCGACGGTATTCGTCCGCCGCTATCAGGCACGGGTCTTCGGTCTCGCCCGCACCATCCTCGAAGAGGACACGACGGCCGAGGAGGTGGCCCAGGAGGCGTTCATTCGCGCCTGGCGACACGCCGGGGTCTATGACGCGCGCAAGGGCAGAGTGGCGACCTGGCTGTTCACCATCACCCGCAACCTCGCCATCGACGCGCTGCGCGTACGGCGTGAGCATCCTGTGGACCCGGGACGGCTGTTGGCGGCGCTGACCACCGCGGAACCGGCGGACGATCCGCCGGAGAACGAGGAACTCGCACGACAGGAACTCCGCAACCTCCCGATCGAACAGGCAAGGGCCGTCACCCTCATGGTCTTCTACGGGATGACCGGCAAGGAGATCGCCAAGCTGGAAGGAATCCCGCTGGGAACCGTCAAGACGCGTATTCGCAGGGGCCTCGCCCGGCTGCGCGAGCGACTGGAGTTGAACGATGACTGACGATCGGGAGTGCGAGCAGACGAGGGAGCTCATCCCGGAACTCGCCGCCGACGTCGCCTCCGGTGACGAGCGTGCCGCGACACTGCGGCACGTGGCGGCCTGCCCCGCGTGCCAGCGGCGGCTGGACGACTCGGCCGCCATGGTGGACCGGCTCGTCGCCCTGGCTCCCCCGCACGAGCCTCCCGTGGGTTTCGAGGCCCGCGTGCTCGCCGAGATCGCTCCGCGGCGACCGCGTACGTCACGCCGGCGCTGGACCGCGGTGCGTGCCGCCATCGCTCTGGCGGTGTCCGCGGTGGTGGCCGCGGCGCTGTCCGCCGGCGTCGTATGGCAGGCGACCGCGGGCGACAGGGGGCTCGCCAGGGACTACCGCAACACTCTGACTGTGGCGGACGGCCGCTATCTCACGGCCGCCGTGCTGTATGCCTCGCATGAGCGGGTGGGGCATGTCTTCGGCTACCAGGGTTCCCCGAGCTGGCTGTTCGTGACCGTCGACTCACGCCTCGAATCGGGCACTTACGACGTCTCGCTCGTGACACGCGACGGCCACCAGGTCCGCGTCGGCTCCATGACGATCACGAACGGCCGTGGATCCTGGGGCGTGACGATCGTTCAGCCCATAGCGCAGGTGGCCCGGGTGATGTTCAAGGGAAACGGCACGGCCGAGATGACGGCGAAGTTGCACTAAGCCGAACTCGGCCCGAGGTAGTGCCCGAGGTAGGCCTCCCCTTCGAGCCACAACCGCGGGCTCAGCCGACGGGAGCGCCGAACCACGTGGGCAGCCGGCTGAGCAGATCCTGCTGATCGTCACCGGCCCACGCCACGTGGCCGTCCGGCCGCAGCAGCACCGCGGGTACGTCCAGTTCCTCGCTGGTGTCGACGACGTGGTCGACCCGATCTGCCCACCCCGCCACCGAGAGCCGGCCGGTCTGGTCGAGCAGCAGCCCGCGGCCTCCGCGCATCAGCTCGTAGAGGCGTCCCCGCTTCAACCCCACGTCCCGCATCCGCCGGCCGAGCAGCTCATGTCCCTCGCCGAAGTCGTAGCGGACTCCGATCGCGGTGATCTTCTCGATCAGGTACCGGTTCACCTCCTCGAAGTCCATCAGTTCCCCCAGCAGCCGGCGCACCGCCTGGGGCCCCGGCTCGAGGGACATCAGCTCGGACTGCGCGCGGGTGCTGTTCAGCACGTCGGCGGCCACCGGGCGCCGTTCGGCGTGGTAGCTGTCCAGCAGCCCCTCCGGCGCCCGGCCGCCGACCTCGGCAGCCAGTTTCCACCCCAGGTTGAACGCGTCCTGGACGCCGAGGTTGAGCCCCTGCCCGCCCATCGGCGGGTGGATGTGCGCCGCGTCGCCGGCCAGCAGCACCCGGCCGACCCGGTAGCGCTCGGCCAGCCGGGTGGCGTCGCCGAACCGGGAGAGCCAGCGCGGTGAGTGCGCGCCGAAGTCGGTGCCGGCGAACACCCGCAGCCGCTTCTTGACCTCCTCCAGGGTCGGCGGGACCGTGCGGTCCTCGGCCACCCCCTCGGCGGGCACGACGGCGCGGTACACCCCGTCCCCGATGGGCCCGACGCCGAACCCACGATGGGTCTTGCGGACTTCCGCGACGATGGCGGCGACCGTCGCCGGGTCCTCGGTCACCTGCATCTCGCCCAGCAGCCACTCGGCACTGGCGGGCTCGCCGGGGAAGCCGACACCGAGCAGCTTGCGCACCGTGCTGCGGCCGCCGTCACAACCGACCAGGTAGCGCGAGCGCAGCCGCGTGCCGTCGGCCAGCTCGGCGGTCACCCCGTGGTCGTCCTGGCTCAGCCCGACCAGCTCGCAGCCGCGCCGGATCTCGGCGCCGAGCTCGGCGGCGTGTTCGGCCAGCAGGCGATCGGTGACGGTCTGCGGGATGCCGAGAATGTACGCATGCGCGGTGTCCAGCCTGGCCGGGCTCGGCTTGGCGATACCGGCGAAGTAACCACCGAGCGCATGCTTTTGGCCGTACGCGAGGAATCGCTCCAGCAGGCCGCGCTGGTCCATCACCTCGATGCTGCGTACGTGCAGGCCGAGCGAACGGGCGATTCTGGTCGGCTCCGCGTCCTTCTCCAGCACGAGCACGTCCACACCGTGCAGCCGCAATTCGCCGGCCAGCATCGAGCCGGTCGGTCCGCCACCGGCAATGATCACGTCGAACACGAGAATCCCCCATTCACCAAGGTTGCGTCTCCGAACGGCTGCTCCGCGTGGTTCGGCGACGCACGGCCCGCGAGCACACGTATGTCGCGGATTTCCGTAGGTTCTGGCTCCAGCCGGAGATTCTGCGGCACGACCGGGGGCTTGCCACAAGCCCCCCAGTGCGGCATAAATTGAAAGTGGCAGGGAGTTCGTGAACTCCTTGCCTTTTCCGTCTGCCATGAACGCGGCGGCCGCCGGTGGCCGTGCGGTCACTGTGCGGTGACTGTGCGATGACCGCGCCGGCGCGGGGCTCACCCGCGATTGATCGGCTCGGCCTCTACGGCATGAACCCGGAGCGCCGGGCGACGATCACGGTCTCCATCCGGCTGTGCGTGCCGAGCTTGCGCATGATGGTGCGCAGGTAGCTCTTGACCGTCTCGGGAAGAATGCCGAGGCGGCGGCCCGTCTCGGCGTTGCCGCACCCCACCGCGACCAGGGCCAGCACGTCCAGCTCCCGCGGCGACAGCGGGTTCTCGCGAAGGGGCCGGCCGTTGGAGCCCGCCAGCCGGTCGCAGGCGTCCTGGAGGCGCAGACGGAGTGCGGGGTCGGCGATCTCCTGCGCGATCGACCGCAGCTGGGCGTGCACCTGGCGGACTTCCTCCCACTCCGGGGCGGTCGGCGCCTCACGCGCCGCGCGGGTGATCGCGGCCGTCTCCAGTTCGACCATCCGGCGCTCGACCTCGCGCCGCACGGTCAGCTCGATGCCCATGCGGAGTGCGACCTGCGTCATGGCGTCCAGCACGCGGGTGCTGAGCGACAGCGACTCGCGGATCCCGCCGTACAGGACCCCGAACACCGAGCCGTCGATCGTGACCGGCACGGCCGCGATCGCCCGCATCCCTTCGGCGATCACGGGCCTGTCGTACTCGTGGCTGATCCGCAGGTCGGTGAGGTAGTCGTCGACGCTGCCGGGGCGCGCGGTGACGAGCACCCGGCCGCCGAGTCCGTTGCCGGCGCCGATGACCAGGCCGCGCAGGGCGCCGGTCAGCGTCCCGGTGAACTCCGTGAGCCGTACGTCCCGCCGCCCGGGTGACACCGCACCGCCGAACGCGACGGGGAGTCCCGTGACCCGGCGCATCCTCGCCAGGGCGGTGTGCAGCACCTCGCGTTCGTGTTCCGGGTTGCTGACCGGTGCGTGTGTTACGGCCATACCACCGGAATGTAATGAGGTTTGCCGGTCGGAGCCATCCCCCGAACGGGGGTAGTGGTCCTCGGCGTCCGCGCCGATGCTGCGTCCATGCGCGACTTACTTCTCTCGTACTCCTCCGGCACTTCGGACGTCTCTCTGCTCGGGGAGACGATCGGGGAGAACCTCGAACGCACCGTGGCGCGCTTCGGTGATCGCGAGGCGCTGGTGGACGTGGCGACCGGGCGCCGCTGGACGTACGCCGAGTTCGACACCGCGGTGAACGAGGTCGCGCTCGGGCTGATGGCCCGCGGCATCGCCAAGGGCGACCGGGTCGGCATCTGGGCGCCCAACTGCGCCGAATGGGTGCTCGTCCAGTACGCCACCGCGAAGATCGGCGCGATCCTCGTCAACGTCAACCCGGCGTACCGCAGCCACGAGCTCGCCTACGTGGTGCGTCAGTCCGGCATGCGGCTGCTGGTCAGCGCGGTCGCGTACCGGAGCAGCGACTACCGGGCGATGATCGCCGAGATCGGGTTCGCGGACGTCGTGTTCATCGGCGAGCGCGGATGGGACGACCTGGTCGAGAGCGGCAGGCGGAGCGACCCGGCCGCCCTGCGGGAACGCGCGACGACGCTGACCTTCGACGACCCGATCAACATCCAGTACACCTCGGGCACCACCGGCTTCCCCAAGGGAGCCACGCTGTCGCACCACAACATCCTGAACAACGGCTACTTCGTGGGCGAGCTGGTCGGCTACACCGAGGCCGACCGGGTCTGCCTGCCGGTCCCGCTGTATCACTGCTTCGGGATGGTCATGGGCAACCTGGGCATCACCTCGCACGGCTCGTGCATCGTGCTTCCCGCGCCCGGCTTCGACCCCGAGCTCACGCTGCGCGCCGTCGAGCAGGAGCGCTGCACCTCGCTGTACGGCGTGCCCACCATGTTCATCGCCGAGCTCGGTCACCCGGACTTCGCCGCCTTCGACCTGTCCAGCCTGCGTACCGGGATCATGGCCGGTTCGCCCTGCCCGGTCGAGGTGATGAAGCGCGTCGTCGCCGAGATGAACATGAGCGAGGTGGCGATCTGCTACGGCATGACGGAGACGTCTCCGGTGTCGACGATGACGCGGCGCGACGACGGGCTGGCCCGCCGTACCGAGACGGTCGGCCGTGCCATGCCGCACATCGAGGTCAAGGTCGTCGACCCTGTGTCGGGGCTGACGCTGCCGCGTGGCGAGACCGGGGAGCTGTGCACCCGGGGGTACTCGGTCATGCTCGGATATTGGGAGCAGCCGGACGCCACGGCCGAGGCGATCGACACCGCCCGCTGGATGCACACCGGCGATCTGGCCGTCATGGACGCCGAGGGGTACGTCAACATCGTGGGCCGGATCAAGGACATGGTGATCCGCGGCGGCGAGAACATCTACCCGCGCGAGATCGAGGAGTTCCTCTACACCCATCCCGACATCGCCGACGTCCAGGTGATCGGCGTGCCGGACGAGAAGTACGGTGAGGAGCTCATGGCCTGGATCGTCATGCGGCCGGGAACCTCGCCGCTCACCGGCGCACAGGTCAAGGAGTTCTGCGGGGGGCGGCTCACCCACTACAAGATCCCGCGCTACATCCATGTCGTGGACGCGTTCCCCATGACGGTCACGGGAAAGATCCGCAAGGTGGAGATGCGCGAGGCCGCCGTCGAGATCCTCGACCTGCACGACGCGGCCCGCATCCGCAACGCGTGATCGCTCCGGACGGCTCGGTCACCCGCCACCCAGGCGTTCGGCCCAGTCGGCGGGTACCCGCCCGGCGGGCCCGGGGACGGGCTGGTCGGCGGGGCGGCTCTCCGGCGGCGCCAACGCGGGCCCGGACTTGTAGAACTTCGAGGAGGTGTAGTCCCAGAACCACTCCTCACCCGGTTCGAAACTGCGGATCACCGGGTGTCCCGTCTCCTTGGCGTGCGCCGTGGCGTGCTTGGACGGCGAGTCGTCGCAGCAGCCGATGTGGCCGCAGAGGGCGCAACGCCGCAGGTGCACCCACCATCCGCCGGCCGCGTCGCACTCGACGCAGCCGGTGCCGCTCGGCGGGACGGCGGGGTCGATCGCTTGCTCGGGGCTCATGGCAACTCCTTGTGGGTGTCCGGATCGGAGGGGGACAGCGGGAGGCGGACCTGGAAGCGGGTGTCGCCGGGCACGGACTCGACCCGCAGGTCGCCGCCGTGCCGGCCGACGACGATGCGCCAGGAGATGTCCAGGCCCAGGCCGGTGCCCTCACCGACGGGTTTGGTCGTGAAGAAGGGGTCGAAGATGCGGTCGCGGATCTCGGGCTGCACACCGGGGCCGGTGTCGCCGATCTCGACCAGCAGGCGGTCGCCGGCCCGTGCGGTCCGGACGGTCAGTGTGCCGTCGGCGTCCGCGCCTCCCATGGCGGAGAGCGCGTTGTCGACGAGGTTGGTCCACACCTGGTTGAGCTCGCCGGGGCACGCCGGAATCTCGGGCAGCGTGCGGTCGTAGTCCTTGACGACACTGACGCGCGCCCCGATCTTCTGCGACAGCATGACCAGCGTGCTGTCCAGCAGGTCGTGTACGTCGGTGTGCCGGTATGGCGCGCGGTCGAGTTGCGCGTAGTGCTTCGCCGCGTCGACCAGGGCGGAGATGCGGGTGGTCGAGTCCTCGATCTCGTCGAGGAGGAGCTCGGTCTCGACGGTGCAGTTCAGCCAGCGCACGGCCGCCTCGAGCACGTCCGGGGGCACGGCCGCGGCGATCCGGTCCAGCCAGGAGGTATCGAGACCGGCCTGCACGAACGTCGGCGCGAGCTGCCATCCGTCGGCGATGCCGTGTTCGTCCAGCCAGTCGGTCAGGACGTCCTCCCGGTCCGAAGCCTCCAGCGGGCTGAGAGCGGGGGCCCGTGCGGCGAGTTCGGCGGTGTCTTCCTGAATCCTGGCCAGCACGTCGACACTGTCCCGCCGGATCGGGTCGGCCGCGATGTCGCCGAGCCCGTGGCGCACCCCGGCCACCCGCTCCCGGAGTTCGGCGGTGGCGCGTACCGCGGCGGCGGCCGGGTTGTTGAGCTCGTGCGTGAGCCCGGCCGTCAGCGACCCGAGGGCCAGCAGGCGCTCGCGCTGGCCGATCGCCTGCTGGGTGTTCTTGGTCCCGAAGAACAGCCCCTCCAGCAGATGGACGGCCATCGGGAACCAGTCCCGCATGATCTCCGCGAAGGTCTCCGCGGGCAGGACGAAGAACCGGGAGGGCTCGGTGGCCCGCATCGAATTGTTGTAGACCTGTGGCACCTGGTCGCCCAGGTACGCCTGGAAGGCGCCGGCGTACACGCCGCGCATGGAGGTGCGGTTGACGTCCACGCCTTCGCCGCCGACGCGGCGGGAGAGCACCACCGTGCCCTCGAAGAGGACGTACAGGTACGCGGCCGGGTCGCCCTCCCGGTAGACCGTGCCCGGGTCGAACCACTCCGCCCGGCCGTCCCGGCACAGCCGGGCGAGCTGGTTGTCGGAGAGCTTCTCGAACAGGAACAAAGCCCGCAGCTCTTCCTCGTCGCAGTGCGTCCCGGGTCGGGTCATGACTGCTCCAGGTAGCGGTGCACGAGCATGACGGCCATGGCCCCTTCGCCGACCGCGGAGGCGACCCGTTTGGCGGACTCGGCCCGCACGTCACCCGCCGCGAACACGCCCGGCACGCTGGTCTCCAGGTGGTATGGCGGCCGGTCCAGCGTCCATCCGGCGGGCGGGCGCCCGTCCGGCGACAGGTCGGGGCCGGTCAGGACGAACCCGTACGAGTCCCTGAGCACCGTGCCGTCCAGCCAGTCGGTCAACGGCGCGGCCCCGATGAACACGAACATCCACTGGGTCTCCACGGTCTCGGTCTCGCCGCTGACCGTGTTGCGCAGCGTCAGCTTCTCCAGGTGATCCGTACCGTGGACGGCCTCCACGACGGTGTCGGTGCGCACCGAGATCACCGGGGACTCCATGACCCGCTGGAGAAGGTAGTGCGACATCGAGGCGGCCGGCGATGACCCGCGTATCACCAGGGTGACGGACTTGGCACCCCGGGCGAGGAACATCGCGGCCTGGCCGGCCGAGTTCGCCCCGCCGACGATGTACACGTCCTGCCCCTGGCACGCGGGAGCCTCGGTCAGGGCCGATCCGTAGTACACGCCCCGCCCGGTCAACTCGGTGACGCCCGGCACATCCAGCTGCCGGTACGACACGCCCGTCGCCAGGATCACGCAGTGCGCGGAGACCTCGGAACCGTCCGAGAACCGGAGTGTGCGTGCCGCGCCACGCACCTCCAGTGCGGTGATCTGGCGCGCCGTCAGCAACTCGGCCCCGAACTTCGTCGCCTGACGCCGCGCCCGGTCGGTGAGCTGTGCCCCGGAGACGCCGTCCGGGAAGCCGAGGTAGTTCTCGATGCGCGAGCTCTGACCTGCCTGGCCGCCGGTCGCCTCACGCTCGACCAGGACCGTCCGCAGCCCTTCGGAGGCCCCATACACGGCTGAGCCCAGGCCGGCCGGTCCGCCGCCGACGATGACGAGGTCGTAGAAGTCGGCCGCCGGAGTCGTCGACAGTCCCACCCGGCCGGCCAGTTCACGCTCCTCTGGCTCCACCAGCGCGGTCCCGTCCGGAGCGACCACCAGCGGCAGCCGAAGCCCGTCCTGGCCCGCGGCGTGGAGCAGGCGCCGGCCTTCCGGTTCGTCGGACGAGTACCAGCGGTAGGGAACCTGGTTGCGGGCCAGGAACTCCCGGATCTGCGAGGAGCGCGCCGACCATCGGTGACCGACCATTTTGGTGGTGGGCGTCTCCTTGCCGCTGGTGACCTGCCAGGACTCCAGCAGGTCGTCCACCACCGGATAGAGCTTCTCCTCCGGCGGGGCCCACGGCTTGAGCAGGTAGTGGTCGAGGTCGACGACGTTGATGGCGTCGATCGCGGCGCCGGTGTCGGCGTAGGCGGTGAGCAGCACGCGCCGGGCACCGGGGAACAGGTCGAGGGCCTGCTCCAGGAACTCGACGCCGTTCATCCGCGGCATGCGGTAGTCGGCCAGGAGCACCGCGACATGGCTGCCCCGCAATTTCAGCTCGCGCAGAGCCTCCAGCGCCGACTCACCGGACTCGGCGCGGACCACGCGGTACCGCTCGCCGTAGCGGCGGCGCAGGTCACGGGCGACGGCGCGGGACACCGCCGGGTCGTCGTCCACGGTCAGGATGACCGTACGCGCTGCGTCGACGGCCTCCGCCATGTTTCACCTCCGGGACTTGTCAGCTCGCGGCACGGCCCGCTGCCGCGGACCAGTGGCCGACCACGTTCGGTTGGTGGAGTGCGACAGCCCGCGAGGCGCTGCCGACCCCGACGACGGTCGTACCCACCCACTTCCGCCGGGCACCGCGATCCACTCCCTCGACGCCACCCGACGGCGTCCGCGACGGCGATTCTCGCCACACTACGGCGTGCCGCGATCACACCGTGCCCGGCAGCGCACGACTGCCGGCCCCTGAGCGCACAACAGACTAAGTGTTGGACGCCTTCCTCGGCGCACGGTCCACTGTGGTCACTGGACGTACTCCTCCTGGAGCACGCCCTGCGCCCATTCACCTACATACGCGCCGTCGTCGTCCCCGCGCCCGGCAGCGCGTGGAATTTCTCTCCCGCCAGAACTGTTCCGCAAGTCGAATGTTTAACATTCAACCAAGTTAGGAGGGTGCCATGCCCGCCATCACCGCCAACACACTGACACTGCCCCGCGTGGTCGTGCCCGACCCCGCCGCGACCGTCCAGCGCCCGGTCCGGTCGGTGACCACCGCGCCCAGCGGCTTCGAGGGGGAGGGCTTCCCCGTACGGCGCGCGTTCGCCGGGGTCTCCTTCGCCGACCTGGACCCGTTCATCCACATGGACCAGATGGGCGAGGTGGAGTACGCGCCCGGCGAGCCCAAGGGCACGGCCTGGCACCCGCACCGCGGCTTCGAGACCGTCACCTACATCATCGACGGGATCTTCGACCACCAGGACTCCAACGGCGGCGGCGGCACGATCACCGACGGCGACACCCAGTGGATGACCGCCGGCTCCGGGCTGCTGCACATCGAGAAGCCGCCGGAGCACCTGGTGGTGTCCGGCGGGCTGTTCCACGGGATCCAGCTGTGGGTCAACCTGCCGCGGGCGCACAAGTTCCACCCGCCGCGCTACCAGGACATCCGCGGCGGCGAGGCCACGCTGCTCGCCTCGGCCGACGGCGGCGCGCTGCTGCGGGTGATCGCCGGCGAGCTGGACGGTCACCCGGGGCCCGGGATCACGTTCACGCCGATCACGATGGTGCACGCCACCGTCAGCCCGGGCGCGACGCTGGACGTGCCGTGGAACCCCGCCTTCAACGCGCTGGCCTACGTACTGGCGGGCCAGGGCTCGGTGGGTGCCGGGCACGCGCCGATCCACAAGGGGCAGCTGGCCGTCTTCGGACCCGGCGGGGCGCTCACGCTGGCCGCGGACCCGCGCCAGCCGCAGGCCGAGCCGAACCTGGAGGTGCTGCTGCTCGGCGGGCAGCCGATCCGCGAGCCCGTCGTGCATTACGGGCCCTTCGTGATGAACACCCGCGCCGAGATCCTGCAGGCGATGGAGGACTACCAGGCCGGCCGCCTGGGCGTCGCCCCCGCCGAGCGGATGCCGCACACCGATGGAGAGGAGCGGCCATGACCGCGACCCTGGCCGAGGAGTTCGCCCGCGGCCGGATGTTCTTCGAACTCAAGGACTACGTCGGCGCCGCCCGCATCCTGGCACCGGTGGTCGCCGCCGAGCCGGGCAACGTGGCGGCCCGCCTGCTGCTGGCCCGCGCCTACTACCACTCCGCCCAGCTGCGTGGGGCCGAGGCGGAACTGCGTGCCGTCATCGAGCGTGCCCCCACAGATGAGTACGCCCACCTGCTGCTGGGCCGTACCCTCCAGCGGGCCAACCGGCACGCGGAGGCGGCGACCTACCTTCGGTTGCACGCCGTCATGACCGGGTGATCGATGGTGCCCCTGGCCGGCGCGGCCGGCCAGGGGCGATCGGCAGCGTGCGCGTGGTCATCCGCTATGACGACGCCCTCCCACGCGGGCCCCGAACCGCACCGGTCGCGATCGTGACGGCGACCAACAGCACACAGACAGCCGCGATCGCCGCGACCAAGGCGGCCACACCGATCCAGGGTGTCGCGAGCGGCAGCGACAAGATGACGACGACGCAGGCCAGGACCGCGATGGGATGGGTGATCGGCGCCGCGACGACAAGCGCGTTCACCGCCCAGAGCAAGGTGAGGAACACACCGACCGGGACGGCGACCGCGTAGCCAAGTGCCAACGACGGTACGTGCACCTCGTGCCCGCTCTGCTCCACCGCCACTTCGAGCCCGGCGCCCAAAGCCGCCAAGGCCGCGAAGATGCCGTAGTGGCCGTATCCCCACAGGTACGACCGATGACGGCGGTCGCTGAGACCTCCCCCGGCCTCCGTGAGGAAGTAGAGCCACCAAAGAGCGAACAGCAGAACGAGGCCGGAGACGGCGATGACGACGAAGGGACCGCTGATCCGGCCCGTTTCGAGCGCTCCCGCGACTCCCCTGCTCGCGGCCAGGACACTCTCACCGAGCAGAATGATCGTGAACAGACCGTAGCGTTCGGCGATGTGGTGCGGGTGCCAGTTCGTCCGCCTGACCCGTTCCGCCCACCGTGGCACCGCCAGTTCCAGGACGACCAGGCAGACGAAGGACGGCAGCCCGAAGGACGTGTGCAGGACACCCGTCTCCTGCAGGACGAGGCGAAGCACCCATCCCACCTGCACGAGGCTGATGCCCGCGGCGTACCGCAGCGCGGTGCGGCGGCTCGCCGGATCTTCCAGACCGGCCCGCAGCCATTGGACCACCAGCGCCATCCTCATGATGAGGTAGCCCAGCGTGACGACACCGTAGTCGGACTGACGGGCCGCGGCGGGCACACCGGCGGCCAGGACCAGCACGCCGGCCATCTGCACCATGGTCAGCAGCCGGTAGGCGACATCGTCGGTGTCGTAGGACGAGGCGAACCACGTGAAGTTCATCCACGCCCACCAGATCGCGAAGAACACCTGGAGGAA
Organism: Microtetraspora malaysiensis; assembly: GCF_001528665.1. Classification (GTDB taxonomy): domain Bacteria; phylum Actinomycetota; class Actinomycetes; order Streptosporangiales; family Streptosporangiaceae; genus Microtetraspora_A; species Microtetraspora_A malaysiensis. The sequence goes on from NZ_BBYJ01000024.1 coordinate 236,115, forward strand.
GGGGACCAGTCCGGTGAGGCCATGGCCGCCGGCGACGGCGTGCGCGAACTGGGCGGTGGCGCTGGCGACCGCGACCACGAAGGTGAGGTCGAACAGGAGCTCGAGCTGGCTGGAGACGCGGTGTGGCTCGTCGGTGGGGCGAGCGCTCATCCGGACTCGGATCCGGATCGTGGTGCCGGTTGGTGGCAAGGTTTCGCTCCTGTCGCTCCGGGAGTCCGGTCCGCGTGAAAAACAGGACAGCAATCTATGCCAGCGCGGCGCGAAAGCCGCTCCGCCGGTCGGGCGGCCTGATCGGTTCCGTGGGGGCCGCAGCATGGTGCGGATTCACGCGCCGATCAGGCCGCCGCCGCTACCCGAGCCGCTCCACGATCATGGCCATGCCCTGTCCGCCGGCCGTGCACATCGTCTGCAGCCCGACCTGGCCATCGTGGAACTCCAGCGAATTCAGGAGCGTCGCCGTCAATCGTGCGCCGCTCATGCCGAACGGGTGCCCCATGGCGATGGCTCCCCCGTTCACGTTCAACCGGTCGTCGGGGATTTCCAGGTCCCGCTGGCAGGCCAGCACCTGCGCCGCGAACGCCTCGTTGATCTCGACCTGATCGATGTCGGCCATCGTCATCCCGGCTCGGCGGAGCACGATGCGTGTCGCCTCGACCGGACCGAGGCCCATGATCTCGGGCGACAACGCGCTGACGGCGGTCGCCACGATGCGCGCCCGCGGCGTGAGTCCCAGCCCGCGGGCCTTGGCGTCGCTCATCACGACAAGCATCGCCGCGCCGTCGTTCAACGGGCAGCTGTTGCCGGCGGTGACCCGGCCGTCCGGCCGGAACACCGGCGGCAGCCCCGAGACCGCCTCGTACGTGACGCCGCGCCGCGGCCCGTCGTCGACGGCGACCAGCCGCCCGTCCGGCAGGCGTACCGGGCAGGTCTCCCGCGCCCAGAATCCGGTGTCGGCCGCCTGCTCCGCGCGGTGCTGGGAGCGTACGGCGAACCGGTCCATGTCCTCCCGCTCGATCCCCTTCAACCAGGCCACGTTCTCGGCGGTCTGGCCCATCGGGATGTGCGCGTCGGGCAGCAGTCCGAGGTCCCGTGGGTCGTCCCAGCCGCGGACCCGGTCGTCGACGCGTCGTGCGGTGCGCTCACCCGGCACGGCGAAGACCGCGTTCCTCGTGTCGGGCCACCCGTCGGCCGTTCCCCGGGCGAACCGGGAGACCGTCTCGACGCCGGCCGAGATGTACGCCTCGCCCTCACCGGCCTTGATCGCGTGGAAGGCCATGCGGGTGGTCTGCATCGACGAGCCGCAGTACCTGTTGACGGTGGTTCCCGGGAGCCCGTCCAACCCCAACTGGATCGCCACGACGCGGGCCATGTTGAAGCCCGACTCCCCCGCGGGCTGCGCGCAGCCCAGCAGCAGGTCCTCGATGTCCGACGGAGCGACCTCCGGCACCAGTTCGAGGCCGTGCCGGATGACCTGGGCGACCAGGTCGTCCGGCCGCATCGACGCCAGCGAGCCCTTCACCGCGCGGCCGATGGGTGAGCGCACCGCCGCGACAATGACCGCCTCCGGCATCTACGCCCCCCTCCGTCGCGACGCCGCCGGGCTGACCGGACGCGCCGCGCGGCGCCGCGCGGCGCGGGCCGGGTCGAACGGCCGCAGTTCCGGGACGTCCCGGCCGTCGACGAGCCGCGCCAGCAGGTGGGCGGTCGAGGGGGCCATCATCACGCCGAGCATGTTGTGACCGGTCGCCAGGAAGATCCGTGACCGGCCGGGCGCGGCCCCGATGAACGGGAGCCCGTCCGGGGTCATCGGGCGCGGCCCCATCCATTCGGCCGTGCGCCGCGACCACTCGACGCCGGTGAAGTACGGCGCCGCCGCGTTGACGACCTCCCGGATCCGGCCGCGGTTGAACCTGTCGTCCCGGGCGTCGAACTCCATCGTCCCCGCGATGCGCACGCCCGCGCCCAGGGGGACGGCGCCGACGTGGGCCTCCTCCAGCTTCAGCACCCGGGTCAGCGGGGCCGCGGGCGCGATGCCGAAGCTGTATCCCTTGCCCGGACGGATGGGGAGATCGAACCCCAGGTCTCCGGTCAGCTCGGCCGAACCGGCGCCGGCCGCGATGACCACGTGCCCCGCGGCGAAGGTGTCGACCGTCGACTCGACGCGTACCTCGCGTCCCGACGACACGACGCGCGTCACCCGGGCGCCCTCATGGATCACGACCCCGCCCGCGCGCAGGGCGTCGGCGAGCGCGTCCACGAACGCGCCGGGGTCGACCCGCGCCTGGCCGGAGAGCACGAACCCGGACCTCGCGCGCTCGCCCAGGCACGGTTCCAGGGCCCGGAGTTCCGGCCCGTCCAGGATCTCGCCGAGGTCGCGGTCGACCGGATAGTGCTCGCGCAGGCACGCCCGCTTCCGTTCGGCCCGCTCTCGCGAGGGGAAGAGGTACAGGTATTCCCCCTTGGCGACCTCGACGCCGACCCCGCCGTCCGACAGTGCGGCGAACCGCTCGTCCGTGTCGGCTCCCAGCATGGCCAGCGCGCGCACCCCGGCGCGGAAGCGCTCGGCGGTGGCGTTCCGCGCCATCCGCAGGAGGAACGTCCCCATGGTCAGCGCCGCGGCCGGGTGAACGTAGAGGGCGCTGTCCTTGCGGTACATGTTCTTCAGCGTGGTGCCGACGATGCCGGGCTGCGACAGCGGACCGACGATCGACGAGCAGATCTCCCCCGCGTTCCCGCGGGACGCGCCGCTGCCGACGCGGTCCCGTTCGAGGACGACGACCTGGTGGCCCCGCCGGGCGAGTTCCCACGCGACGCAGAGACCGACCACGCCGCCGCCGACGACGACCGTCGGCCCCGAAGCCGTTCCGCCCGTGTCCGCGCGCACGGCCGTCATGCCCGGCTCCGCGCCGCGCGGAGGGCGGCCCGCCGCTCGGCGGTCGCCGGTTCGTCGACCTCGCCGGCGTCGGTGAACACGACGCCGTAGCGGTCCCGCGCGGCCTCGACGCTCACCTTGCGGTCGAGCACGTCGACCCGCACCCGGGCCGGATCCCGGTCCAGCGGGTCGCCGTACCCGCCACCGCCGGGCGTGTACAGGGTGACGGTGTCGTCGCGGTCGAGGCTCATCGTCGGGCCGGTCTGGTGCCGCAGCACCTGCTCGGACTCCCCGCCTTCGTTGACGATCCATCGGCTCGGTGCGCCGCTGTGCCCGCCGAACAGGCCCTTCGGCGGGATGGCGGAGTACTGCGATGTGTGCGAGAACCGCGCGGCCTCGCCCTTCACCTGCCAGCTCAGTCTCAGGCCGAGGCCGCCGCGCCATCGGCCGGCCCCGCCGGAGTCGGTGTACAGGGCCTTCGACCGGTACAGCACGGGCGCTTCCCACTCGGAGCTCTCGATGGAGGGGCTGGCCACGTTGGTGATCCACCCCGGCATCGCGCTCAGGCCGTCCCGGCTCGCCCGGGCGCCGAGGCCGCCGGTGCTGGGGCCGGTGCCCATCCGCCACTCCTGGCGGGCCGAGATGTCGCCGCCGTCCGGATGGGTGGTGGTGTTCACCGCGGACCCGCGACCGTAGATGAGACCGCACGAGTTGGCCACCACCGCGTCCGGCAGCACCTCGGCCATGGCCTCGAAGATCATGTCCACGATCTGGTGCGTCACCGCCATCCGCTGGTAGACGGCCGCGGGCGGGGTCGGGTTCACGATGGAGCCCTCGGGCGCGTCGATCGTCACCAGGTTGGCCGGTCCCTGGTTCTTCGGGATGTCCGGCGGCATCATCGCCAGCAACCCGAACAGGCAGGCCGAGATGGTCGCCGACTTCGGGCAGTTGATCGGCCCGGCGATCTGCTCGTCGGAGCCGGTGAAGTCGAAGGTGATCCGGTCATCGGTGACCTTCATGGCGAGCCGCAGCCGGACCGGACCGCCCATGCTGCCGTCTTCGAGCAGCAGCTTCTCCGCCCGGTAGACGCCGTCCGGGATCCGCCGGATGTACTCCGCGGTGCGCCGTTCGGCGTACTGGATCTGCGCGTCGACCGCCCGCAGCACGACGTCGCGGCCGTACCGGTCCAGGAGGCGGCGGAAGCCGTCGGCGCCCACGTGCGCCCCGGACACCTGGGCCAGCAGATCACCGCGCTGCGCGTAGGGCACGCTGGTGTTCGTCAGGATCAGCTTGAGCAGGTCCTCGTCCAGGACGCCGCCGGAGTACAGCTTGACCGGCGGGATCCGCAGGCCCTCCTCGAAGATGCTCGTGTGCCAGTCGTTCGGGTCCAGACCGCCGGCCCCCGCCAGGTGCGCGAAGATCGTGGAGAAGCCGACCAGCTCGCCGTCCCAGAAGACCGGCTCGTAGACGATGAAGTCGGCCGTGTGGTGGGCGCCGACGCTGCCGTCCACGTACGGATCGTTGGTGAGGATGACGTCGCCGGGGACGAGCGTCTCCGGCGGGAAATGGTGCTTCAGCATGCCCTTGAGGCAGGGGCCGAGCGCGTTGAGATGCACCGGCACGTTGGCCCCTTCGGCGACCAGTCGGCCACTCGCGTCGAAGATCGACGACGAGCAGTCCTTCCCCTCCTTCAGCAGCAGGGAGTAGCTCGTCCGCGTCATCGTCTCGGTCATCTGCTCCGCGAGAGACTCCAGCGCGCTCCGGATGACCTCCACGGTCACCACGTCCGGGCCGCGGCCTTCGGCGACGTCTCGCGTATCCGCTGAGTTCACGAACTTCTCTTTCCTGTCTCGGGTCTCGTTCGGAGGGAGGCGCTCAGCGCGCGGTGAGCACGAGCGTGCCGATCGGGCTCACGGAGAGCTTCTGGTCGGGCCACATCACGGTGGTGCTGCCCGGCTCCTCGATGATCGCGGGCCCCTCGATGACATGGCCCGGCCGCAGCAGCGCACGGTCGTAGACGGGGGTGTCCACCCGCTCGCCGAACACGACCTGGCGGCGTTCCTTGAGCGCCTCGTCGGCGCGGGAGGTGGTGGCGTCCGGCAGGCGCGGGAAGGCGGGCTTGGCCGTCGCGGCGACCGCGGACACCCGCAGGCTCACCAGCTGCACCGGGTCCTTCGGGGAGGCGTGGCCGTAGCGCTGCTCGTGCAGCGCGTGGAAGGACGCGGCCAGGTGGTCGAGCGCCTGGTCGCCGTACCCCTTCTCGAAGGGCACGACGAGTTCGAAGCTCTGGCCCCGGTACCGCATCTCCGCGGTCCGCGCGACGGTGATCCGGTCGATCGGGATGCCTTCGGACAGGAGTTCCTTGGCCGCGTCGGCCTCGAGCTGGTCGAACCACTCGTTCAGCGCGCCGACCTCGACCTCGTCCAGCGGGCAGAGCCGCGAGGCGACCGCGTCGCAGCTCTGGTCGGCGAGCAGCAGGCCCATCGCCGAGACGTTGCCGGGGTTCGGCGGGATGACCACGGTGGGGATGCCGAGCTCGCGGGCCGCGTCGCTGACGATCAGGCCGCCCGCTCCGCCGAAGCCGACGATCGCGAAATCACGCGGGTCAAGCCCGCGGGCGATGGACACCCGCCGGATCGCGCGGACGCTGTCGGCCGCGGCGATGGCGATCGCCCCGGCGGCCCAGCGCTCGGGGTCCCAGTCGTCGGTGTCGTTCCTGGACAGCGCGAGCGCGTCGTGCGCGGCCTGCCGGTCGAGCCGCTGGCGCCCCCCGAGGAAGTAGTCGGGGTTGAGCCGCCCGGTGACCACGGCCGCGTCGGTCAGGGTCGGCCGCGTCCCCCCGGCGCCGTAGCAGACCGGCCCCGGGCTGGCGCCCGCGCTGTCCGGTCCGACCCGCAGCGCGCCTCCCTCGTCGATCCAGACGATCGATCCCCCGCCGGACCCGATGGGGGTGATCTCGATGCTCGACATCTGGATCGGGTGGCCGAGCAGTTCGTCGCGCGGCACGACGATGGGGTCCCCGCCGATCGCCACCGCCAGGTCGGTGCTGGTGCCGCCCATGTCGTACGTGATGACGTTGGCGCATCCGACCTCGGCCGCGAAGTGGGCGCCCGCGATGGCGCCGGCCACCGGCCCCGAGTTGGCGACCCGGATCGGCTTCTCCGCGGCCTGCCGGAGGCTGAACGTGCCGCCGCTCCCCTGCATGGTCAGCAGCGTGGCGCCGAAGCCGGCGGCCTCCGTCTGCTCGGCGAAGTCGACGAAGTGCGCGCTCAGCTTCGGCTTGACGTAGGCGTCGAGCGCGGTCGTGCTCGCGCGGTCGTACTCGGAGATGCGCGGGCTCACGACCGAGGAGAGCGACAGCGGGATGTCCGGCGCCTCCTCGGCCAGGATCTGGGCCACCCGCACCTCGTGGGCCGGCTGGGTGTAGCTGTGCAGCAGGCAGATGGCGACGCTTTCCAGGCCCAGTTCCTTGACGGCCGCGGCGATGCCGCGTACCTGCTCCTCGTCGAGCGGCTCCAGCTCGTGTCCGCGGAAGTCGTGGCGCTGGCGCACCTCGAAGCAGTGGCGGCGTTCGATGACCGGCCGGCTGGGCTCCCACTGGACGTCGTAGATGTTGCCGCTCCGGTAGGAGTTCCCGACCTCCAGGACGTCACCGAACCCGGCGGTCGTGATCAGTCCCGCCGAGATGCGCTCTCCCTGGAGGATCATGTTCACCGCGACGGTCGTCCCGTAGACGACCGTGTGCACGTCTCCGGGCGCGGCGCCCGCCTTGTCGAGGATTCGCGCGGCTCCGGACAGCACGGCGTCGACTATTCGCCGGGGGGTCGAAGGAACTTTTTCGACCCAAATATTTCCGGTCTCTTCATCCAGCAATACGAGGTCTGTATGCGTGCCGCCAGTGTCGATTCCCAGTCGGTACATCCGGTTTCCCTGATTCTCCATAAGAAATTCACGCTCGGGGTCGGGGTCGTCCGCCGACTTTCGTCACTTTATGAGCCGGAGTTGTTCGGTCATATATCCAACTGTCCACAACCGCCGGACGGGCCGTGGCCATTTGGAGGCACGGTTCCGGCTCCTTCCGGGCGGGTGCTCATTCCCATGTCCTGAAGAAGCGCGCGCTCGGCGTCCGACCACGGGGCGGCCTCCTGGTCGGCGTCGGTCAGCAGCCGGGCGATCCTCGTGGTCGACCGGATCACGACCGCGCCGCCGGCCGGGTCGACGCCGCTCGAGGTCAGCTCGACCGCGGCCCGGCCCACGCGGGAGCACCGGGAGTGGAGCAGGATCTCCTGCCCGGCCGCCGCCTGTCCCAGGCAGAACGTGGTCCGGGCCACGACCAGACGACCTCGGATGTTGTGCCGCCAGCCGGACAACGCGTCGTGCCGCGCCTCCTGCAGCAGGTCCGCCGCCGCGACGGGCGAAAGGGATCCGCCGCCCGCCCGGTCGCCGGCGCGTACCGGGACGACCAGCGACCACGGCCATCGGCCGGTGCGCGCGGGCGGCTCCGTCCCGGACGCGCGGGGTGTGTCGCGTTCGAGCGCGGTCGGGGCGGGCGGGCCGAGGAACACGTCCGCCGTCACGCACTCCGTCATCCGGCCGTCCGGTCCGGCCGCGCCCACCTCACAGGTGACGAGCAGGCCCTCCGGCCGTTCGACGGGGATGGCGCGGACCGTGATCGGGGTTCCCACCGCCTGGATCGCACGGCGGTAGCGGATGTCCACCCATCGCCACGCGACCGCGCCGGATCCGTCCCCGGCCCTGTCCGATCCTCCCGGCGGCCGCCATGCGGCGACCGCGCGGGACACCCCGACATGGACGAACCTGAGCCAGGCGACGTTGTTGACATGCCCGGCGACGTCCAGATCGGAATATCGCACGGTCAGCTGATCCGGCCCGCGGTCGCCGGGCGCCGTCACCCGGCTTCCCCCGACAGCGCCCGCCGTGGATTCTCGATGAGAATGTGGTCCAGTTCCCCGGCGTCCACTCCGGCCTGCGCCAACCGCTTTGTGAAATGCCGGGAAATATAGTCGAACCCGCCGCCGCCGTACGCGTGCAAATGGTCCCGGCCGCACACGTCATGGCTCAGCAGGATGCTGTCGATGAAGCCGGCGCGGATCAGCGAGACGATGTGCGAGACACGGGTGTTCAACGCGAATTCCGCCCCGGGGCGGATCGTGTCGAACTGGACGTAGCACCCGCTTCGCGCGAGGTCGAGGTGATATTCGGGGATGTTCACCGTGTCGCAATGGCCGATGATGACCCGGCCCGGCGACACCCCCTCCTCCAGCAGCAGGTCGAGCTGCCGGCGGCCCACCGGCCAGCGCGCCGCGTGCGTGCTGATCACCGCGTTGGTGCGGCGGGACGCGCGGGCCGAGGCGCGCAGGTTGCGCTCCTCCCTGGCTGAGATGAACCACTGGTCCGAGCCGACCTCGCCGATGAGTCCGGCCCTGATCCGCGTTCCGGCGAACCCTTCGACCAGGTCGCGGACCAGCAGCTCGGAGATCGCGTCCACGCTCTTGCGGTCGAAGTCGTCGTAGGCCAGGTAGGGATCGCGGTAGTGGCCGGTTCCCAGGACGATGCGCACGCCGGTCGCGACGGACAGCTCGTGCAGCGCGGCGACGTTGTCCGGCGCCCTCGTGTGCTCGGCCGAGGCCGGCGGCCGGGCGCCGTACACGCCGCCCGGGTCGGGGCTCGCGCCCCAGGTCAGCTCCGCGGACGTCACGTCGACCAGGGTCACGCCGCCCGCTTCCCGGTAGCGATCGAGCTCCGACCTCATCAGCGGGAGATCCTGGATCAGCCCGGTGCCGCGGTACTCCCGCAGCAGGTTGATGAAGACGTGTTCGTGCATGAGGGTGGTGCCGAGCCGCGCGCCGTCGACGGCTCCGGTCGCGGTCATGATCTGCGTCATATCGATCAGCCCTTACTCAGGACGCGCTTCAGGCCGAGTGCCCGCTCGATCAGGGCGACGGCCGCGAGGGAGAACACGATGAGGACCACCGACAGCGCGGCGACCTGCGGATCGGTGTTGTTGGAGACGTAGCGGAACACCACCACCGGCAGGGTGGTGGTACCGGTGCCGACCACGAAGAGCGACACCACGGCCTCGTCGAAGGAGATGATGAACGACAGCGCCGCGCCCGCGACCAGGCCGGGCGTGATCAGCGGCAGGGTGATCCGGCGGAACGTCGTGACGGGGCCGGCCCCCAGGGTCCGCGCCGCCTGCTCGCAGGAGGGGTCGACCGCCTCGAGACTCATCATCACGGTGCGGACGACGTACGGAATGGTCAGGCCGAGGTGCGCGACTACCAGACCCGGATACGTGCCGACGAGCCCCACCTGCCCGAGCACGAGCAGCAGGGCCAGGCCCAGCACCACGCTCGGCAGCAGCAACGGCGAAGTGAACAGGCCGATCACCGCGTCCCGACCACGGAAGCGGTGCCGCGTCAGCGCGAGGGCGGCGGTGACGCCGGCGACCAGCGAGACGACCGTCACGATCAGGCCGAGCAGCAGCGACACCCGCAGGCCCTCGAGGAACTCACCGTTGGCGGCCAGGTCGGCGTACCACCGCAGGGTCCAGTCCTTGGGCGGGAACTCCAGGTTGGGGCTGGCGCCGAAGGAGAGGACGAAGACCACGAGGAGCGGCGCCAGCAGGAACAGATAGCTGCAGACGACCACGATCCCGGCGAGGGTCCGGTAGATCAGCTCGGAGAGAGATCGCATTCCACTCACCTTCCTTCAACCATGCGGAAGAGGCGCTGATAGAGGACCAGGAAGACGCCGAAGAGGAGCAACAGGAGCACGGCCAGCGCCGACGCGCGCGGCCAGTCCAGCGTCGTCGTGGCCTGGTCGTAGATCTCGGTGGCGATCACGAATACCCGGCCGCCGCCCATGAGCCGCGGCGTGATGAACGCGGAGACGGTCAGCACGAACACCATCAGCGCCCCGGTGAGCACGCCCGGCAGGCTCAGCGGGAACGTGATCCGGACGAAGCACCGCAGCCGCCCGGCGCCCAGCGATCCGGCCGCGTCCTCCAGGTCCTTGGAGACCCGGCCGAACCCGGCGATCATCGCGAGGATGGCGTACGGCATCATGATCTCGACGAGCGCGATGACCACGCCGGTGACGTTGTTGGTGAGCGTGAGCGGCTCGCCGATGATCCCCAGCGTGCTCAACGCGGAGTTCACGATGCCGTCGTCGGAGAGCAGGATCAGCCAGCCGAAGGTGCGTACGACCGACGACGTCAGCAGCGGCGCGATGGCCAGCGCCATCAGCAGCCCGCGCAGGCGGGAGCGGGTCCGCGCGAGGAAGAGCGCGATGGGGTACGACACCGCGACCGCCAGAACGGTGACCAGGACGCCGAGCCACAACGTGTGCCAGGCGACCTCCCACATGAAACCGTCGGTCAGCACGTCGACGTAGGAGCTCAGGCTCACGTCCGGCTGGAGCTCGGCCGGCCCGACGGTCCGGTTGAGGGACATGCGGGCCAGCCACACCAGCGGCACGACGAAGCTGACTCCGAGCGCCAGCAGCCCGGGGGTGAGCAGGGCGGCCGCCGCCGCCCTGCGCGTGCCGCCTTCGCTACTGCGGGATGACGTAGGCATCCGCGTCACCCCATCCGAGAGCGACCGTGGCGCCGGCCGTCAGCGGCCGGCCGCTGTGCGTCCGTTCCGCCGTGACGCGGGTGCCGTTGACGTCGATCACAACGGACTCGACGTCGCCGAGATAGCTCGACTGCACGACGCGCCCCTTCAACTCGTTCGCCGTCCGCTCGGCGGGATCGATCCGCACCCGGTGCGGCCGGACCATCACCGTCGCGGTCGCCCCGCCGGTCCGCGCGGCGCGTACGGACAGGGTCCCGAGCCCGTCGACCTCCAGCCGCAGCACGCCGTCGCTCTGACCGGCCACCCGACCGTCGAACATGTTGGTCCGGCCGATGAAGTCCGCGACGAACCGGTTCTCCGGGGTCTCGTACACGGCCCACGGCTCGCCCACCTGCTCGACGCGGCCTTCGGACATCACCACGAGCCGGTCGGACATCGCCAGCGCCTCGTCCTGGTCGTGGGTGACGAAAACCGTGGTGATCCCGGTCTCCTGCTGGATCCGCCGGATCTCGACGCGAAGCTCCTCACGCAGCTTCGCGTCGAGGTTGCTCAGCGGCTCGTCCAGCAGCAGCACGGTCGGCTCGACGACCAACGCCCGCGCCAGGGCGATGCGCTGCGCCTGGCCGCCGGAGAGCTGGCTCACCCGGCGGTTCGCGAGGTGCGCCAGGTGAACCATGTCGAGGGCGTCGGCGACTCGACGCCGGCGTTCGCTTTTGGCGACCCGGCGCATCTGCAGCCCGAAGTCGACGTTCTCTCCTACCGACATGTGCGGAAACAACGCGTAGGACTGGAACACCAGGCCCATGTCTCGCTTGTGGACAGGGCGGTTGGTTATGTCGGTCCCGCCGACACGGATGTGGCCGGATGTGGGGGCGATCAGACCTGCGATCATGCGCAGTGTCGTGGTCTTGCCACAACCCGACGGTCCGAGCAGTGAGATGAACTCACCGCGCGCGACGTCGATGTCGACGTCGTGCACGGCCGAGCGGGGCTGGTTCGGATAGGTCTTCGTTAGTTTGCTGAGTGCGAGATACGCGTCTTCCACACTGGACTCCTGATCTGCCCGGAACTACTGCGAGATGACGTCCTTGCGCCAGATCTCGGTCCACTGGGCGCGCTGCTCGGCGAGCCAGCTCCAGTCGACCGCGATCATGGTCTTGAGCTTCTCCGGCGTCATCACGGTCCGCTGGGCGACCTCGTCATCGACCTTGGCCAGCGTGTTGGTCGGCGCGTAGAACATCTCCGCGGCGAACCGGGCCTGCGCGTCGGGGCTCAGCGCGTAGTCGATGAACGTCTGCGCGGCGCTCGCCCGCTTGCCGCCCTTGACCAGGTTGATGGTGTTGACCTGCATGATGCTGCCTTCCTTCGGCAGGACCACGTTCAGCGCGCCGTCGGATTCGTCGTGCTGCAGCTGGCTGCGCGCGTTCCAGGCCAGGGCCAGGTGCACCTTTCCGGACTTGACCAGCGTGTACGTGTCCGGCTGGGGGTTCCAGGTCTGCACGGACGGCGCGAGCTCGCGCAGCCGCTTGATCGCCGGATCGATGGAGGTCTGGTAGTCCCCGCCCAGGTCCTTGCTCAGGATGATGGTCAGCCCGATCCCGTCCAGCTGCGGCGGCGCACTGATCGAGATCTTCCCCTTGTACGCGGGATCCCAGAGGTCGTTCCACGACGTCGGCGCCGTGGTCACGGCCTTGGTGTTGTAGACGAGCGCCAGGTTGTCGAAGGTGACGCCCGGACCGTAGCCGTCGCGGACCTTCGCGTGCTCGCTGAGGTCCTTCATGTTGGGGACCGCCGCGGGGTCCAGCGGCGTGAAGATGCCCTCCTTGTTCGCGCTCTCGGCGACGGAGAGGTCCATGATCGCGAGGTCGACCGTCGGGTTGCTCTTCTGGGTACGCAGCCTGCCGAGCATCTCCGCGGACGAGACGACCGGGTCGTACTCCACCTTGATCTTCGGGTTCGCGGCCTCGAAGGGCTGGACGACCGCCTTGATGTACTTTTCCTTGAATCCACCGGTCGCGTAGGCCATCAGCCGGATAGTCGTCGTGCCGTCGCCGGCCTCATCCGAGGTGCCGCCGGCCGAGCAGGCGGAAAGCGCCGTCACCGGAGCAAGCAGAAGCGGCAGGAACGCTTTCTTCGACATTCTTCGCACCACGGTTATCTCCCGCTCTTGGGTCAGTGCGGCAGCCGGCCACTCGCCCCCTCCGGGCGCCGGCCCGCACGGCTTGTCACGATCCATCGCGGCCACCGCGTTGGATCGGTCGTAAGAGAGTCACACGTCGCCCGAATCACGTCAGCCGACGGATGGACAGTCTGGACGGCGCCTACCTGGCCAAGTGGCCAATGCGGAACGCGGCGATCGGTGCGTCCGGCGCTTCCGGTCCCGCCGCCGACGCGGTCAGGATGGCCATCGGGCCTGACGGGCGTTCTGTCCGGCTTCGCGGCACTTTGGGCAAAAACGGTAAAGTACCGGTTCCGACCAGTGGGCGTCGGCTGCGCGGCACGACCCCGGGCGCGCCATCGCCGGCAGGGAGTTCACAGACCGTGACGGCCCAGGTCGTGACGGGCTCCAGCCGACAGCACAGCACACAGGGAGAGATACGTTTGACGCGCGCCAGCACATCCAGTGTGTTCGACGTGTCCTCGTCCGCGGCGCTGAGCGCGCTCGAACACCCGACCACGTTCATCCGGAAGACCGCCGAGGCGGCGCTCCCGGTGGAGGCCGTCGCCGCGGAGCCGTCGGCCTTCCACGGACGCGGGGAGATCCTGGTCGTGGACGCCGCCGCCCTCCCGGCCGCCCTCGCCAGGATCCGCGAACTGCCCCGCCCCGCCGGGACCCTCGTGGTGGTCGGCATGGAGACGGCCGAGGCCAGATCGGCCCTCACGGCGGACGCCGCGGCCTCCGGGCTCTCCCTGGCGTGCTGCCCCCGCCCCGTCGACGCCGCGACGTACGCGCGGGACCTGCGGCGGCTCGTGGAGAGCCTCCGCCGGGCGAGCCTGACCCGGATCCTGAAACTGCACGATTCGCTCGTCGCCGCGGTCATGGCGGGCGCCGACCTGGAAACGATCCTGAAGCTGACCGCCCGCCAGGTGTCCGGGTTCGACGCGATGTTCGTCGACTACACCGGCGTCGTCGTCTCCTCATGGAGTCACCGCGGCCAGCGCAGCCTGAACGTGCCCGCCGAGCTCGACGCCGTGCTGAGGACGTCTCCCCCCATCGACACCACGCAGGTCGAGCTGAACGACGGCCGCTTCGCGATCCTGGTCGGCGTGGGCCTGCACGACCAGGTCGAAGGTTCCATCGTGTACGTCGGCGGCCGCCGGCTGACCTCCGCCGAGCTCGTCCTGGTCGAGCGCGCCCGCTCGGCCATGCTGCTCCGTTTCGCGCGGGAGAAGTCCCGGCGCGACGCCCAGCGCTCCACGGTCGAGCAACTCCTGCGCGCCGCGGTGGACGGGTCGATGAACCACGGCGAGCTGGCGCTCGCACTGCGCGGGCTCGGGCTCGAACCCGCCGAGGGATATCGGGTCCTCGCGGTGCGGCTCGACCGGGGCACCCCCGAGAGCCGGGCGTTCACCCTGCTTGAGGACGTCGCGGCGGCGAGCACGAGACCCATCGTCGGCGGCCTGCAGGGAAAGATCTTCTGCCTGGTCCAGCCGGTCGACAGCACGGTGCCCGAGGACTTCCTGCAGGCGTGCCGGACCCGCGGGTGGAAGGCGGTCACGATCGGCCGCAGCCGGCCCAAGACCGACGCCGAGAGCCTCGCCCTGGCGATCCGCGAGTCCGCGACGGCCAGCCAGTTCTCCGGGCAGACGGCCGGCCAGATTCACGACGTCACGTCGCTCGGACTGCCCGGCCTGCTCGCGGGACTCGACCCGCAGAACGTGATGAGGCCGTTCGCCGACACCCTGCTCGGCGAGCTGATCAGCCATGACGCCGCCAACAACACGGAGCTGGTCAGCACCCTGACCGCCTTCTTCGACACGGGCTGCCGTCCCGGCCCCACCGCCGAGAAGCTGTGCATCCACCGGCACACCCTCTCCTACCGGCTCGACCGCGTCGCCCAGCTCACCGGGAAGGACCCGCGCAGCCCGGAGTGGATGCTGAGCTTCGGGATCGCGTTGCAGATGCACGCCATCCTGCGAACCGGACTCTGAGCCGGGTCCGAAGAGGCAGCCTGTCCGGCGGGGGCACCGCCGGAGATCAATCGGCCGTACCCGGATTGGGTGACGGGCCACTGGCGAGCAGCGCGGCCGCCACCGCGCGTGCCCGGCCGGCGGAAGCAGGGGTGCGCTCCCGCACCGCGGTGACGATCGCGCCGTCCATGAGCAGGGCGATCGCCCGCGCCGTCTCGTCGGCGTGCGGGTGGCCCGACTCTTCGAGAAGGCGCGCGACGTAGGACACGACCCGCTCCTTGTGCTCTGCGGCGACGAGGTGGGCAGGGCTGTCCGGGTCGGCCGACTCGACCATGGTGTTGATGAACGCGCAGCCGCGGAAGTCGGCGCGGGCGAACCGCTCGGCCAGCGCGTCGAAGACACTGAGCGGATCGCCGCCGAGCGCGCTCACCCGCTCGGCCATCCAGGCCCGCCAGTTCTCGTCGCGCCGTCGCAGGACCGCCACGACCAGGTCGTCCTTGCCGGGGAAGTGGCGATACAAGGAGGCGCGCCCCACACCGGACACCGTGAGGATGCGTTCCACGCCGACGGACTTGATCCCTTCGGCGTAGAAGAGTTCCTCCGCCGTGGCGAGAAGTCGCTCGCGCGCGTTCCTTGGCATCCCCCCATGCTAGGTCGTGTCTGACAAATCAAGCCCTGCTGCGCGCGGCCCAGACGGCGCCTCGCTGCGTTGACGCCCCACCCACGAAAAGTCCTCGCAGGCTCGGACTTTCCGCGGGGCCCGGGATTGTCGGCCGTAGGCTCCGCTACGGCCTCCTCCTCCGCCTTGCGATGCATCCACCTGGATCCGCGCTCGCTACGGGCAGCATTTGTCAGACACTCCTTAGCCCGGCTTGACCAAAACGGAACCGATCAGTACCGTTCGCGAACGGAACCACTCAGTACCGTTTGGAGAAGCGATGTCTCGTCTGCCCCAACTGACCGAAGACGCCGACGGCCTGCTCGAAGAGACACGACGCCAGCTCGGCAAGGTGCCCAACCTCTACGCGGCCCTCGCGAACGGCCCCGCCGCCCTGGCCGGGTACCTGGCCATGCGCGACCACCTGACCCGTGGAGTGCTCCGGGCCCGGCTCCGCGAGAAGATCGCGCTGCTGGTCGCGCAGGAGAACCGGTGCACGTACTGCGTGAGCGCGCACACGATGCGGGGCAAGCGGATGGGCATGACCGATGAGGAGCTGGCCCTGACCCGTGAGGCCGGAGACGCCGACCCCCACGACGACGCGGTGCTGCGCCTCACCCGGGAGATCATCCGTACCGGGGGCCGGGTCGGCGACGTGGAGCTCGCGCGCGCCCGCGCGGAGAACGTGACGGATGCCGAGCTCGCCGAGATCGTCGCCCACGTCGCGCTCAACACGCTGTCCAACTACTTCAACCACCTCGCGCAGCCGGACCTCGACTTCCCCGAGGTCGCCGTATGAACCGGGACTGGAGAAACGGATCGGTCGAGCTGGTCGACGGCTACACGATCACGGATGGAGAGGGTCGCGCGGTCGGCGCCGCGCAGGGAGTCCGCTTCGCCATCGAGGGCGGTTTCGTGAACATCGAGGTGCCCGGCGTCGCCGAGGTCCAGGTCGTCTCGGCGCCGGCCGTCCGGCGCATCGTCTGTCATCGGTGAGGGGGCGATCCGGGAGGAAAGGCGCGGCTACCCCTTCCCTCCGGATGCCGTCGCCTCGCCGCTGAGGGCACGGCCGTACGACCTGCGGCAGGCGGCGGTCTCGCTCTGAACGAAGGACCCCGGGAGATCTCCCGGGATCCTTCGGCGTGCAACGGACGCGGAATGGTTCCGCGGGACACCGGAAACGGCTGGGCTCACCTGGGGAAACGGGCTTCGGTGACGAGGTATCAGCTCGCCGCGACGCCGTTCACCACGATGCCGAAGAGCCGTACATCGCTGAGTCGCGACAACGCGCGTGACACCGCGTCGTCGGCGGCGCCGAGCTTCCGCCGTAGCGCGTCGATCCCGGGGGCGCTGTCGATGAGATCCCGCCGGAAGACCTCCCAGTACAGCGGGGACTCGCTCATGCTCGACGCGGCGAGGTCGACGGCCCGCTCGCTGTAGAACGCGAGAATCCGGTCGTTGAGCAGCGGCACCAGGTGGGGGCGTTTCAGATGCAAAATCGCCGACGCGATCGTGACCCCGAGCCGATGGCGGTAGCGGAAGTGCCGGTACAGCAGGGTCGCGTGGGCGTACGGCGTCCCCGCGCCGCCGTACGGAGTCTCGACGAGGCGGGCGTCCCCGGGAACGGAGGACCACGGCGCCTGCTCCGCCGCCATCAGGCACGAGCGGACGTCGTCCGGTGTCAACGAGACCCCGAGCAACAGCAGGCGGCCGAAGTCCGGCAACTCCACGACGTCACTCGCGCTCGGCGGGTCGTTGAGCAGATCGCCGGCGTAGTCGAATCCGATGAACTCCAGATCCGGTGGCAGCTGGAGAAGCACCCAGGCGTCCGATGCCCGGATCGAGTGGCCGGCGATCTTCAGACGAGGCTCAGGCATCGGCTCGCTCGGTGACCCCGTGCGGAGCAGGCGGCGCCCCCAGCCGGACCTGCTCCCCTGTGGTGCGGTCGTACGCGGTGACCCGCAGGGCACGCAGCTTCTCCTTGGCCACCCGTTGTGACGGGGTCAGCGGCAGCTCGGCCACGAAACTCCAGTACCTCGGGACCTTGAAGGGCGCCAGGTTCGCGCTCGCGTGCGCGATGACGTCCGCCAGGGTGGCCGCCGCCGCCTCCACTGCCTCCGCCGGCTCCCCGCGGGCGACGAGAAACGCGTGGACCTCCTCCCCCCGCACGTCGTCGGCGACCGGGACGCAGGCCGCCTGGCCGACCCGTTCGGACGAGCACAGCACCGCTTCGACCTCGTTCAACGCGATGTTCTCTCCGCTGCGGCGGGCCATGTCCTTCAGCCGGCCCATCAGATACACGCGGCCGCGTTCGTCCATTCGCGCCAGGTCGCCGGTGTGGAACCACCCGTCGCGGAACACCTCGCGGGTCGCCGTCTCGTCCCTGTAGTAGCCGTCCATCATGCCCGCCCCGCGGAGGATCAGCTCCCCTGTGCCGCCCCGAGGTACGGCATGCCCCCGCTCGTCCACGATCCGGGCCTCCCGGTGCGGGTTCGGTCGCCCGACGCACCCGGTGCCGACCAGCTCGTCGTGATCGTCGGGCAGGACCCGGAGGTCACCGCCGGTCTCGGTCATCCCGAAGCCCTCGTACCAGGGCACCCCGAACCGCTTCTCGAGCGCGGCATGGATGTCCTTCGGAATGCCCGAGCAGGCGACGGCGCGGAGCGAGTGCTCCCGGTCGGTGGGCTGCTCCGGCTGGCGCAGAAGCAGGGTCGGCATCATCCCGATGCAGTACAGGTACGTCACCTGGTACGCGCGCACCTTGTCCCAGAAAGAGGTGGGATGGAACCGGTCCAGCACGACGAGCGAGGACCCCACCAGCAGGCAGGCCGCCAGGCTCCACTGCGGATCCAGGTAGTAGAACGGCTGGGCGGTGAGCAGGACGTCGTCGGGACCGAGGTGGGGGAACCCGTCCGCGTACTTGCGCACCATCGCCGTCCAGTAGCCGTGCGACAGCATGCACCCCTTGGGGTGGCCCGTGGTGCCGGAGGTGTACTGGATGTTGGCCAAGGTCTCGGGATAGACCGCCTGGTCCGGCGCGCGGCCCGCGGCGACGCCGTCCATGCCGATCACTCCCGGCCCGCCCTCGGCGTCGGTCACGGCGACGCGACGGCCTCCGGCCGCCGAGCCGAGCACGAGATCGAGGTGGTCGGCGCAGGTGACGACCAGGGCGGGATCAGCGTGGTCCAGGAGCCGGGTCAGCTCCCTGACCGAATATCGCGGGTTCACCGGCACGACCGCCGCACCGATCTTGGCCGCGCCCAGCCACAGCAGCGGATATTCCGGACGGTTGTCAAACACCAGCGCGATCCGGTCGCCGTACCCGATCCCGAGGGCGGCGAGAACGGCTCCGTAGCGGTCCGACAGCTCGTCGAGCTCGGCGAACGTGTAGTCGATGTCGTGTTGATCGAACCTCAGCGCGCGCCGGTGCGGCCAGCGCCTCGCCGCCCGCCGTACCAGCGTGGCCAGATCCTGCACCTTGACAGCGTCGTCGCCGCCGGTCCCCGTCATCACTTGTCTCCCGCCACTCGAAGGCCGCGGCCCGCGGCGAAACTCCGCTGCGCGGTACGGGCCTCACCGGAGTCCTGCGCCCGGAGGGCGAACCCCACCTCCGCGTCGAGCGCACCGTCCAGATCCGCCCAGGTCCCCTGTTCGAGGAGTCGCTTCGCCCCCTCGACGGCCACCCTCGGCCGGCTCAGCACCGTCGCGGCCAGCGAATCCACGACCGCCGGAACCTCACCGCCGGCGGCCACATGGCTGACCAGGCCCATCTCGCATGCCTGCTTCCCGTCGACCCGCTCCCCCAGGATCATCAGCCTCCGGGCCCGAGCCGGGCCGACCAGCCGGGGGAGGATGGCCGAGACGCCGCCGGTCACGCTCAGACCGGCCTCCACCTCGGGGAATCCGAACACCGCGTCCTCCGCGGCGACGACGAAATCGGCGGCGAGCGCGAGTTCGGCGCCCGCCCCCAACGCGTATCCGTGAACCTGGGCGATGACGCAGGCGGCCGACCCGCGCAGCTTCGTGGTGAGCGCCTGGATGCGGCGCAGCCGTTCGACGCGCTCGCCGGCCGGCGGACTTCCGACCACCTCGTGCTTGAGGTCGTAGCCGGAACAGAACGAACGGCCCCGCCCGCTGAGCACGATGACCCGCGCCTCGTCACGATCCGCCCGCTCGATCCCTTCCAGCAGGTCGCGCACCAGCTCCGGGGTGACGGCGTTCAGCCGGCTCGGGCGGTTGAGGGCGATCCGCGCCACCCCGTCCCGGGCCGCGTACTCGATCGTCGATCCCGGCTCTCGATCTTGATGACTCTTCATTCCGCTCCTCGTCCTGAGCCCGTTCAAGAAGTACTGGCGCGTCGCCGCGCCTGTCATCGGACACATGTCGAGAGCGAACGAGTCCGGCACTCCCTTTGTCCATCCGGACTCCGATCCCGGGTACGCCGACCCCCGTCCCGCGACCACGGCGCACTCGGCCCCCTTCAAGATCCCCAGGGAATGACCTTGAAGGGGGCCGAGACGTCGCAGGTCAGACCGCTTACCCGATCAGGGCACCAGAACCGTGACCGTCTCGACCACGCAGGCCGGCTTGTCCGACCCCTCGCGCTCGACAGTGACGCGGGCGACGGCCCGCACGCCCCTCGGACCCGGGGTCAGCGACACCAGCTCGACGCCCGCGCGGACACGAGAGCCGACCGGAACCGGTGCGGGGAACCGAACCCTGTCGCAGCCGTAGTTGATCCCCATCTTCAGGCCCTCGACCCGGTAGACCTGCCCGACCAGCTTCGGCACGAGCGACAGCGTCAGGTAGCCGTGCGCGATCGTGGTGCCGAACGGGCCCTGCGCCGCCTTCTCCGGATCGACGTGGATCCACTGATGGTCACCCGTCGCGTCGGCGAACAGGTCGATCTGATCCTGGCCTAGGGTGTGCCAGTCGCTGTACCCCAGGTGGGTGCCGACCGCCTGCTCGAACTCCTCGATGCCCTGGAAGACCTTCACGGTCACTCCTTTCCTGCGTGACGCGCGCTCAGGCGCGGGGGCCGCCGGCGACGTAGACGACCTGGCCGGAGACGAAGGCCGCCCCTTCGCTGACGAAGAACGACACCGTGTGGGCGATGTCCTCCGGCTTGCCGGTGCGGCCCACCGGAATCTGCGCGGCGGCCGCGGCCTTGAACTCCTCGAACGTGACGCCGACCCGCGCGGCGGTCGCGGCGGTCATCTCGGTCTCGATGAAGCCCGGGGCGATCGCGTTCACGGTGACGCCGAACTTCCCGAGCTCGATGGCCAAGGTCTTCGTGAAGCCCTGGACACCGGCCTTGGCCGCGGAGTAGTTGGCCTGACCGCGGTTTCCCAGCGCGGAGGTGCTGGAGAGGTTGACGATGCGACCCCACTTGTTCGCGGTCATGTAGCGCTGAACGGCACGACTCATGAGGAACGCCCCGCGCAGATGGACGTTCATCACCGAGTCCCAGTCCTCGTCGCTCATCTTGAAGAGCAGGTTGTCGCGGGTGATGCCGGCGTTGTTGACCAGCACGGCCGGGTCACCGAGCTCTTCGGCCACCCGGGTTACCGCGGCATCGACGCTGGCCGCGTCAGACACGTCGACGCCGACCGGGAGCGCGCGACCGCCGGCGGACTCGATCACGTCGACGACCGGCGTGCAGGAAGCCTCGTCGAGGTCGAGCACGGCCACGGCGAGACCGTCCGCGGCGAGTCGCTGCGCGATGGCGGCGCCGATTCCGCGGGCGGCCCCGGTAACGATCGCGATACGGCCGTTGGTGTTGCTCATGTCGTCTCCTTGATTCTGTTTCTCAGGGGAGGTGCTGGGCTTCTCAGCGGAGGTGCGGGGCTTCTCGGGGAGGTGCGGGGCGATCAGCGGCGTAGGGAGCGGCTGGTCCCGGCGACACGGAGGGCACAGGCCGGTTTGCCCGATTCTCAGGCCGACAACAGCTCGCTCAACGTCGCGGCAGCGTTATCGGCGGATGCTCGGCATGCCTCGACAGCCGAAGACCGAGTGCGAGTCGTGAGGGTAGATCGTACATGCCGCGGTCGTCGTGCCCCGGTCGGCCGGTCGAGGGAGTTGATCACCCGGCCGGGTCACGTCCCCGGCCGCGTGGCCCCCTCCCCCACGAGGACAGGAACCCGCCTGACTACACTGCGGCTGCACGTAGGTCGCAGCCCAGCGCGAAGGTGAGCCATAGGAGACGACACTCCACTGGACAGCGCCGCCGATCGTACCCACGCGTTGATCAGCGAACGCCACCGCGCCTGGGAACCCACTTCGGGCGCGACGCTTTGCGAGAACCCCCGGTCACGACCCTCTCGACGGCTGGTCACCGATCGCGTCGGTGTCGGTCGTCTCCAGAACACCGTGGGCTCGAACGGCACGACACGTACACGTACACGTACACGTACACGGCACGACACGACACGACACCGGCGACTGCCGGCACTCACCCACGCACGACACGAAAGGCACGGCACAATGGTCAACCGCGACGCCGTCACGCTCGACGACCCGGTCCGTGAGTCGCTCCGCGGCTTCCACGCGCACCTGGCCCGTCGGCTCGGCCGGGCGGCCGGTTACCTCCCGGAGGTCTCGACCTTCTCCGCGGTATCCGCCGAGCCGGACGCGGCGGAGTGGGCCGACCTCGCGCGAATGCTCGGTCGCGGCGAACTCGCCGATCTGTTCAGCTGCCCGGCGACCCCGCCTGCGGACTGGGAGCCGGTCTTCGCTCTCGGCGGCTTCCAGATGATCTGTCCCGCGGGCAGCCACCCCGGTGACGCCGAAGCCGAGCCCGACTCGGGGATAGTCGAACTGGGCGTCGACGACGTGTCCGAGATGCTTCAGCTCACCGCGCGGACCCAACCGGGACCGTTCTGGCCTCGAACTCACGAACTCGGCACCTATCTGGGTATCCGCGAGAACGGCGCCCTGGTCGCCATGGCGGGCGAACGGCTCCGTCCCCCTGGATGGACCGAGATCAGCGCCGTCTGCACCGCCCCCGAAGCTCGCGGGCGAGGTCATGCCGCCCGCCTGGTGCGCGCCCTGGTCGCACGTATCACGTCTCGGAACGATCAACCGTTCCTCCACGTGGCCGAAGCCAACACCCCCGCGCGCGCACTCTACGAACGGCTCGGCTTCGTGGTCCGAAAGCCCGTGACGTTCCGCGGGTTCCGGACGCCGTAACGGATGTCAGGGTGGGGGATCCCCACCCTCATGGCGCAGCGGTGACGGGCGGCACCCCGCAACTTGGCGGCCGGTACGTGGCAACGGCATGCGTTTCCCCGCATCGGCCACGTCGGACCAGAGTTCGGCGTCCGCCATCCCGCGGATCAGCGCGTGGCGCGCTTCCGGTGGACGACGACGTCGTCTCCGCGTCCCGGGAGTACGGGCAGGCCGCTTCGCCTCGCCCTTGGTGCGGTTCACGAACGCGGTGCGGACCTCTTGCCCTGTCAGCGACTTCATGAGTGGGACCAGTTTGCCTAAAAGAATTAGGCAAATACATAATGGTTGTCGCTAGATGGGAGAAGGGTAATGGTTCGAGTAGGGCTGACCACGGAACGGTTGACCCAGGCGGGTGCGGATCTGGCTGACGAGGTCGGCTTCGAACACGTGACCGTCTCGGCGCTCGCCCGGCGGTTCGATGTCAAGGTCGCGAGTCTGTACTCGCACCTGAAGAGCTCCCAGGACCTCAAGACCAAGATCGCCTTGCTCGCTCTGGAGGAACTCGCCGACCGGGCCGCTGACGCCCTGGCCGGCCGGTCCGGGAAGGACGCCCTGACCGCCTTCGCGAACGTCTACCGCGACTACGCCCGGGAACATCCCGGCCGCTATGCCGCGGCCCGGCTCAAGCTCGACCCCGAGACGGCGGCCGCCAGCGCCGGCGTCAGGCACGCCCAGATGACGCGGGCGATCCTGCGCGGCTACGACCTGACGGAGCCGGACCAGACACACGCGGTCCGGATGCTGGGCAGCGTCTTCCACGGCTACGTCAGCCTGGAACTGGCCGGAGGCTTCAGCCACACCGCCGTCGACTCGCAGGATTCCTGGGCCTGGATCTTGGACTCCCTCGACGCTCTGCTGCGGAACGGAACCACACTCTGACCAGCAGAGGGCCGCACCACCGGAGGCGGTCCGCCGCGCCGCGCGCCGGCGCATCTGAACAATCCAGAAATCTTGATGAACAGGCCGGGGCCGATGAACGCTGAGCACGACTGGATCACCACACCTGTCACCGCAGACCTCCTGCGCGGTTTCCTCGACCTGGAACGCACGGCGCACGGCCTGCTGCCGCATCGGCTGCCCGCGCGGGCTCGCCGCCAGATCCCCGACGACCAACTGGCCATGGCCGAGGCCCAGCCCTCCGGCGTGCGGTTGGCCTTCCGCACCCGGGCCACCGCCATCGAACTGGACACGCTCCCCACCAAGAGGGCCTACCGAGGTCTCCCGGCCCCGGCGGACGGCGTGTACGACCTGCTGGTCGATGGCCGGCTCGCTGCCCAGGCCACGGTGACCGGCGGCAATGTCCGCATGATCGACATGACCGCCCAGTCCGTCGAACTGCGCGAGGGGCCCGCCGGCACCGCCCGATTCACTGATCTGCCGGCGGGTGACAAGGACGTCGAAATCTGGCTTCCGCATACGGAGATCACCGAGCTGATCGCCCTGCGCACCGACGCCCCGGTCGAGCCGGCGCCGGACAGCGGGCGCAGGGTGTGGCTGCACCACGGCAGTTCCATCAGCCACGGCTCGAACGCCGCCCACCCGACCGCCATCTGGCCCGCCCTGGCCGCGGCCCAGGGCGGAGTGGAGCTGGTCAACCTGGGGTTCGGCGGCAGCGCACTGCTCGACCCGTTCACCGCCCGCGCGATGCGGGACACCCCCGCGGACCTGATCAGCCTCAAGATCGGCATCAACGTCGTCAACACCGACGCGATGCGCCTGCGCGCCTTCACCCCTGCGGTCCACGGCTTCCTGGACACCATCCGCGAGGGGCATCCGACCACGCCGCTGCTGGTCGTGTCCCCCATCCTGTGCCCGGTCCAGGAGGACACCCCCGGCCCCCTCGCGCCCGACTTCGACGGCGGGACCTTGCGTTTCAAGGCCACGGGTGATCCAGCCGAACGCGCCGCCGGGCGCCTGACACTCAACATCATCCGCGACGAACTCGCCCGGATCGTCAAACAGCGGGCGGCCGACGACCCGAACCTGCACCACCTCGACGGCCGTGACCTGTACGGCGGGACCGACTACGCCGAACTCCCGCTGCCCGATGAGGTCCACCCTGATTCCGCAGGGCACCGCCACATCGCCGAGAAGTTCGCGCGGCTCGCGTTCGGCGACGGCGGCCCCTTCACCACCAAGACCGGCTGACCAAGCCGTAGTCACGCAGAGGTAGCGCAGCAGCCGCACGGTACGGAATGACGTGGACCGCTACCGGCCCACCGAGACCCGAGGCCGCCGTGCGGTTCCCGTTCGCTGCCCCCACTCGTGATCAGCTTCCAGGCCAGGGACGGGATCCTGGATGGAGGCCTCCTCGCAGCCGCAAAGGATCACTGTCACGTACCCGCTGTGGCCATCACGGTCACGCCGCCCGCCGACGCTCCGGATTGAACTCCAGCAAGGTCGAGGCACCGTTGTGGGCGCCGCCGCTGTGTCCGTACGACCACCGGACGCCGGTGAGCGTGGCGATTGGACCATAGCGCTGGAACGCAGCCGATGCCGGGTCAGTGCTCGGCGACTGGGACGGCGCCGGAGGTTCCGGTGCCCCCTCCTATGACGCTCCTTCCTGTGGTGGTCTCGGCTGTGGCGGCCCCCGTGGCGTCCCCACCCGCGGCGGCCCCTCCCGTGGCTGCCCCACCTGCGGCGGCCTCTGCTGTGGCGGTGGCATGGGCGCCTGCCCGCTGAGCGTCAGCCCGGCGTACGTCGGGTCCAGGGCGGGTGGAGTTCGGGCATGCTGCGGGCCCGGCCCGTGGGGGGCCGGATCGCCGGGTGGCCGCCGCGATCAACCTCGCTGATCACGGCTGGTAGGCCACGGCTCGCCAAGCGCTGTTCGCAGCTCGCAGCTCGCAGCCCGCTGATCACGGTGGCGGGTCACGGGGTCGTTGTTCAGTGATTGTTGGTCACTGTCTGTCGGTCCAGCGTCGGGGGCGGAGCTTGGAATACCGGTGGAACCGCATCGACACGGTCCCGTCCCCCTGATCGATCACCTCTACCCGATCCGGGTGACGGGACTTCCACTTGTTATCCGCCGCACACAACGGCGCCAGGTTGTCCAAGTTCGTGCGGCCGGTCGGGTACCAGGGCTCGATGTGGTCGACCTCGGCCAGGTAAGCGGGGACGTCACACCCTTCACGACAGCAGGTCCGATACATGGCCAGGATCGCCTCCCGCTGATCGGCCGAGGCCAGCCGGCGCGCCCGCCCGAAATCCTTCACGATCCCGTCCGCGTCGCGGAGCACCCGCCTCAGTTCGGCGGTGTAGGCCATCCGGCGGGCGTCCTGCGCGGGGATCGGGGTGCCGTCCTCCAAAAAGGCCGGTTCCTCCGATTGGCCGGTCAGGGCCTGCTCGGTCACCGACACGTGCATCACGGTCCGCCGCCCGCCCTGCGATAGGCGGATGGCGAGGGCGTCGGCCATGCGGCGGGGGCGGCTGCGCAGGTCGGTGCTGTCGGTTTTGGCCGCCAGCGGTTCCAGCCAGGTCTTCAGCTGCATCTTCAGCTCTGGGTCGAGCAGCCCGCTGACGCGGCCCATCCCGTCGGTGGTGTCGGAGATGGTCAGGTGCTGGCGTTCGGTCTTGGCTGCCGCCCGCGCCAGCCTCCCGTCCGGGTCGATGGTCTCGATGATGGTGTGGCCGGCGCGGGCCACGTCCTCCACCGTCGACGCCGACGCCGACGCTTGTGCAAGCTGGACCAGGATCGGTTCGGCCAGTTCGGTTTCGGCGTCGTCCAGATGCCGGGTGGCGGACGCGATCGTCGTCGCATACCCGTATGACAGACGGCCGGAGGCGAACAGGCGGGCGGTGTGGGGCAGGCGAGGGAGTTGCCGCGCCAGTGTGACGCGTTCTCCGGCGCGGGCGGTGCGTGACCCGGTGGCGGATGCCAGCCATGCTCCGATCGACCGCCGCCCGAACAGGTGCTGGCCTTTACCCGCTTCGGCTATCGGGAGGCGGGCGGCGATCGCGGCTTCGGCCAGATCGATCGCGCGGGCCAGGGCGACGATCTCTGCCATCGCCACCTCAACCTCGATCCCAGCGCCGGTCTCGGTACTGGTCCCAGCCCTGGCGCCAGGGCCGGTCTCGGTCTCGGCTCCAGCCCCGGTCTTGGTCTCGCCTGGAACCTTTCCCGCAGCTGCGGCCAGCCGCTCGGCACGGGCGAGCAGGTCGATGACGTCGCGTCCGGCCAGGTTCAGGTCGGGCCAGTCCGCTATCCGGCTATCACCACCAGCAGCATCCGGGCCCGCACCGTTCTGGCCGTCACCGTCAGCGCTGCCTGCACCAGCGTTTCGCCGGCCGGTGGCATCGCCCCGGTCATCAGCGCCCTGGCCATCGGCGGCAGCATCGCCACCGGCCCACCGGTCACCGCCACGCCAATCTGATCCCTGTGCGTCTGTGTCCTGCGGGGCGCGGCCCGGACGCTGCTCGTCCTCGCGAACGCGGCCCACGCCCAGCTGAGCCTCGCTCAAGCGGTGCCGGCCTTGCCCTGTCGGCCCGAGTCGTTCTGCTGCTGATCATCCCGACCGGCCCGCAGGGGACGGTTCACGGACGGCTCGCTGAGGGTGGAGCGGCGGCCTTGCCAGATCCCGTCCCAGGCCGACAGGTCGTCACGGTCGTACCCGGGCCGCGGCTCGCCACCGCCGTTGGCCTCTTCCCTTGGGTCGGCCGTCTTCGCGCGGGACCGGGTGGGCTCTGCGGGCGCGGGCGCGGGCGCGATCGGCGATCGCGCTGGATCTGACCGCCGTCCGCCGCTGTCAGGCTTCTGGTCTTCCGCAGCATCCGGGAGGCCGAGCAGCCGCCGCGCCCAGGACATCGCGGGCGACCTCTGACCCCAGGCCACGCTGCCTGGCCACGACGTCTCGCTCGGCTCGCCGCGTCGCCCACCTCGCCCGTCAGAGCACGCCGTGGCGTCCGGCTGACCGCGTCGCACGGCTCGCTCGTCAGGGTGGGCCGGGTCGTGTGGGGCGGGATCAAGGGCTCCTTCGCGGCCGCCGGAGCTGCGGGCGTGATCGAGGAGCACCGCCCCGTAGGAGTCACCGGAGAAGCGACCGGATCCGATGAACGGCGTATGCCGCCTGGACCCGCGCCGCCGTCGCGGGGACGTGGAAGGCGCGTCAGACGGCCGGGACGGAGGAGCGTCCTCCGGTCGGCGCGACAACAGCACGCCACCCGAAAGCATCATCTCTGCGCACCTCCCCTCCCGGTCTGACGGTCGAGCCTCTGCGAGAATATCGCTCACGCGTTCGATAGACAACTCTAAGTAATCACACTTGCACTATTTGTCAGCACTGTGTACAGCATTCTGTTTGGTGGGCATTCGCCGCCGGAGAGGGCGCGCCAAGGCCAGCGCCTCTGATATCAACGCCTCTGGAGTCGAGGCCCCTCATGTCGGCGTGTCCGGTGTCGGCGTGTCCGGTGTCGGCGTCATCGCTGCCGACTCCACGAGTTGGCGGCGGGCGAGGGTGGGGCGCCTGCGCAGTAGCGGTCAGCGGATGTCTCGGTCTCGCGTGGCGTCGGCAGGATTGCCGGTGTGGCTCAGGACGCCGGGGGCGCCGGTGGTTCACCAGGTCCGCCACCCCGCGCGGGCCAAGTACACGACGAGCAGGACCCAGGCTGCCGCCGCTGCACCCTTTCAGCGCCGCGCCCACCATTCGGGCTCGCACCACCGGCGACAAGCACCAGCACGGTCGACGACTGTCGATCGGATATCGCCGAAGTCGCTCACGCTCTGGCGTGACGGCGCGATCGCAGCGATCGCGGCCACCCCCTTCGACTCGACTGGGCATCTCAGTCTCTGGCACCTGTGGGTCGTTGGTGCCGTGGAGGGTGTGGTGGAGGCGGCGCGCCGGCCGGCCTACTCCAAGACGGTCGCCGCGTTCGCCGGAGAAGAGCGCCCGGCGCGGGCCAATGGGCTGGTCGGCCCGGCCGATTCGCAGGATCCCGCGAAGCGAGAACCCGGCCGGGCCGGAAATTCACCAGCAGGAGGGGGACAGAACGGCGACTGAATTCGTTAACCCCGCAGCGTTATCGAAAAACACGGCAGGCTCCCACCCAGTGCAGATATAGCCCGACCGGGCCAGACCAAAGATAATCGGCCGAGTTCTGCGCTATGGCCAGGCGGGCTCACCCGCCCCCTCGGGGCGCACGACCATCCCGTCGGCTAATATTCGGCCATACCCTCGCAGAACACGACTTGAAGTGTGAACGTTCACACCATTCAGCGGCAATTAACTCGGAGCAAAGAGCATGGCATATGAACAGGCGCGCGATTACCCCGACGTGTTCGAGCATTTTTCCATCACGGAAGGTGACCGACCAGATGAGTCATGCTATCTCTACGCCCCGGTCTTTCCTATTCGAACAGGCGGGATGAAGGCCGTCGTCAAACGGACGACAGGCCCCGTGACCGCTGCCGCCGCGATCTCCCGCTGGCTCCGCGCCCTTGTCGCGCAGGACGTGCACGCGGTGACCCCGCTTCCGCTCTCCATGGAGAACCCGGCGGAGATCGGCGACCGGGTATGGGTGGCCTACCCGTGGGTCGAAGGCCGGCCCTATGACGGATCGACGGCCGACATCACCGCGGCCGGCGATCTCCTCGGTCGTGTTCACTCAGCTCAGGTGCCCGACGAGGACATGCCACGGTTTCCCTGGCCTGACCACGACGCGGCCTCGGTCGAGGAGGATGTGACCGGCCTGCAGCGCGTGCTGGGTAAGTACACGCCTGACCTCCTCGACGTGGTGCTGTCCAGGATGTCCCCATGGCTTGTGTCCTTCATGACCGAGACGCTGCCGCCGGTGCGCGACGCGGACCTTCCCAGAGCCGTGGTCTCCATGGACTTCAAGGCGAACAATCTGGTGTATGCCGAGGACGGGCCCGTCCTGATCGACCCCGACAATGCCGAATACGCTCCGAGGTTGCTGGATCTGGCGCTGTCCGCGCTGCTGTTCCACTATGAATCGACCGGCTCTCCGCCTCGGCTGTTCACCAGGGGTGAATGGGCGGCGTTCCTGACAGCATACCGTCGCCATGTCGAGCTCACCGACAGCGAGATCGCATTGTGGCCTACGGCGCTTCGCTACATGCTCCTCGAATGGGGTACATGGACCCTCATTGACGCCGCCGAGTGCGATGACTGGGACGATCCACACAAGCAGGCGTTCCTCATCGACCTTGCCACGGTTGACATAGCCAAGTTTCCTCTCGAATAGTCCATTAACCGATAGCTCCCTCAAAGCCAATTCTGTCGGGATTGGAGGAGGAAGAGTGCGGTGAGGTTGTTCCGGTTGATCCCGAAGACGAGTGAAGCCCCCGCAGAGCGGGGGCTTCACAACCTCCATTGTCGGCAAGACAGTCGGAAGGCTACGTCCAAGCGCAGGCCTGATCGCTTACCTGAGGAGCGTCGGAGGATATCCGCGATACCGGGCCGTCAGCCACCGATCAATGTCACCATTCGGGAACCGAACCACCGCCTGCGGGATTCTGCGAGCTCACGGAGTTTGGCCGGCCAAGGGCCCATCGCAGGCTATTGCACGATCACGCCCGGGTCAGCGGCACTTGAAGCGGCGCTGGGGGCTGAACTTGTGGGTTCCCACACCATCGACCACATAGCTGCGGTAGGTGAAGGTCGTACCGGCTTTACATCCCTTGCTAAGGGAGAATCCGATGCTGCCGTACCAGGACTTGCTGGCCAGATCCTGCCACCCGTACCACCGTTTACGCTGGAGAACGCCCGTGTAGTGGAAACCCCCCGGGCAACTGGATGACCAGACGCTGGCGTTGACCGTACGACCGCTCAAGTAGGGCGGGTTGGCCCCCCACGAGCAGCGAGCGGCCTCGGCAGAGGCCGCAAGGGACAGAGTCTGGCCGCCCGCGGAGTTCATCGAGGCGTCGACAGCCGCGTTCGGGGCGGTGAAGCTCTGCGCCGCGGCATTCGATGTGCTCACCGGCGTTATCGAGAACACACCTGCCGCTACCGCGACACTGATCTTCATCATCGTCTTCATGTCCTTTTCCTTTCGGTCATGAACGGCTGTTGATCGTGCTCAGAAGAAACACACCGGATTCTGTTCGTGGGCGTATACTTCCCACCGCGAATACGCCCGAGGTGAGTATCGACGTGAGTGTGACGAGGAGTCTCCTCCCAGAGTTCTCGTGGAAAACAGAGCGACGCCATGAAGCCTAGGGAGAGACCCGCACGACGGCGTCAAACCGCGGTTCGAATCGTCTGTACGCTTTTTCGCCGTTTCCGCCTTCACCCCGGGTTGAGCGAATATTCCCGTCTACTGCGGAAGTCACAGAGGGCACCGGCAGCACACACCGGTGGCCTGCCCGGCCTGCCCGCTGTACCGCCCGCCGTATGAGCGGCGACCGGCCAATATGAATGAGCGGGGTCGCCCTCCCGTCACCCCGGAAAGCACCATCGTTCGAGGGGCCCATTCAAAAGGTGGCCGACTGCAACTCCCGTGGTATGTCTCGGGATTGATGCGCCCCGGCCGGTTTCGGAGTTAGCGTGACGGATGCCCCTCAGCGCCGCGCCGGGCCTCCGGCGGCTGTCCTCGCTCAGCCCCCTGGTCCTCGACAGCGCCCTGGCTTCCTCCCTGGTCGTCGTCACCTGGCTGTGGGAGCTTTACGGACCCGACATGGGACGTCCCGTCGACCTGCCGGCCATGATGCTGACCTTGCTCGCGAACGGGCCGCTGGCGCTGCGCAGGCGCGCGCCGCTGTCCGTCCTGGCGATCGTCACGGTCGCGGCGCTCGTTTACCACATGCAGGGCTACCATGCGGGCCTCAACAGCATCGGCATGATGGTGGCCCTCTACACGGTCGCCGTCCACCGCTCCTGGAAGGCCGACCTGGTAGGTGTCGCGTTGGTGGTGCCCGTGTGGACGCACGGATCGTCGCTCCAGGCCACCGTCGCCCTGCTGTCGGCGCTCGGGCAGTCGCTCCTCATGGCGGCCTGTACGGTGGGCGCGGGCCTCAGCGTACGGCTGCTGTCAGAGCGCACCAGGCAGCTCGCCGAGCTCGCCGAGCAGCTCCGCAGAGAGCAGGACGCCGCCGCCAACCGAGCCGTCACCCGGGAACGCCTGCGGATCGCCCGCGAGCTGCACGATGTCGTGGCCCATCACATGTCCGTGATCTCGGTGCAGGCCGGTCTCGGCCGCTTCGTCGCTCTGTCCCATCCCCCCACGGCGCACGCGACGCTGGGAGTCATCGCGGACACCAGCCATGAGGCACTCAACGAGTTACGGCGCCTGCTGTCGATCCTTCGGATCGAGGCGCACGAGGACGACGAGGGGCTGTACGCCGCCGCACCGGGGCTGAGGGACCTCGACGCCCTCGCGGAGCGGCTCCGTGCGGCGGGCCTGTCCGTCGAGATGATCGTCGAGGGCACGGTGCGGCCGTTGCCGCCCGGACTGGAGGTGTGCGCCTACCGGATCGTCCAGGAGTCGCTGACCAACGTGCTCAAGCATGCCGGGCCCGCCCGGGTGGAGGTGGCGATCACGTACGGCTGGTCCACGCTCACCGTACGCGTCACCGATGACGGCTCCGGCGCCGCCTCTGTGTGGCCGGAGCCGGGATCTGGCGGCAACGGCTTGATCGGTATGACCGAGCGTGTCAAGCTCTATCAGGGCACGCTCAAGGCGAGCCCGTTGCCGCAGGGCGGCTTCGAGGTGCTGACGATCTTCCCGCTGCCCCACCCGGCGAGGTCGAGTGAAGCAGGTTCATGATCAGCGTGCTGGTGGTCGACGATCAGGTGCTCATCCGTGCCGGCCTGGCGGCCCTCCTGCGCGCGGCGGGACTGACGGTGGTGGGCGAGGCCGCCGACGGCGAGGAAGCGGTACGGCTCGCCGCCACGCTCCGGCCCGAGGTCGTTCTCATGGACATCCGGATGCCGGGGATGGATGGACTCCATGCCACCGAACGGATCCTGGCCGCCGCCGAGCCGCCCGCGCCCAAGGTCCTCATCCTGACCACCTTCGACCTGGACGAGTACGTCTACAACGCGCTGCGGCTGGGCGCGGGAGGCTTCCTGCTCAAGGACACTCCGCCAGAGCGCCTCATCGCCGCGATTCACACGGTCGCCTCGGGCGACATCCTGCTCGCGCCCACCGCCACCAGACGGTTGATCGAGGCCTTCGTCGACCCGCCCGCCGCCGCCCCTCCCCCGGAGCTCGACCGTCTGACCACCCGTGAGACCGAGGTACTGCGCCTTGTCGGCCACGCGCTGTCCAACAAGGAGATCGCCCAGCGCCTATCGGTCAGCGAGGGCACGGTCAAAACGCACCTCAACCGGCTCATGGCCAAGCTGGGGCTCGCCAGCCGCGCCCAGGCGGTCGTCCTGTCCTACGACTCCGGCCTGGTCAAGCCGGCCGGCTGGTGACGTGACCCCTGCGGGCGAATCCTGACCACCGACGCGCGGCCCTGACTCCGGGGAGTTCACCAAGGCCGCGGGCACCTTTGGCCGGTCAGTAACAGCCGGCTCGTCCACTGCGGCACGGTCTGCTTGGTCGCCTCCGGCTCTTCGGCCGACGCATCGGCCCGTGCAGGGTGGCCCGTAGCCGCTGCGGCCGTCGGCGTAACCCGGTCCGCGATCTCGGCCGAAAACCCGTCCACGTGCTTGCCCAGCGTGTCGTCGAGCCGCAGCTTGGCGCGCTGTTCGATCGGTGACGCTCGCTCTGGGTTGAGCCGGAGGGGAGCGCGCGGGGAGCGAACGAGGAGAACAAGGGGAGCAGGCCGGGATCGCACCGGGAGCATCTGGGCGAATCATGTGCCTCAGCCGATCATCTGTCGGGCCCGATGCGTCAGGCCTGATGCCGGGCCTGATGCCGGGCCTGATTCCGAGGAATGGGACGTTGACATGACCCTGCGAAGCGCGCGGCGACCATGACGCTTCACCAGGAGGTCGCCTCGGGGCCTGACTCCATCGGGGCCACCCCGCCGGTCGTCGAGCTCCAGAGCGTGACGAAGACGTTCGGCACGGTCCGGGCGGTGCGCGGAGTGACTCTGCGGATCGATCCCGGACAGGTCTACGGTCTCCTCGGCCCGAACGGCGCGGGGAAGACGACCCTGATGCGGATCCTGGTCGGTCTCGTCCGGAGCGACGCGGGCACCGTCCAGGTCCTCGGCCGGCCGCCGGGTGACCCGCGGACGCTGCGCAGCATCGGCGCGCTGATCGAGTCGCCGGCGTTCGTGCCGCACCTGTCGGGGCGCGTGAACCTGCAGGTGCTCGCCCGGGCGCGCGGGCTGCCCGACGCGGAGGTCGTCCGGGTGCTGCGGGCCGTGGACCTGGACGGCGCCGCCGACCGCCGCGTCACCGGTTACTCCCTCGGCATGAGGCAGCGCCTGGGTGTCGCGGGCGCGCTGCTCGGCGACCCGTCGCTGCTCATCCTGGACGAGCCGACGAACGGCCTCGACCCCGAGGGCACGGCCTCCATGCGCTCGCTGATCCGCGACCTGGCCGGCTCGGCCACCGTTCTGCTCTCGTCCCACCTGCTCGGCGAGATCCAGCACGTCTGCGACCGCGTCGTGGTGCTGGACAAGGGTGCGGTCGTGGCGGAGGACTCGGTCTCGGCGCTGCTGTCGCGGTCCGGGTCGAGGTCCGTCATCGTCCGGGCCCGGCCGATGGACCTGGCGGAGAAAGTCCTGAAGTCGAACGACGCCTGGTCGAAAGCCGTCCGGGCCGGAGACGCCGGCGATCCGCACGTGCGGCTGGAGCTGGACGGGGACGGCGTCCCCGGGCTGGTCCGGGCGCTGGTGGAGGCGGGAGTCGAGATCCACGAGGTACGGCGTGAGCGCCGGTCGCTCGAGGACGTGTTCTTCGCGCTCACCGGAGACCACTCAGCGGGGAGCGGCACATGAGGAACGCACTGGCCTCCGAGGCGCTTCTGCTGCGCAGGCGCCTGGCGCCGTTCGTGGTGGGCTGCACCTGGATCGTGCTGGTGGTGGGTTTCGGCTTCGGCGTCCCCTACATCGTGTACGCCACGCTCGACCCGGCGAAGACGGCGGACCGGGCCGCGCTGCTGGAGATGCTGCTGCCCTCCGCCGCCCACACCACCGCGGTCGGCAGCTATCCCATGTTCGGCGGGGCGATCATGCTGATTCTCGGTGTGCTCGTCACCGGTGCGGAATACCGCTGGGGGACGTGGCCGGCCCGGTTGTCCCAGGGGCCCGGCAGAGCCCAGGTCGTCATCGCGAAGGTCCTGGTGGGCGCCGCCGCGGTGGTCGTCATCGCGGCCGCGGCGCTCGCGGCGTCGATGGTGACCTCCGTCGTGATCGCGTCGGTCGAGGGGCGGCCGCTCACCTGGCCGGCCGTCTCCGCGGTCGCCGCGTCGCTCGGCGTCGCGGTGTTCATCTCCGTGGCCTGGCTGAGCCTCGGCGCCGCGCTGGGGGTGATCTTCCGGGGCGTCGGCACGGCCCTCGCCGTGGGGCTCGTGTGGACGCTCGGCCTGGAGAACGCGCTGTCCGGCCTCGCCGGGGTCGTTCCGGCGCTGGAACCCGTGCGCGTGATCCTGCTGGGACCCACCAGCGGCTCCCTGGTCGCCGCCCTGGGCGTGCCCTCCCTGAGCGAGGGGGGAGCCGTGGGAGTGGCGGCGTACGTGAGCGGGCCGGTCGCCTGCGCCGTGCTGCTCGCCTACACCGCCGCCGGAATCGCGGTCGCGACCGTCCTGATCCGCCGCCGTGACATCACGTGACGCCGAGTACCTCATCCGGGAGGCCGTCTTGACAACCCAGATCCCCGCAGTCGTCCGTCCGCGGATGCGTACCGACATGGCGTTCCTCGAGACCCGGGACGGTGTGTACGTTCGCGGGCACGGTGACGGCTTCGTCATCAGGGGCGCGGGGGCCTACCGCTACCTGTCGGCGTTGCTGCCGCATCTCGACGGCTCCACGCGGCTGAGCGACCTCCTGGCCGGGCTGCCCCCGGCGCACGCGGACAGCGTCAGGTCGCTGATCGTCACGCTGGCCTCCCGCGGGGTCATCACCGACGTGCCCGAGGGCGGCGCCGACGTGGATCCCGAGCTCCGGGCCCGGTTCTCCGGTCAGATCGCCCTGCTCGAACACCACGGCGACGACGGCACGGGCTTCCTCCGCGCCGCGACCGCGCGGGTTCTGGTGGTCTGCGAGGATCCGGCCCACGCGACGGCGCTGGCGGACGCGTTGACCGCCAACGGTGTCGGCAGCGCCCCCGGGGGCGCGGTCCTGACCGACACGGCCGGCGACGTCTCCGCCGTGGCCCCGAGCGGCGCCGACGTCGTGTGCCTGATCGCCGCGGATCGACCGTCGTCCGCGCTCTTCGGCCTGGCCGACCGCGCCCGCGCGACGGGGGCGGCGTTCGTCCCTCTGGTACGCGTCGGAGACCGCCTGGTCCTCGGTCCGTGGCAGCGCGGGGACCGCGAAGGCGCGTGCGTCTATTCGGCCGTGCTGCGCATGAGCGACAACGCGATTCCGGGCAGCGCGGACGTGTGGCAGGCGGCGGTGGCGGGCGCCGCCGCGGCCGCCCCGCCGGCGGCGCTCCCCGGCGCCGCGGTGTCCATCGCCGTCAGCATCGCCGGTTTCGAGGTGTTCAAGGCGCTCACCGAAAGCATCGCCTCCGACATCGCCGACGCCGTCGTGGTCGTCGATCCCGATCGCCTGACCGTCGGGATCGAGCACGTCGTCGCCCATCCCGCCTCGCCTCAGGCGCCGGCGGCCCGGGTTCCCCGCGACGAGCCGGACGGCGCCGACGTGTCCCCGGTCGAGCGCGCCTACCAGCGTTTCGCGCACGTGGTCGCCGACACGGTCGGCATCATGCGCGGGTTCGACGACGACGCCCTCTCCCAGGTCCCCGTCAAGGTCTCCGCGCTGGTCGCGCCGGCCGCCGACCCCGCGCCGATCGTCGCGTTCGGTTCGGAGACTCTGCTCGAGGCCAGGGTGGCGGCCCTCGAAGAGGCGGCGCTGCGGTACGCCGTCAACGCGCAGCGCCGATGCGGCGGCCTCCTCGCTCCGGCCCGGCCGGACGCCGAGGTCGTCGAGGCCGGCCGGTTGCAGAGCTGGCTGGGCGGCGCCCCGCTCCCCCGCGACCCTCTGGTGGCGGCGACGGACCTGGCCGGCTCGGGTTCGCTCGCCGTTCCCCGTGCCGCCGTTCTCGCGGGCCCCTGGGATCGCAAGGACGCCCGGTTCGAGCCTGATCTCGTCGGAGTGGCGGCCGGGAGCACCCCGGAGACGGCCCTGTCCAGGGCGCTGCTCGGGGCGGTGGGCGCGTACACGATCGCGGCGGTCGCGAGAGACGACATCCGGGCCGTCCCGGTGGACGACCTGTCGGCGGTCGACGGCGATCCGCAGCAGCTCAAGCGCCTGGCCATGCTCGCGCGGGCGGTGCGCGAGGACGGCCGCTCGGTCGCGTTCCACCTGGCTCGCGGTGTCGTGCCGGTCGCGATCGTGGTTGTGCGGGACGGCGCGGGCACGGAACTCGTCGCCCGGGCGGGCCGCACGTGGCTCGACGCGGCGGAGCACGCGTTGCTCGCCGTCGCGGGCGCACGCCAGATCGCCGGGTCCCCGACGGGCTGGACGACCGGCCCGTGCCTGCCCGCGGCTCCCGCTCTCGACGGTTTCACCCTGTCGGGACGGCGGGACGGCGGGGACGACCCGTCCGCGCTGTCCGAAGCCGTCGATCACGACACTGTCGTCGCCCGGCTGCGCGCCGCGGGCATGCGGGCCGCCGCCGTCGACCTCACCCCGCCCGACCTGGCCGGGGTCACGACTGTCACCAGAGTCCTGCTGTTCAGGCAGCGCTCGCCGCAGTGAGGAGGGTTCCATGTCCGAGCTGGCCCGAGAGCTGGTCGCTCTCGAAACCGTCACGTTCGAGGTCGAGGACATCCCCGACCTCGGCCGCGACGCCGTCGATTGGTGCAGTTCCAGCACCAGCACGTCCAGTTGCTCGTCGTGCAGCACCTCGAGTTGCTGCAGTTGCACGAGCAGCAGCTGCGGCAGCACCAGCTGACTGGACGGCCTGAGACGGAATCCATGGAAAGGAGGTGAATGACCATGGCTCTCCGAGATGAACTGCTCGCCCTTGAGACCGCGACGTTCGAGATCGCCGACATCGGCGATGTCGGGCAGGACGCCGCCGGTTGGTGCAGCTCGTCGTGCAGCTGCTCCAGCTGCTGCTCGTGCAGCACGTCCAGCTGCTGCTCGACCAGCACCAGCACGGGATGCGGCGGCGGCTAGACCCCGCATTCGTCCAGTCGGCATCAGATCAGGAAGGCACAGGATGAGCAAGACGCTCGGCCTCGAGCTGCTCGAGCTCGAGGCGGCCACCTTCGAGGTGGTCGACAACATCGACCCGTCGATGGACATGGCTGCCACCAGCTCGTCGTGCAGCTGTTCCAGCTGCTGCTCGTGCAGCACGTCCAGCTGCTGCTCGACCAGCACCAGCACGTCCAGCTGCGGCTGATCCACAACTGAACCCTGCGGGCCAAGGGCCCTGGCCCGCAGCAGTCACTCAGCCCCGTAGCCAGCCCGCACGGAAGGTCCGCGTTCCTTGACGAGATTGACAGAGGAGACCACCGCCCCGCCGACGGCGACGCCCGCGCGACCGGCCGCCGCCGTGCTCGGGGAACGGATCGCGTCGGTCCTCTCCGGGTCGGCGGCCGGCCGCCGCGGCGCGGTGGACGTCGCCACGCTCGGGGTTCCCGGCGACACCGATCACTTCACGATCGCGGGGCACGCGCGGGACCGCGCGCCCTCGGTCAGCGTCCGGCGCCACGACGGGACGATCATCGTGGCCGCCACGCCGGGAGGCGGCGGCCCGTGTCCTCAATGCCTCGACCGGCGCTGGACGGGGTGCAGACCCATGCTGGAGCGGCGGATCCTCGACGAGCCGCACGGCGTCGTCCGCTCGGAGGTCACCCCACCGTCCCCGCATGTGATCTCGATCGTGGCCGCGCTGGTCGAGACGGCCGCGCGGCACGCCGACGACGACGCGCCGACCCAGCCCGTGTGGGAGATCGACACGCTCACCGCCCGGATCGACCGCTTCAGCCTGATCAAGGACTCGTCCTGCGAGTGCTCGGCGCCCGAGCCGGACACCGCGGAGAAGGCGCGGATCCGGCTCGCCCCCACACCGGCCGCGCGTCCCGGCGCGACGCGATCACGGGCGCCCGAGGACCTCCGCCTGCCGATGGACGCCCTCGCCAATCCGGTGTGCGGGATGCTGGGCCGGCCGCCGCTGCGCGTCTATCACGCCACCGCCACCGCTCCCGTCACCGGCCGGTTCCTGGCCCGCAGCAAGTACGGCCTGCACGAGATGTACTGGAGCGGGCACGCGGAGAGTTACGGCCGCAGCGAGCTGCTCGGCGTGCTGGAGGGACTCGAACGCGACGCGGGCCAGCGCGCCCGCGGCGTCGAGGTGGCACGGTGGGCCGCGGTGACCGAGCTCGACGTCCCGTACGTCTCCATGGAGCAGTGCGGACTCTACGACCCGGCCTTCTACCGGACCCACACCGACAAGTACGTGCCATGGCAGGAGAACCCTTCCGTGCCCTGGGTCTGGGGGTGGTCGCTGCGTGACGACCGGGCCGTCCTGGTGCCCGAACAGCTCGTGTACTACCTGGACCACCGCGCCGGCCACCGGAACACCGTCCAGGAGTGCTCCAACGGCTGCGCGTCGGGAAGCTCGGTCACCGAGGCGGTGCTGCACGGCCTGCTCGAGCTCATCGAACGCGACGCCTTCCTGATCAGCTGGTACTCGGGGATCACGCCTCCGGAGATCGACCTCGACACGGTGGACCACCCCCTGGTCCAGCAGATGCGCGCGCACGTCGACCTGCAAGGCTATGACCTGCGCTGCTTCGACGTCCGCGTCGACGTGCCCGTGCCGGCCGTGGGAGCGGTCGCCGTACGGCGGGACGGCGGGCTGGGGAGCCTGTGCTTCGCGGGCGGCGCGTCGCCCGACCCGGCCGACGCCGTACGGGCCGCCGTGTGCGAGGTGGCGTCCTACGTGACCGGGTTCCCCGACCGGGTGGCGGCGTCCCGCGAACACGTCGAGCTCATGGTCACCGACTATGACCACGTCGGCGAGCTGGAGCACCACGCGCAGCTGTTCGGGATGCCGGAGATGGTGCGGCACGCCGAACACTGGCTGCGCCAGACCCGCCGCACCCCCCTCGACGACGCCTTCGCCGACTGGACCGCCGGGCGCGGGCCGGTCACCGATCTCGCCCGGACCGCCGGGGAGATCGTCGGCGTGCTCGCCGAGGCCGGGTTCGACACCGTGGCGGTCGACCAGACCACGCCGGAACAGCGGTCGATGGGGCTGCACACCGTCGCCGCGCTCGTTCCCGGGCTCGTCCCGATCGACTTCGGGTGGCGCAGGCAGCGTGTGTTGTCGATGCCCCGGACCCTGTGGGCGCCCTATCGGGCCGGGCTGACGCCTCACCCCCTGCGGCCGGAACAGCTGCATCTCGTCCCGCACCCCTTCCCGTAGGAGTTGAGCCCTGGTGAGTACGCCGCCCCGCCTTCGCGATCAGGGGCCGCAGAGCGGCGCGGAGATCGCATTGGACTACGCGCGACGCATGTTCGAGCGGCAGCACCTGCCGCTGCCGCCTCTGGGGTTCCAGGTGGATTGGGCCGACCAGCCGTCCCGGCACAAGCTGTACACGGACACCGTCAAGACGCCGCTGCCTGAGCCGTTCCGTTCGATGCCGCCGGTGGGGGTCGGCGCCGCCCTGCGGGCCGCGAGGTCGCCGCGGGCGGACGCCCCGGGCGTGCCGGACCTCGGCGTCCTCGCCTCGATGCTGGGCTGCTACGGGGTGACCGGCCGCCGGACCACACCCAACTGGAACGACGACAGCCACGCCAAGATCCGGTCGGACCAGGCGGTCTGGGCGCGGCCCACGGCGTCCGGCGGCGGCATGTACCCGGCCGAGAGCTATCTGGTGGCCGGCCGCTCCGGGCCGCTCCCGCCGGGGGTGTACCACTACGACACCGCGCACCACAGCCTCGACCGGCTCTCGACCGGTGACCGGTGCGGCGCGATCGCGGCCGCCACCGGAGTGCGGGCGGAGCTGTACGCGGTGGTGACGCTGCGCTTCTGGAAGAACGCCTTCAAGTACAACTCGTTCAGCTATCACGTGGTCACGCAGGACGTGGGCGCGCTGCTGGCCTCGTGGCGGCTGGTGCTGGCCGCCCACGACACGCCGCTCGAACCGGTCCTGTGGTTCGACGAGGCGGCCGTCGGCGGCGTGCTGGACGTGGACGGGCACGACGAGGCGCCGTTCGTCGTCGTCCCGCTCGGCCGCACGACCGCGAACCTGTCCGCGAACCCGACCTCGGGGGCGGGTGAGGCGGCCCGGGTCGACGCCGGAGCGGCGCACCGCGTGTGGGAGCAGTCCAGCCGGGTGCGCTCGTTCGAACTGGTCAGCCGGGTCCACGCGGCGGCCCTCGTGGGCGACCGGCCACGCCCGGGCCCTGAGGCGGCGCGGGCCGGGGCGGTGGCTCTGCCGGAGATCGCGTCGGGAGACGCTCTGCTGACGCTTCCCGGTCCCGCGCCGGAGGCCGCCGATCTCGACGTCGGGAACAGCCTGCGCAGCCGGCGGACGAGCTTCGGCCTGTTCAGCGCCCGGCCGCCGCTCGACGCCCGCGACCTGGGCTGGGTGCTGTCGTCGGTCGCCGAGGCGGGCCGCACCGGGACGGACGTCGCGCCCGCCCCCCGCGAGCACGCGTGGACCGGGCAGTGGGTCCTGTCCAACAGCGTCGCGGGACTGGAACGCCGGGTCTACAGATATGACGCCGCGCGGGGCGGCCTGATCGCCGGCGCCACGCTGGACGTCGGCCGGCTGCAGCAGCTCTACGCGCTCACCAACTACAGCCTCCAGGAGGTCGCCGCGGTCGTCGTCGTCACCGGGCGGCTGGACGCGCTGGTGGAGGCGTACGGCGCGCCCGGTTACCGGATGCTCA
Source organism: Microtetraspora malaysiensis (assembly GCF_001528665.1). Lineage (GTDB taxonomy): Bacteria > Actinomycetota > Actinomycetes > Streptosporangiales > Streptosporangiaceae > Microtetraspora_A > Microtetraspora_A malaysiensis. The sequence goes on from NZ_BBYJ01000024.1 coordinate 277,526, forward strand.
GCATCGAGGTGGGCCAGGCGGCCCAGACGGCCTACCTCGCGGCCACCGCGCGCGGTCTCGGCGTCGGCGCGGTGCTCGGGCTCGACAACATCGGAGTCGACGAGCTGCTGGGCATCGAGGGATCCGGCGAGAGAAGCATGATCTTCATGCTTCTCGGCCACGAGCGCGCCCCGCGGCTCGGCTACGACCACAGCCTGTACCGATTCGACGGCCACGGGAAACCAGGCGCGGCGGGAGAAGGGAGCATGCGATGACGGACCTCCTCGTCCATCCGGCGGCGGGATTCGGCGCCGGGGAGGACGCGGGCCGCTGGCGGCTCGGCGAGGCCTTCCTGCTCAGGGTCGCCGGCCGGCCCGCCGACGTCGTCACCACGCTGCGTACGGGCGGCGCCGTGGAGTGGACCCGGCGCGTCTTCGAGCGGGAGGCGGCCAGGGACGCGGCCGGGGCGAGGCTCCGGGAGGAGATCGAGAAGGCCGTCGCCGCACTCGGCGGCGGCGACCCGAGCCGGGTCGCTCTGATCAACCTGCGCCGGGACGTGTTCAACGCCCGGCGCCCCCGCCCGGCCACGCTGGCCAAGGCGGATCCCGCGCTCACGCCGTCCGCCGCCGCACTGCTCGCGGACTGGCGCCGGGCCATGGCATCGCTCGACGGCGTGGTGGCCGAGGGCGGGGAGATCCTCGCCGCGGACATCGCCGCCGCCCGCGTCCGGGCCCGGACCGTACTGTCCGACGACGCGCTGCGCTGCGCGGTGCTGCTGCAGTCGGAGGTCCTCGAACGGAGCATGGACCGCTACCTGGATCCGGCCAGGAAGCTGGACAAGGACGGGCGGCAGATCGAGGGGACACTCCTCGAACTCCTCTACCGCGCCGCGCTGAAGACGAGCCCCTTCAGCACGCTCACCTCGGTCGGCCTCGGGCGGTTCACTCCGGACTCGCCCCGTCCGGCGCCCGAGCCCGCGTCGCTTCGGCAGCGTTCCACCGTGCGGCTCAACGTCGCGGTGCTCGCCCGGCTGTCGGCCGTCATCCTCGCGGATCCTCTGGTGCGTTCCGAGATCACGGTCACGCTCGCGCCCGGCGCCAGCATCGACGACGAGACCGCGCGTTACGTCCGGCGCAGGACCACCGCCGGAACCGATCCGGACGCGGTCGTCACGATCGACGGCGTCCACGAGGATCTGTTCTTCCTGCCGAGCGGGCCGGCGCTGAACGACGTCGTCACGATCGCCAGGCACGCCCGGCTCACCCTGCGCGAACTCTCGGAACGCGTGGCCTCGGCGGCGGAGGACCGGACCGTCGAGGCGGCCGACCGGCTGCTCGGGCATCTGCTCCGGCTCGGACTGCTGCTCGCGCCGGACCTCCAGATCGACCTGCGGTCACACGACCCCGCGGCCGCGTTCGCCACCGGTCTCGCCGCCCAGTCCCACCCGACGCTGCGCCGGGTCGCCGCGGTGCTGACGCAGGCAGGTGAGCTCGTCGCCCGCTACCCCGCGACTCCGGCACGCGGGCGGGCCGTACTGCTGGCCGAGATCCGCGAGCGGGTCCGGGACGCCTTCGCCCTGGTCGGCGCGCCGGAGCGGCTGGTTCCGCGTACGTTGATCTACGAGGACACGACGATCACCGGCGACGGCATGGCCACCGACCGCGGCGCGTGGGAGAGCAGGGCGCTGCCGTCCCTGGCCGCGCTCGCCGACATCCTGCCCGCGTTCGACATGAGCCTTCCGCGCCGGCTGACCGCCGCCGGGTTCTTCCGGGCGCGATACGGATCCGGCGGCCGATGCGACGACGTGGAGCGGTTCTGCCACGAGTTCCAGCGCGACTTCTTCTCCCCCTACGCCCAGCGCGCCATGCGCCGGCGCGCCTTCGACGAGGGCAACAACTACGTCCCGCAGGAGAACTGGTTCAAGATCTCCGAACTCACCGCGCTGGACCGGGCCCGCGAGGCGGCGTCGCGGCACCTGCGCGGCCTCCAGCCGGACGCCGGCCGGACGGACGAGATCCGGCTGGGCCCCGCGTTCGTGGACGAGGTGCGGCGGCATCTGCCGGCCGACCGCAGGTTCGACCAGCCGTGGTCGTTCTTCGTCCAGCTCGCGTCCGCGTCCGGCCGGCCGGACGAGGGCAGGCTGGTGCTCAACCAGGCGTACTCGGGGCTGACGTTGATGTTCTCCCGGTTCGCGCACGGCCTGGACTCCGGCGGGGCGGGCGCGCGGGAGCTGCTCGCGGAGACCCTCCGCCGCTACACGCCTCCGGGAGCCGTGCTGGCCGAGCTGCGGGGCGGCTACGAGACGACGAACCTCAACATCCATCCGAGCGTCACCGACTACGAGATCGTCTGCCCCGGCGACATCAGCGCCCGGCCGGTCGACGAGCAGATCCTCCTCGACGACATCGTCATGGTGCACGACGAGCGGGCCGACCGGGTACGGCTGATGTCCAGGCGGCTCGACCGCGAGGTGATCCCCCTCTACCTGGGCTTCCTGCTGCCGATGGCGCTGCCGGAGGTCCAGCAGGTCCTGATGTGCTTCGCGCCGGGCGGGATGGCGCAGATCGACCTGTGGGCCGGCACCGGGCAGCCGGTCCCCGCCGAGGGCATCACGATGTACCCGCGCCTGGTGCTCGGCGACCTCGTGCTCCAGCGCCGGATGTGGAAACTGAACACGAGCGCGTTCCCGTTCAGGGATCCGCGGCACAGCGACGCGGAGCACCTGTTGAAGGTCCAGCGGTGGCGGCGGGAGCACGGGCTTCCCGACCGGGTGTTCGCCCAGGTCGACACCTCCGAGCGCAGGAGCGGCCCCGACCAGGACGCCGAGGCGGCCCGCCCCGGCAACGACCGCAAGACGTCGCGCAAGCCGCTGCCGGTCGACTTCGACAGTTGGATGTCCCTGCGGCTGTTCGAGCAGTTGGCGCTGGGCGCGTCGTCGCGCATCGTGCTGACCGAGTGCGGCCCCGACCTCGACGAGCTCTGGCTCCGCGACGAGCACGGGCGCCCTCACGTCGGCGAATTCCTCATCGAGCTCTACGACACGGCAAGGGGTCAGCATGGGTGACAGCACCGGTGACGAATGGGTGGCGCTGCACGTCTTCTACGCCAGCGACGCCAATCCGATCGTGGTCGAGGCCGTTCGCCCCCTTGTCGAGGGCCTCCGGAAGGACGGCCTCATCAGCGGCTGGTTCTTCATCAAGTACTGGCAGGAGGGGCCGCACCTGCGGGTCCGGTTCAAACCGGCGTCGCCGTCGGTCCGTGAGGAGGTCACGCGCCGGGCCGTCGGCGCCGTGGAGGAGTTCCTCGGACGCCGGCCCGCGCTCTACGAGAACGACGCCGAGGGCCTGGCCGACCTCTACAAGAAGATGTACCTGGCTGAGTACGGCGAGGCGCGGTGGAACGAGGAGTACGGCGCGGGCGGCCGGATGCCGTTCCGGCCGAACAACAGCGTCGCGGTGCTGCCGTACGAGCCCGAGTACGACCGCTACGGCGGCGCGGCCGGCATCCGGATCGCCGAGTGGCATTTCGAGCATTCCAGCGACATGGTCGCCTACCTGCTCGCCACGTCGAACACGCACGTGCGGCCGGTGCTGCTCGGGCTGGCCACGCAGCTGAGCCTGATGACCGCGTACACGTTCCTCGGCGACGACGACGCCGTACGCCGGTTCTTCCGGCGGTACCGGGACTTCTGGGAGACGTCGTACCAGGAGCCCTCGGACGGCTACCACGACTCCTTCGACAAGAGCCTGGAGCTGACCCGCGACACGTTGTCGGCGCGGGTCGCCAGGATCCGGTCGCTCGCCGGCACCGGCGATATTTCTGAGTCGTCCGGCATCGAGCGGACCTGGCTGTCCCACTGCCGGGAACTGCGCGACCGCGTGCGGGCGGCCGCGGGCAGGGGCGAACTGCTGTTCCCCTCGCGCGACGGCGGCGCGCCGGCGCCGCTGCCCGACGGGGAGGATCTGGCCGCGATCCTGCTGAGCTCGTACGTGCACATGACCAACAACCGCATCGGCGCGGCCATCCTGGACGAGATCTACCTCTCCTATCTCATCGAGCGGGTGCTGGAGCCGGAGGCACACCTTGCGAGGTCCGCGTGACGATCGCGGAAGACGGCACGCATCTTCCCCCGGCGGGAGAGAACCCCGCATGGCTCGATGACGCCCGCCCCCGGCTCAGGCACACCGTTCGGGTGGGGCCCGCCCTGACCAAGGGGACCGCCACCGTCCACTTCGTGGCCGACGGCGAGACGCAGGCCTACCTCCAGGTGGGCCCGCGTGAGGCGTTCCTCATGGCCTGCCTCGACGGCGAGCGCAGCCTCGCCGAGATCGGCGTCGAGTACGCCACGCGGTTCGGCCGGCGGCTCGGCGACGAGCACTGGCGGCAGCTGCTCGGCCTGCTGGCCTCTCGCGGCCTTCTCGACCCCGCGGACCCGGGCCTGCTGGATCGCATCAGGGAGAAGGCGGCGCTCGCGCGCAGGTCCGAGGGCCGCTCCCCCTTGCTGTGGCGCATGCCGATCCCCGGCGCGCACGACCTCGTGCCCCCGGTCGCGCGCCGCCTCGGCTGGCTCCTCCGGCCGATCATCGCGGTACCCCTCGCCCTGTCCGGTCTGGTGGTCTGCGCGCTCGTCGCCCTGAACTGGCCGGCGCTCTACGCCTCCCTGCGGGAGGCGCGGTCGCCGTGGTGGGTGACGGCGCTCGGCATCCTCATCTCGTGGGCCATGATCGGCCTCCACGAGTTCGGTCACGGGGTGGCCTGTCACCGCTACGGAGGCCGGCCCACGCAGATCGGCCTCATGTGGCGCTTTCCGCTCATCGCGCCCTACTGCAAGGTCGACGACGTCGTCACGTTCCGCGGGACGAGCCACCGGGTCGCGACGTCCTTCGCCGGGATCTACGTCAACCTCGTCGCCCTGCTGCCCTTCGGCGCGCTGTGGCTGTGGGGCCCTGACTCCGGCTGGCCGCACAACCTGGCCGCCACGCTCCTGCTCTTCGGAACCGTCACCGTCCTCGTCAACCTGTTGCCGGTGCTCCAGCTCGACGGCTACCACATGCTCGAACACGCCACATCGACGCTCGGTCTCCAGTCGGAGTCCTTCCGCTTCGCGGCGGCGTTCGTGCGCCGCGGGCCCGCCGGGGTGCGCGACTATCCGTCCCGGGCGAGATGGATCTACGCCGCCTACACGGGGCTGTCGGCGGCGATCCTCGGCCCCGCGCTCGTCCTGCTCGTGACGGTGTGGTTCGGTACCCTCGCCGACCTGTGGGGCCCGACGGCCGCCGCGCTCGTTCTCGCCGCGGAGGGGATACTCGTCGTCGCCTTCCTGACCTGGGCCCTGCGCAGGCGGCGGTCGAAGGGCTAGCAGCCGTTCTCGCCTCCGGGGGCGTCGACGACGACCGTGCCGGCGAGGAGGTCCGCGTAGGTCCGGCCGGACGCCGTGCAGATCATCGCCGCCTGCGCGGCCACCGCGGCGTACGCGCACGCCGCCAGCACGGCGCCCCTGCGCTGCGTCTGGGACGTCCCGCGAAAATCCCACACCGCCTGATGCCCGATCTCCCAGGGGATCGCCGTCTTCAGCACGGTTCTGAGCAGCGCGGCGGAGTACGGCACCGGCGAGTCCGTGTCGCGCGTACGCACCTGGAGCCGGAGCAGGCGTTTGCCGGGCGAGCCGCCCGTCGCCTCGGTCGCCGCGAGCCCGCAGGCGAGCGGCGTGGTCACCGCGACCGCCACGAGAAGGCGGGCCCGCGCGCCGCCGGGCCCGCCTTCTCGTGGCGACGGGCGGGGGGTGCGGACGCGCCGTGACTGAAGGAGGCCGATGAGCGCGAGTGGCGCGCAGACGACCGCGTAATCGACGGCGGTCGCCCCGGCCCGCCGGGCGAGGCGGGCGAGCCGGCCACCCCGCGGGGGCGTCATGCCGTCGCCCCCGGCGCGTCGAGCGGATATCCGGCGCCGAGGGCTCCGTGGCGCAGGGGCGGCTGGACTGAGGACGTATGCCACAGGCTCCGGTCGCCCCGGAGAATCGCCTGTTCCAGGTCCTTCAGGAGGGGGCTCGGCTCAAGACCCAGCTCGTCGATGTACAGCCGCCGCGTCTGGCGGTAGGTCGCCAGCGCCTCCGCCGTCCGTCCCGACCGGTGCAGCGCGAGCATCAACTGGGCGCGCGGCCGTTCCCGGTAGGGCTGCTCGGCGATCAGGCGGTAGAGCTCGGCGGTCACCTCGGCGCTCCTGCCGAGCGCGATCTCCAGATCGATCCAGTCCTCCTGCGCGGACAGCCTCCGCTCGGTCAGCTGGACCGCCTCCCGCTGCATGATCCGGCCGGGAACCCCCGACAGCGGGGGCCCCTGCCACAGCGACAGCGCCGACCGCAGCCGGGCGGCGGCCAGCGTCACCTGCCCCATCGCGGCGAGTCCGCGCGCCTCGCCGAGCCGCCGTTCGAAGACAGCGGCGTCGAGGCGCCACTCGCTGAGGTGGATGGCGTACCCCGCCGGGTATCCGGTGATCTCGGCTTCCGCCACGCCGATGTCCCGCAGGCGGCGCCTGAGCATCCAGACGCAGTTGTGGATCTGATGGCGCGCCCCGTCCGGGGGGTGGTCGTCCCACACGGCCGTGATCAGCGACTCGACCGGCACCATGCGGTTCGCGCTCAGTAGGAGCGCGGCGAGCACGACCTGCTGCCGCGAGCTCCTGAGGTGCACCCGCCGGCCCTCGTCACCGAGTTGGAGTGGCCCCAGAACGCAAAACTCGATCTTCGGCATCGGACCTCCGCCTACTGCTGTGTGATCGTCCATTACCTGACCAGAAAGCGGTATATCGCCGGTCCACCGCCGGTCCACGACGGCACTCGTCCCTTCTCCGGGCCGCCAGGTGGCCTGGTAGCCCTTGGCAACTCCTGATCACGCGGACCCGGGAAGACTGTCAGAGTTCATCCTGATTTTTAGCGATCAACCCTTTACGAGCGCGCACATGAGATCGAATATTGGGGCATTGATCACGCTCTTTACTGCTCGTAGGACCGACTTGACTGAACTCCCCGCCTGGTCAGCGCTACTCCGGAGCACAAGCGACATGGAATTCGGCTTGCTGGGACCCCTTGTCGTCAAGGCGGCCACCGGGCGGGAGCTCTGCCTGAAGCGTCCGAAACACCGCCAGCTCCTGGCCGCGCTCCTCCTCCGCCCCAACACCACGGTCGCCTCGGGGCTCCTCATCGACTACATCTGGGGCGAGCGGGCGCCGAAATCCGCCCGCGGCAACCTGAAGACGTACATCTGGCAGCTGAGAGGGATGATCGCGGCGCTCGACCACCGCGGAGCGCGCATCGAGACGGCCGGCAACGGCTACCAGATCACCGTACGACCCGACGAGCTCGACATCCTCTTCTTCCACCGGCTCAGCCGGCAGGGCAGCGAGGCTCTGCGCCGCGGCGACATCGCCGCGGCCGAGGCCGCCTTCAGCCAGGCGCTGGACCTGTGGCGCGGAGAGGTGTTGCAGGGACTCACCCTCTCCGAACCTCTGAACGCCTGGGCGGGGATCCTGGCGGAAGACCGCCTCCGGGTGATGGAGGACCTCATGGAGGTCCGGATCGCGCTGGGACGCCATTCGGAGACGATCGGCCCGCTGCGCCGCGCGCTCCACGAGAACCCGCTCAGGGAACGGCTGTGGGGCCAGCTCATGCTCGCGCTCTACCGGGACGGCAGGACCAGCGACGCCCTCCTGGCGTACCAGGACCTCCGCCTCCACCTCATCGCCGAGATCGGTACCGAGCCGGGGCCGGCCGTCCGCCACCTTCACCAGCGCATCCTCGCCGCGGATCCCGGACTCGACGCCGGGCGGGACCGCCGGCCCACGGCCCTCGCGCCGGCCGGCGAGGACCCGCCGGGTAGAGCGGCGACGAGCGCTCCCTCTCCGGCCGACGCGCCGGCGCAACTGCCGTCGGACGCCGGACCCTTCATCGGCAGAGGCGGTGAGCTCGCCCGGCTGGGCGCCCTCCTGTCCGCCCCGGGAGCCGGCCGCGGGCTGGTCGTCGCCATCGACGGCCCGTGCGGAGCCGGCAAGTCGCGGCTGGCCGTCCACGCCGCGCACGCCGTCGCCTCGGCGTATCCCGACGGGCAGCTCTACGCGGACCTCCACGGCACGACCCCGGGCCTCGCCCCGCTGACCCCGGACGAGGTGCTCGCCAGATTTCTCCGGTCCCTCAACGTGCCCGAGACCGGCTGCCACCTCGATGAGGCCGCCGCGCTGTTCCGGACCCACACGGCCGGCAGGCGAATGCTCATCGTGCTCGACAACGCCGTCGACGCCTCCCAGGTACGGCCGCTGCTGCCGGGCGGGTCGACGTCGGCCGTCCTCGTGACCAGCCGTTCCAGGCTCACGACCCTGGACGCGACCATGCGTCTCCATCTGGACCGGCTGAGCGAACGCGAGGCGACGGACCTGCTCGCCGCCTGCGCCGGCCACGAACGGGTGCGGGCCGAACCTCAGGCGGCGGCGCGGACGGTGGAGTTGTGCGACCGCCTGCCACTCGCCGTCCGGGTCGCGGGCGCCCGCCTGGCCGACAACCCCCACTGGCCGGTGGCCCGACTGGCCGCGCGACTCGCCGACGCCGGTACCAGGCTGGACGAGCTGAGCCACGGCGACCTGTCCGTCCGGGAGAGCCTGGCCGCGGGCCACGAACTCGACCACCACCCGGAAGCCGGCGAACTCTTCACGCTGCTCGGCCGGCTCGACATCGCGGAAGTGACCGCCTCCCTCGTCGCCGCGCTCGCGGACCGGGATGCCGACGACGTCCAAGCCTCCCTTGACACCCTGGTCCGCGCCCGGCTTCTGGAGAGCGGCGCACCCGACCGCTATCGCATGCACGAGCTGATCAGGCTTTTCGCACGGGCGCACGCCGTCCGGCCCGAGGGCGGCTGGGAGTGCGCCGGCCGGGCCGCCCACTGCTACCTTCTCGGCGTCGGGGCGCCCTTGCTGCTCAACCTCATCGGCGCCTGACGCGCTCCCTGGCCTCGGCCGAAGGCAGCGCCGAAGGTCGGAGCACCGCGGATGAATCCGATAGCCGAATCCGGTAGCCGATGCCGGCCCTCCGCCGCGCCGGGCGGGAACCCTGGCGCTGCCGGGCAGCGGGTGGAGCCGGGCGGCGGGTGGAGCCGACGACTCGCCCTGACCGTCGCCGAGCACCTCGCCTTCGTTCTGGGACGGTACGTCCTCGTGATTGCCGGTCGACAGGCGCACGCCACGCGGACCGCCTGGCCCGCGACGCCGACGTGGAGGTGGAAGCCCGCCGCCTCTGCGCGCTCCTCGACGGCCTTTCCCTCCAGGCCGTGCTCCATCCCGCAAGCCTCAACGCCGACAGCATGCTCGCCATCCTCCACCGCCACCTGACGGCCCTCATCTCAGAGGGCTCCGGCTGACCCGAGGCGGCATCCGAGCAGTTCCTCACGGCAGGGTGACGTTCAGAACCGCCCTGTCGACAGCGGAAACGTGATCCGCCGGATGGCCGACCGGGATCTGCGCCGGTTCCGCACTTCGCCACATCACCGCATCGGAAAGGCCACTTCCTGATCGTGGGAAGCGGCCTCCGCCATGTGGCGGAACCCAGGAGATCGAACTCCTGGCATCCTGCCGGCGAACACGTAAGCCGATCATGCTCATGATGCCGACGGCGCCGCGCTCCCCCGGTTGGCATCCGTCGCGGCCTGCACGAACTCGCGCACCCGCTCAGTCGTGTTGCCCGCCGGCCAGACCAATCCTCGTTCGATCGGCGGCGCGTCGCTGATCGGCACGTACGCGACATCCGGGCGGGGGTAGTACCGCCTGCTGTGCTCGCCCACCGGGAGGACGCCCTTGCCCATCGCGACGAGGGACAGCATCTCGGAGAACGTGTTGCCCGCCGGCCCTTTCGGGACGGGTCTGCCCGAGGGGGTGTGGTCGGGCGTGCGGTCGCGCTTGAAGTCCGCCGACGTGATCGACGGGTACTGCACGACGGGGTGTTCGGCGAGAACTTCGAGAGACACCGACTTCTCTCGGGCCAACGGGTGCCTGGCGGCGACGGCCAGTACGCGGCCCTCCGTCAGCAGGGCCGGGCCGCAGGCCATGCCGTCGAAAGGAAACGAGGCGAGGAGGATGTCGACGGAGCCGTCGAGCAGGCTCGATCGCGAGTTGAACAGCTGCACTTCGTGAACGTCGACCTCGCAGTCCGGGTGGCGCTCGGTGAACAGGCTGACCGCCCCGAGCAGCACCGGCGCGGTCCACTCGCCGAGGAACGCGACCCGCAGCCGTCCGACCACGCCGCGGCCGGCGTCGACGGCCCTGCGGATCGCCTCGTCCATCTGGGCCGCCAACGGCGCCAGGTCATCGGCCAGCTGCCGCCCGATCGAGGTGAGACGCACGACGCGGCTGGTGCGTTCGAACAACGGAGCCCCGATACGGCGTTCCAGCTTCTTGATCACATGGCTGATCCGTCCGGTCGTGACCCGCAGACGCTCGGCAGTACGGCCGAAATGAAGCTCCTCAGCGAGCGTCAAGAAGGTCTCGATCTCGTGCCGTTCCAGCATGGGCCGCTCCACCGTTGAATCTGAGTAAACGATCGTAGCCCGATCGTGGCTTGGTGGCCGCCGACGGATGGCGCATTGTTGAGAGCGGCATCCGGTCCGCGGGAGAAACCCGAAAACCGGCCCGACCACAACGCACGGAGTCACCCCTATGTTCAGCACCACCGGGCCCCTGGCCACCTCGGCCACCGGTGTGGTCCGCCTGCGCTACCAGCCGGGCGTCCGCCAGATGGCCTCCGTGCAGCTCCATACCGTCGACGACATCGACGCGGCCCTTTTCACCGACTGGCTGCGTCAGGCCTACGAACTGGAAGTGAAGTGAAGTGAAGACCATGCGCGTGAAAGCCTTCGATCACCTGGTGCTCAACGTCCGAGACGTCGAGCGTTCGCTTGAGTTCTACTGTGGGCTCCTCGGCCTGGAGCCGGTACGCGTCGCCGAGTGGCGCGCCGGCGACGTCGGATTCCCCTCTGCGAGGGTCACCCCGGAAACCATCATCGACCTGGTCCACCACCCCCGGGGCGAGTCGAACGTCGACCATATCTGCTTGGTCGTGGAACCGCTGGATTGGCAAGAGGTCATTGAATCGGGCGTCTTCACCGTCCTTGAGGGGCCTGTGGGCCGGTTCGGCGCACGGGGTAGCGCGACCTCGATCTATGTGCAGGACCCGGACGGCAACACCGTCGAACTGCGCTGGTATCCACAGGACGCCGAAGAGTCGTCCGGCCGGCGATCGTCCATGTAGGAGGGGTCGCCACGGCGGCTGATCCTGGTCAACTCCTGACGGCCCTGCCGGGCAGGCGGCGCCGCCATAGGGAAGGGGAGCGTGCTCGGCGGCAAGCCGAAGAACCCGATGGTCCGCATAGCGGCTGAGGCCGCCGGTAGGAATGATCGCGGGCGGCGGCGTGGCATGGCCGGCGAGTGCGGTCGGGCAGGGCGGGTCCCCGTAACACTCTGATGGGCGAGGTCGACACCGCGTCCCACTCCTCTCGGAAGCGGGACCGGCCCGTGGGAGGGGCCGGGTTACCAGGTGGCCTCCGCGATCAACCTCGCCGATCACGGCTGGTAGGTCACGGCTCACCCGATCGCCGTTCGCCGTTCGCAAGTCGCCGTTCGCGGGTCGCCGTTCGCGGGTCGCCGTTCGCGGGTCGCGGGATGGCTGTTCAGTGGTGGTTGGTTACTGTCTGTCGGTCCAGCGTCGGGGGCGGAGCTTGGAGTACCGGTGGAACCGCATTGAGACGGTCCCGTCCCCTTGATCGATCACCTCTACCCGGTCGGGGTGGCGGGACTTCCACTTGTTGTCCGCCGCACACAACGGCGCCAGGTTGTCCAAGTTCGTGCGGCCGGTCGGGTACCAGGGTTCGATGTGGTCGATCTCGGCCAGATAGGCGGGGACGTCGCAGCCTTCGCGGCAGCAGGTCCGGTACATGGCCAGGATCGCTTCCCGCTGATCGGCCGAGGCCAGCCGGCGCGCCCGCCCGAAGTCCCGCATGATCCCGTCCGCGTCGCGGAGCACCCGCCTCAGTTCGGCGGTGTAGGCCATCCTGCGCGCGTCCTGCGCGGGGATCGGGGTGCCGTCCTCCAGAAAGGCCGGCTC
>NZ_BBYJ01000025.1 GCF_001528665.1 Microtetraspora malaysiensis
CTACGGGGCGTTTCGCCCGTTTGGGCTGACCCGGGGGTCGTGGCGCGCTCCCACCAGTCAGCATCACAAGGGCGGGACTCGTCGCGACCCGGTAGTTCATCAGGAAAGAACCCGGCGGGCTCGAACAGCTGAGTCATGCCCACCCCCGATCGCGATTAGAACGCCTGTATGAATAATGCCAAAGGCGGCGGCGTTAATCAAGTCGAATTCGCAAAGAATTTCGAGGAAGGTATCGATATTATATTTCGAGAAATGTCGGATTTCTGGCCACGTTGGTTTGGGGCGGTACGTCCCTGAGTGAGCCATTGTTGGTAATTGAAGATCGCGTTGTGTGACGCTGGCATGGTCCAGTTGTGCTTGTGGTTGAGCAGGACGAGTGCGGCCTGAACGATCTTCACGATGCGCCAAGGGTCGAGGCTTACCCGGCGTAGGGCCTTGAAGGTGACGGGGAGCAGGGCGTTCGCCCGCTTGCCGACTCCTCGCAGGCCTTGAAGCAGCGTGTGTAGGTGTGCTGGTCATGGCCGAGCTTGGGCTGGCCGGACCTCTTCTTGGCGGGGACGCGTACGACGTCGGCGGCACCTTCGTAACCCTGGTCGGCCAGGGCCGGCAGATCGGATCGGGGCGGAAAGTGACGAGAGCGGCGATGACCCCGTGCCGGCGGGCACCCGGATCACACAGCTCGCGATCGATCACGGCCGTCTGGTTGCATGACGCGACCACAGCGGGCCGCCTGGCCGGCCTCTTCTGGGGCCGCCGCCCTCCAGGCTCCTGACAATCGGACGGGACGTCACGCCGAGGGGTGCCAGGAGCGCGGCTTGGTGTTCGGGCGTCCCTCGCTCCTCACGGAGGCGTGCGCTCGTTGCTCGGTGAGGCTTTCCGCCCGCTCCGGGACGCGGCCGCGACCAATCGGACGATGTCCGATTCCACACTCGAAACCTGGACGCGCTGAAAGAGCGCGGGGCTGAGCTGGGGGCGGATCCCGATCGGCAAATCGTCGAGATCGGGAAGCAGGACTACTCCCGTCGCGTCGGGTGCGAGCACGGCTCCGCCCACCAGAGTGCGGTGGATGAGGAGAGCAGGCCACGGCCGGCGACCTGCCCGCCGCAGGGCGGATTGCTGGGGATCCGATCGACGCTGCCGTCGGCCATCGGTAGACGTCCGGCCTCGGCCCGGGCGAAGACGACTTGGCCGATGCTGCTGCCCGGCGTCGGCGGGTGTTCCGCACCAGTGTGAAAGGCGTGTGAAAGGCGACGGGCAACCCGGCCGCGTTCTCGCGGGATGCGCGCAAAGCGCTCACGTTCAACCGAGAATCCGGCCGGCACGAACCCGTGTGAGGCGAGTCCCGTCGAGGCGTCGTCCGATTGGGGCAAGAACGGGAAAGACGGAAAGAACGCGGAGTTCGAGCGGATCCGAGGTTCGGCGAGCAAGATGGACGCATGCGCAGTCTCCTCGCCGTCGGCGTCGTCCTGGTGGGATTGACCGCCGCATGCGGCACCGGCGATCCGCCCGCGCGACGACAGGCTCCCTCCCCGGGTTCTCCCGCCGTCTCCCCAGCGTCTCCTGCCGCCGCTTCCGCGTCCGTACGGTGCGACGAGGGGATGGACGGGGCAGCCGCTCCTCCCGCCGACTTCCAGGTGGTCGGCGATGCGGTGGCGCTGCCGACGAGCGATGTCAGGAAGGCGGCCCTGCAGGCGTCCGAGGCGAAGATGCCGGACGGAAGCCCGGGATCGTACGCCAAGCAGGGCCTGCTCGTACGGCGCGGACGCCATGTCGAGTTGTCCGTGCCGGAGAGCCTGACCGGCCGGGCTTGGCTGGTATGGGGTAAGCCCGGCTCGCCGGGTGCGCGCGTGGTGGCGGACCGGTGCGAGTGGGACAAGGAGTGGATCGTCTTCCCTGGGGGCTACCTCGTCCGCGACATGGGATGCCTGCCGATCCGGGTCCGGGTGGACGGCGGCGCCGTCCAGGAGGTGCTGATCGGCGTCGGCGCGCCGTGTCCGGGACAGGGGCCCGCGCCCCAGATCTGATCCCTCGCGCCAGGATCAGTAACGAGGTCGGATCGACGACCCGGTTGATCCTGCTGTCCGGCGTCGGGTAGCCCCCGGCGTCAGTGAGCCCCCGGCGTCGGTGAGCTCCCGGGGTCGGTGCGGTGAAGACGGGCGGAGCGGCGCCACTGCCCGCTGTCGGCAGCCCTTTGAGCGGTTCTCCCGAATCCCCGCCGGGCAGGCCGGCGGCGAGGACTGCAACTACCTGGTCTACGGCGGGAAGTACCTCAACTCGACGGCGGCCAGCCTGGATCCGTTGAGCGGCAACGGGGTCACGCTGAACTCGTTCCGCCCCAACAGCGACGGCTACCTGTGGTGCGAGAGCGACGGGCCGGACGGGATATCGGTGGGCAACTACTCGTTCCGCTCGCGACTGGCCGAGGAGCACATGTTCCTCACCGAGAACGGCGAGAACAACCAGTTGACCGTCACCGCGGGTCCCGCGGTGAACACGTGGCGCCGGCTGCCGGTCACCCAGTGACCAGCGGGCGGGTCCGGCCGGAGAGCCTGACCGGCCGGGCCCGGCCGGCGTGGGGCACGCCCGGCTCGCCGGGCTTGGAGACGGCTACAGGAAGGAAAGCCATGGCTCGTGGCGTTCGCCAATGGCCAGGGTCGACGTTCGCTGGTTTCCTGGAAGCGCCCAATATGTCGCTTCTAAAGGTAAAGAGGGGGGCCGGTGGCCGTCGAGCAACGCGGCATTGAGCTGGTATCGCAGCAGGAGAGGTACGGCAGGCCCCGCGACCTGCTCTTCCTGTGGTCGGGGACGACGCTCGGCATCTTCACCCTGGTCTACGGCACGGTCGTCGTGTCCCTCGGCCTCAGCTTCCCGCAGGCGGTGGCGGCGATCGTCATCGGAAACCTGCTGTCCTTCCCGCTGGTCGGACTGACCAGCCTCCAGGGCCCGGCCGTCGGCACGTCCACGATGGCCGTCTCCCGCGCCGCGTACGGCCCCAAGGGCGCCCGCGCGCTGGGCTTCTTCGGCTGGCTGAACATGGTCGGCTTCGAGGCGGGCGGCATGGTGCTGATCACCTTCGCCGCGCTCGCGCTGCTGGACAAGGCGGGCGTCCACGACCAGGGGATCGGGCTCAAGGTGGCCGTGATCCTGGTGGCCGCGCTGATCCAGCTCGTGCTCCCGCTCGTGGGGCACGCCGCCGTCATGAAGGCTCAGAAGTACTTCACCTGGGTGTTCGTCGCCATGTTCGCGATCATGGCCGTGCTGATCGGGCCGAAGGTGGAGATCACCGCGAGCGGCGGCGCCGACTTCGCCACGTTCACCGGCGCCGTCGCGCTGGTCATGTCCTGTGGCGGGCTCTCCTGGGCCCCGCTGGGCAGCGACTACTCCCGCTATCTCCCGCAGAACGCGAGCCGCAAGGCGGTCTTCGGCTACGCCGCACTCGGCGGCTTCGTGCCGTACGTGCTGCTGATGACGCTGGGCGCGGCGGTGGCCACCGTGGTCAAGGACGCGGGGGACCCGATCTCGGGCCTGCCCGGCGCGCTGCCCGGCTGGTTCACCGTGCCCTACCTGCTGCTCGCCATGGTGACGCTGTTCGCGGTGAACACCACCGACCTGTACTCCTCGGGCCTGAACCTGCAGGCGGCCGGGATCAACGTCAAGCGCTGGGTCGCGGTCGTGGCCGACCTGGTGATCTGCGTCGCCGTCACCTATGTCGCCGTGATGTCCGACTCGTTCAACACCATGCTGAACACCTTCCTCGGCCTGCTGATCATCTGGCTGGCGCCGTGGGCCGGGGTCTACCTCTCCGACTGGCTGCGCCGCAGGGGCTCCTACGACGGCCCGGCGTTGTTCGACGAGAGCCCGGCGAGCCCCTACTGGGGACATGGCGGCATCCGGTGGTCCGGCATGGCCGCGCAGATCATCGGCATGATCGCGGCGGGGCTGTGCATCAACTCCGTCGCGTTCGTCGGCTGGATCTCGCAGGCGATGGGCGGCGCGGACTTCAGCATCTTCGCCGGGGCGATCGTGGCGGGCATCACCTATCTGGCGCTGGAGCTGGTGCTGAAGCGGCCGCCCGCCCTGCAGGCCGCGCCCGACGCCGCCTGACCTCGCACCCCGGAGAAACCCGGAGAAACCCCGGAGACATCCGGAGAAGCCCGGACAGTTCCGGAGAAGCCCGGACAGTTCCGGAGAAGCCCGGACAGTTCCGGAGAAGCCCGGACAGTTCCGGAGAAGCCCGGACAGTTCCGGAGAAGCCCGGACAGTTCCGGAGAAGCCCGGACGGTTCCGGAGAGACCCGGACGGTTCCGGAGAGACCCGTCAGCCCCCCGCCTGAACCGGTCGCGGGGAGCGGCCGGAGCCCGCGCTGACCGCGCCCCGGCCCGCTCCCTGCGCGACCACGACAACGAAAGGCACGACATCCGATGGCCGACCGCCTCCTGCTCGACGTCGCCTACGGGCGACGCCCCGCCGACCGCATCATCACCGGCGGCACGCTGGTCAACGTGCTGACCGGCGAGACCTACCCCGCCGACGTCGCGATCAGCGGCACGCGGATCGCGGCGGTGGGGGACCTGCCCGAGGCGCTGCGCGGCCCCGACACCGAGATCATCGACGCGCGCGGCGGCTACCTCGTGCCCGGCCTGATCGACGGCCACCTGCACATCGAGTGCAGCAAGCTCTCGGTCACCAGCTTCGCCGACCTGGTCGTCCCGCTCGGCACGACCAGCGTGGTGTCCGGCCTGGACCAGATCCTCGTGGTCGACGGTCTGCCCGGCGTGCGGAGCTTCCTGGACGAGTCCAAGAACACCGGCATGCGCATCTGGTGGGGCGCCCCCGCCAAGGCGCCGTACACGGTGCCGGAGTCGACGGTCGGCCACACCTTCGGGCCGGAGCAGCACGCGGAGGCGCACACCTGGCCGGAGTGCGTCGGCGTGTGGGAGACCGTCCAGGAGATGGTGGAGCACGGCGACCCCGCGGTCATGGACGCCCTCGACCTGGCCGAGCGGCACCGGCTGCCCGTCTTCGGCTGCGCGCCGCTGTCCGACGCCCGCCGGATCGGCGGCCTGGCCGCGGCCGGGGTGCGCCTCGACCACGAGTCGTACTCGCACGAGGAGATGCTGGAGAAGCTCCGCCTCGGCATGTACGGGATCGTCCGCGAGTCGTCGGTGGCGCACTTCCTGGACGAGAACATCCAGGTCGTGGCCAAGGTCGGCGCGCGGCGCGTGGCGTTCTGCACCGACGACGTCCACGCGGCCGACGTGCTGGCCGGCGGGCACATGGACAAGCTGGTCCGGATGGCCGTCAAGGCGGGCGTCGACCCGGTGACCGCGATCCAGATGGCCACGATCAACTGCGCCGAGATGTACCGGATCGACCACCTGGTCGGCAGCATCGCCCCCGGCCGCTTCGCGGACGTGCTGATCGTGGACTCGCTGGAGGACTTCCGCGTCCGCGAGGTCGTGGCCGGCGGCGCCCTGGTGGCACGCGGCGGCACCATGATCACCCCGACGGCGCCGCCGGAGCGCGGCGCGGTGCGGTCGCTGCCCGTCCGCGAGGTCACCGCCGATGACCTGGTGCTGCGCGCGCCCGAGGGCGCCTCGCAGGTGACCGTGCTGACCATGAACATGACGCCGGAGCAGGTGTTCGTGCGCAAGCGCCGCGACGTGACGCTGCCCGTCACCGGCGGGCTGGTCGAGCCCTCGGTGGCCGAGGACGCGCTGCTGGTCACCGTGGTCGAGCGGTACGGCAAGACCGGCAACATGCCGGTGGCCATGGTGAGCGGCATGGGCCTGCGCAAGGGTGCGATCGCCACCAGCGCGGCCCCTGACGACAACAACATCATCTGCGTGGGTGCCTCGCGCGCCGACATGGCGGTCGCGATCAACGCGGTCGTCGCGGCGGGTGGCGGTCAGGCGGTCGTGGTGGACGGCGAGGTCGCGGCGCTGCTGCCGCTGCCGGTCGGCGGCATCGTCTCCGACCTGCCCGCGGCCGAGATGGCCGCCGCCGAGACCCGGCTCGACGACCTGGCGCGGGAGCTGGGCTGCGCGCTGCCCGCGCCGCTGATGTACCTGTTCTTCCTCTCGATCACCGCGATCCCGGACTACGCGATCACCGACCTCGGCCTGGTCGACTGCGTGGCCCTGGACGTCATCGACCCGATCATCTCGGAGGCCTGACATGCCCGAGTCCATGAAGGACTTCATCGCCGGACTGCCCAAGTGCGAGCTGCACCTGCACATCGAGGGCACGCTCGAACCCGAGCTGAAGTTCGAGCTGGCGAAGCGGAACGGCCTGGCCCTGCCGTACGAGTCGGTCGAGGACATGCGGGCCGCCTACGACTTCGACGACCTGCCGTCGTTCCTGTCGGTGTACTACGAGGGCATGAACGTCCTGCGCACCGAGCCGGACTTCTACGACCTGGCCATGGCGTACCTGAGCAGGGCCGCCGCGCAGAACGTGCGGTACGCGGAGATCTTCTTCGACCCGCAGGCGCACACCTCGCGTGGCGTGCCGTTCGACGTGGTGGTCCGCGGCCTGCGCCGGGCGCTGATCGACGCCGAGAACCAGCTCGGCGTCCGCGCCCAGCTCATCATGTGCTTCCTGCGTGACTTCCAGGCCGAGTACGCCATGGCGACGCTGCTGGAGTCGCTGCCGTACCGGGAGTGGATCGTGGGCGTCGGCCTGGACTCCGACGAGAAGGGCAACCCGCCGGCCAAGTTCGCGGCGGTGTTCGCCCGGGCCCGGCAGGAGGGCTACCTGCTGACCATGCACTGCGACGTGGACCAGGAGAACTCCACCGAGCACATCCGCCAGTGCGTCGAGGAGATCGGCGTCAACCGGATCGACCACGGCGTCAACTCCCTGGAGGACCCGAAGCTGGTTGAGGCCATCAAGGAGCGCGGGCTCGGCCTGACCGTGTGCCCCATCTCCAACGGGTACGTCACCGACTCGATGAAGACGGACGCCATCCGCCGGATGCTCGACCTGGGCCTGCGCGTCACGATCAACTCCGACGACCCGGCGTACTTCACCGGCTATGTGCAGGAGAACGTGGCCGCGGTGCAGGAGGCGCTCGACCTGTCCCGTGAGGAGCTGGTCCGGCTCCAGCGCAATGCCTTCGAGATCACTTGGCTGCCACGCCAGGTGAAGGACGCCTACCTGGCCGAGCTGGACGCCTACGCCGCGTCCTGAATCGACGAACCGGCACGCCCGTCCGGCCCGGCGCACGCCGGGTGGGGCGGGCGTCGCCGCGTCAACCGGGGGAGAGCCGCCGGAACAGGGCGAGGCTGCGCTCCTCCAGGTGGCGCAGGCCGAGGCGGCGGTGCGTCTCACGGCCGGCTTCGGCGTGGGCGAGCGCCCCCGCGACGTCTCCGGTCCGGTGGAGCAGCATCGCCACCACGTCGTGCAGAGCGCCCCAGGAGACGCATCCGGTGCCGAGCGTCACCAGCTCGGCGGCGATCGGCCGCAGCTCGTCGAGCAGGTCGCCGGGGTCTGGACGGCCGAGCCTGGCGGCGACGAGTCCCCACTGCCACATGACGAACTGCCAGGTCCAGTCGCGCTGGACGGCCGTGCCCCAGCGGTCCATCAGCCGGTGCGCGAGGCCCTCGTCGCCCGACTCCACCGCGGCGAGCACGGCCGTGGGCCGTACCAGCAGGTTGGACTCGTTCGCGCCGCCCTCGACCAGCGCGGGTAGGAGCGCCGGCCCGCGTCCCTGGCCCCATTCACAGAAGAACGTGCCGATCAGCTTGAGGGGGTCGGGTCCCCACAGGCTGGTGCGGCGGAAGGCGCCCGTGGCGAGGCCCACCAGACGGGTCGACTGCGTCCAGTCGCCGCCGAGGATGGCGCGCCCGGTCGCGGCGAACGTGACCTGGGTCTCGATCTCCGGCATCCGGACCTCGTCGATCATCCGCAGGCAGCGGGCCAGCTCCGCGTCGTACTCGGCGAGCCGTCCGGCGCGGAGCAGGGTCGGCATCCGGTGCAGGCGGGCGATGATCTCGGTGGCGCGCGGCAGCGCGGGCAGGGTGAGGATCTCCTCGGCGGCCCGGCAGCGCTCCTCCTCGTGCTCCGGCCGCCACGCCGCGATGACGAAGTTGTTGAGGGTACGGGCGAGGAGGCCCGTGTCACCGAGCTCGCGTGCCAGCTCCACGGCCTCGAGCGCGTGGCGCCGCCCCTCCTCGCGGCGGTCCCCGTAGTACAGCTCGACACCGAGCGTGCCGAGCAACTCGGCCCGGGTGGCCGCGGCGCGCGGGTCGAGGCGGTGGAGCTGGTCTTCCAGAACCCGCACCATGCCCTGGTCGACCATGCCGTAGTGGCGCCAGTTCCACAGCGTCACGCCGCCGAAGACCGCCGCGGCCTCGATGACGGCCTCGTCGTCGCCGATCTGGGTGCCGAGTGTCACGGCCTCGTCGAGCGTGGCGCGCGCCCCCTCGACATCGCCGGTCGCCCGCCGGGCCCGGCCCAGCTCGATCAGCAGCCGGCAGCGGCGCAGCGCCGGCTCGCCGGTGGCCGCCTCGAGGGCCCGTTCCCAGTGCATGACCGCCTCGTCGTAGGCGAGCGTCGCCGCGGCCCGGCGCGCCGCCTCGGCGGCGTACGCGATCGCCTTGTCCGTGTAGCCCACCCGGGCGGCGAGCCCGAAGTGGCGGGCGAGGGCGGACAGGCGCGAGGCGGCGTCACCGTGGGACAGGCTCTCGACGGCCTCGCCGACCCGGCCGTGGAGCTGGGCGCGCTGGCGGCGGCTCAGGCCCGAATACAGTGCCTCCTGCACCAGAGCGTGGGAGAAGCGGTAGTCCCAGCCGCCGTCCACCTCGACCAGCAGGCCCGTGGCGACGGCGGGCTCGAGCAGGGTCATCAGCCGCGCGCCGCCGATGCCGGTCGCGGTCTCCAGCACGTCGGCGTCCACGTCCCTGCCGATCACGGCCGCCGTCCGCAGCAACGTCTGACAGTCCTCGGGCAGGCGGGACACCCGCTGGTTGATGACGTCCCGTACGCCGTCGGGCACGGCGAGGGCGAGCACGTCCGAGGCGTCCACCCGGTCCTTCGTGCGGACGCTGGACAGCAGGCGCAGCATCTCTCCGAGGAAGAACGGGTTGCCACCGGTCCGGTCGTGCAGGGCGCGGGCGAGCTCGGGCTCCGTGGCCGGACCTCCCGCCTCGGCCAGGTAGTCGACGATCTGCTCAGAGGTCAGAGGGGCGACGCCCATCCGCTCGGTGCCGCGCTGCCGGGGGAGATCGCCGGGCAGCGCCTGGAGCGCCTGGATCCACGGCCAGAACGCCGGGGCGCCGCTACCTTCGACGCACCGGCTCCATGCCACCGTGACGCCGCGTTCGGCGGCCATCTCGGCGGCGGCCTCGGCCAGGCGGGTCTTGCCGATGCCCGACTCGCCGGTGACGAGGAGCACGCCGCCGGCCGTCTGCCTGAGGTCGTCGAGCCGTTCTCCGATGCGGCGCAGGTGGGGCTCCCGCCCGACCAGCCGGGGGAGGATCGGGCCGGGCGGTCTTCTCAGCTCGGCCACAGGTGGCGCGGCGGGGGACCAGGACCGGACCAGGAGCTCATCCTGGTTCAGGACGGCCTGCTCCAGCCCGCGCAGCTCAGGGCTCGGATCGATGCCCAGTTCGTCGCCGAGCAGCGCGCGGCACCGCTGGTAGGCGGCGAGCGCCTCGGCCTGCCTGCGGTCCTGGTACAGGGCGCGGATGAGCAGCGCCCACAGGCCCTCGCGGTACGGCTCCCTCTCGAGCAGCCGCTCGACCTCGACCGCGGCGGCGGCCGGACGTCCGAGCGCGAGCCACGCCTCCGCCCGGACCGTGAGTGCCGACAACCGGACGGCGACCAGCCGGGCGATCGTGGACTGTGCGAAGGCCTCGTCGGCGAAGTCGGCGAGCGGGTCTCCCCGCCACTCCACCAGCGCCGGGCGCAGAATCCGCTCCACGTCCTCCGGTTTGCCGTCCGCCAGCGCGGCGTGGGCCGCGTCCGCGGCGCGGGCGAAGCGCTCGGCGTCGAGCTGGGAGGGGGTGATGTCCAGCAGGTAGCCGGGCTCCCGGGTACGCAGGACGCGGGCGGGGGAGCGCGGGCTACGACGGGGCTCCAACGTCCGGCGCAGGTGCGAGATGTACGCCTGGAGCGTTCCCGTGGCGCTCGACGGCGGTTCGTCGGCCCACAGCCGGTCGATGAGCTGGTCGAGCGGCACCACATGCGGTGCGTTCAGCAGGAGAAGCGCCAGCAGGGCCCGCTGCTTCCGTGACCCGATGTCGAGGCGGGCTCCCGCGCCGTCCACGACCTCCAGAGTTCCGAGGACGTGGAAGTCGAGCCGGTTCCCCGGCTGCGAGGAGGCTCCGCCTGTCCGGCGGCCCGGCGCGTCCGCGTCGTCCACACCCGCCCGCATCACTTCCCCCGAACGAGCCAGGCCGCTGATTTCCGGCTCATCATACTGACATGTCGGTTGATGTCTGATCGGGCTGGTGAGCCCGCCACGCGGGGCCGCTTGCGCGCCTCTTGGACGTCGCTTGGATTCCGGCGGGACGGCCTCAACCAGCCTCCAAGTCGGTGGTGCGACAACTGGGTCCGCTGAGACACACATCCCAGTCATACATCGCGACATCAGGAGAAGATATGGACACCACGCACTCCTCTATGGAGGCCGCGCTGCGCCGCGAGGTCATCGGGCCCGTCCTGATCCCCGGCCAGGACGGGTTCGAGGAGGAGGCCGCCGGCTTCAACCTCGCCGTACGGCACCGCCCCGCCGTGATCGTGGGGGCGACCGGCGTGGAGGACGTCGCCGCGGCGGTGCGGCTCGCCGCGGCGCACAGACTGCCGGTGGCGGTGCAGGCGACCGGCCACGGCGCGGTTCAGGCGGCGGACGGCGCGCTGCTCGTCAGCACCCGCCGGATGAGGGAGATCGTCGTCGACCCGGTGGCCCGGACCGCGAGAATCGGCGCCGGCTGCACCTGGGCCGAGGTCGTCGCCGCGGTGTCGCCATACGGTCTGGCGCCGCTCAGCGGCTCGGCGTCCGGCGTCGGCGCGGTCGGTTTCACGCTGGGGGGCGGCATCGGGCCGATCGCGCGGACGTTCGGGTTCGCGGCCGACCACGTCCGCGAGATCACGGTCGTGACGGGAGACGGCCGGATCCGTACAGCCGACACGGGCCGGGAGCCGGACCTGTTCTGGGCGCTGCGCGGCGGGAAGGGCGGCTTCGGCGTCGTCACCTCGATCACCGTTGATCTGTTCCCCATCACCGCGGTGTACGGCGGGGGCCTGTTCTACGCGGGCGAGGATGCCCCGTCGGTCCTGCACGCCTACCGGACCTGGACGGCCACGTTGCCCGAGGCCACCACCACCTCGGTCGCCCTGCTCCGCCTCCCCCCGCTGCCCGAGCTGCCGCCGCAGCTGAGCGGGCGGTTCGTCGTCCACCTCCGGATCGCCCACATGGGCGAGGAGCGGGAGGCCGAGGCGCTGCTCGCTCCCATGCGGGCCGTCGCCGCGCCGGTCCTCGACGCCGTCGGGCCTCTGCCGTACACGGCGCTCGACGCCATCCACCAGGACCCTGTCACCCCGATGCCGGTGGCCGAGCGGAGCATGCTCCTGCGGGAGCTGACCGGTGAGGCCGTGGACGCCCTGCTCGCCGTCGCCGGCCCCGCGGCCCAGGTCCCCCTCGCTGTGGTGGAGGTGCGACAGCTCGGCGGCGCGCTGGCCCGCGAGCCCAAGGAGCCCAACGCCGTGGGCGGGCGCGACGCGGCCTTCTCCCTGATGGTCATCGGCGCGCCGGTGCCTGAGCTGATGGACTCGGCCGTCCCGGCCTCCATCCGGGCGGTGGTCGAGGCCGCCGCGCCGTGGTCGACGGGAGGGACGATGATCAACTTCCAGGGCTCCGCCCTCGCCCCCGAGCAGCTCTCCCGGGCGTGGCCCGAGCCCGTGCTGGCGAGGCTCGCCGAGCTGAGGGACCGCTTCGACCCGGCGAACCTGTTCCGCTTCGGCCACGTCGTGCCCCGGCGTTCCGGCCGCTGACGCGCGCCGCGAGAGGGGCGGAGGTGGGTGGGGACCTGCGAATCAGCGCATTCTGAGGGCGAGCAGGAAGTCCACCCGCTCCTCCAGCGTGTTGAGGGAGCGGCCGGTCAGCTCCTCGATCCGCTTCAGCCGGTAGCGCAGCGTGTTGACGTGGACGTGCAGCCGGTCGGCCGTCGCCGCCCAGGAGCCGGACTCCTCCAGGAAGGTCTCCAGCGTCTCGATCAGGTCGGTCTGGTTGGCGGCGTCGTACTCCTGCAGCCGGCCGAGCAGGCGGGTGCGGAACGACCGGCGCAGGTCGCCGGGGATGGCCGCGAGCAGTGACCGGTGTGAGCCGACGTCCTCGGCGGTCATCGCGCTCACCCGGTCGCGCCCCAGCGCCGCCAGGGTGCGCGCGTGCCGCGCTTCCTCGATGAGGCTGCTCAGCCCGGCCGGGCCGGTCGTCACGCTGCTCAGCCCGAGCGCGATCCGGGCCTTGCCGAGACCGGCCTCCAGGGTCCGCGCGCCGCGCAGCACGTGCTCGGCGATCTCCTCGGCGGTGTTGCCCGCGAGCGGCACGAGCGCGACCGCCTCGCCGTCCTCGCGCGCGGTGGCCACGCCCGGCGCGATCGGGCGCAGCAGCTCGTCGAGGACGGCGGCGCCGACCTCGTCCGCCCGGGCCACGCCCTCGATCCGCAGTGTCGCCGCGAGGAGCCCGTGCTCGGTCTCGACGTGCAGCGTGTGCAGTCGCGAGACGACCCCGGGCAGGTTGGCCTCGCCCGAGGCGAGCAGGTCGAGGAGCTGGTCGAACACGCGCCGCTCGATCCGCTGCGCGGCCTCCAGTCGGGAGCGTTCCAGCGCCACCAGCGCGGCCAGCTCCACGATCAGGTCCTCGTGCTCGCCGCCGACGCCCGCCTGCTCCCCGGCGTACGCGAGGAACCAGTTGGCGATGCGGTGCGGCGCGCCCTTGCTGACCGGGAAGACCGACAGCAGCGTGCCGTCCTCCCGCGTGGACATGCCGGGCAGGAACCGCGCCGACAGGAACGTGTGGGCGAGCCGGGCGCGGTCGTGGGCGGCGAGCGGCTGCGACCCCACGATGACCCGGCCGGTGGCCGACATCACCCAGCAGGGCACGTCCAGCTCTCCGGCGACGGCGGTGACCAGCTTGGTCAGGCTGCCGCCGTCCACGAGCACGCTCGCCAGCCTGCGCCGGGAGCCCTGGAGGCCGCGGGGCGCGGCGCCGAGCTCGTCGATCAGGCGGCGCAGGACGTACTCGGTGACCGCGCTGAACGGCACCTCCACCGACAGGCAGAGCAGCGGCAGGCCGGCCTCGGCGCAGGCGTCGATCAGGTCGGAGGGCGGCACCTTCAGCGCGGTACCCGAGCAGAGCGCGGTCACCCCCACCCCGGCGAGCGCGGCGACGAAGCGCCGCGCGGAGTCGGGGCCGTCGTGCCAGGTCAGCTCGGTGAGGACCAGCTCTCCGGGCTTGACGAACCTGGTCGGATCGGGCAGGTCGGTCGTGGACACGCCACGCACGCGCCGGTCGAGCAGGTCGTGGCCGGTCAGGACCTTCAACCCCAGATGGTCGACCTGGCACAGGTCCCGCAGCCGCATCTCTCCCAATCCCGTAGCTGTCCGATTTCTTCCGTCGAATGCTCTATTGAGAGTATCGGCAGCTCAGACGGGCCACTCCTCCCGCCGCCAGGCGGCGTCCCAGAACATCCACTCGTAGCGTGCGGTGGTGGTGGCGTTGGCGAGGAGTCGCCCGCGTTCGTCGTCGGTCAGGCCGGCCGCGACCTCGTCGAGCAGGTCGAGCACGCCCGCGACGGTCTCCTGGTACTCCGCGCCGCCGTACGTCTCGATCCACCAGGCGTACAGCGGGTCGGGGGAGGAGCGGCCGAGCAGGGTCTCGCCGACGCGGGCGTAGATCCAGTAGCACGGCACGATCGCGCCGAGCGCCTCGGCGAAGGTGCCGAGGTGGCAGGCGCGCAGCAGGTACGACCCGTAGCCGAGCGCGGTCGGCGGCGCCGGGTGGCGGCGGGCCTCCGCCTCCCCGATGCCGAACGCGTTGAGCAGCTCCACGTGCAGGCTGTGCTCGACCTCGACGGTGCGGGCGGCGTCGGCGGCGAACCGCTGGACGGCGGCCGGGTCGGGCGCCTTGACGGCGCACGCGGCCAGCGCCCGCGCGTAGTCGGGCAGGAAGTGCGCCTCCTGCAGGACGAAATGCCGGAAGACCTCTTTGGGGAGGGAGCCGTCGGTCAGCCCGGTGAGGAAGGGGTGGGCCAGGATCTCGTGGTAGATCCCGTCCATCGCCCGCCACAGCTCGTCGCGGAAGGGACGCATCCGCCGATGCTATCCAGCCCGCCGACGAGCCCGGCGTCCAGTCCGGGTGAGGGGCACTAGATCCAGCCCTTGCGGGAGGCCTGTACGCCGAGCTGGAAGCGTGTCTGGGCGCCGAGGACGTCCTGCAGCCTGGCGATCCTGCGGGCGACGGTGCGCTCGCTGACCCCGAACTCGCGGGCGATGGACTCGTCGGTGAGTCCGGCGCTGAGGTAGCTGAGCAGCCGGCGTTCCTCGGCGGTCCGGCCGGCGTCGAGGTCGTCCGCCTCCACGGTGGCGGCGAGCGGCACCGCCATTCTCCAGAACGACTCGAAGATCCCGGTGAGTCCCGTCAGGAGGCCCGACGGCTGGATCGCGATGGCGTGGCGCGTCTCGCCGTCTCCCCGGAAGATCAGCAGGGCCTCACGGTCGTCGCCGATGAGCATATGGAGGGATATGTCGGGGAACACGCGGGCCTGCTCGCCGGCCTCGACGCAGGCGCGCAGGGCGGCGAGCGCGGCGGGCCGGCGCAGGATCTCGGCTCCGTAGACCGCCCGGATGGCGACGCCGCGGGCCAGCGCCTCGAGGGTGCCCGCCGCCACCCGCGGGGTCTCCTCGGGACGTGATACCGGTCCGAGGACCAGCGCCCGCACCTCGCGCTCCGCCTGGTCGAGCAGCTTGCGCTCCATCGCCGCCGTGCCGTCCGCGGAGGCGACGCTCTCGAGGTAGCTCGCCGACCGCTGGTGATCCTGCCAGATTCTGGCCAGTACGGCGGCGCTCTCCCTGGCCAGCAGCGCCTCACGCGCGCGGCGCTCGGCGTAGGAGGCCAGGGCGCTGAGCGGGGGCAGCGGGGACACGCGGCCGTCCGCCACGGTGACCAGCCCCAGCGCCTCCAGCTCGGCCAGCGCGCGCTCGAGGTCTTCACGCAGTGCGGGCAGGGCCTCCACGGGGCTCTGGCCGGCTTCGGCCAAGGAGAAGTAGATCGCTTCGGCCGTCGGTGAGAGGCCGAGCGCCTGTAAGGGTCTCACCGTGTCGTTCACCTTCCCGAGGAGCCCGGGGTCTCGAGGAGCCCCGAGGAGCCCCGAGGAGATCGCGGACGCAACCGAGGGCGCTCCCTGGCGGGTTCGCCTTCCCATTCCTTGTCATATTCCGGACATGCCGGATCTTGACACGTCAGGATCGTTCACAATCGATGTCAGGAATCTGGAGACTTTCGCCAAGTGCTTTCACGTCGAAGGAGTCCTTTTGCGTAAGCCCTTGGCCCTCCTGGCCGCCGCCGCCGTCGCCGCCGCCCTCACAATCGGCGCCCCGGCCTCGGCGCAGGCGACATCCCCCACCTCCGCGCTCGAGGGCGCGATCAACTCGCTGCACGTCGACGACGCCACCAAGGCGCGCTATCTCGAGACCGTCAAGGCCCTGCCGGCCGACTGGCAGGAGCGGGCCGCCCGGTTCAAGGCCGGGCTGGGCGTCACCGGCTCGGCCTGGAACGAGATGGCGCTCAACGCCATCGATCCGAACGACTACCAGTGCGCGGACACCACGCTGAGCGCGTGGCTCGACGCGCGGCTCGAGGGCGCGGATTTCAGCACGATCTTCATCGTCGTGATCCTCGGCGGCCTGGACATCCCCGCGTACGACGCGCTGCTCTTCAACTCGGGCGACACCCCGCAGAGCTACGGCGAGAGCGGTGAATACACCACCACCGTCACGCACGAGCTGCGCGATCTGAAGAAGTTCTGGGACATCAAGTCCGACGACATCCGCGGCGTCGCGATGCACGGCGACGTGCTCAAGGACGCCGACCGCACCGCCCGCGTCCTCGAGGTGCTGTGGGGCCTGCCCGCCGGTGAGGGCAGGGACCTGGCCGACCTGCTCATCGAGGTGCTGGCCGCCGACCCGGTGCTCAACGCCGACAACCCGATCTTCACGTTCAACGCGTTCGCCTTCACCGCCGAGGGAGACCCGGACCCGGTCGTGCAGGGCATCCCCGACAAGATCATCATGGGTGACGGCATCATGAAGGGCATGGCCGGGATCGGCCTGGACGACGAAGTGGCCGCCAAGTCCATCCTGAGCCACGAGTTCGGGCACCACGTCCAGTACGAGGACAACCTCTTCGACAGCCCGCTCACCGGCCCCGAGGCCACCCGCCGCACCGAGCTCATGGCCGACGCATTCGCCGGGTACTTCCTCACCCACAAGCGCGGCGGAACCCTCAACGCCAAGCGCCTGCTTCCCGCGGTGCAGTCCTTCTTCGAGGTGGGCGACTGCTCCTTCTCCAGCGACGGTCACCACGGCACGCCGAACCAGCGGCTGGCCAGCTCGTCGTGGGCCGTCGACCTGGCGCAGGACGCGCAGAAGCAGGGCCACATCATGCCCTCGATGACCTTCGCCAACCTGTTCGACGCCCAGCTTCCGGTCATCGTCAAGCCGGACGCCCAGTAGTCCAGTAGTACTGCCGACATCGGGGGCCGGTCGCCGGACCGGCCCCCTTTCATGTCAGGAGGCCGGCGACCGTTATCCGGTGGGACGGGCCGCCTCGTCCTCGGTCATGGGCAGCTCATGCTGGAGCGCCTCCGCCTGGCGGCGCAGGTGGTCGAGCATGGCCTTGGCGGCCGGCGTGAGCGGCCGGGCCTCGGGCAGCGTCACGCCGACCGAGCGCCGTACGGACGCGAGCGGCACCGGCAGCTCCGCGAGCTGGTCGTCGGTGCGGACAAGCAGCGCCGGCAGCGCGGCGATCATGTCGGTCGCCAGGAGCAGCGAGCGGATCGTCAGGATCGAGGTGCACTCGACCCGGTTCTCCGGCAGCGGCAGCCCCTCGCGCTGGAAGACCTGCTCCAGCTCGTGCTTCAGGGCGGTCTGGTCCAGCGGGAGGATCCACGGATAGCCGAGCAGCTCGGGCAGCGTACGCGCGTGCCCGGCGGGGTGCCCGGCGCGGGCGACGAGCAGGGTCGGCTCGTTGTAGAGGGGGATCTGGTGCAGGCCCGGCCGGCCCTCGATGGGGTTGAGCCGCCCGAGAATCAGGTCGGTGCCGCCGTCGATCAGCCGCGGGACGAGCGAGTCGAACGTACCCTCCCTGACGATCACCGTGATGCCGGGCCGTTCGGCCTTCAGCGCGGCGATCGAGCGGGGCAGCAGCACGTTGGTCGCGGCCAGGAGGGTGCCGACGGTGACGGTGCCGGTCTCGCCGTCGGCGAGCCCCGCGATCCGGTCGCCCGCCCGGCGCAGCTCGGCCTGTACGGCACGGGCGTGGTCGATGAACGCCTCGCCGAAGAGGGTGGGCGTGACGCCGCGCGGGCCGCGGCGGAACAGCTCCACTCCGAGGATCTGCTCCACCTCCCGCAGCCCGCGTGTCACGGCGGGCTGCGCCAGGTGGAGATGCTCGGCGGCACGCAGGACGCTGCCGTGCTCGGCGATGGTTGTCACGAGCACCAGGTGCCGGAGCTTGAGCCGGCCGCTCAGCAGGTCCAGCGGTCGGGATATCACCGCCACATCATATAAGTCCGGAAAGTGGGACCTATTTTGCTATATCGGCAGGCGAGGCGGGCTGTCCGGCGGGGAGGTCGCCCAGACGCTCGGCGTCGTTGCGCGGGATCACGAGCGCGGCGACGAGGCTGATCGCGGCGACCGCGGTCAGGTAGCCGGTGATGGACAGCGAGCTGCCGGAGGCCGCGAACAGCGAGGCGGCGATGAGCGGGGTGATGCCGCCGCCGAGCAGCGAGGCGAGCTGGTACGCGACCGAGGTGCCCGAGTAGCGGATGGCCACGGGGAAGAAGCTCGCGGTCAGCGTGCCCTGCGGGGCGTGGGTCATCGACAGGACGGCGCCCATCGCCACCATGAACACCGCGATGAGGGCGGTGTTGCCGGTGTTGATGATCGGGAGGATCGCCACGGCGCCCACCAGCAGGACCACGGAGCCGCCGGTGAAGATCGCGCGCAGCCCGCGCCGGTCGCCGATGTGCGCCCAGATGGGCGCGGTGGCCAGCCACACGGCGGCGCCGCCGATCACGCACATCAGCAGGAAGGTGCGGGACAGGTGGACCTCGGTCTCGCCGTAATTGAGGATGTAGACCATGAAGATGTAGGAGACCGCGCTGTTGCCGACGACCACGCCGATGGTGTGGATCACCTGGCGCCAGTGGTCGCGCAGCACGACCGCGATCGGCAGCCTGGCGGGCTTGCGGCGCTCGACGAGGTTCTCATACGCGGGGCTCTCCTCGATGCGCAGCCGCAGGTAGAGCCCGACGCCCACCAGCACGACGCTGAGCAGGAACGGCACCCGCCAGCCCCACGACAGGAAGCTCTCCTCGCTGAGCAGCGACGACGTGCCGAGGAAGACGAGGTTGGCGGTCAGCATGCCGGCGGGCGTGCCCATCATGGGGAACGCGCCGAAAAGCCCTCTTCGGCCCTTCGGGGCGTGCTCCATGGTCAGCACCACAGCGCCGCCCAGCTCGCCGCCGAGCCCGATGCCCTGCGCGACGCGCATCAGGACGAGGAGCACCGCCGCCCCCACACCGAGGGTGGAGTACGTCGGGAGCAGGCCGATCAGCGTGGTGCCGATGCCCATGATCAGCAGCGATACGACCAGCGTGTTCCGCCGTCCGATGCGGTCGCCGAAGTGGCCGAAGATGATGCCGCCGAGGGGACGGGCGAGGAAGCCCACGGTCATGGTGCCGAACGAGGCGATCGACCCGGCGACCGGGTCCATGGCGGGGAAGAACTGCTTGTTGAAGACCAGTGCGGCCGCCGTGCCGTACAGGAAGAAGTCGTACCACTCGATGGTCGTGCCGATGAAGGCCGCCCACGAGACGCGGCGCGCGGCCTTGCGGCGGTCTGTGTCCATAAAACACCTGTGCCTTTTCGGTCGGGGAGTAGGGATGAGGATGCATCCAGGTGGTATGCCGCGACGAATACCGATCTGGGCGTGAGGTATGCGGATCCTGATATATAACGAAATTGAGATAGCTGAGACCTAGAGCGGTATTAGACTGTTATGCCATTGCGCAGCACAATTGCGGCCATGAAGCCCGCGCACTACGTCAACGGTGTCTTCGCGCCGACGGAAGCGACCTTTCCGCTGCTTTCCCCCGTCGACGGAAGCCAGGTAGGAGTCGTCCCCGAAGCCTCGCGCGACATCGTCGACGCGGCGGTCCGCGCCGCCAGGGCGGCGCTCGACGGCCCGTGGGGACGCACGAGCGTCGAGGAGCGGTGCGCGTTCCTGCGCCGGATCGCCGACGGCATCGAGGCCCGCTTCGACGAGTTCGTCGCCGCCGAGGTCGCCGACACCGGCAAGCCGCGCGACCTGGCCGCCACGGTGGACATCCCGCGCGCGATCGGCAACTTCCGCGCCTACGCCGACCTGGCCTACGGACGCCCCGAGCGGGCCTACCCCACCACGGTCCCGGGCTGGAGCGGCAGCGGCCAGGCGCTGAACTACACCGTCCGCCGCCCGCTCGGCGTCGTCGCGATCATCTCGCCGTGGAACCTGCCGCTGCTCCTGCTGACCTGGAAGGTCGCGCCCGCGCTCGCCGCCGGCAACGCGGTCGTCGCCAAGCCGTCGGAGGAGACCCCGTCCACCGCGACCCTGCTCGCCGAGGTGATCGGCGAGGCGGGGCTGCCGGACGGCGCCTTCAACCTCGTGCACGGCCACGGCGCCGGCGCGGCGGGGGAGCACCTGACCTCCCACGCGGGTGTGGACGCGATCGCCTTCACCGGCGCGTCGGCCACCGGCGCGGCGATCATGCGCAACGCGGCCGAGCACGTCACGCCGCTGTCCTTCGAGCTCGGCGGCAAGAACCCGGCACTGGTCTTCGCGGACGCCGACCTCGCCGAGGCGGTCGAGGGGACCGTGCGGTCGAGCTTCACCCACTCGGGCCAGATCTGCCTGTGCACCGAGCGCGTCTACGTGCAGCGGCCCGTCTTCGACGAGTTCGTCCGCGCCCTGGCCGAGCGCGCCCGCGCACTCACCGGCTACGGCCCGATGATCTCGGCCGAGCACCGCGACAAGGTGCTCTCCTACTACCGCCTCGCGGTGGAGGAGGGCGCCACGGTCCAGGCCGGCGGCGGCGTGCCGACCTTCGGCGACGCCCGCGACAGCGGGTTCTACGTCGAGCCGACCGTGCTGACCGGGCTGCCGCAGAGCGCCAGGACCGTACGCGAGGAGATCTTCGGCCCCGTCTGCCACGTCGCGCCGTTCGACGACGAGGACGAGGCGATCCGGCTGGCCAACGACAGCCCGTACGGCCTGGCCGCCACAGTGTGGACCACCGACCTGTCGCGCGCCCACCGCGTGGCGCCGCGCGTCGAGGCCGGGATCGTGTGGGTCAACTGCTGGAACCTGCGGGACCTGCGCACCCCCTTCGGAGGGGTGAAGGCGTCCGGCATCGGGCGTGAGGGCGGCGAGTACTCGCTCGACTTCTTCTCCGAGCCCGTCAACGTGTGCGTCAAGATTTGAGGACATCCGTGACAGAGAGACACCAGGCCGCCGCGGCACGGCTGCTGGAGGCGTACGCGTCCGGCCGCCCGTGCGAGCCGGTACGCGACCTGATCGACGGCGTGGACGACGCCTACGCCGTGCAGAACCTGGTCACCGAGCGGTGGCTGGCGCAGGGACGGCGCCTCACCGGCCGCAAGATCGGACTGACCAGCACAGCGGTCCAGCGGCAGCTCGGGGTGGACTCGCCGGACTTCGGCATGCTCTTCGCCGACATGGCGGTGCCGGACGGCGAGGAGATCCCCGTCGGCGCGGTCCTGCAGCCGCGCGCCGAGGCGGAGGTCGCGCTCGTGCTCGACCGCGACCTGACCCACGAACGGCACACGGTCGCCGACATCATCCGGGCCACCGCCTTCGCGCTGCCCGCGATCGAGATCGTGGGCAGCCGGATCCGCGACTGGGACATCACCCTGATCGACACCGTCGCCGACAACGCGTCCTCCGGCATGTACGTCCTGGGTACCCGTCCGGTGTCGCTGCGGGACGTGGACCTGCGGCTGGCCGGAATGGTGATCGAGCGGCGCGGCGACCAGGTGTCCAGCGGCATCGGCGCGGCCTGCCTCGGCAACCCGCTGCACGCGGCGGTGTGGCTGGCCGACACGCTGGTGCGGCTCGGCCGCCCGCTGCAGGCGGGCGACACCGTGCTGACCGGGGCGCTCGGGCCGGTCGTCCCGGTCGTGCCCGGCGACGTGCTGGAAGCGCGCATCGACGGCCTCGGCGACGTGCGGGCCGCGTTCGCCGCCGAGAAGCCCGCCGAGAAGTCCGCTGAGGAGGAAGTGTGAACCCGCGCCTGAACGCGTTCGCGGAGACCCTGGACGAGGCGGTGCGCAGCCGCCGGGCCGTCCCCCGGCTCACCGACACCGCGCCGCTCGACGTCGCCGAGGCGTACGAGGTGCAGCGGGCGGTGATCGAGCGGAGGCGGGCCAGGGGCGAGGCGCTCATCGGCGTCAAGATGGGCTTCACCAGCCGCGCCAAGATGGTGCAGATGGGGGTAGACGACGTCATCTGGGGCCTGCTCACCGACGCCATGCTGGTCGAGTCGCACCTGGACACCTCCGAGCTGATCCACCCGCGCATCGAGCCGGAGATCGCGTTCCTGCTGGACCGGCCGGTGCGCACCCCCGCGGACGCGGTCGCGGCCATCGGCGGGATCGCCGTCGGCTACGAGGTGCTCGACTCCCGCTACGAGGGCTTCAGCTTCACCCTCGCGGACGTCGTCGCCGACAACGCCTCGGCCAGCGGCTTCGGGCTCGGCCCGTGGCACGCTCCCAAGCACGTCGGCAACGTGGGCATGCTGCTGGAGATCGACGGCCGCCCCGTGGCGAGCGGCTCGTCGGCGGCCATCCTCGGAGACCCGCTGCGGTCGCTGAACGCGGCCGCGCGCCTGGCCTGCGCCGCCGGGATCGAGCTGCAGCCCGGCTGGGTCATCCTCGCGGGCGCCGCGACCGCGGCCGTCCCGCTTCCCTCCGGCGCGCACGTCCGCGTCAGCGCCGCCGGTCTCGGTCACGTGGAGGTGACGACGCGATGAGCGACGCGCTGCTCGTCCAGGGCAAGGCCACCCCTCGGGGGAGGTTCCCGCACATCAGGCGGGCGGGCGACTTCGTGTTCGTGTCCGGCACCAGCTCGCGCCGTCCCGACGGCTCGTTCGCCGGGGCCCGCGCGGACGCCATGGGCACCACCGACCTGGACATCCGCGAGCAGACCAGGGCGGTCATCGAGAACATTCGCGACCTGCTCGCGGCCGCCGGCGGAGACCTGTCCGACGTGGTCAACGTGACCACCTACCTCGTCAACATGAACGACTTCGGCGGCTACAACGAGGTCTACGGCGCGTACTTCGACGAGACCGGGCCCGCGCGCACCACGGTCGCCGTCCACCAGCTCCCGCACCCGCACCTGCTCATCGAGATCTCCTGCACCGCTTACATCCCCCAAAGGAGCGCACAGTGATCCCTCCCTTCAACCTCCAGAAGTGGATCGACGAGCACCAGGACATGCTGCGGCCGCCCGTCGGCAACGTGCAGATCTGGAAGGACGCCGACCTGATGGTCACCATCGTCGGCGGCCCCAACCAGCGCACCGACTTCCACGACGACCCGATCGAGGAGTTCTTCTACCAGCTCAAGGGCGACATGGTGCTGCGCGTCATGGAGGAGGAAGGCAAGCCTCCGGTGGACGTGCAGATCAAGGAGGGCGACATCTTCCTGCTGCCGCCGCACGTGCGGCACTCGCCGCAGCGTCCGGTGCCCGGCTCGATCGGCCTGGTCGTCGAGTACGCCCGCCCGCAGGGCGAGCTGGACGCCTTCGAGTGGTACTGCACGGAGTGCCACCACCGGGTCCACCGTGCCGAGATCCAGCTCCAGTCGATCGTCGAGGACCTGCCGCCGGTCTTCCAGGCCTTCTATGACGGCGACCGCACCTGCCCGCACTGCGGGGCGACCCACCCGGGCAAGGACTGGCCCGAGCACATGCGGCCGGTGATCCGGTGACCCGTTCCGGTCAGGTCATCGACGTCCACGCGCACGTCTTCCCGCGCATCTCCCGCGAGGAGAGCCGGATCCTCGCCGGGGCGGGCGAGCCGTGGCTGCGTGACGGCATGATGATGAGCGGCGACGACGACTACCGTCCCGTCACCCCGGAGCTGTGGGATGCGGGGGCCCGCCTCGCGGCGATGGACCGCCTCGGCGTCGACGTGCAGGCGGTCTCGTCCACGCCGCTGCTGTTCGGGTACGCGGCCGAGCCGGATCGCGCCGCGGACTGGTGCGAGATGGTCAACGACCGGATTCTCGCCTACTGCGCCGAGGATCCCTCCCGCCTGCTGCCCCTGTGCCAGGTGCCGCTGCAGGACCTGGCGACCGCGTGCGCGATGGTCGACAAGGCCAAGGCGGCCGGGCACCGGGGCGTCCACATCGGCAACCACGTGGGCCCGCGCAACCTCCACGACCAGGACATCGTCGCGTTCCTCACCCACTGCGCCGACGTGGACATGCCGGTGCTCGTCCACCCGTGGGACATGCTCGCCACCGACCGCATGGCGGGCTACATGCTGCCGTGGCTGGTCGGCATGGCGACCGAGACCCAGCTCAGCATCCTGTCGCTGATGCTGTCCGGCGCGTTCGAACGGCTGCCTTCCTCGCTGCGGCTCTGCTTCTGCCACGGTGGCGGCAGCTTCGCGTTCCTTCTCGGCCGCGCCGACAACGCCTGGCGCAACCGGGACATCGTGCGGAAGGACTCGCCCAAGCCGCCCTCGGCGTACACCGACCGGTTCTACGTCGACTCGGCGGTGTTCGACCCGCGGGCGCTGCGCCTGCTCGTCGAGGTCATGGGCGTCGAGCGGGTCATGCTCGGCACCGACTTCCCCTTCCCGCTGGGCGAGCAGGAGCCGGGCGCGGTCGTGCGCGACTGCCCCGAGCTGGACGAGGCCGCCCGGGCCGCGATCCTCGGCGGCAACGCCACGAGGTTCCTGGGGCTGGGATGACGCTCGCGCACCCGCCCCTCGGCACTCTGCGCGGCGTGGATCTCGGCGGCGTCTCCGCGTTCACGGGCGTGCGGTACGCCGCGCCGGCCCGCCGGTTCGCCGCGCCCTCCCCGGCTCTGCCGTGGGAGGGCGTCGCGGACGCCGTCGCACCCGGCCCGCCCGCGCCGCAGTGGCCGGGGCGGATGGGCTGGGTGCCGGGGCTGGAGATCGACCCGTCGAGCGGCCGCGAGGACTGCCTGTTCCTGAACGTCTGGACGTCCTCGTGCGAGGAGCGGCGGCCGGTGCTGGTGTTCCTGCACGGCGGCGCGTTCGTGTTCGGCTCCGGCGCGCAGCAGATGTACGACGGCGCCGCGCTCGCCCGCGACCACGGGCTCGTCGTCGTGACGGTGAACTACCGGTTCGGCTTCGCCGGGTTCTGGTACGGCGACGGCGTGCCGGCCGACATCGCCCTGCGGGACCAGCTCGCCGCGCTTGAGTGGGTGCGCGACAACATCGCGGCCTTCGGCGGCGACCCGGAGCGGGTCACCCTCGGCGGCCATTCGGCGGGCGCGACCAGCGTGCTCGCCCTGATGGCCCTGGCGCCCGGCCTCTTCTCGCGCGCCGTGGCCATGAGCCCCGTGCCGTACGGCTTCGCCACCCGGGAGGAGGCCGCGGCCTGGACCGCGGCCGCCCGCGAGGCGCTCGGGGGCGCCGACCCGTTCACCGCCCCGCTCGCGGACCTGCTGGACGCCGAGGGGGCCGCCGCGCGGGCGACGCCGCCGGTGGGTGGGCTGCTGCCGGTCGCGCCGGTCGTCGACGGCGACCTGCTCGCCGTCCATCCGATGGACGCGATCCGCTCGGGCGCGGCCGCCCCGGTGCCGCTCCTGGTGACGACGACGTCGCAGGAGATGCGGCTGTTCGCCGCGATCGGCGGGGGAGACCCCGGCAGGCGCGACGTGTTCGAGGAGCCCGCGCAGGAGGTCGTCGAGGCGCACCGGGGGCCCGCGCGGCTGCTGGTCTGCGACCACCGCTCGCCCCTGCGCCACGGCGGGATCACGCTCGGCGCCTGCCATCTCGTGGACGTGCCGCTCTACTTCGGCAACCACGGGACCCCGCTCACCGGCGCCGGTCCCGAGGTGGACGAGCGGGCGGGCGCGATGACCGAGGAGTTCGCCCGGTTCTGTCGCGGCGAGGAGTGAACGCGATGAATGAAGCCGCCACGGTCGCGATCACCGGATCGGGGAACATCGGCACCGACCCGCGGGCCGGCCCTGTCCGGGACTTCTGGGGAGGTCTGACCGGGCGGTCGTGCAGATTCCCGGAAGACCTCTCCTTTTACCCGTCCTGCCGGGCGCGCACGCTATGAGGCAAGTCACATGATCTTGTGATGCCGATGATCTGGCGATGGCGCTGACCGACATGTAATGATCACTGTTAGTCAAGTGCGAGGAGTGATTACGCGTGAAGATCGGCCTGAAGCGTACTTCCCGAGCAGTGTCAGTCGTCGTCGCCGCGGCCGCCGCCGCCGGCATCGTCCTAGGTTCGGGTGTGGCGTCGGCGCAGACCGTCATCAAGACCTATCCGTACACCACCGCGGGTGCGCGGGCCTGCCAGATCGACCTCAAGCTGGCCCCCGCCGGGTACTACTGCACCACGATCAGCAACCCCACGCGGTACGCTCTCGCGCACTGATCTGACGATCACGAATGCCGCCTCCGGACATCCGGAGGCGGCATTCGCCGTTTCCCGCGCCGACGACGCGGCGGTGATGACGGTGCTCAGCGGGTGGCCGAGTGGGGGGTGACGGCCGACCGGCCGTCACCCCCGCATGTCTCGGTCAGCTCTCGTCGGCGGATGCCGGGGGAGCGGCGGTCACCGGCGCGGTCGGCTCCGATGTCGCCGTGCCGTCCGCGTAGCCCTCCGCCGACACCGTCACGCGTACGGACAGGCGCGCGCCGCGGTCGTCTCCCTTGAGGTGATAGGTCTGCCCGGTCGCGTCCTTGACCGGGACGCCGTCACGCAGCCACTGGTACGCGACCGTCTCCGTCTCCGGCGACCAGGTGCCGGGTGACGCCTTCAGCGACCAGCCGATCTTCGCGACGCCGGTCACGGCCGGGGGCGCGGTGTTGAGCACCGCGGGCGTCCGCGCGTCGTTCAGGTCCACCTCCGTTGCCCGGACGAACACCTGCCGGTGGGCGTACCAGAGCTGGTAGTACCTGTCCTGGCCCTTGAGGTCGGTGCGGTCGCCCGCGGCCGACCCGTCGAACGTCGTCGCCCGGTAGTAGTCCGTGACCACGTCCTCGTCGCTGACGGCGTACGACTGCCCGGCCGGGATCTTGTACTCCAGCGCCGAGAGCGCCTGGACGGGGATGCCGGTGCCGTTGTAGGCGGCGGCCTCGGGATAGGCCCGACCGTAGATCGAGGCGGGCTGGGTCGCGGACGACTTCCCGGTGACCGTCTTGGCGAGCGTGCGGACGACCACGGGCTTGCCGGCCGGGTTGTGCAGCCAGGCGAGCGAGCCCGCCCACCACACGCCGAGCCAGTCGCCGCGGACCTCGGCGACGACGAGCTTGTGGCCGGAGGTGACGCGCGCGCTGATGTCGCTCGCGTAGGTCGTGCCGTCGGCGCCGTCCGGCTTCCACCCCGGGTCCTTGGCGAGCGGCGCGCTCTCGGAGGGCGACTGGCGGAGCGGGACGAAGTTCGTGCCCGCCCCGGGGACGCAGTCCGGCGAGTGCGGCGACGCCTGCGCGCAGCCGGTCACAGATTGCGGGTTGTCCTGGTAGCCGGCCCGCACCTCCACGACGTCTCCCGCCGCGACGTTCGCGGTGGCCTCCCGGGTGCCGCCGACGGGGGCGCCGAGCAACTCGAAGTAGTGGTCCCAGTCCCAGTACGGCCCCGGGTCCCAGTGGACGCTCTTGGTGTTGCCGAACACGGTCCCGGGCACCTGGTCGTGGCCGATGATGTGCGCGCGGTCCAGCGGGATGTCGTACTTCGTGGCGAGGTGCTTCACCAGCGCGGAGGAGGTCTGGTACATCGCCTCGGTGAACCAGCCCGCGGTCCCGGCGAAGCCCTCGTGCTCGATGCCGATCGAGTGCATGTTCACGTACCAGTTGCCGGCGTGCCAGCCGACGTCCTTGGCGTCGAGGTGCTGGGCGATGTGGCCGTCGGAGGAGCGGATCGTGTAGTTCCACGCAAGGTACGTGGGGTCCTGGGCGAGCTGCACCGAGGGTCCGTAATACCCCTCGGTGTCGTGGATGACGATGTACTTGAGCTTCGGGCCTCCCGGCCCGGTCCGGTCGGCGAGGTCGTGGTTGCCGTAGTCGGTCGTGCCGTCCGGCAGCGTGGGGGCGCCCTTGGCGTACGGCGCCTCCAGCCACTCGCAGTCGAGCCCGGCCGGGCAGTCCACGGCGGGGGCGACGGCCGCCTGCGCGCGGGGGAGCGCGACCGAGGGGTCGGCGGCGAGCGTCACCTTCTGGCCGTCGTCGGTGACGCGGCTCTCGCCCTTCTGGAGGGTCTGGTAGACCTGCCGGACGAAGTCGCTCCGTGCGCCGAAGCGCGCGACCGCGCCCTGCCAGGAGGCGAGGTCGTCGCCTGCCCGCTGTGTGGACGCGCGGCCGGAGGCGCCGGACGCGCGGTAGGACGCCAGCAACGCCGCGCCGCCGCAGATGTTGGCGTTCGACTCGCCGGTCAGGGCGGCGGCCGTCAGCCCGGTCAGCTCGGCCGCCGCCGCGACCTGGCTCTTCGCCTCGGTCGTGCGGCCCTTGCCGGCGCCGTCCCACGCCTCGGGCGTCCGGGTGTTCAGGTCGAACACGCCGTAGCCGCCGTCGCTGCTGGGCCCGCCCTGGTGCTGGTCCCAGCGCGACAGCATGTACGCCACCGCCTTCAGCAGGGACTCCGGCACGCCCGCGGCGCGGGACGCCTCGGAGAACGCCGCTTCTCTGCTGGGCGCGGACAGCGTCGCCGCGCAGGACACCTG
Source organism: Microtetraspora malaysiensis (assembly GCF_001528665.1). GTDB lineage: Bacteria > Actinomycetota > Actinomycetes > Streptosporangiales > Streptosporangiaceae > Microtetraspora_A > Microtetraspora_A malaysiensis. The sequence goes on from NZ_BBYJ01000025.1 coordinate 28,219, forward strand.
TGCCTCGGGAGTGCGCGCTGATGTGGCGCCCAACGCGGCGGGCGCGACGGACAGCGACACCGTCGCCACCGCCGCGCCCGTGATCGCGACACTCCGGAGTGAAGATCTCACGTGATGTGACCCCTTCTCGTGCTGCCTGTGGGGGTTCAGGCCGGGTAATCACATCGCCGTGATGGCCTCTCACGCCAGGGCCGTCGGCAAATCTCGGCAAGATTGTAATTTTTCGCCAAACATGGCCGGGTGTATGAAAATCACCGTCTCGCCGGGGAGGCCGCCGCTACCGGCGGCCGGGCGCCGCCGCCTCGAGGTCGTCGATGCTGCCGGACATGATCGTCCGGAGGTGTTCGGTGATGTGCGGAAGCGGCCAGTCCCACCAGGCCAGCCGCAGCAGCCGGGCGACGTCCTCGTCGCTGTGGCGGCGGCGGATGAGCCGGGCCGGGTTGCCGCCGACGATGCCGTAGTCGGGGACGTCGTCGACGACGACGGAACCGGAGGCGATGATCGCCCCATTGCCGATGCGGACGCCGGGCATCACCATCGCCCGGTACCCGAGCCACACGTCGTTGCCGACCACGGTGTCGCCGCGTCCGGGGAGGCCGGCGATCAGATCCATGTGCTCCGCCCAGGAGCCGCCCATGATCGGGAAGGGGAACGTCGAGGGGCCGTCCATACGGTGGTTGGCGCCGTTCATGATGAACCGCACGCCCTCGGCGAGTGCGCAGAACCTCCCGATGATCAGCTTTTCCGGTCCGTAGTGGTACAGCACGTTGCTGGTCTCGAAAGCGGTCGGCTCAACCGGGTCGTCGTAGTAGGAGAACTCGCCGACCTCGATCAGGGGCGACGTGATCAGCGGCTTCAGCAGCACCACACGCGGTTGTCCGGGCATCGGATGGAGCACGGTCGGATCGGCGGGAACAGCCGGCACGGCACGGTGGGACATTGAGAACTCCTCATGAATGGGTGAGCGCTTACAGGATCCGGCGGATGTCAGCCGTCGGCGGTGGACGTTCCGGCGGGCGCGGCGCGAGGTCCACGAGGCGTCGAGGAGCCTCGCGCCGCGGCCGGTCGTGTCGATCAGAAGTCGACGGTGGCGTCGAGCGTCGCGGTGGGCGTGCACACGACGGCGTCGAAGGCCTGGTGAAGCGGGGTGTCCATCACGGCGCTCTGCGATCGGATCCGACCCGGCGACGCCGTCACCGGGTCCGGCCGACGCAGGTCGGTCACGGTGACGACCTCGCCGAGCCCGGCGTCGATCAGCGCTCGTTCCACGCTGCCGGGTTCCGGAGCGTCCAGGCGGACGGGTTCGACGGCGAAGCCGACCGGCGACCCCTCGGCCGGGACGCTCATCTCCGGCACCTCGCCGGCGGTGTGCGTCATGGCCACGGCGCGGTAGTGCGAGCCGAGTTCCCGCGCCAGGTAGTGGCCCATGGGCAGACCGGCGAGGTGGCCGCCGAAGGTGACAGGGGTCTTCTGTATGTGGTTGTTGTGCGCCACCAGCACGACCCGCGCGCCGACGCCGGCGCGAGCCAGGTGCCAGTGCACGCACGTCGCCATGAAGCGGTCGCGGACCGAGGTGTCCCCGGGCAGCCCCGCCCCGGAGAACAGGTTGTTCATGGCCTGGAGCATGTAGTCGGCGTGGCAGGCCGCGTCCAGCTGCCGCCGGGCGACGTCGTAGCGCTGCTGGTCACTACGGGAGACGTAAAGCGGCTCCAGCGCGCGAAGTCGCAGCGACAGCCGGGCCAGGCCCGCGGTGAGCGCGTCCCGTACCGCCGGATCGAGGCGTCCCCACTGGGGTGCCGACACGGCGGCCGACCCTCCGGTGATCTCGTCCGCGGTCCGCAGGACGCCCGCGACGAGGTCGCCGGCGTCCGGGTCGACCAGCCGCAGGTACTCGGCGACCGGATCGAGGTCCGGCCGCAGGGTGAGGGTGTTCGGCAGATCGATTCCGATGACCTGGACGGGGCGCGGCCTGCCCCGGTTGTAGTCGCGCAGCCAGTGCAGCAGCTCGCCGAACACGCCGAGGGTGAGCGGGCCGCTCAGCCGGGAGAGGTCGGACTCCTCGCCGTCGCCGGCGAGCCAGGGATTGACGGCGACCGCGTCGGCGGCGCCGAGTTCGAGCGCCACGTGCGTGAAGCCGTGCCGTTCAAGGAGGTAGCGGATGAGCCGCGCGCGGGCGAGGTTGAACTCGTGGACGAAGTGAGCTCCCTCGCCGATGCCCACAACCCGGGCGTCGGCGACCACGCCACCCAGTGGTTCGAGATCGTCGAGAAGCGGCTCTCGGGGATCGAGGGTGGTCAGGACGGCGGTCTGCCCCGCCTGGGTGTGGGTGAAGCGCGCTGAAGAGGCGCTGGACGTCATGGTGTGCACTCGTTTCTCTGCTGATGATGATCCGGTCATCCACGTGGTGAGAAACGCAGGGCGAAGCACCGGGATGCCCCCGGAATCCGGCTCGGCGCACGCCGAGCCGGCGCCGGAGTCATCGCGCTCCAGCGCTGCTGCGTCAGCTCACCGACCGGTGTCAGCGAAACAAGGTGCCAGGTACCATAAGTCGATCTTATCCGGCCCCAGCATCGGACGGCCCATCAGCGTCGCGCTCCACGCCCACGAGCTGTTCTGCCGTCTGGCGGCCCGAGCCGGGTTCCGGGTGTTCACCGTCAGGCAGGCACCGGCTGGTGTTCTCGCGGCGGACTGGCGTGGTGGTGAACCGGCCCTCGGTATGGCCTGACCGATGATTTTTCCGCGCCGTGTTGGTCTGTACGCCGAGTACCGACTCACAGGAGACTGACGCCATGCGGAAACTGACCTTCGGCATGAACCTGAGCCTGGACGGCTACGTCGCCGCGCCCGGAGACGACCTCGGCTGGAGCGTACCGAGCGACGAGCTGTTCCAGTGGTGGTCCGACCGGGTGGGCGCGACGGGCCTGGCGCTGTACGGGCGCAAACTGTGGGAGACGATGAGCTCCCACTGGCCGACCGCCGACCAGCAGCCTGGCGCAACACCGGCGGAGATCGAGTACGCCCGCCGCTGGCGAGACATGCCGAAGGTGGTGTTCTCCTCGACGACCAGCACGGTCGACTGGAACACCCGCCTGGTCACCGGCGACGCGGTCACCGAGATCACCCGGCTCAAGGCCGAGGACGGTGGCCCCATGGACATCGGCGGCGCCACACTTGCCGCAGCGGCCGCACGGGCCGGGCTGATCAACGAGTACGTGCTGGTCACCGCACCGGTCTTGCTGGGCAGCGGCACGCCGTTCTTTACGGCCCTGGACAACTGGGTGAACCTGACCCTGATGGAGACCCGGACGTTCCCCGACGGCGTACTCCTGACCAGGTACGAGACCAGGCGCTGAGTACCCGACCTCGGATCGGCCTGTGCTTCGGGCCACCCAAGGATCTCGTGGCGCTGTGTTCCGAGGCGATCGTGATACCCGCCCCGGATCACAGGCCGTGTATGTAAGAGCTTCACACCCGGCGCACCCAGCCGTTCGTGCGCCACCACGTCAATGTGCTGGGCCGCTACTCCTTCCGGCTGCCCGATCTGCCCGGCGGTATGAGGCCCCTGCGTGACGTCAGACGCCTTCGCGCAGGTACAGGTCGCGCAGCAGGCCGATCTCGCCGCCGTGATGCGCGACCTCGACCAGAGCGTGCAGCGCGAGCTTCAGATAGGTCTCATCGGCCCAACCGCCGGGGCCCATGCCTATCGGCGCCAACAGGCGCTTGTCGCCGAGGGCTGCGATCCGGGAGATGAAGTGCTCCCAGTCCTCGGCGAGCGCCTGGATGCCCTCTTTGGCGGTGCCCGGCCACACATCGCGGTCGCCGTAGTCGGGAACGTCGTCGAAGAGGTAGATCACGTAGCCGCGCAGGCAGAGGTTGCCGATGTGCCAGATGCGCCAGGCGATCGTCGTGACGGGGTCCGGCGCCTCCGGACTCGATTCCGGAAAGAGCGTGGCGACGCGGAAGAGGCCGTCGTCGCCGGGGCGGACGCCGATGCAGTCGCTGACCGGCTCCCAGTGGTACTCGGCGTCGGTCAGGTCCTCAAGGCGCTCGAACAGCCGGGATCGCGCGCGTTCGAAGATCGCGAGAATGTCCCGCGTGGCGGGGCCGGGCACGATCATGTCAGCCATGTCAACTCCAGGGCTCGGTGGTTTCGGGTCGGTCAGGATGATCAGGATCGACGGGTCGGCCGACTCGGTCACGTGCCGCCGCCTCGGCGTGTGTGGCCGGGTGCGAGCAGGCCTCGCGGGCCTGGCCGCGGCGGCGGGCCTTGGACTGCGCGCCTTTGGCCTTCACCAGCGCGCGGCGGCCAGCGAAGTCCAGGTCCTCGATGTTCAGCGGCAGGGTCCGATCGATCGACGCCACCCGAACCCCCGGAAACCGTCACCAACGGCACGGACACCGAGATCCTAACGACCAGCGATCACACCCGCGACCCGCTTCTGCCGTATTCCGGTGGCACCCCCGGTGAAGCGGGCTTCGCGAGGACCGCAGGTTCCCTTCTTGCGAAGTGGCTGATCCGGCCAAGATGCGCGGACACCCCACCCAGTAGGCGTCGATCGTCAGTGTGTGACGAGGTCCATGCGGAGGAACTCGGTGATGCGGAACAGCCTCGGCGGGCGCGCCACCTCATCGGGGAGGGCCTGGAACGCCTCGGCTTCCCCGACGAGGCGTGGGGTGGTGAGTTCCACCTCCCTGCCGTCGACCCGGAGCCGCGCACCGTCGGCCGCCAGGACGTTCTGCACCCAGTCCGAGCGCGATCCATACACCAGAACGAACAGGTAGCCGCCGTCGACAGGATGTGCGTCGAGTGGCGTGCGGTACGTCGCGCCGGAGGCGCGGCCGACGTGAATCAGCACCGGCCACTTCCCGCCCGCGATCGCACGAGGGTTGAACACCCTCTTGTTCACGTGCCCCCACCACTTCGGCATCGGCATCGGGATCTCCTTGTCCCACCCCGGCGGGGCGCGTCGCAGGTCAGGCATTCACCGAGCCGCCGGCTGATACCGGCCCCGGAGGACTTACATCTGTAAGGCGGCTTACGCATGTAAGGCTGGCTTACGCTTGTAAGGTTGTCAACCGCCCATGCCCCGGAGCCGTCGTGTCACCACCACCACAACCGCTCAGCAGAGGTCTCGTGCTGGAAGCCGCGATCCGGGTCGCGGATCGCGGCGGTGTCGAGGCGATCACGATGCGACGGGTGGCGCAGGAGCTGGGCGTGGAGGCGATGTCGCTCTACCACCACGTACCGAACAAGGACGCGATCCTCGACGGCGTGGTCGACATGGTGTTCGCGGCGATCGAGCTGCCCAGCGCCGAGTTCGACGACTGGCGCGACGCGATCCGTGCGCGCGCTTCCTCGGCACGTGCTGTCCTGTCTCAGCACAGCTGGGCTCTCGGCCTGATGGATTCTCGTCGCGACCCGGGACCGGCGACGCTACGCCACCACGACGCCGTCCTCGGCGTCCTGCGGAAGGCGGGGTTCACGCTGCCGATGGCCGCGCATGCCGTCTCGCTCATCGACAGCTACGTCGGCGGGTTCGTCCTCCAGGAGGCGAACCTGCCGGTGATGACGCCGGACGACGTCGAGGAAGTGGCCGGCGGCATCCTTGAGCACCTGCCGGCGGAGGAGTTGCCGTACCTCAAGGAGATGATCGTCGACCACGCCCTGCGGCCGGGCTATGACCACACGAGCGAGTTCGGCTATGGCCTGGACCTGATTCTGGATGGGCTCGAAGCTCGGCGGAGGTAGAGCTCCCGGCACCACCACGGTCGCCGGCCCGCGTTCCTGAACGTGAGAAGTGCCTTTGATGGACGCTGACAGGACCTCGGGCGAGCCCTGCGCCTTCCGTTCAAAGGCACTTCTCTTCACCGCATGTTCATCAGCAGCAGAGGGGTACATCGGCCGACGCGGACGATGCGACGGCCACGCCACCGGCCGTGGCGGACACGGCGAACAGCAAGGCAGCCGTCAGGCGTACGAACGTGCGCTTCATGGGATCTCCTTCGTTGGCAACAGTCGGCCACCTCGGTCCGGGGGTGGATCCGACGACGACCGCAACGATGCACGGCCGACCCTGGGCGACCCTTGCGAACAACCTTGAATCGGTAGCTCGGAACCGTCACACACTGATGATCGAGAGGTGGGGTGTCGGCACTCCGCCGTCGAGCCCGCCCGCGACGCCGCACATCGCCACGTACGCCGGCCCCCCGGCCAGGCCGGGGGCGATGGTGTCATCCAGGCGGGGCGCCGACAGGGCGCCGTTCAGGGACACGCCGACGGACCCGCTAACCTCAACCTTCCCTATCGTCATCTAGCCTGCGCAATATTGGGCGTTTAGGGAGTGATAGGGTATAAAACGTCATAAGGTGGGCCTCGGAGGGGGATGCGGTGGCGCAGCAGTACTACTCGGTCGACCAGGTGGCGGAGCTGCTTGATCTCCACGTCAGGACCGTGCGCGGCTACGTGCGGGACGGCCGGTTGAAGGCGACCCGCATCGGCAAGCAGTACCGGATCACGCGCGAGGATCTGGAAGCGTTCACCGGCGGCTCGGCGCCGTCCCCGTCTTCGTCCCCGTCCCCGGCGGAGCCGAGGGCCGAGGTGTCCGGCATCGTGCAGATCGACGGGATCGACCGCGACGCCGCGTCCCGCCTGGCCAACGCCCTCATCGCCACCGTCAACAGCCCGCGCACGGACGTTCGCCTGCACGTCCAGACCGTCTACGACGAACAGAGAGCCGCGCTGAAGGTCGTCATCCTCGGCGGCCTGGAGGACGCCGCTGAGCTGCTCAAAATCATCGAAGCGTTGATCGGACCATCGAAATGAGCGATATCTACAAATCCACCGAGGGCGAGCGCATTCTGCGGGAGCGCTACCTCGCCTACCTGGACCGATGGCCGGTGCCCGCCGACCGGCTGCGCGTGCCGACCCGCCAAGGGGAGACGTTCGTCATGGCGAGCGGTCCCGAGGACGCGCCGCCGCTGGTTCTGTTGCACGGCTCCGGCGCGAACGCCGCGATGTGGATGCCCGACGTGCCGGTGTGGGCGCAGCACTTCCGCGTTCTCGCCGTCGACATGATCGGCGAGCCGGGCCTGAGCTCGCCCTCGCGCGCGCCCCTGGACTCCGACGCCCACGCGCTGTGGCTGGACGACGTGCTGGAGGCGCTGGGCATCCGGAGCGCGGCGTTCGCCGGGACCTCGCTCGGCGGCTGGCTGGCCCTCGACTACGCCATCCGCCGTCCGGAGCGGGTCGAGCGGCTGGCGCTCCAGTGCCCGGCCGGGGTCGGCCGGCAGAAGTACGGTCTGCTGCTGGGGTCGGTGCTGCTGCTGCCGTTCGGCCGGTGGGGCAGGCGGCTGACAATGAACCGAGCCATGGGAGCCGCGTCAACCGGGGCGACGCCGGAGGACCGGGAGCGCAGCGAGTACGTGATGCTCGTCCATCGGAACTTCCGGCCGCGGATGGAGAAGCTGCCGGTCTTCGGCGACGACGCCCTGCGCGGCCTGACCATGCCGATGCTGGTCGCCCTCGGCGGCCGGGACACGCTGGTGGACTCTCACGAATCCCGCCGCCGCCTCCAGCAGGCCGTGCCGCACGTGAGGATCTCCTTCCTCCCCGAGGTCGGCCACCTGATCACGGACCAGACGCGGCCGATCCTGGAGTTCCTGCTCGCGCGGGAAGGAGCGGCATCCAGTGGCTGACACTCTGCGGGACTTCGGCGGCACCGCCGTCCTGGTGTGCGTGGCGGACGGCGATTCGATGCGTGAGGAGCGCGACGCGACCGACGTCATCGGCGAGGCCATGTACCTGGGCGCGGCCTGGGTGGCGGTGCCGGTCGAGCGGCTGCACGACGACTTCTTCCGGCTGCGCACCCGCGTCGCCGGCGACTTCCTCCAGAAGTTCGTCAACTACCGTCTCGGAGTGGCCGTCGTCGGCGACGTCTCCCCGTACACCGAGGCCAGTACGGCGCTGCGCGACTTCGTCCGCGAGAGCAACCGCGGCACGCACGTCTGGTTCGTCCCCGACACCGAGGCGCTGCGCCTACGCCTCACCGGGGCGTGACCCGCGCGTCACAGCTCATGCCGCGCGGGCTTCGAACCACATCGATCAGCCCCAATGCCATCCGCCGGTCGTACAGAGCCTTTCCGAAGGCCAGTGCCTCACGAATGGCGATCCGCTCCGGATCCTCGGCCTCGAACTCCGAACGCGTCCTACGGGTGTGGTAGCCGGCCATCACACGTGCCTTTCGAACGTCACAGCCACTGGGCCTCGATGATCACGTTCGCAGACCTTCTGCGCCCGTACCGCCCGGTCGATCTGCCTCTGATCATGCTGTCTGGTCTTGCGAAAGACCGTGAGCAACACGACTGTCCTCTCCGGAGTACACCAGAGTGCGGCGTTTCCACATGTTCCGTGTCATCGGCCCGGACCTGTGGGGCGTCAGCGGATGGGGACCGGCTCTGCCGCGGCGCGGTCGTCGAAGTCGCGGCGGGCCACGAGGATTCGCCGGGCGTGATCCATCGACCAGTCCGCAATGGCGAGCGTCAACGCAAAAGGCGTTGAACGGGCAGAACACGCACCACCATGATTCGCCTCATGGATCTCATCTCCTCTCTGCCCGCCTTCGCCCTTGCCGTGGTGCTGATCTCGGCATCGCCGGGCCCGGCGATGGCGCTGATCCTGCGCCGTGCGGCCCTGCACGGTTTCTCCGGCGCGGTGCCCACGGTGCTGGGCCTGGAGGCGGGCCTGTACCTGTGGGCGTTGCTCGCCGCCGCCGGGCTCACCACCCTGGTGGCGGCCTCAGAGGTGGCCTTCCTGATCCTGCGGGTGGTCGGCGCGGGCTTCCTGCTGTACCTCGGGATCAAGGCCTGGCGCTCGGCCTGGCGCAGCCGCGACACCGGCAAGGCGGCCGAGAAGGTGGCGGCCGGCGAGCAGGAGCCCGGCTCGCCACCGTCATGGTGGAGGGCGTTCGGCGAGGGATCGGTGGTGATGCTGGCAAACCCGAAGATCGCCGCCTTCATGATCGCGTTCTATCCGCAGTTCGTGCCGGCCGACCGGCCGCTGTTCGCCACGACCGCGCTGTTCGCCGTGCTCCAGGTGGCCGTCGAAACCGTCCTGTATCTGACGCTGGCGGCCGCGGTCGGGCGGGCCGGCGCGTGGTTCCGCCGCCCGATGATCCGGCGTCGGCTGGACGCCGTCAGTGGCACGGTCCTCGTCGCCCTGGGCCTGCGCCTGGCGGCTGAGAGCCGCTGACGATCAGGGCCGAGCAGCGGGCCCACTCCCGAAGGACCGGCCTACGAGGAGCAGGCTTGAAGTCGGTGCCGATGGTGAAGGCCAGCGGGATGAACGCCGCCAGCAGGCCGGCGTCGGCGGTCCTCGTTAACCCCGTGCCGGTGGCGTTTCCCGGCTTACCGTGCAGTTGGGCGCTTACGTAGTTGCCGTGGGCCCTGGGGAAAGATGGCGTGACGTCCCTGGTCGCCGGGCCGACCGCGTCGCGTCGTCGTCGCGTATCCCCGCTGTCCTTCGTACGAAGGGCCGATCGGTGTCTCGTATTTCGTGTGCGGGTCCAGCCGCCCGCATGACGACGTCCAGGACACGCTCGGCGTCAGTACAACTAGGCGCTCAGCACCTTGCGGAGCAGCTCGCCGAACTCGGCGGGGTGCGTGCTGAGGCCCGTGTGCCCGCCGGGGAAGTGGATGAGCTCCGTGCCGAGCAGCTCGGCCAGGAAGGCGGCGGAACGATAGGGGAGTTCACCGCCAGAGTCCGCTCCGCCCGCGAGCACGAGCCGGTCCGACAGGGCCTTCAGCCGATCCACGTCCGGGGCGTAGGCCATGAAGCTCGGCACGATACGCCCGATGAAGTAGGGCATGGCGGCCATCGTCCGCTCCGCTCGCGCCGCCGCCTGGGGCGGTAGCTCGGTGGCCGCCCGGACGTCGACGGGTGGGGCGCCGGGCCGTCGGAGGCCCGCCGCGAACTCGGCGACCGCGGGCATCAGCCCGTCCCGGTGGAACGCGTCCTGGACACGGGCGAGCATCGCGTGGTGCACGGCGGCGTCGGGCAGCACCTCCACCATCGGCGGCTCGTGCGCGACGACGCGTTCGACCCGCCCGGGATGGGTGGCGAGCAGGTGCAGCGCGACGATCGCCCCCGAACTGCAGCCGGCCACGTGGGCGGGCGCGTCCGGAGACAGCAGCTCCAGCAACCGGAACGCGTCGTCGGCGTGCTGCGCGACCCGCTGCCGGGCCTCCGGGTCGTCGAGCGGGCTGCGGGACAGGCCGCGTGGATCGTAGGACGCGACCGTGTAATCGGCGGCCAGGTCGTCGGCGACGCCGTCATAGGAGGCCGCACCGCCCGTGCCGCCGGGGATCAGCAGCAGGAGCGGGCCCCGGCCGCGCACCTCGTAGTGCAGGGTGGCGCCGTCCACGCGCAGGTGGTCGATGGTCGGGCTGGTCACGCCGGCTCTCCTTTGTCGTCGTCGTGTGCGGGCCAGTGCTCCAGGAGGGTGTGCAGGCCGTCGAGGCAGCGGGCCCAGGTGTCCTCCACTGGGCGCGCGTGCGCGAACCCTCCTGCGGCCTCGAGGCTGATGAAGCCGTGGAGCGTGCTGCGCAGCAACCGGACCGCGTCGGTCAGGTCAGGCTCGTCCAGTGCGTAGGCGCGCAACATGCTGTAGGTCAGCTCGACCGCGCGCCGCGGCCCGGGCGCCCGGGCCAGGAGCTCGGGATCGATCTGTATCGGGATCTGCGTCGCCGTGTACCGGCCCGGGTGGTCGTGGGCGTACTGCCGGTAGGCGTTCGCGTACGCGACCAGCGCGTCCTTCCCGGCCCGTCCGGCGATGGCCTCCGCGATGCGGATAGTCTTCTCGTCCGCCGCCAGCAGTGCGATCCGTCCGCGCAGGTCCTCGAGGTTGCGGACGTGCGCGTAAAGGCTGGCGTCTTTCACCCCGAGTCGTCGCGCCACCGCGGACATGGTCACGTGGTCGAGCCCGACATCGTCCGCCAGTTCGGCGCCGGTGAGTGTCACCCGATCCGCCGTCAATCCGGCCCGGGCCATGGCGCACACCACCCTTCTCCTAGAATCCTTTGGCTTTGTCTAGTATCTCTAGTTTAAGCCTTGGGGTCCAAGGATAGTGGGCCAAGCCACATGTTGAGCAACTGGAATATGCGGTCGCCCACCCTCGGGAGCCATGGCCAGGAGTGACGCCCTCCGGCGCGGACCGGCGCGCCGAGATCAGGGGAGAGCGGAGGTGCGCGCCGATCGCGGGATCGCGTGGCCGACCGGCCCCGGCACGACTCACCGCTCGGCGTCCTGGGGGTACCAGCGCAGCTCGACGGTGTTGCCGTCCGGGTCCCGCACGTACACCGACTGCGCGACGCCACGTGCGCCGAACCGGCTGACCGGCCCCTCCAGCACGGCGAAGACGCCGGAATCGATCACCTGCTGCCAGTCCACAGGATCCACGACGAGGCAGATGTGGTCCACGTTGGACTCGCCGCGCGGGCGGTGGACCAGGTCGATGATGGTGGACTCGTTGACCCGCACCGACGGGAAGGGCGCCTTGCCCGCCCGCCATTCAGCGACCCGCTCCTCCTCAAGTCCGAGGGTTCCCGCGTAGAACTCCAGCGCCCGCTCAACATCCCGCACGTTGAGCACCAGATGATCAAAGGCTTTCACGCGCACTGACAATCTCCTTCGTCAGGGTTGGAGGACTGGCCTACTTACCGGCGGGTGCCAACGCGTCGTCGGGGACGGTGCGTGCGGTCTTCCGGCGGGTGCCGAGCGTGAGGAGCAGCGCGGCCGCGGTCAGTGCCAGGCCGAACCAGACGACACTTGCGACGCCCAGATGGTCGGCGAACAGTCCACCGAAGAGGGCGCCGAGCGCGATGGACGTGTTGTAAGCCATGGTGTTGAGGGACATCGCGGCTTCGAAGGTGTCGGGCGCGGCGGCCTGCGTCATGTTGAGCTGGCACAGCTGCACGACGCCGAAGGAAACTCCCCAGAGGGTCAGCGAGATGATCGAACCGGCCGGCCCGTGACCGACCGTGAGCAGCAACAGCAAGGACACCACGAGTCCCGCGAGGCCGGCGATGAAGCTGCCCCGCAAACTCTTGTTCACCGTGTATCCGGCGATGAAGTTCCCGGCCGCGCCGCCTGCGCCGTAAAGCACCAGAAGCACGGTGATGAAGAGGGGCGTGGCGGATGCGCTGTGCTCCAGGAAGGGGCGCACGAACGTGTACGCGCCGAAATGGCCGAGGACGAAGAGGACGACGGTGAACAGCACCAGACGCAGCGGCACGTTCTTCAGCGGGAGCCCGAAGACTTCGCGCGCCGAGACCGCGTTCGTCGACGGCAGCGAGGGAATGGTGGCGACGACGGCGAGGAGCACCAGCGCGCCGAGGCCGGCCCAGATGAGAAGCGTGGTCCGCCAGTCGGTGAGGCTCTCCAGAGCTGTTCCCAGCGGCATGCCCACGACCGCGGCGATGGAGATGCCGGACATCGCGACCGCGGCCGCCCGGCTCGCGTGGCGTTCCGGAACGAGGCGCATCGCCATGCTCACGCCGATGGCCCAGAACACGCCGTTGGCGAATCCCATGATGAGCCGCGTCGCCAATACCAGCGGATAGTTCGGCGAGATGGCGGTGATCAGGTTGCCCAGGGTCAAAATCGCCAGGAGGGTGGTCAGCAGAACGCGCCGGTTGACGCGCCTGGTCCAGGCCACGATGAACGGCACGCCCAGCCCGGCTGACACGCCGTACAGCGTGACCATCAGCCCGGCGATGCCTACGGAAATGCTCAGGCTTGTGCTGATCGGAGTAAGCAGGCCGACGGGCATCAATTCCGTGGTGAGAAAGACGAACAGACTGGCGGTGATCGCAGAAACCCCAAGCCATGACCGCAAGGTCGAGTGAGGGTGTCTATCGTGGGTGGTCATTCTCTTCCTTCTGATCGTTCATGTCATGGATGTGCGGCTGAACGGCTAGCCCGCGGTGATGGCCGCGAGCTGCGGGGTTTCCGTCATGGATCAAGGATGCGCGAGCATCGATCAATGAGTCCAACACATACTTTTCATCGTGATCGATCGTGATGCACGATGGTTCGATGGAGCTGCAGCAACTGAGGTATGTCATCGCGGTCGCGGAGACCAACAACTTCACCCGGGCCGCCGAACGCTGCCGGGTCGTGCAGTCGGCGCTCAGCCATCAGATCGCCGGCCTGGAACGGGAGCTGGGCGCCCGGCTGTTCGAGCGCACCAGCCGGCGCGTACGGCTGACGCCGGCCGGAGAGGCGTTCCTGCCCGCGGCCCGCGAGTGCCTGGAGGCCGCGGACCGCGCGCGGGCCGAAGTCGCGGCCGCCAGCGGGGAGGTCCGCGGGCGGCTCGCCGTCGGCGCCATCCCCACGGTCACGGCCGTCAACCTGCCGGTGGCCCTGAGGGACTACCGCCGACGCTATCCGCGGGTGCAGATCACGCTCGCATCGGCGGGTAGCGAAGACCTGATCGAGCGGGTCCGGCGAGGCGACGTCGACGTCGCGTTCCTCGGCCTGCCGCCTCGCGCGGAACCGAAGGGTGTCCAGAGCCGCCGGCTCGGCGGAGGCGAACTGGTCGCCGTGGTCACGCAGGATCACCACCTGACGGAGAACGAGGTAGACCTGCGGAGCCTGGCGGACGAACCGTTCATCGACTTCCGCGTCGGCGCGGCCGGGCGAGCACAGTCGGACGAGGCCTTCGCGGCCGCAGGCGTCCAACGTGAGGTGCCCTTCGAGGTGTCGTCCGCCGAGTTCATGGTCGATCTGGTACGGCAAGGCCTCGGAGTGGGCATGCTGCCGGCCGCGTACGCGCCGCGCTTCTCCGACCTGCGCATGATCCGCCTTCGCGATGCCCCGACGCGGGTGGAGCACCTGATCTGGGACAGTCGGCCGACCCCGGCGGCCACGGCGTTCCTTGAGCTGCTTCGCGCCGATCACGAGGGCTGATCACGGGGAGGGTGTCTCTCGTCTGAGCCGTGCCGGACGGGAAATCTCCTCGGTTTGAGCACTCATTCACGTATGCGGGCGGGTCCCGACGCCGGAGGTCGGGATGTCGGTTCCGCGGCCGCGGCGAGCGCGCCGACGGTCAGCACGGCGCGGCGGTGGAGGATATTCTCACGAGGTTTTCCTTTGGAATGCGATGGGCGGATGACTGACCGGACCAGGACGCAGGAGCGTGGCCGTCAGGCGCGCCGCACGGTGTTGGAGGCCGCGCTGGCCGAGATCGCGGAGCGGCCGGTGGCCGAGATCCAGGTCCAGCAGATCGCCGACCGCGCCGGGATGAGCCCGGCGCGGGTTCTGTATTACTTCCGGTCGAGGGACCGGATCCTCGCCGAGACCTTCCGCTGGAGCGAGCGCGTGCTGGCCGAGCGGCGGGCGCGCGAGCTGGACGGGGTCACCGATCCGGAGGAGCGGCTGGATCGCTACGTCCGGCTCTATCTGCCCGAGGACAGTCACGACGTCTCCTGGAAGCTCTGGCTGGAGGCCTGGCTGCGCTCGGTGACCAATGAGGAGATGAGCCGTACGGCGGACGAGATCGACAGCGGCTGGATGCGGGATCTCACCGCGATCATCGATGACGGCGTGGCGAGCGGGGCCTTTCGCGCGGTCGCCGTCGAGGAGTTCCTGCCGTGGTTCAACGCGCTGCTGGACGGCTTGGCGGTCCACGTGCTCATCGGGCGTCTCAGCCGGGACCGGGCCGTGCGGACCGCGCTGGGACGTGTCACCGATGAGCTGCGCATCACGCCCACGCCTTGAACTCTCGAAGTCTCACGAGTGCGAACGGCCGCCCGCCCCCGGCGCGAGGGGCGGGCGGCCGCCGGGTGCTCAGGGAGCGGGGATCCACTCCGTCGCCGTGGTGAGCGCCTCCATGTCGGACGGCTCGGGCGTGATGCCGATGCCGGGCCCGGCCGGCACCGGCAGCTCGCCGTCCACCAGAGTGAACGGCGCGGTGATGTCCCGCTGGTAGTACCGCGCGGTGGCGGAGATGTCGCCCGGCAGGGTGAACCCGGGCAGCGCGGCGAGCGCCAGGTTGGCGGCCCGGCCGAGCCCGGTCTCCAGCATCCCGCCGCACCACACGGGCAGGCCGTGGGCGGTGGCGACGTCGTGGATGCGGCGCGCCTCCAAATAGCCTCCGACCCGGCCCGGCTTGATGTTGATGATGGAGCACGCGCCCTGTCGGATCGCGGTGACGGCGTCGCGGGCCGAGGTGATGCTCTCGTCGAGGCAGATCGGGGTGCCGATCATGGCCGCGAGCCGGGCGTGCGCGTGCAGGTCGTCGGGGGCGAAGGGCTGCTCGATCATGGCCAGTCCGTACGCGTCCAGCTCGGCGAGGTGGCGGGCGTCGGCGGGACGGTAGGCGGTGTTGGCGTCGACGGTGAGCATCACGTCCGCGCCGAAGGTCTCCCGGACCCGGGCGACGGGTTCCAGGTCCCAGCCGGGCTCGATCTTCAGCTTCACCCGGGCGTACCCGGCCGCGAGGTGGCGGTCCACGGTGTCGAGCAGTTCGTCGATGGTGTCCGTGATGCCGACCGAGACGCCGACCGGGAGGCTGCGCCGTACCGCGCCCAGGTAGGCGGCGAGGGACATGCCCCGGGCGCGCAGCCAGGCGTCGAGCACGGCGGCCTCGACCGCCGACTTGGCCATGGGGTGGCCGCGCAGATGGCGCAGGGCGGGCGCGACGGCGGCCGGGTCCAGGTCGATCGGGAAGAGTGCGGGGACGAGGAAGCGGCGGATCACGTCGGCCGCCCCCTCCAGGTACTCGGGGGAGTAGGTGGGCTCGTCCTCGGCGGCGCACTCCGCCCACCCCTCGCCTTCGTCGGTCGCCACGCGTACGAGCAGGGCGTCGCGCACGGTCTGGGTGCCGAGGGAGGTGCGGAACGGGGTGACGAGCGGGAGCGCGACGCGGCGCAGTTCGACGCCTTCGAGCTTCACGCGGCGGCTCCCCGGGTGAGCAGGTACCACCCGGAGCGGGTGAACCCGGCGATCCGGTAGCCGTCGGCGAGCGCGCCGCCCAGCGCGTCGCCGAGGGCGGTCCGCCAGCGCCTGGCCGCGCCGGGGTCGTCCGCGCGTAGCCGCTCGACGTCCGGCGGGGTGGCGCAGCGCAGCGACGGCGCGCCCCCGCCGGCGCGTACGGCCCCGGCCTCGTCGAGGATCGCCACGGCGGCGGGCGCGGTGACGGGAGGCGCCGCGGCGGACGCGATACCGGACGCGATGCCGGACGCGGGGACGGGCCAGGTGACGAGGAGCCGGTCGGAGACGTCGCCGTCGTTGATGCCGTCGCTCAGCGGGCCGTAGAAGTCGGGCAGGTACTCGACGGCGGCCGCCCCGAGCCGGGTCAGGTTGAAGTAGGCGTTGCGGCGGACCAGCGGGTCGAAGGTCCAGGTGATGGCGGTCAGGCCGCGTTCGGCCGCCCAGGCGCGCTGGTGTCGCTTGAGCGCCAGGCCGACGCCTCGCCCCTGCGCCTCCCGGGCCACTCCGGCGATGTGGGAGTGCAGGGTGCCGCCGGCGGCGAGGAACCCGGCGGCGACCCCCACCAGCTCGTCGTCGAGGAAGGCGCCGCCGACGTAGCCGCCGGTGTGGGCCAGGGCGCACATCATGTCCAGGGCGAGGGGCGCGTCGTCGCCGGGCCGGGTGCCCCAGGTCCGGCGCAGCAGCCGGTCGGCCCGCTGGAGGTCGGAGGTGGGGTGCAGGGACAGGAGGCGTACCCCGGCCGGGGCCGGGGCGAGGAGTTCGACCATGCTCCACAGCATCCCGCCGGGGGAGCGCACGCCGCGTTGGCGCGGACGCCGAATTTCACCCGGCCGGATTTGTGGCGCCGCTCAGCCGTAGCTGGAGTGCCAGGACCAGGCGGATGTCCGGATCGTCCAGGTCGATCAGCTCGCCGATCCGGCGCAGCCGGTAGCGCAGCGTGTTCGGGTGCAGGGAGAGCAGTTCCGCGGCCTTGGGCACGTCGTAGTGCGCGGCCAGCCATACCCGCAGGCTGCGCACGTAGTCGGTGCCGTGCCGGCCGTCGTGCTCGGCGACCGGCCGCAGCGGCTCGCCGTACAGCGAGGGCCGGGCCCGCATGGAGGTGTCGACGTCCATCAGGAGCAGCGCGGCCGACAGCTCCTCGTGGTGGCCGACCTCGGCGTCGGCGAAGGGCCCGCACAGCGCGCGCAGCGCCTCCTCGGCCTGGCGGGCGCTCGTGGGGGCCGAGGCGACCGAGGGAACGGTCCGGCCGATACCCGCGCGCCAGCGCCCGCCGAGCCGGTCGGCGACCCTGGCCAGGGTGTCGGCGGTGATCCGGCGCAGCAGCGGGGCCGCCGAGTCCGTGGCGACGATCGCGTAGGCGCGGCCGTCGACCGCTCCGGCCGCCGCCCGCATCCGGTACGCGGCGTACGCGGTGCGCAGCAGGTCGCCGGTGTGGGTCGCGGCGAAGGCGTCGGCCGGGCGGGCGTGCGGGCCGACCGTCACCACGGTCACCGGCTCGTCGGGGAGCAGGCCGAAGGACGTGGCCAGTTCCCTGACCGGGCCGATGCCGCGCAGCAGCCGGTCCAGGCACTCGTCGCGGCGACGGCGCGCCTCGTCGGCGGCCAGGTTGATCCTGGCCAGGTGGGGCGCGGCGGCGCGGGCCGCCTCCGCGAGCACGTCCGCGGCGTCGGGCGTGAGCGGCTTCTCCGCCTGGACCGCCCAGATCGTGCCGAGCGCCTCGCCGTGCGCGCGGATCGCGATGGCCAGCCGGGGATAGAACTCGCGCGGCTCGTAGCTCCACACCGCGTCCTCGGCGCGCAGCACCGCGGCGTACTCCTCGGTGTTGGTCGGGTGCGCGGGCACCCTGCGGCCGAGGATGCCCTCCCTGCGCAGGTCGTCGATCGGCTGGTCCTCGACCGTGGAGTACGCGAGGACCCGCATGGCGAGGTCCTCGATCGCCACGGCGCCGCCCACCCGGATCGCCACCTGGTTGGCCAGCGCGAACAGATCGGCCGCCCAGGCGTCGCCCAGGTTCTCGGCGGGGGCCACCACCGCGAGCAGCGCGTCGATGAGCGTGTAGAGCTGCCCCCAGGACAGGTCGGGGGCGGCGGCCAGCAGCGCCGTTCCGGCGGCGCGGGCCGCCTCGGCCAGCGGCTCGGGGTCGCAGGTGCCCGGCTTGACGATCACGACCGCGACCCCCGCCTCGCCGGCGCGGGCCAGCACCTCGGCGGACGGCCGCCCGGCCACCAGCAGCACCGCGCCGTCGAGGCCGGTCATCGGCTCCTCGGGGTCGTAGATGACCGGCGTCCCGACCAGCAGCTCCCGCCCGCGCGGCAGGGCGAGCGCCCGCACCACCTCGGCGCCCAGGCTGTCCAGCAGCACCCCGAGGGTGACCCGCCCGCGTGCGGTCACGGGGCGCCCCGCCGCAGCACCGTGCCGTGCCTGCCCCCGGTGAACTCGCCGTCGGCGATCACCTGGTGCCCGGCGAGGAAGACGTGCCGTACGCCGGTGGGGCGCGTGTCGGGTGTCTCGTACGTGCCGGGGTGGCCGATGGCGGCCGGGTCGAAGACGCAGACGTCGGCGACGGCGCCGGGGCCGAGCCAGCCGCGGTCGGCGAGCCCGAACTGGGCCGCCACGGCCGAGCTGACCTTGCGGATCGCCTCGGCCATCGGCACGACCTTCCGCTCCCGGACGTACGTCCCGAGGAAGGTGGGGAACGTGCCGAACGTGCGGGGGTGGTTGGGGCCGACCGGAGGGCCGCTGTCGGAGCCGATGGAGACCAGCGGGTCCGCCATGATCGCGGTCACGTCGTCGTCGTGCATGGTGTGGAAGACCCCGGCCGCGTGCGGGTCGGCGCGCAGCAGGTCGCACAGGGCGTCCCACGGATCGCCGGGCAGGTCGGCCAGCCGCCTGCCGGCGACGTCGGGGTCGGTGTGGGTGAGAATCTGCACGTCGGCCGGGTGCAGCTCGCGCCAGAGGCCGACTCCGATGGCGGTTGCCGGGTCCTGCGCCAGCGCGCGGAGCGCGGCCCGCTCGGCCGGGTCGGCGAGCCGGGCCCGCAGCGCGTCCTCGCCGCCCTCGCAGGCGCGCGGGGGCAGCACGGCGACCAGGCCGGTGCCGAAGGCCCGGTACGGATAGACGTCGGCGCGCACGTCCAGGCCCGCCCGGCGGGCGGCGGCGAGCTTGGCCAGCAGCATGGCCGAGGAGCCGTGGACGGCCCGGCCCGACGCCTTGCAGTGCGAGACCTGCAGCCGCACGCCGGCCCGGGTGGCGACCGCGATCGCCTCGTCCAGCGCGTCGGCCAGGCCCTCGCTCTCGTTGCGCATGTGCGTCGCGTACGGCAGGTTCCACCGCCGGGCGACCAGCGCGAGCGCGACCAGCTCGGCCGCGTCGGCGTACGCGCCGGGGACGTACTCCAGGCCGCTGGACAGGCCGGCCGCGCCGGCCGCGAACGACTCGGCGGCGAGGGCGCACATGCGGTCCAGCGCCTTCGGGCCGGGTGCGGCCTCCATCCCGCCCGCGGCGAGCCGCAGCGTGTTGTGCCCGACCAGCACGGCCAGGTTGTTGCTGGGCCCGGCCGCCTGGGCCGCGTCGAGGTACGCGCCGAAGGTGGTGAACGCCTCCCCGGCCAGCACGGCGGGCATGAAGCCGGCGGTGTCGGGGTTGGCCGGGCCGCAGGAGAAGCCGCAGTTGCCGATGATCTCGGTGGTGACGCCCTGGTAGAGCTTGAACGGCTGGGGCTCGGTGAGGAAGGGCACGGTGTCGGAGTGGCTGTGCGGATCGACGAACCCCGGTGCGACCACCAGCCCGGAGATGTCGATCACCCGGCGGGCGGCCCCGAGGTCGCGCCCGACTGCGGTGACCCGGCCATCGTCGATCGCGACGTCGGCCTCGCGGGCGGGGCCGCCGAACCCGTCATGGACGGTTCCGTGGCGGAGGAGCAGGTCGTGCATGAGACAAGGCTTCCTTTCCTGACACTTCGGCCACTATCGACCAAAGTATGGAAATAGGGCGACAAAAGCAGGTCGTTCGGGGCGGCCGGAACGGCGGCCGTCACGGGGTCGGCGGGACCGAGGCGAGGAGCCTGCGGGTGTAGTCGTGGGCCGGGGCGTCCAGGACCCGGGCGGTCTCGCCCGACTCGACGACCTCGCCCCGGAACAGCACCACGGTCCGATCGGCGATCTGCCGGACGACGGCCAGATCGTGGGTGATGAACAGCAGCGCGGTGCCCAGCTCCCGGCGGATCGTGCGCAGCAGCTCCAGCACGTGCGCCTGAACGGACACGTCCAGCGAGGCCGTCGGCTCGTCGCAGATGAGCAGGGCGGGCCGGACGGCCAGCGCCCTGGCGATGGCGACCCGCTGCCGCTCGCCGCCCGACAGCGCCCGAGGACGGCGGGACGCGTACGCGGTGGGCAGCCCGACCAGGTCGAGCAGCTCGGCCACCGACGGCCGTCCCTCCGCCCTGCCCTGCGCGGCCGCCTCGGCGAGCGTCGCCCCCACCGTCAGCGCGGGGTTGAGCGAGGTCGAGGGGTCCTGGAACACGCACTGCACCAGCCGGTGCGCCCCCTCTCGCCGCGCCGCCCGCGCGCCCGGCGTCACGTCCAGCCCGGCCAGCTCGACGCGGCCCCCGTCCGGGGTCGCCAGGCCGAGGACGCAGCGGGCCAGCGTCGTCTTGCCCGAGCCGGACTCGCCGACGACGCCGACGCTCTCTCCCGCGCCGACATCGAGGGAGACCCCGCCGAGGGCGACATGCCCGCCGTACCTCTTACGCAGCTCCTCGACCCGCAGCAGCGTCCCGCCCGCCGGGGCCGCGTCCGGCGCGAGGGCCGGCGGCGCCGTACGGGGGCGGGGGCGGACCTCGTACAGGCAGGCCGTGCGCCTGCCGGGGGAGAGCTCGCGCAGCGGCGGGCGGGCCTGCCCGCACTCGGGCTCGGCCTGGCCGCACCTGGCCGCGAACGCGCACACGTCCGTCACGTCCTCGGCGTGCGGCACGGAGCCGGGGACGGCCTCCAGCCGCGGCAGCGTCACGGTCACCGAGGGGAGCGCGGCCAGCAACCCAGACGTGTACGGGTGGGCGGGCGCCCCGGCCACACCGGAGCCGGGCCCGCTCTCGACGATCCGCCCCGCGTACATGACGGAGACCCGGTCGCACAGCTCGAACGCGACGCGCAGGTCGTGGGTGATCAGCAGCACGCCCATCCCGCGTGCCCGCTGCACGCCGCGCAGCAGCATGAGGATCTCGTGCTGGGTGGTCGCGTCCAGGGCGGTGGTCGGCTCGTCGGCGATGAGCAGCTCGGGGTCACGGGCGAGCGCCGCCGCCAGCGCGACCCGCTGCCGCATCCCGCCGGAGAGCTGGAAGGGGTGGCGGCCCGCCACCGAGGGGTCGGCGATGCCCACCTCGGCGAGCCGCCGGAGCACCTCCGCGCGCCGGGCCGCGCGCGGCAGCCGCGGCAGGGACTCGGCGACGTGCGCGCCCGCGGTGCGCAGGGGGTTGAGCATCGCGAAGGGGTCCTGCATGAGGAGCGCCACCTGCGAGCCGCGCACCGACCGCAGCAGGCGCTCGCGGGCGCCGAGCAGTTCGCGGCCGGACAGGGTGACGGATCCGGTCGCGGTCAGCCCCTTCGGCAGCAGGCCCGCGACGGCGCGGGCGGTCAGGGACTTGCCGCTGCCCGACTCGCCGACCAGGCCGACGGTCTCACCTCGGGAGACGTTCAGATCTACGCCGTCCACGATCAGGTGGCGGCCGGTGACGGTCAGGCCGCCGACGTCCAGCAGGGTCACCGGGCGCCTCCCTCGGACAGGGTCTCGAACAGCCGGTCGCCCAGCAGGGTGGCGGCGGTCGCGACCAGGGTGATCAGGATGACCGGGGCGAGCGCCGCCCACGGATTGAGGTCGAGCAGGCCGCGGTTCTCCTCGACCATCAGCCCCCAGTCGGGGGTGCCCGCGGGGAGCCCGATGCCGAGGAACGACAGCCCGGCCAGGGAGACCAGCGCGGCGACGAAGCTGAGCAGGGCGTTCGCGACGACCGTCGGGGCGAGGTTGGGCAGCAGGTGGCGGAACATGACCCGCGCCGGGCGCAGCCCCAGCGTCCTGGCCGCCTCGGCGTAGGCCAGCCCGCGCTGCGCCAGTGTCAGACTGCGGATCACCCGGATGTCGCCGGGGGTGAACAGCACGGCCATCGCCAGGACGGCCCAGCCGTACCCGCCGCCGAGCACGCCGACCACCACGATCAGCACCAGCATCCCGGGCATCGCGATGGCCAGGTCGATGATCCGCATCATGAGCGCGTCCACCCAGCCGAGCCGGTAGCCGGCGAGCAGGCCGAGCGAGGTGCTGAGCGCGGTCGTGCCCAGCGCGACGAGGACGGGCCAGAACAGCGCCGACCCGGCGCCGGCCAGCAGCCGCGAGAGCACGTCCCGGCCCAGGTCGTCGGTGCCCAGCCAGTGCGCGGCGCTCGGACCGGCCGCGCCGAGCGCGAGGTCCTGCGCCGCCGGGTCGTACGGCGCCAGCCAGGAGCCGGCGACGGCGGCGACGGCCGCCAGCGCGAGCACGGTGACCAGGGCGCCCCTCACGACGTCACCGCGCCGTGCCGCACCCGGGGGTCCACCGCGAGATAGGCCAGGTCGATGAGCAGGTTCACCGCGACCACGATCGCGCCGCCCAGCAGGACCAGCGCCTGCACGACCGGGATGTCCTTCTGCCCGATGGCGCCGATGAGCAGCGCGCCGAGCCCGTGCAGGCCGAACGCCTGCTCCACGAACAGCGACCCGGTCAGGTTGGCGGCCAGCAGCAGCCCGCCGACGGTCAGCACGGGCAGGGCGGCGTTGCGCAGCGCGTACCCGAGCCAGATCCGGCGGCGGGGAAGGCCGCGCGCCCGCGCGAACGTCAGGAAGTCCTGCCCGGCGAGGTCCAGCGCCGCCGCCCGCATCTGCCGTACCACCATCGCGGTCTGCGCCCCGGCCAGCGCGATGGCGGGCAGGGTGAGGTGGACGATCCGGTCCAGCGGCGTCTCGCCCGCGCCGAAGACGGGGAACCAGCCGAGCGCGACCGCGAAGCCGTACAGCAGGAGGATGCTCAGCGCGAACGGCGGGATGGCGAGCGTGACCAGCGCGGCCAGCGTGATGCCCTGGTCCAGTGCGCCGCC
Organism: Microtetraspora malaysiensis; assembly: GCF_001528665.1. Classification (GTDB taxonomy): domain Bacteria; phylum Actinomycetota; class Actinomycetes; order Streptosporangiales; family Streptosporangiaceae; genus Microtetraspora_A; species Microtetraspora_A malaysiensis. The sequence continues at coordinate 51,330 of NZ_BBYJ01000025.1, forward strand.
GCGCCGCATCGCGGCGACCAGGCCGAGCGGGACGCCGACGGCGACGGTGAGCAGCAGGGCGTAGCCGGCCAGGCTCGCGGTGACCGGCATCCGGTCGGCGATGACGTCCGTCACCGGCTCCCGGGAGTAGATGGAGACGCCGAAGTCGCCGCGTACGGCGTCGCCGAGCCAGCGCGCGTAGCGCACCGGGAACGGGTCGTCGAGGTGGTACTCGGCCCGGATCGCGGCCCGGGTCTCGGCCGTCGAGGGACGGCTGCCGAGCAGCACCTGCTCCGGGCCGCCGGGCGAGGCGGCGAGCAGGCCGAAGGTGAGCGCCGAGAGCACGCCGAGCAGGACCAGGGCGGCCGCCAGGCGGCGGGCGAGGAGGGTCAGGACCGCCATGTCAGCTCCCGGACGCGGGACGGACGAGGGTGAGGTAGTTGAACCTCCAGGTGCCGAAGGTCGCGGTGAACCGGTCGCTCAGCGCCACCGCGTTGTCGGTGTAGAACAGCGGGACGTACGGCACCTGCTCGGCGATCTCGGTGAGCAGCCCGGTCAACTGGGTCTTCCTGGCCTCCCCGGTGGCCGAGGCGAACGTGTCCAGCCGCGCGTCCAGGTCGGCCGAGCCGTACCCGGAGAAGTTGAAGCCCTGCGGCTCGGCCGCGCCCCGGCTGATCATGTCGGGCAGGACCTCGATCGGGTCCGGCGTGCCGTAGGCGAGGTCCACGTACTGGATGGCGAGCCGGTCGTGGGCCATCATCCTCGCCATGTATTTGTCGCCGGGGTTCGGCTCCAGGACGATCTTGATGCCGATCTTCGCGAGGTCGGCGGCGACGGCCTGCATGGCGGTCGCGCTGTCCCCGCCCGTCGCGTACGGCACGCTCAGCGTGAACCCGTCCGGATAGGCGGACTTGGCGAGCTCGGCCTTGGCGGCGGCCAGGTCCAGCGGCTGGTCGGGGAAGGCGGGGACGGCGTCGCCGTAGACGGCGGTGAGCTGGGGGTGCGGCAGCATCGCCGTCGCGGGGCCGCCGTGGCCCGCGGTCATCAGGTTGGTGAGGGCCGCCCGGTCCACCGCGTGGGCGATCGCCCGCCGTACGTGCACGTCCTTGAGCGGGCCGGCGCCGACGGCCATGGACAGGTAGGCGATGTTGTTGCTCGGATAGAAGAACGTGGTGACGCCGGGCAGGCCCGTCCACTTGCGGGCGTCGCGGGCGTTCAGGCCGTCGGTCCCGTCCACCTCGCCCGACCTGACGGCCATCCGGAGCGTCTCGGCGTCGGTGATGCTCTTGATCTCTATCCGGCGCAGCGCGGGCTTGGGCCCCCAGTAGGCGTCGTTGCGCTCCAGCACGGTGCCCGAGGTGAGGGAGAACTTCGCGACCTTGAAGGGGCCGGTGCCGATCGTGCCGACCTCGGGGCTGCCCAGATCCTTGGGGTGGGCCTCGGCGAGCTTGCGCGGCACGACCTGCCAGGCGACGGCCGCGACGGCGAGGAACGCCGGGTTGGGCCGGTTCAGGGTGACCCTGACCTTGTCGGCGCCGACGGCCTCGACCTTCTTCACCGTGGTGAAGTAGCTGGCGGCCTGGGAGGCGACGGCCGGGTCCAGGTGGCGGCGCAGGGAGTAGGCGGCGTCGTCGGCGGTGAGCGCGCTGCCGTCGGTGAACTTCACCCCTTCGCGAAGGGTGAACTCGTAGCTGGCGGGATCGGGCTGGGTCCACGACGCGGCGAGGGCGGGGGCCGGCACGCCCCGGTCGTCGAGGGTGACCATGGTGTCCAGCACCGCCATCTGGATGGTCGTCGACGCGCCGTTGAAGCCGTGTGCGATGTCCAGGCTGTTCGGCGCGGCGCCGGACGCCCAGACCAGGGTGTCACGGCCCGCGCCGCCCGATTTCTGGGCGGAGCCGGCGCAGGCCGTGACGGACAGGAAGAGCAGGGCCGCCGCGGCGGCCCTCATGGTCGGCGATGTCATGTGATCACCTCGGGGGGAGAGCGGGATAGTCGGACGCTAGAAGCCGTACGTCCCGCGTTCACTGACGCCGCAGCCAAAACCGGCCGCCCCGCGCTCGTCCTCCAGGCCAATCGCCGATCGCCGGCCCTCAGCGCGGGAAGCCCACCGGCCGGGTGCCCTCCGGCTGGCCGGTGAAGCGCATCCGGCGCAGCGCGACGCCGCTGAGCAGCAGGTCCTCCTGATCCGGGCGGAGCGTGAACGGCCCCGCCCGCCACGTTCCCGCGGGCGCGGGCTCGACCGGCAGCCGCAGCTCGGTCCCGACGCTCAGCTCGCCGTCCCGCACCGTGGCCAGAACGCCCAACTCCTCGCTGAGGTACACGCCGTCCGGCAGCGGCTCCGTGCCCGGCGGGTCGCACGGCACGTACGCCACCGGACGCCGGGCCGGCGAGGCGCTGCCCAGCAGCAGCCGGTCGCCCTCCTTGGCCAGCCAGGCTCCGTCCGCGTCGCCCGTGCCGTGCCAGCGGCCGTCCGCGCGGGGGGTGAACGTGACGGGCACGCCGCCGACGACCAGCTCGATCGCACCGTCCGTACCCTCGCCGACGGTGAGGGTGTCGTCGCCCGCCGGGTCGTGCCAGTGCCCGGCGGGGACCGGCATGGGCTCGGCGGCGGGCGGTTGCTCGGCGACCGGCGGCTCGCCGAGCAGGACGCGGGCGAGGCGGTCGGACAGCTTGACCGGGTCGATCGCGGTCTGGTTCGACAGCACCGCGACGCCGAAGCCGGGGTCCGGCAGGTAGAGCAGGTTGGACAGGTACCCGTGCATGCCTCCGGCGTGCGCGTACGCGGGACGGCCCGCCACCTCGGTGTGATAGATCCCGAAGGCGTACGGCAGGACGGTGCCGTCGGCGAGCACGGCCCGGTCGAGCAGCGCGTCGCGCAGGTCCGCGCCGAGCACCCGCCCGTCGGCCAGGAAACCGAACCAGGCGGCGAGCTCGCTCACGCTGGTCGCCAGGCCGCCGTCGCCGACGGCGCTCTCCTGGGTGTCGGCCCGCCGGGGCTCGCCGTCGGCGTTGGCGTAGCCGTAGGCCAGCCGCGGCAGCGCCGCCGCCGCGTCGTCCCGGAACACGCTGTCGTCCATGCCGAGCGGGGAGAAGATCCGCTCACGGGCGAACGCGGCGAGGGACGTGCCGGTGACCCGGGAGACCACGACGGCGGACAGGATGTAGCCGGTGTTGGAGTAGCTGAAGTCGGTGCCCGGGGGGAAGGTCGTCGCGCGGATGCCGGAGACCATCCTGAGCAGCCGCTCCTCGGTCATCTCCGCCAGCGGCACGCCGGTGAGCGCCTGCAGCGCGTACCACTCCGGCAGGCCGCCGGTGTGCTGCAGGCACTGCCGCAGCGTGACGGGGACGTCGAGGGCCAGCTCGGGCACGTGCGTCCTGACGTCGTCGTCCAGGCTCAGCGCGCCGTCCCGCGCCAGCAGCAGGACGCACGCGGCGGTGAACTGCTTGCTGGCCGAGGCGATGTCGAAGCGGGTGCGGGCGTCGATCGGGACGCCGAACTCCACGCACGCCGCGCCCGTGGCCGCGGTCCGCCGCGCGGAGCCGTCGGCGTACACCCCCACCGCGAGCCCGGGGTCACCCGGCTTGACCAGCCCGGAAATCTCGTTTTCTACCAGCTCAAGATGCATGTTTTCCAGTATCACGACGTGCGACGGCCCGCCTTTTGGCCGCCGATGCAAAGTTGCGCAGCGCGTTTTGGCGTCCGCGACGACGGGCGGCCGGGAATCTTTGGCGTACGACCACAAACCCGGCGGCGCGGGCCGGGGCTAGGTTCACCGCATGATCAAACTCCTGCTCAGCGGCGTGGTCGCCGCCTCCGTCGCGCTCGGGCCCCTGGCGGCCCCCGCGCACGCCTCCGCGCCCGCCCCGCCGGCGCCGGTCCTCCTCGCGCCGACGGGCCCGTACCCGCTCGGGACCGCGACCCTGCACCTGGTCGACTCCTCCCGCGCCGACCCGTGGACACCCGCCCGGCGGCGCGAGCTGATGGTCACGCTGTGGTACCCGGCGCGCGCGAAGACAGGCGTCCGGGCGCGGTACGTGACGCCCGCCGAGTCGGCGCTGCTGCTCGCCGGGCTGGAGGCCGAAGGCGTGCCCACCGACCTGCTGAGCCGGATCAAAACGCACGCGGTGACCGGCGCGGCGCCGTCGCGGACCGGGCTGCCGCTGGTCGTCCTCTCCCCGGGCTTCGGCCTGCCCCGCTCGTCGCTCACCTCGCTCGGCGAAGACCTCGCCAGCCGGGGCTACGCGGTCGCCGCGATCGACCACACCTACGAGTCGAGGGCGACCACCTTCCCCGACGGCCGCACCACCACGTGCACGGCGTGCGACATCGAGGATTCCCCCGGACGCGTCCCGGCGATCCGCTCGGCCGACGTCTCGTTCGTGATCGACCGGCTCACCGGCCCCCGCCCCGCGTGGGGCCCGCCCGGGCTGATCGACGCGTCCAGGATCGGCATGGCCGGCCACTCCATCGGCGGCAACAGCGCCGCCCAGGCCATGCGGGACGACCCCAGGATCGACGCCGGCGTGAACATGGACGGCGCGTTCATCGCCCCGATCGCGGCCCCCGGGCTGGCCCGGCCGTTCCTGCTCTTCGGCGCCGCGGACACCTTCACCCCGGGAAGCCCGGACGAGGAGCGGTCCTGGCGGGACAACTGGCCCCGGCTGACCGGCTGGAAGCGCTGGGCGGCCGTCACCGGCGCCGGGCACGAGTCCTTCACCGACTATCCGGCGCTGGAGGAGCAGCTCGGCATGCCCGCCGGAGCGCTGACGGGAGTTCGCGCCGTGGACGTCACCCGCACGTACGTCTCGGCGTTCTTCGACCGGCACCTGCGCGGTCGCGCGCAGCCGCTGCTCGACGGCCGCTCACCGAAGTACCCCGAGGTCAAGTTCCAGACGGTCGGCTAGACCTGACAGATCAAGCGTGCTGGAACGGTGCGAACGCGCTGGCCGGGTCCCGTCCCCGGCCGGCGGGTCATGCACTGGAAGGCGGCCACCCTTGTCCGAGGTGGTGGGCGAAGAACTGCAAGGCGTTGCCGGAATGTCCGGTTCGCGCGATCGGGTGGTCGAGCGCGTCAAGGTGTTCCGTTTCAAAGGGAGCGGAACAGGCATCCTGGGAGTGCCACGTTCTGTCTGGCCCGCTCGATAAGCTGAGATGACATGTGGCCCAGGCAGGAGGTAAGGCGTCGTCATGACCGTTCAGCGGCACGACAGTCCCTGTCCGCAAGTTGAGCGGACCTTCACCGCCGTGCGCGCGTCCCTGCCCCCGGCCAACGTCGCCGCGTTCGACGCCGAACTCGAAGAGATCACCCACGCGCCTGTCGTCAACCTGGCGGCGCTGGATGACTTCCTGTCCGCGTGGTGGCGCATCGCCACCCGCGCCGCCGCTGATCCGGCCGGCTGGCAGCGGATGCACCGAGAGGCCGAGCAACTGCAGTCCGGTGCGCGTACGGCGGGCCCGACACTGGCCGAGGTGCTCGCCCGCCGCGGAATCCAGCGGTAGGTGTACACCATCCGACTGGGCAGCGACGTTGCCGAAGCCCAAATCGACGACCTGTCCGACGCCGAGATCAATGTCCTGCTGGAGATCTACGAAGTCCTCCGGCTGACCCCCGGCAACGGCCGCAAACTCAGCTCAACCAGCAACATGTACGTCTGGGACTACAAAGGCATCTCGGCGACCTACGTCGTGCTCGACCCACAGGGCGAGGTCGCGGTGCTCCGGGTAGACCGCTTCCCGACCTGAAATCGCGCGTCACAGGCCAGCAGCCTACGGTCCTGACCTGCGGAAAGCCGCCACTTCTTATCGGCGTCGGCTATCCGCGTGGCCGGTCGAGGAAGCGGCGCAGTCCCAAGGCCACGCCGTCCGTGGGCACGGTGACCGCGAACCAGGACGCCTCGACGGCGAGGCCCTCGTCGATCGGCACGTTGACGCCCCGCGTCACCGCGGCCAGGCACGCGCTCACCGCCGAGGGGGCGTGGCGGAGAATCCGCTCCGCCAGCTCCCGCGCCGCGCCGATCAGGTCGTCGGCCGGGACGACCCGGTTGACCAGCCCCAGCTCGTACGCGCGCCGCGCGTCGATGGGGTCGCCGGTGAGGATCATCTCCAGGGCGCGCTTGCGCCCGGCGAGGCGGGGGAGCCGCTGCGAACCGCCGAACGGCGGCGGGAAGCCCAGCGTGATCTCCGGCTTGGCGAAGGTGGCGTGCTCGGCGGCGACGGCGAGCGGCGCCGCCTCGGTGATCTCGCAGCCGCCGCCGTAGGCGAGGCCGTTGACCGCGACGATGATCGGCTTGGGGAAGGTCTCGATCCTGCGGGTGAGTCCCTGCCCCCTGCGTACGACGTCACGGAGCGCCTGGTCGACGCCTCCGGCGATGCTGGCGGCGAGGTCGCCGATGTCGGCGCCCGCGCTGAAAGCGCGCCGTCCCGATCCCGTGAGGATCACGGCCCGGGTCTCCTCGTCGGCCTCGACCTGGTCGAGGACACTCATCAGCGCGTCGATGGTGGCGTAGTTCAACGCGTTGAGCTTGTCCGGGCGGTCGATCGTGATCGTGGTCACGCCGCCCTCACGGGAAGCCAGAACGGTGGTCGGCGTTGTCGGCGGTGTCATGGGCGAGGCGCTCCGATCGGGTTGGGCACGGGGATGACGCGGGTGTCGACGAGGTACCGGCTGATCGGCGCGGCCAGCCGGATGGCCTCCTCGACGCCGGTCTCCCCGAGCGTGGTGACGGGTCCGGCGGCCAGCCTGTCGGTGGCGCTCTCGATCTCGCGCCGCAGGGCGCCGCCGGTCTTGGTGAGCCGGGAGTCGCGATCCAGCAGCCCGCGGGCCACCAGCCGGCGCCGGGCCTCGTCCCATTCGGGGTCGGTCCAGCCCCGGCTCTTCTGGATCAGCTCCCTGGAGACGTTCCCGGTCGCCACATGGGTGAGGCCGGCCTCGATGCCGGTGAGTCCGGCGTGGACCACCGCGACGACGTGACCGTCGCCGCGGTGCTCGCGCAGGACCGTGGCGGCGAGCCAGAGCCGTCCGACCAGGTCGGCGGGGCGCGGCACCCGCGACCAGGCGGCGGCCAGGGCCCGCCCCTCGAAGCCGCACCCGGCGACGGCGCGTTCGAGCAGCTCGACCAGGCGTCCGAGCTCCTCGCCGCCGACGGGCGGCAGGACGCGCGCGACGGCGGCGCGCACCGCCTCGAGGCGGGTGGCGAGCACCGTGCCCGGGTCGGCCAGAGCCCACGCGTCCGGCACAGCCCGCGCCACCTTCGCCGGTGAGAAGGCGAAGGACAGCGCCGCCCCGGTGGCCGCGTCCACCGCTCCGACCGGGGCGAGCCGTCCGGCGAAGTAGCCCATCCACCAGCCGCGCAGGCCGACGGCCGCGGCGGCCTCGGCCGGCTCCGGGGTGAAGTAGGCGACGGCGTGGATCGGCTCGATCGCCTCCCAGAACCGGCGGGCGAGCGTGGGGCTCGGACCCATGGACGTCTCCTTCCAGCCGCGCGGGTACGCGGCGCCGACCAGCCTGTACGTTGCCGGACTCGGATAACAGTGCCAATTTTGGACAATGGACCAGGATTTCCGATGGTGGGTGCGGATCGCCCTCGATGGGTGGCGGGAGCGGAGCGGCCCCCGCTACCGGCGGATCGCCGCGGCCCTCGCGGAGGCGATGGAGCGGCGGCTGGTCGGCGCCCGGACCCGCCTGCCGGCCGAGCGGCCCCTCGCCGACGCGCTCGGTGTCAGCCGCGGCACGCTCGTCCGCGCCTACGACGAGCTGGCCGACGCAGGTCTCGTGGAGCGCCGCCAGGGGGCGGGCACCTACGTTCGCCCGCGACCCGCGTGGACCCAGGCCCCGGTGGAGAACGCCGCCTCCGCGCTCCTGCGGCGCAGGCTGGCCCACGACGGCTCGGCCCACTCCGGCGATGTCATCGATTTGTCCCTGTCGGTGCCCGCCGGGGTGGACCACCTGCCAAATGTCGAGGGCGGCCTGCTCCCGCAGGGCTCGCCCGACCTCGCGTCGTACAGGCACGGCCTGCACCCGGCGGGGCTGCCCGAGCTGCGCGCCGCGCTCGCCGACCACCTCACCGGGCTCGGCCTGCCGACCACGGCCGAGCAGCTCATCGTCACCTCCGGCGCCCGGCACGCCCTGTCCCTGGTGGTCGCCGCGCTCGTCGCCCCCGGGCGTACGGTGATCGCGGGCTGTCCGGCGCATCCGGGGTTCTCGGCGGTCGCGGCGGCGCGCGGCGGCCGCCTCGTCGGGGTGCCGGTGGACCCGCTCGGCGTGGACGCGCACGCGGTGGAGCGGGCGGCCGCGCAGGCGCGCGAACCGCTGGTCTACGTGGACTCGGCCGGGCACGACCCGACCGGCGCGTTCCTCGGCGCCGCCCGCCGCGACTCGCTCCTCCGCACGGCACGGCGGCACGGCGCGCTCATCGTGGAGGACCTCTCCCAGGCCGGGCTGGACCTCGACCCGGACGGACGGCCGGCGGCGCCCCTGGCGGCGGCGGACGACTCGGTGATCGCGATCGGCTCCCTGTCGAAGATGTTATGGGCGGGCCTGCGCGTCGGCTGGGTCCGCGCGCCGGCCCCGCTGCGCGACCACCTGCTGCGGCTGCGGTCGGCGAGCGATCTCGCCCCGGGCGTCCCCGCCCAGATCATCGCGGCCCGCCTGCTCCCGGCCGCCGACGCCGGCTGGAGGGAGGGGCTGCGCGCGGCGCTGCGTGACCGCCGCGATCTGCTGCTGGAACTGCTGGCACGCCAGCTCCCCGCCTGGCGGGTCGGCGGCCCGCGGGCCGGGTTGTCGGCGTGGGCCGTCCTGCCGGTCACCGAGAGCGAGACCTTCACCCACCTGGCCGCGCGCTACGGGGTGATCGTGGCCTCCGGGGCCACCGCCTGCGTCGACGGCGGCCACCACGACGGCGTCCGGCTGTCCTTCGCCGAGTCGCCGCGGACGCTGGAGTCGGCGGTGGACCGGCTCGTCGCGGCCTGGGAGGAGCACACCCGGCGGCTCGCCGCGAGCCGGTGAAACCGCTTCGGCGTGGTCAGCGCGTCCAGACGGACTCGCCGTCGACCAGCGTCAGGTCCACCCGGACCCGGCTGATCTCGTCGAGCGCGGTCTCGTCGAGACGGCGGTCCAGGATCACGACGTCCGCGCGGGCGCCCGGCTCCAGCGTGCCCGCCTCGTGTTCGCGGCGCAGCGCGTACGCGGAGCCCGCCGTGGCGGCCCGCAGCGCCGTGCGCAGGCTCATCGCCTCCTCCGGCGCGAACAGAGGGGCGTCCGGCTCGCCCGGGTGGCTCCGGTTGACCGCGACGTGGATCCAGTCCATCGGGTTCGGTGTGCTCACCGGCCAGTCGCTGCCGAAAGCCACCCGCACGCCCGCCTTCTCCATCGTGCCGAAGCGGTACTGCAGCGCCGCCAGCTCGCCCGGCAGGTACGGGATCGTCATGTCGAGCATCTGCGGGTCGGCCTGGGCCCAGTACGGCTGGACGTTCGCGATGACGTCGAGCGCGGCCATGCGCGCCACGCTGCGGTCGTCCGCGATCTGCAGGTGCGCGAGCTGGTGCCGCCGGTCGCGCGGGCCGTTGGCGCGGTGCGCCGCCTCCACCAGGTCGAGGCATTCGCTGACCGCGCGGTCGCCGATGGCGTGGAAGTGCAGGTCGAACCCGGCGGCGTCCATCTCCGGCACCGCCCGGCCCAGGTCGGCGTGGTCGAAGAAGGTCAGCCCGGTTCCCGCGCCCGCCACGCCGACGTACGGGCGCGAGAGCGCGGCCGTGTGGGTCTCGCACACCCCGTCGTACATGATCTTGATGGCGGTGCAGGCGAACCGGGAGTCCGGCGGGCAGCCGCGCCGCTGCTCGACCAGCTCGGCGAGCGTGCCCTCCGAGGCGTCGCGCGGCCACCACAGCGCGCCGGTGACCCGGGCGCGCAGGCTGCCGTCGGCGGCGGCCCGCCGGTAGACGTCGTAGATGTCGGTCGTGGGGACGAACGGCCCGACGATGGCGTCCTGCCACGACGTCACGCCGTAGGAGAACATCCGCCGCTGCGCCTCCAGCAGGCCGCGCCGCAGGTCCTCCGCGCCCACCGGCGGGACCAGGTCGGAGACGAGCTGCATGGCCGACTCGTGCAGCAGCCCGGTGGGCGTGCCGTCGGCGTCGCGGTCCACCCGGCCGCCGGGCGGCGGGTTCCGCAGCAGCTCGGGCGCCACCCGGTCGAGCGCCGCCGTGCTGACCCAGGCGCTGTGTCCGTCGCGGTTCGCCAGGTAGACGGGACGCCCGCCGCAGACGGCGTCGAGCTCCTGCCGGGTCGGAGGACGCTCGGCGAAGTGGGGCAGCGCCCAGCCGCGGCCGAGGATCCACTCCTCACCCGGGTGGGCGCGGGCGTAGTCGGCGACCGCGCGCAGCACCTCGTCCCGGCTCTCGCAGGAGGTGAGGTCGCAACGCAGCAGCTCGACGCCGGACTCGGGCACGTGGACGTGGGAGTCGGCGAAGGCGGGCAGGACGGAGCGTCCCTCCGCGTCCACCGTCTCCGTGCCGGCCGGGACCTCGGGAACTCCGGCGTCCACCGGGACGACCTCGGCGATCCGGCCGCCGGAGACACGGATCGACCAGGACGCGGCCTCCCGGTCGGCCAGCGGCAGGTGGGCGTTGCGGATCAACAGGTTTCCCGCCATCGGGGTACACATCTCGCTTTCTGCGGAGGATAGGGCTGGGAAAGGATCAGCGGACGCCGGACAGGGCGTCGACCGCCTCCTTGGAGCCGCCGGCACGCCGCAGCACCAGCGCCATGGCGGCGAGCGCGGCCAGGGTCAGCAGCAGCATCACCGCCGACATCGCCGCCAGCTCGGGGCGCAGTCCCGCGCGCACCGCGCTGAACACGTACACCGGCCACGGCGTCGAGCCGGAGACCTGCACGAACGCCGAGATGATCGTGTTGTCGAGGCTCAGCGTGAACGCCATCAGCGCCCCGGCCAGCACGGACGGCAGCAGCAGCGGCAGGGTGACCAGGCGGAAGCGGCGCATGGGAGGGGTGTACAGGTCGGCCGCCGCCTCCTCCAGCGAGGAGTCCATGCCCTGCATCCGGGCGCGGACGAGGAACGTCACCACCGCCGTCGCGAACAGCGAGTGGGCGACCACGAGGCGGACCCAGCCACTGTTGAACAGGGTCAGGTCGTGGTCCACCCCCAGCGAGACGAACCACGGGAGCAGCGCCACACCGGAGACGATCTCCGGCGTCACCAGGACCAGCGCCAGCAGCGCGGTGACCAGCCGCCCGATCCGCCCGCCCGGGTGGCGGGCCAGCGCGTACCCGGACAGGGTGCCGAGCACGACGGCGATCAGGGCCGCACCCGCCGCCGCGCGCACCGACACGGACACGGCGGAGAGGATGTCGTCGTTGGACAGCGCCGCGGCGTACGCGTCGAAGCCGAACCCCTCCCAGGACGCCAGCAGCCGTCCTCGGTTGAAGGAGTAGACGACGATGACGGCGATCGGCGTGAAGAGGAACGCGATCACAAGCAGGCCCCACACGCTCAGGACCCGGTCCACGATCGGCCGCGCTCTCATGCGGGGCTCCCTTCCGCGATCCCGGCGAGCTCGCGCCGCCGCCGGTGGGTGAGCAGCCAGGTGCAGGCCGCGCCGGCCGCGGCCGTGGCGAGGATCGTCAGGGCGATGACGACGATCAGCACGACCGCCATCGCGGAGCCGAGCGCCCAGTTCTGCGCCTGCTGGAACTGGCTGGCGACGAGCTGGCCGACCATGTTGCCGCGCGCGCCGCCGAGGACGGCCGCCGTGACGTAGTCGCCCATCAACGGGATGAACACGAGCAGCAGCCCGGCGGCGATGCCCGGCCGGGCCAGCGGCAGCGTGACCTGCAGCGCCGTACGCCACCGGTTGGCGCCGAGGTCCTTGCTCGCCTCGCGCAGCGAGCCGTCGACCCGGTCAAGGGCGACGTACAGCGGGAGGATCATCATGGGCAGGTAGTTGTAGACGACGCCCAGCAGCACCGCGCCCCGGGTGAACAGCATCGAGAACGGCGTGTCGATCAGCCCGAGGCTCTGCATCGCGTGGGAGGCGAACCCCTCGGGCGACAGCACGACCTGCCACCCGATCGTGCGGATCAGGAAGTTGGTCCAGAACGGCACGAGCACCAGGGCCAGCACGACGAAGCGCCGGTGCGGCCGCACCTTGACCGCCAGCCAGTACGCGAAGGGCAGGCCGATCGCCAGGCAGAGCGCGGTGCCGGCCAGGCCGATGCGCAGGGTCCCGGCGAAGCTGGTCAGGAACGTGTCGCCGAGCGCCTCCCGGTAGCGGTCCAGCGTCAGCACGTCGTTGGCGTGGGTCTGGTACAGCCCCGGCTTGCGGCCGAGGGAATACCAGAACACCAGCCCGACCGGGGCCACGAAGAACAGGGCGATCCACGCCAGGGCGGGCGTGGTGAGCAGCCCCGACGGGGCCGCTCGCCACGCCGCGCGCGGACCGCGGCGGTCGGAGCTCATGCGCCGGCCTTGGCCTTCATCCTGTTGACGATGGCCATCCGCCGCTCCTGGCCCTCGTTGATGACGCCGGTGTACATCGTGGTGAGCTGCTCGGCGGACGGGAAGATCATGTCGATCAGGCCGAGCTTGAGCTTCTTCGCCTCCTCCTCGCTGCCGGTGACGCCGCTGCCGTAGCCGACGAAGTCCACCTGCTTGACCGCCACGGCCGGGTCGAGCACGTAGTTGATGAGCTCGTGCGCGGCGTCGGCGTTCGCGCTGCCCTTCACGATCGCCCAGTTGTCCATCCAGAGGTTGGTCTTCGGGCCGGGAAGGACCCACTTCCAGCGGTCCTGGTCGCCGCTCGCGAGGATGCCGCGCCGGGCGTCGCCGTTCCAGCAGTGCATGAGGGCGTGCGTGCCCTGCGGGATCGCGCTGCTGCCGGGCGAGGAGTCGAACGCGGCGATGTGCCGGGCGAGGGTGTCGACGAGGAACGTCTCGATCTGGTCGAGCTGGGCCTTGTCGGTCGTGCTCTGGTGCCACCCTCGGGCGAAGCACAGCATGGCGCAGATCTCGCCCGGGTCGTCGACCAGCGAAGTCTTGCCGCTGGCCTCCTTCTGGGCGGCGTCGAAGAAGTCGTCCCAGGTCTTCAGGTCGCGCTTGACGACCCTGGTGTCGTAGACGAAGCCGGTGGTTCCCCAGTACTTCGTCACGGTGTACTTGTTGCCCTGGTCCCATTCCTGGTTCTGGAACGCCTTGTCCAGGTTGGCGAGATTGGGCAGCTTGGCGTGGTCGAGCTCCTGAAGCAGGCCGTTCGCCGCCATCTGCGGGACGAAGACGCCGGTCGGGATGACGATGTCGTAGCCGCTCGTCCCCTTGGCCGCCGCCAGCTTCGCGATCATCTCCTCATTGGAGCTGTAGGAGTCGACGAGCACCTTGGGGCCGTACTTCGCGGCGAAGTCCGCCAGCACCTTCGGGTCGTCGTACGCGCTCCAGGAGTAGGCGCGCAGTTCGGCGGCGGCCGAGCCGGAGCCGCCCGAGCCCTTCGAGCCGCCGCAGGCGGCGAGCAGAGGCACGCTGGCAGCGGCGGCGAGCCCGGCGAGGAAGGTGCGGCGGGGGAGACCGGCGACCCGCGCCGCGGGTGCGAGAAGGCGGGGAGTGTGGTCGTGGTGGTTCACTTGGCGCTTCCAATCGGGGCACGGGGTGTGGCTTCGGCGGGGAAGACGTGGACGTCGGAGGGGGCCCAGGAGCACCGGACCCGGGCGCCCTCGGCGAGGCGGCCGGCCTGGCGGCGCGGCACGCGGGCCAGCAGTTCGTGGCCCGCGTCGGCGTGGACGACGTACTGCAGGACGTCGCCGAGCAGGGAGACCGCGGCGACCGTGCCGGGCAGGGCGTTGGCCGAGCCGTCAGGCTCGGTCGGCGCCGCCTCGGTCACGGCGACGGCCTCGGGCCGTACGGCGACGCGCACCGCGGCGGCTCCGGAGCCCGGCGTCGTCACCGGTTCGGCGAGAAGGACCGTTCCACCGTCGATCTCGATCACGCGGCCTCCGTCGGCGACGGTGCCGTCGAAGAAGTTCTGCTGGCCGATGAATCCGGCGACGAACGCCGTGGCCGGCCGCTCGTACACGGTGTAGGGGTCGGCGATCTGCTCGATCCGGCCGTTCAGCATCACCGCGACCCGGTCGCTCATCGACAGAGCTTCCTCCTGGTCGTGGGTGACGAAGACGAACGTCGTGCCGAGGCGGTTCTGCAGGAGCTTGAGCTCGACCTGCATGTCCTCGCGGAGCTTGCGGTCGAGGGCGGCGAGCGGCTCGTCGAGGAGCAGCACGCTGGGCCGGTTGACCAGGGCGCGGGCGAGCGCGACGCGCTGCTGCTGGCCCCCGGACAGCCGGTTCGGCTTGCGGTCGGCGAAACGCGTCATCTGCACCATGTCGAGCGCCTCGGACACCCGGGACCGGATCTCCGCCCGATCGATCCCGCGCCGCTGGCGCAGCCCGTACGCGATGTTCGCCGCGACGGTCATGTGCGGAAAGAGGGCGTAGGACTGGAACACGGTGTTGACGTCGCGCTTGTGCGGCGGCAGGTGCTGCACGGCGGCGCCCGAGATGAGGACCTCACCGCTGTCGGGCTGCTCGAAGCCGGCGAGCATGCGCAGCGTGGTCGTTTTGCCGCATCCTGAGGGGCCGAGCAGGGAGAGGAACTCCCCGGGGTTCACCGACAGGTCGAGGTCCTGGACGACGGTCACACCGCCGAAGGACTTGCGGACCGAACGGAGATCGACGGAGCCGGTCCCGTCACCGGCGCCCGCCCGGCCCGCGGATGTGACGGCGTGCCGGGTGGCGGAGCTGCTCATATGACCTCCTTGGAGGATTCGGCCTGGATTTCGGCGAGGGCGCGCAGCGCCCGCTCGACGATCTGCTCCGGGGGCAGGACGAACTCGACGGTGAGCCCGGGTTCGTCGTTCGTGAGCGGTTCGAGCGCGGCGTACTGCGCGGTGACCAGGGAGACCGGCATGAAGTGCCCCTCACGCTCGCCGACCCGGGCGGCCGCGACGTCCGGGGGGCCGGCCAGGTGGAGGAACCACACGCCCGGGCCGCGCTCGCGCAGGGCGTCGCGGTAGGTCCGCTTGAGCGCCGAGCAGGACACCACGCCGCCGGCCGTGTCGCGTGCGGCGAGCCAGTCGCCGACCGCCCGCAGCCAGGGCCCGCGGTCGGCATCGTCGAGCGGCTCGCCGGCGCTCATCTTGGCGACGTTGTCCTCGCTGTGGAACGCGTCGGCGTCGGCGTAGTCGGAGCCGAGCGCCTCGGCGAGGGCGCGTCCCACGGTCGTCTTGCCGGCACCTGTCACGCCCATGACGACAACCAAAGGTGCTACGAAAAATGAAGAACTCACGTGATCTGGTCCCCGATGAGATGATGTCTGAGCATCTTGAAGTAAAAGTATGATCCAAGGCAAGACATCAGGGAAAAAAGCATACTTATGAGAGGCGGACGCATGCCCGGCGTGCCGGACAGACAGCCGAGCGACCGCTCCGGAGGGCTGCACGATCGCGTGCTCGACCAGCTCGGGCCGGCGATCGTCTCCGGAGAGACCCCCGAGGGCGAGGTGTTGCGGATCGAGCGGCTCGAGGAGAGCCTCGGGGTGTCGCGCACGGTCATGCGCGAAGCCGTGCGCGTGCTGGAGTCGATGCAGCTCGTGGCGAGCCGGCGGCGCATCGGCGTCACCGTGCTGCCGCGCTCGCAGTGGAACCTGTTCGACCCGCGGATCATCCGCTGGCGGCTGGCCGGCCCCGACCGCATGGCCCAGCTCGAATCCCTGAGCCAGCTTCGCTGCGGCATCGAGCCGGTCGCCGCCTCACTCGCGGCGACCCGCTGCACCCCGGAGCAGTGCGGCACGCTCACGTCCGCCGTGATCGGCATGTCGGTGACGGCGAAACGCGGCGACCTCGACGCCTACCTGGAGCACGACATCACCTTCCATCGCACGATCCTGGAGGCGTCCGGCAACGAGATGTTCTCCAGTCTGGCCCAGGTCGTGGCCGAGGTCCTGGCCGGCCGCACCCATCACAACCTGATGCCCGCCGAGCCGGAGACCGCCGCGATCCGGCTGCACGGCGACGTGGCCGAGGCCGTACAGCTCGGGCAGTCGCGCGAGGCCGAGACGGCGATGCGGGCGATCGTCCTGGAGTCGATCGAGGCCATGTCGCTGAACACGGGCCTCGGCATGGCCTAGCCGGCGCCGTGTTGCGGCTCGCGCCTCTCGGGTCGCCGGTGGCCTGCGGGGGAGCGGCCCGATGGCCGAAAGCCGGACCCGAGATTCGCGCGGCGTCCGCTCACGGGTGTGAAGCGTCGCCGGTGGCGTGCAGGTGGGTGCGCTCTCCGTTGTGGTCGAGGATGGTGAGGATCTCGACGGGGCCCTCGTGGGCGCCGATGGCGTGCGGGGTCATGGTCGAGAACTCGGCGGCGTCGCCCGCCTGGACCAGGATCGTGCGCTCGCCCAGACGCAGGAGGGCCGTGCCGGACAGCACGGTGAACCACTCGCGTCCGGGATGCACCTTGAGGTGCTCGGCGTCCATGGGCCGGTCGGGGGTGATGCGCATCTTCGCCACGGTCACGCCGTTGAGGGAGCGTTCGCGGGACAGGAGCCAGCTCGTCATCCCGGGGGTGTGACACGGATGCGGCCGGATCACCACGTCCTCGTCGTCGGCGGACTCGACGAGCTGGTCGAGCGTGGTGTCCAGGGCCCGGGCGATGGGGACCAGCTGGTCGAGGGCGATCCTGCGGTGCCCGGTCTCGATGCGGCTCAGGTTGGACGGGCTGAGATGGCAGCGTGCGGCGAGGGCGTCCAACGACCAGCCGCGCGCCAGTCGCAGACCGCGGATGCGCTGCCGCACCACGCCGTCCAGGTCGAATTCTTGCTCCATAGGCAAGACTGTATGTCTTGGGCGCATGGGACGCTTAGCGTGAAGCCATGAAACAGCACGCTCATCACCATCACGCGCACCCCGACGAGTCCGGACTGGCGGACATGCTCGACCTGGACGCGCAGGTGTTCAGCTCGTACCTGGACGAGGTGACCGACTGGGTCCGACGGCACGCCCCCGAGGCGCCGCGGAAGGTCGCCGACGTGGGTGCCGGCACCGGAGCCGGCGGCCTGGCGCTGGCCCGGGCCTTCACGGTGGCGGAGATCGTCGCGATCGACCAGTCGCCGGTGATGCTCGACCGCCTCCGCGCGGCGGCGTACGAGCAGGGGGTGGGTGATCGGCTGAGCGTCGTGCGGGCCGATCTGGACGCCGGCTGGCCTCCGATCGGCGCTCTCGACGTCGCCTGGGCGGCGTCGTCGCTGCACCATGTCGCCGACCCGGACCGGGTGCTCCGCGACATCCGCGCGGCGCTGAACCCCGGCGGCCTGCTGGCGGTCATCGAGATGGACGCCCTGCCGCGCTTCCTGCCCGACGACATCGGCCTGGGCCGTCCCGGCCTGGAAGCGCGCTGCCACGAGGCGGCGGCCCGGGCGGGCTGGAACGCGCACCCGGACTGGCGGCCCCACCTGGAGGCGGCCGGGTTCGCCGTGGTCGCGCAGCACAGCTTCACCGCCGAGGCCGGCCCGGCGTCGCCGAGCGCCCGGCGCTACGGGCACGCCGTCCTGAACAGGTTCCGCTCCGCCCTCGGCGACCGCCTGGCCGCCGACGACCTCGACACGCTCGACCGTCTGCTGGCGGACGACCACCCCGCCTCCCTCCGGAACCGCCGCGACCTGACCGTGCGGGCCGTCCGCACCGCCTGGGCCGCCCGCCGTCCCTGAACCGGGGCTCGATTCTCCCGCCGGTCTAGCAGTGGGTTCGTTCATGAGAGGGGGAGGATGTCAGATCGAGAGGTCGAGGTCCGAGCCGCCGAACCGGTCCTGGAGGAAACGACCCTGATCGCGCAGGGCCTGCTCGTCACCGCGGTGGATCGTGTCGGCGACCTTGCGCATCTGGGCGTCCAGGAGCGCGATCCGGGCGAGCAGTTCCTCGTGCGCACTGCGCTTGCGGTCGCTCCGCCGCGCCAGGGCGTAGCCGCGCGGGCGTCCGCCCCGGTCAGCGCGACGAGCGCCTGCCACAGCGCCTCGAGCCGGTCACCCCGCATCGAGCCTGAGGTATCCAGCACGAACATCGCGTGGGCCGGGACCCGCACCTGGTTGAGATAGGTGGCGATCAGCAGGTCGGCGGTAGCGCGCCGGTTGGGGAACGGCAGCTCGATGAGCTGGGAGGAGCCGAAGCGAGGGTCCAGCGAGCCGCCTATCCGATGGCTTGCATGATGGCCAAGGTGTCCTGGTACTCGCGCCAGAGGACGACCTTGCCGTCGTGCACCGTGAGAACTCCGATGAAAGCGGCCGTGGACTGCCGGTTCGTCTTCGTCGATGTGCCGGTCAGCTCGTACTCCACGATGATCGTTTCCGGATCTTGCGTGTCGTGGACGGCGGTGGCGCGGCACCTGTCGAAGCGGACCGGGAACGCGGCACGCCGCGGATTCGCGAACTCCAGGAACTGCCGTTTGCCTTCGAACCTGGTCGGCCCGCCAGGCCGAGCGAAAGGGGTCTCGATGATCACGTCGTCGGCCAGGTCGTCGCCGGTCAGTGCGGTGGAATGACTGAGCCACTGCTGCCGCATCCGCTGGAACATCTCCCGTGGCGTGATCTGCATGGCGCCCGACTCCCTAAGATGAGTGACGACTCATGAACGACGATAGTGAGTGGTGACTCATCTTGTCCAGGGAGCAGGATCGGCCGATGCGCGCGGACGCGCAACGCAACCGCGCACGGATTCTGACAGCGGCGGAGGAGGTGTTCGCCGACGGTGGGCCGCACGCGTCGACAGAGGAGGTGGCGCGGCGCGCGGGCGTGGCGGTCGGCACCGTGTTCCGGCACTTCCCCACGAAGGCCGACCTTTTGCGGGCGCTGATGAAGCGGTTGCTGCAGCAGGTCACGGATGACGCCGCGGATCTCATCGCGCACGGAGACCCGGCGACCGCCCTGTTCGATTTCTTTGCGCGACTCGTGGAGCGTACGGCGGCGAACCGGACGGTCGTGATCCTGCTCGCCGCCGAGGGCATGGAAGTGTCGATCACCGGCCCGCTCGGCTCGCTCGGTGACGCGGTGGGGGAGTTGCTGGCGCGGGGACAGGGCGTCGGCGCGATCCGCCCGGAGATCCGCCTCGACGAGACAATGGCCCTGCTGACCAGCGCCTGCCAGGGCGCCCTGCAGGGCGGCTGGGATCACGACCTGCGCCGAAGAACCCTCGACATCATGTTCGCCGGACTCCGCCCATCCGGCTGACGGCTCGTCGGTCTGGTCCTGGTCGTCGAGGTCGCCTGGTGGCGGCTTGTCCGGCTCCTGCAGCGTGGTCCGAGCCGACGCGCCGAGCTGTGCGGCCGGTGCGCCGCCTCACATTTTGATGGGCTGCGTTGTCGGACTGTTGAGACCACCTGGACCGTCGCCGGGCGAGCCGGTTGCGGCCGGATTCTCTGAACGGAGGATGTAATGACTGTGAGCGATGCTGAAGTTAGGGCGCTCTTGGAGAGGCGAGTCGCCGCCTGTCAGACAAAGGACATCGATCGACTCATGGAGCTCTATTCTCCCGACATCGTTTATTACGACGTCGTCCCCCCGCTCCAGTTCGCGGGATTCGATGAGGTTCGCCGTAACTTTGTACGCTGGTTCGATGGATTCGACGGCCCCATCGGACTCGAGACACACGACCTGACCATTGCGACGAGCGCGGATGTCGCGTTCGCGCACATGATTCACCTGGACAGTGGCAAACGCAAGAACGGGCTCGACACCGCGATCTGGGTTCGGTCGTCCGTTTGTTGCCGACGGTCGGGCGGCAGATGGCTGATCACGCACGAACATATCTCACTGCCGATCAACCCGCAGAACCTCCAAGCCTGGTTCCCTCCGGACGGTGATGGCGATCCGGCCTGATTGTTCCTGGGAAAATCCTCCTGCCCGGAAGATGAGGATTTCCGACATCCCGATCCGGTCAAGGTGCGAAAGCAATTTCCCGTTGGGTGATCCTGGCCGCGTCCGGCGACGGCAAGAACGTCGGCGACCGTCCGGGTTCTGGCCTCAATGCAACCGCCCCGCCGATGGCGATCTCCCATCCTCGGGTTGAGGCACAGCTGCGAGCAGGAGGCGGGCTCTCACTGCCCAAGAACCTGCCTCCTGCTTACGCCGGCAGCCTGCCGGACGAGACCGGCGAGAGGGCGGCGAGGTGAGTGCTTCAGATGATCAGTAAGGTGGCCAGCGCGGGGCCGAAGGCGCCACCGAGCTGGTAGGCCAGGGTGAACAGACCCACGGCGGCCTGCCGGTAGGAGGCCGGCATCAGGGCGCCGACGCGCGCCGCGTACCAGGCCATCGCCGCCGTGGCTGCGAACACCGCACACGCGACTGCCGCCGCGGCGCTCAGCGGCCAGGGAGTGCGGACGGACAGGATCACGGCCAGTACGCCACTGATCAGCAAGACTCCTTGCGTCGTCCGCGTACCGATTCGCGTGGTGCGCCGGGTGAACAGCAGTGAGCCCAAGGAACCGCCGGCGAGGCCGGCCAGCATCGCCATGCCGGTGTGGCCGACGGTCCAGTGCTCCTCCATCGTGCGCGGTGCCGTGTACAGGATCGCGAAGTAGGAGGTCGACAGTGCGCACGCGGCCGCGGCCGCGGCGAGGAACACGCGTGACCGCACGATCGGCCGCGGGACGAATCCGTCGGGGTGGCGGCGTACGTGCCAGATCAGCAGGGCGCCCAGCATTGCCGCGGCCACCAATGCGTGCGGCGCGGAGCGCGGGAGCAGGATCAGGGCGCTGACGAGTCCCACCACCAGGGCGATTCCCGGGATGTCCGTGCGCGAGGTGTCGCCGACACCGGAGTGAAGGCGGGCACGGCGCAGGACGGCGGGCACGGCCGGCAGCGCGGCGAGTGACAGACAGAGCGGAAGGCGCCAGGAAACCGCCGACAGCGTGGAGCCGGCCAGCGGACCGAAAGCGCCGACCAGGCCGACGCCCGCGCTGACGGCGCCCGTCCGGCTGGACGTGCCGGCCAGCACGATGGCGACCGTCACCAGGCCACCGCCGCCGACGGCCTGCGCGGTCCGCCCGGCGAGCAGTACTGACAGCACGGGAGCGGTGACCACCAACAAGGTTCCGCCGGCGACGAGGACGGCGTGCACCACTACGGCGGTGTAGAGCCCGTAGCGCCGCAGCAGTCCGGTGACCAACGGGGTGCCGATGGCGGCGCCCCAGCCGAAGGCGGTGGCGGCCCAGGTCGCGTCGGCGGTGGATACGCCCAGGTCACGTGCCAGGTCGGGGATGACGGTGGTCGTGGTGTTGGCGCTCAGTGAGGTCGGCGTGGCCAGTAGCGCCAGCCACAGGACGGAAAAACGTTCGGTGGGAGAAGTCCGGTTGCTCACTCCGTCAAAGTACACTCACTAGTGCAAGCCTTATACTTCTTGGTTTACTTTGATGTCGTCCGATTCCTCCTCCGCCTGAAGGCCGGAGGTTTCCTCGGAGGTATCTGATGAACGAGCTCAACGTTCTCGCCCTGTCCGGCAGCCTGCGCGCCGGCTCCTTCAACACCGCCCTGCTGTGCGCGGCCCGCAAGCTGAACCCCGGCGGACTCGTGATCGACATTCACCAGGGTCTCGGCCGGCTCCCTCTCTACGGCCAGGACCTCGACACCGCGACGCCGCCCGCCCCGGTCGCGGCGCTACGCGCCCGTGTCGGCGCGGCCGACGCGCTGCTGATCGCCACTCCCGAGCACAACGCCTCGGTGCCCGCCGCCCTGAAGAACGCCATCGACTGGATCAGCACGGCGCCCGACCGGCTGCTGCACGGCAAGCCGGTGGCCATCATGGGGGCCTCTCCGGGTCCGTTCGGCTCGGTGCGCGCCCAACTGGCCCTGCGCCAGATCCTGGCCGCCGTCGGCGCCGAGACGGTCGTCAAACCCGAGGTGGTGGTGTTCGGCTGCGACGCCCGCCTGATCGGCGACGTCGTGACCGATCCGCACTCGGCCGAGTTGCTGCGGGAGCTGCTCGACGCGCTCGCCCGCAAGGCCTGCCGGACACTCGTAAACTGCCCGGAGCAGCATCGACACCACGTGGTTTCCCTGCGGGAGGAACGCCCATGACCGGCCGCCAGACCGAACCCTACGGCAGGCCGGACAAGCGGCAGGCGATCATGCGCGCGGCCCGCAGAGTGTTCGGTCGCGACGGCTACGCCCGCGCCGGCGTCGACACGATCGCCGCCCAGGCCGGTGTCTCCAAGCGCACGATCTACAACCACTTCACCGACAAACAGCACCTCTTCGAGACCGTCGCGCTGGAAGGCGCCCACGAGGTCACTGCCGCGATCGCGCAGATCATGGACCGTCACCTCCACAAGATCGTCGATCTGGAGGAGGATCTGATCGCTTTCTCCCTCGACCGTGTCGCGGCGGTCACCGCCTTCCCCGACCACTTCGCGCTCGTGCGCACCATCGAGGCGGAGGCCGCCCACATCCCCCCGGCCATCCTGCGCGCATGGATAGACGCCGGCCCGCAGACCGGCCACCTGCGCCTGGCGCCGTACCTGCGCCGGATCGCCGGCCAGGGCCTGCTGGAGATCGACGACGCCGATCGCGCCGCCGCCCACCTCACCCTCCTGACCATCACCGACATCAACCAGCAGACCTTCTACGGGGCCGTCCCGCTCCCCGAAGAGAAGGTCAGGGCGATCATCACCGGCGGGGTACGCGCCTTTCTGCGCATCTACGCCACCGCATCTCCTCCCGGTTCTCCCTGACTCCGGAAGCCCTCGCGCACCTGCGCGGGGGACGGAACCCTCCAGATCGACGGGTGGCCGGGCTCCCCGGAGGGGGAGTGAGGTTGATCAGCTCTCGGCGATGGCGTGCACTGTGCCGGCCCGCGCGCCGTGCTCGCGGAGCATGCCATGACGGTCGCCGCAGAGCGGTACGTGCTGCACACCGTCGCTGTGCCGCGCACCGGTTGGCAAGATCTGGAAGTACGTACTAATCTCTAGAATTACTATGAAGGACGTAGGTAATTTTCAGCGTGACCCGGACGGCTTCCTCTATGACCCCCGGGCCAGGGCCGCGATGGCCCAGTTCATCGGTGGTGACGGGGACCTGCTCGCCCTTGAGGCGAGCGCCGCCGTCCGCACCGCGTATCAGGCCGTTGAACGCATGCGCGCCCACGGCTCGGAGGGCAGAGGGGTCAGTGCGGGCGCTCTCGACGTGCTGATCCGGCTCAGCGGCAGCGACCAGGGGATCAGCATCGGCGAGCTCGCCCGCGCCGGCGGGGTCAGCTCGCGGAACGTCACCGGCTTGGTGGACACGTTGGAGCGTGACGGGCTGGTTCGCCGGGTCCCCGACCCGAAGGATCGCCGTTCGGTCCTGGCCGAGATCACACCCGCCGGGCAGGCGTGGATCGACGCCTTCCGCAAGCCGTCACAGCTCGCCATGCGGGCGATGTTCCGGGGGTTCACCCCTGAAGAACTGGTCGTCTTCCGAGATCTGTGCCTGCGGATGGCCGCCAACCAGCAGCGCCTCGCCGACCACCTTCGCCAGAACGGACAGTCATGACTCTGACCGCTCAGGAGCAGACCCGCCATGCCGTACGCGGCTATCACGAGGCCCGCTTCCGCGGGGACGCGTCCGGGGCCGCGGCGCACCTCGGAGAGCCGTTCCATTTTCAGAGTCCGTTCATCAGCTCCGACGACCGGACGGGGCATCTGGCGACGTTGCCGGGATTCGTGTCGATCGTGACCGGGGTCGATCTCATCAGTGAGCTGTACGGCGAAGCCGAGGCGACCCTCGTGTATGACGTGCACACCGCGACACCGGCCGGCACGCAGCGCACGGCCGAGCACTTCCGCCTGGAGAACGGCAAGATCGTCTCGATCATGCTGGTGTTCGACGCCTCGCCCTGGCAGTCGATGATGGCCCACATCAAGCCGTGACGTAACAGGGCACTCGAGCTCGGCGGTCTAGAGATCGACTGAATCGCCCACCGGGATGCGGGCGTAGTCGGTCTCTTCCTCAAGCCACGCGTCAAAATATTCCAGACCGATCTTGCTGAGCTGGATGTCGTGGATCGGGAACGCGCGGGCGGGCCGGACGCCTCGGACGAAGGTGATGGCCTCGCCGATCTTCAGCCAGGGGCCGGCCGCCGGGATCAGCAGGGTATCGACCTCGTCGGTGGGGACGAATAGGGAGTCTCCCGGGTGGTAGAGGCCGTCCGCGATGAACCCGAGGTTCGGGCAGCCGGGCAGTCCGTCGATGACCTCAGCGTGTACGCCGCCCACGGCCTTCACAGTGAAGCCGGCGGCGGTGAAGGTCTCGCCCGAGGCGACCGCGACCGCTCCCTCGCCGAGCTCGGCGGCCAGCGCCGCATGGGTGTGGACGGTCAGCGCGGGGTTGGTCGCCCGGGCGGCCTTGAGTGCCTCGATGTCGACGTGGTCGGGGTGCTCGTGGGAGATGAGCACGGCCGTGGCTCCGCGCAGCGCCGCCTCCGCGTCGGAGAAGGTGCCCGGATCGATCACCAGCGCCCGGTCGCCGTCCTGGACGCGCACACAGGCGTGCCCGAAATGCGTCAGTCTCACCGGATCACCCTATCGGCGGCCTCGGCGGCGACGCCAACATAATCATCGCCCGGCGGCCCTGGGCCGTCTCGTACCTGTTCCGCGGCGGAGAGATCGGCAGGTCGCACCTGACATGCCTGACTTGGGCCCTCAACGGTTCACGTTTCGGCATGCGAAATGCCGGTACGCGAAGTGGCGAGGCGGCGGGCTGCGTCAACGGCACTCAAGATCGACTGATGGCCGGTCTTCGCCGCCCGACCGGCCTCGTCACAGCAGGTCTACGGGCTTCTCGTCACACCTACTCGATCAGCTCGATGGCGGACGTGGGGCAGACGGCGGCGGCCTCGCGGACGGCGGCGTGCCGGTCCGCGCCGGGCTCGGGGTCGAGCAGGGTGACGATGCCGTCGTCGTCGCGCTGGTCGAACACCTCCGGCGCGAGCAGCACGCACTGGCCGGCGCCGCAGCACTTGTCTTCGTCGACGGTGACCTTCACCTCGGGTTCCTCTCAGTCGGACGGGTACGGCGGCGGCTCACCAGCGGACCGGGACGGTGCGCAGGCCGCCGACGGCCAGGCCCTCCACCGGCTCCAGTTCCTCGACCGGCACGGCCAGTTCCAGGGTCGGGAGCTTGCGCAGGAGCACTTCCAGGACGACCTGCAGTTCGGTGCGGGCCAGCGCCTGCCCCAGGCAGGAGTGAGCCCCGGCGCCGAAGGCCAGGTGCGGGTTCGGGCTGCGGCTCAGGTCCATCTGGTCGGCGGCCTCGAAGGCGCTCTCGTCGCGGTTGGCGGCGGCCATGCTGCACACCACGGTGGTGCCGCGGGGCAGGACCGTGCCGCTGACCTCGGTCTCCTCGGGGAGGTAGCGGGGCAGGCCGAAGCCGGAGTTGGCGTCGAAGCGCAGCGATTCCTCCACCGTCGTGCGGATCAGCGACGGGTCGGCCAGCAGCCGCTCCCACCGGTCGCGGTCGGCCAGCAGCATCGAGACCATCTTGCCGATCATGTTGGCGGTGGTCTCGTGTCCGGCCACCAGCAGCGCCATGCCGGTGACCAGGATCTGGAGGTCGGTCAGGCCGCCGTCTTCGGGGCCGCCCACCGCGATCAGCTCGCTCAGCAGGTCGTCGCCCAACTGGCGGCGCCTGGCCGTGACATGGTCGGACATGTACTGGAAGAACTCACCCTGGGCGGCCTCGGTCTCGGCCTTCTTGTAGCGGGTGAGGTTGAGCAGGGTGTCCGACCAGTACGAGAACCGGTCGCGGTCGGCGGCGGGCACGCCGAGCATGTCGCAGATGACGTAGACCGGCAGCGGGAAGCCGAAGTCGGCCCTGAGGTCGCCGGGTGCGCCACGCTTGACCATGTCGTCGATCAGGTCTTCGGCGATCCGGGTCATCGCGGGCCGCATGGCGGCCATGCGCCTGGCCGTGAACCACTTGACGACCAGGCGCCGCCAGCGCTGGTGCTCCTCGCCTCCGTCGGGGATGATCTGCGACATCTCGTTGTTGAACAACCCACCCTCGGCCGATAGCCGGGCCGCGTCAGGCGCGGTGAGCTGGCGGGTGAAGCGCGGGTCGGCGAGCACCTGCTTGACGTCCTCGTAGCGGGTCAGCAGTGTCGCGCGGTCGCCGCTCGGCAGCGTCACGTGGGCCACCGGGCACGTGCTGCGGAGCCGCTCCCATTCCGCGGGCGGGTCCAGCGCCGCGTCATTCGGGATCGGGTAGTGCAGGACCTGCTCCTCAACGCTCATTCGGAATTCCCCTCCGGTGAATGGTTGGCCGCCTGACGACAGACAGGTTTTGATCACGCTCCGAAGCTGTTCGTGCGCACGCTGTGACAGGTGATTTCCTGTAATAGAGAGTCAACTCTCACATGACTCACGTCAAGATGCTACCCCTAATCGAGAGTTGACTCTCGGTTTGCTATCCTGATTTCGTGGCCATCGACGCCCCCAAACCCCTCCGCGCCGACGCGGCACGCAACTTCGAGAAGATCGTGCGAGCCGCGCGACAGGTCTACGCCGAACGCGGCCCGGAGGCCCAACTCGACGAGGTCGCCCGCCGTGCCGGCGTCGGCAACGCCACGCTCTACCGCCATTTCCCCGACAAGGCGGCCCTGCTCCGGGCGGCCCTGGACCAGGCGTTCTCCGAACAGATCGCCCCCGCCATCGAGAAGGGCCTGGGCGACGACGACCCGCGACGGGCGCTGGCCGCCGTGCTGGAGGCCGCCCTCTCCCTGGCCGTCCGCGAACGCAACATCGTGGCCACCGCCGCCAACCTCGGGGCCGTCACCACCGACGTCGCGGCCCGGTTCTTCGAGCCGCTCACCCTGCTCGCCCGCCGGGGGCAAGAGGCCGGCGTCATCCGGGGCGATCTCGTCCCCGAGGACATCTTCCGGGCCATGGTCATGCTCATCGGCGTGCTGGGCACGATGGACCCGGACGCCGACGGCTGGCGCCGCTATCTGGCGCTCATCCTCGACGCCATGTCTCCCGAGGCGGCCAGCCCCCTGCCGCCCGCGGTTCCGCTGTCGTCCCGTCCGTCAAGCGCCTGGCACGTCTGACGAGCCCTGCTCGGGCAGGTCGTAGCTCTGATCAGTTTCGCCCGAGGGGGACGGCGAGTCCTTCGTCGGCCGCCAGCACCTCACCGCCGAACTCCCTCCGCGCCGCGGCCACGGAGGCGGCTCGGTCGTTGCCCGGCCAGAAGTGGGTGAGCATCAGCTGGCGGGCGCCGGCGCGGCGGGCCCAGTGACCGGCCTCCGTGGAGGCCAGCAGATTGCGGGTGGGGCGCTCGGTCTCGCCTTCGCGGTCGGTGGCCTCGACGATGAAAAGGTCGGCGTCGCGGCCCAGCTCGGCGAGCGCGGGGACGGGGCCGGTGTCGCCGGTGTAGGCCAGGACGACCCCATCGGCCTCTACGCGGATGCCGACGTTGGGCACGTAGTGCGGCAGCGGCAATCCGGTGAGGGCGAACGGCCCAACCTGGTGGCTGCCGGGCAGCGGACGCACATCGAAGACGGCGTGGAGGTCCACGTCGGGCTCCAGGCCGCTGATCCGGTCGAGCACGCCCGGCGGGCAGTACAACGGCAACCGCCGCCCACCGGGGTCGCCGTAGAACCGCATCCGGAACAACCCGTGCAGGTCGACGCAGTGGTCAGGGTGCTCATGGGTGACGACGACAGCGTCCACCGCGCCGTCCGGCCAGTGCGCGAGGAGCCGTGGCAGCGTGGCGTAGCCGAGATCGAGCAGCAGACGGTAACCGTCCCAGTCCACCGCGAACCCGCTGCAGGCACGTCCCGGCTCGGGAAATGCGCCACAACTGCCGAGAACGGTCACTTGTCGCATCCGTACAGGATGCCAGCTTCCCACCGGCACGGCCGACGGCGCCGCCCGCTCAACCGGCCGAAACGGATGACTTGTCGGTCCGGGCCAGGGGCGGCGTGAGTTTGACGGCGAGGCTGATGACCACGGCGCCGACGGCGCCGATGCCGACGGAGATCAGGATGTCGTACAGGCCGTCGAAGTCGAAGGCGAAGAAGTCGCGCACGTACGGCACGGCGAGGGCGACCACGAAGAGCGCCGCCATGACCGCGACCAGCCCCAGCCGCCAGGCGGTCCCGGGGCGTACGACCATCACGAGCACCCACCAGGTGACCAGGAACAGGGTGATGACGGCGGACGTCCGGTCCTGCGCCAGCGTGGAGTCGGGGATGTGCGCGGTCCAGAAGGACGCGAGCACCGCGGCCGCGCACGCCACACCCGCCGGTATGGCGAAGCGCAGCACCCTGGGCACGAACCCCGGCCGGGCCCGCTGGATCGTGGGCGCCAGCGCGAGGAAGAAGGCGGGGACGCCGATGGTGAGCGCGTTGACGAGGGTGGAGTGCCGCGGCGCGAACGGGAAGGCCAGCCCGGTCACCACGGTGAGCAGCGACAGCGTGATCGCGTAGAAGGTCTTGGTGAGGAACAGGTTCGAGACACGCTCGATGTTGGCCAGCACCCGGCGTCCCTCGCCGACCAGGTGGGGGAGGGTGGCGAAGCGGTTCTCCAGGAGGACCACCTGCGCGACCGCCTTGGTGGCGGGGCTGCCCGCGCCCATCGCGATGCCGAGGTCGGCGTCCTTGAGCGCCAGCACGTCGTTGACCCCGTCGCCGGTCATCGCCACCACGTGGCCGCGCGACTGGAGCGCGCCGACGAACATCCGCTTCTGGTGCGGGGTGACCCGTCCGAAGACCGTGTTGGAGTCGAGGATCTCGGCGAGCTTGTCGGGGTCGTCCTCGGGGAGGGTGCGCGAGTCGACCGCCCGGTCGCCGCCGGGGATGCCGAGATCGGTGGCGATGGCGGAGACCGCCTGCGGGTTGTCGCCGGAAATGACCTTGACGGTGACGCCCTGCTTGGCGAAGTAGGCCAGCGTTTCCCGGGCGTCGGGGCGCAGGCGCTGCGTGAGCGTGACGAGCGCGACGGCCTCGGCGTCCTGGCCGTCCAGGCCGGGCGCGCGGCAGAGGGCGAGCACGCGGGCGCCGGCGGCGGCGAGGTCGCTCGCCCTGGCGTACGCGGGGCTGTCGGGGTCGATGAGGACGTCCGGCGCGCCGAGGAGCCACGCGCCGTGGCCGTCGAAGTCGGCGCCGCTCCACTTCCGGGCGGAGGAGAAGGGCACCCGCTGCCCGGCCGCCCAGCCGGGCGGGGCCGAGGGGTAGCGGGCCTGGATGGCCTGGGCGGTGGGATTCGGTCGCGGGTCGACGTTGGCGAGCGCGGCCAGGGCGTCCTCGACCGGCGCGTCGTCGCGCAGGGGCAGCACCGCGCCGAGGTCCATGCCGCCCGCGGTGAGGGTGCCGGTCTTGTCCAGGCACAGGACGTCCACCCTGGCCAGGCCCTCGATGGCGGGGAGTTCCTGCACCAGGCACTTGCGGCGGCCCAGGCGGACGACGCCGACGGCGAAGGCGATGCTGGTCATCAGCACCAGCCCTTCGGGGATCATGGTGACGATGCCGGCCACGGCGCCGGTGATCGCGGTGCCGAAGTCGGCGTGGTGGTTGACCTGGCTGTAGATCAGCAGCGCGCCGATGGGGACGACCAGCCAGGTGATGTATTTGATGAAGCGGGCGACGCCGTCGCGCAGCTCCGAGCTGGCCAGGGTGAACTTGCTGGCCTCGGCGGTCAGCCGGGCGGCGTAGGCGTCCGCGCCGACCTTGGTGGCGGTGAACGCGCCCGAGCCCGCGACGACGAAGCTGCCCGACAGCACCCGGTCGCCCGGCTCCTTGTGCATGGGGTCGGCTTCGCCGTTCAGCAGCGACTCGTCGACCTCCAGCCCCTCGGACGCGACGACCTCGCCGTCCACCAGCAGCCGGTCTCCCGGCCCGAGCAGGATGAGGTCGCCGAGCACGATGTCACGCGGCTCGATCTCCCGCTCGGCGCCGTCCCTGCGTACTCTGACCGGGGCCTCGTTGACCACGGCCAGGCGGTCGAGGGTGCGTTTGGCGCGGAGCTCCTGCACGATGCCGATCAGCGAGTTGGCCACGATGACCAGGCCGAACAGGCCGTCCTGCCACTCTCCGAAGATCATGATGAGCAGCCAGAGAACGGCGATCACCAGGTTGAACAGGGTGAAAACATTGGCTCTGATGATCGCGCCGAAGGATCGGCTGGACCTGCGCGGCACGTCGTTGCGTTTCGACGTGGCGACCTGCGCTGACGTGAGCCCGTCCAATCGATCCCCCATAGGCCTCTGAATTCGGCAGAACTCAAGGCTAGGAGACCGGCGAGGAATTCGGGCACGGAGACGATCAGGTTCCGCCACGATCTGCCCAGGTTCGGCAGATTTGTCCGACCGCGATGTGCTTCATGCCATACTCGGCCGCGCGGTGATCCGGGCGTCACGCGGGCGTCCGCGTCGCTGGGCGACCACTGATATCGTCCGGAATGGAATGTTCCCCAGCACAAGGGACATTCCGCCATAGAAAGACCGCTCGGCGGCCGACCCCTGCAGCGTCGGTAACAACCCCGGTCGAAGCCCACCATGACGGTGAGCTCCTCCGGGCTCTCCGTCACCACATGGACGGAGACCATGAAGTCCTACCTGAACGTGCTGGCGACACCGGGAGCCTGGCGGTTCCTGGCGCCCGCGCTCATCGCCCGCCTGCCCTTCGCGATGGTGCAGATGGGCGTTCTGTTGCTCGTACGGTGGTCCACCGGCTCGTACGGCGCGGCCGGCGTCGCCGCCGCCGCGGCCGCCGTCGCGCAGGCTCTCGCCGGACCGCAGACCGGGCGGCTCGCCGACCGGCACGGGCAGGCGCGCGTCCTGGTGCCGCAGACCGCCGTCCACGCGCTGGCGCTCGGCGCGCTGCTGATCCTGGCTTCCGCGCACGCCTCCCTTCCGCTGCTCGTGATCGCCGCCGGGCTCGTCGGAGGGTCGGCGCCGCAGATCGCGGCGATGGTCAGGGCCCGGTGGGCGCACCGCCTGGACGGCGCCCCCACCCTCAACACCGCCTTCGCCGTCGAGTCCATCACCGACGAGCTGTCCTTCACCTTCGCCCCCGTGCTGCTCGTGGGTCTGGCGACCGCGTTCTCGCCGGTGGTGGCGCTGGTCGTCGCCCTCGCCCTGAGCGTCGTGGGCACGCTGCTGTTCGCCGCCGTCCGTACGGCCGCGCCCGAGCCGCGCCCGGCCCGCGTACGCTCCACCGGTGGCGTCCTCAGTCTGCGCGGCGTCGCCGTGGTGGCCGCCGCCTTCCTCGCCATGGGCTCGGTGTTCGGCAGCCTCCAGGTCGGCGTGACCTCGCTGACCGCCGAGCTGGGCCGGCCCGGACTGGCCGGGGCCGTCTACGGCACGCTCGGGGCGGCCAGCGCCGTGGGCGGGTTCCTCTACGGGGCCGTCAGCTGGTCGGTGAGCACGCGGGTCAGGCTGGTGAGCGGCCTGCCCCTGCTGGCCGTCGCGATCCTCGCGTTCACCTTCGCGGAGACCGTCCCACTCCTGTACGGCGCCGCGGCGCTGGCCGGGTTCGTCATCGCACCCGTGATGATCACCGGCTTCACGATCATCGAGAGCCTGGTCCCCGACGGCGTACGCACCGAGGCCTTCACCTGGGTCATCGGGGCCAACGGCCTCGGCATCGCCGTGGGGTCCCTGGCGGCCGGTCAACTCGTGGACCGCTTCGGCGCCGTGACGGCCTTCCTCGTCGCTCCGGTGACGGTCGGGCTGGCGGCGCTGCTGCTACTCGTCCGGCTGGGCAGCCTTCGCCCCCAGATCGCGGCGGCGCCGATCGGGGAGCGGGTGTCCCTGTAAGCGGGGCGCGGTGCGGTCAGGCGGCCGCGGCGGGTTCCACGTCCAAGACCGCCTTGCCCGCGACGCGCCGATCCAGGAGCGCGTGCGCGGCCTCGGTGACGCGCTCCCAGGAGCCGCGCCAGTCGACCTCGGGGGAGAGCCTCCCGGCTGCCACGAACGCCAGCAGGGTGGCCAGGTCCGGGCCCACCTCGTGGATGTCGCCGAACGTGCTCATCGTCTTGGCCGGGCCGACGGAGAACAGCGAGTATGGCGCGAACACCGCCGGCTCGTCGGAGGCCCAGCCGATGTTCTGCACGCCCCCGCCGGGTGCGAGCAGCTCCCACGCGGCGGCGAGCTGCGGCCCGCCCACGCTGTCGAGGATGAGGTCGACCGGGCGGTCGACGCCCTCCAGGCCGACGACCACCTCGTGAGCGCCCAGCTCGGCCAGGCCGCCGGCGCGGGCCGGCGAGCCGACCGAGGCGATGACGTGGGCGCCGCCCAGGGCCGCCAGTTGCACCGCGAATCGGCCGACCCCGCCGGCCGCTTCACCCGCTCCGTCCAGCGGATGGCCACGAGCCTGATCGACCGCGACTGATCGCCGGGGCGGTGCGCCCGCCGCCCCTCGGGGGACGTCAGCGGAACCGGCGGAAGAAGCCGCGCAGGTCGTCGACCAGCAGGTCGGCGGCGTCGTGGGCGGCCCAGTGGCTGCCGCGGTCGTACTCGTTCCAGGACACGATGTTCTTGTGGTCGCGTTCGGCGAAGCGCCGCAGCGGCCGGAAGTCGTACGCGAACGAGGCCAGGCCCATGGGGAAGGTCGTCGGCTCGGTCACGCGCTCGGCGTGGTGGTTCTCGTAGTAGAAGCGCGCCGAGGACGCCGAGGTGTTGGTGAGCCAGTAGATGGTGGCGTTGATCAGGATGACGTCGGGGTCGGGCACCCCGGCCAGGAGCTGGCCGATCCAGGCGAGCTGACCGGCGGGGGAGTCGGCCAGGGCGTGCGCGAGGGTCTGCGGCTGCGCCTGCTGGGCGCGGTCGTGGATCGCGTGGTCGACGAAGCCGCCGAGGAACTGCAGATACCCCTGCTCCTCGGGGGTGAGGCCGGACAGCTCGGCGGGGTCGCCGGAGGGGAACGAGAAGATCTGGTTGACGTGCACGCCCAGCACGCGGTCGGCGTGGCGGCGGCCGATCTCGGGGCTGACGATCGCGCCCGCGTCGTTGCCGTGGGCGGCGAACCGCTCGTAACCGAGCCGCCGCATCAGCTCGGCCCACGCGTCCGCGACACGGGCCGCGTCCCAGCCCTTCGTACGGGTGTGGCCCGAGAAGCCGAACCCGGGCAGCGACGGGATCACCACGTGGAAGGCGTCGGCCGGGTCCCCGCCGTGCGCGGCGGGATCGGTGAGGGGGCCGACCAGGTCCAGGTACTCCACGAAGGTGTTGGGCCAGCCGTGGGTGAGCACGAGCGGGACCGCGTCGGGATGGGGGGAGCGGACGTGCACGAAGTGGACGGTCTGCCCGTCGATCTCCGTCGTGAACTGGGGGAAGGAGTTGAGCCTGGCCTCCTGGGCCCGCCAGTCGAAGTCGTCGCGCCAGCGCGCCACCAGGTCGCGGGCGAATGAGCCCGGCACGCCGTACTCCCAGCCAGGCTGGATCGGGCCGCGCTGCACGCCGTCGGTCACCTCCTCGTACGGCAGCTCCTCGGCGAAGCGGGTGCGGGCCAGGCGGTCGGCCAGGTCGTCAAGGTCGGCCTGCGGGACGTCGATGCGGAACTCGCGGATTTCGCTCATGACGGCGACTATGCCGGTCCTTTAGGAGAGGTTCGTTCCTAAAGGTGCGGCATGCTGGGATCTATGTTGGAAACCTCGGCGCGGCTGCTGCGCCTGCTCGCCCTCCTGCAGACTCCCCGCGACTGGACGGGCGGCGAACTGGCCGAACGGCTCGGCGTGAGCGGCCGCACGGTCCGCACCGACGTCGAGCGGCTGCGGACGCTGGGCTACCCGGTCCTGGCCACGCGCGGCTCGGCGGGCGGCTATCGGCTCGGCGCGGGCGCGTCGATGCCGCCGCTGCTGCTGGACGACGAGGAGGCCGTCGCGGTCGCGGTCGGGCTGCGCACCGCCGCCGGCGGCGTCGCGGGGAACGCCGAGGCGTCGCTGCGCGCGCTGGCGAAGCTGCGGCAGGTCATGCCGTCCCGGCTGCGGCACCGGGTCAACACGCTGCAGACCTACACCGTGCCGGTGCCGAGCGACCGGCCGGGACCGGCGGTGGCCCCGGACGTCCTCACCGCCCTCGCCGCCGCGTGCCGCGCGCACGAGCGGCTCCGTTTCGACTACACCACCCACGCGGGCGACGCCGTCCGTCGCGAGGTCGAGCCGTACCGGCTGGTCACCTGGGGACGCCGCTGGTACCTGCTGGCCTTCGACCTGGACCGCGCCGGCTGGCGCACCTTCCGGGTGGACCGCCTCACACCGCGCGTGCCGACCGGGCCCCGCTTCACGCCCCGCGACCTCCCCGACGGCGACGTGGCGGACTATGTCTCGGGCCGGGTCTCCGCCGCCGCCTGGCGCTACCGGGCGCGGGTCACGGTTCACGCGCCCGCCGAGGTCGTGGCGGACCGGATCAGCGCGGCGGTCGGCACCGTCGAAGCCGTCGACGCGGGCACCTGCGTCCTGCACACCGGAGCCGACACCGTCGAGACCCTGGCCGTCCACCTGGGACTGCTGAACGCCGACTTCGTCGTCACCGAGCCGCCCGAGCTGGTCGCCCACCTGCGCACCCTCGCCGCCCGCTACACCGCCGCCACGTCCTGATTCATCAGGACGAACGGCGTCACGGCACGCGCGCGATCGTGGACGGGCAGATCTCCCGGTACGGGAGCGCGGAAACGAAGCGGGCCCACTCCTGGGTCGTCAGCGACCGTCCTGCTTTGGCGCAGACCGCCGCGGCCATGGCCGGCGCGGCCACGGGGAACCGTCTGATCCTGGCGGAGCTGTCCGCGGTGAGCAGTTCGGTCCCGTCGGGAGTGAAGGCCACGGACCAGAGTATGCCGATCTCGGGGTCGAGCCCCCCGCCGGTGTCGGCGGAACGGCCCAGCAGGCTGCCGGACACCGGGTCCAGCAGCAGCGCCCTGCCCTTGTCATCCGGCAGCGCGATGAGGTCTTCGACGGGCGAGTACACGGCATCGCCCCCGAAGACGTTCCGCGTCGGGACCCCGACGACCGCGTGGCTGCCGGTGTCCCAGCGGGTGAAACGTCCCCTGTCGTCGAACACGGCCAGCATTTTGCCCGAGCGAGTGAACCACACCTCGAGGCCACCCGCGTCACCGAAGGGCCGGCCGATCTGTTCGCCGGTGGCCAGGTCCAGGAGCCGCTGGTCTCGTCCGGTGACGGCCATCCGCCGCCCGTCGGGTGAGAACGCCACCGCCGCAGGCGCCGGGACCGCCGCCTGCCACAGCCTGCGGCCCGAGCGCCAGTCCCAGAGCTCGACGGTGGAACTCCGCACGATCGCGAGCCTGGTCCCGTCCGGGCTGAAGAACGGCAGGGGGCTCCCTTTCCCTGCCGCGAAGGCGGCCAGCGCCTTGCCCGTGGCCAGGTCCGTCACCTTGACCTGGCCGCCGGCTATGGCCGCCAGCCGGCCGTCACCGCTGAAGTCGAAGGCGTCCGGGGCGGGCATGGTGACCGTCGTCTTCCCCGTGGCGACCGCGCGGACCGTGG
This sequence comes from Microtetraspora malaysiensis, assembly GCF_001528665.1. Lineage (GTDB taxonomy): Bacteria > Actinomycetota > Actinomycetes > Streptosporangiales > Streptosporangiaceae > Microtetraspora_A > Microtetraspora_A malaysiensis. The sequence goes on from NZ_BBYJ01000025.1 coordinate 86,815, forward strand.
CGGATCGCTCGTCGCCGGTGACCATCAGGTACCGGCCGTCTTTGCTGAACGTCGCCCGGTCCACGGGCTCCTCCTCCGGCGGCCCCTCACGCGACGCCATCAGGTCGGAGACGTCCACGGAGAAGACCTGATCACCGATGAGATACCGGAAGGTCGAGCCGTCGAAGGCGCCGCCGGTCGGCGTCATCCCCAGGTCGCCGTCGCCCAGGACCGCGGCCTTGGCGAGCAGGTGGAAGTCGGGCAGCCGCCAGAACTGGACGTCATTCCGCGACAGCGTGGCCAGCAACCGGCCGTTTCCGCTGAAGCTCGGCTCACCTCTGTTGTAGGTGCCCTTGCCGAAGTCTTCGGACCAGCCCTCTTTGAGGTTGGTCATCGTCAGGAACAGGTCGTACGCGACGTGCCAGGTGCCGTCGGGGCTCACGATGCCGTTCTTGCCCTTCACCCGCCGCGAGGAGTCGACGAGCGCCGCGGCGCCCTCGTTCTTCCTGATGGCCGCGATCCAACCGCTGGTCAGATAGGCCGGGCGGCGGTACGCCCACGAGTCGACGAGTTTCCCGGAACGGGTGTCCCAGGCTCCGGCGTGGGTGCTGTTGAAGCCGATGAGCGTGCGACCGGAGGGCGACAGCTGGATCTCCGTCAGCCGGCCACCGTCGAGCCTGAGATCGGGGATCGACGCGATCTGCCTGCCACTGCGTACGTCCCACAGCCGTGCCTGGCCGTTGCCGACGCTCACCAGCGTGCGCCCGTCGGCACTCAGCTCCGCCAGGCTCGATCCGTACGGGTCGCGGAACATGTCCCGCTCGCGCTGGGCCAGCGAGGCGTTCAGCGCCGCCCTGGCCTGCGGCGTGGCCTGCAGCCGCCAGGCCGCCACACTGAGCAGCATGCCCAGGCGCGGGTCCGTACGCCTGGTCGTGTCGGCGAGCGCGGCCAGGCGGATCGACTCCGACGTGTTCAGCTGCGCCGCGAGCAGCTCGGCCCGGGAGTCGGCGACCGCGCCCTGCCATACGGCCAGCCCACCCGCCGCCACCGCGATGACCAGGAGGCCGGCCAGGCTCAGCGACACCAGCCTGGTCTGCCTGGCCCGGCGTCTGGTCAGTCGCGCCGACGACTCCAGGAAGTCGCGCTCGGCCGGGGAGAGCGTGATGTTCTTTCGCGAGGTGGCCGCCCACTGGAGCGCGCTCTCCAGGGAGGTGCCCTGGAACAGGTCGCCGTCTCTGTTCCCGCCGACCGCCCACCGCTTGGCGGCGGTCAGGATCTGCCCGTGCACGCTCAGCCCGTCACGGTTGGCGTCGACCCAGCGGCGCAGGCGGGGCCAGGCCAGCGGCAGCGCGGGGTGAGCCAGCCAGATCTCCTCGCCGTCCCTGACCAGCAGGTACGCGAACACCTCCAGGATCCTGGTGATCGCCGACACCTCCGGCAGCGGCCGGTCCTCCACCAGCTCGGACAGGTCGGCGTGCCGCGCCGACAGTTCGTCGCGCTCGCCCACCGTGACCAGCCGCAGGAACACCTCCGGCGCCAGCTCGCGCTCGGCCGGGCCGAGCAGCTCGTACGACTGCTCCGCCAGCGTGCCGAGCGCCGGGTCGTCGTCGGCCCCGGTCATCTGGGCGGCGGCCAGGTTGCCCCGGGCGAGCAGCCGCCCGGTGTCGACCCTGCCGTCGCCGCCGCTGACCAGCGCGAGCAGGAGCTGCCGTGCGGACGGGCGTTCCCGCGGGTCCTTCATGAACGCGGCGGCGGCCAGCGACCGAAGGGACTCGGGCAGCACGCTCAGGTCGGGGCTGGACGACAGGACCTGGTGCATCACCCCGCCCAGGCTCTCCGCCTGGAACGGGTCGTCCCCGGTCGCCGCGAACAGCACGATGCCGCCCCAGGCGAACACGTCGGCGGGCGCGCCCGCCCGCTGCCCGCTGAACACCTCGGGCGCCATGTACGTGGGAGTACCGGTCACCATTCCTGTCGCGGTCAACGACATCTCGGCGGTCCTGGCGATGCCGAAGTCGATGACGCGTGGCCCGTCGGGGCCGAGCAGCACGTTGTCCGGTTTGAGGTCGCGGTGCACCACGCCCGCGTCGTGGATCGCGGTCAGCGCGGTGGCCACGGCCGTCGCCAACCGGTGCAGGTCACCGCCGTGGAATCTGCGCCCGTCCGCGACCGCCCTGCGCAGGCTGGGCCCGGGAACGTACTCGCTGACCAGGTAGGGCCTGGGCCCCTCCAGGTTCGCCTCGATCACCTGTGCCGTGCAGAACGAGGAGACCCGCTGCGCGGCCGCGGCCTCCTTGGCCAGCTGCGCCGCCTGATCACCGTGCAGCACCTTGATGGCCACGCGGGTGCCGTCCTCGGCGTAGCCCTCGTAGACCACCCCCTGGCCGCCGGCGCCCAGCCGGCCGGCGAGCCAGTATCCGCCCAACCGCTGGGGATCGCCCGGAACGAGAATTTCCACGGGACATTGGATGCCAAGATCGCTCAGAGAGTTTTGTGAAACAGGGGTGCTTTTTCGCACATTCCAAGACCCTTGACGACGCTGAGCATGATCAGCCTAGGATCACCGCCCATGATCCTGACTGTCGCGCTCAGCGCTTCCCTCGCCCTGACCGGTTCGTCCGCCCAGGTCGCCACCAAGCCGGTGACGTTCCACGGGTTCACCATCCAGGTCCCCATCCAGTGGCACATCAAGAAGGAGGGGGGCGGCCTGCGCGTCATCACCGGGACCTGCCCTCCTCAGGCCGCTGAGTGCAAGAGCTTCCTGCTGGGCGGCCCCGGGCACGTCAAGTACGCCTCCGAGGGCAGCTCGTACCGGGCTGACCAGCCCTACCACCCCAGCAGCGGCGTGACCGAGTGCGTGCCGATGAAGAAGTACTTCAGCGGGCAGGCCACCCGGGTCAAGACCTCGAAGGCGGCGTTCGGGACCGGGCAGCAGGCGCTGTTCACCGAGTGGAAGGTGTCCTGCGACGGCCGCAAGCTGAACGTCGCCTCCTACACCCAGCGCCTCTGGTACGTGAAGGCCAAGAAGGTGCTCGTCGTCGACCACTGGAAGACGCCGGGGCTGGGCGCCATCCTCGCCAAGGCCGTGTGGGGGTAGCCGATGCCCGTGGGCGGCGACCGCGAACCGTCGCCGCCGAACCGCGGACGGTCCCCGGCGCCCGCCCGCCACCGTCGATCGTCGGAGTACGGCCGAGAAGCCTCGCGGCGCCTCCGATAGCCTGTGGCATCGTGGCGCGCGCATGGATCTTGCCGATGTTCTTCGTGGTCGTCGGCGTACTCGTTGCGGCCGCGCGAATCGCCGCGGGGTCCCCGGTCGCCGCCGCGGTGTCGCTGCTGCTGTTCGTGCTGCTCGCCGGACTGTACTCGCCGCTGGTGTTCCCGAGGTCGATCGGCGCGGTTGAGGCGCAACGCCGCAGCGCGGTCGACGGCCGGCCGATCGTCTACTGGCGGCCGGGCTGCAAGTACTGCCTGCGGCTGCGGATGCGGTTGGGCCGCGACGCCCGCCGACTGAATTGGGTCAACATCTGGCGTGACCCGGCGGGTGCGGCGGCGGTGCGGGCCGCCACCGGCGGCGATGAGACGGTGCCGACCGTGGTGCTGGCGGGCCGGCCGTACGTCAACCCCGATCCTGGATGGGTGCGCGGGCAGCTTCCCGACAGGAGCCGGTTCTGAACGAGCGCGGCGAGCCGGCGCCACGTCAGCCTGCGGAGCCGTACGCCCGCAGGAACACCCGTACTCCGGCGGCGGTCAGCCGGTCGGCCTCCTCCTGCGGGAGCGGGCTGACCCCCCAGTAGGACCGTTGCGTGATCTCGGCGGAGATCAACGCCATGAAATGAACGGTGGCCTGGGCCGGGTCGCCGTGGACGTCGATCAGGCCGAGTTCGTCCAACGCGGCCATGGTTGAGGTCACCTCGCCGCCCACCGCGCGCGGTCCGGTCTCCTGCCAGGCGTCCAGGACATCGGCCGGGATGTGCCCGGCTTCCGCGTAGATGTGCCGCACCAGGGCGAAGTGGTCGCGGAAGTCCGTCATCAGGCCAACCCAGGCGCGGGCCAAGGCGAGCAGGTCACGTTCGAGGTCGGCGGGATGCGGCGGGCGCTCCAGATCCAGATACCTGCGCAGTTGCGCGAGCTGCTCGTCCCGGACGCGCTCCGAGCTCCACCGCATGACGGAGCGGAACAACTCCGCCTTCCCGCCCGGGAAGTGGTTGTAGATGGTGCGCGTCGAGACGCCGGCCTGGGCGGCGATCGCGTCGATGCCGGCTCGGGAGTAGCCGTCCCGTCCGAAGACCTGGCACGCGGCCTGCACAATCGCCGTCGCCTTGTCCGCCCGGCCGCGCCGCGGCTGGGCCGTCCTTGTCCTGTCCCTGGGGCCGGAGCCCGTGCCGGTCATCGCTTCATCTCCCATACGCCAGAAATTACAACCATCGTTTTCACTTTTGCAACGCTCGTTGTATGTTACCCGGCGTGCCGCGAAACGTGGCAATGAACGAGAGAACCGGGGAGACCGTGATGCCTGACTCCGCGCCTTCGAACGACCCCGCACTCCGGGTCGCCGTCATCATCGGAAGCGCCCGCGGCGGCCGCGCCGGCCCGTCGGTCGCCGAATGGTTCATCCGACACGTGAGCCACCGCACCGATGTCGAACTGGACGTCATCGACGTCGCCGACCTGGACCTTCCCGTGGCCATGCCCGGATGGGACGGCCTTCCCGCCCCCGCCCCGGAAACCCGGGCGGTACTCGCCGACGTCAGCCCACGGCTGGCCGCCGGCGAGGCGTTCGTCGTCATCACGCCTGAGTACAACCACAGCTTCCCGGCCTCGTTGAAGAACCTCATCGACTGGCACTACACGCAGTGGCAGGCGAAGCCGATCGGCTTCGTGTCCTACGGCGGGCTTGGCGGCGGGCTTCGCGCCGTCGAGCAGCTCCGGCAGGTCTTCGCCGAGCTGCACGCGATGACCGTACGCGACGCCGTCAGCCTGCACGGCCCCTGGTCGGGTCTGGGAGAGGACGGCAGGCCACGCGACACGGCGGTATGCGAGGGCGCCGCCAAGAACATGGTCGACCAGTTGTTGTGGTGGGGACGCGCGCTGCGCACCGCCCGTGCCGCCCACCCATACGGCGGGTGACCGGTGATGGACACCGTCACCGGATCCGTACGGACCGCTGGATCTTCCCCGGTTCTCGCCCGCACCCTCACGGTCGTGGTCATCGGCTCGATCATGGCCGTGCTCGACGTAACCATCGTCAACGTCGCCGTTCATCCGCTGGCGACGGCGTTCGGCGCGCCCCTCGCGACCATCCAGTGGGTGGCGACCGGCTATACGCTCGCCCTCGGCGCCGTGATCCCCGTGGCAGCGTGGGCCATGGGTCGCTTCGGCGCCAAGCGCACCTACCTCACCGCCTTGGCCCTTTTCGCCGGCGGCTCCGCGGCGGCGGCGCTGTCATGGAATGTCGAGACTCTGGTGCTGTTCCGAGTGGTGCAGGGGCTCGGCGGTGGCCTGCTGATGCCGGTCGGCATGGCGATGGTCATCCGTGCCGCCGACCGGGAGCGCATGGGCCGGGCGATGGCCGTGCTCGGCGTCCCGGTCCTGATCGGGCCGGTGAGCGGACCCGTCCTGGGCGGCTGGCTGATCGACGCCGTGTCCTGGCGCTGGATCTTCCTGATCAACCTGCCGGTCGGCGTGGTCGCGCTGGTACTCGCGGCACGACTGCTGCCGGGCGATGTGACGCGGCAGACGCGCCGATTGGACGTGCCGGGTCTGCTGATGCTGTCACCGGGGCTGGCGCTGCTGATCTACGGCCTGTCCACCGGCGGCGAGCGTGGCGACGTCATGACCCCGGGAGCGCTGCTGCCCGCCTTCGCGGGCGTGCTGTTGATCGCCGGATTCGTCGCGCGCGGCCTGACCGCCCGTCATCCGCTTCTGCACCTGCGTCTGTTCCGTGACCGTACCTTCGCCGCCGGCTTTGCCACGCTGACACTGTTCCCGGCCGGCTACTTCGGCTCCATGCTGCTGACGCCCATGTACTACCAGACGGCACGGGCACTCACCGCGACAGAGTCGGGGCTGCTGGGCATTCCGCTGGCCCTCGCCGTGGGAGCCTCGATGCAGATCGCCACGCGGCGGATCGACAAGGCGTCTCCCAGGGTGACCATCGTCTCCGGCATCGTGGTCAGCGTGCTCGGGCTGTCCCTGTTCGGCGCTCAGCTCGGACCGGACACGCCCTACTGGCGGTTGTGTGCGGCGATGCTGGTGATGGGCGCCGGCGTCGGCATGGTGATGATGCCGGCCAACGCGACAGCGACCCGCACACTGGCCCCCGACGACGTTCCCTCCGGCAGCACCACCCTCAACATCGCCTCCCAGATCGGCATATCGACAGGGGTGGCGCTGATGTCGGTGGTCCTGGCGTCGAACGTGGCCGGCACTACGGACCCGAGTCAGCGGGCCGCCGCCTTCCAGCACACCTACTGGTGGGCGGTGATGCTGCTGGCCCTGGCGGGCGTACCCGCGCTGCTGCTGCCGCGCCGGCGGCGTTCCGTCGGCGGATCGACCTCGGCGCCGGAGACCCCGGCCCAGATCCGCACCCGTCGATCCCGAGCGAACACAGCGCCGGCTGAGGGCCGGTGACCGAACGGCGCACTGGCGAATGCGGATTCGCCGACCACTCTCCACAGAAAGGCGCATCATCCATGTACGCAGTCAGGCTTCACGAGTTCGGGCCCGCCGGCAACCTTCAGTATGAGCAGATCGCTCCACCGGTTCCCGGCGAGGGGCAGGTCCGAATCGACGTGCACGCCGGCGGCGTCCACTTCATCGAGACGACGTTGCGGGCCGGCCGCGGAGTGGGACCTCATGCCGCTCCCGAACTGCCCGTCGTTCTGGGGGGTGAGGTGGCGGGTGTCGTGAGCGCGCTGGGCCCGGACACCGACAAGAGCTGGCTGGGCCGCCGGGTGGTCGGCGGGCTCGAATCGTATGGCGGCTACGCCGAACAGGCGGTGGCCCGGGTCGACGCCCTTCACCACATCCCCGACCATCTGACGGCGGAAGCCGCGGTAGCGATGATCACCACGGGCTCGACCGCGCTCGGGATTCTCGACTGCGCGGACGCCAAGCCCGGAGACGTCGCGCTGGTCACCTCGGCGGCCGGTGGCATCGGCGCCCTGCTCGTGCAGGCTCTCCACCACCGGGGCGTCACCGTCGTCGGCGTGGCCGGCGGGCCGGAGAAGGTGCGGCGAGCCCTGTCCCTCGGCGCCGACATCGCCGTTGACTACCGCGACCCGCACTGGCCGGACGCGGTGCGCGACGCCCTCGGGGGCAGCGGGTTCAGCATCGTGTTCGACGGCGTCGGAGGAGCCGCGGGCCGCCAAGCATTCGACCTGCTCGCCCCTGGCGGGAGGTTCCTGCTGCACGGCTGGTCCTCGGGAACCGCCACCCAGATCACCACCGACGACATCATCGAGCACGCCGGCACCGTCATATGGGCGATCGGCCCGCAGATGCTGGAGCGCGCCGGCACCATCTACGCACTGCAGGACCGCGCGATCCGAGCAGCCGCCGACGGTGTGCTCCAACCGCTGATCACCCGCTATCCCCTCAGCCGCGCCGGTGACGCACACGCCGACCTGGAGAACCGCCGCACGGCGGGAAAGATCGTTCTTATCCCGTAGCGTGGCCCGCTTCGCGAACGTGAGCGGGCCGGCGGAACGTGGCGCGGTAGTCCCGCGGCCGCTGGCCCGTGCGCCGGGCGAAGATGGCACTGAAGGTGCTCGGGTCCGCGTATCCGAGGTCGGCGGCGATACGCGCGACGGTCCGGTCGGTCGTCTCCAGCAGATGACGCGCCCGGCGGACCCGAGCGGATTGCAGGTACGCCAGCGGCGTCTGCCCGGCCTCCTCACCGAAGCGGCGGAGCATGGTTCGCGTACTCACGTGAAACGCTTCGGCGAGGACGGACAGGTCGTAGCGAGCCCCGAGATTCTGGTCGAGCCACCGCTTCACCGCGAGTGAGAACTCACGGCCGACGGCGGGCATCAGCGCCAGGTCGACGTAGGGAGCCTGGGTGGAGCGTGCGTCGTCGACGAGCGCGATGCGTGCGGTGCTGCGGGCGACGCGGGGGCCATCGTGCTCACGGATCAACTGGAGCGCGAAATCGTACATGGCACTGAAGGCGGCGGTCGTCGTCACACCGCGATCGGTGACCACGAGGCGCTCGGGGCGCACCTTCACGTCGGCGTATCGACGGGCGAGCCGGTCCGCGAACAGCCAGGACGTGGTCGCCTCGCGCCCGTCGAGCAGGCCGGCCTCGGCGACGAGGAAGGCGCCGACACAGATCGACACGACGGCGATGCCGGAGGCGGCCTGCGACCGGATCGACGCCACTTCGGGCCTCAGATTCGCGAGCGTCGCGTCGAGATCGAGCCTGGGCGAAAGCTCGAAACCCGGCACGATCAGGACGTCGACGGGGCGCACGGCCGTGGCCTCGATGGCCCGGCCGCCGGACGCGACCACCCGCCGCCGGGGCGAGACGACGGACACCTCGTGCGGCGGTCGATCCGACCCGTGCGCCGCCGCGATGTGATCGGCCATGGACAGCAGGTCGGGGATCCCGAACACCTCCGAGGCGAAGCAGCCGGGATACGCCAGCACGCCCAGGCGCAGCGGTTTCATGGTTCCTCCGGCTCCCCGCGGGAGTGGCGATATTGCCGCTCCATATGGCGATATCGCCACTTCTCGTGGGGACAGTGTCCCAGCACACTCTCGACCATGACAACGATGCGAACGCGGCGTGACGACCCCTTGGACGACTTCTCCCGGAGAGTCGTCAGCGTCGACGACGTCAGCAAAACCGTGTACGTCGCCGGGACAGGACCCGGCGTCATCCTGATGCCCGAGATGCCGGGCATCAGCCCCGACGTCGCACGGTTGGCGCGCTGGGTACGCGATGCCGGCTTCTCCGTGTATCTGCCCTCTCTCTTCGGCGTCGACGGCGCCTACCCGACCACCGAGGCAGGCGAGGACATCGTCCGGCGCGCATGCGTCAGCGCCGAGTTCCGCGCGTTCGCCGGGGGCGGCACCAGCCCTGTCGCGGCGTGGCTGCGCGGCCTCGCGCGCATCGCGCACGCGGAGTGCGGTGGGCCGGGCGTCGGCGCGGTCGGACTGTGTTTCACCGGCAACTTCGCGCTGACCATGGCACTCGAACCGGCCGTCATCGCCCCGGTCGTCAACCATCCCTCGCTGCCGCTCGACGACCCCGGAGGGCTGGAGATCGGAGACGACGACGCGGTCGCCCTCGCCGAACGTGTCGAACGAGACGGGTTGAAGGTGCTCGCCTACCGCTTCGACAACGACAGGTGGTGCACGGGCCGGCGGTTCGCGGCCTACCGAAAGCTGCTCGGAGAAGCGTTCGACGGCCGCGTGCTCCCCGCCGACGTGGCGAACACGAACCCTCCACCCTTCTTCCGCGACGTCGTCGGGTGCGCGCACAGCGTGACTACGGCACATCTCGTGGACGAGCAGGGTCACCCGACGGTGCGCGCCCGTGATGAGATCATCGCTTTCCTCAAGGAGCGGCTCAGAGGGTGACGCGCGAGTCCGGCCTCCAGCTGGTCCAGGCCCAGGCCGGCCGGTTCGGCGCCGATCCGCCCCCGCGCGCTATCGCCGACCGCGGAAGGTACGCCGCAGGTCGTCGACCCATTCTCCGGGGATCTCCCAGGGGATGAAGTGGCCGCCGTGGTCGTGGACGGTGGGGTTGACGAGGTTGTACCAGGCCCCCCGGTCGCTGTCGAGGAAGTGCCGCACCCGCTGGTCGGTGCGTACGCCGGGCGGGTTCTCATAGCTCACGAAGGTGATGCCCGTGGGCGCCTCGACGACCGGCCACCGGTCGTGGGACGGGGCCCACGGGTAGCGGTTGTTGTTCGCGTAGGTGCGGATCGAGGTGCCGATCGAGTTGGTCACCCAGAAGATCATGGCGTGGGTGAGCAGGTCGTCCTTGGTGAAGACGGTTTCGATGTCGCCGCCGTTGTCGCTCCACTTCACCCAGCGTTCGAGGATCCAGGCGAGCATCCCGGCGGGTGAGTCCGACAGCCCGTGCGCGAGCGTGCTCGGGGCGAGCACGTGCGCGGCGAGATGGACGGCGAAGCGCCTGTCCAGGGCGACGACCTGCGCGTGGACGTCGGCGGGCAGGCCGTCCGGGATGGGGCGGCCGCCGCTGAGGTCCCAGGCCCGGTCGCCATTGAACAGGGTGAGCTTCTGGCCGGAGCCGATGTGGACGGCGTGCAGCGCGTGGGCGTACTTGTGCCCGAGCTGGCCGGTGACCATGGCGCCGACGTCGCAGCCGGCCGCGCCGTACGTGTCGTGGCCGAGGATCCGGGTCATCAGCGTGTGCCAGAGGTCGGCGACCTTCCAGAAGTTCATGTCCGGGTTGTTCGGCAGCGGGGTGGAGAACCCGAATCCCGGGAACGACGGCACGATCACGTCGAACGCCTCGGCGGGGTCGCCGCCGTACGCGCCGGGGTCGGCCAGCGGGCCGACGACCTTGGACCAGTGCCAGAACGTCCACGGCCAGCCGTGCGTGAGGATCAGGGGAGTGGGGGCGGGGCCGACCCCGGGCTTGCGCATGAAGTGCACCGGCACGCCGTCGACCTCGACGTGGTAGTGCTCGTAGGCGTTGATCTCGGCCTCGGCCGCGCGCCAGTCGTACCCGTCTCGCCAGTAGTCGACGAGTTCGCGCAGGTAGGCGGCGTTCACGCCGTAGTGCCAGTCGTCGTTGCCGACGTCGTCCGGCAGGCGGGTCAGCTCCAGGCGCCGCCGCAGATCCGTCAGCACCTCGTCGGGCACATGGATCGGCGCGGGTTCCAGCGGGAACGGCCGGGCCCCGGCGGGCGGGGTGCTCACACGGCTTGTCACATGGCTCATCGTCGTCTCCTCGTACTCTCGCGCGGCGTGTCCGTGCCGGACCCCGCGACCTCCGGCACAGCGGCGTCGTGCTCACCGGCCGGCCGCCCGTGCAGTTCGACCATCCGGGCCAGGGCCGGGAGGGCGGCCGCGATGGACGCCCGCTCCGCCGGCGTCAGCCGGTCGGCCAGCTCTGAGAGCCGGGCGATGCGTTCGGCGCGGCGCCCGTCCACGATCGCGGCGCCCGCCGCGGTGACGTGGACGAGGACCGCCCGGCCGTCCGACGGGTCCGGGTGGCGCTCCACCAGGCCCTCGCGCTCCAGCTTGGTGACGATCTGCGTGATCGCCGACTGCGTGACCTGTTCGTTGCCGGCCAGTTCGGTGAGCCGCTTCGGGCCGCTGCCTGCCAGCGTGTGGAGCACGGACAGCGTCGTGAAGCTCAACCGGCGCTCCGACGGCAGCCGGATGTGCATCCGGGTGAAGTCCTCGAGCACATGGGTCAGGTCGGCGATGCGCAACTCGGCGAATTCGGACACGCGCCGAACTGTATCAGTAACTTAATTAAGTTACTGATACAAATAGCGGCCGGAAAAGCGCCGACCCCGGCGGCGACGGCCTTCAGCCCGTCCAGTGCGGGGATGGACGTGGGGAAGGGGTCCCGCCAGGTGCCGGTCTCGGCGGCGAACAGCAGGTAGCCGCGGTCGTTCGGCGTTCACGAGGCGTGCCGTCTGTTCAGGCCGGACAACTGCCAGGCCAGCCGGGTGCGGACGGCGGGGATGCGGCCCGCCAGGGCGAGGACGAGGTTGCGCAGGACGCGGCGGCCGGCGGCGGCGGTGGCCAGCGCAGTGAGCCGCCCGGCGAGGGCGACCACCTGCTCGGCCTGCGGGCGGCGGGTGGCGGCGTAGGAGTCGAGCAGACTGTCCGGTTCGCCGTCGAGCACCCGGGCCAGCGCCTCGCCCAGCTGTACGGCGTCGTCGATGCCCAGGTTCATGCCCTGGCCGCCGGCGGGCGAGTGGACATGGGCGGCGTCGCCGGCCAGCAGGAGGCGGCCCTGGCGGTAGGTGTCGGCGATGCGGTGGTGGACCCGGAAGCGCGAGCTCCAGATCAGCTCCTGCACCCGCGCGGGGTCGGCCTCGGGGCCGCGGGTGTCGAGCAGGTGCTGCACGAAGGGGATGCCGGGCTGCTCGGGGGCCTCGTCCACGGTGGCGACGATGCGGTGCAGGCCGCCGGGCAGCGGGGCGAGGACGACCAGTCCGGCGGGAGAAAAGTACAGGATGACCTCGTTCTGTGGCACTCCGCCGGACAGGCGGACGTCGGCCAGGACGAACGACTCGGCGTAGGTGCCGCCGGTGAAGCCGATCCCGGCGCTCTGGCGGATCGTGCTGTTCAGGCCGTCGGCGCCGATCAGGTAGGCGGCGCGGATGTGCCGACCGTCGTCCAGGGTGGCGGTGACGCCGTCGGCGTCCTGCTCGATGCCGGTCACCCGGGCCGGCCTGATCACCTTGCCGCCGAGCTCTTGCAGGCGGGCCAACAGGTGGGCCTCGGTGTCGGCCTGGGAGATCATCAGGGTGTAGGGGTAGGCGGTGGGAAGGTCGTCGAAGGGCACCGGCACCAGCACCTTGTCGCGGTCGCGGATGGTGAAGACCGGGGTGTGGATGCCGTGCGCGGCCAGCCGGTGGGCGACGTCGTACGGCTCCAGCACCTCCAGGGTGCGTGCGTGCACGACGGCGGCGCGGGAGGTGTTGGCACCGTCTGCCTGTGCGTCCACGATCATGACCTGCCTGCCGCGCTGGGCCAGGACGATCGCGGCGGTGAGCCCGGCGGGTCCGGCTCCGGCGATGAGCACTTCGGCGTTCATGTCGCCTCCTTGGTCAACGGCTGTTGGCATTAACGTAGGCTGCGGCGCTGGCGTAGTCAACAGATGTTGGCCTACAATTGTTGACATGAGGAGATCCTCCGCCGAGACCAAGGCTGTGATCCTGGCCGCGGCCCGCGAACGCTTCGCCGCCGACGGCTACGACAAGGCCACCATCAGGGCCATCGCCGCCGACGCGCGGATCGACCCGGCCATGGTGATGCGCTACTTCGGCACCAAGGAGAAGCTGTTCGCCGCCGCGGCCGAATTCGACCTGGAACTGCCCGAGCTGGCGCCGGACCAGGCCGGCGCCGGCCTGGTCCGCCACTTCCTGCGCAAGTGGGAGGCCGACGAAGGGCTGCAGGTCCTGCTCCGCACCGGCGTGACGAACGAGGCCGCCGCCGAACGCATGCGGACGATCTTCGGCGGCCAGGTCATGCCGCTCGTGATCGGCCTGACCGGCGATCCGGAGCGCGCTCCCCTGCGGGCCTCCCTGGTCGCCTCGCAACTGCTGGGCCTGGCCCTGTCGCGCTACATCCTGAAATTCCCGCCGATGGTGGCGGCATCGGAGGAAGAGCTCATCGCCTGGCTGAGTCCCATGATCCAGCGCTATCTCACCGAGTGAAACCACAACGCCCGCGCATCGGCCTCTCGCTGAAGGGGCGTTACGGACCGCTCGGGCCGCCGGTGAGGCCGCCGGTGTTCTTGATGATCACCGTGTCGCCGGCCCGGCTGAAGTCGTAGAAGCGGCGGGCGTCTTCCGTGCTCAGGTGGATGCAGCCGTGGGAGCTGTCGACCTGGCCGATGGCGGGATCCCAGGGCGCCGCGTGGACGAACAGGCCGGAGTCGGTCAGGCGCACCGCCCAGTGGGCCACGAGGTCGTAATAGTTGGGATCATGCCGATCGCAGGTGATGTTCGCGCTGCACGAGGTCATCCTGACAGCCGCGTCCTTGTCGAGCACGTGGAAGGTTCCGGTCGGCGTACGGAAGCCGGGCTTTCCGAAGCCCGCGGTGAAGGTCATCACAGTGCGGCCGTCGTCCGTGACGGTCATCTGGTGTGTCGCCGCGTCGAGCGTCGAGACATGGCCCGCTGAGGCCGCCCGGGCGGGACCGGTGCCCAGCGTCAGGGCGGCCGCCAGTGCGCCGGCCAGTGCGAGCCGGGCGGCGTCACGAACGTGTGAGCGTGAGACTTGGCGTTGGCAGACCACTTCTGATCACCGTCGCTCTCTACCCAAACCAGAGTATTCCGCCCTCTAGTGGACAGGTCGGACGAGGTCCGTGACTGCCGGGGGCACTGTGCCTACCCTTGGGCCGTGCATGTCGAGGGGCATCAAGGCCCGCTTCCGCTGATGATCCGGCGAGTCCGGCCGGGGCACTGGCTGGCTCTGGATCGGCTCGCCGCCGTAACTTACGCGCTCCCCGTCTTCCTGTTGCTGGCCAATGAGGTCAGGGGAGCCGAGCGGTTCGCGGTGGTTCCCGTGGGCGTGGTCGTGTCGGCGTTGCCGATCGCGCTGCGCCGTCCGCGGCCTATCGTCGCGTTCGGGCTCGCCCTGGCCGGGCTGGTCGCGGCGGAGCTGGTCGAGCGCGGGGCGATCATCTTGGGGATCCTGTCCGTGGCCTACGTCTTGTACGCGGTGGCGGCCATCTGCCGCCCGCGCACCGCCTTCGTCACGCTCGGGATGTCGCTGGTCGCCGCCGTGGCGACCGGGATTCCCGGTTTCCCGCGCATCGGCGGGCCTCCGGTGATCTCCGTGCTGCTGTTCACCACGGTCTGGACCGTCGGGTACACCGTGGGCATGCATCGCCGCCACCTCGGGGAGTTGCTGCGTAACCAGGCCAGCCTGGCCAGGCAGAGTGTCACCGACGAGCGGATGCGCATCGCCCGCGAACTGCACGATGTCGTCGCGCACGGCATGAGCGTGGTCACCGTACAGGCGGGATTCGGCGCCCTGGTGATCGACGACAGGCCGCAGGAAGCGCGGGCCGCGCTCACGGCCATCGAGACCACGGGGCGCCAGAGCCTGGCCGAGATGCGGCGGCTGCTTGGTGTGCTCCGCGAGGAGGACCGGAGCGAAGGGCCCGATCTCGCGCCCGCGCCCGGGCTGGCCGACCTCGACCGGCTCCTGGAGCAGATCGCCGGGGCGGGAGTCCGGGTGGAGCTCACCATCACCGGGCCGCCCCGCGCGCTGCCTCCCGGGATCGACCTTTCGGCGTACCGGATCGTGCAGGAGGCCCTCACCAACGTGGTGAAGCACGCCGCCACCGGCTCGGCCAGGGTGACCCTGTGCTACGGGCCGGACGAGCTCTCCATCGAGGTCGCCGATGACGGCGTCGGCTCCCCGGAGGCCGGTGGTCCGCACCTCGGACACGGCCTGGTCGGCATGCGTGAGCGCGTGCACCTGTACGGCGGCGCGTTCCACGCGGCGCCCCTGCCCGGACGTGGCTTCCGCGTCACCGCCACCCTTCCCGCCACGGAGCACCCGGCATGAACCTCAGCCTGACCGCCGCCCTCGCCGTCCCCGGGCGCGCGGCATGACCGTCCGCGTGGTGGTCGCCGACGACCAGACCCTCGTGCGCGCGGGGTTGTGCGGCATCGTGGACACCGCCAAGGACCTGACCGTCGTCGGCGAGGCAGGCACCGGCCTGGAGGCCGTCAAAGTGGCCCGCGCGCAGGCGCCGGACGTCGTGCTCATGGACATCCGGATGCCCGGCATGGACGGCCTGGAGGCCACCCGCCTGATCACCTCGTCCAGTGACACGAAGGTGCTCATCCTCACCACCTTCGACCTGGACGAGTACGTGTACGCGGCGCTGCGCGGCGGTGCCAGCGGATTCCTGCTCAAGGACACCCCCGCTAGGGACCTGCTGGCGGCGATCAGGGTCGTCTCGGCGGGCGACGCGCTGCTCTCCCCAGGCATCACACGGCGGCTGATCAAGGAGTTCGCCGGCCGCGCTCACCCTGAGCCGCTGGAGGGCATTACCACGCGCGAGCGGGAGGTGCTCGCACTGGTCGCCGAGGGCCTGTCCAACGACGAGATCGCCGAGCGACTGCACATCGGGCCGGGTACGGCCAAGACCCACGTCAGGCATCTCCTGGCCAAGCTCGGCGCCCGCGACCGTGTGCACCTGGTGATCATCGCCTACCGCAGCGGGCTGGTCGCCGTGCGCTGAACCCGGCATCGGCCGGAAGGCGTAGCCCCCCGGCGCGAAATGAGCCCTGGGGTAGACGACCTTGGCCGGGGCGGGTCACTAGCTTCGGAGCACTCCCACTTCCAATGATCAGAAGGAGTGCGTGTGATCTCCCCGCGAGTGGTGTGCGCCGCCGCCCTCCTGGCCGTCGCGTCGCTGACCGTACCGACTGCCGCCGAGGCCAAGACGCAGTTCACGACCCAGGCTCGGCCCCAGGCCGCCGCCCCGCCCCAGCTGACCCTTCCGGCGCCGACGGGCCCCTCCCCGCTCGGCACGGTGTCCCTGCATCTGGTCGACCGCTCAAGGAAGGACCCGTTCGCGGGCGCCGGCCACGACCGCGAGCTGATGATCAGCCTGACCTACCCGGCCAGGAAGGTCGCCACGTACCCGGTCGCGCCCTGGCTGCCGCCCAAGGCAGCGGCCCAGTACCTGCGCCAGGTGGGCCTGCCTCCGGGAGCCGTCCTGCTGCCGCAGACCCACGGGCACGAGGGCGCTCCCGCCGACCGGCGCGAGGGCCGGTTGCCCGTTGTGCTGTACTCCCCGGGCAACGACTCCTTCCGCTCGGCCAACACCGTGGTGGTCGAGGAACTGGCCAGCCGGGGATACGTGGTGGCCACAATCGACCACACCTACGACGGCCTGGTGGAGTTCCCCGACGGCCGGGTGGTGGGCCCCGTTCACGACGGCGCCGGGACCGGCTGGGTGATCTACGAGCAGCGCATCGCCGACACCCGCTTCGTTCTGGACCAGCTCACGGTGCTCGACCGCGGCGGCAACCCCGACGCCGACCACCGCAAGCTCCCCAAGGGGCTGCGCGGCCTGCTCGACCTGAGCCGGGTCGGCATGTTCGGCTACTCGGCCGGCGGGCCCACGGTCGCGTCCGCCATGTTCGAGGACCGGCGGATCAAGGCCGGGCTGGCCATGGACGGCCCGGCGGCGGGCCCGGTCGTCACCGCGGGGCTGGCCCGGCCGTACATGCTGATGACCGCCACCAAGGCCGTCCGCGACCAGCTCCCCGACCTGGCCACGTTCTGGTCGAATCTGAAGGGCTGGAAGCTCAACATCAGGACAGAAGGGGTCGAGCACGCCTCCTACGGCGACCTGGAAATGATCGCCCCGCAGGCGGCGGCACTGCTGAAGTGGACGCCCGCCCAGCTCGCCGAGCAGATCGGCACGCTCGCCCCCAAGCGCGGCGAGGCCGTTCAGCGGGCCTACCCGTTGGCCTTCTTCGACCTGCACCTGCGGGGCAGGGGCCACCTGCTGGACGGCCCGTCGCCGAGGTTCCCCGAGGTCACACTCATTCCGTAGCGTCGGGACGTTGGGAGCCTCGGCTCCCTCAAGCAGGCGGGCGCTAACGTCGTCGTCCATGTGGATCAATCAGGTGACCGAGATCCTCCTCGAGGCCGCCGAAGTCGCGATCCTTCCCCGGTTTCGGGCGCTGGCCGAAGGAGAGGTCGCGGAGAAGTCTCCCGGTGAGGTGAGCACCGTGGCTGACCGTGAAGCCGAGGAATTGATCAGCCGTCGGCTGCGCGGCGTGCTGGATGCCCCGGTCGTCGGTGAGGAGGCCGCGTCCGACGACGCCGGACTCGTCACGGCGCTGCGGGAGGCGCCGGCGGCCTGGCTGGTCGACCCGTTGGACGGGACCTCGAACTTCGTCGCGGGCCGCCCCGAGTACGCGGTGATGGCGGCGTTGGTGCGAGGAGGGGAGACCGTCGCGGCGTGGATCGTGCGCCCCACCGAAGGCCGCGTATACGTCGCCGAAAAGGGGGCGGGGACCTGGCGCGACGGAGTCCGGGTGCGCCGGGAACCGGCCCCCGTCGATCCGGCGAAGCTGCACGGGGCGGTATTGACCAGGTTCCTCGATCCGCGGGCGAGGGCACGGGTCGAGGCGGCAGCACCCCGATTCGCCACCCTGGGGCCGGGCACCGCCTGCGCGGGCGTGGACTATCCACGGCTTCTGGACGGCGACCAGGACTTCGTCCTGTTCCGGCGGACCCTGCCCTGGGATCACGCGCCCGGCGTGCTGCTGCTGACCGAGGCGGGCGGTGTCGCCCGCCGTCCGGACGGCAGCCCCTACCGGCCCGGGGACCCGCGCCCCGGCTTGCTCAACGCCGCAGACCAGACCTGCTGGAACACCGTGCGCTCGCTTCTGCTGACCTGACCCACCGACACCGGCCAGGGCGTGCGCGGCGGTGACGGCGACCCCGTCCGCCGGGGACCGCCCCGGGAGACGCCCGTCCGCAGGGAACCGTCCATCTCCTTCACGACTGATCCTTTTCCGTTGTCGACGACCGTCGCCAACCCAGAGGGCGGGTCGTGACATGCTCCCCCCGATCCGGGTAGCTGTGACGGTTACGGTGTCCACCGATCGCCACGAATTGGCTGGTGCACACCTACTGAAGGCAGGCAATTCCGCAGACCTTGGCCGTGGAACGCGGCCAGGAAGGGTGCGGCACGATGACCGACAACATGCTGGATCTTCCACTCGACGCACGGCCGGACCCCGACGCGTTCGTCCGTGCCGCGATGGAATGGCACTTCAACCCCGAAACGGGCTCCGCCTATTGGCTGGAGCGCGCGAAGACACTGGACTTCGACCCGCGTACGAATGTCCAGACCCTGGACGACCTGGCCCTCTTCCCGAACATCGTCAACGACCTGCGCGATGTCCGCGCAGAGGACCTGATCCCGCAGGGCTACGGCCCGAATCCGGACGTCGTGGGCGTGTACGAGAGCGGCGGCACCACAGGCTCGCCGAAGCGCGTGGTGGTCCTGCGGGACTGGTGGTCCCGCAGCACGGACTGGATGAACGCCCACCTGGACGCCGCAGAGTTCCCGCGCGACGTCGACTGGCTCTCCATCATGCCGAGCGGGCCGCACCTCGCCGGTGAGATGCCGAGAGCGCTGGCCACCAGGCGCGGCGGCATCACCTTCTACCTGGACATGGACCCGCGCTGGGTGAAGAAGGTCATCGCCGCGGGCAAAGCCGAGGAGGCGACGGCCTACGCCGAGCACCTCATCGACCAGGCGGCGTTCGTGCTGCAAACCCAGGACATCGGCGTCATCATCACCACGCCACCGCTCCTGGAGCGGCTCGCGGGCCGTGACGACCTGGTGAATCTGATCAACGAGAAGGTCAAGGGCATCGTCTGGGCCGGGACCCACATGGACGCCGACACCCGCTTCCTGTACATGACCGAAGTGTTCCCCGCGGTCAGGCTCCACGGCATCTACGGAAGCACGATGCTCGGAGGCGGCATATTCGAGCGCATCCGCCCGGAGGACGATGACGCGTGCGTCTTCGACCCGCCCTCCCCGTTCATCACCTTCCGCGTCGTGGACCCCGAGACCGGCCGCACCGTCAAGTACGGCGAGCGCGGACAGGTCGTGATGAACCACGTCAGCAAGAACATGCTGCTGCCCAACAACCTGGAGCGCGACATCGCCACCCGGGTCGAACCGCCGGCCGGCCAGACCGGTGACTCCGTGGCCGATGTCTCCCCGGTGACCCAGTTCGAGGACGAGGCCGTCATCGAGGGGGTGTACTGATGACCGATCCGATCCACATCGACGCGCTGGGCCCCCACGGCGCCTACCGGGCGCGCAACCGGCTGGTCGTCCCCGACGTGGCGGGCAATCCGCTGGTCGAGCTCAGCCTCGTACCCAAGCTGTTCGTGACCCGCGCCATGTCCGCAATGCGCAAGGCCGACACGCTCCGCCTGGAGGAGCGCCTGGCCGCGCTGGCCGAGGCGGGCGAGCTGTTCGCCACGGGAGTGGTCGACGGCCTGTCCGCAACCGACTACCAGTACACGGTCAGCCGGGTGGCCGGCACGCCGCTGCCCGTCGTGCGGGGGGCGGTGCGGGCCATCGCCGACAGCGCCGCCGGAGCGTTCGGGAGCGCGCAGCAGGCCCGGCCCGTCGGCGCGGTGCACGACTGGCGCGACCCGAAGGCCCGGGACGGCACCGCGGTCTGGATCCGGCGCGGGGACGTCTTCGCCGTCCATGCGGCGGGCAACCACCCCGGCGTGCACAGCATCTGGCTGGAGGCTCTCGCACTCGGCTTCCGGGTCGCGGTACGGCCTTCGCGGCGCGAGGCGCTGACGCCGTACCGGCTGATCTCCGCGCTGCGGGCGTCCGGGTTCGGAGCGGACCAGATCGTGCTCCTGCCCACCGACCACGAGGCGGCCGACGAGATCCTGCGCCAGGCCGACCTGGCCATGGTGTACGGCGGGCAGGAAGTCATCGACAAGTACGCCGCGGACCCGACGGTCCTACCGAACGGGCCCGGCCGGTCGAAGATCCTGATCACCGCGGACTGCGACTGGCGCGACCACCTCGACATGATCGTCGACTCGATCAGCCACGAGGGCGGCGCGGCCTGCATAAACACCACCGCGGTCT
Organism: Microtetraspora malaysiensis; assembly: GCF_001528665.1. GTDB lineage: Bacteria > Actinomycetota > Actinomycetes > Streptosporangiales > Streptosporangiaceae > Microtetraspora_A > Microtetraspora_A malaysiensis. The sequence continues at coordinate 107,132 of NZ_BBYJ01000025.1, forward strand.
TCGTCGAGGGCGACCCGGCTCCGCTCGCCGAGGCGATCGCCGCACGGCTGGGGGTGATTCCCAGCCTGCCGCCGGAGGACGACAAGGCCGTGCTCACGGCGTACTCCCTGCCGGCCGCGAAGAAGATCGAGAGCTACCTCCGATCCAAGGCCGAGGGTACGACCGCCGTTCTTGAAGCGGAGGTGGACGAACTGCCCGACGGCAGTGCCGTGCTCCGCCCGGCCGTCCACCTGCTCGACAGTCCCTTCTCCGAGCAGGCGGGCATCGAACTGGCCTTCCCGTGCGTGTGGGTGGCCCCCTGGACGCGTGCGGCCTGGTCCGCCGTGTTCCGTGACAGCCTGGTCCTCACCGCCGTGACCAAGGACGAGCGCCTGCTGGACGACCTCCTCGCCGACCCGACGATCAAGAACCTGTACATCGGCGACCACCCGACGTACTGGATGGCGCTGGGCGTCCCGCACGACGCGTACCTGGGCGAGTTCCTGATGCGCACCAAGGCCGTGATCCGCGACTGAGTCTCGGCCTTGACGCGGGTCGGCGCGGTGCCCAGCCCAGGGAGACCGCCACGGAACTGTCCGTCGCCACCGCTGACCGACGCGCTCCGGCAGGGGAAGGCCGAGGTGGCGAGGTGGTGGCTGGTCGTTCGCCCTCGAGGTTGAGGTCGAGCAACGCTTGGTCCGGAAGCCTGGGCGGGGAACCCGCGTACCTCAGGCGTCTCTTGACGTGATCGGCCCCGGGGTCACCTCGCCGGACCGAACCAGGTGGCGAGCGCCTCGCCCAGACCGTCGCGCCCGCCGGCCCAGGCCACGTACCCGTCGGGCCGTACGAGCAGAGCGCCCGCGTCCGGCGCGCCCTCGATGGGGGCCGCACGTACGCGATCCCGATGCCCCGCCACGACCCCGCCGGGCCAGTCCTGACCGGGCGGTCCGACGAGCAGCCCCCGGCCGTCGGCGAGCAGTCCTCCGCTCGACGCCTCCGGCGGCGTCGCCGATGGCGGGACGAAGCGGCCGACCAAGGGCTCGGCGGCGTCGGGCGCGTAGTCCACGTCCGTGCCCTCGACCATCGCCGAGAAGTACCGCCTGGCGTCCGGCAGCTCCAGCACCTCGGTCAGCACCTCACGCAACGCGTCCACCTGGGCTCCCGTCCGCATGAGCGCCACCTGCGCCCGGGTGTTGCGCAGCACCCGGGCGGCCACGGGGTGCCGCTCGGCGGTATAGGTGTCCAGCAGGCTGTCGGGGGCCAGCCCGCGCGCCACCAGCCCGAGTTTCCAGCCCAGGTTGACCGCGTCCTGCAGGCCGAGGTTGAGCCCCTGCCCGCCGATGGGCGAGTGGACGTGCGCCGCGTCTCCGGCCAGCAGCACCCTGTCCTTGCGGTAGGTGTCGGCGTGCCGGGTGTTGTCGCTGTAGCGGATCCCGGCCTCCAGCCGGGTGACGACCACGTCGACGCCGGTCACGCGCCGCAGGCTTCCCTGCAGTTCCCCGGCCGTCATCGGCGCGTCCCGCTCGCCCGGCCCGCCGTCGAACTCGATGGTGGCGATCTCGCCCGGCACCAGCGACAGGTTCACCAGCCCGCCCTGACCGCGCAAGGACGAGGTGATCGCGCCGGAGTCGGCCAACGCGGCCACCGCCGTCCGTCCCGTCATGGTCGCGGGCGTTCCGGAGAAGGCGAAAGCGGATCGCTTGCGCACCACGCTCCGCCCGCCGTCGCACCCGACCAGGTATGCCCCGCGGACCACCTGCCCGTCGGCGAGCATGGCGGCGACGCCGTTCTCGTCCTGCGTCACGTCGGTCACCCGGCAGTTGTGGCGGACCGTGACCCCGAGCTCGGCGGCCCGTGCGGCCAGTACGCCTTCGAGCTGGTGCTGCTTGAGCATGAGGTAGTCGGCACCCCCGCCCGGCTCCAGCAGCGGAAGCCCGCTGAAGTGCCCTCGGATCATGCCTTTCTGGGCCACCTCGGCCATGAAGGCGACCACGTCGGCCTGGGCTGGCGGCGCGTCCTTCAGGTCGGCTCCGGACTCGCGACGCCGGCCCAGCTCCTCGAACATCGCCCGCTGCGCCTCGGCCAGCGGCTCGACCAGCCCGCGCAGGGCGAGCGACCGCAGGGTGCGGGCGTTGAGGGAGCGCAGGCCCAGGCTGCGGGTTCTGCGTTCCTCGCCCGAGGCCGCCTCCAGGACCAGTACGCCGGCCCCGGCCAGGGTCAGTTCGCAGGCCAGCAGCAGGCCGACCGGGCCGCCGCCCACGACGATCACGTCGGTCATTCCGACTCCTCTACTTACGCCGTATGCTTACACCGTAAGTAGAACACGTACGGCGTAAGCTTTGTCAAACGATCAGGGAGGAAAGGACGGCTTGATGGCACGGCGCGAGTCGCTGAACAGGGAGAAGGTTCTCGACGCGGCCCTCGATCTGGCCGACAGAGAGGGCCTGGAGGGACTGTCCATGCGGCGCCTGGCCAAGACGCTCGGCGTCGAGGCGATGTCGCTCTACAATCACGTCTCCAACAAGGCGGATCTCGTCGACGGCATCGTTGAGCGCGTGTTCGAGCAGGTCGAGCCGCCCGACCCGGCCCTGCCCTGGCCGGAGCAGGTGCGAGCGACCGCGCTGAGCATGCACCGCGTCTTCAGCCTCCATCCGGTGGTGCCGCTGGCGCTGGCCACCGACCGGTCCAATCCGACCTCGCCGCGGGCCATGGGGGCGATGGACGGTCTGGTCGGGGCGCTGTTCCAGGCCGGGTTCGACGAGCGGGGCGCCTGGCGCGCGCTCGGGGCGATCAACGGGCTGGTGTACGGAGCGCTGCTGCTGGCGACGGCCGGCTTCACCGGCGCCCCCGGGGCGCACGCGGGCGAGGAACAGGTCGGGGTCTACATCCGGCGGCTCGACCCGGCCCGGCTGCCGCACTTCAGCAGGCTGCTGGGCTGGACGACGCAGGGCGACGTGAACCCGGCGGCGGACTTCGAGCAGGCCCTGGACATGCTGATCCAGGGCCTGGAGGCGACGGCGAAAAGCGGTCACAGCGGATGACGCCGGCGGACCGGCCGTCAGCGCGTGGAGATCGGACGTCAAGTCATCGGAAGGTAATGAACTAGTCAGACTTTGATAATGCTTGACGTTCTTTGACCAGGGTTGGGATTAGTCAGGGGTTTTCGTAAGGTTTGTCGCTTTGATGGTGCCGGAGGTCAGAGGGGAGACCGCCATGAGATCGCGAAGGCCGCACCTGCCATTGCCCAGCTCCATCCAGGGCCGGTACACCCTCGTCGTCGGAGCGCTGTTCCTGGTGGTTCTCATCACGGGCGGCGCGGCCATCGACTTCGTGGCCCGCGGCAGCACGCACGGGCCTGTCCCGCAAGGAACGCAGCCGCTCACCGTGGCGTGGATCGCCGCGGGCGTCCTGTTCGTGGCGGCCGCCGCCGCATGGATCACCTGGATGGTGGTCGGCCGGATCCTCCACCCCCTCAAGGCGATCACGAAGCGGATCGACCTCACGACCAGTGACCTGAGCCTGCGGCGGCTGCCTCAGGCGCGCGGCGACGACGAGATCGCGCGGCTCGCCCGCTCCTCCAACAAGCTGTTCGAGCGGTTGGAGGAGGTCATGACCAACCAGCGTCGGTTCGCCTCCCTGGTCTCCCACGAACTCCGGTCACCCGTCACCGCGCTGCGCGCCCAGATCGAGGAGGCGCTCGACTATCCCGACGAGGTCGACCCGCACGAGACGCTGCGCGCCGCCCTGCGCAGCGCCGAGCGGTTCCAGGTGATCATCGATGAACTGCTCGCGTACACGAAGGTGAAAAACACCGGTTCGGCGGCTCCCGAGCCGCTCGACCTGACCGAGCTGGTGCGGGAGGAGATCGCGGTCCGATCCCAGGGCATGCAGGTGCGACTCCACGCCAGTGGCGACCCGACCGCCTTCGCCACCAGGCTGGCCGTCACCGGGGCCGTGGGGAACCTGCTGGCCAACGCGCAGCGGCACGCGCGCACCCAGGTGGATGTCGAGGTGGAACGCGCGGGCGATCAGGCCGTGGTCGTGGTGCACGACGACGGTGACGGCATCGCGCTCGAGGACCGCGAGCGGGTCTTCGAACCCTTCGTCCGGCTGGCGGACGGGCGCCGCCGTGACCCCGGCGGCAGCGGGCTCGGCCTCGCCTTCAGCCGGGAGGCCGCCATGGCCAACCACGGATCCCTCGCCATCGAGGACTCCCCGCGAGGGGCGCGCTTCGTGCTGCGCCTTCCCCTGACGACCGCCGCCGCCGGCGTTCCGGAGCGTCCCGCCCAGCCGCTCTCCTCCTGACCGGGGAGGCGGCTGGGGCGCCGAAACGGCCTATCCGGCCTGGACGCGGCCGTGCCGGTCGCGGGCCTTCAGCCGTACGGTGGGCATCTCGGGCGCCGGGAGCGGCCCCTCCTCACAGGAGCCGACCATGCCGAAGCGGGTGGCCGGGTGGCCGCCCCCGTCGAAGCCGGCGTCCCGCATCCAGTCGTCACGCGCCCGCACGATCTCGTCGTGCGACCGCCCCACGAAGTTCCACCACATGACCAGCGGCTCCTCGAACGGCTCGCCGCCGAGCAGGAACAGCCGCGCGGGCGCGTCGGCCTCCACCACCAGCTCGGAGCGGCCCTCCCCGAGGTACAGCAGAGCGCCGGGGGAGAGCGGCACGCCCGCGACGCGCGCCGCGCCGGACATGACGAGCACGGCGGTCTCGAACGACGGATCGACCGGCAGCCGGTGCCGGCCGGGGCCGTGGAACAGCACCTCGGCGCCGAGCAGCGGCGTGTGCACCAGCGCGGGGGAGCGGAGCGACCCGATCTCGCCCACCACGACGGTCACCGTGACGTCGCCCTCGCGCAGCGCCGGCAGCGCGGCGTGATGCTCGAACCGTGCCGCGCCGTGCCTGGCCTCCTCCGGCAGCGCCACCCAGAGCTGCAGGCCGTGCATGACCGCCGGATGCTCCGGCGGCGTCTGCTCGGAGTGCGCGATGCCGTGTCCCGCCGTCATCAGGTTGAGCTGGCCGGGCACGATCGTCTGGGCGTTGCCCAGGCTGTCACGGTGCAGGATCTCTCCCTCGGCCAACCAGGTGACCGTCTGCAGCCCGGTGTGCGGGTGCGGCGGCACCTGCATGCCCGGACGGTCGCGTACGTCGTCCGGGCCGAAGTGGTCGGCGAAGCACCAGGCCCCCACCATCCGGCGCGGCCGCTGCGGCAGCAGCCGCCGCACCGTCGTGTAGCGGCCGAGCGGGACGTCGTGTCCGGCGAGGAGCACACTCTCCGGCTCGGCCGCCGTCGCCTCCTCACACTCGTACGCCTCGGGAGTCGGCAGAGAGGTCACGCCGGCTCTCCGTCGCTGTCGTCCGGACCCGCGGGGAGGGAGAAGCGCTCGCGCCGGTCGGCCGGCACCAGGTCGAGATAGCCGGGGTGCCGGGCGATGTAGTCACGGACGAACGGGCAGTACGGCAGGACCGACAGCCCGGCGGCCCGGGACGCGTCCAACGCGCCCCGGACGAGCGTCGAGCCGAGGCCGCGGCCGCCGTACGCGGGGTCGATCTCGGTGTGAGGGAACGAGATCTGCGATCCGTGGCGCCGGTAGTCGGCGAAGCCGACGACCTTCCCCTCCACGGTGATCTCGAACCGGTCGGCCTCCGGGTCGTCGACGACCCGTGGTTCGGTGTGTTCCATAACGTCTCGGCTCCTTCGACGGGCGCCCGGATCGCCCACGATATCCCGGGTGTGTACAGAACGGACTCTCAGCGCCGTGGCCCTCAGGCGGCGATCGTGGCGTGCATCTCCCACACCAGGATCTCGGCGGGCTCGACCGCGGTCACCCGCTGTCCGCCGGTCGCGGTGAACCGTACGGCGTCGCCGGGGCCGAGCGTGCCCGCACCCTCAAGGGTGACCGTGCCGCGCGGCACGAACAGGTGCAGGAACGGGGCCTCGGGCAGCTCGACGCTCTGCTCCGGCCGCAGTCGCGCGGCGTAGAGCGCGGCGTACCGGTTCTTGATCCGGATGGCGGAGAGGCCGTCGTGCTTGTCCATCCCGGACGCCACCGGCACCAGGCCGCCGGACAGCAGCTCGGCCTCGATCTCGAGCTGCTCGTAGCCGGGCGTGATCCCGGGCTCGTCGGGGACGACCCACATCTGGACGAAGTGCACCGGCTCGTCGTGCGCCGCGCCACCCCGCAGTCGCCAGGAGTCGTTCTTCTCCGAGTGCAGGATGCCGGTGCCCGCGCTCATCCGCTGCGCCAGGCCGGGGTAGATCACGCCGGAGTGGCCGGTCGAGTCCTGGTGGACCAGGGAACCCTCCATGACCCAGGTGACGATCTCCATGTCCTGGTGCGGGTGGGTGTCGAACCCGGTGCCGGGGAGGACGCGGTCGTCGTTGTTGACCAGCAGCACGCCGTGGTGGGTGTTGCCGGAGTCGTGGTGCCGGCCGAAGGAGAAGGAGTGGTGGGAATCCAACCACGTGGTGGCGGTGGTGAACCGCTCGTCCGCGCGGTGGACGTCCACCCGCGGGGTCGGCGTGATCCTGGTCATGGGATCCCCTTCCGGAGGTCTCGCCCGAAGGGCCGGACGCGGGTCCGGCTCCGTAGATGATCTGTCATCTACACTCGCCCCGCAACGTACATGACGCGTCATTTATTTCCAACCGCATGACGTGTCATCCGTTCTGGATAGGGTGAGCGGCATGGACGGTCCCTCCCTGCCCGGCCCCTCCTTGCCCGGTCCCTCCGATGGGGCGGCCCCCGGGCGCGCCGCGCGCTGGCTGGACGCCGACGAGCAGCGCGCCTGGCGGGCCTACCTGAGCATGCAGGGCCGGCTGGCGGCGGCACTCAACCGCCAGCTCCAGCTCGATTCGGGCCTGTCCCTCGCCGACTACGAGGTGCTCGTCCACCTCACCGACACCCCCGAGGCGCGGCTCCGGCCGTACGAGCTGCAATGGGCGTTGCAGTGGGAGCAGAGCCGCCTGTCGCATCACCTGACCCGGATGCGGCGCCGCGGCCTGGTCGACCGTGAGGAGTGCTCCGAGGACGGGCGCGGCGCGTTCATCGTGCTCACCGAGAAGGGGCGCCAGGCCATCACCACCGCCGCGCCCGGTCACGTCGGCGTGGTGCGACGGTTCTTCTTCGACGGGCTCAGCCGCGAGGAGGTCGCCCTGCTCGAACGGCTGAGCACCCGGATCCTCGACCGCCTCGACGATACGGACGCCACCCCCGAGGGCGACGTCGGCTGACAGGGACCGCAGGCCCTGGGGTCGACGCCGACATCGCCCGACCGGCCCTGCCCGGCGCCGGGTCTGGGTCACCCGCTACATGGGCCACGGACACGGCGATGAGTTCAGCGCGCCCGAAACCCTGGGACTCTCGGTCTGGGGGACATCACTGCTCAAAGCGGCCGGCCAAAGTGCCCTGATGAAAGTAGACGCGCCAGCCGGTCTCCGTCAGGCGCCACAGAGAGCTCCGCCATGCCCGGCGCCCCTGATGGTCAGCAAAGTACGTCAGGTGAACGATCCCCGGGGCCAGCACGACCCCCGACATCTTGCTGACCTTGACCGGGGACTCGGGAGACACCGTTCCCGCACTCGTCACCGTGAGGATCGACTCCGCGTCCCACCAGCGTCCGGAGGCTCCGATTTCGGTGAACTCCGGATCCAGAAGGTCCCGAACAAGGGCCGGGGAAGCGCGCACCTCAGGATCGAGAAGCCGCAACTCACCATCGATGGCCGCTTGCACGGCCCGCTCGTTCTCGTCCGTCATACACGGATCCTACAAATGCACGTCGCCCAGACACAGCGGATATTGGGTCAGGAATGATCACCACAGCCCCCCGGGGGGATTGGGCCAGGCCGCGTCCTCGGCAGCGTGCCTCGCTGCCCAGCACGTTTTCGCTTCCGGCCTGGGGTTTTGAACCTCCGAACGCTGGTCCGGACGCTTCTGGCTTTCGATGTACTCCTTGACCCTGCTCAACGGCGCGCGTACGCAGGAGGCAGCGAAGGAGGACGGTGACCAGAAATGGCCGCCCGACAGATACCTGCGGACATGGGCGCCGCATGTTTCACACGTTGAGCCGGTGGTTCCGGAACGAGCGGTCACTGCCTCAGGGCACCTCGCCGGGTAGGGCCTGCCTCGGCAGGCAGCCTGTTGCCTATGCCTGTTGCCCGGCGTCCAGGGCGAGTAGTTCGGTGAGGCGGGGGACAGCAAAGGACACGAAGGGTTGTACGGGGATCAAGCGGCAGGGAGCGTCACCGACCATGACCTCGAGGATGCCAGCGTGCTCTTCGAACTCGTGGCCGACGGTGGGGAAGTGCGTGTCATTGTCGTTACCGACGTCGAGTGTCTCCAGCCAGACTCGTTCGCCGTCGATGTCCATCGGAAAGCGGCGTACCTTCAGGCGGGGGCGGGGCGTCAAGGCCTCGGCGTAGTGCAGGAACGTGTTGCGATTGTGGCCGACGCCGATGAGCAGGATGTAGCCGCCGATGTCGTGCAGACGGCCGAACGGCGATGTACGGCCGACGGCGAATCCCAGCGTCTGGCGACCCGCGATGGTGGCGGCATCAGCACCGACGGCAGCCACGGATGCCTGAGGGTGCGGACTGCGCACGCTGCCGGGCAGGGAGCGCAAAGCCTCGGGTATCGCGCCCATGCTGGACGGCAGGTCAACATCGAAGATCGGCACCGCCGCACGTCGTTCGCGTACCGCGGCGCTGGGCATGCCGGCATGGTCGGGGTCGGGGTCGGTGACCTGCCAGGTGAAGGTGGGCGTCACGATCGTCCCTGCGGGTCCGACTGCGGTACGCAGGCTTTCGACCACGGTCGCCGCGCCGCCTTCGACGTGGCCAAGGCTGGACAGCGAAGAGTGCACGATCAGGGCCATGCCTTCCTCGACCCCAACCTCGCGCCAGCCCTCCACCAGTTCGGCTGCGGTGAGCCCACCGGTCCTCGGCTTCGTCGTCGTCATACTCGGCATCTCCCATCGTGAGATCGGCGCGTTCGGGGGGCTTCCAGCAAGGTGGCCGCGGCCTCGTGCGGGTCGGCGGGGCAGTGGGTGCCGGTCATGCTCATGCAGCCGAGGCCGAGCCGGGAGACCACCGGGCCGACAGGCCCGAGAGTGGTGGTGTGCATCGTTTCTCCGTCACCCTGCCAGGGCCGCGCGGAGGAACTCGAGGATCTCCGCCCGGGCGGTCTCGGCCTGCGGTTCCACGCCCGGCATGGAGAGGAACGCATGCCTCGCTCCGGGGTATTCGGTCAGCCGCGCGGATGTCCCGGCGGCCCGCAGTCGTTCGGCGTAACGGCGGCCGTGATCGGCCACCGCGTCGTGGGTCGGCACCACCACGAGTGCCGGGGCCAGCCCGCCCAGGTCGTCCGCGTACAGCGGCGAGAATTTCCTGGCGTCGGTTCCCGGCGGAACCGCGAGCCGCTGGAACAGCCGCAGCAGCGGCACCGCCCGGGTCGGGCTGTAGCCGTACTCGGCGATCGAGGCGTGGTCGAACATCGTCTCGGTCACATCGACGGCGGGGTTGACCAGCACCTGCGCCTTGAGCCGCAGGCCGGCCTCCCTGGCCCGTATGGCAGCCAGCGCGCTGATCAGCGCACCGCAGCTCTCGCCGAACACGGCCGTGCGCGTGGGGTCGATGCCCCACTGCGCGGCGTGCTCCACCACGTGCCGGAGCACGTCCCAGGCGTCGTCGGCGGCCGCCGACAGCGGGGTTGCCGCATCGAGGAGGCGGTGCTCGACCGAGACGACGACGGCGGGCAGCCGGGCGGCGAGGTGGCTGTTGGTCCAGTCGCACTGCACCGCCGTGCCCACGAAGCTGCCTCCGTGTACGTGGAGCAGGAGGGGTAGCTCGGCCGGGGCGGCCTCCCTGGCGCGGTTCTCGGCGGCGGGCCGGTACACCCGGACCGGGAGGTCGCGGTCGGGCAGCGCCACCTCCTGCCAGTCGATCGCGGCACCGGGATCCGGATCCCCGGTGATCGCCCGCGCCGCGCTGGAGGCTCGGAAGCGGTTCTCCGCGTCGCGGTAGGCGATCAGTTCCTCGGCTGTTATCGCCGACCAGTCCGGCTCCGGCGGCCGTGTCGTAGCGGTGGGCTCGCTCATGTCTCCTTCTCCCCTCCCCGGCCGGCGGCCGGGTGTGTCGTGGTGGTCATGCACGTCGGGCGTCGCGCAGGTCGTGCAGTCTCCCGAAAGCATGCGTCCTCATTATGCACGCACCGCGTGCATCGGCAAGTGCAAGGGTTAGCCTGAGCCCTGACGAGGAGCAGTGAGAGGGGCGAGATGGCAGGCCGAAGGCGTTGGTCGACCGAGGAGGCGATCTGGGGACGCTACGCGTCAGGCGGCACCGGCTCCCGGCTGGTCATGGAGGAGCTGCTCCAGGCACTGCGCGCCTCGGGCCTGCCCGACGCGGAGATCCCGGCGCGCTACCACCGGATCGTGACTCATTGCGGCGCTGGTCTCCTCCGAGGCCGGGGCCGGACTCCGGTCAGCGCAAAGGGGCGTCCGAAGCCATACAGGTAGCTTCGGACGCCCCTTTCGACTGCACGAACCGCGGCTACCCGTCCCCGCTGTCGTCCGCCTCGACGTCGCTGTGCGGGTCGCGCGGCTGCCGCAGGCCCGGTGCCGGCGGCCGGGTGAAGGCGTGGCGGCCCAGGAAGATGACGTGGTCGTACCGGAGCGGGGACAGGTGGGCGAGCGGGTCGTCGGTGACGGGGAACCCGTTGGGCTACTCGCCGACCACGGTGATGCCACCCCTCCCGGGGCGGGTGAGCGTCCGGCTGATGACCATGCGCTGGATCTGGTTGGTGCCCTCGAAGATCTGCATCACCTTGGCCTCGCGCATGTACCGCTCGACGGGGAAGTCACGCGTGTAGCCGTAGCCCCCGAGCACCTGCACGGCGTCGGTGGTCACCTTCATCGCGTTGTCGGTCGCGACGAGCTTGGCCACGGACGCCTCGGCGGTGAACGGCAGCCCGTGGTCCCTCAGCCGGGCGGCGGCCAGGGTGGTGGCGCGGGCGGACTCGACCGCCGCCGCCATGTCGGCCAGCACGAACGCCAGCCCCTGGTGTTCGATGATCGGCTTTCCGAAGGTCTCGCGCTCCTGGGCGTAGCGCACCGCGTGGTCCAGGGCGCCCTGCGCCAGCCCGGTGGCGACGGCGGCGATGCCGAGCCGGCCGGAGTCCAGCGAGGAGAGTGCGATCGCCAGGCCCTGACCCTCCTCGCCGATCCTGCGGTGCACGGGGACGCGGACGTCCTCCAGGTGCATGGTGGCGGTGGTCGAGCCGGTCAGGCCCATCTTCCGCTCGGGCGGGGCGGCGGTCAGGCCGGGCGTGTCCGCCGGGATGAGGAAGCACGAGATGCCCCGCGTGCGGTGGTCCGAGGTGCGCGCCATCACGGTGTAGAAGTCCGCGTGCCCGCCGTGCGTGGTCCACGCCTTCGCGCCGTTGAGCACGTAGTGGTCGCCGTCCCGGACGGCGCGGGTGCGCATCGCCGCCGGGTCGGAGCCGGCGTGCGGCTCGGACAGGCAGTACGCGCCCAGCAGTTCGCCGCCGAGCATGTCGGGAAGCCACTCCCGCCGCTGCTCCTCGGTTCCGTAGGCGGCCAGGCCGTAGCAGGAGAGCGCGTGCACCGAGACGCCGACCGCGACGCTCGACCAGACGGTCGCGATCTCCTCGAGAACCTGGAGGTAGACCTCGTACGGCTGGGCACCCCCGCCGTACTCCTCGGGGTAGGGCAGTCCGAGCAGTCCGGCACGACCCAGCGTGAGGAAGACGTCCCGGGGGAACCGCTCCTCGCTCTCCGCCTCGGCCGCGCGGGGGGCGAGCTCCTTGCTCGCGAGCGCGCGAGTCAGATCGATGAGATCGGCGGCTTCGCGGGTCGGAAGGGTACGGGTGGCGGGCATCGGAGCCTCCACAAGAACGATACTGATGAGAGTACGACAGTATCAATAACAGTACGTTCACCGCCCGCCAAGAGCGGAAACAAAGGGACAGATGCCAATATAAGCGGACTGGCTCAGGAGGAGACGGCGTACACGATCAGCGACGCCAATTGCGCGTAGGCCTCGGAGTCGCTCAGCCCGGTGCGCGCGCCCACCTCGCCCTGCTGGATCTGCCGCATCGTGGCGGCCGCGACCTCGCCGACGAACGCGGCGTGCACCTCCCGGAAGACCCCGGCCGCGACGCCTTCGGCGATCAGTTGCCTGACCCGGTCGGCGGCCAGCCGGGTGTTGGCCTCGTAGACTTCGCGCGCGGGCCGGAAGTCCGCCATGTCGTCGAGGAACCGCCGCGACAGCGGGCGCAACTGCTCGGCGACGGTCTCCAGGTAGACCAGCACCCGGTCCGCGGGGGCGGTGGTCGCCGCCACCCGCTTCTCGATCTCCTCGGCCGCGCCGCGGAAGTAGTGCTTGACCGCCTCCTTGACCAGGTCCTGCTTGCTGCCGGCGAGCTGGTACAGCGTCGTCTTCGAGCAGCGGAGCCGCTCGGCCAGGTCGTCCAGGGTGAACGATGCGAACCCCTCCGCGGTGAGCAGCGCGACCAGGCGCTCAAGCAGGTCGGACTGTCGGGCGGTACGGCGGGTCGACGGCATGAACTCAGCCTAGTCACAGGCGTCGCATGCTCCCCGCCCACCGCTCCCGCCGTACCGGGCCCGCCGTCGACGGGGGTCAGCTCCTCCTGGGAGGTGCGTCGTCCGCGCTGACCAGACCGGACTGGTAGGCGAAGACGACAAGCTGGGCGCGGTCGCGAGCGTGCAGCTTGGTCATGGCGCGGCTGACGTGGGTCTTGGCCGTGGACGGGCTGATCACCAGATGGGCGGCGATCTCGTCGTTGGACATCCCGTGCGCGGCCAGCGCGGTCACCTCGCGCTCGCGCTCGGTGAGCAGGCTCGCCCCCGACGGAGCCGGCTGCGGACGGCGAGCGACGAACTCGGCGATGAGGCGGCGCGTGATGGCCGGCGACAGCAGCGCCTCCCCGCGGGCGGCCACCCGGATCCCGTGCAGGAGGTCGGCCGGCTCGGTGTCCTTCACCAGGAACCCGGTGGCGCCGGCGCGCAACGCCTCGTAGACGTACTCGTCCATCCCGTAGTTGGTCAGGATGATCACGTGGACGCCGGACAGGCTCGGGTCGGCGGCGATCCGCCCGGTCGCCTCGATGCCGTTCATGCCGGGCATCTGCACGTCGATGAGGGCGACGTCGGGCAGCCGTTCGCGGATCAGGGCCAGTCCCGACGCTCCGTCTGCTGCCTCGCCGACCACCTCGAAGCCGTCTTCGGCCTCCAGCAGTGCGCGGAAGCCGGCGCGGATGAGGGGCTGGTCGTCGACCAGGAGGATGCGGATCACGAGAGGTCCTCGGTGGGGAGGTCGGCGCGAACGGTGAACCCGCCATGCGGGCGAGGGTGGGCGTGCAGGCTGCCGCCGAGCGCGGTGACGCGCTCGCGCATGCCGGTCAGGCCGTTGCCGGGGGTGGGCGGATCGGACGGCGAGGCCAGGCCGTCGTCGTCGATCTGAACCGTCAGCTCCCGCCCGCCGTAGGCGAGGGTCACCGTGGCGGTGGCGGGGCCGGCGTGACGGGAGGCGTTGGTCAGCGCCTCCTGGATGATGCGGTACGCGGCGCGCTCCACGTGGGCGGGCAGCGCGCGGGCCGGGCCGGTGACCGTCACCGTGGTGGGCAGTCCTGCCGCGCCGACCCGGGCGACCAGGTCGTCCACGCGGTCCAGGCCGCTGCCCGCCGGATCGTCGGCGTCGCGCAGCACCTCGAGGGTGGCACGCAGCTCCCGCATGGCATCGGCGCTGGCCTCCTGAATGGCCAGCAGCGCTTCGGGCACCTCCTCGCCGCGTTTACGCGCGAGGTGGACGGCCACACCGGCCTGCACCTTGATGACCGAGATGCTGTGGGTGAGCGAGTCGTGCAGCTCGCGGGCGATGCGCAGCCGCTCCTCCCCGGCACGGCGCAGCGCGGTCGCCTCCCGGGTGCGCTCGGCCTCGGCGGCCCGCTGTTCGGCCTGCTCCAGGTAGGCCTGCCGGTGCCGGCTCACGGTGCCGCTCACGCCGGCGGCCAGGAACCAGCCCATCAGCAGGATCGTCCGTTCCACAAGCGCCTGGGCGGGCTGCGTCGCGTCGGCGGTCAGCGATGCCGCCAGTGAGCCGGCGAGGAACACGAGGCCGGCGATCGCGGAGATCACGGCGGCGTGCCGGCGCCCGTGCCTGACGGCGGTGTAAACGGCGATCATGACGGGGAAAGCGGCCGCCTGAGCGGGGTCGGCGCCGACCGTGTAGGCGAGCATGCACGCCGTGGTGACGAGCAGCACCAGGGTCGGCGCCCGGCGGCGTACGGCAAGCGCGAGACATCCGACGGCGATGACCGCGTAACTTAATGGGCCGATGCCGGGCACCGTCGCGGCGCCGGCACTGAACACGACCGCCAGAACCAGCCCGAGGACGGCGTCGGGCACGGTCGCGTGCCCTTTCAGATCAAACCGCACCTCCGCACCATACGGTCGAAGCGGAAATCTGTTCATCCATGCGGTGTGGTATCTCCGGGATACTCCCCACGGCGTATATGGGCGCGGCAGATCACCCCCGGCGTGGTAGCGGCAGTCACTCCCGGCGTGGGACGCCCCCGCGCGGCGGCTCGACGACGATTTCGAGCTATGAGAGCCCCCGTCAGGACACCCCGCGCCCCCTGAGAGCGCTGACCGCTTTCGTGCGGATCGTCACGATCGCCTCCGTCGCCAACCCCCTACCCGTAAGGAAAACCATGTTCCTGCGTATCGCGCTCCTCGCGCAGACCGTCGCCGTGCTGGTCCAGGCCGTCACCGCGGGGCTGCTGCTGTCCACACCCGGCGGCCGGACGGCGCACAGCGCCACGGCCATCGGCGTGGTGGTCACCGTGCTGCTGCACCTGGTCGCCGCGCTGCTGACGCGGCAGCGGAGCTCCATCCTGCCCGCCGTCGGCATGCTGGCGATGACGGTGGTCCAGGTAGCCCTGGGTATGGCCCACATGAAGGCCTTCCACGTCCCGCTCGGCGTGCTGATGTTCGGGGTGAGCCTGGTCCGGCTCAACCAGGTCTGGTCCGTCGGCCGTGCCAAGACGGCGTCGGCATGACGGTGACCAGACGGCAGGCGCTGCGGCTGCTCGGCGTGGGCGCGGCGCTGAGCGTCTCGGGCTGCTCGCTGCTGGGCCGCACCCCGCTGCCCCGGCTCCTGGCGAGCAGCGCGCCGCTGCCCACGCCGTACACGGTGCCGCTCCCACTGCCCACAGTGGCCAAGCCGCACAAGACGGACACGACCACCGATTACTACGAGCTCGTCCAGCGGACGGCGGAGGTGGAGATCCTGCCCGGCCTGCGCACCCCGATCTGGGGGTACGACGGGCAGTTCCCCGGCCCCACCATCCGGGCGCGCAGCGGCCGCCGGACCGTCGTCCGCGTCGCCAACAACCTGGGCGCGCCGACCGTGACCCACCTGCACGGCGGCCACACCCCGCCGGAATCCGACGGCTATCCGACCGACCTGGTCCAGCCGGGCGCCCACCGCGACTACGTCTTCCCGTTGGAGCAGCGGGCGGCCACGCTGTGGTACCACGATCACCGCATGGACTACACGGGGCCGCAGGTATGGCGCGGGCTGGCCGGGTTCTTCCTGATCGACGACGACGAGGAGAAGGCGCTGCCGCTCCCGTCGGGCGAGCGGGACGTGCCGCTGATGATCTGCGACCGCTCCTTCGCCCCTGACGGCACCATGCCGTACCCGGCCCGGCAGGACGGGCCCGGCGCCCGGGAGGCGTTCATGGGCGGCGTGTTCGGCGACGTCATCCTGGTCAACGGCGCGCCTTGGCCACAGCTCGGGGTGGACCGCGCCCGCTACCGGCTGCGGTTTCTCAACGGTTCCAACGCGCGCACGTACGAGCTGGCCCTGTCGCCCGGTGGCAAGCTGGTGCGGATCGCCGGGGACGGCGGGCTGCTGGCCGCACCCCAGACCGTCGATCGGATACGGCTGGCGCCGGGCGAGCGCGTGGAGGCGGTGGTCGACTTCGCCGCCTACCGGGTGGGCGACCACGTCGAGCTGCGCAACCTCGCGGATGAAGGGCCCCAGGCCCGCGTGATGCGCTTCACCGTCGAGCGCGACGCCCGGGACGACTCGGCCGTGCCGGCGACGCTGTCGCGCGTTGAACGCCTCGACCCGGACCGGGCCGCGGTGACCCGGGACTTCGAGTTCAACAGCGGCAACATGCACGGTCACACCGGCTGGCTGATCAACGGCATGCCCTTCGACGTGCGTCGCGTCGACGCCCGGCCGAAGCTCGGTGACATCGAGATCTGGCGGCTGACCAGCGACGTCGCCCACCCCGTGCACCTGCACCTGGCGCCCTTCCAGGTGCTGTCGGTCGGCGGCGAGCGCCCCAGCGGACCGCCCGAGTGGAAGGACACCGTCGAATTGCGGGAGGCGCAGACCGTGGAGATCATCACCCGTTTCACCGGCTACCGGGGCCGGTACGTCCTGCACTGCCACAATCTCGAACACGAGGACATGGCCATGATGAGCACGTTCGAGGTCGTCTGATGCCCGACTTCCACGCCTTCCTGACCCGCCTGCCGCATGAGCTGGCCTTCAGCTCGGAGGATCCGGCCGCGATCGTCGACCGCTACTACGCGCCTGAGATCGAGTACCGCAACGACGGGATCGCCCTCGACCGCCAACGGCTGATCGACCACACCGGTCCGGCGCGCAAGAACGCCCGCGAACTGGAAATCCAGGTGCACGAAACGCTGCTCGACGGCGACCGGGCCGCCGCCCGATACTCCATGGCCGTTCTGACCAGGAAGGGCCAGGCCCTGCAGATCGAGGCTTACCTGTTCGCCCAGTTCGCCGCGGACGGGCGGGTCCTCCGGGTCGACTCGATCACCCGGACGGTGAGCACGTGAACGTCACCCTCATCGGCTCCACGGGACGCACCGGCCGCCACGTCCTGGCCGAGGCGCTGCGCCGCGGCCACCGCGTCACCGCGTGCACCAGGAACGCCGCCGCGCTGCCCGAGAACGTGGAACCGCACACCGTCGTCGAGGGCGACGGCCGCGACCCCGACAAGATGCGCACCGCCGTCGCGGGCGCCGACGTGGTGATCTCCATCATCAACGGCGGTGACAGCCACGACCCGCACCGGGCGGCCCAGGCGACCCGCACCGTCATTCAGGCCATGGCCGAGACCGGGGCACGGCGGCTGGTCGTCACCACGCCGTACCCGATCGTCGCCCGGCGGCCGTACCTGCTGATGGGGCTGCTGCGCCGCCTGCTGGCCACCCAGTACGCCGACGCCCGCGACCTGGAACAGGCCGTCGCCGCGAGCGGCCTGGACTGGACCGTCTCCCGGCTGACCAGGCTCACCGACCGGCCCGCCACCGGCTCCGTGCTGGTCAACCGCGGCCTGCTGGCCAAACCGCGTGCGCTGACCCGGGCGGACGTGGCCACCGCGCTCCTGGACATCGCCCAGGACGACGGCCTGTACCGCGTGGCCGTCAACGTCTGCGGCGGGAACGCCCGGCCACACAGCGGTCCCTGACGCACATGGGGCGAGCGACCCTGGCGCTCACCCGCGCGCCGGAAGTAGCCCGGTTCCCACAACCGCTTCGGGCGCTGACCCGTCTCACCGCCCGCAGTACAGCCTTGTCCCGGCAGGGCGCGCGCATTCTCCGCTACCGGTTCTGACCGCGCGCCGGCCGTGCCGGCGACGGCGGACGCGTCAGATCTGATGGTCGCTCACAGCCTGCCGAGGGCCTTGGCCAGCGCGGTCGCGGTGGAGGCGATCACCGTGTCATCGTTCGGAGTGTTGTTGACGTTGCGGTTGGTGAACACCGACAGGATGATCGGCGCGTTCGATCCGGGTGCCCAGACGATCGCCAGGTCGTTGGCGGTGCCGTAGTTGCTCGCGCCGCCGGTTCCGGTCTTGTCACCGATCGTCCAGTCCTTGGGGAGCCCCGCCCGGATCCGGTTGTCGCCGGTGAGGTTGGCCCTCAGCCACCCGACCAACCGCTCTCGGTCGCGGGGGTGGAGGGTCTTGCCGGTGGTGAGCTTGGTGAAGGTCTGTGCGGCCGCCGCGGGGGTGCTGGTGTCGCGCTCTTCACCGGGCTTCCACTGGGTCAGCGTGGGCTCCGGCCGGTCCAGGCGGCTCGTCCGGTCACCGGTGGCACGGAAGAACTCGGTCAGCCCGCCCGGTCCGCCGATCTGCTTCAGCAGAGTGTTGCCCGCGAAGCCGTCGGATTTGGTGATCCCGGCGCGGCACAGCTGCGCAGGTGTCATGCCGGTGTCGGTGTATTCGGTGGTCTCGGGGGAGTTCTCGGTCAGCTCGGCCATGTCGGCAGGCTTCCAGCGAACCACCTTGTCCATCAGCCCGGGGGCGCTGGTGCGTGCTTTGTGCAGCACTGCCGCGCACGCGAACACCTTGAACATGGAGTTGAACGGGAAGCGCTCGTCGGCCCGGTAGCCGACCGTCTTGCCGGTCCCCAGGTCGATGCCCACCGCGCCGATACGCCCGTTATAGGACTTCTCGAGTTCCTGCAGAGTCTTGTCCAGGTCGGAGCCGGAGGGGGCGGGACGCCAGGAGCGGGTGTTCGTTCGTCCGGCCGACGTCAGGAGCTCGTGAGGATGACGAGTCGCTGGGTCGCTCGGGTCATCGCGACATAGCGGTCGACCGCTCCTTCGATGCCCTCGCCGAACTTCTCCGGGTCGATGAGGACGACCAGGTCGAACTCGAGCCCCTTCGACAGCTCCGGGGTCAGCGACCGGACACGGGACGTCTCCCGGAACGTGGGATCGCCGATGACACAGGCGATCCCGTCGGCATGTTCGGCGATCCAGGCGTCGAGGATCGAGCTCAGCTCCGAGGCGGACCCGTGGACGACGGGGACGCCACTGCTGCGGATGGACGTCGGCACGTTGGCGTCCGGGAGCGCGGCCCGGATGACCGGCTCGGCCTCCGCCATGACCTCTTCCGGCGTCCGGTAGTTGACGCTCAGGGAGGCCAGGCCGATCCGGTCCAGCCCGACCCGCTCGAGCCGCTCCTGCCACGATTCGGTGAACCCGTGCCTGGCCTGGGCACGGTCCCCGACGATGGTGAAACTCCGGGACGGGCAGCGGAGCAGCAGCATCTGCCACTCCGCGTCGGTGAGCTCCTGAGCCTCGTCCACGACGATGTGCGCGAACGGACCGGCGAGCAGGTCCGGGGTGAGGGTGGGCAGCTCGGACTCGTCGACCAGATTTCGCTGGAGGTCCTCTCGGCGCAGCTGCGTCACGAGGCCTTCCCCGTCGTCATCGGCCTCGATCAGGTTCTCGACGACCTGGGCCATGCGCTCGCGTTGGGCGGCGAGAGCGGCTTCCTGCCGGCGCTTGCGTCGTGACGCCTCCGGGTCGCCGAGCCGCTGGCGTGCCGCGTCCAGCAGCGGCAGGTCGGACACCGTCCAGGCCTGGGCGTCCTCGCGCTGCAGCTTCCGAACGTCGTCGGGGCCGAGCCAGGGAGCGCACAGCCGCAGGTAGGCGGGCACCGACCACAGGTCTCCGACGAGGTCGGCCGCTTCGATCAGCGGCCATGCGCGGTTGAAGGTCGTGAGCAGCTCCCGGTTCCGCACCAGCGACCTGCGGAGCAGGTCGGCCGGTGCTTCGTCGTCATCGTGCTTGTCCATCAGGATCGTGAGCAGTTCCTCCCAGATCTGGTCGCGCGCCTCGTTGTGCGGAGTGCCGGGTTCCGGCGCTTGGAACGCCTCGGCCCAGTCGTCGGCGCTCAGCCGGATGTCGGACCAGGGGGTCGTGACCGTCATCCCCGTGGTGGGCGGGTTCTCGTAGAACCTGACGGCCGGCTCGATCGCCTTCACCAGGTCCGCGGACGATTTCAGGCGGGCCACGTCCGGGTCGGCCTCGATCGCGGCCGCGGTTCCCTCGGGGACGAGGTCCCGCAGGGTGCAGGTCTGCACGCCCTCCTCGCCGAGGCTGGGGAGGACGTCGGCGACGTAGGCCAGGTAGGGCTGGTGCGGGCCGACGAACAGCACGCCGCCCCGTCGGTGACCGAGGCGGGGGTCGGAGTAGAGGAGGTAGGCGGAGCGGTGCAGAGCGACGACGGTCTTCCCCGTGCCCGGACCGCCGTCGACGACGAGAGCGCCGCGGGATCCCGCGCGGATGATGGCGTCCTGGTCGGCCTGGATGGTGCCGAGCACGTCGCGCATCCGCGCGGACCGGTGGCTGCCCAGGCTGGCGATGAAGGCGGACTGGTCGTCGAGCGCGGCGTGCCCTTCGAACCCGTCCGAGGTGAACACCTCGTCCCAGTAGTCGCCGATCCGGCCGCGGGTCCAGCGATACCTGCGGCGGCTCGCCAGCCCCATCGGGTTGGCGTGGGTGGCTCCGAAGAACGGCTCGGCCGCGGGGGAGCGCCAGTCGAGCAGCAGCCGGCGACCCGTGCTGTCCGTGAGGCCGAGCCGTCCGACGTACACGGGCTCGGCGTCGTCCGCGCCGACCATGCGCCCGAGGCACAGGTCCAGACCGAAGCGACGCAATGTGCGCAGGCGGGCGGTCAGCCGGTGGATCTCCAAGTCCCGGTCCAACGCCTGCCGGCCCTTGCCGCCGGGCGCCTTGCGCTCGGCATCGAGGCGGTCGGACAGGTCGATGATCGACCGCTCGAGGCTCTCCGCGATGGCCGCGAAGTGCCGCTCATCGTCGGCGATCAGCGTCGGGTCGGCCTTGCGGGAGAGGCGGTCGGGAAGGTCGAACGCGCTGGTGGTCACGCGGTTCACGTCATTAGCTCCGATCAAAGGTCGCTGGCGACCATTACGCGTTCCAAGGCGTCCGAACCGGTGTGCCGAACCGGGTGGTCACGACGAGCAACGCTCCGCCTGACTGGACCCGGTGGTCGTTGCCGGTTCAGGTCGCCAGGGTTCGCAGATTCTCGTTCTGGGTCCTGGCTCGGCTGTCCCACGTGGTTCACGCGGACACCGGCGGCCGTTCACCGGTGACCACGTCGAGCAGCAGCTTCGCGGCCACCGTCGCCCCGTCGGCGCGGATCGTGCCGGCCACGGCGGCCGCCCGTGCCCGGGTCTCGGGGGTCAGGGCCGCTTTGAGCGCGGCCGACAGGGACTCGACGGTCGGAGCCGGACCCTCGTGGGCCGCGCCGACGCCCAGCTCGGCCACCCGGCCGGCCCAGTACGGCTGGTCCGCCGCCTGCGGTACCACCACCTGAGGCGCGCCGGCCCGGGCGGCGGTCGTCGTGGTGCCCGCGCCGCCGTGGTGCACGACGGCGGCCACCCGGCGGAACAGTGCCTGATGGTTGACCTCGCCGACGACGAAGCAGTCGTCCCGGCCGTCGATCAGGGCAAGCTCCGCCCAGCCACGCCCGACGAGCACGCGGCGCCCCTGCGCGCGGATCGCCTCGACGGCCACCTCGGCGACGTCTGCCGACGAGCGCATGGGCATGCTGCCGAAGCCCACGTACACCGGTGGTGTGCCGGCGTCCAGGAACGCCACCAACTCGGCCGGGAGCGGGCGCTCGTCCGGCAGGATCCACGCGCCGGTCTGGACGACGTCGAAGTCCGGCGTCTCCTGCCACGGATCCAGGATCGGGTCCGTCGCCAGCCACGGCCGGCCGCCGATGACGTAGTCGCGGACGTTCTCCACCGGGGGCAGGCCGATCGACGCCCGGTTCGTGTTGAGCGCCGCACCGAACAGCGCGTTGATGCTCTGGGCGTCCAGGTCCCACAGCGCCCGGTTGTCGGTCACCTCCGGCGGGAACGACCGGCCCGGATACGCCAGCGGCGCGCGGTCCGGCGACGGCAGGGTGAGCTGCTGGAAGGTCACGGACACGGAGCGGATGCCCAGTTTCTCGGCCACCGACAGCGCGCCGGCCGCGGCGGGCATCATCCCGGTCGCCACCAGCGCGTCACATCCCTCGGCCGCCGCGGTGACCGCGTCGAACTGGCCGGCGATCAACTCGGCCGCGCGCCGGGGCAGGTCCGCCGGCGACGGCGACGGCGGCGGCGCGGTCGTCAGTGCGCGCGCCGACCGGCCGACCGGCACCATCGGCACACCGACACCCGCCAGTCGTTGCGCGAAGTCCTCGTCCGGTGGCGCGCACACCCGCACCTCCGCGCCGAGCTCCCGCAAGCGCACGGCGAGCCCCACCAGAGGTTCGACGTCCCCGCGCGACCCATACGTCGACAACAACACACGCATTCGGCATCCCCCGATTCCGCAGCTTCTGGCCTCGGCCAGCGACCAGGTTCTGGTCTCGGCCGACGATTCTGCGGCACGACCGGGGTCTTGCCGCAAGCCCCCCGGTGCGCTATACGTTGAGAGTGGAAAGGCGCGGTTGTTCCCCTTTCCCTTCATCGCCCGCTCCGGGCGGACATCCTCTTCACGACGCGAGGGCACCCCGCGTACGCCGGTGCCGTCGGTGTAAGAGGGTTTCCCGCCAAGCAAGCCGGCGGTCGTGCTCGTGGCGAACGTGTGCGAGGCCGAGCGGCGCCCCAGCCGGACACGTCTTCTTCCGGCCCGTCGCCCGACGCCCACGGCCTGTCGTGGCAGCTCGCCGACGAGGTTCGTGACCTGCTTCCACGCCCGCGACTCAACCGATCGGTGGAGTCGCTCCACCATGTGAGCGAGCGGCCGATTCCACCGCCCGCTCGGGAGATCGGGCGATCCGCGTGTGGTGCCTCCGTTGCGACGCTGATTCCTGTCAGCGAACAACGAGACGGAGGCAAACCGAACATGCGCAATGTGGTCTGGCTGATCAGCGGGTACGCCGCGGTCAGCCTGCTGACACTGGTGGCGATGATCGTGTTTCGGCACGACGCGACGATGGTCACCGAAGCGGTCTGGGTCCGCGGCACCATCGTCGCCGCCGGCTCGCTGCTCACGCTGTTCTTCGCGGTCCGGGCGGCTCGCGGCGACCGCCGGATGGTGCTGCGGCTGCGCATCGTCACCGCGATCATGCTGGTCGCGATCGTGGTGATCATCACGCTGCCCGGTATGTTCCCGTTCTGGTTCAAGCTCGAGCAGGGTGTCTGCGGACTGCTCCTGCTGCCCGTGGTCGTGCAGATCAACCGGCGCCCGGCGGTCCGGCCGTGAGTGCGGTGCCGGCCGGGGCGGCCGTGGTGGCGGCTAGATTGTTCCGCCGGAAGTAGGTGCGCGATGCAGAATTGGCGGATGGCCGGGTCGGCGGGCTGGAACCAGCGGTTCCAGCCCGTGGTCACCGTGGCCCCGTACGTGCTGCTGGCCGTCATGGCCGCCCTGACCATCGCCTTCAAGCACAACCGGCCGGGCTCCCTCGCCGTCGACCTCGCGCTCTGCGCGGCGGCCGCGCTGTGGAGCCTGGTGCTCTTCACACTGCGCCCGGAGTGGCGCGGCCGGATCGGCGTGATGGGCGTCTTCCTGGCCGGCCTGATCCTGTTCGGGCTGGTCATGGTCCTGCGTGACCCGTGGTTCGGCTTCTACACGCCGGCGCTGTACGTCTACGCGTTCTGGATCATCGGCTGGCCGCGCGAGCTGTACTTCATCGCCGGCGCCGCGGTGGTGGCCGGCACGGCTCAGTCGGCCGGCCTGGACACCGGCTCCTGGGTCGGCCGCGTCGAGTACCTGGCGGTCCTGGTCGTCAACATCGCGCCGATGTGCCTGCTGGCCTGGATGGGCGAGATCGGCGCGCGGTACTACGACTCCCGGGAGGCGGCGCTGCGCGAGGCCCGCGAGGCCAACGCGCGGTTGGCCGCGGCGCTGGCCGAAAACACGACGCTGCAGGAACGGTTGATCGAGCAGGCCCGCGCGGCCGGCGTCCTGGACGAGCGGGCTCGGATGGCTCGGGAGATCCACGACACGCTGGCCCAGGGCCTGACCGGCATCGTCACCCAGTTGCAGGCGGCCGAGCACGCGGCCGACGACCCGGCCGCGTGGCGCCGGCACCACGCGGCGGCGACCGCGCTGGCGCGGGAGAGCCTGACCGAGGCGCGGCGCTCGGTGAACGAGTTGCGCCCGGAGCCACTGGAGACCGGCCGCCTGGCCGACGCCATCACCGAGGTGGCGGTCAAGTGGTCGGCCCGCCACAGCATCCCGGCCCAGGTCACCGTCACCGGCGAAACCCGCACGATGCGCCCGGACGCCGAGGTCGCCCTGTTGCGGACCGCCCAAGAGGCCTTGGCCAACGTCGCCAAGCATGCCGGCACCGTCACCCGCGTCGGTCTCACGCTTTCCTACATGGACCGGCAGGTGGCCCTCGACGTCCGCGATGACGGCCGCGGCTTCGACCCGACCGCCCGGGGCGAGGGCGACGGAGGCTTCGGGTTGGTGGCGATGCGGCAGCGGATCGCGGCGTTGTCGGGGACCTTGCAGATCGAATCGGAGGTGGGGGGTGGGACCGGGATCTCGGCCTGCCTGCCCGCCGAGGCGCCGGAGGTGCGTTCGTGAGTGACCCGATCAAGCTGCTCATCGCCGACGACCACCCGGTGGTACGGGACGGGCTGATCAGCATGTTCGCCCGCGACCCCGAGTTCACCGTGGTCGGCGAGGCGGCGGACGGGGCCGAGGCGGTCCGGCTGGCCGAGGCGCTCGGGCCGGACGTGATCCTGATGGACCTGCGGATGGCCGGCATGGACGGCGTCACCGCGATCGGCGAGCTGACCCGGCGCGGTGTACCGGCCCGGGTGCTGGTGCTGACCACCTACGACACGGACAGCCACGTGCTGCCCGCGATCGAGGCCGGCGCCACCGGTTACCTGCTCAAGGACGCGCCGCGGGACGAGCTGCTGCGCGCCGTGCGCTCGGCCGCCCGCGGCGAGGTCGCGCTCTCGCCATCGGTCGCCGCCCGCCTGATGAGCCGGCTGCGCGCCCCGGCGCCCTCGACCGGCCCGTTGAGTCAGCGCGAGCTGGAGGTGCTGCGCCTGGTCGCGGCCGGCCACACCAACCGGGAGGCCGCCGCCCGGCTGTTCATCACCGAGGCCACGGTCAAGACACACCTGCTCAACATCTACGCGAAGCTCGGCGTGAACGACCGTGCGGCCGCGGTTGCGGAGGGGTACAACCGCGGCCTGCTCGGTGCTCCCGAGCGTCCGTGAATCATCCGGGCAGATCTGATCGATTCGATCATCGTTTGATCGGGTGCGTTGTCAGCCCTGTCGGGGCGCGGAAGCCGCGGCGAAGGCGGCACGGTCGGGCTCGGGCAGCCACTGGCGTCGCGGGTCGAACGGCCGGAAATCGTTCACGACGAAGCTGATGAACGGGGCCAGCGCGGGGTGCCGGTTCTGCCGGTGGTAGACCAGCGAGGACGGGTACGCCGGCGCGGGGTCGACGATCGGGATCTGAACGGTCCGCGGATGCCAGGGAACCCGCATCCGTTCACCCACGAAACCTATGTGTTCGCCGGAGCCGATCCCCTCGACGTAGTACTCCCAGCCGAAATCCGGCCCTGAGGTGTCGAGCCGGATGTCGAACTCGGCCCCCAGGGAGCAGTAGAACTCGGCCCACTCACTGCCGGGGACGTTGCCGGGCATCCACACGGTCGATCCGGACAGTTGTGCCATCTCCACCGCCCGCCGGTCGGCGAGGGGGTGGTCGCGGCCGACCAGCAGATGCAGCGGCTCAAGGCACGCCGGCACGTGCCGGAGGTCGTCCTCCAGGGGCCCGGTGACGCGGGCGACGGCGGCGTCTACGGACCCGTGAACGAGCGCGCGGCGCGCGGATCTGAGCCCGTTGGACGTGATGACCTCGATGTCCGCGTCCTTGACGGTCTGGTGGAACGCCCGGATCAGATCGACGGAGGACAGCCGGGTGTCCAGTACGTCCACCCGGAGCGCGCGGCGCCGGCTCCGCAGCGCGTCAAGTGCCTGGTCGGCGATGCCGACGAGGGCGCGCGCGTGTGCGAGGAAAGCCCTGCCGTCCTCGGTGAGATCGGCTCCGTTGCGTGAGCGGACGAGCAACCTCACGCCGAGGTCGGCCTCAAGCTTCGCGATCCGCTTGGAAACGGCCTGTTGGCTGATGCCCAGCCGGGCCGCGACCTCGCCGAAGTATCGGTCCTCGGTGACGGCGACGAACGCCCGGACGGTGCCGAGATCGAGATCCGTCCCCGCCTCATCTACAACCAACGGTTGGGGATTGTCGGCGTGTCGATTGTTGGACAACCGCTCCTGCTCTCGGGTCGAATGCTCGGATTGAACGCTCGGGTCGCGGGCGAGCCTACAACCAGGAGGCGTGGATTTCGGTGGGATCCTTCGTGCATCTCCACGTGCACACCGAGTACAGCATGCTCGACGGCGCCGCCAAGGTCGGCCTGCTGATGGACGAGGTGTCCCGGCAGGGGATGCCCGCCGTGGCGATGAGCGACCACGGCAACGTGCACGGCGCGTACGAGTTCTATCAGGCGGCGCGCACGGCGGGGATCAAACCGATCATCGGCATCGAGAGCTATGTCGCTCCGGCCTCGCGCCACCATCGGCAGCCGGTGTACTACAGCGACAACCTCGCGTTGCGCCGGTCGAACGACGAGACCGGCGAAGGCGGGGACGTCTCCGGGCGAGGCCTCTATACGCACATGACGATGTGGGCCGCCGACGCCGAGGGCCTGCGCAACCTGTTCCGTCTCCAGTCCCGGGCCTGGCTGGAAGGCCATGTCCAGAAATATCCGCGTATGGACGACGAACTGCTCGCCGAGCACGGCCGGGGCATCATCGCCACGACCGGCTGCCCGTCGGGGGAGGTGCAGACCCGGCTGCGGCTCGGCCAGTACGGCAAGGCGGTCGAGGCCGCCGCGCGCTACCGCGACATCTTCGGGAAGGACAACTACTTCCTGGAGCTGATGGATCACGGCCTCGCCATCGAGCGCCGGGTGCGCGACGAGTTGCTCAGGCTCGGCAAGGAGCTCGGCCTGCCGCCCCTGGCCACCAACGACTCGCACTACGTCACCGAGAGCCAGGCCCAGGCGCACGACGCGCTGCTGTGCGTCGGCACCGGCAAGCGGATCGCCGACGCCGACCGCTTCCGGTTCGGCGGCAGCGGCTACTACATCAAGCCCGCCGAGGAGATGCGCGCGCTGTGGGACGGCGAGGTGCCGGGCGCCTGCGACAACACGCTGCTGATCGCCGAGCGGATCGGCGACTACGGCGAGGTCTTCGCCCATCGGGATCTGACGCCCCGCTTCCCCGTCCCCGAAGGGGAGAGCGAGTCGAGCTGGCTGCGCGAGCAGACCCTCGAGGGGGCCCGCCGCCGCTACGGCGGCGGGCTGTCCCAGGAGGTGCTCGACCGCATCGACTACGAACTGTCGGTCATCGACGCCATGGGTTTTCCCGGCTACTTCCTGGTGGTCGCCGACATCTGCCGGCACGCCCGCGAGCAGGGCATCGGCCTGGGCCCGGGGCGCGGCTCGGCCACCGGCTCGATCGTCGCCTACTGCACGGGGATCACCCAGCTCGACCCGATCGAGCACAAGCTGATCTTCGAACGCTTCCTCAACCCCGAACGCGTCACCATGCCGGACGTCGACCTCGACTTCGACGACCGGCGGCGCGACGAGATGATCGACTACGTCACCCGTAAATACGGCGCGGACCGCGTCTGCCAGATCGTCACCTTCAGCACCATCAAGGCCAAGGCCGCGATCAAGGACTCCTGCCGCGTCCTGGGCCTGCCGTACGCCGTGGGGGACCGCATCACCAAAGCCTTCCCCGCCGCGGTCGGCGGCAAGGAGATCCCGCTCGCCGCCATCCACGACGAGCGCCACCCCCGCCACGGCGAGGCGGCCGAGCTGCGCCAGATGTACGAGCAGGACCCGGACAGCCGGCGGGTGGTCGACACCGCGGCTGGCCTCGAGGGCCTCACTCGCGGCACCGGCGTCCACGCCGCCGGCGTGATCCTCTCCAGTGAGCCCCTGATCGACGTGATCCCGCTGGCCAGGCCCAAAGTCGACGGCCCGATCATCACCGGCTTCCCCTTCACCCAGGCCGAGGACATGGGCCTGCTGAAGATGGACTTCCTCGGTCTGCGCAACCTCACCGTCATCGGCGACGCGATCGCCAACGTCCGCGCCAACAAAGGCGTCGACATCGACATCCTCGACGTTCCGCTCGACGACGCCACGACGTACGAGCTGCTGGCGCGCGGCGACACGCTCGGGGTCTTCCAGCTGGACGGCGGCGGCATGCGGGTCCTGCTGAAACTCATGCAACCCACCACGTTCACCGACATCGCCGCGGTGAACGCGCTGTACCGGCCCGGACCGATGGAGATGAACGCCCACACCAACTACGCCCTGCGCAAGACCGGCAAGCAGCCGGTCGAACCGATCCACCCCGAACTCGCGGAGGCGCTCGACCCCATCCTGGGCGACACCTACCACCTGGTCGTCTTCCAGGAGCAGGTCATGGCCATCGCCCAGCAGCTCGCCGGGTACTCCCTCGGCGCCGCCGACATGCTGCGTCGCGCCATGGGCAAGAAGAAGAAGGAGGTCCTGGACGCCGAGTGGGGCCGTTTCTCCGCCGGGATGCGCGAACACGGCTACTCCGACGAGGCGATCAAGGCGGTCTGGGACGTACTGGTGCCCTTCAGCGGCTACGGCTTCAACAAGTCGCACACCGCCGGGTACGGCCTGGTCTCCTACTGGACCGCGTACCTGAAGGCCAACCATCCCCAGGAGTACCTGGCCGCGCTGCTCACGTCGGTCGGCGACGACAAGGACAAGATGGCCGTCTACCTGTCCGACTGCCGGCGCCTGGGCATCCGGGTGCTGCCCCCGGACGTCAACGCCAGCCAGCTGGACTTCGCCGCTGTCGGCTCCGACATCCGGTTCGGCCTGGGCGCGGTGCGCAACGTCGGAGCCGGAGTCGTGGACGCCGTCGTCGCCACCCGCGAGGCCGAGGGCTCGTACGCGGACTTCAACGACTTCCTCGCCAAGGTCCCCGCCGCCGTCTGCAACAAACGCGTCATCGAGTCACTGTCCAAGGCCGGCGCGTTCGACAGCCTGGGGCATCACCGCAAGGCCCTGGTCGCGGTGCACGAGCAGGCCGTCGACGCGGTCATCGACGTCAAACGGAACGAGGCCCACGGCCAGGACTCGCTGTTCGGCGGGCCGAGCCAGCGAGGCGCCTTCTCGATCGCGATCCCGCAGGGCGAGTGGGACAAGGCCACCCTTCTCGCCTTCGAGCGCGAGATGCTCGGCCTGTACGTCTCCAGCCACCCGCTCGACGGCGCCGAACACGTCCTGGGCGCCAACCGCGACACCACGATCGCCGACCTGCTGGCCTCCGGTCGGCAGGACGGAGTGACCCGGGTCAGCGGCATCGTCTCCGGCCTGCAACGCAAGGTCACCAAGCAGGGCAACCCGTGGGCGATCGTCACCCTCGAGGACCACGACGCCGCCGTCGAGTGCCTGATCTTCCCCAAGACCTACATCCTCTACGGCGACACGCTGGCCCAGGACCGGGTGATCTCCGTACGGGGCCGGATCAACGTACGCGACGAGACGATGAGCGTCTACGGCGAGGAGATCACCGTCCTCGACGCCTCCCGGGCCGACACCGAGCCCGCCGTGGTGATCTCGATCCAGGAGACCCGGCTGAACCTGCGGCTCGTCCGGGAGTTCCGGCACATCCTCACCACCCACCCCGGCCGGGCGCCCGTACACGTGCGGCTGCTGCGCCACGGCGCCGCGAGCGTGCTGGTGAACCTCCAGCCCTTCCGGGTCGCTCCGGAACCGGCGTTCTACGGCGACGTCAAGGCGCTGCTCGGCGCGGACGCGATCGGTGGCGCATGACCCGCGACTGGGCCTGCCCGCGCTGCCGTACCGACAGCGTCCTCGCCGTCCTCCGCCTGCCCCACACCTGGACGAACGCGTGGGGAATCCAGGTCCGGGGCGTCAGCGACGTCCTCCTGTGCGCCCGCTGCGACGCGGCCGATCCCCTCGCCGGCCCGATCGTCGCGTACTTCGCCGTCCACGGAACCGTGCGGCCGGAGAACCTCGCCCAGCTCGCGCCAGGCCTGCTCCGCTGGATCGACCGGGCAAGGCCGCCCAAACCGGACGAGGACGCGCTGGACGCCGAGGCAGAGGCCTGGTACCGCGGCGAGCTGTGACCCTCAGCTTCGCGGCCAAGTCGTCCAGCTCCAGCTGCGGGACGTGCGAGATGAAGGGCCGGATTCCTCCCTCGCCATGCCCGCTCATCCGGCAGGCTCCTGATCTTCAGGTTCGTCGGCGAGTGCGTGTGCGGCCGCCACATCGTCGCCGTCCCAGCCCCGGTGGTCTCCGCCCTGGTGCCGGGCCTGTTCGTCGATCCATCACTGGTGCCGATGTGCACGCCTGCCGCCCCTGCCGTGCGGTAGACAGTGTCTACCGACGGTGGTAGACACTGTCTATGCAATCGGAGGGCTCTCTTCAGAAGCGGCTTGTCGATGTCGGCGTGGAAATCGTGCTGACCGAGGGTGTTTCGTCGGTGGGATTGCGAGAGATCGCTCGCCGGGCGGGAGTGTCCCACGGGGCTCCGCGCCGGTACTTTCCCACCCATCAGGCGTTGCTTTCGGCGATCGCCCGCCGCGGGTTCGCCGACCTCGCGGAGCGGTTCGCGAAGGCAGCCGGCGACGCGCCGTCACCGGTGGCACAGCTGCGGGCGCTGGCCGGTGCGTACGTGCGATACGCGCAGGAACGTCCCGGCATGTTCGAGCTGATGTTCCGGCACGACCTCCTGCGCGGACAGGCGCTCGCGGCCGGTCAGCCGCAGCTGCGGGAGGCGAGCATGCCTCTGTTCGGCCGGATCGTGGATCTCATCTCCCGGTCCCGGAAGCGGGAGAGCGGGCCCGGGGACGTGCCGGCGGAGGTGACCGCGGTCGCGCTGTGGACGAATGTGCACGGCCTCGCCCAGCTGTGGGGGTGGGGCAGCGTCGGACTCGCGCTGGGCGACGACTCGGCGCAGGCCGACGACCGGCTCGACGAGCTCGTCACCGCGATCATCGACGCCCATCTGGGCGGAGCGGACACGTGAACAGCACCGTACGGCGGCGCCTGGCCCTGATGGTCAGCGCCGGGGGCGCGATGTTGGTCGCTCTCGACGGCACCGTCCTGATCCTGACCCAGCCCAGCGCGCAACGCGACCTCGGCGCGAGCGTGGCGCAGATGCAGTGGACCAGCACCGGCTACCTGCTCGCCGTGGCCGCGCTGCTGGTCATCGCCGGGCGCCTCGGCGACCGGTACGGCCATCGGCGGCTGCTGCTGTGCGGCCTGCTCGGCTTCGCGGGGACCTCGGCCTGGATCGCGCTCGCGCCGAACATCGGGTGGATGATCGGCCTGCGCGTCGCACAGGGCGTGTTCGGCGCCCTCCTTCAACCGGCGACGCTGGCGATACTGCGCCTGACCTATCCGCCGGAGCGGCTCGGCGGCGCCGTCGCCATCCGTACCAGCGCCATCGGCGTGGCCAGCGCGGCCGGACCGGTCCTCGGCGGCGTCCTGGTGGCACACCTGGGCTGGCGCAGCGTGTTTGTGATCAACGTTCCCTTCGCGCTGGCGATCGCCGCGGCCGCTCTCGCCGTTCGAGCAGCAGCACCGGAGCACCGTGAAGCGACGCGCGAGCACACGCAGCGGCTCGATGTCGTAGGCGCGGCGCTGGTCGCAGGTGTTCTCGCCATCGGGGTGTACACCCTCGTCGGAGTACCCGCGCACGGCTGGACCGGCGGACCGACGCTGGCGGGCCTGGCCTGCACCGCGGTCGGCGCGGCGCTCCTGATCGCCCACGAACGCCGCGCCGCCCATCCGATCGTGCCGCCCGAGGTGGCACGATCGGTCCCGGTGACGGCCGCGATGGCGATCCTTCTCCTCACCGCCGGCGGCATGTTCGGAGCCCTGTTCGTCGCCACCTTCCTGTTCCAGGACGTGCTCGGGCTGGATCCGCTCGCGACAGGCCTGCGGGTCCTCCCGATGACCGTGCTCATGATCCTCGGGGCGCCCCTGGCCAGTGCGGCACTCCGGCGGTACGGGCCGCGCCGCACCGCCGTGGTCGGCTCCGTCCTGGTCACGCTCGGCATCGTGGCTCTGCCCGGCCTCACCTCGGCGACCGCCTGGACGGGGAGTAGCGTGGCCTTCGCCCTGCTGGGCGTCGGCTTCGCCGTTGTCATGGTCACCGCCACCGGGACCGTGGTCGGTGACGCGCCTCCCGGGTACGCCGGAGTCGTCGGCGGGCTCAAGCAGACCGCCATGAACATCGGCCCCACCCTCGGTATCGCCGTCGCCGCCGGCCTGATGCAGGCGGACACGCTCGAGGCCGCGAGCTCCCCACCGCTCAGGGCTCTGGCCGCGACCGCCCTCACGGCCCAACCCGCACTGCTGGCATCGGCCGCGGTCGCCGTCCTCGGACTGCTGCCCGCCCTGCTGCTGCCCGCTCAGCAGACGCCCAATGCGCGGCACCCCGAGCAGACCGCGGCGACGAGCCCGGGCGTGGCCGCCGAGCCGTAGCCGGCTGTCGGAAGCTGTGCGCCATCCGCGCCGGGATGAGCCGATCTGTCATGCCGCACATACTTCCTTTGACCTCGGCCCGCCCCAGCCGCCGGTGCCGGAGTGGTGGATTCCGGCACCTGCGGCGAGCAGTGTTGGAATCCGTCTCCCGGCCATGCGATTACCGGCTCGCGGCAAGTGGGCCACTCCTGTTCGAACAGGCCTCGCTGCCGTGGCCGGGGTAGCGGCCGGCATCTTTGCGAGTCGAATCCGGCGGTGTTGAAGTTATGGACAACATCGCGGACCCCGATCGCGGACCTGGTCTTCGCCGGCGAAATCGCGGCCCGATCTTCGCCGGTGAAGGCGGCCTTGGCGGTCCGGCTGGTGGCCATGCCCTGGGCTGACAACGGCACTATTTGCGCTCGCTGCCAGGTCACCACCAACGCCGATGCCGTCGCCGTACGGTGTGACGATGCGCGGCAGCCGGTTGCCTTCGTCGTCATCCGTCTCGCGTACGCGAACCCGTTCAGTCACGCGCAGGGACTGCGGCGATCATGCCGGCCGTGGTGAGAGCTCGATTTCGACACACCCTTACGAAATAGGGCAAACCCGCGCTGGCGCGGAACTGGATACAGATAAATACCATAACTGGACGCCAGATAAATGCTCTAGATAGGCACTCAATAAGTACCAAATAGGCATCAACTGGGCACCAACTAGGCGCGGAGGCGGCATCGCTGTCCGATTTTTCCTGACATATAGCTCGATATTTTCCTCGAAATTCTTTGCGAATTCGACTTGATTAACGCGGCCGCCTTTGGCATTATTCATACAGGCGTTCTAATCGCGATCGGGGGTGGGCATGACTCAGCTGTTCGAGCCCGCCGGGTTCTTTCCGGAGGGGTTGTCGGGTCGCGACGAGTCCCGCCCTTGTGATGCCGACTGGTGGGAGCGCGCCACAACCCCCGGACCAGCCCAAACAGGCGAAACGCCCCGTAGCGCCGCCATATTTAC
This sequence comes from Microtetraspora malaysiensis, assembly GCF_001528665.1. Classification (GTDB taxonomy): domain Bacteria; phylum Actinomycetota; class Actinomycetes; order Streptosporangiales; family Streptosporangiaceae; genus Microtetraspora_A; species Microtetraspora_A malaysiensis. Next base: position 140,540 of record NZ_BBYJ01000025.1, read on the forward strand.
GATTGACGACTTTCTCCCCAATGCGGCAAAAGGAAGCAATTCAACGGCGAATAGCGCGACCTCGACAAAAACCGTGCCGCCGTTCCTCGGCCACCTGGGTCCGGACGCGGCTTCGGTAAAACCGCCAGCTGAGGCGGAATCGCCGGTGGGTGAGTCGGTTCCGGTGTCCGAGGCTCACCCCCCGACCGTGTCAGGCGACGGTGACGAATCTCCCCGTGCAGCTTCCGACCCCGACCCGTCTGACGCGGACCCGTCCGGCCCCGACCCGTCCGACGCCGACCCGTCCGACGCGGACCCGTTCTCTGCCGGGTCTGCGTCCATGGCCGGGGATGGAACCTTCGAGCGGGAAGGGTCCACTCCTGGCGATGACGCTTTCCACGTGGGTCGGGTGTCGTGGCCGTTGGTGGCGCAGGTGCGGCAGGTCGCGTCGGCGTTGGCGGTGGGGGTGGTGCCGGACGCGCCGGGGGTGTGTCTGGCGGAGGCGGAGGATCTGCTGTTCGCGCGGGACCGGCTGATTTCGGCGATCGCGGTGCGGGTGGAGCGGGTGCATGCCGCGGGTGAGGCCAGGCGGGCTGGTCATGCCTCGACGCGGTCGTGGTTGCGGGGTGCGGCGGGGATGAGTGTGGCCGGGGCGGGCCGGGTGCTGGCGTTGGCGACCGAGCTTGCCCGCCTGCCGACGGTGCGGGCGCGGTTCGCGCAGGGGAGCCTGGCTGAGGGTGCGGTGACGGCGATCTGTTCGGCGACCGCGCGGTTGACGGATGCGCAGGCGGCGTTGGCGGAGCCGATTCTGGTGGGGCTGGCGGATCAGGCGACTCCTGCGGAGATCGCGCGTGCGGGGCGGTATCTGCGTGCGGTGCTGGAC
>NZ_BBYJ01000026.1 GCF_001528665.1 Microtetraspora malaysiensis
TCCAGATGCCGGGTAGCGGACGCGATCGTCGCCGCATACCCGAACGACAGGCGGCCAGAGGCGAACAGGCCGGCGGTGTGGGGCAGGCGCGGAAGTTGCCGGGAGAGTGTGACACGTTCTCCGGCGCGGGCGGTGCGTGACCCGGTAGCGGATGCCAGCCATGCTCCGATCGACCGCCGCCCGAACAGGTGGTGGCCTTTACCCGCTTCGGCTATCGGGAGGCGGGCGGCGATCGCGGCTTCGGCCAGATCGATCGCCCGTGCCAGGGCGACGATCTCCGCCATCGCCACCTCAACCTCGGCACCGGCCTCGGCCCCTGCGCTAACACCGGCCCGAGCGCCAACACCGGTCTCGGCCTCGGCTCCAGACCCGGTCTTGGTTTCGCCCGGCACCTTCCCCGCAGCCGCGGCCAGCCGCTCGGCACGAACGAGCAGGTCGATGACATCGCGTCCAGCCAGGTTCAGATCGGGCCAGTCCGCTACCCGGCTATCACCACCAGCAGCATCCGGGCCCGCACCGTTCTGGCCAGCGCTGCCAACATCAGCGTCTCGGCGGTTGGTGGCAGCGCCCCGGCCATCACCAACAGCATTGCCATCGGCCCGCCGGTCACTGCCACGCCGACCCACGTTCTGCTGCCGATCGTCCCGACCGGCACGCTGGGATCCGTTCGACGATGGCAGGCGGGACCGGTCGGGCCCTATGAAAGCGGACGCGATCGGCGATTGCGCCGGACCCGAAGGCCATCCACCGCCGTCAGGCTTCTGGTCTTCCGCCGCGTCCGGGAGGCCGAGCAGCCGCCGAGCCCATGACTGTGTCGTCTCCGGCTCGCCGCGTCGCCCACCTCGCCCGTCAACGCGCGCCGTGGCGTCCGGCTCGTCGCGTCCCGCAGCTCGCCCCTCAGAGCGCGCCGGGTCGTGCGGGGCGGGGTCAGTGACTCCCGCACAGCCGCTGGCGCTGCGGGTGCGGTCGAGGAGCCCGGCATCGCGGGCACGATCGAGAAGCACCGCCCCGTAGGAGTCACCGGAGAAGCGACCGGATCCGATGAACGGCGTGTGCCGCCTGGACCCGCGCCGCCGCGGGGACGTGGAAGGCGCGTCGGACGGCCGGGACGGAGGCGTTTCCCCTGGTCGGCATGACAGCAGCACACCACCCGAAAGCATCATCTCTTCGCACCTCCCCTCCCGGTCTGACGGTCGAGCCTCTGCGAGGATATCGTTCATGCGTTCGATAGGCAACTCTAAGTAGTCACACTTGTACTATTTGTGAGCACTGTAGATGGCATTCCGATTGGTGGGCATTCGTGAGCGGAGGCGGCCCGCCAAGGTCGGGGTCTCTGGTGTCAGGGTCTCTGGTGTCGGCGTCATCGCTGACGACTTCACGCGAAAAGGGGCACAGCCACATCCAGCAACGTTGACACTGCCCGGCCCTGCCCGGCTTGGGCACCTTGCGCCCACACGCCAACCCCAGGACCGAAGCGTTCTCATGCTGTGAGACCGAGTAATTGAAGGCCGTCGGCGGGATGGCTGCGGTAGTGGCCGGTGACGGCGACGAAATTGGTCAGGCCGATCAGGCGAGCCAGGCGCCCGGTCCGCGCTCTCGGCCGGAAACCCGTCCACGTTCTTGCCCAGCGTGTCGTCGTACCGCAGCTCGGCGCGCTATGCGAGTTACGCCACCGACGCTGTGCGAGTTGTGCCACCGAAACGGCGGTGAGCCGGGGAGCGCGTCAATGCTGGCGGTGGAGCGACCTGGTCGCGGACGTGCAGATCGGCGAGTGGACCAGCCATGGAAGGCCAAGGGCGACTGGTCGGTCAGAACGCCCCGGCCAGCGCCGTGTGGACCACCATGCGGAGACGCAGGGCTTTCTCGCCGGCTGCTGGAGCGATAGGCGCCTCCTGCGGATCGCGCTTCGCCGGGGATCTTGGTCGAATGGACGAACAGCTCGGCGGTCTTCGGAAAAACGGACGAATTCCCCGACCGGCCCTTCTCATACCGTGGCGGTAAACATCGACCGGAGGGCTGGTACGCGTTGTCCGTTGGTCTTCATCACCGCGCTCTGATCGCCCGGCGGGGGTCCCCGCGGTGAACCTCGACCTGATGCTCCAGGACCTGGAGGAGCTCGTCGTCTGCGAGTCCTTCTCCGCCGACCACGAGGCGGTCGCCCGCAGCGCCGCCGTGGTCGCCGAGCAGGGGGCCCGCCGACTCGGGACGCCCCCGGAGACGATCGTGATCGACGGGGTCAGCCACCTGCGGTGGACCTTCGGCCGTCCCCGCGTGCTGCTCGTCGGGCACCACGACACAGTGTGGCCGATCGGGTCGCTGCGCGAGCACCCCTGGTCGGTGCGGGACGGCGTCGCCCGGGGACCGGGCGTGTTCGACATGAAGGCCGGGCTGGTGCAGGCCTTCCACGCGCTGGCCGCGCTGCCCTCCCCGGAAGGGGTGTGCCTGCTGATCACGGGTGACGAGGAGCTCGGCTCCCCCACCTCGCGGGCGCTGATCGAGGACGCGGCGCGCGCCTGCTCGGCCGCGTTCGTGCTGGAGGCGAGCGCCGACGGCGGCGCGCTCAAGACCGGCCGCAAGGGCATCTCCGCCTATGAGCTCACCGTGCTGGGGAAGGCCGCGCACGCGGGCCTGGAACCGCACGCGGGAGCCAATGCGGCGGTCGAGCTGGCCCACCAGATCCTCGCCCTGAGCATGATGGGCGACGGCGCGACCACGGTGACGCCGACGCTGGTGTCCGCCGGGAGCACGATGAACACCGTGCCCGCCCTGGCCTCGGTCGCGGTGGACGTGCGGGTCCCCACCGTCGAGGAGCAGAAGCGGGTGGACGACCTGGTTCGGGCGCTGGCCCCGCGCGTGGCCGGAACCCGGCTGCGGGTGAGCGGCGGGCCGAACCGCCCGCCGCTGGAGGAGGCCTCGTCGGCGGGGCTGTTCGAGCTGGCCCGCCGCATCGCGGACGGCCTGGGCCTGCCCCCGTTGCGGGGCGTGGCCGTGGGCGGCGCCTCCGACGGCAACATCACCGCGGGCGTCGGCTGCCCCACGCTCGACGGGCTCGGCGCGGTCGGCGGCGGCGCGCACGCGGCACACGAGCACGCGCTCATCGCGGAGATACCCGGCCGCACCCGGCTGCTCGCGGAGCTGATCCGGGCGGTGCTCGCGTGACCGCCGCGCCGCGCGAGCTCCACAGCGTCCAGGAGTTCGAGGATGTCTTCCAGCTCTTCGACGACATCTGGCATCCCGAGCCGGGCGGGGCGCCCATCAGCGTCGAGCTGATGCGGGCGCTGTCCCATGCGGGCAACTACGTGGCCGGGGTCTACGAGGACGGCCGGCTGGCCGGCGCCTCGGTGGGTTTCCTGGCGGCGCCGGCGGGGCGGGTGCTGCACTCGCACGTCACCGGCGCCGCGGCCGGCCGCGGGATCGGTTTCGCGCTCAAGACGCACCAGCGGGCCTGGGCGCTCGAACGGGGCATCGAGCGGATCACCTGGACCTACGACCCTCTGGTGCGCCGCAACGCCTACTTCAACCTGGCCAAGCTCGGCGCCCGTCCGGAGGAGTACCTGCCGTCGTTCTACGGCGTCATGGAGGACGCGATCAACGCCGGGGACGAGTCGGACCGGATGCTCGCCGTCTGGCGGCTGACCGATCCGCGTGTGCTCGCCGCCGTACGGCGGGAGCCGTACGTGCCGGTGGTCCCGGCGGACGCGGCGGTCGGGCTGGCCGACGCGGACGGACGGCCGGTCCCCGGCCGGACGGACGCGGGGACGGTCCTCGTGGCGGTGCCGGAGGACATCGAGAGCCTGCGCCGCACGGACCCCGGGCTGGCCAAGGCGTGGCGGCACGCCGTGCGCGACGTGCTCGGCGGCCTGCTGGAGGAAGGGGCCCAGGTCACCGGTTTCCACCGGAGAACGTGCTACATCGTGGAACGCACCGTCTGATCGCGGCCGAACGCGGCAGGCGGTCCTACCGGAAGGAGGCGCGGCGAGACGCCGCACACCCACTATGAAGATCACTGGAATCGAGCTGCGGCGGATCGCGATGCCGCTGGTCGCGCCGTTCCGCACCTCGTTCGGGACGGAGACGGCGCGCGACGTGCTGCTCGTGCGGGTCGTCACGCCCGAGGCCGAGGGGTGGGGCGAGTGCGTGGCCATGTCACGGCCGCTCTACTCCCCCGAGTACGTCGACGGCGCGGCCGAGGTAATGCGCCGCTTCCTCATCCCGGCGCTGCCCGCCCACGCCGACGCCCAGGCGGCCGGCCGGGCGCTCGCGCCGTTCAAGGGGCACCGGATGGCCAAGGCCGCGCTGGAGACCGCGGTCCTGGACGCCCAGCTCCGGGCCCGCGGCGAGTCGTTCGCGGCGTACTTCGGCGCGACCCGTGAGCGGGTCCCCTGCGGGGTGTCGGTCGGCATCATGAACTCGATCCCCGAGCTGCTCGACGCCGTCGAGGGCTTCCTGGCCGAGGGCTACGTCCGGATCAAGCTGAAGATCGAACCGGGCTGGGACCTGGAGCCGGTCCGCGCCGTACGCGAGCGGTTCGGCCCCGACCTGCTGCTCCAGGTCGACGCCAACGCCGCGTACACGCTGGCCGACGCCCCGCACCTGGCCAAGCTGGACGCCTTCGACCTGCTGCTGATCGAGCAGCCACTGGCCAACGACGACATGGTCCAGCACGCCGCGCTCGCCCGCCGGATCTCCACCCCGATCTGCCTGGACGAGTCGATCGAGTCGGCCGAGCACGCCGCGGCCGCCATCACACTGGGCGCGTGCTCGATCATCAACGTCAAGCCGGGCCGGATCGGGGGCTACCTGGAGGCGCGCCGCATCCACGACCTGGCCCGCGCCCACGGTGTCGCGCTGTGGTGCGGCGGGATGCTGGAGACGGGCATCGGCCGCGCCGCCAACGTCGCGCTGGCCGCCCTGCCCGGCTTCACGCTGCCGGGCGACACCTCGGCCTCGCGCCGCTACTTCGCGACGGACGTCACCGCGCCGTTCGAACTGCGTGACGGCCACCTGGATGTCCCGGCCGGGCCCGGTATCGGCGTGGACCCCGTCCCGGACATCCTGGACGAGGTCACCACCTCGACCGAGTGGATCACCAGGTAGTTCCCGGAGCTTCTTGGGAGTGTCTGACAAATGTTGCCCGTAGCAGGGCTTGATTTGTCAGACACGACCTACTCCGAAGGGCGTGCCACGCGGCAGGCGCCGCTTCGCGTCAGGCCCTGGAGGGCCGCTGTCTCTGGGAGCTGTCGGCCGCGAGCGGGAGACCGCGCAGCGACAGAGCACTCGGCGGAGGTAGGGCCCCGTGAGCCGCCTCGGCGCGGAACGACTGGAGCAGGTACGCCACCAGGCGCCGGGGCGCAGCACTGTCACGCGGCAGCGCGGTGACCAGACCGCAGTGCGACAACAGGGCCACGGCGAGGTCGGAAGGGTGGAAATCGGCCCGCAGCGCGCCCGCTGCCTGGGCTCTGCGGACCAGGGTCATGAGGTCCCGCTCGGCCCGTTCTCGGGCCTGCGCGTGTTCCACCGTGCTGTCCGGGAAGGCCGCGACGAACGCGGCCGAGAACCCCTGTTCCTCCCGCTGAAGCTCGCAGGCCGTCTCGACCAGCCGCTGGAAACCCCGCCAGGGGTCGGGGTCGGCCAGCGCCTCGGTGAGCGCTCGGGCGCAGGTCTCCATCTGCTGCGCGAACGCGGCCCGGACCAGGGCGTCCCGGGTCGGAAAACGCCGGTACAGCGTCGCTACGCCGACCCCGGCCCGTCGGGCCACGGTCGCTATGGGCGCGTCGATCCCGTGCTCGGCGAAGACCGCACGGGCGGCGACGAGGATGCGCCCCCGGTTGCGCCGGGCGTCGGCCCGCAGCCCCGGGCCCGCGATCCGAGAGGATTCCTCCACCACTGTCTCTCACCTCCGGTCCAAACGGACGGTGCCGTCCGTTTAAGAGCCTACGCTCAGGGCCAGATCCCCCGTACGGCCACTGGTGGCGAAGGTGAGAACGATGGACGACCGCACGATGAGAGCAGTACTTTTCGACCGCTTCGGCGGCCCCGAGGTGCTGTACGTGGGCCGGGTACCACGCCCCGAACCGGCGCTCGGCGAGGTACTCGTGCGGGTGCGCGCGTTCAGCGTCAACGGCGGCGAACTGGCGGCCCGTTCCGGCAGCCTCCGTCTCTTCACCGGACAGAAGTTCCCGCAACGCGTCGGGTTGGACTTCACCGGCGAGGTTGCCGCGCTCGGCGCCGGCGCGACGGACGTCGCGGTCGGCGACCGTGTGTGGGGCACGGTGGGCCGTACCGGATTCGGCAGCGCCGCCGAGTACGTGACAGTCCGGGCCGAGCGGCTCGGCCGGGTCCCGGACGGACTGGATCTGGTGGCAGCCGCCGCGCTGCCGGTGGCAACCACGGCCATCACGGCGCTGCGCGACAAGGCCAGGCTGCGCCCCGGCGAACGACTGCTCGTACGGGGCGCAGCGGGTGGCGTCGGCAACGCCGCCGTCCAGCTCGGACAGGCATATGGTGCCGAGGTCACGGCCCTGGCCCGCGCCGCCAACCTCGACTTCGTCCGCACGCTCGGCGCCCACCACGCCATCGACCACCGGGCCGTCCCGCCGAGGGAACTGGGCCTGTTCGACGTGGTCCTCGACACCGCGGGCACCGACCTGCGGGCCTTCCGGCGCCTGCTGACGCCGGGCGGACGCATGGTCACCATCGCCTTCGACGTGACACGGCCCGCCGCCTCACTCGGCTACATCGCCGCCAGCGCCGTACACGGACGCGGCCGGGTGCGCTTCTTCAGCGGCAACCCCACGCGGGCGCTCTTCGACGACCTCGCCCGCCAGGTGGCGGAGGGGGGACTGCGCCCTGCGGTGGACAGGTACTTCCCGCTGGAGGAGACAGCGGCGGCCCACCGGGCGCTGGAGGCGGGCGGGGTACGGGGCAAGTACGTGGTCAGGGTCGACTGAGCGACGGCACCCGATCCCGCCCGGGCGACGGGGCAAAGATCGACGGGGAGGGAATTAGTGCCCCTCCCGCCAATTTTTGCCCCGTCGCGTCGCCCAGGGCGGCACCTCGCTGCGTTGACGCCCCACCCACGAAAAGTCCTCGCAGGCTCGGACTTTCCGCGGGGCCCGGGATTGTCGGCCGTAGGCTCCGCTACGGCCTCCTCCTCCGCCTTGCGATACACCACCCTGGATCGCCGCTCCGTCCGGGCAAACCTTGCCGGTCACGGCACTAGCTCCGGGCGAGGCGGGGAACCGCGTCGAGGAGCGAGCGGGTGTAGGCGTCCGAAGGCGCCTTCACCACCTCCTCGGTCGGCCCCGCCTCGACCAGCCGGCCCCGGTGCATCACCGCGACCACGTCGGAGACGTACCGCACCACGGCCAGGTTGTGCGAGATGAACAGCATCGACAGCCCGATCTCCTCGCGCAGCGAGCGGATCAGGTTGAGCACCGCGCCCTGGACGGAGACGTCCAGGGCGGAGGTGATCTCGTCGGCGATCAGCAGCGCCGGCCGGACGCCGAGCGCGCGGGCGATCGCCACCCGCTGCCGCTGGCCCCCGGACAGCTCGCGTGGGTAGCGCTCCGCGAGTGCGACGGGCAGGGACACCAGGGTCAGCAGCCGCTCCACCTCCGCCTGGCGGGCGGCCCGCGGCAGGCGCAGGCCCTCCGCGACCGACGCGCCGATGGTCATGCGCGGGTCGAGGGAGGTGAGCGGGTCCTGGAACACCATCTGCACCCGGCTCGGGTCCACCCCCTCGACGACCCCCGTGTACGGCACCAGCCCGCTCACCGCACGCGCGAGCGTGGACTTGCCCGACCCGGACTCGCCCACCAGGCCGACGATCGCGCCGTCGGGGATCTCCAGGGTGACGTCGTCCACGGCGGTGAAGGCGCCGAACCGGACGGTCAGGTTCTTGATGATCACTTGGCCTCCCAGCAGGCGACGCGGTGTCCCGCGCGGTACGGGATCAGGGGCGGCAGCTCGGCGCACTTGGCGCTCGCCAGCTCGCAGCGGTCCGCGAAGGCGCATCCGCCGGGCACCTCCGCCGGCGAGGGCTGGCGGCCGGGGATGCTCGCCAGCGGCAGCGACCTGTCGGTCTCCATGTCGGGCAGCGAGGCGACCAGCGCCCGCGTGTAGGGGTGCGCGGCGCCCGAGGCCAGCTCCCCGACCGGCAGCTCCTCGACCACCCGGCCCGCGTACATCACCACGACGCGGTGGCACAGCTCGCCGATGACGGCGATGTCATGGGAGATGAACAGGGTGGCCGCACCGGTCTCGTCGGTCACCTCGCGCAGCAGCCGGAGGATCTCCCGCTGCACGGTCACGTCGAGAGCGGTGGTCGGCTCGTCGGCGATGATCAGCCGGGGCGCGCCCATCAGGCCCATGGCGATGACGGCGCGCTGCCGCATGCCGCCGGACAGTTCGTGCGGGTGTTGCCGCGCCCGCGCGGCGGGCTCCGGGATGCGTACGTGCTCCAGCCGGTCCACCGCGCGGGCGAAAGCCTCGGCCCGGCTCGCGCCCTGGTGGACGGTCGCCACCTCGGCGAGCTGCCCGCCGACCTTCAGCGCCGGGTTGAGCGCGGCCATCGGGTCCTGGAAGACCATCGCCAGGGACGTGCCGAGCAGCTTGCGGCACTCGTCCTCCGGCAGCTCGCGGACGTCGGCGCCGCACATCCGCAGCCGGCCGGCGCTCACCTCTCCCGGGTACGGGACCAGCCCGCCGATCGCCGCGGCGGTCAGGCTCTTGCCGCTGCCGGACTCGCCCACCAGGCCGACGATCTCGCCGGGCGCGATCGTCAGCGAGAGCCCGCGCACCGGCGTGACGCCGCCGGGGAAGGTGACGGTCAGGTCCCGCACCTCCAGGACGGCGTCCGGGTCGGGCTCGCCGAGCTCGCCCACCTCGGGTACGGCTCGTCCGGCGGCCGCGTCGGTGGGCGTGGCACGGCGCGACGCCGCCCGCGCCAGGACGTCTCCCAGCAGGTTGAACCCGATGCCCGCGAGCGCGATCGCGGCGGCCGGGCCGAGGGCGACGGCCGGGGTGGCGTAGATCCGGCCGAAGCCGTCGAAGAGCAGCCGTCCCCAGTCGAACGACGGCGGCTGCACGCCGAGACCGAGGAAGGACATCCCGGCGAGCGCGAGAAGAGCGCCGCCCAGCACCTGGGTGAGCTGGAGGATGAGCGGCTCGGCGATGTTGGGCAGGACGTGCCTCGTCATGACACGCCACCGGGAGACGCCGAGCATGCGCGCGACCGCGACGTAGTCGGCCCCGGCGACGGAGGCCGCGAGCGTCTGGGTGAGCCGGGCGAAGCCGGGGGCGATGGCGGCGCCGATGCCGAGCACGGCGCCGCGCGCGCCGAGCCCCGCGATCACCGCGGTGAACATCGCGAGCAGCAGGCCGGGGAACGCGACCAGCGCGTTGACCGTACCGGTGACCAGGCGCGCGCCCCGGCGCGGCAGCACCGAGGGGAGCGCGCCGAGGATGACGCCGGCCGTCGCGCCGATGAGTGTGGCGATCATGGCGAGGGTGAGCGAGAGCCGCCCGGCGACCAGCACCCGGGCGAGGATGTCGCGGCCCAGGTTGTCGGTGCCGAGCGGGTGCGCGGCCGAGGCTCCCTGGAGGATGACCGCGGAGTCGATCCGCTCGGCCTCCGCTCCCCAGATCAGCGGCCCGGCGATCGCCAGGATCACCATGAGCGCGACCAGGAGGGTCCCGGCGATCCCGGCGGGGGTCCGCAGCAGGTGACGCATCAGGTCTCCTTCAGCTTGGAGGTGGGATCGAGCACGCCGAGCAGCAGGTCGACGAGCAGGTTCACCACCAGCACGATCGCGCCGTAGACGAGGATCACGCCCTGGGCCACCGGATAGTCCTTCTGGGTGATGGACTCCACGACCCGCAGTCCCAGGCCCGGCCAGGCGAAGACGTACTCGACGAGCACGCTCCCGGCGATCAGCGCGCCGAGCAGCAGGCCGCCCACGGTCAGCGTCGCGGTGAGCGTGTTGGGCAGGACGTGCCGGAAGTACAGCCGGGCGGCGGGCAGCCGCTTGGCCCGGGCCAGCCGGACGTAGTCCATGCCCAGTTCACGTAGGGTCTCCACCCGGGAGATACGGGCGATCATCGCGGTCGGCGAGATGGCCAGGGAGAGGATCGGCAGGACGTAGGACACGGGTCCCGCCTTGCCCGCGGGAGGGAACCAGCGGAGTCCGATCGCGAACACGGTGACCAGGGCGATCGAGTAGAGGAACTCGGGCACGGCGATGGCCGCGCCGGTCGCCGAGGTGAAGGTCACCTCGGTGCCCCTGTTGCGGCCGTTCTCGGTGCGGATCGCGGCCCACATGCCGAGCGGTACGGCCACGAGCAGGGCCGCGGCGGTCGCGAGCAGGGCGAGCCCGACGGTGTTGGGGAGCCGGGAGGCGATGATCTCCCGGACCGGCTCCCCGCTGAGGAACGACGTGCCGAAGTCCCCGCGGAACACGTTGCCCACATAGGACAGGAGCTGGGACAGGATCGGCTCGTCCAGCCCGAGCGCCGCACGCCTGGCGGCGACCAGTTCGACCGGCGCGGCCGGGCCGAGCGAGGCGCGTACGGGGTCGCCCGGGATCAGGTGCATCATCGCGAAGGACGCGACGAGCAGCACGGCCAGGGAGACGACGAACCGGACGACGCGCCGCAGCACGAACCCGCCACGGACCCGGCCGAGTGCCCGGCCGGCGAGCCTCCGCCGACCGGCCCGCCCGCCCTCGGCGGACGGACCGGCGGCGGACGGGCGCAGAGACTCCGCCATTCAGCCCGCCTCGGTCATCCGGATCGTGGTCGGTGCGACCGAGCCCGCCACTAGGTCGAACTTCGCGTTCTTGGTGGCGACCAGCACGGTGTCCTCCACGACCGGCACCAGGTCGGCGTCCTCGAACAGCGCGGACTCCGACTCCAGCCAGAGCTTGCAGCCCTCCTCGCCCGGCTTGCCGACGGCTTCGGTCACGAGCTTCTGGTAGCGGTCGTTGGCCAGGTGGGCGAAGTTGGCGCCCTCCGGCGCGGCCGGGCCGGACAGGAACCCTTCGAGCTGCGTGGGCAGCGTGACGCCGATCGGCAGCCAGACGACGTCCCAGTCCTGGGTGGCGGTCAGCGACTCCGACAGTTTGGTGTCGATGACGCCGTTCAGCGTGACATCGGCGCCCGCCTTCTTCCACGCCGCCGCGAGGTATTCGGCCGCGGCCTGCACGCCCGCGCCCTTGGTGGTGCCGTAGAGCAGGCGCAGGGTCAGTTTGCGCCCGTCCTTGACGCGGACGCCGTCGGGGCCGGCCTTCCACCCGGCGGCGTCCAGCGCGGCGGACGCGGCGGCCTCGTCGAAGGCCGGGACGTGACCGGTGACGCTGTCGCCCGGGCAGGGCCGCGGGTCCAGCACCAGCCCGGTGGCGGGGCGGCCGGTGCCGCTCGAGGAGATGCCGGCGAGTTCCTTGAGGTTGACCGCCTGGGTGAGCGCCTTGCGCACCGCCGGGTCCTTGGCGGGCCGGTCCTCGCCCTGGTGGTAGAAGAACTGCCCGTTGCCCGCCGAGATGACCAGCTTGCCGATGCCCGGGGTCGCCTCGAGCCGGGCGCGGTCCGCGCCGTAGATGACCGCGCCGTTGATGTCACCGGAGATCAGCAGGTTGGCCGCGGTCTGCTCGTTCGGCACGACCTTCAGCACGATCTTGTCGGGCTGACCGGATTCCTTGGTGGTGGCTCCGCCGGGTCCCCAGACGTAGTCCTTGCGCACCTGGAACGTGTAGTGGTCGCTGGGAGCCGCCTCGGTCAGCGTGTACGGCCCGGAACCCGAGGTGCCGCGGGCGAGGACCGAGCGGTCCTTCGCCCCCTTGCCGCAGACGACGAAGATCTGCGGGGCGTTCTCCAGGATGAAGCTGAACGGTTTCGGCGTGGAGAGTGTCACCGTTCCCGCCGCGTCGTCCGCCTCGGCCTTCATGCCGACGGGGACGGTCACACCGTTGAGCGGTGACTTGGTGGCGGGATCGGTGATGTGGTTGACGCTGCCGGCCACGTCCGAGGGGGTGAGCGGGGACCCGTCGGAGCAGGTGACGTCCTTGCGGAGGGTGAAGGTGACCGCGTCGGGTTTGACGTCCCATTTCTCGGCCAGCCCAGGGACGATCTTTCCATCGGGCCCGTAGTAGACGAGCGTGTCGTACGCGAACGACAGCACGCTGTTGGTCACAGAGAGCACGGCCATGGCCGGGTCGAGCGCGCCCGGATCGGCGCGGATCGCGAAGGTGAAGGTGCCGCCGTCGGCGGTCCGGCCGGACCCGGTGTCCGTGCTGCCGCCGCATGCGGCGGCGAACAGGCTGAGTGCGCCGATCACGGCCGCCGCTCGTGTGTTTCTCATCGGGGCTCCTGGAAGCTGGGGAGATGCCCCACATTCGCCGGTTCCGGGCGAACCTTCTTCGTTGCTCCGGACGAAAAGCGGGTGATCTCTCGTGCTAACCGCCGAAGATGCGCATCTGAAGCATCACCGCCAGCCGCGCCTCGGGATCGGCCAGGTCCAGCCCGCTGATCTGGACCAGCCGCTTGAGCCGGTACCGGAAGGTGTTGGCGTGCACGTGGATCTTGGCCGACGCGGCGTTCACGTCGCCGAAGGCGTCCAGGTACGCCCGCAGGGTGCTGACCAGCTCACTGCCGTGCCGGGCGTCGTGCTCCAGAAGCCGCTCGTAGGGGCCGGTCGGCGTCTGCTCCTCGGCCTGGACCAGGTCCGAGAGCTGGAGCAGCAGCGATTCGAAATGCACGCCGGTGTAGCCGGCGACCACGCCGGACGCCTCACGGGCGCGCAACACCCGCAGGGCCCGGTCGGCGTCGGCCCGGGATCGCGCCACCTCGGCCAGGTTGCGCGCCATGCGCCCGACGCCGATGTTGGCCGCGTGCCGGGGACCGACCCGGGCGAGGAAGCTTTCCGCGACCCGTACGGCCCTGGCCTCCTCCTCGCCGCCCGCGTGCAGGGGCAGCACGGCGTACGCCACCGAGCCGACCAGCGCCGCGGCGGCCTTGGGATGGATGGCGCCGACGTGCAGGGCGAGCGCGTCGCAGAACCGCTGCCGGTCGCTCTCCCGGCGGGCCGCGTCGGCGTCGGGGCCGTCGCTGAGCTGGGCGGCGAGCACGCACAGGCGCTCGCTGGCCACGCCGAGCCGGCCCGCGGCCTCGGCGGCGTCCCCGCCGCCCGCCAGCACCGTGGACAGCAGGTCGGCGCGCAGCCGTCGCCGGGTGTCGGCCCCGGCCCGCTGGCGCAGCAACTGCAGGGCGACGATCTTGGCGGCGTCGGCGAGCGCCTGCCGGCGCTGCCCGCTCAGCGGCTCGCGCACCACCGCCCAGATGGAGCCGAGAATCTCGTCCCCGGAGCGCACGGCGACCGCGGCCCGCGCGATGGCCTCGTCGTTGAGTTCGATGTAGATCGGCTCGCCGCTCTGGTAGAGCTGCCGGAAGAACCCGCGCTCCTCCAGCATCCGCCGGTAGCGTTCCGGCACCTGGCGGCCGAGCACGGTCTCGATCCGCCCCGCGTCGGCCTCGTCCTGCCGCCCCGAGTACGCCAGCACGCGGGAGGACCGGTCCTCGATGGTGATCGGCGCGTCCAGCAGCGCGCACACGGCGTTGGCCAGCGCGAACAGGTCGTCGAGCGGAGTGTCGTTCCCCGGTTCCGCGAGGTCGCCCTCGGCCAGCAGGGCGCGCAGCAGCGCCGCCACCTGCGCCCAGGAGGCGGCCCGGGTGAGCCCCAGCACCGCCACCCCGGTCTCGCGGACCTTCGCGTGGACGCGGCCGTCCACGTCCACCGGCTGCTTGACGACGACGCCCGCCGCCGGGCCCGCCGCGTCGAGCAGGGCGCATATCTGCTCGGCGCGATCGACCCCGACGGCGAGCACGATGCTCCCGGCGGGCAGGAGCGGCTCGTCGAGCGGATCGTAGATGTGGACTCCGGTGACCTCGGCGTCGAGGAGGTCACCCTCCGCGGCGGCAACGTCCAGGACGGTGCTGCCGAGGTCCTCCAGGATGCGGCGCAGGCTCGCGCGGGGCCGATCACTCATCCGCTCACGATAGTGAACATAAACCGACATTATTCGCGGAGGTGCTCAATTGCCATGCGGGCCGCCCGGCCGATCGCCGCGTCCGCCTGGGGCAGCCGGAACCCGAGCGAGTCCGTCCGGAGGTAAACCGCGGCGGCGTAGCGCCGCCCGTCCGGAAATTCCACGACACCGGCCTCGTTGCGCACGCCCGGGAGGGTGCCGGTCTTGCCGGAGACCTTCACCTCGTCGCCGAACCCGGAGGAGAGGCGGTGCGGCCAGACCTGGTTGCCCATGATCTTCCGTACCTCCGCGCACGCCTCCGCCGGACCGGCCTCGTCCCGCCAGATCTTGCTCAGCAGGCTCGTGGTCTCACGAGGTGTCCCCGAGGTCGTCCGCTCCGGGTCGAGCACCGACAGCGCCCGCATCCGCTCCTCGGACACACCGGCGAGATCCTCCTCGGAGACGTTCTCGACGGAGAGGCCGAGCTCGGTCACCATGCTGCCCAGCAGTTCGGCGCAGCCGCCGATCAGGCGAGTACGCCCGAGGCCGAGCCCGCGCAGCGTGGCGTGCAGGTTGTCCAGCCCGACCCGCCGCAGCAGCACGTCGGTGGCCGCGTTGTCGCTCATGGTCATCATGAAGTGGGCCAGGTCGCGCAAGGTCAGCGAGACGTCGTCGGCGCACCCGGAGGTGCCGATGCCTCCGTCCTTGTCGGCCGTCGTGACGGTGAGCCGCTCGGTGCGATCCAGGGTCCCCGCCGCCGCCTGCCTGGCGTACTCCAGCACTACAGGGATCTTGAACACCGAGGCGAGCACGACCGGTTCGTCGGGGTTGAGTCCGATTTCGGCGGAGCCGTCGACTTCGCGGACGTGGACGAAGCCCTCCACGTCCGCGTCGTCGAACACCTCCTTCAGGAGGTCACACACGGCGCAGCGCCCGTCCGTTGTGGACGTAGGCGGCCCGGCCGTCCTCGACCACGAAGGTGAGGGTCTCGTGCCTGCCCTCCTCCGGCTCGACCGCGATGAAGGAGTGATCGCGGTAGTGGACGAACCGGGTGGTGGTCTCCGGGGCCCCCGTGCTCGCCATGAACTCGCCGGGGATCAACGTGACATCCAGGCCGCCGTCCGCCCCGGCCACCTCGTACGAGAGCGCCGGGCCGTCGTACCTGCCGGCGTAGGGCGTGGGATCCACGGCCTGCGGCGTCGCGGGCAGAGCGGGCAGGGCGGGCACCGGGAGCCCGGCGACCTCGCGGATCAGCGGCAGGGCCACGTCGGTGAACAGCCCCATGAAGCCGGGGCCGTTGACGGTCATCGCGATCGCGAAGTCCGCGCCGGGCGCGACCCGCCAGAACGTGCTCTGCCCGATCGTCCCGCCGTCGTGACCGAAGACCTCACCACCCCAGTCGAACAGCTCGAACCCGAGCCCCCAACGGCCGGCGAGCAGCCCGGAGACGCCGGGCACGTCGACCTGCCCGGTCCGCATGGCGGCGACCGCCTCCTCCGACAGCAGGCGGGTGCCGTCCTCGGCCACTCCCCCGGCCATGAACATCCGGCCGAAGCGGACCAGCTCGCGCGGGGCCAGGCACATCGTGGAGCCGGCCGGAGCGTTGGAGCGCGGCAACTGCCACGAGGGGAAGACGGTGCCCTCGGGACCGACATGTCCGGCCGACGCCCGGAAGAGGATCGCCTCCTCGGCCAGGAGCGCCCAGTTCGTGGCGCCGAGCGGCTTCAGCAGGCGCTCGCGCATCGCCTCCTCCCACGTGGTGCCCCGCACCCGCGCGACCAGCGCGCCCAGGACGCAGTAGCCCGCGTTGCAGTACGAGAACAGGGCGCCCGGCTCGTGCACGTGACCGGCGCCGTGCAGGAAGGCCACGAACTTGTCCAGGCAGTCGTCGCCGCGCCCGGTGTCCTCGAACAGGTCGCCGTCGAAGCCGCCCGTGTGGGTGAGCAGGTGCCGGACGGTGATGCTCTTCTCCGCGCCGTCGGCGACGGCGAACTCGGGCAGGTAGTCACGGACCGGCCGGTCCAGCTCGACCAGCCCTTCGTCCACGAGCTGCATGACCAGGGCGGCGGTCCAGACCTTGGTGGTGGAGCCGACCTGGAAGACGCTGTCGGGCGTGGCCTCCACGCCGGTGTTCCGGTTCACCACCCCGGTGGCGACCTCGACGAGCTCGCCGCCCGTCCAGACGGCGAGCGCGGCGCCGGGCACTCCGTGCCGGCCGGCCGCCTCGTCGAAACGCTTCTGCAGATCCTCACGCATGCCGGCTCCTCAGGCGGTCTTGGGCGTGGCGCGCACGCCGAGGTGGACGTAACGCGAACCGTCGGGGAGCTCGTAGAAGACCGCCGAGGTCCACTGCGGCTCCCCTTCGGGACGGCCGACGAAGGTGGTGTCGTCCACCGGGACGAGGTCGAACTCCATGGGCGGCTGCAGCCCGGCGAGGGCGCCGGTGGCCTCGCCGTACAGCGAGAGCCGTCCGTCGCGGGCCGTGAGCGTCATCCGGACGCCGGCCCGCTCGTACACGCCGGCGTACCGCTCGACGTCGGTCTCGTACGGCTCGGCCGGGGGTCCGAGCACGGGCGGCACGGCCAGGCCGAGCAGCTCGTCGAACAGCTCGGTGGCCAGGGCGTGATGGAAGGCGGCGGTGTGGCCGCCGTTGGCCAGCACGCACACCACCGTCTCGGTCTCGGGGACCATCCAGAGCATGGCGGCCTGGCCGATGGTGTTGCCTCCGTGGGAGACGATACGGCGGCCCTGCCACTCGTCCAGGATCCAGCCGAGGCCCCACTGCTTGCCGATCGTGTGTGGGTCGGGGATGTCCACCTGGGGCTCCCACATCGCCTGCGGGTCGGCGAGCAGCTCGGTGCCGAGGTGCGCCCGCGCGAAGGCGACGACGTCCGCGGGCCGGGCGCAGATCAGCCCCGCCGGGCCGCAGGACCGCATCAGGCCCCAGGCGGGGGCGGGCCGGCCCTGCATGTGGCCCATCGCGCCGCGGAAGCGCAGCACGTCCTCCGGCAGGGTCCAGGTGTGGGTCAGGCCCAGCGGCTCGATGATCTGCTCGCGCAGCGCGGCGTCCCAGACCTTGCCCGTGAGGCGCTCGACAACGCGCCCGGCGATGATGAACCCGGAGTTGCAGTACGACTGGGTGGCGCCGAGCGGATGGTTCTGCGCCAGGTCGGCGCACGCCTGCACGTACTTCTCCACGCAGTCGTCACCGCGGCCCGTGTCGAGGAACAGGTCGCCGTCGATGCCGGAGGTGTGCGTGAGCAGGTGCCGGATCGTGACGGTCTTGGTCACCTCGGGGTCGGCGACCCGGAACTCCGGCAGCACCTCGGCGACCGGGGTCTCGAGCGTCAGCTCGCCCCGCTCGATGAGGAGCATGATCTGCGTGGCGGTCCACACCTTGGTGACCGAGCCGATCTGGAAGAGGGAGTCGGTGGTCACCTCCACCCCGGTGTCCGTGTTGAGCACGCCCGCCGCGAACTCGTGCACCTCACCCTCGTGCAGGAAGGCCAGGTTCGCGCCGGGAACCTCGAACTGGGTGATCAGCTCGGCGAGGCGGGAGTGCCAGCGACCGGGATCCACTGCTGCAGCCACTCGACGATCCTTTCGTTGTAGTCCACCCGGTGGGACGGGCGGCCGTTGAGGATGAACAGATGTGAGCCGCCCGGATAGCGGACCAGCCGGACCGGCACGCCCTGCTCGCGCAGGGCGGCGAACCACTGCTCGGCCTGGCCGACCGGGCACCGGTCGTCGGCGTCGCCGTGCAGGAGCAGCGTGGGCGTGGTCACCTGGGCGACGTGCGTCATCGGTGACTGCGCGGTGATGTCGCCCCGGCACTCGTACGCCTTGAGAAGGTGCCCCGCGTCCGAGGTGCCGGCCATGCTGACCAGGTCGCTGACGCACCCGCCGGGGATGGCCGCCTTGAACCGGCCGGTCTGCGTCGACAGCCAGCAGGACATGTAGCCGCCGTAGCTGTAGCCGGTGACCGCGAGCCGTTCCGGGTCAGCGGTCCCCTCGTCGACCAGCTCGTCGATCGGGTTCAGGAAGTCGCCGGTGTCGGCGATGCCCCAGGCGCCCACCGCGGCCGTGTAGAACGCCTCGCCGTACCCGTCGCTGGCCCGCGGGTTCATGGTGAGCACGGTCCAGCCGCGCGCGGCGAGCACCTGGTGGTAGAGGTGCGCCCCGTCGAACACCGGCGCCCAGGCGTTGTGCGGGCCGCCGTGCGCGTCCAGCAGGAGCGGCCCCGGCCCGGTGAGCGTCTCGTCCCGCAGCACGAACCCCTCCACGAGGGTCCCGTCGGGCGCGGTGAAGGTACGGCGCTTCGGCGTGAACAGTTCGACGTCGTGGAGCGCGTAGTCGGTGAGCCGTGTCGTGGCCGTGTCGTCCCGGCCGTCGCCCGGGAGCGCGTCGAGGTCGGCGAGGTAGACGTCACCCGCGCTGTACGGCGTCGACGCGACATAGGCGATCCGGCCGCCCGCCGCGCTGACGCCCGAGACCACCTGGTCACCACCGATGACCTTCTCGCCGGGGGCGCGATAGACGTGGGTGCAGCCGCCGTCCCGGGCGCAGAAGATCAGCTCGTCGCCCGCCTGCTGGGGGACGGCGCCCGGATAGCCGGGGGCGCCCACCATGATGTTGCGGTCGAGCCCCGTCTTGATCTCCACGAGGCTGTCCGGGCCGAGCTCGAACATGCGGGTGTGGCCCACCGGGTCGCCGGTGTTCCCGGCGACGAGCAGCCGCTCGCCCAGCCACCAGGCCCCGGCGCAGATCACGTCGGCGCCGGTGAGCCGCTCGGGCTCGCCGCCGGAGGCGTCCACCGCGTAGACGGCGCCGCCGGCGACCAGGTCGCGGTCGGCCTCCATGTTCGCGGTGAACGCGAGCCGCCGGCCGTCCGGCGACCAGGAGGGCTCGCCCGCGAAGAAGTCGCCCGAGGTGACCTGCCGGGTGTCCCCCGTCTCGACCTCCACCACGAAGACGTGCAGGGTGAGGCCGCGCAGCAGGCCGGTGCCGTCGGCCTTGTATTCCAGGCTGTCGGCCACGACCGGGGCGTGCGGGTCGACCTCGCCGCACGGCGCGCTGTACGCGATGGAGCGCCCGTCGGGCGACCAGACCGCGGGGCCCGCGCCGAGGGACGCGGCGGTGAGGACGCGGGGCTCGCCCCCCTCCATGGGGAGCAGGTGAAGCTGCGGCTTCCCGTCCACGGGGCGCAGGAAGGCGAGCGAGCGCCCGTCGGGCGACCAGCGCGGGGAGGAGTCGTGCGGGCCGCCCGTCAGGCGCCGTGGCGCGCCACCGGCAGCGACGAGCCAGATCTCGGAGCGGTTCTCATCGGACTCCCGGTCGGCGGTCGTGACCGTGTACGCCACGGTGTTCCCGTCCGGGCGCAGCCGGGGGTCTCCCGGAACCGCGATTCGATAAATGTCGCTGAGGGAGAGGCGAGACATGCCCGAACCCTAGGCTCGGTGTGCCTCGCCTTCATCGGCCTCCAGGACGAATCCAGCTCGATCCGTTGTGCTGTTCTCCAACCCCGTACGGTGCGCGGCCGGTCGGGCGCGCGGACACGGCAGGCCCTCCCTTCCCAGGGGTGGTTCAGGCGGGGGCCGCGGGCCGTTCCGGGGGTGCGCCCGTCCGGTCGTGGGACTGGAGCTCGGTGAGGTGGGCGGCGATGGCGTCGATCGTCGGGTGGTCCCAGGCCAGGGTCGGCTCGACCAGCAGGCCGGTGGCCTCTTCGACATCGACGCACAGGCTGAGCGCGTGGATCGATTCCAGCCCGTAGGTGCGGAGCTTGACCCGGGGATCGATCTCGGCGGGTGGCAGCTGGAGGTAGTGAGCTATCCGCTCGGTAAGCCATCGGTGCACGTCACGGTCGGGCACGGTCTCTCCTGGGTCGGATTTCTGACACGTTCATGAGCGGACCCGCAGCAGATCGTGCACCGCGGGTTCCAACTCGGCGTGCAGCGGCGTGAGCCTCCCGCCGCGGAAGAGCTCCCGCATGTGCCGGCGGCGCAGCTTGCCGCTGGTGGTCTGCCGCACTCCTCCACGGGCTACCAGCATCAGACTGAGCGGGATGCCGAACTCTCTCGTCACCAGGTCCATGACCCGGTCGGCCGTTTCGCTGAGGATCGCCGGATCTCCGTGGCGGACCTCCTGGATCAGGACGACGTGTTCCCGGCCGTCCGGCCGGCGGATGCCGAAGGCGGCGCTCCGTCCTCCGGCGGAGTTCGCCCGGGAGGCCGCCTCCTCCAGGTCCTGGGGGTAGAGATTGCGGCCGTTGACGATGATGACGTCCTTGATCCGCCCGGTCACGTAGAGCTGTCCGTCCAGGAGAAAGCCCAGGTCACCGGTGCGCAGCCAGCGGCCCCCACCCGCGCGGAAGGTGGCACGGGTCTCCTCGGGACGGCCACGGTAGCCGAGGGCCACGCTCGGGCCCGCCACCCAGATCTCCCCGATCCCGCCGTCGGGCACGGGGGCGCAACTCTCCGGGTCGACGATCCGCAGGTCGAGCCCGGCGACCGGACCGCACGCCACCAGGGGAACGCCGTCGGGGTCGGCGATCGCCTGATGCCGTTCCAGCGCGGAGGCGGCGAACCTGCGGACCGTCACGCCCTGCCCTCGCGGCACGCAGGCGACCATCAGGGTGCACTCGGCCAAGCCGTAACCGGGATTCCAGGTGGTCGGGCGGAAGCCGGCGGGCCCGAATCTGCGCTCGAAGTCGGCGAGCGTGGCGGCCTTGATCGGCTCGGCTCCGCTGAGGGCCATGCCCAACGTGGACAGGTCCAGCCCGGCAAGCTGCTCATCGGTGATCCTGCGGGTGCACCAGGAGTAGCCGAAATCCGGGGACACGGTCCAGTCCGCGCCGTACCGGCTGATCAGCTCCAGCCAGCGCACCGGCCGCGCGACGAACGCGTTCGGCGACATGAACACCAGGTCGGCACCCGCGTAGAGCGCGTGCAGCTGGAGGCCGACCAAGCCCATGTCGTGGTAGTGGGGCAGCCAGCCGGCCAGCCGCCGTGGCGGTTCCGCACCCGCCAGGGACAGGAACGACTCAAGGTTGTGCAGCAGGTTGCCGTGTGACACCTCGACTCCGCGCGGATCGCTCGTCGAGCCGGAGGTGTACTGCAGGTACGCGATGGTGTCGGGGCGCAGATCCGGCGAGGTCCAGGCGCCGGGATCGGCGGAGGGGGCGACGGCGCGGGCCGAGAGGCCGGACAGCTGGGACACGTGTGCGGGATCGGTCAGGATCAGGTGCGCCCCCGAGTCCCGCAACAGCGCCGTAACGCGGCTCGAGTGCGGTGCGCCCACGTCCGGCAAAGGCGCGGGGATCGCCGGGACCCGGGCGTAGAGGCAGCCGAGGAACGCGACGGTGAAGTCGAGCCCGGCCGGATAGAGCAGCAGCGCCGGCCGGTCGGTCATGCCGCGTTCGGTGAGCCACACGGCGACGGCGCGGGCCCGCCGATCCAGTTCGGCGAACGTGAGCCGGGCCGGCTCCCCGTTGTCCTGCACGAAGACCAGTTCCCGGTCGCCGCTGAGGCGGCCCCGTACCTGCGTGACGAAATCGGTCATTCCGGTAACCCCTCACGGACGTACCACGAGACCAACCGGTCGAGGACCGCGGGAGTGACGGCCGGCGGGGCCGCCCGGTCGCGCCACTCGAAGTCGTAGTGATGCCGGAAGTAGGTCGCGGTGTACTTGGCTCGCATGTTGACCACCGCCTCGAAGCGGTTGAACGGCTCGTCCCGGATCTGCTCGGGTGTGGCCGGGACCAGCTCGATCGGCAGCCGAGCGTTGATCACCTCGAACAGGTCCCGGACGGGCACGGTCTCCCCGTTCACCACATGGAAGACCGGACGATCGAGATCCGCGGCGGCGAGCGGAAGCAGCCGGGAGACCGTCGTGTCGATGGGCGTCAGATGGAGGTTGGCGTCCGGATGGCACGGCAGGCGGACCCGTTCACCGGGCGTGCGCCGGGCGAAGAAGGCCATCACGCGGAGGAAGTCGTACAGGCCGTAGTCGGTCAGCGCGCGGCCGGTCTGGGAGTGGCCGACCATCACGCCCAACCGCGCCGTCAGGACGGCACCCTCACGGACGGACCGCGACCGGGCCAGCGCGATCTCCGCCTCGCGTTTGGAGTATTCGTAGAAATTCCGGAATCGGTCCGGCGGCGCGTGCGCGGGCCAGTTCTCGGGTACCCGCCCCTCGGTGCCGAGCCCGCACTGGTAGGCCGTTCCGATGAAGATGTAGCGCGACCCCGGACGGGCCCGCCGCTCGTAGGTGGCCAGAACGTTCGCGGAACCCGCCACGTTCACGTTCATGAGCTCCTCCTCGCGGCGCGGGAAGAACGTGACGAGCGCGGCGGTGTGCCAGTAGGCGCAGGGCTCGGCGAAGACCTCGGCCACCGGCAGGCCGAGGTCCGGCTCGTTCAACGCCAGCCTCCGCACCCGGAGCCGGCCCGCCAGGGACTCCTCGAAGCCGAGGCAGCGCAGCGCGTCCGCGACCCGGCGGCGCACCACCTCCGCGGAGGCGCGGGCCAGGGCGATCACTTCGTCGCCCCGGGCCAGCAGGGCGCCGATCAGATGGGAACCCACGAATCCGTTGGCTCCGTCGACCACCTGAACATTCACCAAGGAACCTTCCCACAAGCGGCAACAAACAGTAAAGTAACCGGCACTCAACGTAGTCGAAGCGGGAGGCTCCATGCTCAACGACCTGCAGCTGCGCAAGATGGCCCATCTCTTCGCACTCCTGGACGTGGACGACGACGGAGCCATCGACAAGATGGACTACTCCGCCTCGGCCGACCGGCTGGTGAACGCGTTCGGGTTCGCGCCGGGCTCGCCCGAGTCGCAGCGGGTCCGGGCCCGGTACGCGCGTCTGTGGGACGAGGTGACGCTTCCCATGGACACCAACGGCGACGAGCGGGTCGATCTGACCGAGTTCACGGCCGGATTCGACCGGTTCGTCACACAGCCCGAGGAGGGCTACCTCCGGCATATCGCGCCGGTCGCCGACGCCTTCTACGACCTGATGGACACCGACGGAGACGGGCGGATCACCCGGACCGAGTATCTCCGCATGGCCGGAAGCGCGTTCCGCATGTCGGAGCCGAACAGCCTCTCCGCGTTCGAGCGCCTCGACCTGGACGGCAACGGCTCACTGAGCAGGCAGGAGCTGCACAGGGCGAACGAGCAGTTCTTCCGCAGCCCTGACGCGCAGGCCCCGGGCAACTGGCTGTTCGGCCCGCTCCCGCCGCGGATCTGAACGACGGCGGCCGGCTCGGCGCCTGACCCGCCGCCGACCGGTCACGGCCGCCCGCTACCGGGTGGGCCTGGTTGTCTTCCTCGCTTCGGAGGCCGGGGAAGGCGGCAGGATGCCGACACCGGTGCGGGCCTCGAAGACGAGCTGGGTCTGGGTCTGGCGTACGCCGGGATGCACGGTGATTCGTTCGAGGATCAGGTCGCGCAGGTCCTGCGGGGTGGCGACGGCGGCGTGCACGAGGAAGTCGTCGTCGCCGCTGACGTGGAAGACCGTCAGGACGCCGGGTGTCTCAACCAGCCGGTCAAAGAGGGTGTGGACCGGGTCGCGGTAGTGGCCGCCGAGCCGGACCCGGATGATCGCGTGCAGCGGGCGGCCCAGCGCGGCGGTGTCGACGTGCGCGTGGATAGCGGTGATCACACCGGACGCGCGCAGCGCGCGCACGCGATAGGCGCACGTCGACTCGGCGACCCCGACCTGAGCCGCGAGTGCGGCGTTGGTCAGGCGGCCGTCCCGCGACAAGGCCGCCAGGATCTTCAGGTCGGTGCCGTCGAGCTGCGGATCCTGCGGTACACGTCGCGACATCGACCCTCCAATTACGGAATCCGCACCAACTATCCAAAAACGGACCTTCTTCCGCAACATATCTTGAAGGTGATTGGCGATTTCGCCGACAGTCGGGCCATGACATCGCGTTCTCTTCATCCCGACACCGTCGCCGTCCACGCCGGGCGCGAGGACCTGACGGACCTCGGGGTGCATGCGCCTCCGATCGACCTCTCCTCGACCAACCCGTTGCCGGACATCGAGACCGGAGGGTCCGCCTACGAGACGTTGGCCTCCGGCGGATATCCGGAGGGAACGGCGGTCTACGCGCGGCTGTGGAACCCGACGGTGGCGCGGTTTGAGACGGGGTTGGCGCGATTGGAGCACGCGGAGGCGGCGGTCGCCTTCTCGTCCGGCATGGCG
The DNA here is from genome assembly GCF_001528665.1 of Microtetraspora malaysiensis. Taxonomy (GTDB): domain Bacteria; phylum Actinomycetota; class Actinomycetes; order Streptosporangiales; family Streptosporangiaceae; genus Microtetraspora_A; species Microtetraspora_A malaysiensis. The sequence goes on from NZ_BBYJ01000026.1 coordinate 24,234, forward strand.
GCGCTGACGGCGGCGGTGCTGGCGACGACGCGGGAGACCGGGCGACGCCATGTCGTGGCGGTCCGCCCGCTGTACGGCGGCACCGATCACCTGCTGGCCTCCGACCTGCTGGGCGTCGAGACGACGTTCTGCGAGGGCACGAGCGCGGCGGTGGCCGCGGCGATCCGCCGGGACACCGCGCTGGTCGTGCTGGAGACCCCCGCCAACCCCACGCTCGACCTGGTCGACATTCGTTCCGTCGTGATGGCGGCGGACGGGGTGCCGGTGCTGGTGGACAACACGTTCGCGACGCCCGTGCTGCAGAACCCGCTCGAGTTCGGCGCCGCGATGGTGCTGCACAGCGCGACCAAGTACCTGGGCGGGCACGGCGACGTGGTGGCGGGTGTGATCGCGTGTGACGAGGAGCGCGCCGCGGCCCTGCGCCGGGTGCGCGCGATCACGGGTGCGCTGCTCCATCCGCTGGGCGCCTACCTGCTGCATCGCGGACTGGCGACGTTGCCGGTGCGGGTACGCACCCAGCAGGCGAACGCGCGCGCCGTCGCCGCCTGGCTCGCCGACCACCCGGACGTGGCTCGCCTCTACTACCCCACCGACGACCATCCGCTGATCGGGCGGCAGATGGACGGCACCGGCGCGATGCTGTCGATCGAGTTGCGCGGCGGCTACGACCAGGCCGCCCGCCTCACCTCAGCCGTCCAGGTGTTCACGCACGCGGTGTCACTGGGCGGCGTCGACTCCCTGATCCAGCACCCGGCGGCGCTCACCCACCGCCCGGTGGCCCCCGAGGCCCGCCCCGACGCGGCCCTGGTCCGCCTGTCCATCGGCCTGGAGAACCCTACGGATCTCATCACCGACCTGGACCGCGCGCTGTCCGTGAACGGCCACGCGCACCCGCCCCTTACGGCGATCAGGTCCCGGATCCCGGATCTTCAGACCTGATCACGGGGCCGCGTCCCTCCGGCCGGCCGGAAAGGCCGAGGAGACGTGACCGACGCGGGGTGGGAGCGGCCGAAACGTCGCTCCCACCCCAGGAAAGCGGCGCAGCCGGACCGGGAGGCGGCGGGACGGGCCACTCCCGGGAAGAGCGCGGCCGGCCGGATGGTTGTACGACCTGGAGCGGGGCCCCTGGCACTCCGCCGGAGAGCGCACCCCTTCCAGATGCCGGACATGGCCGTGTTTGCCACGTAAAGACTGAGCTTTCCTGCTATGGGTTGACTCAAGGAAATTGTTATTCCCGATGAGGGCCTTTGTCGGGGCAACACGTCCGAACGAAGGGAGCCAGGCCGACCGCCGCTCATCATGTGGAGCATCCGACCGCCGAAGGCGGTGACGTCCCCCCTCGCCCTGGTGGCTCGCCTCGAAGGCGAGACATGGCGCGCGGGGACGCTGGCGGCTGCCAAGATCCGCGGATGGGTGGGTGACCTCACGGCAGCGCCGTCCATGCTGGTCGCGCCATGCGGCGCCGGGCACGACGGTCCCGCCTCGGCCACGGCCGCGTGCTTCGTGGAGGCGCGTCCCGAGAGCCTGCCGCCGATCACCTTCGCCTACGAACGGCACGGATCGGGCGAGCCGCTGGTCCTCCTGCACGGCATCGGATCGCATCGTCAGGCGTGGGACCCGATCGTGCCGTTGCTCGTGGCCGAGCACACGGTGATCACGGTGGACCTTCCGGGCTTCGGCGACTCCCCCGACCTCCCGCGCGACCTGTCCCGCGATCTGCCGACCATGGTGACCGAACTGGGCGCCATGTTCACCGCGCTCGGGCTCGACCTGCCGCACGTGGCGGGCCACTCGCTCGGAGGGCTGATCGCGTTGCGGCTGGCCCAGGCCGGTCTCGCCCGGTCCGTCACCGCGCTCGCGCCCGCCGGGTTCTGGACCGAGGCCGAGCGGCGGTACGCGTTCGCCGTCCTGACCGCGGCCCGCAACCTCGCCCGGCTGCCGTCCTGGATGGTGGTCCGCCTGGCGACGACCCCCATCGGCCGGGCCGCCCTGACCGGCACCCTCTACGGACGCCCGGATCGCTGCCCGCCGGGCGAGGTCGTGACGTCGCTGGCCATCCTGCGCCAGTCCGTGGCGTTCAACGCCACCTTGCGCGCGGGGCGGGCGTCGGACCTCTTCGTCGGCGACATCCCCGGCGTACCCGTGACGATCGCGTGGGGCAGCGCGGACCGCGTCCTCTTCGCCCGGCAGGCGGCCCGGGCGGCGGCGACGATCCCGGGGGCGCACATGGTGTGGCTGCCCGGATGCGGGCACGTGCCCATGAACGACGCGCCCGAGCTGGTCGCGGATGTCATCCTCGAGGCCACCCGCTCCCCCGGTCTGGTCGGCGTGCACGCGCCCGACCTCCTTCCGGAGAGCGCCCCCGTCTACTCGGTCCGCGCGAGCAAGCCGGAGTAGGCCGGCCCGGGGTCAGGTCGCTCGGGCCGGCGTACCCACGCTCGCGAGCCCGAGCGTGGTGGCCGGCTCCCCGGTGAGCTGCCACACCCGCGCGGCTTCCCGCTGGTACGGCGGCGCCGCGCGGCCGGCCAGGGGCGAGCCGCTTCCGCGGTTGTCGAAGGCGAGCATGACGGCCAGCACTCCGAGCATGCCGCCCATGACGACCCGCTGCGCCCGCAGCCAGGCGGGGCGGCGGACGAGGAACCCGGCGATGCCGTCGGCGGCGAGCACGATCGACAGGTTCACCGTGGTGGCGACGATGATTTGAGAACCGCCGAGAACGATGCCCTGAAGCAGCACGTTCCCTTTGCCGAGATCGATGAACTGCGGAATGACGGATATATAGAGGATGGCGATCTTCGGGTTGAGCAGATTCGTCATCAGCCCCATCGCGAAAAGCCGGCGCGGCGGGTCCGCGGGAATGTCCTGAACGGTGAACACCGACACGCCGCCCGGCCGGACCGTCTTCCAGGCGAGCCACAGCAGATATGCGGCCCCGACCAGTCTGATCGTCGTGAGGATCTGCGGCACCGCGGTGAACAGCACCGCCAGACCGAGGTTCGCCCCGATCAGGTATATGAGGAATCCGGCCACGACCCCGGACAGCGATATGACTCCGGCCCGCCGCCCCTGGCTGATGCTCCGTGAAGCGAGATACATCATGTTCGGGCCCGGGGAAAGCACCATTCCGAGAGCGACGGAAACCACGCCCAGAAGCGCACTCTGTTCGACCATCGGCGCCGCCTTCTTTCTGCGATCGGCCCATACGGATCAGGGCAGGCCCGCCTTTCGGAAGGTCTTTCGCGCCGAACGGGAAGGCTGATTTGAGGCTATTCCACCGATCCAACCGAGTGCAATATTCCTCATTGCACTCGGAGCAATGTTGTTTTGCCTTCGCCCGCTTCCGCGTCGCGGTACGCGTTCGTCGCCGGAAACGGCGCCGCCCGGGGGCGCAGGGACGGGTGTCCTCGCGCCCCCGGGCGGGGGAAGCCGGGGCGGGGGGCTCCCCGGCTAGCTCTTACTCGTGCGCGTGCTCGTACGCGGCCGCCGCGCCGTGCTCGGGCACGTCGCTGCCGCGCACCGCCGCGTACGGGGCGTCCTTGCCCTTGGCCCGCGGGTCGGCGACGAGCTCGGCGCACTGGCCGGCGCCGGTGACCCCGTTCGCCACTCCGGCGTCGGACGGCGCGGGGGTGTTGCCGCTGCAGGCGAGGCCACCGCGCACGGAGGTGCCGGTGACGACGGGGGCGTCCACGGTGGTGTTGCCGGTCAGCCCGGCCGAGCCGCGCAGGTCGGAGCCCGCGACGATGAGCTGGCCGGTGGTGCCGTGGATCGCGACGGAGCCGTGCACGGTCGCCTTGAGCAGGTGGATCTCCGCGGCGCCGGTCGCGTTCAGCGATCCGCTGATCGTGCCGCCCTTGACGACCAGGGACGCGCCGGAGCCGACGGTCACCCCGCCGTTGATCCGGGCGTCGTCGAGGCAGGTGACGCCCGACCGCACGGACAGCGCGCCGTTCCGGGTGCCGGTGATCGTGGTGGTGCACTCGGGCGGCGCGGCGAGGGTGGTCACGGTGAAGCTCTTCGGCGTCCCGTAGTTGCCGCTGGGGTCGATCGACCGGTACTCGACGGTGTGCCCGCCGCGCGGCAGCTTGCCGTAGGTGAGGCTGTCGATGACCGTGCCGTTCTCGGTGAACAGCCACGGCTCGTCGGCGGACGTCGGCCAGCCGAAGTAGTTGAACCAGCCGTCGCCGTCCACGCGGGACTCGCGCACCACGTACCCGTCCCGGTCGTCCTCGCCGGTGAGACGCATGGTGAACGGGCCGTTGAACACGTAGCTCTCGCCGGACTTCACCAGCGGCTCCGACAGCTCGTACGCGGTGGCGGGCAGGGTGTTGTCCACCGTCCAGGTGCGCGTGTCGCCGCCCGCCGAGGCGGTCAGCGTGTGGTTGCCGGAGGTCAGGTCGAGCGCGGACAGGTCAAGGACCGGGCCGGTCTCACCGAGGGCGGTGCCGTCCAGCGCCCAGGTGACCGCGGGCACGCTGTCGTCGGGGTGGGTGGTCTCGACGTACACGACCTCGTCGTGGGCCACGGCGCGCTCGGTGGGGGTGGACGAGCGCAGTCCCGGCGTGACCTGGGCGGGCGTGGTGGTCGAGGCGGTGTCCACCGTCCAGGTGCGGGTCGCGGTGAGCGCGCCGCCGCGGATCGCGGGGTCGCGGACGAAGTCCGTCGGGTCGGTCACGGTCGCCTTGACCGTGTGCGTGCCGGGCGACAGCTTCAGGGTGCGCAGGTCGAGCGCGGCGCCGCGGGCGGACACGGCGGCGCCGTCCACGCTCCACGTGGTGGTCAGCGCGTGGCTGTTGGGGTGCAGCGGCTCCACCCAGAGGACCCGGTCGGCGCCGACCGCGGCCGTGGTGGGCGTGCTGTCCTGGATGAGGCTGGTCTTGGCGGAGATCCGCTGGGTCATCACCTCGCGGCCGACCTGGTCGTAGTAGTAGCCCAGTGTCCGCATGATCGAGTGCTCGCTCGGGCGCCAGACCTTGCTGCTGTAGTACAGGCCGCCCTCGTACCTGCCGATGGCGCCGCCGGCCTCGCTCGGCTCGCCGAGCCAGCGCCACCACTTCTTCTGCTGGTCCCGGATCTGCTGCTCGGTGAGCAGGGTGTGGTGCGCCGAGCTGGGCTCGCCGCCGGAGTACGGGCCGCCGTCGACGCCGCGGCTGTAGTACGTGTACTCGTCCTGCAGGCCGCCGAGCGAGTGGCCGATCTCGTGCGGCGCGATGAGGGCGGACATCGAGTTGTGCCCGGAGGAGGTGGCGTAGGCGCCGCCCGCTCCGCCGTACGTCCCGCTGTTGGCGAGCGCGAGGATCTGCCGGTTGGCGCTGCTCGTCCCAGCCACCATGTTGGCGTACGTGTTGGCCGCGGTGTTGCTCATGGTGATCAGCCGCTGCACGCTGGAGGCGCTGCATCCGCCCCAGAAGGCCATGCTCAGCGGGGTGTTCTTCTTGCCGGAGGCCAGGTCGGGGTCGCAGCCGATGCCGGACTCGCCGGACACGATGTCCACCCGGTAGACGTTGAAGTAGTTCCGGTACGACTTGTACGGCTCGATGGACCACATCACGTTGAGCTGCTGGTCGGTGTCGGCCGCGAACGTGGACAGCTCGTTGTTCGTGTAGCCGTCGCCCATGATGATCAAGTTGAACCGCTTGGCGGGGTCACCGGTGACCTGGATCGGGACCACGGTGGCGCTGCCGACGTCGGCGGCCTGCGCGGGAGGGATGGTGATCAGAGCGGCGGCCAGCGGGACCGCCGCCAGGGCCGCGAACGGCCGTCGTGCACGCATGGGGAGGGAACCTCCAGAGCGAAGAGGGGGCGTGCCATGCACTATCGGGCTTCGCTGCTCCCCACGCACATCCCATGTCGGGATAACTCCAGATTTATGGCTCCAGTGGGCACGGATTCGTCCCCGCCCGGCTCCCGGCCGCGTCTCCCCCGCTGACCTGGGCGAAATCCCACGCTCCGGCGCGTGCCCACCGCCCCGGCCACGTCCCGCCCGATCCGCCCGATCGCAGGAAAACCGCGCGGAACACCCGCCGCCGCCACCTCATGCTCAGCAGCGCGACACCCCATGTCACCAGATATCACTTGATGGATGGCTATAGTGCTCGCGTTATGGCGGCGAAAGGAGGGGCCTGAGTGCAGGTGGAGCTTCGCCACCTTCGCGTCATCTGCGCCATCGCCGACGCCGGGAGCCTGAGCCGGGCGGCCAACGCCGTGGGCGTCTCGCAGCCCGCGATCACCGCCCAGTTGCAACGCGTGGAGGGCGCCCTCAACGGCCAGATCTTCCGGCGGAGCCGGCTCGGCGTCACCCCGACGCCCTTCGGCCAGTTCGTGCTCGCCCGCGCCCGGTCCATCCTGCTCGCCGTGGACGAGCTGGTCTCCGGCGCCGGCGCGTACGACAGCCGGACCGACGTCGCGCGGATCGGCGGGTACGTGACACCGGTGCTGTCCGGCCTGGTCACCCGGCTCTTCAGGCTGCCCGACCTGTCGGTCACCGTGCACACCGAGTATTCGCCCCGGCTGCTGCTCGACCTGCTGGCCTCCCGCCGCCTGGACGCGGCGACCCTCGTCGACTATCCGGGCAACGAGCTGCCCGCGCCGACCTCGGTCGGCATGCGACTGATCGCCACCGAGCCGGTCTTCGTGCTGATGAGCAGCGAGCACCCACTGGCCGGACGGGAAGAGGTCGATCTCGCCGACCTCGCCGGGGACGACTGGGTGATCTCACCGCCGGACGGGGTCGGCTGGCCGGAGTGCGTCTACTCCGCCTGCCGCCAGGCGGGCTTCACCCCCCGCGTCCCGCACAGCACGACCGAGCAGGCGATGATCCGGCAGCTCGTCGCCGCGGGCCACGCGATCTCCCCCTGCCAGGCCACGGTGCAGGACGGTCCCGGGATCGTCGTGCGCCCGCTCGCCGGCACCCCGCTGCGGCTCAGGCACCTGGTGGCCTGGCGGCGGGACGGGCCGCTCGCCGGCCGAGCCGAGGAGCTGGCCGAGTTCGCCGCGCAGGCCCACCGCGAGGCCATCGCCGACCGCCCGCACTACGCCGCCTGGATGGCCAGGCACGGCGCAACCCCGCTCGGCGGATAGCACGGCGTTCGCGGCCACCGCTACCCGACATTTGTCGGAAATGCCTCGATCGACACAGAACGGCCGTCCGAAGACATTCCACACCCCGCCCCCTACCATCGGGCCTTCTTGGGGCTGCCTTTACGGTCCCTTGACCCCCAATGGGGCCGGTGCTCCGGCCCCTCCCGCCCTGATGGTTAGGGAAGGTTTGCCGATGTCTCTGCCGCACCGGATGACGGACCCCGTGGCGTCGACCGCGTTCCGTACTCGGGGATCAGCACGCCGCGGCGCCGCCGCGCTGGGCCTCGCCGCCGCCATGTCCCTCGCCGCGGTCACCGCGAACCCGGCCGCGGCCGGCGCGGCCGCCCCCGTCGAACCGGTCTTCCAGGACGGCATGGCCCAGCCGGTGTTCTCGTCCAACCGCAACGACTGGATCCGCGAGGAGATCTGGATCGAGACCCCGATCGACAGTGACGGCGACGGCCGGGGCGACCGGGTGCACGCCGAGGTGACCCGGCTCAAGGAGACCGAGACGGCCGGCTTGAAGTCCCCCGTCGTGTACGAGGCCAGCCCCTACTACGCCGGAGGCAACGACGTCGCGAACCACGACGTCGACCACGAGCTCCACGAGGCGCTCCGGCCGGGCAAGGGCTGGTTGAACCGCGGCGGTCCGGTGCGGGACCCGGCGGCCGACGAGCGGCTGGCCGCCGCCGGCGTGGACGAGGCGGCCGCCGCCGACGCTGCGGCGGGCACCGGCCCGCAGCCCGCCATCAGCACCAGCCACGAGGCGAACTGGCTTCCTCGCGGCTTCGCGGTCGTCCACGCCGAGTCGCTGGGCAGCGGCAAGTCCGACGGCTGCCCGACAACCGGCGGGCGCAACGAGACGATCGGCGCGAAGTCCGTCGTCGACTGGCTGAACGGCCGCGCCAAGGCCTACAACGCCGCGGGCACGGAGGTCCACGCGACGTGGACGACCGGCAAGGTCGGCATGATCGGCACGTCGTACAACGGCACCCTGCCCAACGCGGTCGCGAGCACCGGTGTCGAGGGCCTGGAGGCCATCGTTCCGATCTCGGCGATCTCCAGCTGGTACGACTACTACCGCGCGAACGGCGCCGTGGTCGCCCCCGGCGGCTACCAGGGCGAGGACGCCGACGTGCTCGCGGAGTACGTCTACACCCGCGCGGACCGGCAGGTCTGCCGGAACGTCATCGAGGACCTCGCGAAGGAGCAGGACCGGGTCACCGGCGACTACAACGCCTTCTGGGCCGAGCGCGACTACATGAACGACGTGGGCAACGTCCACGCCGCGGTGCTGGTCGCGCACGGGCTCAACGACTGGAACGTCAAGACCAAGCACGCCGCGCAGTGGTACGAGGCGCTCAAGGCGCGCGGGGTGCCGCACAAGATCTACCTGCACCAGGGCGGGCACGGCGGCTCCCCCAGCGTCGACGTGCTCAACCGCTGGTTCACCCGCTACCTGTGGGGCTACGAGAACGGCGTGGAGAACGACCCGCGGGCGCTGGTCCAGCGGGAGGACAGGACGCTGGTGGAGTACCCCGAGTGGCCGGAGCCCGCCGCCGCGGACACCGAGCTCAACCTGGCGCCGGGTGTGGGCGGGGCCGCCGGTGAGCTCACCCTCGACCGGACCCGCCAGGGCAAGCCGGTGACCGAGACGATCGTCGACGACGCCACGAAGCGGGCGCAGACGCTCGCCGACGCCGCGACCTCGCCCAACCGCCTCGCGTACAAGACGGAGGCGCTGACCGGCGCGGTCCGGTTCAGCGGCACGCCGCGGGTGTCGCTGCGGATGTCCTTCGGCCGGCCGGCCGCGAACGTCACGGCGCTGCTCGTCGACTACGACCAGAACGGCAAGGCGAAGATCATCACCCGGGGCTGGACGGATCCGCAGAACCGCAAGTCGATCTCGCGGACCGAGCCGGTCAAGCCGGGCACCCCGTATCGCATCGACGTCGACCTGCAGCCGCACGACTACGTCTTCGCGGCGGGACACCGCATCGGCGTCGTGCTGCTGTCGAGCGACTACGAGTACACGATCCGGCCCGCTCCCGGCACGCAGCTGTTCCTCGACACGACGAAGAGCACGGTCACGCTGCCGCTCGTCGGCGGGGCGGCCGCGCTCACCGCGGCGAACGGCTGACCCGGGCCGCGCCGGGCGCGTGACCACCGGCCACGTGCCCGCCCGCCCGCCGCAGGCCGCGGCGGGCGGGCGATGCCGTGAGGCCTCCGGCCCATCCCGGGGGCCCCGCGGCCGGTGCGCCCCTGGCGTCCCGCCGCCCGGCGAACGCGCGTGTGGGCACCGCCCCGGGGATTCAGCGCGGGCGCTCGACCCGGCCCTCGTGCCAAACCGGTTCCGGACTCTCGTAAACGGCCCCGTCCGCGCCGAAAATCAGGAACCGGTCGAAGTCGGCGGCGAACCAGCGGTCATGGGTCACGGCCAGAACGGTGCCGGAGAAGGCGGACAGGCCCTGCTGCAGAGCCTCGGCGCTGGCCAGGTCCAGGTTGTCGGTCGGCTCGTCGAGCAGGAGCAGGGTGGCGCCGGACAGCTCCAGCAGCAGGATCTGCAGTCGGGCCTGCTGGCCGCCGGACAGGGTCTCGAACCGCTGGCCTGCGGCGGGCGCGAGTTCGTAGCGGGCCAGAGCGGCCATCGCCTCGTTCAGGGTGAGCGCCTGACCGGCCATGACCAGGTCGGCCGGGGTACGGCCGTGCAGATCCGGCCGGGAGTGCGTCTGCACGAAGCGGCCGGGTACCACCCGCGCTCCCAACCGCACCGTTCCGCTGTGCCGGGTGGTCGGCACCGCGCTGTCCGCGGCCTGCTCCAGCAGTTGGAGGAAGTGGGATTTGCCCGAGCCGTTGGAGCCGAGCACTCCGATGCGTTCGCCGTACCAGATCTCGGCGTCGAAGGGCCGCATCAGCCCGGTGAGTTCCAGGTTCTCGCAGACGACGGCGCGTTTGCCGGTGCGGCCGCCGCGCAGCCGGATCCGCACGTTCTGTCTCCTGGGCGGCTGTTCGGGCGGACCGACCTCCTCGAACCGGCTCAGCCGGGTGCGCGCGGCCCGGTATGAGGAGGCCACCGCGTCGTTTTTGGCCGCGGTCTGCTGGAGGGTGCGTACCAACTGCTTGAGCCTGGCGTGTTCCTCGTTCCAGCGGCGGCGGCGCTCCTCCAGCCGGGCTATGCGGTCGCGACGGCCCTGGGCGTAGGTGGCGAAACCCCCACCGTGGACCCAGACGCCCCGGGCCTCCACGGTGACGATGCGGTCGGTGACATTGGCCAGCAGCTGCCGATCATGGGAGACCAGCAGCACGGTCTTCGAGGTCGCCTTCAGCCGCTCCTCCAGCCACTCCTTGCCGGGCACGTCCAGGTAGTTGTCCGGTTCGTCCAGCAGCAGGACCTCGTCGGGGCCGCGCAGCAGCGCCTCCAGAACGAGCCGCTTCTGCTCGCCCCCCGACAGCGTGGCCACCGGGCGGTCCCGGACCGCGTCGTACGGCAGGCCCAGGGCGGCGGTGGTGCAGGTGTCCCAGACCACCTCCATGTCATAGCCGCCCGCGTCGGCGTAGTCGCTGATCGCCTGCGCGTAGGCCAGTTGCGTCGCCTCGTCGCCGCGGGCCGTCATCGCCGCCTCCGCCCGTCCCAGGGCCGCGGCGGCCGCGCGGACCCGGTCCGGCGCCACCGACAGCAGCACATCGTGCAGGGTCCGGCCATCACGGACGCTGCCGATGAACTGCCGCATCACCCCCAGGCCTCCGTGGAGGGCGCCGGGCGGCTGACCATGCGGCGGCTCGCCGAGCGCCTCGGCACCGGCTCCACCACGCTGTACTGGCATGTGAAGACCAAGGACGACGTCCTCGACCTCGCTCTTGACGCGATCTTCGCAGACGTCCGGATCCCGGGCGGGAGCAACCAGGGCTGGCGTGCCGACCTCACCGCCCTGATCGACGGATGGCGGGCCGTTCTCCTGAAACACCCCTGGTCGTCGGCGCTTCTGGGCCGTCCGATGCTCGGCCCCAACGTGCTCGCGCGCAGCGAGTTCCTGTACGCCACGCTGCTTGAGGCGGGGGTCGCCGAGCCCCACCTCACCGCCGCGGCGTTCGGGTTGTCCAACTACGTCATCGGTTCCGCGTTGATGCAGACCACCTGGTCGACCAGCGCGGAGCAGACGGTACGGCAGGCCGCCCAGGAGCACATGCGCGTCAACCGGGAGCGCTACCCCGCGCTCGCGGCGCACGGCCCCCTTGTCGCGGGCGACGACTGGGACACCAGCTTCGCCCTCGGTCTTGCCTGGCTTCTCGACGGCATCGAGGCCAACGCCGCCACCGAGCGGGAGTCGCCCCGGGACCGGCACCTGAACGGTTCGGTCTTGGACGACTGATCACCTGGCTACCGAGTCATCACTTCTCGTTCGCACGCGTCACCTACGCGGTCCAGTTCGTCGGCCCGGTCGAGCAGTGCGCGGCGTTCGGGTTCGGAGTAGGCGACGGAGGCCGCCTGCCGGAACAGGGCGGCGGCCCGGACGCGGTCGCCGTGGCGGGCGGTGAGGTCGGCTTCCGCTGCGACGGCGAGCGGGTAGTCGTCCAATGCGCCACCCGCGCGGGCCTGGGCGAGCAGGGCCAGCCCGGCCGTCGGCCCGTGCGCGTAGCCGTGCGCCACAGCGCGGTTCAGCTCGACCACCGGGGAGGGGTGGATCCACGCAAGCTTGTCGTACCATGCAGCGATCGCCGGCCAGTCGGTGGCGTCGACGGAGGCGGCGGTGGCGTGGCAGGCGGCGATCCGGGCCTGCAGTGCATACGGGCCGTCCTCTGGAGTTTCGGCAAGGATGTGCAGACCGTCGGTGATCGCAGTACGGTCCCAGCGGAGCCGGTCCTGCTTGTCCAGAGGGAGCAGGTTACCGCGCTGGTCGCGGCGGGCGTCGCGCCGGGAGTGCTGGAACAGGAACAACGCCAGCAGCGCCGACACCTCGCCCTGACCGGGGATGAGCTGCTGGAGGAGCCGGGCCAGGCGGATCGCCTCGTCGGCGAACGCGGGCTGGCCGTCGGCGTTGTAGCCGTGGGTGAACAGCAGGTATAGCACGGCCAGAACACCGGGGAGCCGCTCGGCGAGCGCCCGGCCGGTCGGCACCTGGTACGGGATGCCCGCGTCCGCGATCTTCGTTTTGGCCCGGGTGAGGCGCCGGGTCATGGTCGACTCGCTGACCAGGAAGGCCCGCGCGATGTCGGCGGTGGGCACCCCGCAGATCGTCCGCAGCGTCAGCGCCACACGCGCCTCCAGAGCGAGTGCGGGGTGGCAGCAGGTGAAGATGAGCCGCAGCCGGTCGTCCACGACCTCCTCCGCCGGCGTAGGGTTCGGATCGGCAAGCGCCAGCACAGCCAGTTCTGCCAACTTGCGGCGTTCAACCGACGCGCGGCGCAGCATGTCGATCGCTCGGTTGCGGGCCACCGTCATCAGCCAGCCGCCCGGGTTGCCCGGCGCGCCCTCCTGAGGCCACCGCTGCAGGGCGAGCGTCAGCGCTTCCTGGGCGCAGTCCTCCGCCAGCGTCCAGTCATCAGTGATGCGAATCAGCGCGGCGACGATCCGCGCGTAGGCATCCGTGCTGGCGGCTGCGATGGCGTCTGCCATCGCAGCCGAAGGCGCGTCGGTCACTCCGTCAGTCGTTCAGGTCGACCAGCGGGCGCAGCTCCAGCCGTCCCGCTCGAGCCATCGGGTGGGCGCGGGCCACCTCGATCGCCTCGTCCAGATCGGCGCACTCCAGCAGGTCGTAGCCCACGATCACTTCCTTGGTCTCCGCGAACGGACCGTCCGAGACGAGCAGTCGGCCGTTGCGGACCCGGACCGTCGTGGCCGCGGACGTCGGCGCCAGCGCGCTGCCCTCCAAACGGCGGCCGCACGTGTCGCTCTCCGACACCCACACATCGATGTCGGGCTCGTCAGCCTTGTCGGTGTCGGGCTCGGTGTCGGTGCACACGAACATCATGTACTTCATCTTCGCTCCTCGGTTTCGGGGACTCACCACGATGACGAACGAGCGGCCCGGTTTCGGACACAACGCGTCGACAATGTCACACCACCCCGACATGCCGACGACAAGTGCTCGCACGCCCGCAGCAGTCACGGAAGCAGCAGGCCCCAGTAGAGGCCCCACGGGATGAGCACCAGCCCGCCGACGACCAGGAGGCCGAGCCGTCCCCTCTCCCCTCGCGGCAGGGAGCCGCGGGCGCGGCGCCAGGCCAGCGCGGACAGAACCGTGGCGGCCACGGAAGCGACCGTGAGGGCCTGCAGCGTGAGCCAGATCAGCGGACGCCCTGCCAGCACGGGGCCGGGAGCGGCCAGCTTGCCGCCGGTCATCACCAGATAGAACAGGTAGGCGAACGACCCGAGCACCACCGTGAGCCCTGCCGCGCTGAGGAACCGCGCCGCCCTGCTCACCGGTGCCCGCGATCCGCCGCGCAGGCGACGCACCAGCGCGATCACGGGGTAGGCGGCGAACGCGACGATGAGCAGCACCAGAGCCGCGAGCTGCGTCGGCGCCGACTCCCACCAGGCCGGCGGATCCACCGGCACGGTCGGGGACTCCTGTACGGGTGCGGGTCCGGACGTCTGCGCGAGCGGCGGTCGGCCCGCCGTCACGTCATGAACCCAGGAGCCGACCAGTTCGGCGTAGCCGGGGGCGAGTTCGGGCAGCCGGGTGACGCCGCCGTCCGGGGTCAGGTGCGCGGCGTGGTCGGCGTCGGGGAAGAAGCGGAAGGTGTAATTCCGGTTGCCGCTCTTCTCAAGTGCCTCGGCAAACCCCGGCGGGCTCTCCTGAGGCGGAGTCAGCAGGTCGTGGACGCCCCAGATGCCGAGCACCGGCTGGCGTACGGCGGCGATGGTCGGCGCCGGGTCGTAGTACGGCTCGGGGAACATGTCGCCGTCGGCCAGAGTGCGGTACAGGTTGAGCTCGGCCCGGTCGACGAGCGAGCCCGACACCCCGGCCTTGCGCAGCCCGGCCGCCACCGCCCAGGTCTGCTGGCGCAGCGGTTGCTGGCTGTTCGCGCCCACAAGCACGACGAAGGCGACGTCCTTGGAACGGGAGGTCGCGATCGGGGCCACCCAGCCGCCCTCACTCAACCCCCAGAGCCCGACCTTCGCCGGGTCGACGCCCGGTTGGGACCGCAGCGCGGCCACGCCGCCGAGCGCGTCGCCGGCGAGCTGTGAGTACGACCGGTGGAAGAGCGAATAGCCCTCGGACCGCTTGTCGTAGATCAGAACGGACAGCCCCTGGCGGGCGAACGCGACGGCCTCGCCCATCAGTTTCGTCCGGGGCGTGGCCGTACCCGCGCCGTGCACGAGGACGATGCCGGGCCGCGCGGGCTTCGCCGAGGCGGGCGAGAGGACCGTGCCGTGCAGGGTGAGACCTCCGTCGCCGCGGAAGCTCACCTCGGTCGCCGTCAGATCGGACGGTATGGCGGAGGGAGGCTCGGCGGCGGCCGCGGCAGCCGCAGGAGTGGCGAACAAGAAGAAGGCGGCGACCGCCGTCAGGAGGCTTCGTCTCATAACTGCAGATAATATTCTGCAGAGAGACCTCGGCAGACACATATCGGCAGAAATCGTTCTGCGGTACTAGGCTGCTCCTCATGAAGGATGACGAGTCGTTCCTGCTCGACGACCCGGCGCGACTCAAGGCGCTGGCCCATCCCATGCGGCGGCTCATGCTGCGCCACCTCAACGTGCACGGCCCCGCGACCTCGACGACGCTCGGCGAACTGCTCGGCGCCAAGACGGGCACGACCAGCTACCACCTGCGGCAACTCGAGAAGTACGGGTTCATCGAGGAGATCCCCGAGCGCTCGACCGGAAGGGAACGCTGGTGGCGTAAGGCCAAGGGGCCGAGAGACATGCGGCTGCCGACGCCCGACCAGCTCGCCCCCGAGGACCGCCCCGTGCTCGCCGAGTTCCACCGGATCGGCATGGACGAGGATCGCGTGCTGTTCGAGCGCTTTCCCGAGGCGTACCGGCGCGATCCCGACTGGGCCAAGGGGTCACGCGGTCTCGGCCGGATGACCAAGGCCGAGTTCCAGGAGTTCTTCGACGCCTACATCGCACTGCTGATGAAGTACAGCCATCCCGCGGAGGACGCCCCGCCGGATGCACGCCCCCTGCACATCCGGCTCTTCGCCCTCCCCGCCGACGAGGACTGACTCAACTCGGTCGCGCCTGCACGTCCCCGACGATCGTCCTCAATGCGGCCGATCGACGTCAGCGTCGCTGCCCGCCCGTACCGAAGCGATGAGCGTCGCCACTCCGTCCAGCAGGCGTCGCAGGCCGAACTCGAAGAGCGTGTTCAGGTCGAGCGAGTCGGGAGGGATCCGCGACAGCAGCGGGAACTCCCGCATCTGGGGCAGCACGGCGGATTCGAGCCACTCGTCGTCGGTGGTGCCGCTCTGCTGAACGGCCTCGGCCTCGGCTTCCAGGTGGGCGGCGGTGCCGTGCACGTAGTTGGCCACCGTCACGTAGATGTGGACCATCGTGACCGGGTCGAGGCCGAGGCCGTCCACCACCCGCATCCCCCACTCGCCCTGGGCCATCGCGTGAGGTGTGGCCATGGGGCGGGTGAACGAGACGGCTTGCGCCAGCCACGGATGGCGGCGGTAGAGGGCCCATTGCCTTCTGGCCGACCATTCGAGGCAGGCCCGCCAGCCCGGCGGCTGCGGCTCGGGTAGCCAGCCGTCGGCCAGCACCCTGTCCGCCATGAGGGTGACCAGCTCATCCCTGCCGGACACGTACCGATAGAGCGCCATGACCGACGTTCCCAGGCTCGTGGCGATCCGGCGCATGGTCAGCGTCGCCAGGCCCTCGGCGTCGGCGATGGCGATCGCGGCCCGCACGATGCGCTCCTCGCTCAGTTCGGGAGCCGAGCGACGGGACGGGACAGCGCCCGTTCCGGCGTCGGCCACCACGGTCCCGACCCCGGGCACCGGGCGGACGAGCCCCTCCTGCTGCAGGGTGGCCAGCGCCTTGGTGGCGGTGGCCATCGCCACGCCCCATTCCCGCGTGATCTGCCGCGTCGACGGCACCCGGTCTCCGGGCCGGAGCCGGCCCGCCGTGATGCGTCGCCTCAGCTCGGTGACGATGCGCAGGTACGGAGGTGGGTCCTCGTCCATGGTTCACGCTCCCGCTGTCCTAGTGCACCAGGCCCGCTTCAGCCTGGATCGCTGCGGGACAAATTACTGCACTAGTGCCCTGTTAACAATGTACGCGCACTACGCATACGGTGGCCGTGCACGGACAAGCGAGGGAGCACGTGATGACGAATGTCCTGATCAGCGGCGGCGGCGTCGCCGGAACCGCCCTGGCCTACTGGTTGCACCGCTACGGCTTCACCGTGACGGTGGTCGAGCGGGCCCCCGCGCCGCGCCTCGGCGGGCACACGGTCGACCTCCGCGGCGCCGCCCGCGAGGTGGTGGAGCGCATGGGGCTTCTCCAGGACGCCCGCCGGGTGGCGGTCGACTCCAAGGGGATGTCGTACGTGAACGCGGCCGGCAGGCGCGTCGCCGACATGCCCGCCTCCTTCCTCGGCGGGGTGGGCGTGGTCGGCGAGGTGGAGATTCTCCGCGGCGACCTGGTCGAACTCCTTCATGGGGCGACCGGGGACGGGACGGAATACGTCTTCGACGACACGATCACCGAGGTGACCCAGACGGCGGAGAACGTGCGCGTCGCCTTCGAACGGTCCGCGCCGCGCGTCTTCGACGTGGTCGTCGGGGCCGACGGCACGCATTCACTGACCCGCTCACTGGTCTTCGGCCCCGAGTCGCGCTTCCGCCGCGACCTCGGCTGTTACACGGCGTACTTCACCGCGCGCAACATCTTCGGCATCCAGGACTGGGAGCTGTTCCACAACATGCCCGGCCAGAAGCTGGCGGCGCTGCGGCCGTCCCGGCGGCCGGAGGACGCCAAGGTCCTGTTCGGGTTCGCGTCGAAGCCGCTGGAGTACGACCACCGGGACCAGCGACGCCAGAAGGAACTCGTGGCCGAGGTCTTCGCCGGAGCGGGCTGGCACGTACCCGCGATGCTGCGGGAGATGGAGGCGGCCACCGACTTCTACTTCGACTCGGCGACGCAGATCGTCATGGACAGTTGGTCCCACGGCAGGGTGGCGCTGCTCGGCGACGCCGGATACAGCCCCTCGCCGCTGGGCGGCAACGGCACGGGCCTGGCCCTGGTCGGGGCGTACGTCCTGGCCGGAGAGCTGGCCGCGGCCGGAGGAGATCACACGGCAGCCTTCGCCGCCTACGAGCGGGAGATGCGCGACTTCGTCCGGCAGAACCACCAACTGCCGCCGGGCGGCGTCAACGGCTTCGTCCCCAAGTCGCGGACGGCCATCCGGATGCGCGATCTGTCCATCAGGCTGATGCCCCACCTGCCGTGGGCCGGCCTGATCGCGAAGGCGATGAACCGGGCCGACGCCGTCACCCTCAAGGACTATCCGTTCAGCAGGGCCCACTGCGTTTGATTGCCTCGCTCCGCTCGGCGGCTCGGGTCGCCCTCAGTCGATGTCTTCCCTCGTCACTCAGGGTCGCTCGTCCCTCGCTCCCCACTCGCTCCTCAGTCCAGACACCGCCGCGCCCCTCGCAGAGCCGCTCGTCCCTCGCTCCCCACTCGCTCCTCAGTCCAGACACCGCCGCGCCCCTCGCTGCGTTTGATTGCCTCGCTCCGCTCGGCGGCTCGGGTCGCCCGAAGTCGGCTCGTGCCCGCCCGTGTGTTCGACATCACCTGCCAGGCGGGTAATCTGTGTCGGCCTCCCGGATTCACCCCCCGACACCGACCCGGAGATCCACGTCGACCCGCGCCGACAGGCGAGGCGGACCGCCGCCTCCGGACGAACGCAGACGAACGAAGAGATCATGAGCGTCACCCACTCCGAAACGCCGCGGCGACTGACCCCGCCGGACCCCGCCGTGCTGGCGGCCGTGCAGGCCGCCGTCCCGGGGATCACCCGTTCGCGGGTGAGCGACCGCCTCGGCATGGCCCACGACGCCTCGCACTACCTGCTGACCCCGCAGGCGATCCTGGTGCCCGAGAGCGCCGAGCAGGTCGCCGCGCTGCTGCGCACCGGCCTGCCGCTGACCTTCCGTTCCGGCGGCACCAGCCTGAGCGGCCAGGCCGTGAGCGAGCACCTGCTCGTGGACACCCGGCGCAACTTCCGCGGCATCGAGGTGCTCGACGACGGCGCCCGGGTCCGGGTGCAGCCCGGAGCCGTGCTGCGCCAGGTCAACGCGCGGCTCGCCGCGTACGGCCGCAAGCTGGGGCCCGACCCGGCCAGCGAGTCGGCGTGCACGATCGGCGGCGTCGTCGCCAACAACTCCAGCGGCATGACGTGCGGCACCCACGCCAACACGTACCAGACGCTCGAATCGCTGGTGCTCGTGCTGCCCGGCGGCACGGTTATCGACACCGGCGCCCCCGACGCCGACGCGCGGCTGCGCGCGCTCGAACCCGAGCTGGCGCGGGGCCTGGAGCGGCTGCGCGACCGGGTCCGGGGCGACGCGGAGTCGGTACGCCGGCTCAAGGCCCAGTTCTCCCTCAAGAACACCATGGGTTACGGGCTCAACAGCTTCCTCGACCACGACTCGCCCGCGCAGATCCTCGCCCACCTCGTCGTCGGCAGCGAGGGAACCCTCGCGTTCGTCGCCGAGGCCGTCCTGCGTACGGTGCCGGCGAACCGGCTCGCCGCGACCGGCCTGGTCGTCTTCCCCACCCTGCGGGAGGCGATGGCCGCGATGCCCGAGATCGTCGCCGCGGGGCCCGCCGCCGTCGAGCTGCTCGACGCCGAGTCCCTGCGGGCGGCGCAGACCGACCCGAAGGCCGACGACGTGCTGCGCACGCTGTCGGTGAAGTCCCATGCCGCGCTTCTGGTGGAGTGGCAGGAGTCGGACCCCGAGCGGCTCGCCGAGCGCGAGCGGGAGGCCGAGCGGGCGTTCGGCGGGCTCTCCCTGTCCGCGCCGGCCCGGCTGAGCAGGGACACCGGCGACCGGGCGGCCCTGTGGCACATCCGCAAGGGCCTGTACGCCTCCGTCGCCGGGGCCCGCCCGAGTGGCACCACCGCCCTGCTGGAGGACGTCGCCGTCCCCGTGCCCGTCCTGGCCGACCTGTGCGACGACCTGGCCGAGCTGTTCGTCAAGTACCGCTACGAGCGCAGCGTCATCTTCGGCCACGCCAAGGACGGCAACCTGCACTTCATGCTCAACGAGCACTTCGGCACCGACCTGGAGCGCTACGCCGACTTCACCGAGGACATGGTCGACGCCGTCCTCGGCCGCGGCGGCACGCTCAAGGCCGAGCACGGCACCGGCCGCGTCATGGCCCCCTTCGTGCGCCGCCAGTACGGCGACGAGCTGTACGAGGTGATGCGCGAGGTCAAGCGGCTGTGCGACCCCGGCGGCACGCTCAACCCGGGCGTCGTGCTCACCGACGATCCGCGCGCGCACCTGCGCGACCTCAAGGCCGTCGTGACGGTGGAGCCCGAGGTCGACCGGTGCGTGGAGTGCGGCTACTGCGAGCCCGTCTGCCCGAGCCGCGACCTGACCACGACCCCGCGCCAGCGCATCGTGCTGCGCCGCGAGCTGGCCGCGGCCCGCGCCGCCGGCGACCATGAGCTCGCCCGCCGGCTGGAGGAGGAGTACGGCTACGACGCCGTGGACACCTGCGCCGTGGACGGCATGTGCGCCACCGCCTGTCCGGTGTTCATCAACACCGGCGACCTGACCAAGCGCCTGCGCGCCGAGCGCCACGGGCGGGCGGCGCGGGCGGGCTGGAAGAAGGCCGCCGACCACTGGGGCACGGTCACGCGGGCGATGGACCTGGCCCTCGACGCGGCCGCCGCGGCGCCGCCCGCCCTGGTCGAGGGGGCCAGCCGGGCCGCCCGCGCGGTCGCCGGTCCGGACGCCGTCCCGCAGTGGAGCCGCGACCTGCCCCGCGGCGGGACGCCCCGCCGGCCGGCACCCGCCCCCGAGGCGGACGCCGTGTACGTGCCGTCCTGCCTGAACACGCTGTTCGCCCCCGCGGCCGGAGGCAGCGGGGTCATGGCCGCGCTGCAGCGCCTCGCGGAACGCGCGGGCCTGCGCCTGCGCGTCCCGGACGACATCGCCGGCCTGTGCTGCGCCACCCCGTGGTCGTCGAAGGGCTTCACCGGAGGCTACGAGGCGATGCGCCGCCGGGTGGCGAAGGCGCTCGTGGCGGCCACCGACGGCGGCCGGATCCCGGTCGTCAGCGACGCCGCCTCCTGCACGGAGGGGTTCGAGCGGCTCGTCGCCGCGGCCTCGCCCGCCGTCCAGGTGGTCGACGCGGTGACCTTCGCGGCCGAGCGCGTCCTGCCCCGGCTGCCCGCCGCCCGCCGCCTTCCCTCGCTGGCCCTGCACCCGACCTGCTCGTCCACCCGGCTCGGCCTCGACGCCGCGATCGCCAAGATCGCCGAGGCCGTCGCGGAGCAGGTCGTCGTCCCCGACGACTGGCAGTGCTGCGCGTTCGCCGGCGACCGTGGCCTGCTGCACCCGGAGCTGACGGCGTCGGCGACCCGCGCCGAAGCGGCGGCGGTCGCGGAGAGCGACTACGCGGCCCACGCCTCGGTCAACCGCACCTGCGAGATCGGGATGACCCGCGCCACCGGGAAGACCTACCACCACCTGCTCGACCTGCTGGACCAGGTCACCGCCTGACACCGAGGCCGCGGGCCGGCCGGCGGCCGTCCGGGACGAGCGGCGCCCGCTCAGGGAACCCGGGTGAGGCGGACGAGGGCGCTGCCGTGGCCGGCGCCCGGCAGTTCGAGTGGGAGGCCGTGGGCCAGCAGGACGGCCCCGTGGTGGATCGTCCCCGTGTCGTCGTCGCGATAGCGGGCGTCCGGGTCCAGCGTGCGCAGCCGCAGCGGGACGGGCGGAGCGCCGAATCGGGACGAGAGCCGCCAGGCGAGCACGACCACCCGGTCGCCCGCGACATACTGTGTGCTCCAGGCCATCCACGCCGACGCGAACCAGTCCGCGCGGATGCGCGCCCAGGGCGACTGGGACTCCGGTGCGCGCAAGCTGTCCTGCCCGGACGACCAGCGCCTGATCGGCATCAGCCAGAAGGGCCAGGGCGGCCTGTGCACCGACACCGGCATGGCGAACATGTGGGGATCCGCCGCGGCCACCATGGTGAAGAGTGAGAGCGTCACGACCGACTGGGCGGTCGGGTTCACCAAGTACCAGTGCCCCAACGGCTCGTTCATGAACGGCTACAGCCTGCGCGGCGACCGGGTGTCGGCCGTCCTGTGCGCCCCCGGACGCGTCCCGCTCGCCGGGGCCGGGCGGACACTGTGGGACGACCGGGGCGACAGCCGCCCCGCGTCCGGCGAGGGCGGCGACTATGCCAACGGCTACTACAAGGCGCAATGCGCGGCCGACGAGTACGCCGCCGGGATCGCGTTCTCCACCAGCGTCGGCCGCTACGGTACCCCCGACGCGCTCTACTGCCGCAGGTTCTGAAAGGTCTCCCCTCCGTTGTCTGCTCTTCCCCCGTCCCTGCGGGCGGCACTGGCCCGGCCGGTGCCGCCCGGGGGTCTCGGCTCCCTCCGGCACGTCGTGTTCTTCATGCAGGAGAACCGCTCCTTCGACCACTATTTCGGGACGCTGCGCGGCGTGCGCGGGTTCGGCGACCGCAACGCCATCACGCTGCCGGACGGCCGGTCGGTGTTCGACCAGTCCGGTGTCTTCCCGTACCCGGTGCGCGAAGGGACGGGCGATCGGGACCTGACCGAAGGCGACCTCCAGTACGTCGAGGGCGTGGACCACGAATGGGAGACGGGTCAGCGGACCAGGGGCGGCGGCTGGCACGACGGCTGGATCGCGGGCAAGGGACCCGGCGCGATGGTCCACTTCGATCGCCGCGACCTGTCCTTCCAGTTCGAGCTCGCCGACGCCTTCACCCTGTGCGACGCCTATCACTGTTCGGTGTTCGGGCCGACGAACCCCAACCGCCTCCATCACTGGTCGGGAACCGTCGGACCTGAGCCGTCCGGGCGGCGGACCACCGCGAACGACTCCTGCGAGGAGGACACCCACCCCGGCTACCGCCACACCTCCTATCCCGAGCGGCTGACGGCGGCGGGCGAGAGCTGGCGGGTCTACCAGGAGTGGGACAACTACCAGTGCAACGCGCTGGACTACTTCACGTCCTTCAAGAGGATCGCGCGCCTGGCCCTGACCCACACGCCCTACCGGAGCCTGCACTCCTTCTACACGTCGATCGCCTCCCTGCCCGAGGCGGAGCGTGCGGAGATGCTCGCGGCGCTGGAGAAGGGAGTCGCGCAGCTCGCCCCGGCCGATCTGGTCACCTACCAGCGGGGGCTGCGGCGGGTCGCCCCGGGGCGGCTCGCCGCCGCCTTCCGGGCGGACGTGGCCGAGGGCCGGCTTCCGCGGGTCTCCTACATCGTCGCGCCGGAGGCGTACTCCGAGCACCCGGACCCGTCCAGCCCGGCGCACGGCGCTGGCCTCATCTATGGGCGACTTCGGCCAGGTCTACCCGATCGCCAGGGGAAGCGCTCCGCTGCTCGTCGCGATCGTGGCCGGCATCCAGGGTGAAAGGCTCACGGTCCTTCAGGTGTGCGGCCTGGCCGCGACCTGCGGTGGCCTCGCGGCGCTCGCGCTCGCCGGGGTGGGGCGGCGCGACCTGCCGTCCCGCAAGGCCGTGACGGCGGCCGTGCTGACAGGGGCCGCCATCGCGTCGTACACCGTGGTGGACGGCCTGGGCGTGCGGGAGTCCGGTACCGCGCTCGGCTACACGACCTGGATGTTCGCCGTCGAAGGGGTGCTGACCTTCGCGGTGATGACGGCCGTACGCGGCCGGGCGATCGCACCCGCGTTGCGCGACCGCTGGCTGGTCTCGGCCGGCGGAGGGACGATCTCGATGCTGGCGTACGGCCTGGTGCTGTGGGCCCAGACCCGGAGCGCGCTCGCCGAGGTCGCGGCGCTCCGCGAGACGGGCATCCTGTGGGGCGCGCTCATCGGCGCGGTGTTCTTCGCCGAACGGCTCGGTCCCCGGCGCGTGGCCGCGGCCGGGATCGTGGCCCTCGGTGTCATCCTGCTGTCCGCGCATTGACGACAGCCCCGCCCGTCGCATCGGGAGGGGCACCAGCGCAGCAGGCGACGTTTGCCCTGTTGTGAACGGCTTCGACTCCCTCTACCCGAAATACCGAGGCGGGCAACCCAAAACGAGGTGGTCACACGGGCGGCGTCGCCTGATCGTCTCAGCGCTCGGCGAGCAGCAACTCGCCGACGATCTGTCCGTGGATCTCCTGCCCGGTCGGACGGAACCCGAGCCGCAAATAGAACTGCTCGGGGCCGTGCTCGCCTGCCGCCCACAGCACCGTTACCCGATCCTGCCCGCGACGGCGGGCTTCCGCGCATACCGACTCCACCGCGAAACGCCCGTAACCCCGGCCCTGCTGACCGGCCACGATGTTCAACCGCCAGATCCCGCAGCGGAACACGTCGACCGGACTTTGCGGATCGAAGCCGCCCATGACGAAGCCCACAAGCTCGTCTGCATCGAAGATGAGCCGAGGCCAGGCCGTCTCGCCGTTCGCATACGCCTCGGCGAGCGACCACGCGACCGGAGCCACGAAGTCCTCCTGCTCGGGCCGCACTCTCAACCGGCAGGCAGCGCCGACGTTGTCCGGCGTGATCGTTTCCAGGCGCAGCGATGAAGTCATTCCGCCACCCTACGGATCACCCCCGACAATTCGACGGGGCAAACGTCGTCGCGGCCCGCCGAGCGGAGCGCGCGCGGAGCCGTCCCCGGGACCCGCCGTATCAGCTGCCACGGCTGATACCGCCTACACCTCGCGGCCGGTCATCTTCCGGCCTCGCGGCTCGCCGCGCGCTGCTCACGTCCCCGGCGGCGGGGCGACTCCGTCGAACTCGATGAGGAGGTGGCGCGGACCGCGCAGCGCCACGTTCTCCCGGTAGGGCGGCGGATCGGCGACCAGCCGGGGGTTCTCCAGCCGGGAGGCGAGCGCGGACAGCGCGAGCCGCGTCTCCAGGCGGGCCAGCGGAGCGCCGAAGCAGAAGTGGATGCCGCCGCCGAAGCCGAGGTGCTCCTTGTCCGCCCGGTCGGGGTCGAACCGGTCCGGGTCGGGGAAGTGCCCGGGGTCGCGGTCGGCGGCGGCGAGCACGAGCGTGATCGTCGCCCCCTTGGGGATGGTGGTGCCGGCGATCTCGATGTCGTCCAGCGCGGTGCGCTGGGGCAGCATCTGCACCGGCGGCTCGTAGCGCAGCAGTTCCTCGACCAGGGGGACGACGCGGCCGGGGTCGCGGCGCAGCCGGTCGAGCTCGGCGGGGTGGCGCAGCAGGGTCAGCATCCCGTTGGTGATGAGGTTGACGGTGGTCTCGTGACCGGCGACGAGCAGCAGGGAGGCGGTGCTCAGCAGTTCGTCGCGCGACATGGCCCCTTCGACGCCGTCGTCGGTGACCAGCGCGGACAGCAGGTCCCCGGACGGCTGCCGCAGACGGGCCTCGGCCAGCTCGTCCAGGTACGCGCGCAGTTCCAGGCCGGCCTCGACCCGGCGCCGTTGCGTGGCCTCCCCGGCTCTCGGGTCGATCGCCTCGACCAGCGCCGCCGCCCACACGCGGAAGCGCGGCTCGTCCTCGGTCGGCACACCCAGCAGCCGGCAGATCGCCGTGACCGGCAGCGGGTAGGCGAAGTCGTCGACCACGTCCACCCGGGTCCGGTCCGCGAAGCCGTCGATGAGACCGGTGACGATCTCGGAGAGCGCGCCCCGCATGCCCTCGACGCGTCCGGGTGAGCGAGGCGGCCCGAAGTGCCGCATCGCCACGCGGCGGACCCGGTCGTGGTCCGGTGGATCACGGCGGATGAAGGCGGGCGGCAGGCCGGGCAGGCTCTCCCCGTCCGACGGCCCGCCGCCGGCGACGTCTTCCTCGCGGATCGAGCTGATCCGCGGATCGTGCAGCAGCTCGACGACCTCCCGGTAGGTGCTGACCACGTAACGGCCGTCGACGCGCAGGACCGGGGTCTCGCGCAGCTCGGCGTACAGCGGGTAGGGGTCGGCGCGGTTCGCGTAGTCCAGGATCCGCGCGAAGACGGACGTCTCGGCCATGGCGTCGCTCCTCGGCTTCGCGGGCTGTCCGGATGTGTACGGTGCAGGGCCGGTGTGACGGTCACTGCGGGCGGCGCACCAGGGTGGCTCTCCGCTCGCCCGGGTCGTGGCCGGTCACCACGACGGTGGCTCCCTGGGCGACCGCGACGCGCGGCGGCACCTCCGCCGGCACCGGGAGCATCTCGGCGGGCCGGCCGACCATGGCGAAGTCCGGCGGGAACGGCGCGGCCCGCTCGATCATCCGCTGGTAGAACTCCAGCCACATGGCCTGGTCGAACGTGACGGCCGCGGTGACGCGCCCCCGGTACCCGTAGACCGCGACGAAGCGGCGCTCGGCGACCGAGCCCTGCGCGATCACGACCTCGTCCGCGAACGTCGGCACCCCGACGGACTTGATGTTGATCCCGAACTGGCTGGACCAGAACACCGGCAGGGCCAGGTGCGCCCACCGCCGGGTCTGGTCGCTGACCATGTTGTGCGCGGCGATCTCCGCCTGGGCGACCGCGTTGCCCCAGTGCTCCAGGGCCAGGAACTGGAACTCGTACGCCGGATGCGGGAAGCGCGCGATGTCCCCGGCGGCGAAGATGTCGTCGGTCACCACCCCGTTGATGTCGAAGACGCGGCAGCCCGCGTCGCAGCCCACGCCCCAGACTCCGGCGGCCAGCCCCGCGCCCTCCAGCCAGTCGACGTTGCGGACCGCGCCGAGGCCGACCACCGCCGTCTCCACCTCCAGGGTGGTGCCGTCGGACAGGCGCGCGGCGCGCAGCCGCCCCTCCGCGTCGCCGTCGAGCCCGATGACGGTGGTGTCGCAGTGCAGGTCCACGCCGTGCTCCCGCTGGATCTGCGCCGCGATCCCGCCGATCACCCTGCCGAGCGCGCCGGCCAGCGGCGCCGGTCCCCGGTCGACGACTGTCACCGGCCGGCCCAGCTCCCGGCAGACGGAGGCGACCTCCGACCCGGTGAATCCGGCGCCGATGACCAGCACCCGCCCGTTCCCGGACGCGAGCCGCCGCCGCAGCAGGGTCGCGTCCTCGATCGTGCGCAGCACGCGCACGCCGTCCAGCGCGGCCTCCGCCTCGTTGGGCCACGGCCGGGCCCGCGCGCCGGTGGCGATCAGCAGGCGGTCGAACTCGACCTCCCGGCCGTCGGCGAGGCGCACCCGCTTGCCGGCCACGTCCAGGCCGGTCGCCCGCTGGCCCAGCAGCCATTCGGCGTCCAGGTCCCTCAGCCGGGGCAGCGTGGTGTGCTCCAGGGGCATCCGGCCCGTCAGCACCTGCTTGGACAGCGGCGGCCGGTCGTACGGCTCGTGCGGCTCGTCCCCGATCAGGGTGAGCGACCCGGCGAAGCCGTCCCGGCGCAGCACCGCGGCGGCCCGCACGCCGGCCAGCGACGCGCCCACGATGACGATCCGCCCGGAACGCCGGAACCCGTCCCCCCTGTCGGGAGCGCTGTCGGGGGCCGGGTACGGGTACGGCCGGGGGCCGGGGACGTGCCCGGCGAGCCGGTCGACGTGGATCGCCTGGACCGGGCACGCCGCCTGCGCCCGCAGCACGTGCTCCCGCTGCTCGTCGCTCGGGTCGGGGTCGTAGAGCAGCGACTCCTGTCCGGGCATCGCGAAGACGTCGGGCGCGGCGAAGACGCATTGCCCGTACCCCTGGCATCGGGTGAGATCGACGACGACGCGCATCGGGCACCTCCCTGCGCGCGAGTGCTGTGGGCGGCCAACCGCACGGCCGTGGTCCGATTTACAGCGGCATACAGCGGTATGTCCGAGAACCCGGCGGTAAGTCCGGACACGGGACGTCCCTACCCCGGTCGCGCGGCTCTATCCCCGCCGCCCCGCCCGCCGCCCGGGGCGGCCGAGGACGCGCGGATCCGGAAGTCGGCCGAGAACAGGCGGCCGTCGTCGCCGCCGCGGCCGTCCAGGCGGTCGACGAGCAGCTCCACCGCCGCCCGCGCGGTCTCGCCGGGCAGGAAGCTGAGCGTGCTGATCGGCGGGTCGGTGTAGGACGCCGCCGGGTCCTCCGTGGTGCAGACCAGCAGCAGGTCGCCGGGGACGGAGCGGCCGAGCCGGCGGATCGTGTCCAGCAGCAGCGGCGTGCTCAGTTCGACCAGGGTGAACAGCGCGTCCGGCGGGACCGGGGCGGCGAGCAGCTCCGTCACGGCCTGGAGCGTCTGCTCGACGCCGGGGGCGGGCAGGCAGGCGATCCGGGGGGCGCGTCCCCGCTCGGCGCACCAGTCGTGGTACGCGCGGACGGACTGCTGGTGAAAGCAGGCCGTGGTCGCGCCGGCGACGACGGCGATGCGTTCGGCGCCCGCCTCCTCCAGGTGATCGAGGACCTGGCGTACGGCGGCGTCGTTGTCGAAGTCGACCCAGCCGCCGGCCGCCCGTGCCTCGCCCGGGACCTCGGCCAGGGCCCGGCGGTCGGAGACCACGGGGACGCCCGCGGCGAGGAAGTCCCGGACCATCGGGTCCCCCTCGACCGGGTCGATGACGAACACGCCGTCCAGCGGGATGTCCAGCCAGCAGTCGTCCGGCCCGTAGGTGGGCAGCAGGACGACGCCGTACCCGTGCGCGAGGGCCGCCCGGGTCGTCGCGGTGACGATCTGGGAGAAGTAGGCCAGGTCGGCGTAGACCCAGGGCGTCTCGACGTACTCGCGTGCCGCGAGGCCGAGCAGGCGGGTGTGCCCGGCGCGCAGCAGCCGTGCCGTCGCGTTCGGGCGGTAGCCGAGGGCCCGGGCCACCTTCTGCACGTGCTCGCGGGTGGCCGCGGGGAGCCGCCCGGCCCCGTTCAGCGCGTCCGACACGGTCGTCTTGGACACTCCGGCGGCGCGGGCCACGTCCACGAGACGGACCCGCGGTGTGCGGTCTGACTGGCTCATGAGCGCGATCCTGTCATCCGGGCGGACGCTCCGCCACCCACCCGTATGCAGTGCAGAATCGTTCCGCCTAACCCTTGTGCAGGAACGTTCCTTCACGAATACTCACAGCCACCTCTGCCGCACACCTGATCGTTGCGGCCCGTTCAGAAAGAGGTGGTCTGATGCGCACCTCCCGTTTCGCCGCCGCAACGGCGCTGCTCGCACTCGCGGTCGCCGCCTGCGGCGGCGCCTCGCCCGCCGGCAAAGGTGGCGGCTCCGCCGCATTCGAGATCACGAAGGACACCGCGCCGGCCAGGGACGCCGTGGACACGGTGACCTGGTCGCTCTACGCCGAACCGCAGTCCCTGGACTACGCGTACGCCTTCGATTACCACCCCAACACCGTGCTCGCCAACGTGTGCGAGCAGCTCATGCGGATCACCCCCGAGCTGAAGGTGGAGCCCGGCCTGGCCGTCGCCGCGGCCAACCCCGACCCCAAGCGCTGGGTCTACACGATCCGCGACGGCGTGAAGTTCCACGACGGCTCCACGCTCACCGCCGACGACGTCGTCGCCAGTATGCGGCGCCACATGGATCCCAAGGTCGGCTCGTACTGGGTCTCCGTCTACCAGAACGTCGACAAGATCGAGAAGACCGGGCCGATGGAGGTCACGGTCCACCTTAAGAAGCCCGACCAGCTCTTCAACGAAGAAATGGGCACCTCCGCCGGAACCATCGAGAGCGCCGCCTCGCTGGCCAAGGAGGGCTACGGCACACCGGACGTCGGAGTCAACTGCACCGGCCCCTTCTCGTTCGAGTCGTGGCAGAAGGGCCAGTCGATCAACTTCAAGAAGTTCGCCGGCTACTGGGACAAGGCGCTCGAACCCAAGGTGAACACGCTCACGATGGTGTTCATCCCGGACCCCGCCGCCCGCGTCAACGCGATGCTCGCCGGGGAGGTCGACGGCGGCTACCTGCTGCCGCCTCCCGGATTCGCCAAGCTCCGCACCGCCACCAACGGCACGCTCTACTTCGGCCCCAACACGACGGCGGTGAGCCTGATCCCCGCCAACCTCAAGGGCACGCTCGGTGACGTCGACGTTCGCCGGGCGCTGTCCATGGCGCTCGACCGCGACGGCATCATCAAGGCCGCCGCGGGCGGAGCCGGCACACCGGCGAAGGCGCCCGGCGCCATCGGAGCCTGGGGAATCGCCCCTGACGCGGCCAAGGAGTACTACGCCAAGCTTCCGGCCCCCACCAGGGACGTCGCCGGGGCGAAGAAGCTGGTCGAGGAGGCCGGCGCCTCCGGCAAGAAGGTCGTGATCGCGACGAGCACGCTCTCGCCCGACATCGGCGTCATCGCCAACGCGGTGCAGTCGGCGGGGCAGGCCATCGGCCTGAAGGTCGAACTGAAGGCGGTCGCCCCCGAGGCCTACACGGCGCTGTTCTCCGACCCGAAGGCCCGCGAGGGCATCGACCTGTTTATGACGATCTGGTATGACTCCACCCCCGACCCGCTGGAGTTCTACGGAATCCTGCGGACCGGCGACTTCGCCAACTACGGCGGCTACTCCAACCCCGAGTACGACGCCCTGGTCGACGAGGCCGTCGCCCAGGCCGATCCGGCCGCGCGCGCCGCGACGGTCGCCAAGCTGCAGGAGATCGCCGTCCGTGACGTGATTTGGATCCCGCTGTACGAGCCGCCGCACACCATGTTCCTGAACAAGCGACTCACCGGCGCGCCGACCGGCATCTCCCAGCTCGTCTTCCCGTGGGCGGCTCGTCTGGGTTCGGCCGGTTGAGTCCCGCCATGGCAGGCTTCCTCCTCCGCCGGATCGGCGGGATCGCCGTGACGTTGCTCGTCACATCGTTCCTGGTCTTCGGTTCGGTCCACCTCGCCCCCGGTGACCCGGCGTCCTTCCTCCTGGGAGGGCGCTCGGCGTCACCGGCCGCCGTCGCGGCCATCAAGGAGCAGTACCACCTCGATGACCCGTTCCTGGTCCAGTACACGAAGTGGATCGGCGGCGTCGTCACCGGCGACTTCGGCAAGTCCGCGACGTTCCGGCAGGACGTGGGCGGCCTGATCGCCGCCCGGTTGCCGACGACGCTGCTGCTCATCGGCTATGCCGGCGTGCTCATCCTGGTCGGCGGCCTGGCGTTCGGGGCGCTGGCCGCCCTGCGGCGGGGCGTCGTCGACCGGGCGGTCCTCGTCGGCACGGGCATCGCCACGGCCACCCCCTCGTTCGTCGCGGCGATCGGCCTGATCTCACTCTTCGCCGTCCGACTCGGCTGGTTTCCCGCCTTCGGCAACGGCGGCGGTTTCGGTGACCGGATCTACCATCTGACGCTCCCGGCGGCGGCGCTCGCCCTGACCTTCGTCGGCCTGCTGGCCCGGGTGACCCGGACGTCGATGCTGGAGGAACTGGGACGCGAGCACGTCGAGGTGGCCCGCTCACGCGGGGTGCCCGGCTCGGACGTCGTACGGCGGCATGTGCTGCGCAACGCCCTCGGCCCGATCACCACCGTGACCGGAACGGTCGTGGCCGGCCTGCTGGTCGCCACCTCGATCGTGGAGACCGCCTTCGGCCTGTCCGGCGTCGGTCAGCTGCTGGTCAGCTCCGTCACCGTCAAGGACTTCCCGGTCGTGCAGGCCGTCAGCCTGCTGGTCGTGCTGGCCTTCGTCACCGCCAACCTCGTCGTCGACCTGGTCCACCCGCTCATCGACCCCCGTCTGTCCCATGCGAAGGGAGGCAAGGCATGACCGCCGTGCCCATCCATCGGCGCAGGTTGCTCGCGCCGCTGGCCCGCATCGCGGGCGGCGACAAACTCGTCACAGCCGCCCTCGCCGTGCTCGCCGTACTGATCGTCGCGGCGGCCTTCGCCCCGTGGATCGCACCGTACGACCCCGACTCCGTGGACCTGTCCGCGACCCTGAGCGGCTCCACCCCCGAGCACCTGCTGGGCGCGGACCAGTCCGGCCGCGACGTCCTCTCCCGGCTGATCTTCGGCGCCCGCACCGGACTGCTCGGCCCGCTGGTCGTCGTGATCGTCTCGACGCTGCTCGGCATGCTGATCGGGGTGGCGGCGGCCTGGCATGGCGGGGTCGTCGACTCCGTCCTCTCGCGGGCCATGGAGCTCATCTTCTCCTTCCCCGCCCTGCTGCTGGCCATCATCCTGGTGGCCGTCTTCGGCGTCGGGCTGACCGCGCCGGTGATCGCGATGAGCGTCGCCTACGCCCCGTACGTCGGCAGGCTCGCGCGCGGCGTGGCCCTGCAGGAGAAGGCCCGCCCCTACATCCAGGCGTACAAGGTGCAGGGCTGGTCCGGCTGGGTGATCTGCGTGAAGCACCTGCTGCCCAACATCGCTCCGCTGATCCTCGCCCAGTCCGCGATCAACTTCGGGTACGCGCTCATGGACCTCGCGGCGCTCTCCTTCCTCGGCTTCGGTGTGCAGCCGCCCACCGCCGACTGGGGTGCGATGATCAACGAGGGCTCCTCGTCCCTGCTGCAGGGCGCGATGCTCCCCGCCCTCGCCCCCGGCGTCGCCATCGTGATCACGGTGGTGGCGTTCAGCCTCG
Source organism: Microtetraspora malaysiensis (assembly GCF_001528665.1). Classification (GTDB taxonomy): domain Bacteria; phylum Actinomycetota; class Actinomycetes; order Streptosporangiales; family Streptosporangiaceae; genus Microtetraspora_A; species Microtetraspora_A malaysiensis. The sequence goes on from NZ_BBYJ01000026.1 coordinate 55,872, forward strand.
TCGGCGAGTCCATCGCCGATCGCGTCGCACGGCGGGAGCAGTGATGACCACCCGGCTGCTGGAGATCGAGAACCTGACCGTGCGGCTCGCGGCCGGCCAGGCCGCGCGCCCCATCATCGACGGGGTGTCACTGCACGTCGAGCACGGCGAGGCCGTCGGGCTGGTCGGCGAGTCGGGGTCGGGCAAGTCCGTCACCTGCCGTTCGGTGCTGGGCCTCTTCCCCGAGGGAGCCGAAGCCGCCGGCGGCCTGCGGGTGGACGGAGCGGACATCCTCACGATGTCGCCCACCCGGCTCCGCGACCTGCGCCGCCGCGACGCCTCCATGATCTTCCAGGACCCTCGGGCCTCCATCAACCCGCTGCGCAGGATCGGCGACTTCGTCACCGAGGGGTTGCGGGCCTCCGGGGTGTCCCGGAAGGGCGCCCTGGACCGGGCCGAGGAGCTGCTGGAGTCGGTCGGCATCCGTGCGCCGCGCGCGGCCCTGCGCAGGTACCCGCACGAGTTCTCCGGCGGCATGCTGCAGCGCGTGATGATCGCCGGCGCGCTCGCCGGAGGGCCCCGGCTGCTGCTGGCCGACGAGCCCACCACGGCGCTGGACGTCACCACCCAGGCCGAGGTCGTCTCGATCCTCACTCGGCTCCAGGCCGAGCGTGACATGGGGATGCTCTTCGTCACCCATGACCTGGAGCTGGCCGCCGCGATCTGCGACCGCGTCTACGTGATGTACGCGGGCCGGATCGTCGAGGCGCAGTCCGCCGAAGGACTCTTCAGCCGACCACGCCATCCGTACACCTCGGGGCTGCTGGCCGCGACCCCGCGTCTGGAGTCGGACCGGCCGCCGCACGGCGTCCCCGGGCGTCCGGTGTCGCTGTCCGAGGCTCCGAGCGGATGCGCCTTCGCGGCCCGTTGCGCCCACGCCCGGCCCGGCTGCACCGAGCACGAACCCGGCCTGCGGGAGATCGACGGCGCCCAGGTGGCCTGCCTGCGCGCGGAGGAGCTGATCCATGACTGAGTACGCGCTGGAGGTGGAGAACCTGCGCAAGACGTTCGGCGACCACGTGGCCGTCGACGACGTCTCCCTCACGCTCCGGCCCGGCGGCTCCCTGGCCATCGTCGGTGAGTCGGGATCGGGGAAGACGACGACCGCCCGGATGCTCGTCGGCCTGGAGCGACCGGACTCCGGCCGGATCCGCGTGGCCGGCCGGGACCGCTCGGGCGCGGCCCGCGGCAGGGCGACCCGGCTGGCCCGCGCCCGCGAGATCCAGATGGTCTTCCAGGACCCCTACCTCTCGCTCGATCCGCGCGTCACCGTCGCCGCGTGCGTCGAGGAGCCGCTGCGTCTGCACTTCGCGATGACCTCGGCGGAACGGCGGGCCCGCCGTGACGAGCTGCTGGCGCGGGTCGGCCTCGGCGAGCGCGAGGCCGACGCGCTGCCCAGGCGACTCTCCGGCGGCCAGCGCCAGCGGGTCGCCATCGCCCGCGCGCTGGCGACCGAGCCGAAGGTGCTGATCCTGGACGAGGCGACCGCCGCCCTCGACGTGTCCATCCAGGCCCAGATCCTCGACCTGCTGGCGGAGATCCGCCGCGACACCGGCGTGGCGTACGTGTTCGTCACGCACAACCTGGCGCTCGTCCGGCATGTCGCCGACGACGTCCTCGTGCTCTACCGGGGACGGGTGGCCGAGTCGGGTCCGGCCCGCGACGTACTGGCCGCCCCCGAACACCCGTACACCCGGCTGCTGTTGCACTCCCTGCCGCACCGCGGCTGGGATCCCGCCCGGATCGCCGCCGACCGGCGCGCCCTCGCGACCGCGACACGGGAGAGGCCGCCTGCCCCCACCTCCGAGAAAAGGAGTGTCACCTCGTGACCGACCTCGCCTACCTGCCCGCGACCGAGGCCCTGCGGCTGTTCCGGTCCCGCGAGCTGTCCCCCGTCGAGCTGATGGCCGCCGTCATCGACCGCGCCGAGGCCGTCGAACCCCAGGTCAACGCGCTCAGCGAGCGCACCTTCGAGGAGGCCCTCCTCCAGGCGAAGCAGGCCGAGCGCGCCTACCGCGACGGCTCGCCGCGACCGCTGGAAGGGCTTCCCGTGGCGGCCAAGGACGAGCAGCCGATCGCCGGCCGTCTCGCCACGGACGGCTCGCTCGCGTACGCCGGCCACGTGGCCGAGGTGACCCACCCGATCATCGAGCGGATCGTGGCCGCCGGCGGCATCATTCATGCCCGTACGACGACGCCCGAGTTCTGCTGCGCGGGCTTCACCCACTCGAAGTTGTGGGGCATCACGCGCAACCCGTGGAACCTCGACTACTCCCCCGGCGGCTCCTCGGGCGGCTCCGGCGCGGCGCTCGCCTCCGGTACGGCCATGCTCGCCACCGGCTCCGACATCGGTGGCTCGATCCGGCTGCCCGCCGCCAACACCGGCACGGTCGGCTTCAAGCCGCCCTACGGCCGGGTGCCCGCGATGCCGCCGTTCAACCTGGACCACTACTGCCACGACGGGCCGATGGCGCGCACGGTCGCCGACTGCGCGCTGCTGCAGAACACCATCGTCGGCCCGCACCCGCATGACGTGGTCTCGCTCCGCCCGGCCGTTCGCATCCCCGACCGGCTCGGCGACGTGACCGGGATGCGCGTCGCGTACGCGCCCAGCCTGGGCGACTGGGAGATCGAGCCGGAGATCGCGGCCAACACCGAGGCCGTGGCCGACGCGCTGCGGGAGGCCGGGGCGATCGTCGAGGAGGTCGCGGTCGGGCTGCGCCGCGCCGACGTCATGCGCGCCGCGTTCATCCACTTCGGCGCGATCTTCGGCCCCATGGTGGGCCGGGTCGCCGCCGAGCACGGCGACCTGCTCAATCCCTACGCCCTCGCTTTCGCCGCCGACGCCGCGCGGGCGATGGAGGAGCCCGGCGCCTTCCTGACCGGGCTGGAGATCGAGGCGGCGATCTACCGGCCCATCGGCGAGCTGCTCGACCGCTACGACGCGCTGATCTGCCCGACCACAGGGGCGTCGGGCCTGCGCGCGGGCGAGGAGTACGTCGACACCAAGCTCAGTGTGAACGGCGTCGAGCTCGACCACTATCTGGAGTACTCGCTCACCACGGTTTTCAACATCGCCAGCCGCTGCCCGGTGCTCAACGTCCCGTCGGGTCGCGCCTCCAACGGCGTGCCGACCGGGGTACAGATCGTCGGCCGCGGCTACGACGACGCGACCGTCTTCCACGTCGGCACGGCCGTCGAACACGTCCGGCCCTGGGCGCACCGCCCCGACTCGCTGTGATCCCTCCGCTCACGTCCCAAGGAGAAACCGCATGACGACCCCCGCCGACCTCGTCTTCCTCGGCGGCCCGGTGCACACGCTCGGACCGGTCCGCACCGCGGCCACGGCGGTCGCCGTCCGCGACGGCCGGATCGTCGCCGTCGGCGCGAACCCGGACGTCCGGCCGCTGATCGGCCGCGCCACCGAGGTCGTCGACCTGGCCGGCCGCGCCCTGCTCCCCGGCTTCCAGGACGCCCACGTGCATCCCGTCCTGGCCGGCCTCGCCATGATCCGGTGCGACCTGCACGACGTTCGCGACGCGGACGAGGCGGTCGCCGCCGTCCGCGCGTACGCCGAAGCGAACCCCGACGCCAAGTGGATCAGCGGCGGCGGCTGGTCCATGGAGTGGTTCCCCGGCGGAACGCCGAGCAGGCACCTGCTGGACGCGGTGGTCCCCGACCGGCCCGTCCATCTGATCAACCGGGACGGCCACGGGGCGTGGGTCAACACCCGGGCGCTGGAGCTGAGCGGCGTCGACGCGGGCACGCCTGACCCGGCCGACGGGCGCGTCGAGAGGGAGGCCGACGGCAGCCCGCAGGGCACACTCCACGAGGGCGCGTCCCACCTGGTCGACCGGCACGTCCCCGAACCGACCGCGGACATGATGCTGCGCGCGCTCCGGGCGGGCCAGCGGCGGCTGCACTCCGCCGGTGTGACCACCTGGCAGGACGCGATGGTCGATCCGAAAGTGCAGCGCGCCTATCTGGCGGCGGCCGAGTCCGGGCTGCTCACCGCGCGGGTGGTCGGCGCCCTCTGGTGGGACCGTGACAGGGGCGAGGAGCAGATCCCCGAGTTGCTCTCGCGCCGAGGTGAGGCGGGCCGGTTCCGCGCCACCAGCGTGAAGATCATGCAGGACGGGGTGGCGGAGAACTTCACCGCCGCCATGACCTCCTCCTACCTCGACGGCTGCGGCTGCCGGACCGGCAACGAGGGGATCAGCTTCGTCGATCCCGAGAAGTTGCGCGGGCACGTCACCCGCCTGGACGCCGAGGGCTTCCAGGTCCACGTGCACGCCGTCGGAGACCGCGCGGCCCGCGAGGCCCTGGACGCGTTCGAGGCGGCGCGCGCCGCCAACGGCGCGAACGACCACCGGCACCACATCGCGCACCTGCAGGTCGTGCACCCGGACGACGTGCCGCGGTTCGCCGCCCTCGGCGTCACCGCCAACATGCAGCCGCTGTGGGCGGCGCACGAGCCGCAGATGGACGAGCTGACCATCCCGTTCCTCGGCCCCGAGCGGGCGGCCTGGCAGTATCCGTTCGGGGATCTCGCCCGCGCCGGCGCCTCGCTCGCGGCCGGGAGCGACTGGCCGGTCAGCAGCCCCGATCCGTTCCTGGGCATCCACGTCGCCGTCAACCGGTGGGTCCCGGGCGAGCCCGCGGAGGCGTTCCTGCCGGAGCAGCGCCTCACCCTGGCGGCCGCCCTGGCCGCGTACACGATCGGCGCGGCGCGGGTGAACCACCTGGACACCGAGACCGGCACCATCGAGCAGGGCAAGGTCGCCGACCTGGTGGTCACCGACCGCGACCCGTACGCGATCCCGGCCGGCGAGCTCGCCGAGACGTCGGTGCTGGCCACGTACGTCGAAGGCCGCCTCGTCCACACCGATCCGGCCTACTGACGGTCTCCCTGAGGACGCGCGGGCGAGGGCGGCCTGGCCTCGCCCGCGTCCCGGAAGGACCGTACTAGTTGCAAGAGATTTGCAACTACTTGATCTAGGCGAGAGAGTCCGGGCCCAGTAGGGTGATCGCGTGATCAGTGACGTGACGGTTTCTCCGGCCACTTGGGACGACGGGGATGCGGTGGGCGAGATCCACGCGGAGTCGTGGAAGGCCGCCTACGCCGGCTTCTTCACTCCGGAGTTCTTCGCGGAGGCGGTGCGGCAGCGGCGCCACAAGTGGCACGACGTGCTCGCCGGGAGCAAGGGAACGATCATGCTGGCCGCCCTGAACGGGCGACCGCTGGCCTTCTCCTACTTCGGCCCCTCGGCCGAGCGGCCGGAGGCGACGGAGATCTTCGGCTTCTACGGCCACCCGGACGGCTGGGGAAGCGGTGTCGCGAGCGTCCTGATGACCGCCTCCCTGCGGAGAATGCGCGAGGACGGCGTCAGGCGGGTCCACCTGTGGACGCTACGGGACACGCTCCAGTCCCGCCGCTTCTACGTGAAGAGCGGCTTCACGGAGTCGGGCGTGGTCCGCGACCACGACTACGGCGACGGCAACCCGATCGAGCAGGTCGAGTACGAGCTGACCCTCCCCTGACGGCCCCAGCGTCTCCACAGGGGCCGGCGTTGTCCGGTTTGATCACGCGACGCCGAGGAAACCGGCCAGCACAGGGTTGACCAGCGCGGGTTCGTCCTCGTGGAGGACGTGCCCCAGGCCGGGGAACATGCGGAGGGTGGATCCCGGGATACTGCGGCGCAGCCGGTCGGCCTGCTCGGGGGCGACGAACGTGTCCCGGTCCCCCCACAGGATCAGCGTGGGAGCGCGGATGCCGCCCAGCTTCCGCTCGACGAGCGACAGGTCAAGCTCGCGGACCTGCTTCCACATCGCCGTGCGGTTGGGTCGGCGGCTCAGCGGCGCCCAGTACTCGTCGACGACCCTGGAGGTCATCCGTTCACTGTGTGCGTAGGCCCCCGACAGGCCTGAGGCGAAGGTCGATCTGCCCATCAGCTTGGTCACCGCCTCGCCGATCACGGGCACGCGCATCATTTCGAGATTGGCGTTGCCTGGCGCGTCCAGCCCCAGGGGCGCCATCAGGATCAGCTTTCCCACGCGTTCGGGACGGGTCTCGGCGAGGTACAGCGCCACGGAACCGTTCAGCGAATGGGCGACCACGGACGCCCGCGGCACGCCGACGGCGTCCATGAATGAGCCGAGAGCATCGGTCATCGCCCGCACGTCATAGCCGAAACCCTCGTCGTGGACGCTCGTGTATCCGTATCCAGGCAGGTCGACCGCGTACACGGTGTGATCGCCGGCGAGGGCGGGGATGGTGTCGCGATAGGTGTAGATCCACAGCGTGCCACCGGGAAGCAGCACAACGGGCGAGCCGTTCCCGGTCTTGGTGTAGTGGAAGCGGGCCACGGGCGTGTCGACGAAGCGCGACTCCGCCGACCAGGACGAGCGGAAATCCCGCTCCTCGGGTGGCTGCCACGCGTACGCCACGGCCAGGAGCGCCGCGACCACCACGGCCATCAGCGCGGCGACCGCCTTCAGCGCGCGGCGTAGCCCTCGCCGCCGTGGGGCCGCCCCGGGCTGTTGCGTGGGGTTCTCATCCTTGGTGACCATGAGACCTCGTCCTCCGTCTGCGAACTATGTATAAAGACGGCACGCCCGTGGGCCATGTGACGGCCGGGCCGCGTGAGGTCGATCACAGGCGCGCGACTCTCCGGCGGTCGCGCAGGCCACATCACTCAGCGATCAGCCCCGATCCGGCATCGTCCGCTCTCCACCGGCCCGCGACCGGCCCGTAATCGTCGCCGAATCAACGCGGCGTATAGTTTGAATTAACGAAATATGGCCCGCCGAACCACTCCCCGACCAAAACGGCCGGGACGCCGAAACCAAAGGGGACGCCAGCGAAAACAGCACACGCACACCGTTCAGAAAAGGTCGTAGAAACAATGAGGAGATACAAGGTCAGAACTTTGATAACGCTGCTACGCCCGGAGGAAGGAGGACTGAAACACGAATTACTCAGCCCCACACATTCGCTGGTGGTCCACGTACGCCGCCGCGAAGGGACCAAGATCCGTAGCCACCTGTTCGAAACGGCGATCACGACCGACGACGACGAACCGCTGGTCCCCGGTGACAAGGACCGCCTGGTCACCATCCTCGTGACGGACGACCAGGCGAGCGAATATCTGCAGCCTGGTCAGCACTTCGACCTCTGGCCCGAGCATGATGTGGGAGCCGCGTTCGGGAAGAACGTCGGGACCGGCGTCGTCTCCCGGCGCGTGTTCGTCTGATCCGTGAAGTCTCGTATCCGCGGATCGGGCCCGACGTGCCGAACGCGGCCGAAGAAGGGGTGGACAGCGTGAGCAGGGGGCACCGGGTGGTCCCCCACACCGCCGGCATCGCGCTGGAGGCGTGGGCGGACGGCCGCGAGGAATGCCTGGCCGAAGCGGCACGGGCACTGGTGGAGACCTTCGCCGACGTCGGCGACGCGGTCCCGGACCACTGCGACACCATCGCCCTGGCCGAGGAGACCGACGAAGAGCTGCTCATCACGCTGCTGGACGAGGTCGTCCGCGAGGTCGAGAGGTCCGGCCGGGTGGCGGTGGACGTGTCGATCGACGAACGGACGGGCGCCACCGAGGGGCAGGTCGAGATGCGATTGGCGACCGTCCCGCTGGAGACGGTCGGCCGCGCCGGCGCGTCACCCGCGCCGATCAGCCGCGAGGGACTGCGGTTCGGCCGCGAGTCCGGGATGTGGCACGCCCACGTCGTGATCGGCCTCTGACCGGGGGAGCCATTGTCAGAAAGACACTCGGGCGCGGAGACGGCGCAGCATCCGGGCATCTTCGAACCCCACCTCGCGCGCGGCGGTCTCCACCGTCGTGCCACGGCCGACCAGGTGCTCCGCACGTTCCAGTCGCAGCGTCTGCTGGTAACGCAGCGGGGTGAGCCCGCCGGTGGCGCGCGCGAACAGCCGGGTCAGGGTGCGTTCGCTCACGCCGGCGGAGGCGGCCAGGTGGGCGAGCGGCAGCGGCTCGGCGAACCGCGCATCGATGAGGTCCTGTACGCGGTGGACGGTGTCGTCCAGGTGGGAGCGGTGCCGCAGCATGGCGCTGGCCTGCGGCTCGTGGCCGTTGCGGCGGGCGTAGACGACCATGGCCCTCGCCACCTGGGCGGCGAGTGCCGGGCCGTGCCTGACGGCCAGCAGGTGCAGCGTCAGGTCGATGCCGCTCGCGATGCCCGCCGAGGTCACCACCCCGTCGTCGGCGGTGAACAGCACGTCCCGCACCACGATCGCCCGGGGATGCCGGGCCGCCAACTCGTCCTGGAGTTCGTGGTGCGTGGTGCAGCGGCGCCCGTCCAGCAGCCCCGCCTGGCCCAGCGCCTCCGCCCCGGCGCAGACGCTCGCGACGGTGCCGCCGGCGGCGTGGTGCGCGCGCATCCGCTCCAGCGCGGCCGGGCTCAGCTCCGGCCCGCCACGCAGTGTGGGCGCCCGCCAGCCCGGCACCACGACCAGATCGTCGAGGCCCAGCTCCGGCCACTCGATGTCCGCGATCAGCGGCAGGCCCTGCGCGGTGCGCACCTGCTCCTGCTCGGCGACGTAACTGAGCCGGTAGGGCTGCCCGAAGTCCGCCGCCGTACTGAATACCTGGGCCGGCCCGGCCAGGTCGAGCAGGTGGACACCGGGCAGCAGGACGAAGACGACACGGCTCACGCCTCGGATGCTCCCAGCTCCGCCTCCAGTTCGGCTACCGTGGCGATCCGGGCGAAGCGGTCGCGGAGGACCGCCTCCGTACGCTGGATGATCGCGTCGGCGCCCAGCTCACCGATCGGGTTCGTCGTGGTGGCGTCCGTGACGAAGACCATCCGGTAGCCGAGGTCGCTGCCCACCCGGGTGGTGGTCTCCACACACTGCTCCGTGCGGATCCCGCAGACCAGCAGCTCGCGTACGCCCGCCCCGGTCAGCAGCTGTTGCAGGTTGGTGGTGGTGAAGGCGTTGTGGGACGTCTTGCGCAGCACCGGCTCGCCGGGCTGCGGCTGCTCCAGCTCGTCGAGCAGGCGCACGTGTCCGAGGGCCGGGTCGAACACGTCTCCGCTGCCGGGTTCGGCGTGCAGCACCCAGACCACCAGGTCGCCGTTGGCGCGGGCGAGGCGGACCAGCCGGTTGACCGGATCCGCGATCTTCGGGTTGGCGATCTGCTCCCAGAGGGGGCGGGCGCGGAAGGACTCCTGGACATCGATCACGATCAGCGCTCGGTTCATGTCCCCTATTCTGACCAGCGCCGATGCCGGTACGGCAGGCCCGATCTGGCCTCGTACCGGAACGATCCGGTCACCGGCTCCCCTCGGCCCATCGCCCCGGCACCGGCGGCTCAGGCCGGCGCTTGGATCTTCACTCGAGAAGTGCGGCGAAAGTCGATCGTCTGCTTGATCGCGAGATACACGTTCACGGCGGCTATCGACCACCAGATTCCTGCCAGCCCGAAGTGGTCGCGGACAGGAAAGATCGACAGCGCGAGCAACGAGTAGCCGACCGCGAAGTTCACCAGGCTGACCCGCGCTTCCTTGAGAGCCAGCAGGCTTCGCCCAGATGCGGCCTTCGCCCCTTCCGGCAACGCCGAGAGAATCATCAATCCCAGGAGTGAGCCGACCTCTCCGCGAACGGCGGGGTCAGGTGTGAAGACTCCGATGATCCAGGGTTTCGCCGCCAACAGCACGCATGCGCCCGCTCCGGCCACCGACACTCCCACCAGCAAACTCGTACGGGCGATCCGGCGACACAGAGCGAGGTCCCCTGCCGCGGCGGCCCTCGCAAGAATCGGAACCGCAGCTTGTGCGGTTGCGAGTGATGCCACCATCAAGAAGCCGTTAATAGACGAAAGAACAGCGTGAACCGCGCCGGCAGACGCCCCGATCCGAGCTACGCCGAGCGACGCCAGCCCGAGAGCGAACGCCTTTACCAACAGGGTCGCCGAAGAAGGAACACCAACCCGGGCCAGCTCCTTGATTTTGTGTGGCCGAGGCCGGCCCGGCCACAGGGAAGCCCCGGAAAGCACCGGCACATTGCGCAGGTGGATGTTCGCCTGGACAGCGCTTGCCGTTGAACTCACGACCAGCGCGACCCCCGCTCCGCTGATCCCCAGGCCCGGGAGGAAGCCGGCGCCGGAAACGAGCAGCGGGGTCAGAAGCATCGCGCTCGCGGTACTCGTGACCGCCACCCACAATACTTGACGATTCTTTCCGTACGCGATCAGGACCGATGTCCGCGCCCCGCCCACTGTAATTACCAGCAGATTCAGAGCCATGAGGAGAGGGAGCGACCCGAGTTCATTCAGAATCTCCGGCGAGGCACCGAAAAGGCTGCCGACGAGAGGAACGAGGGTGACCGGAAACGCACCCATCGTTCCGATGACGACTCCGAACCAATAGGAGTCCCGGATGATCGGAACAGCTACGCGCGGGTTCTCTCGATACGGAGCGATGAAGGGGACGGCGGCGCGCAAACAACCGCTCAGCGCGACGCTTGCCGGCGTGTACACGGATCCCGTGAGATTGAACGCCGCAAGGGCGGCAGTATCGTAATCCCCCAAAATGGCCACCACAATTGCCGAGCCCACGGAAGCAGCTATCATGGACAGGAAAAGCGGCAGGCCACCGGCGACGATCGAACGAAATACGCCTTCGGCTGACTGCGTCTCGTCCCATCGGGTCACATCGATGCGACTCGGTTCTCGAGCTGGGTTCATAAAACGCAGAATTCCCGGGCGACTCGTCCCGGGAATTCTCAATCATTATAACGGAGAACCGCAGCCGTCGAGTAGTACTTCCCCAGGCGATCGCGGTCGCCCTTGAGCAGGCCGGGCCGTTCCGGGTGGCATGAAACCCTTGAGCTCTTCAGCGCGGACATACGGCTTCGGCTGTTCGGGCGAACGGCTTCCCAGGTGGGAGGGCATTCGCCCGGGGTCACCAGACGGCGTGGAAGTGGTGGACCGGGCCGCGGCCGTGGCCGACGCCCAGGGTGTCGGCGGCGCGCAGCGCGCCGGTCAGGTACTCCTTGGCCTCGCGAACGGCGGCGAGCCAGTCCGCATGACGCGGCCGCAGCGCCGCGATCGCCGCGGACAGGGTGCAGCCGGTGCCGTGGGTGTTGCGGGTCGCGACGCGCGGCGCGGAGAGCTCGATCGCGCCGTCCCCTTCGCTGAAGACGTCCACGCAGACGTCGCCGTCGAGATGGCCGCCCTTGAGCAGCACCCGCCGCGCCCCCAGCGCGTGCAGCCGCTTGACCTGCTCGCGCATCTCCTCGACGCCGACCGCCTGGGGCACGTCCAGCAGGTCCGCGGCCTCGGGCAGGTTCGGCGTGATCAGGTCGACACGGGGCAGGAGCTCCTCGCGCAGCGCGGCCACCGCGTCCTGCGCCAGCAGCCGGTCGCCGCTCTTGGCCACCATCACCGGGTCGAGCACCACGTACGGGGGCGAGAACCGGTCCAGCGCCGCGGCCACCGCCCGGACGACCGCGGCCTCCCCCAGCATGCCGATCTTCACCGCGTCCGCCGGGACGTCGGTCAGCAGCGTGTCCAACTGGGACTCGACGAACGCGGCGGGCACCTCGAGGATCTCGCGTACGCCGGTGGTCGTCTGCGCGACCAGGCCGGTGATCACCGCCATGCCGTAGCCGCCGAGCGCGGAAAAGGCCTTCAGGTCGGCCTGGATGCCCGCGCCGCCGCTGGGGTCGGTGCCGGCGATCGACAACACCTTGGGGATGGCAGTCAACGATGACGTCCCTTCGCTAGTGAGAACTAGATCAGGTTCGACGGGTGTGATCTCAGCCCGGCTCCCGGGCACCCCGCGTCACGAGCAACCGTAACAGAGCACCGAGCGAGGTCGATCTACGACCTCGTCGTCGTCCAGGCCGGACCTGCTCCCGTCGAGCGGACCGGGGAACACCTCGGCCCGCACGTGATCGACGGGGACGTGCGGGCCGGAGTTCTTGGCCCGCAACGACGACCAACAACCGCCATCGGCAAAACGCCCTCGAAGCGTCCACGAGAAAAGCCCGGTGATATTTACCTGGAATAGTAGTTCCCCTTCCCGATGACTATTGGCGACTGCTTTTCCCCAGCCCCCCGAATTTGACAGCGCGCATGACCGGGGAGGCGCCGCTCCGGCCAACCTGGCCCGGGCGTCCGCGTGAACGGCGCGGTGTCAGTACGCGTGGTCGGCCGTGACGTCGGCCGACAGGCGCAGTGCCTGTTCGGCGGTGGCGCCGCGCAGGGAGAGCAGGGTCAGAGTCAGCGCGTCCACGACAGCGAGGTGGGCCAGGCGGCTGGCAACGGTTTCCAGCCCGAAGACGAGGTCCTGCCCGCCGGCGACAAGTGTGACGGTGCTGGTGTCGCTCAGCGGAGAGTGGGCGTAGCTGGTTAGCGCGATGACGCTCGCACCTCCCTGGCGGGCGCGGCGGGCGGCGTCCACCGTGCTGCGGGTCGCGCCGGTGTGGCTGATGGCCAGGCAGGCGGCGGACGCCGGGAGCTGGCCGGCGGCCAACTGGGCCGTGATCGGGTCAAGCGGGGCGTCCACGACGGAGCCGAGGGCCCGCAGGCGGTAGGCGGCGTCCGCGGCCACGGCGCCGGACAGCCCGGCTCCGACGACGAGGACGCGGGTCGCCGCGTGCAGGGTCCGCGCCGCCTCGCGCAGGCGCTCCACGGGGAGGGTGGCGGACAGCCCGTCGAGGGCGTCCCGCGCGGCGCGCACCGTGTCGGCGAGCGCGCGGGCCGCGGGATCCCGGTCACGGGAAGGGCGGGGAGGGGGCGCCTCGCGCGCCGCGGCGATCTTCACCTCCTGGAACCCGCGAAACCCGAGGCGCTGGCAGGCGCGTACGACCGATGAGGGCGCGGTGCGGGCGAGCGCGGCGACGTCGCTGACGCTGAGATGCACCAGGTCCGCGCCCTTGTCGAGGATGACCCGCGCGACGCGGGCCTCGGTGTCGCGCAGGTCGGACAGGTGCGCGCGCACATGGGCCGCGAGGGATGCGGAACGCTCTTCCATAGAACTAGAGTAGCGTGGAATTAAATTCCGGACATATGGGAGCGTTCCATGCTTGGGATCATGCCGGGTGCGGGTGCCGTAGCCGCCGTGGTGCTGGCGGCGGCGGTGCTGCACGCCGTATGGAACGCGATGGCGCACGGCATGAAGGACAAGCTGGTCGCGTTCACCCTGATCAACGTCGCCTCCACCGGGTGCGCCGCCGTGATGGTCTGCCTCACGCCGATGCCGGACGCGGCGGCGTGGCCGTTCATCGCCGCCTCGGCCCTGCTGCAGGTCGGGTACCAGATCCTGCTGCTGCGGGCGTACCAGCTCGGCGACTTCGGGCAGATGTACCCGGTGGCGCGCGGCACGTCGCCCCTGCTGGTCGCCGTCCTGTCCGTGACCGTGCTCGACCGGCCGCTACCGCCCGAGAACGTCGCCGGAGTGGTGGTGATCTCGTGCGGGCTGGCCGGACTGGCGCTCGCGGACGGCATACCCGGCCGGGCCCAACTGCCGGCGCTGGCCGCCGCACTCGGCACCGGAGCGATGATCGCCCTCTACACGGTCGTCGACGGCACCGGGGTCCGGCATTCGGGAACGGTCACCGGCTACATCGCGTGGATGTTCCTCTGCCAGGGACCGATATTGCCGTTGATCGCCTGGGTACGACGGGGCCGCTCCCTCATCGACCAGATGCGCCCCGTGTACGTACGCGGCCTGACGGGAGGGGTGCTCTCCTTGCTGGCCTACGGGCTCGTCGTGTGGGCGCAGTCCCGCGGCGACCTGGCCACCGTCGCCGCCCTGCGCGAGACGAGCATCGTCGTCGCCGCCCTGATCGGCACGCTGATCTTCCGGGAGCGATTGGGCGTCCTGCGGGTCACCGCCGCCGTCACCGTCCTGACCGGCATCGCCGTACTGGAGCTGGCCCACTGGTGATCGGCCGCGCCGCCCGCGAGGCGGCGGCCTGTCCGGCGGCGGAACGTCACGGACTCGGCGTCACCCGAAGTCACGGCGGCCGCATCCCGCTAACCCTGCCCGAGATCCGCCGACTGCCGGCCGCCCTGCTGCTTGAACCGGCCGCCTGCGCCGGTCAGCCCGACACCGACGGCACCACGCCATCGCCCGACACTGCCATTACCAGCGCAGACCCAACCATGATCGCGAAATGACACTGGAGCGCCAACCACCGGCTCGCGCCTTATACCCTGGTCAGGGTGGATTTCTCCGGTCGACTCCGGCGCTGGTGGGGCAACCTACGGGAAGATCCCACGCTCCTGGTGCCTCTAGCGCTGACAGTCATCATCACCGTGCTGGCCTTCGCAACCCCGAGTCATCTCTACTTCAGCCGCTTTCTCGCAGTCGCCCCCGCTTTTGCCGCCTCGGTGTGGCCGGTGGTCCGAACGATGACCATCGGTGTGCTCGCCGCGGCCATCTACGTAGTGATCGCCTTGACCATCGGCCAACGCGAGCCCCCGCAGTCACACCTGTTCACCCTCGCGGTGATCGCCGGCGTTACCGCCGCGGCCGCCTACGCCAGCCATGTGCGCCAGCAGCGGGAGCAGACCCTCGCCGACGTCCGCTCCGTCGCCGAGACGACCCAGAAAGTCCTGCTGCGCCCCATACCGCACCGCCTCGGCGGGTTGGAGATTGACGCCCTGTACCTGGCCGCCGCGGCCCAGGCCCGCGTCGGCGGCGACTTCTACGAAGCACTGGAGACAGCCCACGGCGTCCGCCTGATCATCGGAGACGTGCGCGGCAAGGGCCTCCCCGCGGTCGGGACGGCCTCAGCGATCGTCGGCTGCTTCCGGGAAGCCGCCTACGACGAGCCGGACCTGGCACGGCTGGCACGCCGACTGGACGTGAGCGCGAGCCGTTACACAACGCTGGTGCCCGGCGACCAGATGGAGGGCTTCGCCACGGCCCTGCTCGTCGAGATCCCCCACGACGAATCGGCCGTCGAAATCGTCAACTGCGGACATCCTCCTCCACTACTGTTCCACGCGGGAGCGGTCCGCGAGGTCACCCCCACGGCGCCCTCACCGCCCATCAACATGGGTGCGCTACTCGGGGCGGACTACCACATCGACACCGTCCGCTTCGCCGCCGACGACCATCTACTGCTCTACACCGACGGCGTCACCGAGACCCGCGACCACACCGGTGCGTTCTTCCCGCTGGTGAAGCACGCGGGCCGATGGGACTCGGACGCCCCGTCCCGGCTGCTCAAGCAGTTGCACAGGGACCTGGTCCGCTACAGCCCCGGCCGTCTCGACGACGACATCGCGGCCATCGCCGTCCGTGCGGCGGCCACTACGCCGTCGGCTGCCAGTACCGGTTCAAAGTCGTCCCGGGGCGCTTGACCTCAGCCCGACCGCTACGTCCCGTCCTTGACCGCGACGCACGTGTAGCTGCGGAGGGACACGAGCTGCTGCCCCTGCTCCCCCGGCGGACGTCGAGCACGGCCGCAACATCGCGCGGCGCCGCCACCGGCCGCTCCGGAGCCGGGCCGTCGAAGGGGACGAGACGCGCCTCGGACGAGTCGGCGATCATTCGGAACGGCCTGATCAGCGTTGAGGGCGCGACCAACCCGAACAGACCCATCCCGAGAAAGAAGACCGTCAGCCGTCAATGCGGTGGGTGGTCCAGAACGATGACAGGTCGACCGAGGTGGTGGCCTGGGCGGCGGCCTTGAACTCGGCGGTGGTCGAGATCCCGTACCAGTGGGCGCTGGCGTAGTTCCTCAGCAGGTTCTCCATCGCCGTGGTGCCGATCATGCGCCGCAGGTCGTGCAGCGCGCACTTACCGTAGGTGTAGACCACGGTTCCGTACCGGCTCGAGTGAGCGTCCCAGTAGGCCATCGAGTTGCTGATCTTCTCGGCCGACGACTGCCAGGTGACGTTGTTCCAGCAGTTGTTGCCCGAGACGCCGTTGTAGAGATCGGTGGCGTAGTCGGTGAACGACTCGTCCAGCCACGGGCTGGTGTACTCGTCGTCACCGACGATGCCGTACCACCACTGGTGGGCCAGTTCGTGGGCGAGGGCTGTCGAGCTGACCACGTCGAGCACGAAGCCGGGATACTCCATGCCGCCGAACCAGAAGTTGTTGTCCAGCACAACGTCCGCCTCGCCGTACGGGTAGGCCCCGAACCGCCCGGCGTGGGCGACCAGCGCGTTCTTGGCGGTGGTCATCATCGAGGAGGCGCTGGCCGAACTGATCGAGCTCACCCGGTAGACGTTCACCGTGACGCCGGTGGTCGTGGTGCTTGTGGTCTTCACGAACGGCCCGGCCGCCCAGGCGAACTCCCGCACGTTGGCGGCGGTGGCCGTGGTGACCGTACGACCGGACGTCCCCGGCGTATCGACTGAGGTGCCTGTGGCAGGCACCAGCAGCGAGGTCGGGTGGTCGAGCGCGACGGAGTAGTTACTGGTGAGCGCGTAGAAAGACTCACCGTTGTTGCTGTACGGATCGAGGTGCCAGCCGCTCGCGTCGCGGACCGCCAGAACAGGCAGCGCGTTGCCGATGAAGTTGTAGGACCCATCGCGGCCGAACCGGTCCGCGCCGCTGGGCACCACGATGCTCAGGTCGAAGCCGATCGAGGCGCTGTCGTTCTGGGCGAGCGGGGCGGGCAGTGCGATCTTCAGCGTGGTGCAGGCGACCGACAGCGGGGACGGCGTGCCCCCGGTCACGTTGGTCACGGTTATCGGTGTGGACGGGCACGTGCCGTGGTAGTTGTCCCACAACCGGAGGTAGACCTCCGTCAGGGGATCCGCGGACGGGTTGGTGAAGGTGATGCCTTCGTGTCCGGTCCATGTGCTGCCCGACGTGTTGCTGGTCAGGCTGACCGTGTAGGAGGGCGACGCCGGCGTCCGGGTTCCGTCCACCGCGAAGGCGGCCGGTGGAGTACCCCAGATCAGGAAAAGTAAGGCTGCGACGGTGGGAATCAGGGCTCGACGCACCATCAGGACGGTCTCCCTTTCGAGCGCACGGGTCCCCCGATCTGTCAGCACAATGTAATTTTTTGTCAAATCGCAGTCAATGATCGATTTGGATAGCTCTGGTTCCCGCGTGGCACGTGGGTGACCTCGTCTGACACACATCTCGCATCTATGTCGGGTGCGAGGAGCGGGACGACCACCCAAGACGCCGCCGCGCCACCCTCGGCCGCGAAATCCGCGTACGAGTCGATCAAGGCATGGATCCTCGCCAGGGAGCTGGGGCGCGGTCGGGACGACAGGATTTGAACCTGCGACCCCTTGCCCCCGGGTCATTGGCGTGGGCATTTTTGGAAAACCCGCCGAGTTCAAGCCCAAGAGCGTTGCCGACTACGTTGCGACTGTTACTGCACGCACATTCACCAAGAAAGGATCTTCCCCAGCACGCCGGACTCCAGCACGATGAACGCCCCGATGGCCATGAACACCAGGGGGACGATCCACTGCCCGTAGCGCTCTATCACCGCGACGACCTTCTTGTGCGAGCCCAGCCAGGCGCCCACCAGGCACCAGACCGCCACCCCTGCCGCGAACACGGCGATGGTCAGAATCGTCGGGCCGACGCCGACGGCGCGGAAGACCGGCGTATAGACCGAGATGTTGTCGGCGCCGTTCGCGACCGTCACCCCGATCACCGACGCCAGCCCGGACGCCACCGCCGGGGCGGGGCCGTCGCTCCCGTCGGCCCGAGCGCGTAGCGCCCTGACCAACGCCCATACCCCGAGCCCGAGGGGCACCAGGCCCAGCAGGCCGACGTAGTCGTCCGGCACGATGGTCAGCCCCAGCGCGGCCACCACCGACACCAGGACCAACGCCGCGACGCCGAGATACTGGCCGGTCCAGATCTGCCACGTCCTGGGCGCGCCGCCGGCCCGCGACGACAGGAACAGGACCGTCAACACGATGATGTCGTCGACGTTCGTGCCGGCGAACATCCCCACCGCGGAGGCCACCGTGCCCAAGATTCCATCCACGACCGGCAAAGCTATCGCGTCGCGGCGAACACCCACTTTCGGGACGGAAAGGCCCGGGGCGGCTCGACGGACGCGTCGGCCGGGACGGCGGCGACGTGGCCGGTCAGCCCTCCAACGAGCGGACGCCCTCGTCCGCGCCGCCCGGGATCCCCTCCTGGCCGAAGGTGATCACCATGTACCTGCCGTTGGCGTAGCTGACCACCGGCCGGCCGAGCATGTCCCCCACCCTGCGGGCGACCTCCTGGAACACCTCCACCAACTCCGGGGTGTCGGCGCTCACCCTGAACCGGCCGCCGGCGACGAGATGCTCGATGACCAAGGGGGTGAATCCCGCCACGGCTCGGGCCCTCTCGTCCGCGGCGAGTGGGGTACGCCTGAGGGCGACCTGCGTGTCGAGAGGGTGCGCCATCGCTGATCTCCTCGTGATCGTCGGCTCTCCAGGATGCCATCGGAGCCGCGCCGCATGAGCGACAACCGGAGCAAATATCGCTTACGTGCATAACGCGGGACTTCAGCCGGAACGGCCGGGCTTCCTCGGCGCCCGGCGGGCGAAGACGGGGGCGCGCTCGGGGCGGACGCCCACCCCGATGATGTACGCGGGCACGGCCGACAGAGCCGGCACGGCCGCGAGCAGGGCCAGGAGCAGCTTGGGCGGAGCGAGGGGCCGGTCGTCGAGGACCGGCTCCATCACGCGCCGGTGCAGGAGCCTCTGCAGACCCTGGGTGACGGCGGTGGGCAGGATGCGCCGGCGACGCACCGCGTCCAGGTCGTGGCCGGTGACGCGGTGCCGCCTGAGCGGGGCGGCGAGCAGCCGGGCGGCGGCCACGGCATCCTGGACGGCCAGGTTGATGCCGACGCCGCCGACCGGCGACATGGCGTGGGCGGCGTCCCCGATGCACAGCAGCCCCGCGGTGTGCCAGCGCCGCAGCCGGTTCAGCCGCACGTCCAGGTGCTTGACGTCGTCCATCGACTCCAGGGCGTCGATGGCGCCGTCGAGTTCGGGCGCGACCTCGACGACGTCACGGCGGAACGCCTCGACGCCGCGTGCGCGCAGCGCCGCGTCGCCGCCCTTGTGGCCGAGGTAGGCGATCTGCAGGTAGCCCTCGCGGGGGATCATGGCGATGGCCCTGCCCCGGCCGAAGCGCGGGGTCAGGGACGAGGGGACCGCTCCCTGGACCGGGACCCGGAACCACCAGACGTCGATGCCGACCGGGAACTCCCGCACCCGCAGCCCGGAGTCGCGGCGGGCGAGCGACCAGCGGCCGTCGCAGGCCACGGTCAGGTCGGCGCGCAGCTCACCGGGTCCGTCCGGGCCGGAGTAGCGGACGCCGGCCACCCTGCCGTTCTCGCGGAGCAGGCCGGTGGCCTCGGTGCTCATGCGCAGGGTGAACGCGCGCTCCTCCTGTCCGGCCTGGGCCAGCAGGTTGAGCAGGTCCCACTGCGGGACCATGGCGACATAGGGGTGGGCGACGCGCAGGCGGCTGAAGTCGCCCAGCGGCACCCGGCGGCCGCCCGGCAGCTCGAAGGCCAGCCGCTCCACCCGGTTGTGCGGCAGCGCGGCGAAGCGCTCGCCCAGGCCGAGCTCGTCCAGCAGGGCGAGGGTGCTCGGGTGGACGGTGTCACCGCGGAAGTCGCGCAGGAAGTCGGCGTGCTTCTCCAGCACGGTGACCTCCACCCCGGCCCGGGCCAGTAACAGGCCCAGCACCATCCCGGCGGGCCCTCCGCCGATGATCGCGCACGTGGTGGTCTCACTCATCGAAGCTCCTCTCGATGGAGTAGGGGATGTCCGTCCGCCCCGGCCGGTGGCTCGGGAAGGGCGACGGCACGCAGAAACGTCTCGGCGAACATCTCGCAGGCCTCCTCCACGCTGGGCAGGACCACATCGGGTACGCGCTCGGCGACCGGGCGCAGCAGGAAGTGGAACACCAGCGGGCCGGCCATCTGGTGGATGAGCAGCAGGAGCGGCAGGTCGCGGACGCGGCCGGCGGCCACCTCGGCGGCCAGCCACCGCCCGAGCCCGCCGAGCAGGCGCGGCGCGAAGTGCTGGGCCAGGATGTCCGTGCCCTCGTCGTTCGGCCTGGCCAGGGCCTGGGCGAGAACGGCCGGCAGCACCCGGGGCGGGCGGGCGAGCCCGTCGGCCAGCAGGCGGTAGACCCGGCGGACCGTCTCGGCCAGATCCGCCGGCGGCCCGGACAGCGTCTCCTCCAGGTCCAGGATCGGGCTGTAGCGGTCGAAGACGGCGCACAGCAGCTCGTCCCGGCCGCCGAAGGTCGCGTACAGGCTGTGCACCGAGCACTGGGCGGCGGCGGCGACCGCCTCCAGGGTGGCCGCGGCCAGGCCCTGCTCGCCGATCAGGTGCGCCGCGGCCTCGACGGCGCGGTCGCGCACCGGCCGCTGCCCGCCGGGATCCACCCCGGCGGCGCGCACCGCCTCGTCCAGCGCCTGGCGGGTGCCGCCCAGCCGGCGCAGCAGCGTGCTGCGTGAGATCCCGGCCTCCTGGGCGATCGCGAGTATCGGCACGTCGGCCACGTCCCGGTTCAGCCGGGCGGCGGCGCGGAGCGCGGCCCGGACCAGCTCGGAGGGGATCTCCGCACGGTTGGCGTCCGGCAGGCGGTCGAATTCATCTTTCGGTGACACATCTTTAAGCGTACGCCGTAATAGAGTTTCATCAAGGGGCGAATTTTTTGCCGGGCCACGCGTGGACAGGATCAGATGCCGCAGGCGGTCGCGGACCGGATCGCCACGTCGGCGAGGCCTGCCGGGGCGAACGGGGTCAGTGGTCGTCCCAGTGCCCGTTGTGGCCGGCATGGCGGTGACCGTCATGGACGTAGTCCACGTGGTCGCCGTGCGGGACGGCCACGTGTCCGCACCCCGGCCCATGCTGATGATCGTGATCGCCGTGCGGCACGTGACCCGGCGGCTCGCACTCGTCGACGTGGCCCTCGTGCACCCGGTGCATGCAGCCGTCGTGGACGTAGTCCACGTGGTCGCCGTGCGGGACGGCGACATGCCCGCAACCGGCGCCGTGGACATGGTCGTGATTCCGATGCTGATGGTGCTCGGCAGATGTGGTCATTGGCCCCCACCTCACTGCTCGATCATGGCGGCGGTGCTCCCGCGGCCGGTCAGCGAACCCGTACCCGTGAGTCGTTCACGGGCAACGCCGTTTCTCCTCAGAAGCACACAGAGCAGGTAAAACCCGGCAAATAGCGGCAACCGGGCCACCCGACACGGGTTCGCACCCGCCCGGGCGACCCGGTGCGCCGCCGTCTCACCGAGGCGTGCCGAGCCCCCGCCGGTACGCGCGGACGAGGGGGCGCGGGACCAGCAGCTCCTGCCCGTTCACGGTGATCGGGACGAGGTCGGGCACGACCGCCTTCCACTGGCTGCGGCGATGCCGTGTGTTGCCACGCGAGGTCCTGCGCTTGGGCACGGCCACGACTACCAGCTCGCCTTCGTGACGCCGGGGAGCTCGCCGCGGTGGGCCATCTCGCGGAAGCGGACGCGAGACAGCCCGAACCTGGTCAGATGGCCGCGCGGGCGGCCGTCGACGGAGTCGCGGTTGCGGACGCGGGTCGCGCTGGCGTCGCGCGGCTGCCGGCTCAGCTCCCGTACGGCCGAGGCCCGCTCCTCGGGCGTGCCGGTACGTACGAGCTCCTTCAACCGCGCGCGCCGCTCGGCGTACCGAGCCACGACGGCCTTGCGCCGCCCGTTGGCGACGATCTTGCTCTTCTTGGCCATCAGACCCTCTCTCCTCGGGCGCGGACCAGCGCGACGGCCTTCTCGACGCCGATCCGGTCGATCGTCTTGATCGCCCGCGCACTGAGCGTCAGCCGGACGAAGCGGCCCTCGCTCGGCACCCAGTAGCGGCGCCGCTGGATGTTGGGATTCCACCTCCGGCCGGTGCGCCGATGGGAGTGGGAGACGGTGTTGCCGAAGACCGGCTTGACACCGGTGAGCTGACAGTGGGCGGACATCAACTCCTCCCGTAGCGCTGGTTGAACCGCTCGACGCGGCCGGCCGCGTCCAGGACGCGGTTGCGGCCGGTGTAGAAGGGGTGGCTCGCGGAGGAGACGTCCACGTCGACCACCGGGTAGGTGTTGCCGTCGGTCCATTCGACGGTCTTGTCGCTGGTGATCGTGGAACGGCTGAGGAACGCGTAGTCCGCGCCCGGGTCCCGGAAGACGACGGGGTGGTAGTCGGGGTGGATGTTCTTCTTCATCGTTCCTCCCGGAACTCGACGTGCCGGCGGATGGCCGGGTCGTACTTGCGGAGCGTGAGCCGGTCCGGATCGTTGCGCCGGTTCTTCGTGGTCACGTACGTGTAGCCGGTCCCGGCGGTCGAGCGGAGCTTGATCACCGGACGGAGTTCGTTCCTGGCCAAGTCGGATCCTTTCTGATCGTCAGGATGTGCAATGATAACGATAACCATTTTTATTCCTGCAACTGGAGGAGGACCCGTGTCCACCCCCGTCGTCCTCGTCGCCGGCCTGCACTCCTCGGCCCGCACGGCGACCGTCGACCGACTGTTGAGCGAGCACCCCGGATCCGTCGCGCTCCACCACGACCTGCACGCGGTCACCTCCGACCGCGTCCGCCGGGTCGTCCGCGACGCGGCCGAGGTGCTCGACGTGACCGAGGTGTGGCTCGCGCACGGCTGCGTCACCTGCACCATCCGCGAGGACCTCCTCCCCCAGCTCGTACGGATGGCGGACGCGGCCTCGCTGCTGATCGTCGACCTGTGGGACTCGGTCGAACCACGGTCCGTGGCCGAGGCGATCGACGGCGACGAGGCCGCGGGCATCCTGCGGCTGACCTCGGTGCTCACCGCGCTGGACGCCGAACACATGCCCGTCGACATCACCCGCGGCGACCGGCTGTCCGAGACCGGCAAGCAGGCGGCCAGAGTCGACCGGCGCTACCTGGCCGAGGTCCTCGCCCGCCAGATCGAGTACGCCACGGGGCTGGTGCTGCACGGCGGCGACGAGGAGGACGGCGACCTCTCCCGAACCGTGCTCGCCCACCTCGCCCCCGTCACGCCGGTGCACGAGATCACCGCACTGCCCCGCCCCACCGGCGCCGCCCTGTGCACCGCCGTACTGGCCGAACGCGTCGATCCGGCCACCGCCCAGCTCCCCTGCGACGCCCAGGACGACGAGATCACCACAGTGGTGTGGCACGACGTGCGCCCGCTGCACCCCGCCCGGCTGTTCGACGCCGTGGACGAGCTGGTCACCTCGTCGGTCCGCTCACGCGGCCGCTTCTGGCTGGCGACCCGGCACGACCGGCTGCTCGCCTGGGACGCGGTCGCGGGGGTCGTCTCGGTGGAGGACGCCGGCCCCTGGCTGGCCGCACTGCCCGCGGCCGACTGGGAGACGGCCTCTCCCGCCCGCCGCGTGGCCGCCACACTGGACTGGCACCCGGTCAGCGGCGACCGCGTCCAGCACCTGGTCTTCACCGGCCCGGACCTCGACCGCGAGCGCATCCACGAGCTGCTCGACTCCTGCCTGCTCACCCGCGACGAGGAGCGGGCCGGCCCCGACGCCTGGAGCCGCCACGACGACCCGTTCGCCCCCATCCTCAACCTGAAGGAGATCGCGTGAAGCCACGCCGTGCGACGGGGCCCGCTCATCCGCGTGGCCGGGGACGCCCGTGGAGGACGTCCCCGGACGACGCGCTACCGGGTCGCGCAGACGGTTCCGTTGAGGGTGAAGACGGCGGGCAGGACGTTCGGGCCGCTGTAGTCGCCGACGAAGCCGATCGTGGTCGACGCGCCGGTGGCGAGCGAGCCGTTGCCGGGCTCGTTGACGGCCTTCACCTCGGAGCCGCTCTCCGTCCAGACGGCGCTCCAGCCGCTGCCCAGGCTCTGCCACGTCCGGGGCCAGCGGAAATGCAGGGTCCAGCCGTTGATCGGGGCGCCGTTGTTGGTGATCTCGACGGCGCCGACGTAGCCGTTGCCCCAGTCGGACTGGTCGGTCAGCCGCACGGCGCAGGAGCTGGTGGCGGGCGTGCCGGTCGTGAACGTCACCGGCGGCGAGGCCCACGAGACGCCGCCGCCGCTGTCCCGCGCGATGACGTTGACGGTGTAGCGCGTGCCCGCCGTGAGGTTGCGCGCGGTGAAGGAGGTGCCGGAGGTCTCGCCGAGCTGCTCCGCGACCGCTCCGTTGTTGCGGTAGACCTCGTACTTCGCGATCGGACGCGGGCCGGCGGAGGCGGCCGGCCAGGAGATCGCGGCGGTCGTGTCCGTCACGTTCGAGACCGCCGGCTGTCCCGGCGCGCCGGGCAGCCCGGTCTGGGCCGAGGCGGGAGACACGACGATCGTGGTCATGGACAGCGGCGGCAGCGTCCGGCTGGTCGCGCTCCCCGAGGTCGAGCGGGTGATGTCGGTGGCGCCGTTGGTGTGGGTCAGCACGGTGGGCGCGCCGGAGGCCGGGACGAAGCCGGAGTAGCCGATCGCGACCGGGTACGACGTGTCGGACGAGGTGTTGATCAGCAGGACCGCCAGGGAGCCGTCGGCGCGGCGGACGGCGTGCGCGCTGACCTTCGCCTGGTCGGTGGCGGCCTGGACGAACCGGTCGCCGGGCCGGGCGAACGCGCTCATCATCCGCAGCGCGTAATACGGGGCGAAGGGCGTGTTCGCCGGCGGCTCGCAGACGCTGCCGTCGGAGGTGCAGGCCGCCGACGACAGCAGGCCGAAGTCGCCGTAGTCGGTGTGCCCGGCGACCTGCGTGACCGCGCCGATGCCGTTGTGCGCGTTCCACCAGTCCACGGTGAACACGCCGTTCGCGAGCAGCGTCGCGTACGCGTCGGCGGCGGCGAGCGCGCCGGGCTGGGTGTTCGTGCCGTTGCTGCTGCTCCCGGTGTTGAACTCGGTCATCGCGATGCCGATCCGCTCCGCCCCGGGCCCCGCGTACGCGGCGATCTGCCGGCGGGTGAGATCGATCATGTCGGGGACGTGGGCGGCCTTGTCGAGGGCGCCGGGGTACCAGTGCAGGATCACGAAGTCGATCTTCGGTCCGGCGAGCGACAGGACGACCTTGTTCCAGGTCCCGTCGTCGCCGTCGGCGGTCAGCCCGTCGGGCCAGTTGGCCGGCGTGGTCAGCACCGCGCCGATCTTGATGGTCGGGTCGACCGCCTTCATCGCGTCCGCGTAGGCGACGACGGTGCGGGCGTACTCGGCGGGGCTCTTGTCGGCGTGGTCGTCCGCCTCCCAGGCGGAGCCGTAGTGGCCGTTGCCGTAGTTCTCGTTGCCGATCTCCCAGTACTTGACGCCGTACCCCTTGGTGACGTTGGCGGAGCGGACCCAGGCGGCGGCCTCCTCGGCGGTGCCGGTGCCGTAGTTGGCGGTCACCATCGCCTGCGCCCCGGTGCGCCGCGCGCCGCTCATGAAGGTGTCGAAGTCGGTACCGGGGGCGACGTAGCCGCCGGGGGCGGTGTGGTCGGCCCAGTGGTAGATGTCGGAGTACGAGCCGCCGGGATAGCGCAGCAGCTTCACGCCCGCGTCCTTGAGCAGGTCCGCGGTCTCGTCGGTGCCGAGCCGGCTGTCCCAGATCGCGTGGTTGGCGCCGATACCGGTCTCGGGGACGGCGGAGAGCCCGGCGCGGGCGTCCACGGTCACCGCGACCGGGGTGACCTCGTCGGCGTGCGCGGCGGGGATGTTCAGGGCGGCCAGCGTGAGCAGGACCGCGGACGCGAGTCGTAACGGAGTTCTCGTGATCAGGGGGGTTTTCGGCATCGGCACACCTCGTCATGGACAGCGGCATTCACTCGACGCCCCCTCCTGACCAGGCGGCACCATGATCCTGTGGGCTCGCGCGACGCGCGTCAACCGCCGGTGAAAGTTTCAGCCCGCGGCCCGCCGTCGGCCCCCGCCGAGGGCGGTCATTGCCCGCGGGCGCCGGCGTTGACGACGAGCAGGGCGATGAGGGCGACGACCGCCACACCCGCGAGGACGGCGGCGATGATCCGCGCGGCACTGTACGGCCGCTGCCCGATGACCTCGCCGGTGCTGGCGTTCACCATCACCTGCCAGGTCTTGCCGCCGTGCACGTAGCCGAGGAACCAGACCGGCAGCAGCACCAGCTTGTAGGTGAGGTCGGAGTACCGGGTGGCGACCGAACTCACCCGCTGCTCGTCACCGCCGATGTCGTCCCGGCAGTCGGACTCGATGACCTGGGCCATGCGCCGCTTGGCCGCTTCCAGGCCGTCCTCCGGCTCGATGTCGTAGCGCACGGTCTGGAAGCCCGCCAGGTACCTCTCCTCGTAGGGCACCGCCCGGTCCAGGAGCCACGGGGTGAGCTTGTCCAGCCGCTCGGAGGCGACCCGGCTCGTTCCGGGGACGAGCACGTCGTCGAAGTCGCGCGACACCCTGCCGGCGGCGTGCGACCAGCGGGTCCGCCGCACCTGCCGGGTCTCGGTGCGGGTCGAGCCGTTCTCCGTGACGGTGTAGGTCTCGGTCACCCAGTAGTAGACACCCCGCCGGCCGGTGTAGTCGGAGACCGTGCGGGCGTCGTACGTCCAGTACGGCAGGTAACTCCCCTTGAAGGTCTCCGCCTCGGACACCTTCTTCAGGCTGGAGGGGGCGAACCAGCGGGAGGACGTCCATTTGCGCAGCGCGTCGCGGGCGCCGGCCCGGTCGATGCCGAAGGGGAGGATCGCCTCGGGCACGATCCGCTCGGTGGACGCCGCGTCGGCCACGAGAGGCGTGCCGCAGAACTGGCACCGTTCGGACAGCGTGTCGCTCTCCGTGCGCGCGCCGCACCCCGGGCAGGCGAACAGGCGCGCCGCACCGGCGATCCCCCTCGGCTTGGGCGGCATCTGGGCCAGCTCGGCGTAGTCGTGCTCCCGGACGGGCCGCCCGGCCGGCGCGATCGGGTGCTCCCGCCCGCAGTACGGGCAGCGCATGGACCCGGTGCCCGGGGCGTACTCCAGGCCGGCGCCGCAGGACTGGCAGGCGTAGGAGCGGGACCCGGGCTCGGCGCCGGCGACGTTGGGATCGGACACGACCGGTCCTCCGGAAAGACGGGCAGGGGGAAGGGGGACGCGGCGCTCACGCCGGCGGCAGCGGCGGCGGGACGCTGGACATCAGCGGAGCCAGCTCGCGGACCTGGTCGGCCGGCGTCCAGGCGGCCATGCCCGCGTGCCACACCAGGCTGGCGCGGGTCAGCTCACCGCTCCGGACCAGACCGGGCAGCGCGTCCGCGTCGTAGGGGCCCTGCTGCCGGCCGTTCACCGCGACGTACCACTGCTCCTGCGACGGCAGCGGCGGCGGGCCGCCCGCCGCGTCGGCCGGAGCCGCCTGCGGGGCCAGGCCGGCGGCGAGGCGCTGTCCGACGGCCATCCCCATGCCCAGGCCGATGCCCTCGCCGGCGCCGCCGGGGTTGCGGGCGGCGTCGCCGATCGCGTTCGCGGTCTGGAACCGGGTGTACCGGTCGAGGTCGCCCACGACGCCCATCTTGGTGCGCGTGTCGACCGCCGCCTCGACCTCCGGCGGCAGGGAGATGTTCTCGATGATGAACGTGGGCACCGCGACGCCGACGGGGGCCAGTTCGTCGCTGAGGACGGCCGCGAGGCGCGCGCCGAGCGCGTCCTGGTGCGCCGCCAGGTCGAGGACGGGGACGTTCGCGGTGGCCAGCGCGTTCGCCAGCCGTCCCACGATCAGCTGGCGCAGGTACTCGCGCACCTCCTCGGTGCGGAACCGCGGGTCGGTTCCGGCCAGCTCGCGCAGGAGCGCGGCGGCGTCCGTGATCCGGGTCGCGAACGTGCCGAACGCGCGCAGCCGGACCATGCCGAACTCCGCGTCGCGGACGATGACCGGGTTCTGCGTGCCCCACTTCATGTCCGTGAACAGGCGGGTGTTCACGAAGTAGACCTCGGCCTTGAACGGCGAGTGGAAGCCGTACTTCCAGCCCTTCAGCGTGGCCAGCAGCGGGAGGTTCTGCGTCTCCAGGACGTACGTGCCGGGGGTGAACACGTCGGCGATGCGGCCCTCGTTGACGAAGACGGCGGTCTGGGACTCCCGGACCACCAGCCGGGCGCCCATCTTGATCTCGTTCTCGTAGCGCGGGAAGCGCCAGACGATCGTGTCTCTGCTGTCGTCCGTCCACTCGACGATGTCGACGAACTCACCGCGGATGCGGTCCATCAAGCCCACGTTTCCCCGCCGTCCTGTTGCTCCCCCGTACGTCAGTGCCGGGCGGCCCGTGCGCGGCACCGCTGACGACGATAACAAGTCACGAAATCAACCGACAGACACACACCTAACGGACGGACTCCTGGTTTTTCGTCATCTCCGGCGCCGGTGCCGAGATCGGCGATCATCATCCGTGTTATGTTCTGCGGCATGCCCAGGGGGACCGACGAAGTCAGCGAGCCCATGTACTACGTGCTCACCGCGCTGCTCGACGGACCCCTGCACGGTCACGCGATCATGAAGATCGTCGGTGAGCTCTCGGACGGCCGGGTGAAGCCGTCCGTCGGCACCCTCTACGGCATCCTGGAGCGCCTCGGCGACCGGGGCCTGGTCACGGTGGACCGGGAGGAGAAGGTCAACGGCCGCGACCGGCGTTACTTCCGCATCTCCGACTCGGGCCAGTCCGCGGTGGAGGCGGAGGCGCGGCGGATGCACGAGGCCGCCGCTCTGGTGATGAAGCGCACCAGCTTCGCATGACGCCGCTCGAACGCCGTTACCGGCTGCTGCTGCGTGCCTATCCGCCCGCCTATCGCGCCGCCCACGGCACGGAACTCGTCGGCGTCCTGCTCGACTGCGCCGCGCCGGACCGCACGACCCCGGAGCTCAGGGAGGCGGCCGGCCTCCTCACCGGCGGCCTGCGCGAGCGGGTGCGGCACGCGGCGGGCGGGAGCGCCTGGCGGGACGGCCTGCACCTGGGCGCCACCGCGGTGATGGCCATGCAGCTCGCGGCGATGCTGCCCTATGCCGGGTCGCTCCCGTTGTGGGGGGTGCTGTCCGCGCTGGCGCTGCTCGCCGTCGTCCGCGGCCGGGTACGGCTCGCGCTCCCCTTCGTGCTGCTGACCGGCGCCAAGGCGGTGGCGATCGCGAGCGGGCAGCAGCTCGTCGATATGACCATGCTGCCGGTCTATCCGGGTTTCCTCACGCCCCGGCCGATGTTCGTGGCGAGCGCTCCGGCGACCGTCGCGGTCGGCTACGGGCTCGTCTGCTGCTGCCTGCTGGCCCTCTCCGCCGGGGAGGCGCCGCGCACCAGGTCCTGGTGGTGGTGGGCCGCCGTGCCGTTCCTCGCCTGGGCGGGGCCGCAGTGGATGGCCGCGGAGACGCCCATCCCGATCAGCCTCAGCCGGATGGCCCTGGAGGTGGCCGTGCTCGGTCTGGCCGTCTGGGCGGCGCGGGTGGCCGGCGATCCCCGGTGGGCGCTCGCGGCCGCGCTGTACCTGCTGGTCGTCTCCGACCAGCTCGGCGAGCATTTCGCCGTCCTGACGCGGCAGCATCTGGCCTACTGGGGACTGCTGGCGCTGCTGACCGCGCTGGCGGCCTTCGTCCCGCACGGCGGGCGACGTCGCGTTCTTCTCGATTGACCATACTCCGTTCAACGGAGTATTGTCCTCCGCATGCCCAGAAGATCATTTCTGCCTCTTGCCGTTCTCACCCTGCTCGCCGGATGCGGCACCGGCACCACCGCGTCGCCGTCGGCCGCCCCCTCACCCGCGCAGGACAAGGCCCACGCGTTCCAGGCCGTCAAGGCGGACTGCATGAAGACGAAAGGCTTCCGATACGTCCCGTACGTGGGACGGCCGAAGCTCAGCGAGGAGGACATCCAGCCTTTCGACTACGCGACGGAGAAGGCCGATCGCTCGAAGAACGGCCTCGGCGTCTTCATCACGTACATCCACCCTGACAAGACCCCGGACCAAAGGGACAATCCCAATGACGCCATCTCCACGAACCTGTCGCCCGCGCAGTTGGGCGCCTACAAGAAGGCCCTGGAGAGCTGCGACGTCCAGGCGGTCAGGCAGGTCACCGGCAAGAACGTGACGTCCTGGTCGGACTGGGCCAGCCAGTCCGGCGAGATGGCCCAGCAACTCTGGAAACGAGAGATCGACGGCGACCCGAAGCTCGTCGAACTCGCCTCGACCATGGGCGACTGCCTCACCGGTAAGGGCTACCGGGTGACCTCCACCAACCCGGTGGCCATGGGCGGGTGGGCCCTGAGGACGGTCATGGGCGATCTCCGGGAGAACCGCGAGACCATCACCTCCGATGGGGACAGCCAGGTCTTCACGCCGATCACCCTTTCCCCGGACGAGGCGCGGCCCCGCCTGAACAAGGAGATCAAGCTGGCCCTCGACGACCTTGAATGCGGCAAGCGGTTCTACCCCGCCTTCCTGCCCAAGAGCAGGGAACTGGAACAGCGGATCGACGAAGAGTTCGGCATCATCTGAGGCCGGCCCGGCAGCTCTCACCCGGCACGGCTCCAGGCGGAGAACGCGCTCAGACAGCCCGACCGGCGCGCACCGGGCCGCCGGCGGCGGGTGAGACCGGCGCTACGACGACGCGGGGGCGCGGTGCGGGCCGTCGAGCGACTTCGCGAGATATTCGGCGGTATAGGTGGACGCGCGGGCCAGCTCGGCCGGGGTGCCCTCGAAGATCACCTCGCCGCCGTTCCGGCCGGCCTCCGGGCCCATGTCGATGACCCAGTCGGCATGCTTGACCACGTCGAGGTCGTGCTCCACCGCGATGACCGTGTTGCCCTCGTCCACCAGCCGGTCCAGCAGCGCCAGCAGGGTTTCGACGTCGGCCATGTGCAGCCCCGTGGTCGGCTCGTCGAACACGTACACCTTGCCGCGCTCGCGGAGCCGGTGCGCCAGCTTGAGCCGCTGCCGCTCCCCGCCCGACAGCGTGCTGAGGGGCTGCCCGAGCGTCAGGTAGCCCAGCCCCAGCTCGCCCAGCCTGCCGACGCCCGGCAGGTCGAACTCCCGGGCCGCCTCGTCGGCCGTCATGGCGAGCACGTCCGCGATCGTCCGGCCGGCCACCGTGTACGACAGCGCCTCGGCGCCGTACCGGCTGCCCCCACAGACGTCGCAGACCCGCGTGACCGGGTCCATGAACGCCAGGTCGGTCTTGATCTCGCCGCGCCCCTTGCACGCCGGGCACGCGCCGGTCGAGTTGAAGCTGAACATCCCCGGCTCCACCCGGTTGACCTCGGCGAACAACTTGCGCAACGCGTCCATGGCGTTCAGGTAGGTCGCCGGCGTCGAGCGGGGCGAGGCGGCGATGGCCGACTGGTCGATGACGATCGTGTCCGGGTGCCGGGCGACCAGCTCGCGCCGCATCAGGGTGCTCTTGCCCGACCCGGCCACGCCGGTGACGGCGGTGAGCACGCCGAGCGGCACCCGTACCGTGACGTTCTTGAGGTTGTGCGCATCGGCTCCCGCGACGGTCAGCCAGCCCGTCGGCGCGCGTACCGGCTCCTTGATCACGGTCGTCCGGCGCAGCATGCGGCCGGTCGGCGTGTCGGCGGCGGTCAGCCCGGCCACCGTGCCCTCGAACACCACGCGCCCGCCGTCGGCGCCCGCACCCGGCCCCAGGTCCACCACGTGGTCGGCCAGCCCGATCATGTGCCGGTCGTGCTCGACGACCAGCACGGTGTTGCCCTTGTCGCGCAGCTCCACCAGGAGGTCGGCCAGCCGGTGCACGTCGCGCGGGTGCAGGCCCACGCTCGGCTCGTCGAAGATGTACGTCATGCCGGTCAGGCTGCTGCCCAGGTTGCGTACCGTCTTGAGCCGCTGGGCCTCGCCGCCCGACAGCGTGGGCGTCTCACGGTCGAGGCTGAGATAGCCGAGGCCGATGGCGTCGATCCTGCGCAACGACTCCACGGCCGCCTCGGCGGCGGGGTCGGCCAGCCCCTCCAGCACGCCGATGAGGTCGGTGACCTCCATCCCGGCGTAGTCGGCGAGGTTGTGCCCGTCGATCCTGGACGCCAGCGCCGCCGCGTTGAGCCTGGTCCCGCCGCACAGCGGGCAGGTGCGCTCGCGCAGCATCGGCCGGGCCTCCGGGTCGACCTCCTCGCGGGCGCGCTTGAGGTAGAGCCGGTCGAAGCGGAGCGCCACACCTTCGTAGGTGTTCTGGTACCTGCCCCGCCGCACCTTGAAGCCGCTGCCATACAGCAGGAGCTTGCGCTCCTCGTCGGTGAAGTCCCGCAGCGGCTTGTCCGGGTCGAACAGGCCGGACTCCGCGTAGATCTGCCAGGCGGCGCCGCCGATGGGGTGCAGGGCCAGCGCGCCCTGGTTGAGCGACAGGTCGGGGTCGATCAGCTTGTCGATGTCCAGCTCGATCTTCCGGCCCAGACCGTCGCACTCGGGGCACATGCCCTGCGGGTCGTTGAACGAGTACGCCGTCGTGGGGCCGGCCGACGGCTCGCCCCGGCGTGAGAACAGCACCCGCAGGACGGCGTGGACCTCCGTCATCGTCCCCACCGTCGAGCGCGCGCCGCCCCCGACCGGCTTCTGGTCCACCACCACGGCGGCGGTCAGGTTCGCCATGCGCTCGGCGCGCGGCCGCTCGTGCTTGGGCAGCCGGTGCCGCAGGAACGCGCTGAACGTCTCGTTGAGCTGGCGCTGCGACTCCACCGCGATCGTGCCGAAGACGATCGACGACTTGCCCGAACCGGACACGCCGGTGAAGACCGTGATGCGTTCTTTCGGCAGCCGCAGCGAGACGTTCTTCAGGTTGTTCTGCCGCAGGCCGCTGAGCATGATGTCGCGCGACACGCTATCCCCCATAGGTATGGCTACTAGCATTAGCCTAAGCTATAGCCCATGGCTGATATTCCCGACCGTAGATCGCGCCGCCGGAACGAGACCAAGGCCGAGATCCTCGCCATCGCCCTGGATGTGATGGCGGAGGAGGGCGTCGCGGGACTGAGTCTGGCCACCGTGGCCCGGCGGCTCGGCGTCCGGCCGCCGTCCCTGTACAAGTACTTCTCGTCCCGGCACGCCGTGTACGACGCGCTGTTCAAGAAAGGGCAGGAGGGCTACCTGGACGCGACGCTCCGGGCCGCCGAGCCGTACGAGCCCGGCCTGGCCGCCATGGGCGCCGCGCTGGAGGCCGGCGCCCGGTGGATCATGGCCAACCAGGTCCTCGCCCAGCTGCTGTTCTGGCGGCCGGTGCCCGGCTTCACGCCGTCACCGGAGGCGTACGCGCCGGCCCTGGCCACGCACGAGCACTTCACGGCGTTGATCCGCGGCGCCGTGGAGCGGGGCGAGCTGCACCCGGACGCCGCGGGCGAGGAGGGCCTCGACCTGGCCGCCAGCCTGATCGCCGGGGTCGTCTCCCAGCAGCTCGGCAACCAGCCCGGCGTCACGTACGAGGAGGCCCGCTTCACCCGGCTCGTCCCGCGGCTCACCCGGATCTTCGCCGCCGCGTACCCGCCCCGCTGATCCGCCCCGCACCTCCGGGCCACCCCAACTCCGCGCTCAGCCGAAACTGGGGGCCGTCGCCGTGGCGTTCAGCGCCTTGACGATCGTGCGTTCCTCGTACTCGAAGTGCGTCTCCAACTGGACGGCCAGGCGTTCCAGTTCGCCGCGCAGCCGGACGGGGTCGCTCTCGCCGGGGACGAACCCGTCGACCAGCCGCCGGATCTCGTCCTGCAGGCGCGCGACCACCACGTGCTCCTGGCCGAGTTCGGTCAACGCCGGGGCGAGGCCCGGGAACTGTTTCGCCAGTATCGGGAACACGGCCATGTCCTCGCCGGTGTGGTGCTTCTTCAGCACACCGCAGAACTCCATGCAGTGCGTGCGCATCTGCTGCGCCAGGTCCGGCTTCGGCCGCTCAAGTGTGGCGGGCTCCGCGCCGGCGATCAGGTCGTCGACCTGGCGGCGCAGGTCGTCGAGCTCCTTGCGCAGCCAGTCGTGGACCTCGACGATCCAGTCGCCCATGCCCTTGACCCGCTCGGCGCCCGGCTCGGGGCCAACCCGGTGCAGCACGACCACGGGGATCACCCGGGTGGTCTTGGCCTGGTAGTCGCCGTAGCCAGGGGCCACCTCGACGACCTTCGCGAAGAGCTTGTCGCGCTCCTCCCCGTCCGGGATGGAGGCGATCGCCTCGTACGTCTCGGTGCCGACCTCAACGGTCACCATGGGGTTCTTCCTGATGTTGTGGTACCAGGCCGGGTGGGTGGGCGCGCCGAACATCGACGCGACCACGAGGGTTTCACCGTCGATCTCGACCTTGGCCAGCGGGCTCGTCCGCGGCTTGCCGGTCTTGGCGCCCGTGGTGGTCAGTAGGAGCAGTTGTGCCCCTTCGAACATCCCACCGACTTTGCCGTTGTTCTCCCGGAACTCCTTGATGACGCTCTGCTGAAAGGCGTCGGCGTCGAAGTCCTTGTACTTTTCGGGCGGTTCCTGGGTCACGCAGTAGTTCCTTCCGGATCAATCCTTTGGATGGATTGGAGGCGGGAGACCACCACGAGCCGACACAAAAAAACCCCACAGGCCGTACTTGCACTGGAGACGCAGCACAGAACCCCCTTTTTGAGGGGTGCCATAACGGCGAGAGAGTCGGAAGACGTGCCGATCTCTGCGGTGGCTTGAAAAGCCGCTACCTCCATGCAGTAGGCCCATACGGGGCTCGCCGCCGAGGCTAACGTAAAGCGTGTCGCCTGTGCAAGGTGTTACCCGTGTGCTCGGTCGACGTGACGCAGGGGAAGTAGTCTACGATCAAGATCAGCATCTCCCCCCGACCCTAAGGATCGCTACCTTGTCCCTCCGCACCAAAATCCAAGCGGGTCTCGCCTGCACAATCATCGCCGCCGCCACGGTCATGACGGCAGCCAGCCCCGCCGCGGCCACCGGCGGAACGTGCGGCTCCGGATACAACTTCCTGAAGTCGTATCCGCTGAAAAGCATCTTCACCAGCACCGTCCCCGGAGATCTCAGCATCTACTACAGTCCTTCCACGGGAAATAATTGCGCCATCACCCGAGTGAGGGCGGCATGGGACGGCAAGGCACAGAATGTGTATGTCTCACTGGGCGACGGCAGGGCCTCGTACGTAGTGGACCCGCCGAGCGGCAGCACCAAGAATTACCACTATTACGCGGGGCCGGTTTACAAATACCTGAAGGGGAAGTGCGTTTATACCGTGGGGTATTTGGAGTATGGCGGATACGAATACTCCGCGCACGCCGATGGGGTTCACTGCGGATAATCCCGGGCTCCTCGACGTAAAGAAGTTGTATTCCGTCGACTGAATCGGGAAAGTCTACGTACGGTCGCGGTTTCGTGTGGGCTCCGGCGCCGGCCGGCACAGGCGACTCCCGACAAGGTCGGGCAGAACGGTGAAGCCACTTCTGCCCGACCTTCCGACCGTCCACCCACGCAAGGGGCCGCACATCTTCGGCGGAGTAGGGCGTCGCGTACGGCGTGGCCGAGGCGACCAGCCGCCCCAAGCGCAGGTCACGCGCGCGCCGCCGACCCCGTCGACCCCGCGCTGTTGGCCCGCTGTATCCGCTTCCGCATCACAGCAGGTCGACCCTGCAGACCCGCGACGCGGGCCTGCCGGGCAGTTGCCGTGAGTCGCACGCACTGCATGGACGAGACTCATGCGGCACTCTCTGTCTCGTGAATGCTATGGCAACGCCGTAGATCCTGCCGCTAATGCGATGGAAGATCGGCATTCTGGATCGTAAATGCGGAATGTATGGTTGGGCAGTGACGACGTTTCGGATCAGCGAGGCCGCGGTGCTGCTCGGGGTCGGCTCCGACACCGTCCGCCGCTGGATGGACGCGGGCCGACTGAATGTCGGGCGTGACCAGCAGGGCCACCGGCAGATCGACGGCGCCACCGTGCTTGTCACCCCCGGCCAACAGATCCGGGCGTCGGTCAAAGCCACCGAGACGCATGCCCACCCGGCATGAAGACGCCGCAGGACGACCACCACGAGTGCAACGCGATCTGTCTCGGCGGTCCCTGCCACGGCATGCTGACCCACATCGATCAGGACATCGGCATCCTGTTCGTCCCTGTGCCTCGGTGCTCGCCCGACGAGCCCGAGACACACGCGCGCTACCGCGTCACCCGCGAACGGGTGAGCTACCACGGCCACGCCGAGCCATACGTTGCCCTGCACTGGGCCGACCCGCACCGCTCGTGCGGTCAGCCGCAGACCTGATCACCAGAC
This sequence comes from Microtetraspora malaysiensis, assembly GCF_001528665.1. Classification (GTDB taxonomy): domain Bacteria; phylum Actinomycetota; class Actinomycetes; order Streptosporangiales; family Streptosporangiaceae; genus Microtetraspora_A; species Microtetraspora_A malaysiensis. Next base: position 92,009 of record NZ_BBYJ01000026.1, read on the forward strand.
CAGAGCCGGATGTCGGTGACCTGGCTGACATGATCGCCTCGCGCCGCGGCATCGAGCGGCGCTTCTCGACACTGAGCCAGGCGGGCATGCCCAGCCGGCACCGGTAGCCTGCGCCCATGGCCATGGGCGACCCGACGGGGACGGATCTCAACCGCTATCGCGGGGAACTGACCGGCTACTGCTACCGGATGCTCGGCTCACCGTTCGAGGCGGAGGACGCGGTGCAGGAGACACTGCTCCGGGCCTGGCGCGGCCTGGCGGCCTACGACGAGCGGCGGGCCTCGCTGCGAACCTGGCTCTACCGCATCGCCACCAACATCTGCCTGGACATCCTCAGGAGCGCCGCGCGCCGGGCCCGCCCCATGGACCTCGGGCCGGCCGCGCAGGGGCCGGATCTGGGCGCGCCGCTGCCCGAACACGCCTGGGTGCAGCCCGCGCCCGACGCGCTCGTCCTGCCGGCCGCCGCCGATCCGGCGGCGGCGGCCGTGGCGCGGGAGACGGTCGGCCTGGCGTTCGTCGCGGCGCTGCAGGTCCTGTCGCCGCGGCAGCGGGCGGTGCTGATCCTGCGTGACGTCCTGTGCTGGCGGGCCGCCGAGGTCGCGACGCTGCTCGGCACGACGGTCGCCGCGGTGAACAGCGCGCTGCAGCGCGCGCGGGCCGCCCTTCCCGCCGGGCCCGCACGCGCCGCCGACCCCGTCGACCCCGCGCTGCTGGCCCGCTATGTGGACGCCTTCGAGCGGTACGACGTGGCGGCGCTGGTCGCGCTGCTGCGCGAGGACGCGACGATGTCGATGCCTCCGTTCGCGTGGTGGCTGCGCGGCAGGGACGCGATCGAGCGGGCGCTGGTCGCCTCGGGTGGGCCGTGCGCGGGGTCCCGGCTGGTGCCCGTGGCGGCCAACGGAACGGCCGCGTTCGGGCACTACCTGCCGGACGGCGCCGGCGGATACCAGAGGTTCGGATTCGTCGTCCTGGAGATCGAGGGCGCACGCGTGGGGTCGACGACCTCCTACCTCGGCGACACCCGGCTGTTCGACCTTTTCGGCCTGCCGGACTCACCTCCCGCGATGAGTTAGGGGCGGCCGCGTCGTACACCCTCCGACCGACCGGTTCAGCGAGAGGAACGATGTCCCATGGCCGACTACATCGAGATCAACGGGATCCCCACCTGGTACGACGAACGGGGGTCCGGCGCCGAGGCCCTGGTGCTGCTGCACGGCGGCTTCAGCGACTCCAGGGACTTCGCCGGCAACCTGGACACGCTCACCGACCGCTTCACCGTCTTCATGCCCGACCGGCGCGGGCACGGACGCACGCCCGACGCGCCCGGGCCGATCACGCTGCCCCTCCTGGTCGAGGACGCGATCGCGTTCTGCGAGTTCGCCGTCAAGAAGACCGGCGGCCGCGTCAACCTCGCCGGATACAGCTTCGGCGGCACGATCGCGCTGGCGGTCGCACTGCGCCGCCCCGACCTGGTGCGCGCACTGGTGTTGATCAGCACGGCGTTCCACCACGAGGGCATGATCATCGCGCCGTCCGGCGACGGGAGCGCGATGCCGGAGCAGGTCGTCGCCGCGTACGCCGAGGTCTCCCCGGACGGGCGGGACCACTTCCCGGTGGTGGCCGCGAAGATCATGGCGGGGATCGCGGCGGAGCCCCTGGCCCTGACCGAGGCCGAGGTGTCCGCGGTCGCGGCCCGCACGCTAGTGATGGCGGCCGACGACGACATCGTCCACCTGGAGCACGTGCTGGCCCTGTATCGGGCGATCCCCGACGCCGAGCTGGCCGTGGTGCCGGGCGCCTCGCACGTGCTCCTGCACGAGAAGCCCGCGCTGTGCGCCCGACTGGTCGGCGATTTCCTCACCCTTCCCGCCGGCCCCACCTACCTGCCCGTCCGCCGCGGGGGCCGATGACGGGTCCGCCCCCCGCGTTCCCTTCCCGTGCTCCCCCGGCGCATCCTGGCAGGAGGAGCGAACCCGGATGGCGGCCACGGCGACGCGGCCGGCCGCCATCCAGCGGATAGGCGGTAACGGCGATGAGCGACGAACGACGATCCGGCGGCGCGGCCGGGAAGCGGGCAGGACGGAGCCTCCTCTCGACGGCCGCGCTCGCGACCTGGCTCGTGGTGCTCTCCGCGATCGTCGTCGTGCTCGACATCGCCACCGGCACCCGCGTGCGATTGGCCCCGCTGCTCGTCTTCCTGCCCGCGTTCGTCGCGGGCGTCGGCACCGTGCGGCAGACCGTGGTGGCGTCCGTGTGGGCGACCGCCATCGTCGGCAGCTCCGCCGTCTATCTCGGCGGGGACCTGTTCGACAACCTGCTCTCGGTGCTCTTCACCGCGGCCTTCGGCGCGCTGAGCATCGTCACCTGCCGGTACCGGATCCACCGCGACGAGGTGGTCGTCCGGCTGCGCTCCGCCGCCGCGGCTCTGCAGCGGCAGCTTCTCCGGCCGCTCCCCCTCATCACCGACCAGATCGCCGTCGAGGGCGTCTACCAGCCGGTCGAGGAGGACAACATGGTCGGCGGGGACGTCTACGAGGTGGCGGCGTCGCCGTACGGGACCCGGGTGCTGATCGCCGACGTCCAGGGCAAGGGACTGCCCGCGCTCGGCGCCGCCTTCGCCGTCCTCGGCGCCTTCCGGGAGGTGGCCCACCGCGAAGCCGCCCTCAGCGTGATCGTCGACGCGCTGGAGCAGGCGGTCGTCCGGCACAACGAATTCGCGGCGGAGACGGGCGAGCCGGAGCGGTTCGTGACCGCCCTCCTGCTCGACATCGACGGCGCGCTCCAGGTGCAGGCCGTCAACTGCGGCCACATCCCCCCGTACCTGCTGCGTGCGGGGCGCGCGGCGGCGGTGGCGCTGCCGGGCACCGGGGTGCCCCTCGGGCTCGCCCGGCTCACGCGGGACCCCCACGTCGTGGAGCGGTTCACCTTCCCCCACGACGCGACCCTCGTCCTCTGCACCGACGGCGTCACCGAGGCCCGGAACGCGGACGGCGACTTCTATCCGCTGCGGGCACGGCTGCGCACGTGGGGGGAGCTTCCGCCGGAGCGGCTCACCGCGACGCTCCGCGCCGACCTGGCCCACTTCACAGGGGGCAACCCCCGGGACGACATCGCCGTGCTGGTCCTGCGCCGCAGGTCCTGGCGACGCCTGACGGTCGACCGCTCCGTGACCCGGCACGCCGAACAGAGCTAACCGGGGGTCACGGCGCCGGCGGGAAGGGGCTGCTCGGTCCAGATGACCTTGCCGTCGGCGGTGTGCCGGGTGCCCCAGCGCTGGGCGAGCTGGGCGACGAGGAACAGGCCGCGTCCCCCCTCGTCCGTGGTGGCGGAGCGCCGCAGGCGCGGTGAGGTGCTGCTGCCGTCGGAGACCTCGCAGATCAGCGTGCGGTCGCGCAGGAGCCGCACCTGGATGGGGCCGCCCGCGTACCGGATGGCGTTGGTGACCAGCTCGCTGATCACCAGCTCCGTGGAGAACGCCAGCTCTTCCAGGTCCCAGTCGGCCAGCTGCCGGGTGACCTCCGTACGTATGCCGGAGACGGCCGCCGGGTCGGCGGGCACGTCCCACTGCGCGACCTGGCCGGCGTTCAGCGCGCGGGTGCGGGCGACGAGCAGGGCGACGTCGTCGCTCGGCTGGGTGGGGAGCAGCGCTTCGACCAGGGCGTCGCAGGTCTCCTCCGGCGAGCGGAGCGGGTCGTGGGTGAGAACGCGTCGCAACCGGTCGAGCGCGACGTCGATGTCGCGGTCGCGGTGCTCGATGAGCCCGTCGGTGTAGAGGATGAGCCGGCTGCCCTCGGGCATCGCGATGTCGACGGTCTCGAACGGCACGCAGCCCAGCCCGAGGGGCGGGCCCGCGGGCACCTCGGGAAGCTCGACGGTGCCGTCGGGGAGGACCAGCGCCGGCGCGGGATGGCCCGCGCGCGCCATGGTGCAGCGTTGCGAGGCCGGGTCGTAGACCGCGTACAGGCAGGTGGCGCCGATGATCCCGGCTCCGCCCGCGCCGTCCGGGTCCTCGTCCAGGTCGAGCCGGCCGACGAGGTCGTCGAGATGGGCGAGCACCTCGTCCACGGGCAGGTCGAGGTCGGAGAAGTTCTGGACGGCGGTGCGCAGGCGGCCCATCGTGGCGGAGGCGTGCAGGCCGTGGCCGACGACGTCGCCGACGACCAGCGCCACGCGGGCGCCCGAGAGCGGGATGATGTCGAACCAGTCCCCGCCCACGCCGGCCTGCGCGGGCAGGTAGCGGTGCGCGGCCTCGACGGCGTTCTGCTCGGGCAGGCCGTGCGGGAGCAGGCTGCGCTGCAGGGTCAGGGCCGTCGCGCGTTCGAGCGTGAACCGGCGGGCGTTGTCGATGCACACGGCGGCCCGGCCGGACAGCTCCTCGGCGAGGGACAGGTCGTCGCCTTCGAAGGGCCCCCGGTGCTCCAGCCGGTAGAAGGTCGCCACGCCCAGGACGACGCCCCGGGCGAGCAGGGGGACGGCGATGGCGGAGTGGATCCCCGACGCGCGGACCTTCTGGGCGCGCCCGGGATCCTCGGGCATCCACGTGGACGCGGGGGTCGGCAGCGGTGAGAGCACGGACTGCCCGGTGGCCAGGCACCGTGCCTGCGGCGTCGCCGGGACGAACGTGACCAGATGGCCCACCGGGTACAGCTGCGAGTCCCCGTTGACGGCGCCGAGCGCCACCCGGCGCATCGCCGCTCCGTTCACGCTGGTCGGCTCCTCCCCCATCAGCACGACGTCCGGCAGATCGACGGTGACGAAGTCCGCGAGCCGCGGGATCGCGACCTCGGTCAACTCCTCGGCGGTCCGGGTCACATCGAGCGTGGTACCGATGCGGACGCCGGCTTCGGTGAGCAGCTCAAGACGCTGCCGCGCCAGCAGGGCGAGCCGGCCGACCCCCGGCTCGCCCACCGCGATCAGGCACTCGTCGGTGACACTGGGCGGCTCGGCGACGGTGGTCTGGGTGGAGGAGGCGGTCCAGGCGGAGGGAGCGGTCGCGCGCGGCGCCGGCAGGGTGATCGCGTTCGGGAGCCGCTCGTACGGCGTGGCGGAGCGAGCGGTGGCGAGGCGACGCAGCCCGCCGCCGGGCAGGACCGCCTCGACGGCGATGCCGGTCTCCCCGGAGGAGCACGTCACCGGCCGGCTCAGGAGCGTCGCCGCCCGGCCGTTCGGGAGCGCCACCTCGACGACGGCCGCGTGCCCCAAGGAGATCAGCTCCGCGGCCTTCTCCTCCAGGATGAGCCGGTCGCCGCGGCCCAGCGGGTCGCCGCCGGGTGCTCCCAGGCCGGCGGGCTCGCCCGCGTCCGGCAGCAGGAGGGCGGCCGCCCGGTCGCCGCGCGCCGCGAGGCGGGCCTGAACGAACGTCTGGAGCAGCGCCCGCTCGCGCTCCGCGGTCTGCTCCAGCAGGCGCCGCTCGATGTCGCGGGCCGCCTCGCGGACGAGGGCCGTCATCAAGGGGTCGGCGTCCTCACGCAGGCAGGTCAGGTCCAGCAGACCCCGGCTCTGGCCGCTAAGGGGGTCGCGGACGGGGACGGCCGCGCAGCTGAACACCTGCAGGGACTCGACGAAGTGCTCGCGTCCGTGGACGAAGGCGGGCCCCCGTTCGACCAGCGCGGTGCCGATGCCGTTGGTGCCGGCGATCTCCTCGGCGTACGCGAATCCGGGCGCGATCTCCCGCTCGTCGAGAACCTTCCGCAACGACGGATCGTCCACGCGCCGCCTGACTATCCGCGCCTGCTCGTCGCAGACGATAACGCTCATCCGCATGCTGCGGAGCGCGGAATTCAGCCGGTCGAGCACGGGACCGGCGGCGCGAATGAGATCGCTTTCCAGATCCAGGTCCTGGTGGTACGGAACGGCGATGCGATCGGCCGGAATGCCCAGGTTCTGACAGCGCTGCCACGAGGTCAGCACCGATGCCCGCACGCCCGCGCCGACCGGTCTGCCTGTGAGGAGGCGTTCGCGGGCGTCGGCGAGGGCATCGTTGTCACTCAATCCGGCCGGCACGTCGACCACTCCCCCCGATGTGGCGAATTCGGCTATTCCATGGAGACAGGACAGCATTTAGCCGATTCAGCGCATTAGTGAAGCTTATTAACGCTCCGCAAAGTCAGGGGAGATTCCCGCTCTTGATTTCATCCGTTTGGGCAAAATCGGCTCCGGCCGTACCGGAGCGGCGGCCGGAGGACCGGACCCGGCAGGCCGGGCGCGTCAGGCCGGGCGCGTCAGCCGGTCCCGGCCATCGCCGCGAGGCGGCCGGCAAGTAGGGCGGCGGCCTCCCGCAGCTCCGGAGGCTCCAGCACCTCCGCCTCGAAGCCCAGCCCGGCCACGCGAATGGCGAGCCAGTTCAGGTCCTCTCCGCCGACGACGAGCACGCACCACCCGTCGCGATCGCCCTCGACCCGCCCCACCTGGGGCGGCACCAGCTCCCGCACCCGCTCGGGCCGGGCGCGCACCCGCACCCGGGCGAGATACCGGTACGGCGCCTCGGTCACGGACCGCTGCACGTAGGCGACCGGGTCCGGATGCTCCGTGGTCCGGAAACGCCAGGTCGTCGCCGCCACATCACGCATCCGGTCCAGCCGGAAGGTGCGCCAGTCGTCGCGGTCGACGTCCCGGGCCATCAAATACCAGCGGCGGCCGGTGGTGACCATCCGCACCGGCTCGACCGTCCGCTCGCGCTCCTCGCCGCCGCGGCCGGCGTACCGGAACCGCACCCGCACGGCGTCGCGGCAGGCCCGCGCGAGCGTCATCAGCAGCTCCGCGTCGATCTCGACCCCGGGGCCGACAAGGGTCTCGGTGGCGCCGTACACCGCCCGCACCTCGGCGCGCAGCCGGGGCGGCATCACCTGGTCGAGCTTCGCGAGCGCCCGCAGTGCCGCCTCGCCCGCCCCGGCAACCGTGCCCCCCGCCGCCAGCCGCAGGGACACCGCCGTCGCGATCGCCTCCTCGTCGTCGAAGAGCAGCGGCGGCAGCCGGGTGCCCGCGCCGAGCTGGTAGCCGCCGCCGACACCCGCCATCGCGTGCACGGGGTAGCCGAGCGCGCGCAGCCGCTCCACGTCGCGGCGCACACAGCGGTCGGTGACCCCCAGCTCGGCGGCCAGCTCGGCGGCGGTCCAGGACGGCCGGCGCTGCAGCAGCGCCAGCAACCGCAACACCCGCTCGGTGGTCCCCTCGACAGTCACGCGTTCATCGTTTCACAATCGCGGAACGATCCTGTCCGCTATAGGCGGCAGGCTGGCACCATGACCGACCGGACCTGGAACCCCATGCTCCGCGACCTTCACCCGCATACCCGCAAGCAGATCCGTCAGGAGGCGAGCTGAAATGGCCCGCGACATCCAGATCACTTTCGACTGCGCCGACCCGGCCGGGTTGGCGGCCTTCTGGGCCGAGGCCCTCGGCTACCGGCTGCAGGACCCGCCCGAGGGCTTCGAGTCGTGGGAGCAGGCCATGGACGCGATGGGCCTGCCGCCCGAGCGCCGCAACGACGCCTCGGCGGTGGTCGACCCCGAGGGTTCGGGGCCGCGGCTGTTCTTCCAGCGGGTGCCGGAGGGCAAGCAGGCCAAGAACCGTGTGCACCTCGACGTACGAGCCGCCCCGGGACTCGTGGGCGACGCGCGGATGGCGGCCCTGGAGGCGGAGGCCCAGCGGCTCGTCTCCCACGGCGCCACCCGGCTTCAGCGCCACGAGCCCGCTCCCCCGCTCGGCGCCGGTCACATCGTGATGGCCGACCCTGAGGGCAACGAGTTCTGCCTCGACTGATCAGCCGTCCGGCGGGGGCGGCGACACCACCACCGCCCCCATGAGGCGGCGGCCCCCGCGTGGAGATCACGCGGGGGCCGCCGTCGTCCTGGCCGGCCGCGAGGGGCGTGCCCGACAGATGCCGCGCACGGCAGGGCGCGAATTGTCAGGAACGCCCCGGGGTCAGCCGCAGTTCGTCTTGCGCTTGCCGCCCTCCGTACCGGAGATGCGACCCATCCAGTCCACGCACTTGCCGGACGCGGACAGGTAGATCGGACCGGCGTAGCTCGTGTAGTAGCCGCCGTCGTAGACGTCCCAGTGATTTCCGGCGGGATTGACCGACAGGCCGGCCTCGACGAGGACGGCCGAGCCGGCCGAGTTCCGCTTGGCCACCACGCAGTTCTTGCCGGTGGCGGAGCTGTACGTCAGGAACACCGTCCCCTTGGTGCCGATCGCGGCGGAGTTGACGACCGAGTAGCCGCTTCCGCACTCGTTTCCGTACGTCGCCGCGGAGGCGGGGGAGGCCGTGGCCATCGCCCCGACGAGCGCGGTTACCGCGACCGCCGCCGCGGCGGCCGCCTTCTTCACGGGCGTCATATGGGTTGTCCCTCTTCCTGTCGCTTCGGGTTCTTCATCCGGATCAACCGCAGTTGGTGCCCTTCTTGTACTGGGTGGCCGTGCCGATGGTGCCGCCCCAGTCGACGCACGAGCCCGCCGCCGACACGTAGATGGGGCCGGCGAAGCTGGTGTAGTTGCCGCTGTCCTTGATCCAGGTGGAGCTGGAGGACTTCTTGAGGTAGGCCTCCACCAGCGTGGCCGTCCCCGAGGTGGTCCGGACGGTCACCACGCAGTTCTTGCCGGTGGCGGAGCTGTAGGTCAGGAACACCGTCCCCCGGCTGTCGGGGAGGTGGAAGGAGTTGACGACGGAGTAGCCGCTTCCGCACTGGCCACCGTAGGTGGCGGCGGACGCAGGGAGGGCCATGGTCATCGACCCGGCGACGGCGGCAGCGGCGGCGGCGCCGATCAGCGCGGTCTTCAGAAGCAGTTTCTGCATGGTCGTCCTCTGATGCCTCTCGATGGATCGGGGGTCAGCCGCAGTTGGTGTTCTCTCCACCGGCGTAGGTGCCGCTGATGGCGCCGCCCCAGGTGACACAGGAGCCCTTGGCGGACCGGTAGACCGGCCCGGCGTAGGAGGTGTACGACCCCTCGTCCATGGCGTACCAGGCCGGGTCGGACGACTTGGCGATGGCCGCCATCATCGGAACGGCGGAACCGGTGCTGTTGCGGACCGTGACGACGCAGTTGTAGCCGTTGGAGTTGTTGTAGGTCAGGAAAACGGTGCCCTTGCCGCTGATGGTCTTCTGGTTGACGACGGAGTAGCCGCTTCCGCACTGGCTGCCGTACGTCGCCGCGGAGGCGGGGGTCGCGATGGCCAGTGTCCCGGCGGCGATCGCGAGCGCGGCAATGCCTGTCGCGGTGATCCTCTTCGAGATGCGCATGATCCGCTCTTCCTGTCACCGGTGCGGCTCCCCTGCGGAACCGCACCGGAGACGCTACGGAGCGGTAGGAAGACCCGGAAGGCGGCCGGCCGGTGTTTCGGCTGAGACCGAAAGATGAGACCGGTCCCGATTCAGCCCCCGCGTCCGGCCCGCGGGGCGCGGGCACGAAAGAGCGTTGAGCCTATCGACATCACGATCACCTAACGGCATAATGATCTACGCAAGTCAGGAGGAGTTGGTGCGCATTGTCAAGTGCTTGACCGGCGGTTTCTCGGGGTGATCGGCTCGGTCGGCCGATCTTCCGCGCGGCGGCGCTCTCACCGGTGACCCTCCTGTGCGTCCCAGCTCTGCCCGGACGCCGGCGGGCGCGCCTCACCATCCGCGCAGAAGACCCGCGATCATGGATCGCCATTTCAGGACTTGGCCCACTTCCTTCTCATCGGGGCAACAGCGGGATGGAATGCCAGATGCTACGCGTCCATTTTTCTGCGCAGGATTGGGAACGGCTCCGCGTCGTTTCGAGGCCCGACCCCATGTGGGAGCTCGTCCTCAGCCTTTACATGCTGGGAGAGGCATCCGATGAAATCGTCTTCGGGCAGTGGAGGCAGCGGGTCCTGTCCCGGCTGAAGCCGGAGTCCCGGATGCTCCTCGACCTGGTGCCACCCCAGGGATACGCCCCGGACTTCCTCAGCCCGCCGGTGGGGGGCGAGGACCCTGGCGACGGGATCGACGCCGTCCTGAACACCCCGCGGCAGCGTATCGGCGAGGAGCTCGACCGGAGGTTCGACGCCGGTCCGCGACCGGAGTGGTCCGGCGCGCTGGCGCGCAAGGAAGGCCGTGCCGTACGAGCTCTGGGCAGGTCGATGCGCGCCTACTTCGACATCGCGCTTCGCCCGTACTGGGGCTACATCTCCCAGGTCGCCGAGCACAGCGCCACATCGATCGGCGATGCGGCGGAGGGACCGGTGGCGCCGATCCTCCGGCTCAGGGACCTGCCCGCGGCCCGGCGGACCTGCCGTACGACCGTGGAACTGGAGTACGCGCAGGAGCGGGAGCTCGACCTTCGGGGCCGGGGCCTGGTGCTCATCCCCGCGTTCTTCTGCGCCGTCAACCCGGTGACCTTCTACGACCCCTCCCTGCCGCCGGTGCTCCTGTACCCGGTCGGCCACCGCCCGATGTCGTTCCTGGCCCGCGCCGCCCAGTCGGCGGGGCCGAGTGAGGGGGTCCTCCAGCGTCTGTTCGGACGCACCCGCGCCATGGTCCTGCGGACATTGGAGGGAAGAGTCCACACGACGGGCGAGATCGCGCGCATCCTCGGCATCTCACCCGCCTCGGCCAGCGAGCACGCCTCCCTCCTGCGCGACGCCGGGCTCGTGTCCAGCGAGCGCCGCGGCAACCGGGTCTGCCACCGGCTCACGCCGCTCGGGCTGGAGTTCCTCCACGGCCCCGTGGCCGGCTCGACCTCTGAGTTCAGGTCACCTCTCTGCGGACCGCGCGCCTGAGACCCGCCGCCGTCGGCGCGGCGATCCAGAAGGCCACGGACACGGCCAGCCGGGCGAGATCACCGCCCGTCATGTCCGCGGACGCGAGGGGTGCGGCGGTGGCGTTCAGATCGAGCCACCCGGCCAGAACCTCCCCGGATGTGCCGAGCCTCGCGACGATCCCCCACATCACCGGGCCGGCGACGCAGACGACGATCGCCGCCGGGGCGTTCATGAGCAGCATGCCCAGGGCGAGCCCTTCCGCGACCACGAGGACGTTCGCCCCGGTCCAGCCCAGCAGGACAAGCGGTGAGATGTCCCAGGTCGCCGGGACATGCCGGACCTCGGCAACGATCACCGTGACGAGCACCGCCGCCAGCAGCGCGAGCAGCGACGCGGCCACCGCGGCGATCAGCGGCGGCAGGCACTTGGCCGCCAGCACACGCATCCGCCGGGGTTCCAGGGCGAACGTGGTCAGGGCGGTGTGATGGGTCCACTCGGCGGTCACCGTGAGAATGCCGAGCACCGGGAGCAGCGTGCCGAGCCCGATGCCCGCCGTACCCAGCACGGTGAGCGCGCGGGGACCGACGACGACGCCGCGCGCCACAACCGACGCCACCGTCAGGCCGACCAGGAGTGCGGCGAGGATCAGGCCGCTGCGGGTGTCGACGAGCTTGCGCGCCTCCACGGCCACGAGGCGCCGGAACGGGGCCCGCGCCCCGGCCGCGACCGGCGCGCCGCCGCCCTCGGTGACAGGGACCATGTGCTCGCTCATGCCACGCTCCGGTCGGCGCCGGCGGTCAGGTCGAAGAAGGTCTGCTCCAGGGTCCGGCCCCGGTTCAGCTCGTCCATCGTGCCCTGGGCGAGCACCCGGCCGCGGCCGACGACCACGACCCGGTCGGCGACCTCCTCGGCCTCGTGCAGCAGATGGGAGCTGAGGAGCACCGCGCATCCGGAGTCGGCGAGGCCGCGGAGCAGCCCGCGCATCCATCGCATGCCCTGGGGGTCCAGTCCGTTGCCGGGTTCGTCCAGGACCAGCACGCCGGGCCGGCCGAGGAGGGCGTGCGCGACGCCGAGCCGTTGCCGCATGCCCAGGGAGTAGCCCTTGACGACGCGCCGGCTCTCCCGGTGCGTCAGCCCGACCAGGTCGAGGACCTCGTCGACCCGCCGCCTGGGCAGGCCGAGCGTCATCGCACCCAGAGTGAGGGATTCCCGCCCGGTGCGTCCCGGGTGGTACGCGTTCGGGGCGAACATCGTGCCCACCCGATGGGCCGGGCCGTCCAGCTCGGCGTAGGCGCGGCCGAACACGGTGGCCGATCCCGATGTCGCACGGGACAGCCCGACCAGGATGCGCAGCGCCGTCGACTTTCCGGCGCCGTTGGGGCCGAGGAAGGCGGTGACGCTGCCCGCCCCAACGGTGAAGGACACGTCGTCGAGCGCCTTCACCTCTTTGTAGACCTTGCTGACATGGTTGAACTCGATCACCCGTCCAGTCCAGCGGAGAGGGCGTCACCCGTCATCGGCCCCGGGGCGTGCCCTCCCCGTCCCCGAGGCCGGTTCCGACCGCGCCGATCTCGACCTGCGGCCATGGTGATGTCGACCATGGTCGCTGACGCGCCGGCCCCCGGGCTTCATAGGCTGTGGCGCGTGCATGACCGTACGGACGACCAGCCACCCCTGGACCGGACGGATGTCGCGCTGCGCTATCTCTGCGCCGTGGTCCCGATGCTGTTCTACGGCGTCATCCTGGCCTGGCTCGTCCTCCGGGAGCCCGACCGGCTCCTGCCGGCCGCGGCCGACGTGGCGATGGGAGTGGCCGGGCTGGTCCTGATGCGCCGGCGACGACACCGGCCCTTGCCGGTCGCGCTGGCGACCGCCCTGCTCACCGTGTTCTCGACCACGGCGGCCGGCCCGGCCCAGGTCGCGTACGTGTCCCTGTGCACGCACCGGCGCCCGCGCCAGATCGTCCTGGCCGCCGCCGTCTCGTGGCTGTGCCTGGCGGGGCAGGCCGCCTGGTACGGCATCGGCCAGGCGGCCGTCGTCTCCGTGACGACCGGGACCGTCCTCCTCGGCGGGCTGACGGTCTTCGGCCTGTACCTGCGCGGACGGCGCGATCTCGCCGCATCGCAGCGGGAGGCGGCGCTGGCGGCGGAGCGCGAGCAGCTCCACCGGATCGAGCAGGCCAGGTTCGCGGAACGGGCCAAGATCGCGCAGGAGATGCACGACGTCCTGGCCCACCGCGTCTCACTGCTGTCGATGCTCGCGGGCGGCCTGGCGTACCGGACGGACCTCGGCCCCGAGGAGACCCGCAGGATCGCGCTGGCGATTCAGGAGAACGCGCACCAGTCGTTGAACGAACTGCGGGCCGTGCTCGGCGCGCTCCGGCGCGACAGCGCCGTGGAGGCGCCGCAGCCGACCCTGTCCCGGGTGGGCGACCTGTTCGACGAGGTACGCGCCGCCGGGCAGCACGTCGAGGTGGACGACGGCGTCCGCGACGCCGACCTGCTGCCGGCCCCCACCGCCCGGCACGCGTACCGGATCGTGCAGGAGGCCCTGACCAACGCGCGCAAGCACGCGCCGGGCAGCCCCGTGACGGCCCGGCTGCACGGGCGGCCGGGGCGCGGCCTGCACATCCGGGTGAGCAATCCGGTGCCACCGGGGACGTCGGCGGGCCCCGGAAGCAGGCTGGGCCTGGTCGGGCTGGCGGAACGGGCCCAGATGGCCGGAGGCACCATCAGCCATGCCGTCCGGGACGGACGCTTCGTGCTCGACGTACGGCTGCCGTGGGAGGTATGACGCCGTGATCCGACTGATGATCGTGGACGACGACCCGATGGTGCGCACCGGGCTGCGCCTCATCTTCGGCGGGGACCCCGACCTGGAGATCGTCGGCGAGGCCGGGGACGGACGGCAGGCGATGGCGCTGATCCGTGACGTGCGGCCGGATGTGGTGGTGATGGACATCAGGATGCCGATCCAGGACGGTCTGGCCACCACCGAATCGCTGATGGCCGAGCCGGACCCGCCCCGGGTCCTCGTGCTCACCACCTTCGACGCCGACGACATGGTGCTGCGCGCCCTGCGGCTCGGAGCCTGCGGCTTCCTGCTGAAGGACACCCCTCCCCCGAAGATGATCGAGGCGGTCCGGGCGGCGGCGAAGGGTGAGCCGGTGCTGTCCCCGAGCGTCATGCACCAGGTGATCGACGCGGCCACCGGCAGACACGAGCCGGACCGGCCGGAGGCACGCCGGGAGCTGGCCAGGCTCACCGAACGCGAACGCGAGGTCGCCGTCGAAGTGGCACGGGGCAGCTCGAACGCGGAGATCGCCGAGCGTCTCTACATGAGCGTCGCCACCGTGAAGGCCAACATCACGCGGATCTTCGCCAAGCTGGGCACCGACAACCGCGTCCGCGTCGCGATGAAGGTGCGCGACGCCGGCCTTCTCTGATGCCGGCACCCGGCCCGCGGTGAGGCGGGCCGTCTCCAGTCCGGCGAGCTGAAGCACGTCCGCCGACGTGCCGCGGCGGCAGCGTCGGGCGTGCGCCGCACGACCAGCCGGTCCCCCCCGGGCAGCTAGGGTCACGTCATGGACGTGATGCTGCTGACGGTCCCCGGCTGCCCCAATCTGCCCCTGATAGAGGAACGCCTGGCCGAGGCGCTGTCCGGGCGTCCGGAGATCCACGTCGCCCGCCACGTCGTGACCGATCACCGCCAGGCGCAGGAACTCGGCATGCGCGGTTCGCCCACGATCCTGGTCAACGGGCGTGACCCATTCGCCCGGCCGGGGCAACCCGCAGGACTCGCATGTCGCCTGTACCGCGACGCCGGAGGCGTCTCCGGTGCCCCGTCGGTGGCTCAACTCCGCGCGGCCCTCGCAGGTGAGGCGGGCGACGACACGTAGTCGCGTGATCTCCCGCGTCCTCGTTCTCCTCGCCCCCGGCGCATTCGCCGTGCGTGCCGCCGGTTACACGGTCAAGCCATTGGTCGGCGAGGTTCCTCGCCGCTCATGACATCCCCACAGCAGGGCGCGCGGATCAGGCGCCGGTGAGCGGAAGCCCCAGCTGGTCCGCGAGGACACGCCGCGCGTCGGCCATCGAGGGGCCGTACCAGGTGAGATGACGGCCGCTGACCAGGGCCGCGTCGACGCCGGGGAAGCTCTCCGGCCCGTCGTCCGCGGTGAAGCGGTACGGCTCGTCGGGCAGGACGGCCAGCTCGGGCCGCGCGGCCATGATGTCGGCGAGGGGGATCTTCGGATACCGCTCCGGATGCGAGGCGAAGACGTTGTCGATCCCCAGCCGCTCCAGCACGTCTCCGGTGAAGGTGTCTCGGCCGACGACCATCCAGGGACGCCGCCACACGGGGATGACGGCACGCCGCCGGAGGGTCGGCGCCGGCGCGGCCCATGCCCGCGCCGCCTCCTCCAGCCAGGCGGGGCGGGGAAGCCGGCAGGCCAGGGTGAGCATGCGCTCCAACGAGGTCAGCGCCTCGTCCACGGTGCGGATCGCGGTCGTCCAGACCGGGACGCCCGCGCCGCGCAGCGCCTCGAGGTCGACGTGCCGGTTCTCCTCGAAGTTGGCCAGCACGATGTCCGGGCGAAGCGATGTGATCACGGCGAGGTCGGGGTTCTTGGTCCCGCGGACCCTCATGACGTCGAGGTCGGCGGGATGGCTGCACCAGTCGGTGGCCCCGACGAGCACCTCCCGCCGGGTGGCCGCGACGGCCTCGGTCAGCGAGGGGACAAGGGAGACCACCCGCCGTACCCGCGTGGGGACGGAGACGGCCCGGCCGAGATCGTCGAACTCCGGCGGGGAGCCGTCGAACGCGGCGTCTTCCCTGGCGTCACTCACCCGCGGCCTCCTTCTCGTTGTAGTCGAGGGCTTCCCGGATCCACGAGTCGAAGGCTTCGTCGGACTCGGTGCCGCCGGCGTCGACGACCAGCCAGCCCTTACTCATTCTCCGGCCGCGCATCTCGGGCCAGAACGCCCCCTCGCGCCGGAGCAGCTCCTCGACCCGGTCGGAATCGCATCGGAGCTTGAGCCGGCCATGGCTGTCGGCGCCGACCGCCAGCTTGCCGTTCACCATGAAGGCGAGGCCGCCGAACATCTTCACCTCGCGCACGTCGGCCTCCTCGGACAACGCCTCGCGGACGCGGTCGGCGAGCTCCGGATCGTATGCCATGCTCTGCATCCCCTCTGCGCATGAACTCGCGGAAGCTGTCATTGTGGTCCAAGACGACACCACTCCCCCATCACCGACGTCGGCGAGCGGGGGGAAGCCTCGGCGTTCCCCACCAAACCAGTCGAAGTCGCACCGTACGAGCCGGGATCATGGCGCGCATGACGTTCCGTACGGACGAGGACGGCGACCAGAGGCGGCGGGAGATCCTGGCCGAGCTGCACGGGTCGCTGGATCGGCGGTACCGCCCCGAGGACGTCGCCGACCTGGTGCTTCTGGCACTGGACGGGCGGCTGTCGCGGCGCGAGCGCGTGGTGCTAGAGCGCGCGGCCCGACACTCCTCCCGCCGCGCGGGCGGGTTCTCCTCGATGTCCGGCGACTACGCCAGGCCGGTGGGCGGCGGGCGGCAGGTCGTCACCAGGCCGGCGCAGGTTCCGTGCTCTCGGCCCCGGCACGCACCTGGGTGCGCTTGGCCAACGCCAGACGCGCGAGGATGGCCGCCCCGGCGGCGAGGGCGAACGCGGCGCCGGTCCAAGGAAGGAGGCGGGTACCGAAGGCGGCCAGGGTCCAGCCTCCGACCCCGGTGCCCACGGTGATGCCCAGGTTGGAGAACGAGACGAACAGGGCGTTGCCGAACTCGGGGGCGTCGCGCGCGTCGCGGCCCAGCCAGGTCTGGCACACGATGAGGCCTCCGGAGTGGACGGCCGCCCAAAGCGCGACAACCGCGATCATCGGCGCGAAGCGCGGGCCGAGGGCGAACACCAGGGCGAAAACGGCGAGGCAAAGGACGGGATAGGCGAGCACGGTACGGACGACGCCGGACCGCAGCAGCGCCGCGAAGGCGAAGTTGCCGAAGATCATCACGATGCCGAACACCAGCAGCATCGCGCTGACCCACGACTCGTTCATCGCCGTGACGGCGCCCAGGTATTCGGCGAAGTAGCCGTACACCGAGAACATCGCCGCGAACACGCAGATGACGGACAGGATCGACAGCCACATCCCGGGGCTGCGCAGCACACCCAGCTGAGCACGGTAGGAGATCCGCTCGTCGGCGGGCATCGCGGGAAGGAAGCACAGGATGCCGATGAACGCGACCAGGCTGACGGCCGCGCCGAACCAGAACGCGGCCTGAAGGGTGACGTGCCCGGCCAGGTAGGACGTCACGGGGACGCCGAAGGCGAAGCCGACGGTGACTCCGGCGAAGACGCGCGCGGCCGCGCGGGCCGGGTCCGAGGCCGGGGCCAGCCGGACGGCCGCCGCCAGCGCGACCGAGAAGAAGACCGGGTGGAGGAGCGCGGGGATGATGCGGAAGGCGAGCATCACCTCGAAGTACGCGGTCAGCGCGTAGACGGCATTCGAGACGGCGAAGACGGCCATGGTCGCCGCCAGTACGGTCCTGCGGTCGATGCGGGACGCCGCGAGTGTCATGAAGGGGCCGAAGGCGGCGACGACGAACGCGAAGGAGCCGACGAGCAACCCCGCCATGGACGTGCTGACGTCCAGCCTGGCCGCGATCTGGGGAAGCACTCCGACGATGCCCATCTCGGTCGTGATGATGCCGAACACGCCCAGGGCGAGCGTCAGGAGGGACAACGAACTTCTTCTCATGATCAGCTTTCGTGTGACGCGACCCCATGGATCTACGTATCTGTTTTTGTAGAAATGAATCGGCGTGAGGATGCCGTGCGACACCGCCGCAATCAGGCGGGGGCGCCGCAGGTGCGCCCCCGGCCCGGGGGCGCCCCGGGGTCAGAGCTCGTCGCGGACGTACGCGGCGTAGGCGGCGATGGCCTGCTCGTTGCGCCGGTAGTACGTCCACTTACCGATCCGCTCGGACTCCAGCAGCCCGGCATCCTTGAGCGTCTGCAGGTAGCCGGAGACCACGGACTGGGAGAGGCCGGACCGGGCCTGGATGTCACCGACGCAGACCCCGATGTGGAATCCCAGGCCCTGCCGGAGGTAGGCGCTCTCGTCGAAGTACTCCGCAGGCGTCTTCAGCCAGCGCAGGAACTGCAGGCGTGCGGGGTTGGCCAGTGCCTTGTGCACGGTCAGCGGGTCCACGACGTCCCCCTTTCCGGTCGACCCCAGGCATGAAGTTGCATCTACTTTTCTGGATTTGTCGTAACATGTCAAACCAAACGAGCCCTCCCTGATGCCTTGGGAAGGTCGAGTCAGGTGCCCGCTCCGGCCGCCACCCCGCTCGATGGGCCGCGGATCACCCGGGGGCGGACGTCGGGAGGCACCGCCCGAAAAGCGATTGAGCGGTCCACCACCTGCGCCGGCGGCACGTCCGGCAGCCCCGTCTCGGGTGCGCCGTCGACGCAGCTGGTAGGCCACTACCTTGCGGTATACCTTCGGCGCGGGCACAATCTGCCGGGAGATGAACCAGCCCACACCCGCTCCCGGCTCTTTGCGCGACCTCGCCTACGAGGCGATACGCGAGCGGATCGTCGAGGGCGGGTGGCACCCCGGCCGCCGGATCGTCGAACGCGATGTGGCCGCCGAGCTCGGCATCTCACGCATCCCCCTGCGCGAGGCGCTGCGGCGGCTGCACGACGAGGGGCTCGTCATCCTCGTCCCCCGCCAGGGGGCGCTGGTCAGCCCCTTCACCCCGGCCGACGTCTCCGACCTGTTCGACATCCGCGAATACCTCGAAGAACTGGCCGCCCGCCGTGCCGCCGAACGTGCCGACGAGAGCATCCTGTCCCGCCTGCGCGAACCCCTGCGGGCGGCGGAGGACGCGCGGGCGCGCGGAGACGAGCGCGGCCTGGCCCTCGCCAACGCCACCTTTCACACCGAGGTCGTCAACGCCTCCGGCAACGCGCTCCTCCAGTCGATCATGGATCCGCTCGCCACCAAGCTGCGCTGGCTCTTCCGCCTGACCTCCGTGCGCGACCCCGGCCGGCAGTGCGCCGAGCACGCCCAGCTGTTCGAGGCGATCGCCGCGCGCGACTCAGAGAAGGCCGGCACGCTCGCCCGCGCGCACGCCGCCGCGGGCCGCGAGCTGTCGATGCGCATGGCCGAGGAATGGAGCGATCCGCGCTTCAACCCGATCACGGCCACCCGAACCCGGCGGCGCGGCCCCAAACCGTGACGACGGGAGGCGCCACCCGGGCCGGCGGCGCCTCCGTTCGCGGGCACTCAGACGAGCCGGCCGTCGCGGGCCACAACGCGTCCCGCCCGGACCACCACGTCGCGGCGCGGCAGGTCGATCACGACCTGTGGCAGGCACTCGCCCTCGACCAGCATGAAGTCGGCGGGCGCCCCCGGTCGCAGATCCGCCTTCGGCAGCCCGAGCAGCTCGGCGCCGCCGTCCGCCGCCAGCCGGAAGCACGCCTCCAGCTCCTCGTCGAGGCGCACGCCACGGGTCCACCCCAGCAGCCAGACGCGGTGGAGCATGTCCGCGTTGCCGTACGGGCTCCAGTTGTCGCGTACGCCGTCCGAGCCGAGACCGACCCGCACGCCGCGCTCGGCCAGCCGCCGGAAGGGCAGCACGGTCTTCGCCGACGGCGCGACCGTGGTGAGCGCGATGTCCGCCGAGGCCAGCAGGTCCGCCGTCGCGTCCAGCTCCCGTCCGGAGAGGGCGGCGACCGCGAAGGCGTGGCTGATCGTGACCTTCCCCCGCAGGCCGAGCGCCTCGGTCCGCGCGGCGATGTCGCGCAGCGGGCCGAGGCCTCGCTCCCCGACGTCGTGCAGGTGGATGTCGACCGCCAGCCCGTGCCGTTCGGCGATCCCGAAGACGAGGTCGAGCTGCCGGTTCTCCCCGGACGTGCCGTCGCCTGAGTCGAAGCCCGCGGGGTCGATCCCGCCCACCGCGTCGATGAGGCCGCCGGCGGCCGCCTCCTCCAGCAGTTCGGCGGCGCCGGGCGCCCGCTCCACGCCGTGCTGCGGGAACGCCACGAGTTGCACGTCGAGGACGCCGCGCAGCTTCTCGCGCGCCTCGGCCACGCCGAGGACGCCCTTCAGCCCGTACGCGGGCGCCACGTCGGCGTGGGCGCGCATCGCGCGCGTGCCCTGCGCGGCGGCGTGCGCCATCAGCCGCCGCGCGCGCTCGGCGACCGGGGTGGGCAGGGCGCGGTGCAGCTCCACATCCCCGGCCACGTACTCGGCGATGCCGCGGGCCGGCCGGCGGCTGTGCCAGGGCTCGCCCCAGGCCGTCTTGTCGGGGTGGATGTGCGTGTCCACCAGCGTGGGCAGGGCCAGCCGTCCGCCCCCGTCGACGTACTCGACCACGGCGCCGTCCGGGACGGCGTCCGCCAGCACACCGTCCACGGCGATCAGGTCGACGGCGGGCCCGCCGAAGGGGCGTACGTCGCGGAAGACGGTGGCGGAGGCACCGGCGACGGTACGGGGGCCGGCATCGGCGGTGTGGTTCGTCATCGCGATCTCCCTCGAAAGTTTTTGGTATACCAGTATCGCATCCTGGGTCGTCCGAGCCCGCCCGGAGCGCCCCCGGGGAGTCCGGAGGTCGTCGCGTCGTCGCGGGACGCCTGGCAGTGGAGCCTGGTCAGTGGAGCCTGATCAGGCGTCGCTCGACCGCGGCGGTGACGGCGGCGGTACGCGTGTCCACGCCGAGCTTGCGGTAGATGTGCACCAGGTGGGTCTTGACCGTCGCCTCGGTGATGAAGAGCCGCCGGGCGATCTCCCGGTTGCCCGCGCCGCCGGCCAGCAGCTCCAGGATCTCGACCTCACGGGCGCTCAGCGCCGAGCCCGGGTCGCGCATCCGGTTCATCATCCGGGTCGCCACCTTGGCGGACAGCACCGTCTCACCCCTGGCCGCGGCCCTGATGGCCTGGAACAGTTCCTCGGGCGGGCACGCCTTGAGCAGATAGCCGGTGGCCCCCGCGTCGACGGCCCGCATGATGTCCGCGTCGCTCTCGTACGTCGTCAGCACCAGGACCCGCGGCGGCGAGGGCAGCTCCCGGATCCGCCGGGTGACCTCGACGCCGTCGACGCCGTCACCGAGTTGCAGGTCCATGAGCACGACGTCCGGCTTCCGCGCCGCGATGCCGCGCAGCGCCTCGCCTCCGTCGGCGGCCGCGCCGACGATCTCCATGTCGTCCTCGCCGCCGAGCAGCGCCGCCAGCCCCGCCCGGACCACCGGGTGGTCGTCCACCAGGAACAGCCTCATCGCGTCTCCCCCCGGCTCGTCGCGCCGTCCGTGACGCCTGTTCGTACGCTGCGCGGGCACTCGGTGGGGACCGTGGCCGCGACCGCCGTGCCCTCGCCGGGGACGCTTTCGACGACCAGGACGCCGTTCACCTCCGCCAGCCTGTCGCGCATCGCCCGCAGCCCGTATCCCCGGCCCGGCGCGGGGGTCGGCGCGGCGAAGCCGACGCCGTCGTCGAAGACGTCCAGCGTGACCTCGCCGTCGAGGTAGGACAGGGTCACCGTGGCCGTGCCGGCGCGCGAGTGGTCGCGGACGTTGGCCAGCACCCCCTGTGCCACCCGGAACAGCGCCGCCTGCACGTCCGGCTCCAGCGCGTACTGCGCGCCTTCCCGGCGGAAGCGGACCCGCGGCCCGGCGGCGTCGCCGGCGCTCGCGCAGAGCCGGGCGAGCGCCTCGGGCAGCGAGACGTCCACCAGGCCCGGGGGCCGGAGGTCGCGGACGAACCGCCGGGCCTCGTCGAGGTTCTCCTCGGCGGCCGCGGCCGCCCGCCGTACGTGGGCGCGGGCCAGCTCGGGGTCGGACGCCCACACGCGGTCGGCGGCCTGGAGGAGGATGCCCATGCTGGTCAGCCCTTGCGCGAGGGTGTCGTGGATCTCCCTGGCCAACCGCTCGCGCTCCTCCAGCATGCCGGTACGGTGCCGGGAGTCGGCCAGCGTCCCCCGGGTGCTGATCAGGTCGTCGATGAGGAGCTGCCGGGCGGCGCTCTCGCGCTGGAGCTCCCAGAAGATCACCACCGTCATGGCGGCGACGCCGATCGGCGCGAGGACCAGGCTGAGGTCCACCTCCCGGGCGATCTCGAGCTGGGCCGCGATCACGACCAGCGTGAGGGCGGCCGCGGCCACCGCGAAGCCGCGCGCGTTCAGCGACCGCAGACACAGAAAGAGCAGCGGTACCGCGCACCAGCTGAACGACGGCGCGAGCACCACGAGCGCGAGCCAGACCGCCGCCACCCCTCCCAGCCAGACGAGGCGCCTGCGCCCGAGGCGGCTCCAGAGGACGACCCCGAGCGCGTAGGCCAGGGCGAGCAGGCCGGCGACGGCCAGCGAGGCGACCGTACGCGGTCCCATGTCGTGCCGGGTCACCAGCCGCAGGGCGGAGGCGGCGAGCAGCAGGTAGAACCCCGCATGCATCGCCCAGTTCAGCCAGCCACGCTCCCTCATCGCGCTCCTTGTCCGGTTGTCCGGTTTGTTCCGACGCTGTCCGCTGCCGAGGGTCCGCCCCGCCCGTACGGCGGCGCGTCAACCGATCGGTTGACCGCCGTCTCAACCGCCCGGCCCCCGGGAATCGCCCATGCTCGCGATGCTCCGCGGCCGCTCCCCTGGAAGCCTTGAGTGCGCCCGACCTCACCACGCTGAACTGGAGAAACGATGACTGCCTCCCCTCGCACCCGCCTGATCGCCGGCACGCTCTCGGGGCTCGCCCTCATCGCCGGCGCCTTCGGCGCGGCACCCGCCCAGGCCGCCCCCGCGGAGAACGGCCGCGCCGCGCAGGCCGTCGTGCAGACCGGCGCGCTCTCCGCCGACGCCGCCCTGACGATCGCCGACGCCGCGATGAAGGAGGCCGCCAAGCAGAAGCAGCGCGTGACCGTGGTGATCGTCGACCGATCCGGCGCGACCCGGCTCGTGCTGAAGGGCGACGGCGCGGGCCCGCAGACCGAGGAGTCGGCCCGGCGCAAGGCCTTCACCGCGGTCTCCTTCGGCAGGACGACCAGCGAGCTCGGCAAGGGCGTGACCGGCGGGGGCCCGTCCATCGCCGACATCCCGGGCACCCTCTTCCTCGGCGGCGGCGTTCCCGTCACCTCCGAGGGCGCCCCCATCGCGGGCGTCGGCGTCGGCGGGGCGCCGAGCGGCGACATCGACGAGGCCATCGCCCAGGCGGGTCTCAAGGCCGTCGCCGGCCGACTCCGCTGAGAAGTCCGCCACGGACGGCCGGCGCGAGAATGAGCGGTCACGCATGACACCGTTGAAGCGCCGGACGGCGCCGGATTTCCGGCGCCGCGTCCGGTGGCGAGAGCACGGAAGGACGATATGGATGAAGCGCCGGGCGATCCTGGTCTCCGCGCTCAGTCTGCTGCTCGCGGCCTGCGGCGGCCGCACGGTGAAAGGAGAGAGTGTGCTCAACGAGGAACTGCTGGCGCGCGCCGCGCGCGGTGACGCCGCGGGCGTCCGGGACGCGCTCGCGTCCGGGGCCGACATCGAGGCCCGCGACAGGCTCCGCCGTACCGCCCTGCTGCTCGCCGCGGCGGCCGACCACGTCGAGGTCGCCGAGGTGCTGGTCGCGGCCGGCGCGAACCCGAACGCGCAGGACTCCCGGCGCGACACGCCCTGGCTGGTCACCGGCGTCACCGGAAGCGTCGCGATGCTGAACGCCCTCCTGCCCGCCGGCCCCGACCTGACCGTACGCAACCGCTACGGAGGCGTCTCCCTCATCCCCGCCTGCGAGCGCGGGCACGTGGACTACGTCCGCGAGGTGCTGAAGACCGGAATCGACGTCGACCACGTCAACGACCTCGGCTGGACCGGCCTGCTGGAGGCCGTCATCCTCGGCGACGGCGGCCCGCCCTACCAGGAGATCGTCCGGATGCTCGTCGCCGCGGGCGCCGACGTCGACCTCGCCGACCGCGACGGCGTCACCCCGCTCGGCCACGCCGTCGCCAAGGGGCAGACCGCGGTGGCCGGCCTGCTCCGCGCCGCCGGAGCGCACTGACCCGCCACCGGCGGCCGCGGCCTTGACGCTCAGCGCGCGGGTACCGCGAGCCCGGCCGCGGGAAGGCCGGGAGGGCACGACGGAGCCGCGCCCGTCGGTCAGCGAAGGCATCGCGGGCTACCAGGCCCGTTGGACGCCGGGCTCGGGGGCGGGCAGTCCCGCCACCGGGCAGCCGTCGGTCGCCACGACACGCCCGGCGTGCATCACCATCAGGCGCCGGGGGTGCGCGGCCACCGCCTCGGCGACGCTCGCCGCCGCGACGGCGACGAGGTCGGCGCGGCTGCCGGGCTCCAGCCCGTAGCGGTCCAGGCCCAGAGCGGCGGCGGCCTCCGTGGTGACGAGCGAGGCCGCGACGCGCAACTCGTCGTCGGTCATCAGATCGTCGCGCAGACCGATGATCGTCGCCCGTTCGAGCATGTCGCCCGTGCCGTACGGCCACCACGCGTCGCGGATGTTGTCGGAGCCGGCGAAGACGCGGACACCCGCCTCGCGCAGTCGCAGGACGGGCGGCATCGGCCCGGCTGGGCCGTTGGTGAGGATGGACACCCCCGCGGCCGCGAGCGCGGACGCCGTCCGGGCGAGCGTGACGTCGGCGACCTCGCCCAGGCAGTAGGCGTGGCTCACCGTCACCCGGCCGCGCAGTCCGAGCGCGGCGGTGCGGGCGGCGATGTCCCGCAGCTGCCCGGCCCCGATCTCGCCCGGATCATGCAGGTGGATGTCGACGCCGACGCCGTGCCGCTCGGCGAGCCCGAAGACGACGTCGAGCTGCCCGTCCACGTCGCCGTCGAAGCCGTGCGGGTCGAGGCCGCCGACGAGGTCGGCGCCTTCGCGCAGCGCCGCGTCCAGCAGGTCGGGCACGCCGGGCGCGGTGATCACGCCGCTCTGCGGAAACGCGACGATCTGTACGGTCATCAGGTCGCGGACGCGCTCGCGGACCTCAAGCACCGCGTGCAGGTTCGCCAGGCCGGCCTCGGGGTCGACGTCGACGTGGGACCGGGTGTGACCGGTGCCGTGCCCCACCATGCGATGGGCCAGCCGCAGGGCGCGTTCGGCGACCGGGACGGTGAGTGTCCGGCGCGTCTGGAGCTCGGCGTCGACCCGCTCGCGGATCGTGCCGCCTGGGACGTGCGGCTGCCAGGGCGCTCCGAGGAACGTCTTGTCCAGGTGGGAGTGGCCGTCCACGAAGGCGGGGAGCAGCAGCGCGCCGCCCAGGTCCACGCGGTCGTCGCCGACGTCTCCGGCCGCCCGGACGTCTTCGACGGGCGCCCCGCCGTCCGAGGCGCGTTCGCGGATGGACGCGATGAGACCGTCGCGGAGGGACACGTCGGCCCGCCGGCCGTCCGGGAGCGTGACATCGGCCAACACCGAGGGGTGGGAACGGCTGCTCTGCATACGGGGCTCTCCCAGGGCGCGAGGGTGGGCGACTCGGGCGTACGGGGCCGGTCCGCCGTTGCCCCGAGTGGCGGAAGCCCTCTCCGCGTTCCCGGGGCGATGGCAGCGACGCCTGCGCGAGTTACTGGTATACCAAAGTCCAGGCTAGCGGCTCCCCGGGACAAGCGGTCACCGCTCGGACGCGCGGTGAGGACCCGCCTGCCGCCTCTGCTCAGCGGGGGCGTAGCCGCGGGCCCGCACGTGGTCGGCGACAACGACGACGAAGGCGCGGGCGGCGGCGCCGGCTTCGCGTACGAGCACTCCGTCCGTCAGGCGTCGAAGCGGCGGCGGGAGGCCTCGATGTGGCCGAGGTACTGCTGGGTCCAGGCGCACATTCCATCGACGGTCGCGCGCAGAGCCCGGCCCGGCTCGGTGAGCGTGTACTCGACCCGCGGCGGCACGGTGGCGTACACACTCCGCTCGACCAGACCGTTGCGCTCCAGCATGCGCAGATTCTGGGTGAGCATCTTGTGGCTGATGCCCTCGATCTCGTTACGCAACTCACTGAAACGCAGGGTGTGTTCACCGATGGACTCGATGATCAGGAACGCCCACTTGTTGGCGACATCCGAGAAGATCTCCCGCGCCAAAGAGTCCGCGCGCGTCAGGTCCGCGTCGTTGAGCGAGCCGTCGAATTGCTTGGTCACCATTGGGTTCCCCAGTCACTGAAAAGTGCGTTCTTCCATGTCAGCGGACACTCTCCTACAGTTCCTGAGTAACCGCAAGAGAGCACACACGTCTCGGTTCCGCGGAAACGAGCCCACGGGCTTCGCCTGACAAACGGACTTCTCATGACAAGGAGACAGACAGCATGACCATCACTCTGGTGAACCCCGGCGGGCTGCCGGAAATCGATGTCTACCACCAGGTGTCGATCGCGTCCGGCTCGAAGCTGGTCTTCATCGCCGGGCAGGTCGCCTGGGATGCCGACGGGGTCACGGTCGGCGAAGGCGACCTCACCGCCCAGGTCGAGCAGTGCTACCTCAACATCGGCACCGCCCTGGCCGAGATCGGCGGCTCCTTCGACGACGTGGCGAAACTGACCGTCTATGTCGTCGACTGGACCCCCGACAAGATGCCCCTGCTCCTGGAGGGGATCACTCGGGCGGCCGCGAAGCTGGGGGTCACCCCGGTAGCGCCGGCCACGCTGCTGGGCGTCGCGGCCCTGCACGCGCCCGACCATCTGGTCGAGGTCGAAGCCACCGCGATCATCGATTGAACCGGGGGCGTGCCGGCCGCACCCGGCCGACTCACCCCTCTCCAGGTCCGACGGATGTCCCGGAAGGCGGCACGGCGGCCCCCATCGCCGACGCCACCTTCCGCATGATCCGCGTCATGGACGTCAGCTCGTCCGGGCCGAAGTGGTCGATCAAGAAGGCGCGGACGACGGCCAGGTGACCCGGCGCGGTCTTCTCCAGGCAGCGCAGACCCTCACCGGTGAGCACCGCCATGACACCCCGCTCGTCCGAGGGGCAGGAGACCCGCTCGACCAGCCCGATCTTCTCGAGCTGGCCGACCTGGTACGTGAGCCCGCTCTTGGAGACGACCACCAGGCGGGCCAGCTCGGTCATCCGCATCCTCTGACCCGGGGCGGATGAAAGCCGGGTGAGGATCTCGTACTGCGAGTGGGTCAGACCCGAGTCGGCCTTGAGCTGTTCCTCGATGCGGCGTTCCAGCAGGTGCGACGCGGTGAGGTAGGCCAGCCAGGCGTCCATCTCCCGCGCGTTGAGCCAAGGGGGTTCCGTCACTCCCCCAGTCTACGGTTTGTTCAAATTTGAACCAGCCGCTAGGTTTGGTACAAATTCGAACGAAAGGACTTCCATGCTCACGCGGATTCGACCCGTCGCCCTGCTGATCGGCCGGGTCGGCATCGGGGTCATCTTCCTCGTCCACGGCTGGCAGAAGCTCACGGCCATGGGCTTGCCCGGCACCACGGCGTTCTTCGAGCAGATCGGAATCCCCTTGCCCGGCCTGGCGGCGCCGGCGGTCACCGTGCTGGAGCTGGCCGGCGGCGCGGCCCTCATCCTCGGCGCCGCCCTGCCGGTCGCCGGGACCCTGCTCGCGCTCGACATGCTCGGCGCGATCGCCTTCGTCCACGGCGGGAACGGCTTCACCGTGGACAAGGGCGGCTACGAGTTCGTCCTCGCCCTCGCCGTGGCGGCCGTGGCGATCGGCTTCAGCGGAGGCGGGACGCTCGCCCTCGACACCCTCTGGCAGCGGCGCGGCCGGCCGGGCGCCTGAGGCGAACCGCGACGGCCTCCGGGTGCCGTGCGGAATTCGGCCAGAATTCGGCACGACACCCGGGGGCCGTCTCATCGATCAAGCCCAGCCCCCGTTACTTGGCGATGACCGCTTCGAGGTCGGTGAGTATCTCGGAGGCGGTTGCCGGGTCGAGGTCGCCGAAAGTGTGCGGCGAGCCCTTCAGGGGCATGTGCGAGAAGGCGGAGGGCTC
Source organism: Microtetraspora malaysiensis (assembly GCF_001528665.1). GTDB lineage: Bacteria > Actinomycetota > Actinomycetes > Streptosporangiales > Streptosporangiaceae > Microtetraspora_A > Microtetraspora_A malaysiensis. The sequence goes on from NZ_BBYJ01000026.1 coordinate 119,666, forward strand.
GGGCTCCTCGCCGAGCCACGCCAGGGTCCCCCGTAGGGGCGGCCGCAGGGGCGGCCGGCCGAGGAGGCCCCGCACCGGGTCGGCGGCCCGATCGCCGAACGGCGTGCCCGGCTCCCTCGCCGCATGACGGCCGTGGCATATGCTCGCCTATGCCCTGATCAGAGGCTTCGGCTCTCCACCGGGCGCACCCTTCCACGAAGCCGTCCCGACGGCCCGCGCGGTGTCGTGACGGCGTGGGTGAGGCGTCTCCGGCTCGATCCGCGACCAAGGAGTTCCGTGCTCATCAAGCGTCTGCGTATGCCGGCGGTCCTCGTCGTCGCGACCGGCCTGCTCGGGGTCGCCGCGCGTACGCCGCTGGTCACCGAACACGACCTGCGCGCCGACGAGGCCATAGAGACACTGCGCACCCCGGCTCTGACGGTGATCGCCGATGTCCTCAACGTCGCCTTCGGCCCCGTGGCCGGGCTCACGATCGTCGTGCTGCTCGCGGTCACGCTCGTCCTGATGGGACGCGCCCGTACGGCCGTGCTGGTCACGCTGATCGTCGCGATCGGCTGGGCCACCAGCTCGGTCTTCAAGCAGATCATCGCCCGGCCGCGCCCGCCGGCGGCGGACCAGCTCGTTCACGAGATCGGTCACGACAGCTTTCCCAGCGGGCACGTCACCCTGACACTCTCACTGGTCGTCGCCGCGGCCTTCCTCGCCGCCGGCACCCGCCGGTTTCCCCTCGTCGTGTCCGTCGGCGCCGTCTTGGTGGCCGCGCAGGCGTTCGCGCGCATGTATCTCGGCGTCCACTACCCCACCGACGTGATCGGCGCGCTGCTGGCCGGCGCCGCCGGAACCTCGGCCGTCATCGCGCTGCGGGGCAGCGTCGATCGCCGTCTCGGCCGGGGGTCGCGTCGCCTCGGGCGCCCGGCGGATCACCGGCGTTCGGGGAGCGCGGACGACGGCACCTGAGGTTCCGGGCCTCGCCGGTGAGCCGCCCGGGCTCCGGCGTCCGGCCGCCCGCACCTGTACGCGACCGGAAAGTCGCACCACAACGGCCCGGCGAACACCGCGGAGGCAGGTGATACTGGCCGGGTGACGGTCTACCGTGTCCTGGTCGTCGAGGACGACCACCGGCTTCGCGACGCACTCGCCCGCGGCCTGCACGAGGAGCACTTCGAGGTGCTCACCGCCGCCGACGGGGCGGCGGCGCTGCGGGCCGTCCGAGACCGGGTGGACGCGGTCGTTCTCGACATCGGCCTGCCTGACTCCGATGGTCGCGACGTCTGCCAGGCGATGCGGGCGACGGGCGTCGACGCCCCTGTGATCTTCCTTACCGCGCGCGACCACCTGACCGACCGGCTCTCCGGCTTCTCGGCGGGTGGCGACGACTACCTGAGCAAGCCGTTCCACCTGGCCGAACTCGCGGCCCGGATCCACGCGGCCGTCCGCCGGGCCGGACGGGAGCTGTCCGTCGAGGTCAGCGGGGTGCGACTCGACCCGGCCCGGCATCTCCTGGAGGTCGACGGGGTGCCGGTCGCCCTCACCCCCACCGAGTTCCGGCTGCTGGCCTGCCTGATGGCCTCCCCCGGGGCGGTGACACGCCGGCGGGCGCTGCTGCGCGCGGCCTGGCCGACGGGCGCCCAGGTCAGCGACAACACCCTGGACCAGTACCTCGCGCGGCTACGGCGCAAGCTGCGTGAGGTGAACAGCCCGCTCGGCATCGACACCGTGCGGGGCGTGGGTTACCGCTTCGCATGAAATGGCCGCGGACGATCCCGGCACGGCGCGTCCCGCTGCCGTGCACACTTCGCGGTCGGCTCGCCCTGCTCGCCCTGGTCACCACGGCGGTCTGGGTGGGCCTGCTCGCCGGCGCCTTCAACGTCACCCTGTCCGCGCGCCTCGGGGCCCAGGCCGACGACCTGCTGCGGACCCGGGCGGCGGCGGTGGCGGCCACCCTGGAGACGCGGCCGGATGGCGCCATCGTCATCCACGAACCCGCGGACGACCGGGCGCTGGACACCGGCATCTGGATCTACCAGGGCGCCCGCGCCATCGAGCGTCCCGCGGCGCCCCGGCGACTCCAGCGCGAGGCCGACCGGCTCGCGAACCACCGCGAGATCTTCGTGGAGACCGTCGGCCCGTACGTATCCCGGCTCTACGCCCTGCCGGTCCTGGCCCGATCGGACCACCGCCGGCAGGTCGGGACGGTCGTCGCCTCGGTCGGCCTGGATCCGTACCGCACCATGGCGCATGCGACCCTTGTCGGCTCAGCGGTGCTCGGACTGCTCTTTCTCGGCGTGGTGTATCTGGTCACCCGGGCGATCGTCAGCCGGGCCCTGCGGCCGGTCGCCGAGATGAGCGCCCAGGCCGCGAGCTGGAGCGAGCGGGGAGCGGCCGAACGGTTCGGCGTGGCGGGGCGCCCGGAGGAGCTCGCCTCGCTCGCCACCAACCTCGACGAGCTGCTCGACCGGCTGGCCGCCGTTCTCCGCCACGAACAGCGGCAGTCCGCCGAGCTCTCGCACGAGTTGCGCACCCCGCTGGCCCGCATCGTCGCGGAGACCGACTGGCTGGCCGCGCGGCCCCGCACCGCGGCGGAGCAGCGGACCTCCCACGCGGTGATCGCGTCGTCGGCGGCGACAATGTGGCAGATCTGCGAAACCCTGCTCTCCGAGGCCCGCACCCGCGCGGCGCCGACCCCCGGGCGGTGCGCGTTGCTCGACCTCGCGCACGACCTCGCCCGGCGCTCCGCCGAGGAGCACCCGCAGGCGGCCCCCGTGGTCGTCCGCGGCCACGCCGTGGCCGCCGGGGTCGCCGCGCCCGTCGCGGAGCGCATCCTGGCCCCGCTGCTGGACAACGCCCGCCGCTACGCCGTACGGACGGTCACGATCGAGTGCGCCCGCGTCCCCGGCGGCGCCGAGGTGGCCGTCGCCGACGACGGGCCCGGGGTGCCGGCCGGCGTCGGCCCGGCCGTCTTCGAGCCGGGACGGCGGGCGGACCCCGCCGACGGACACGACGGCGCCGGGCTCGGGCTCGCCCTCGCCCGGCGTCTGGCCCGGGCTGCCGGGGGCGACATCCACCTGGCCGCGTCCGCGGAGGGCGCCCGGTTCGTGGTCAGGCTGCCCGCGGGGTGACCTGCGCCACCTGTTCCTTCGCGTCCCTAGCGTCCTTCGGGTCCCTCGCGTTCTCCGGGCCCTTCGCGTCCTTCGCGTCCTTCCGGGCGACGCCTCGCGAGCACCGGCTCCTCGCGGCACGAGGCGCCGAGCCCTCCGTCGTCACCCGGGGGCGCCCATCGACCGCTCCGTGTCCGACAGCGGCGCCGCCGCCCGCTGCCGCCACATCGTGTAGAGGATCAGCGCGGCCAGGACGCCGACGAGCACCAGCGAGGAGCCGATCGTCCCGTATCCGAGACCGCCCTTGACGACGGGCTTGCTGAAGAAGTCGCCCACCGTGGCGCCGAGCGGGCGGGTGAGAACGAACGCCGTCCAGAACAGCAGCGTGCGGGAGGTCCGGGTGAAGTATCTGGCGGCGAGGATCGACGCCAGCAGGCCGCCGATCAGGAGTGCCCCTCCCGAATAGCCGAGGCCGGAGTCGTCGGCCAGGTAGTCACCGAGAGAGGTGCCCAGCGTGTTCGAGAACAGGATCGCGGTCCAGTACAACATCTCGCCCCTGAACGTGCTGATCCGCTCGACCTGGAACGGCTGGCCGCTGAACCGCCAGACGACGAACACCGCGGCGAGCGCCGTGACCAGGATCAGGGCGCCCCTGGCGTAGCCGAGCCCGACGGTGCGGTTCATGAAGTCAGACATGGTCGTCCCGGCCGTGCTCGTCGAGAGGATCACGGTCCAATAGAGCACCGGGTGGAACGCTCGCGCCCTCAACTGCGTCACGAGGCTGATCAGGAACAGCCCGACGAGGATCAGCGAGCCGACGGCATAGCCGACGTTCAATGTCTGGGCGAGCAGGTCACCGCCTGTCTCCCCCAGAGTCGTCGCCGCGATCTTCATGACCCAGAAGGCCAGGGTGATCTGCGGAAGTTTCTTCACGTTCCCTCCCCGTTCGCGGGAGGCGCACCCCCGTGGGACGCCCCGAACGCCGCGTGCGCGCCCCCGGAGTCGATCGGCAACGCTGTGGGGGCCGGCCCTCGCACCGACCGCCAGGAGGAGGGTAGGTCGACGGAGCTGAAATCAACCTGAGCGGCGCCCGGGGCTCCGATACCTGACGACTCCTTGCGGTCCCGAGTGCGACTGCTCGGGGGCTTGCGGGACGCCGGCGCTTAGTGGTCCGGCCGGGAAGTCCCTCGGGAGTTGGCGGACTGAGGCCGGTCGTGCGTCGGCGTTTAAGTGTCGATGCTGGTGACATACAGGTCGCAGACCAGGTTCAGGGCGTTCTGCGGGCTGCCGCTGAACCAGGGAGCGGCCTCGTAGGGGTCTTTGCTCGGGGCGTGGATGGCCAGCCCCCAAGAGGTGGCCGAGCCTCCGTAGCGCAGTCGCATCAGGGGCAGCTGCCGCCATTGGTGAGCTGTCCTTCGACGTAAGCGAACCGGCCGTGGTAACGCACATGGACCGTGACCGCTTGGGGCAAGTGCTCGTTGACGTGCAGGGTAAGCCGCTGGGCCAGCGAGGTCTTTATCCCGTCCAAATGAAGTTGGCGGAGGTCCGTGCTGACCTGCGGCCCGTCATGTTGAGTCGGACGGTTCCGGAGGGAGTCGTTCAGATCTTGTTGTCGGTGAGCCTGCTTCTACGTACTTTGCATACCCCCGGTCGCCGATGCCCCTGGCGCCAGTAGCTGGCAGCCTTCGCTGCTCAGTCGGATGCTTGCCCGATCTGCCGCCCTTGGCCCGGGGTGTCCCGGGCCAAGGTGAGTCAGGACCGGTTGAACGCCTCTATGACCGCGAGGCTGTCCTCATACATGTGGTGTCGGGTGATCAGGCCGTGCTCGATGGTGAGGCGCAGCGCGAACGTCATGTCGAACCGTTTGCCGGTCAGCTTCACCAGCTGCGAGCTCGTGCCGATCAGTACCGCGTCGGTTCCGTCAACGATCAGGTGGTCGATCGATACCCGGCTCTCGGCAGGTGGGCAGTGCTCGTTGAAGGTGCGGTGGTGGTCGGCGACGTCGGCGCAGGTGGATCGGGGGCGGATCCAGGGCACGTCGGGGTGGTGCTCGATCGGCCAGCTGACCCGCCAGTCGACCTTGGGCGCGTACATCTCGGCGATCTGCTCAGGGTTTCCCTGCCCGCCGCGACGCAGGAATTCCTCCACCACGGTCTGGGTCCCCGGCGGATTCCCCGTGACCACTCCGGCGGCCGGCGGGTCGCCGAACTGGTAGTCCCGCAGGATCCGCCCGTCTTCGTCCAACTGGACGAAGACGAACCCGGTCCAGGCGATCTCACCGCCGCCCGCCGGGATCATGTAGGTGGTGAAGCGGATGGCGTCATGGTGCCCGACGGCGTCTCCTGCAGCCCGGAACACGAACCTGCCTTGCTCGACCAGCTCCTCATAAGCCTGGGTCACCCGCTCCTGCAGGGCGCGGTGTCCCCGGTACTGGGCGGAATCGGTGGACTCCACAGCGTCCTCCGCCCAGAGCCCGGCAATCGCCAAGCGGCGCCGCTCAAGATCCGGCTCGTTCCACACCGCCACGTAGCGGTCGACGAATTCTTCGACATCAATATTCATGATCGGGACGTTATCGACGGTCCACTGACAGGGAGTGTCAGTGGAGTCCCGGGAAACCTCGCATTCTGGACCACGAAGATCGGAACCGAAGGGTGGAATCTGGCTGCCGGGCCGGGGTTCGGCCAGGTTGATGACGGCCCAGTCGTAGAAGCGGTGCCCCTTGGCGCCGGCCCCTGCCGATAGCTTCTGCCAGGCCCGCTTGGGCACCTTGGCGGCCAGGGCATCCGCTCGGAACTTCCCGGCCGCGGTGGTGACTTCGTGGGAGCAGGCGACGGCGAGCACGTAGGCGACCCCGCGCTCTTTCAGCGCGGACCGCAGTTTCGGGTTGCCGCCGTAGACCTCGTCCCCCGCCACCCAGTCCGCGCGGTGCCCGGAGTCAAGGAACCGGCCGATCATGCGGGCGGCTAGCTCCGGCTTGGTCGCGAAGACGGTGTCCTCGTCCAGGCCCGCAGCCCGGCAGCGGTCCGGGTCGCATGTCCACGAGCGCGGAATGTACAGCTCGCGGTCCACTGCCGCGTGTCCGCGGTGGCCCGCGTAGACGAGATAAACGGCGACCTGGGAGTTCTCGATCCTGCCAGCGGTGCCGGTGTACTGGCGCTGCACCCCGACGGTGTGCGTGCCCTTCTTCACGTCCCCGGTCTCGTCGACGACCAGGACCGCATCTGGGTCGTGCAGATGCTCCACCACGTACTCCCGTACGTCATCGCGTACCGCATCGGCATCCCACTTGGCCCGGCCCAGCAGGTGCTGCATGCCATCAGGACTCGCCTCCCCGGCCCACTCTGCGATTGTCCAGCAGTTCTTCCGCGGCAGGTCCGCCAGCAGCCCGCGCACGAAGTCCCGCGCACGAAGGCGTGGTTCTACCCGCGCGAACCTCGCCGCTATCCGGCCCATCAGACCCTCGAACGCCTCCTGCCACCGGGCAGGGTCTACGCTGTGAGCTGCGGCCGCATGATCTTCGTTTGTCCACACAGCTCACGATGATCATCGGTAGCCGCAGCCGTCTTCTCACCGGCCCTGACCAGCCAACATTACGATCTGTGCATGGAGTAGGCGGCGGTCGAAGGGGCGACGCAGGCGCGCCGTCCCGTATCAGGAGGACACATGCGACGTGGCGAAGTCTGGTGGGCAGATTTCAACGAGCAGCGGGCAGTCGTACTGCTGTCGGGAGAAGAGGCGTCCGGTTTCTTGGCGATGCAGGTCGTCGCTCCCGCGGGCACCGATCTCAGCGGCGTGGCCGTTGAGGTGGCAGTAGGTGCCCCCGAAGGACTGCCTCTCGAAGGCGTCCTGAGAGTCGCACTTCCACGTCCCGACCTCATCCCTTGCACTTGGCTGGTCACCCTGGCCAGGGAAGACCTGATCGGGCAGGCGGGCGTCCTGCCGTCCGCGAAGCTCAGCGAGATCGAGGATGCCCTTCGTCTCGGTGGACTCAAGTAGGCAGAGAGGGATGGACGCCGCCGATGGCGCGGCCGGTCTCGTCGAGATGGTCAATGGTGGCCGCGCCATATCAGCGGCGCCCCCACTCACAAGATCACGATCTACGGCTGGAGTATTAGGCACACGCCCGACCCCTGGCGAGGGATGGCCCGATCAAGGGCGCTGGTCGCCTGGTAGATGCCATGGCAAGAGAGCCGGCTCCCGCAACGGGCGTCCATCGAGGAGGCGCGTCCAAAGCGGAGCGAGCCCCGCAGGCACCACCGGCTCGGTCGCCGACGTCAGCTCCGACAGCGTCCACCAGTGGAAACGATCGGTCACCGAACGTTCTTGCACGTCCATACCGGAGGTGTCCACCTTCAGGTCGTGTACGCGTAGCACGAAGTAGGAGTCACGTCCGGAAAAGACCTCGCCGTGCGTGGACCATGTCCCTGAGCTCGTCGCCACCGCCCTTCCCAGGGCCTGAGGGGTCACCACGTGACCAAGCTCTTCCCGCAGCTCCCGGGCCGCCGCCTGCTGTGGGGTTTCTCCAGGCTCGATACCACCCCCGGGGGTGAACCACGCGTAGTGGGGGCTCTCGACCTGGAGCAATAGGCCGCGATAGAGCAGAAGCCGGTCCAGGTGATCGATCAGCAGTACGCGAGCGGTCGGCCGGAAGATCATCTTGTCCATGAAAACGACCCTATGGAGTCCGTCACTAGAAGGGGCCCCCGCTCTGGTACCTGTCACCCTTTGCGGGCTCTTCGGTGGGGCACCCGAGCCGAGCGAGTCCCGCGTCCGAGCCGTACGTCGACGCCCTCCGCCCCTTCCGGTCCGCGGCCATTGCTTCCGCCGTCACCGCCTTCCTCGGCCTCGTCCGGCGAGGCCCGCGTGCGCCTTGACGAATGCTGCCACTCCGCCTCTCGCGAATACCAGCCAAACGGAATGTCATGCACAGCTCTCACAAATAGTACAAGCATGACTACTTAGAGTTGCCTATCGAACGTGTGAACGATATCCTCGCAGAGGCTCGACCGTCAGACCGGGAGGGGAGGTGCGCAGAGATGATGCTTTCGGGTGGCGTGCTGTTGTCGCGCGGACCGGAGGACGCTCCTCCGTCCCGGCCGTCTGACGCGCCTTCCGCGTCCCCGCGGCGGCGGCGCGGGTCCAGGCGGCACACGCCGTTCATCGGATCCGATCGTTTCTCCGGTGACTCCTACGGGGCGGTGCTCCTCGACCGCGCTTGCAGCGCCGGGCTCCCCGATGACGGCCGCGGTTTCGGCGGCCGCGAAGGAGCCCCTGATCCCGCCCCACACGACCCGGCCCGCCCCGAGGGGCGAGCTGCGCGGCGCGGCAAGCCGGGCGACACGGTGCGCTCTGATGGGCGGGGTGGGCGGCGCGGTGAGCCGGAGACGGCACAGTCATGGGCACGTCGGCTGCTCGGCCTTCCGGACGCGCCAGAAGACCATAAGCCTGACAGCGGGGAGGAGTCGCAGCGCCTCAGAGGCGATGGCGGTGCCCCTTCCGGTCGGGACGAGCTACCGCGGCCCGGGCACGACCGTGGTGACCTGTCGGCCTGGGACGGGATCTGGCAAGGCCGCCGCCCCACCCACGACAAGCCGTCCTCGAACCGTCTCCTGCGTGCTGATCGGGATGATCGGCAGCGGAACGGCTCGGGCCGACGGGACTCGGATGGGCAAGGCCGGCACCGCTTGGGCGAGGCGCAGCTGGGCGTGGGCCGCGTTCGCGAGGATGAGCAGCGTCCGGGCCGCGCCCCGCAGGACACAGACGCACAGGGTTCGGGTCGGCGTGGTGACCGGTGGGCCGGTGGAGATGCTGCCGCCGATGGCCGGGGCGCTGATGACCGGGGCGCTGGCCAGGGCTTCGAGGGTGATGGCCCGGCTGCAGGTGGTGACGGCCAGGATGGTGCTGGTGGTGATAGCCGGGTAGCGGACTGGCCCGACCTGAAACTGGCCGGACGCGACGTCATCGATTTACTGGCTCGTGCTGAGCGGCTGGCCGCGGCAAAGGTGTCGGGCGAGACCGTGGCCGGCGCTGGGGCTGAGGCTGGCGCTGGGGCCGGTTCCGGTGCTGGTGCCGAGGTCGAGGTTGAGGTGGCGATGGCGGAGATCGTCGCCCTGGCACGGGCGATCGATCTGGCCGAAGCCGCGATCGCTACCCGCCTCCCGATAGCCGAAGCGGGTAAAGGCCACCATCTGTTCGGGCGGCGGTCGATCGGAGCGTGGCTGGCAGCCGCCACTGGGTCACGCGCCGCCCGTGCCGGGGAACGTGTCACACTCTCCCGGCAACTGCCGCGCCTACCCCGCACCGCTGGTCTGTTCGCCTCGGGCCGTCTGTCGTTCGGGTATGCGGCGACGATCGCGTCCGCCACCCGGCATTTGGATGACGCCGAGACCGAACTGGCGGAGCCGATCCTGGTGGAGTTGGCGCAGGCGTCGGCGTCGACGGTGGAGGACGTGGCCCGCGCCGGTCAGACCATCATCGAGACGATCGATCCGGGCGGGAGGTTGGCGCGGGCGGCGGCCAAGACCGAACGCCAGCACCTGACGATCTCCGAGACTGCGGATGGGATGGGCCGCGTCAGCGGGCTGCTCGACCCGGAGTTGAAGATGCAGCTGAAGACGTGGCTGGAGCCTTTGGCGGTGAAGACCGACAGCACCGACCTGCGTAGCCGCCCCCGCCGTATGGCCGACGCCCTGGC
>NZ_BBYJ01000027.1 GCF_001528665.1 Microtetraspora malaysiensis
TGGGTGGCTGGTTGTGTGTTTCATAGGGTTACGGCGGTTATAGCGGTTGGGAAACACCCGGTTACATTCCGAACCCGGTAGTTAAGCCTTCCAGCGCCGATGGTACTGCACTCGGGAGGGTGTGGGAGAGTAGGACGCCGCCGGACAATTTTTGTGAGGAAGGGCTGCCCCCTTGGGGGTGGCCCTTTCTTCGTTTTCGGGGTTGTTTCCTCGTGGTTGGTTGGTTGGGGTTGTGGTCGCCGCTCGGCTGGCGGTTGTGGGTGTTTTGAGGGGTCCGGTGGGGCCCCTTTTTTGTTTTGGGGCTGTTCCTTCCGGGGTGGTGCTGCCCTTAGCCGGAGCGCAATGGTCGAGCGGCTACGGCAGTGGCTTTGTGGCGGGGGTATGCATCCTGGGAAGGAACCGTCTGGTGAGGACGTCGTGGTGCTGAATGGCTGAGACGGGGTACCAGGCGCAGGCAGAGAATGACGGAGGGAACGCTCATGGCTGATCCGCCGACGACCGGGATGATGCACCACGTCGAGCTGTGGGTGCCGGATCTGCGCCGAGCTCTGGTCGGTTGGCAATGGCTGCTGGAAGTCATGGGCTACACGCTGTTCCAGGAATGGCCTGAAGGCCGTAGCTGGCGGCTGGGATCCGCCTACATAGTCCTGGAGCAGTCTCCTGCCCTCACTGACGGGCGTCATGATCGCTGGCGGCCTGGCCTGAACCACCTGGCCTTCCACGTCGAGAGCCAGATCCTGCTTGACGCTCTGGTCGAGCAGGCACCCGCGCACGGCTGGACGCTGTTGTTCCCTGAACGTCACCCCTACGCAGGCGGCGGTCAGCACTACGCCGCGTACTTGGAGGACGCGGACGGGTTCGAGGTGGAGCTCGTCGCCGGCGATTTCTGAGGCCCCGTTGTCACCCGGTGGAGACCGACACGAAGCGGGTTGGTGCCTCACGGTGCGGTGCGTGGCTCGGCGTGCCAGGCCTGGTGCAGCACTTCTTGGAACGACGGCGCTTCAGGCATGGGCACGGTGCCGATCCGGTGTACCGGCACCCCCGGCGTCCATGAGTTCATCACCACGGCCCCGGCCAGCCGCGGCAGGTCAGCGGGCGTTACCTCCTGGACACGCTGGGGTATGCCAAGGAGATCCAGCTGGCGGCGAACGATGGCCATCGTGGTCCCGATCAGCATCTCGGCCTCCGGCCACACCACCGCCGTGCCGTCCCAGAAGGCCAGATTCCAGATTGTCCCCTCGCTGAGCCGGCCCCGGCGGTCGACGAAGGCGGCGTCATCGAAGCTCTGCCCGACGGCCTGCCGAAGGAGGTAGGTCTTGGCCACCTCTCCGACGTGCTTCACCGCTGGGAGTACCCGTTCGTGCTCGACCACCGCCAGCGCGAGCGGGCCCTGTGGACCGTCTGCCGCCGGTCCGGTGCGTACCAGCAGTTCGGGCTCCAGAGCAGCGTCGGCTGCGGTGAACTCGCCCGCCGACGAGTACACGGTGGCCGTCAGCGAGAGGTCGACGGGTCCTGCCTCCAGGGCCTTCCGTAGGAGGGCCCGCACTCGGTCGTGGGGCAACGCGCGCCCGAACAGCTCCACAGAGGCTGAGCGCAGCCGGTCCAGGTGGAGGTCCAGTCCCCGGACCCGGCTCCCGCGTACCTGCATGGCGGTGAAGTGGGCGTAGCCCGCGAAGGCGAGCGGCGCCAACTCCGCAGCGCTCGCGGCCTGGCCGTTTCGTTGTACGACAAAAGACGGCATACCTCGCTCCAGTGGTACAGATTGCTTATGCGGACGGAATGCCCGCTCACGAGGTGACGTTAGGGCGTGACATCGGTGGCAGGGTCAACCGCAGGTGGAGTGAGCCGCATGCTGATCGGGGAGTTGTCCCGGCGTACCGGGGTCAGTCGGCGGCTGCTGCGCTATTACGAGGCGCAGGGCCTGCTTGATACCGAGCGCGGTTCGAACGGCTACCGCTACTACGACGAGGAGTCAGTCGTCACTGTGCGGCAGGTGCGTGGGCTGCTGAACGCGGGTCTGTCGACCGAGGTGATCCGTTCGGTACTGCCATGTGCGCGGGGCGAGCGCCCGGACTTCGAATGGTGCGCGGAACTGTGGGACATCCTGAACGGGGAGCTCGCGGTCATGGACGAGCGCATCGACGGCCTCCAACGTAGCCGCGGCAGGCTGGCCGACTACCTGACGCGCTCCTGATCATCAGGACAGCGGAGCCGGCCGTGGGTGCGCCCCTGTGGCTACCCGGGCGTCGACTGCGTCCGTGCGGCGTGTTCTTGGGCGTCGGAAAGCTCGTCACCGTGCTCGAGAATCCAGCGCCCGAGCGCCCGCATGGGGCCGTCAACCAGGCTCTCGCCCAGGTCGGTCAGGCCGTAGTCGACGCGAGGCGGGGCCGCGGAGTAGGCCCGTCGGTCGACCAGGCCGTTGGCGAGCAGGCGGTGCAACGTCTCGGTCAGCACCTTGTCGCTGATGCCGCCGATCGCGGAGCGCAGCTCGCGGCGTCGATGCGGACGCGAACGTAAGGCCGCGAGTACGACGGGATCCCATGTGTGGGCGAAGAGGTCGATGGCCGCGCGCAGGCGGCAATCGGCGACCAGTTCGTCGCAGTGCGCCTCGTGATCACTCATCCTGCCTTCTATTGTCGTGCGTTCGTCATGCACTGATCGGTGCGTAACGGGCTTACTACCGTGGCCCCAACGATCTCTGCTTGGGAGAGGAGAGAGACCGATGCGAATCGGGATCTTGGGGACCGGAACACTGGCGGAGGCGCTGGGTGAGGGCTGGGCCCGCGCAGGACATGAGCTGGTGATCGGTGGGCGGTCGCACGCCAAGGCGCGGACGCTCGCTGATCGGCTCGGCCGGGACGTACGCGCTGTCGCGCCGCGTGAGGCGGTCACCGGACGGGATGCGGTGCTGCTCGCGGTGTCATGGGACGGCGTCGATGAGATGCTGCGAAGCGCGGGCGCGTCCGAGGGCTTGTTGGCGGGGACCCCGTTGATCGATCCCACGAATGCCGTCGAGCACGGTGTCGGTGTGTCGCTGCCTGGTCGTGGTGAGGCGATGGCTGAGCGAATCGCCGCACTCGCTCCGGGAGCACATGTCGTCAAAGCCTTCCACCTGTTTCCGGCTGAGCAGTGGACCGGGGCGCCCGGCAAGGACGAGCGTCCGGTGACGGTGGCGATGTGCGGCGACGATCCGGCGGCGTTGCAGGTGGTCAGCACGCTGGTGCGTGATGTGGGCGGGGTGCCGGCCGTTTTGGGCTCGCTGGATCGTGTCCGTCAGCTTGAGGAGGTCGCGGGCTTCGTCATCGGGCTGGCCTTCGCGGGCGTTGATCCCGCCTCCGCCGTTCCGCGTGTCCCGTCACCGGCAACGCCACCACCTGCCACGGAATCTCTTGGGTAAGTCCGTGTCCCAGCTCGTAGTCCCGCCATGGGCTCAACGCCCATGGCGGCTCCGGTCGTGCGCATCGTGCCGGTGCGCGGCGAGAGCTGCTTGGCGAGGAGGCTCTCCTGTCCCAGCTTCGCCGACCAGTAGGGCGCCAGGACGCAGTGGGCCGAACCCGTCACCGGGTCCTCCGGGACGCCCACCCGAGGGGCGAAGAATCGGGAGACGTAATCAGCCTCGTCGGCGGGGCCGGCGGGAGCGGTGACGATGACGGCTCGGACGTCGAATGCGGACAGCGCGTCGATGTCAGGGGTCAGATCGCGTACCACTTGTGATGACTCGACCTCGGCGAGGAGATCGGTACGGCCCATTCCGGTCCACCGTACGGGCACTCCGAGGGCCTCGGTCAAACCGTTCGGCTGGGTGATTTCCGACGGGGAATGCGCCGGGAAATCCATCGCTATGGAGCCGCCTTCCGACTGACTGGCGGCGAGAATTCCACTCAGCGTCGTAAATTCGATCGTGTTTTCGGCGAGGCCGGTCGAATAGAGCACATGCGCCGCGGCGAGGGTGGCGTGCCCGCAGAGCGCGACCTCCACCGTCGGCGTGAACCAGCGCAGCGAGTAGCGTCCGTCAGCGTCCGGGCCGAGCACGAACGCGGTTTCCGAGTGGCGCATTTCGGCGGCGACGGACTGCATCCAGGAATCAGTCGCCGAGGCTTCCAGCAAACAGACGCCCGCCGGGTTACCCTTGAAGGGTTGGTCAGTGAACGAATCGACGGTGAAGACGCGCATAGGGGCGATGCTATCGACGCCTCGAATGCGGCCTGGCGCGGGGGCGTACGCCAGACAAAAAGAAATGCAAGTCGGGCGTGTCGCCCGGCTGGGGCCGAAATGGTTGGTTACCGTCCTTTCTATCGGGGTAGCCCAGTGCGGCCGGATCTCGGGGAGGGGATGTACCTATGGGGGCAGTGCGCAAGGTGGCGAGCTACCTTGGCCTGGGTGGCGTTGAGCAGTACGACGAGCCCTATGGCGACGAAGAATACGAGGATGACTGGATGCCGGCCTCGGAGCGGGCGGCCAGGCGCTGGCAGCCTACGGAACAGCCCGCGCGGATCGTGATGGTGCGTCCGCAGAAGTACGACGACGCCTTGACGGTGGGACGGCATTTCCGCGAGGGCCACACGGTGGTCATGGACGTGGTCGGTATGTCGACGGCCGAGGCGACGCGGATGGTGGATTTCGCGGCCGGCCTCGCGTACGGCTGCGAGGGCCGGATCGAGCGCATCGCGGAGAAGGTCTTCCTGTTGACCCCCGCCAACGTCGAAGTCTCCATGATCTGACGCCGAGCCGGGAACCCGGGCCGTACATTCGCCCGTCCCGGCTCGGCCGTACGGCTGGTGCGCAACCAGAAGCCCAGAGATCAAGCGCCCGCCGACGCACGACCCACAGAGACCCGAAACCCCGACGAGATCAGGCGGCCCGGGGGCCGCGGCGGAGCAGGCGGGTCAGCTCCGTGAAATCCTCGGTGGCGGCGTCGGCACGCTTCATCGACTCTCGCGCGTGCTCGTGCAGTGCCCACACCGCGCCTTCGGCGGTCTCATGAAGCTCGGCGAGCCGGGCCTGGACGTGGTCGAGATCGGCCTGCTCCTGGGCCCTGCGCCGCCACAGTAGGAATCCACCCCACAGCGCGATGGCGACCCCGGCGAGCGGGGCCGCCAGCGAGATCGCGAAGCCGACGCCGAGCAGGACGACGCCGACGGCGATCAGCACGTACCCCAGCCAGTTGCCGCGCCGTTCCGGCACTGACTCGGTGACGATGCCGTGCTCGGCCGCGTGCATGGAGTCGCGATCGGGCCCCTCGGGACGGAGGATCACCGAGTGCCCCAGCACGGGGACGGTCATCGTGTCGGGCGGCGGCTCCTGGGCGGCGCGCAGCAGCGTCTCCGCCGCCTCCTTCACCGCGGGAGCGGCGACGTGGAGGGCGAGCGCGGCCAGGTGGGGCTCGGCGCCGGGCTGGACGTCCTGGAGCAGATGGCCGCGAAGCGAGCTGAGCGGCCCCTCGTGGCCGTCCTGCCCGATCAATGCGCGGAGCACGGCGAGCGGCTCGGCGTCCGGCCACACGGAGCCGGACACGATCTTGGAGGCGGTGGCGGGCTGCCGGGAGGCGGTGATCTCGGCGCAGCGCTCGCGCAGCCGGTTCAACCGGCCGGCGGCCCTGACCGGGCCGCAGATCTCGGGGAGCTCGGCCAGTTGGGGAAAGCCGGTGAGCGCCTGCGGCACGACCGGCGCCGGCTCATCGGGGACGAGGGCCTCCAGCCAGCGCTCGTCACCGGCCGGTACGGCCACCGCGTCGAGCTTGCGGAGCACGAAGATCTTGCCGACCGGCCCGTACGCGCCGCGCGCCGCGGCGAGCCACACCGCGCGCTGGCCGGAGGTCACCGGGTGGTCGTCGCTGAGGTCGCCGAAGGCGGTGCCGAGCCAGGAGGCGTGGATGCGGTCGCCGTGACCGGCGACGGCGAGGGCGAGGCAGAGGAACAGCGCGGTGCGTCCCTCGTCGAGACCGGCGGCGCGGGAAAGCGGCTCCATGGCGTCCTCGCCGGCGAGCGTGAGGATGAGGGCCTGGACGGCGGGGGCGAGCCAGTAGCCGGGCATGTCGGCGATGTCGGGCGGCAGGCTGGGCGTGCTCCCGTCGGCGGCGAGGTGGACCAGGAGCGCCTCAGCGTACCGATGCAGCTCGGTGGTGTCGGCGAGACCCGCGACGTCGGGGTTCTTGCTCAGGTCCATGCTCAACGCAGAACGCTCCCCGAGAAGGTGACGAAGTGCCGCCGACTGACGACCGCTCCTGGCGATGGCCACAGGTTGCGGGATCGGAGGACACTCCCTTGACCGGGTCAAGACTAGACCGTCGTGGCGGCATATCTGGACGAGACGCGCCGAACGGCGACGCGGACTTGCGCCCCGCCCGGGGCTGGTCGCTCCGGGCGGGGAGGAGCGTCACATCCGCTCGGGGACCTCGATGCCGAGCAGGTGGAGGCCCTGGAGCAGAACGCGCAGGGTCAGGGCGGAAAGGGCCAGACGCGACTGCCGTACGGTCTCGTCCTCGGCCTTGAGCACCGGGCAGCTCTCGTAGAACGACGTGAACGCCTGGGCCACGTCGAAGAGGTGGTTGCACAGCCGGTGCGGCTCGGACAGCTCGGCGACGGTCTCGACGACCGAGCCGAAGCCGAGGAGCTGCAGCGCGAGGGCGCGTTCCGCGGGCTCGCCGAGGACGATCGGCCCGTTCACCGTGGCCGGGTCGATCGAGCCGTTGCGGAAGATCGAGCGGATCCGGGCGGTGGCGTACTGCAGGTACGGCCCCGTGTTGCCGGTCAGGGCGAGCATCCGGTCGAAGTCGAAGACGTACTCGCTGTCGTGGCTGACCGACAGGTCGGCGTACTTGACCGCGCCCATGCCGACCTGCTGCGCGATCGAGCGGCGGGTGGCGGCGTCGTAGCCGCGGTCGGCGATGACGGCCTCGGCCCGGACGACGGCCTCTTCAAGCAGCTCGGTCAGCTTGACCGACTCGCCGCTGCGGGTCTTGAACATCTTGCCGTCGCTGCCCAGCACGCTGCCGATCTGGATGTGCTCGGCGCTGGTGTCGTCGGTCAGCCAGCCGGCCATGCGCGCCGAGGCGAACACCATCTGGAAGTGCAGCGACTGTGTCGCGCCCACGACGTAGAGGATGCGGTCGGCCTTCAGGTCCCGTACGCGGTACCGGATGGCGGCCAGGTCGGTGGTGGCGTAGCCGTACCCGCCGTCGCTCTTGCGGATGATCAGCGGGAGCGGCTGGTCGTCGCGCCCGGTGAAGCCGGGCGGGAAGACGCACAGCGCGCCCTCGCTCATGACTGCGACGCCCGCGTGCTCCAGCTCGTCGCAGGCGTCGGTCAGCATCGGGTTGTACATGCTCTCGCCGGCGATGTCGTCGTCGGTGAGGGTGACGCCGAGCTGCCGGTAGACGCGGTTGAAGTAGCGCTGGGTGTATTCGATGAACTCGCGCCAGAGCCGGAGGGTGTCGGGGTCGCCGCCCTGCAGCATCGGCACCCGGCGGCGGGCGCGCTCCTCGAAGTCGGGGTCGCTGTCGAACTTGCGGCGGGCCTCCTGGTAGAAGGCGTTGCCGTCACCGGCGGCGAGCCGCTCCAGGGACTCCTCCTCGCCGATGTCGAGCAGGTGCTCGATCAGCATGCCGAACGGCGTGCCCCAGTCGCCGAGGTGGTTCTGCCGGATGACCCGGTCGCCGAGGTGCTCGTGGGTGCGCGCCAGCGTGTCGCCGACGATCGTGGTGCGCAGGTGACCGACGTGCATCTCCTTGGCCGCGTTGGGCGCGGAGTAGTCGATGACGACGGTCTTGGGAGCGGGCTGCGGCACGCCGCTCCGCTCGTCAGCGAGGAGGTGGTCGGCCTGTGCGGCGATCCAGCCGTCGTTGAGGGTCAGGTTGAGGAATCCGGGGCCGCTGATCTCGACGCGGATGTCGGTGGTGTCGAGCGCGTCCACCAGGGCCTGGGCGACCTCCCGCGGCGCACGTCGCAGCCGCTTGGCCAGGCTGAGTGCGACGTTCGCCTGGTAGTCGGCGAACTGGGAGGGCCTGATCAGCGGGTCTTCGCCTGAGTACTCCTGGCCGAAGGCGGTGCCCAGCGCCTGCTGGACCCGCGCGGCGAGTACGTGCTGCGGGTCGGTCATGCGCCAAGTTTATCGATGGTGGTCCACCGGTTTTCCAGGTCGCGAGGCCGTTCACCAGAGCCGATGGGATCTCGGGATCGAGGCGATCCGCTCTCCGATGCGGGTGACGATCTCTCCGGCGGCGAGCCGGGCGGCCAGCTCGCAGGCGGCGGCGATGCCCGCGGCCCTGGACGAGCCGTGCGCGATGACGACGGTTCCGTTCAGGCCGAGCAGTACGGCACCGCCGGTGGCCTCGGGGTCGAGCCGGCGGTAGAGGCGGCGCAGCCGCGGACGTTGAAGCACGCCGCCGAGCCGGGCCACGGCGCTCTCGTCGATCGTCTCCCGGAGCTGGCCGAAGGCGTATTTGATGCTGCCTTCGAGGGTTTTCAACGCGACGTTGCCGGTGAAGCCGTCGGTGACCACGATGTCGGCGCGGCCGATGAGGAGGTCGTGACCCTCCACGTTTCCGACGAAGTCGATGCCGGGCGTGGCGGAGAGCAGTTCGTGGGCCCGCTTGACGAGCTTGTTGCCCTTTCCGGCCTCCGAGCCGATCGTGAGTAGCCCGACGCGGGGGTGGGGGAGGTCGAGGGCGACCTGCGCGAAGGCCACGCCGAGGTGCGCGAACTGGACCAGCATCTCCGGCTTGGCGTCGGCGTTGGCGCCCGCGTCGAGGAGCACGGTGGGCGTCGGCTGGGTGGGCAGGGTGACCGCGATGGCCGGGCGTCCGACGCCCTGCTGCCCGCGCAGCCGCAGCTTGCCGGTGGCGACCACCCCGGCGGTCGAGCCGGCCGACACGAGGGCCGACGCGTCGCCGCGTTTCAGCAGGTGACAGGCGACCGCGATGCTGGAGCGGGGGCGGCGCAGGCTGGCGAGCGCGCCCTCGTCCATGGAGAGGGTCTCCTCCGCGCGCACGATCGGGATCTCGGAGGTCGCGTCGTGCGCGGCCAGCGCCTCGTAGAGCAGCCGCGGCTGGCCGACGAGGACCACCGAGACGCCGCGTTCCCTGACCGCCTGGACGGCTCCGGCCACGATCTCACCGGGGGCGTTGTCGCCGCCCATGGCGTCGAGGGCCACCGGAAGCCTGCCGACTGGAGCCGGGTCTGGCGCAACGCGGTCCAATCGGTTCACCTCACGAGTCTGCCACCTGCGCGGATCGTTGGCGCGAGCGTAGACCTTACGTGGGGGTGGGACGGTCAGCTGTGCCAGGGGGAGTGCACGTCGGTGACCACCCGGGACAGGATGATCTTTCCGAATCTGGCCTTCCCCGTCACCCGGATGAGCGGCCCGTCTCCCTCGTGGCCGCCCGAGACGTGGCGCTTGGAGAACAGCGCGCTGCCCTCGTCCACGATCCGCGCGTTCTCGGGGACGCGGACGATGAGCTTGCCGCAGAACGAGTCGAGCTCGAGGGTGATCTCGCGGCCGGGAAGCACGGCGTCACGCAGGTCCACGATCAGGGCGCCGAAGGTCGAGCGAAGCCGGGTGTGCCGCCCGGCGACCCAGCGGCCGCCCCGGATGACCTTGCTGAAGACCGCGGCCACTTCCTGGTGTTCGGTGGCCGGTGCCGGTGCCCGGGAGGCCTCGGTGAGGTCGGGGATGTCGCGGGTCAGGGGGACGAGGTCGCCGATCGTTACGGCGCGATAGGCCGCGTCGAGCCGGTCCGCGTGCTCTGTGGAGGTGAGACGACCGGTCGCCAGCGCCTCCCCGAGGGCGGCCGCGACCCTGTCCCGGTCGGCGTCCGAGGCCCGCTGACCTGCGTCTCTGTCGCCATGTGGGGTTAAGGAAGTCACATCCGCACGATACCCCTTTTCGCGATATGTCGCGAGATCTCGCCGGATGTGGCAGAACCTCACAAGGAAGTTTCCCGGGTGTGGAGCCTGCGGTGAGGCGGTCCCCTGGGGTTATATGAGAACCTCAGACGCGCGACGGGGGTAGTTGGTTTACACAGTTCCCAAAACCTACCTAGAAAGGAAGGCCGAGTGATCTTTAGCGAAGGCAGACGCGGCTTCCGGGCCTACACCACCAAACATCTCGACGAGCTTCTCGGCCGCGGCGGCCTCGACGAGCAGGCCCGATTGCGGGTGCGCGCCGTGGCGACGGTCCTGCCGTTCCGCACGAACGCCTATGTCGTCGACGAGCTGATCGACTGGTCGTCCATCCCCGACGACCCGATCTACCGGCTCGTCTTCCCGCAGGAGGACATGCTGCCCGAGGCGGACGTCTCGCGGTTGGCGGCCCTGCTGCGCGACGGCGCGCCGGCGGCGCGGGTCCAGGAGGCGGCCCGCGAGGTCCGGATGCGGCTCAACCCGCACCCGGCCGGACAGCTCGAACTCAATGTGCCCCGGGTGGACGGCGAGTCCGTCCAGGGGCTGCAGCACAAATACCCCGAGACTGTCCTGTTCTTCCCCAAGCAGGGACAGACTTGCCACGCGTACTGCACCTATTGCTTCCGCTGGGCGCAGTTCATCGGTGAGCCCGACCTCAAGATGGCCTCCGACGACATCGGCAACCTCGTCGAGTACGTCAAGGCCCACCCCGAGGTGACGAGCGTCCTCTTCACCGGCGGCGATCCGATGATCATGAGCGAGGCGGTGCTCCGCCGGTACATCGAACCGCTGCTCGGGCTGGAGCAGCTCGAGTCCATCCGCATCGGCACCAAGTCCCTGGCGTACTGGCCGGACCGGTTCGTCGGCGACCCGGACGCGGACGCCACTCTCAAGCTCTTCGCCGAGGTGGTCGCCTCGGGCAAGAGCCTCGCCTTCATGGCGCACTTCTCCCACCCCCGCGAGCTCGAACCCGACGTCGTGCAGAAGGCCGTCGAGCGGATCCTGGAGAGCGGGGCGACCATCCGCACCCAGGCGCCCCTCATCCGCTCCATCAATGATCGGCCCGATGTCTGGGCTCACATGTGGCGGCGGCAGACCACCATGGGCATGATCCCCTACTACATGTTCGTCGAGCGGGACACCGGCCCCCAGGACTACTTCGCGGTCCCCCTCGCCGACGCCCACCGTGTCTTCCGCGACGCGTACGCCCAGGTCTCCGGGCTGTGCCGTACGGTCCGGGGGCCGTCCATGTCGGCCACCCCCGGCAAGGTCTGCGTCGACGGCGTCACCGAGGTCGCCGGTCAGCGCGTCTTCGTCCTCCATTTCATCCAGGCGCGCGATCCCGAACTGGTCGGGCGTCCGTTCTTCGCCCACTACGACCCGGACGCGGTCTGGCTCAGCGACCTGAGACCGGCCTTCGCGGACCGTTTCCCCTTCGAGACCCCCGGCGCCCCCGGCCCGCTCAGCGCCTGATTCCGTCCGGATTCGGCATCGAGGGCGCTCCGTCGCGGGCCCTCGTAACGGCCTGAATCATCAAGCGCGAGGAAAATCTGTTCGCCCGGCCTGGGAGACGCGTTTACCGTGCCTTTCTCCCAGGCCGGGGATCGCTTCCTTTGATATCCCGATGAAACGGGATTCCTGGTGATGACTGGAAGGTGATCGCTAGTCCTCTGATTTCCGGAAATTCCGGTCATTTGCCCTGGTAGAGCCCTGGACCTGCATGACGGACCGATCGCCGAGAAGGGTGATAGAAATTCCGTCCGTAGCTGAGTCCTGACCGGCGACGTACGCCGGCACACGAGGGATAAATTCCCGCTCTCGTGAAATGGGCTATGAACCGGGGGAATTATGAATCGAATCATTAAGGCTGCCGCGGTCCTCATCACCGCCGGCATCGCGGGCATGTCCGCCCTGCCGGCCCAGGCCTCGGCCGCTGACACCGGCGACGCACAGCTCGCGGCCGTCACGAGGGTGCTCGCCGACGTCCGCGCCGACGTGGTCGCCGGCGCGACCGGCTCCCTCCAGGGCCAGCTCGCCGCCGTGGCGAACATCGCGGCCCACGCGGACGCGACCGTCAACGCGACGGTGGCGGCCCAACTCGCCGCGACGGCCAACGTGGCGCTCGGCGCGGTCGCCAACGTGAACGCGAACGTACAGGCCCAGCTCAACGCCGCCGCCAACCTGACGGCGGGCGTCTCCGCCGCGCTCGCCGCCAACGTGAACGCGAACGTGCAGGCCCAGCTCACGGCCGCCGCGAACATCTCCGCCGGCGTCGCCGCCACCCTCACCGCGAACGTCAACGCCGCCGCCCATGTCGCGGTGAACGCGCACGCATTCGTCGCGGCCCAGCTCGCCGTCGCCGCCAGCGCCGCCGCCAACGTGGCCGCCACCCTCTCCACCGCCGCCACCGTGCCCCTATCCGCCGGTGTGGCCGTCGTCGCGGGCGTCAGGATCCCCGTCGTCGTCCTCGTGGGCGACGTGCGGGCCTTCGTCGCCGCCCACGCCGCGCTCGCCGCCAACGTGAACGCGGCCATCAACGTCGGCCTCGTGGCGAACCTCAGCGCCCTCCTCAACGTGAACGTCTCCGTCAACGCCCTCGCCGGGGTCAGGGTGCTGGTCCCCGGCACGGCCACCACCCTCAACACAGTGAAGTCGACCTCGTCGACCGCCATCACCCGCGCCAACGGCTGGACCAGGACGGTGACCACGACCGTCGTGCCGTGGAACGCGGTGACCGTGGTCAAGAGCACCGAGACCACCACCCGCACCTCCCGCACGCCGACCTACATCCGGTCCGGCAGCTGAGCGATGAGGGAGTGCTGACAAGGCACTGAGAGCACGAGAGAGCCGGTCGGCGCCATCCAGGCGCCGACCGGCTCTCTCTTTGCCGCCCGCCTCGGCGGCGCCGTCCCCGGCCGTGATGGAAGAGCGGGGACGGCTACCGCGACGACGGGCGCGGGATCAGATCAGTTGTACGAGCCGCGCAGGCAGGTGCGCCGCCCTATCTCCGCCTGCAGCCGGGCCATCTGCCAGTGCAGGTCGATGAGCTGCTCGGCGATCAGATTGAACGGAAGCTCCGAGGGGTCTTCGTCGGCCAAGTGGTCGATCGCCGTCGCGAGGTCACCCATCCCGCCCTCCGATGTCCTGGTCGAATCTACGTTCGAATCATAGTGGAACGCCGGGCCGGCCGCATCAGGTTTCGTACGTCGGCGCGATGTAGCCGCGGGCGAGCGTGTTCGCCGTGATGTTGAAGCCCACCACCGCGGGCGGCGTGTCCTCGTCCACCCCGAGCTTCTCGACCTTCAGCGCGTGTACGGCGAAGAGGTAGCGGTGCGGCCATCCGGGCGGTGGGGCGGCGCCGCCGTACGTCCGCTGGCTGTAGTCGTTGCGCCCCTGCGCGGCACCCTCGGGGAGGCCCGCGAAGGCGGGGGCCGTCCCCGCGCCGGTCGGCAACTCGGTGACGTCCGCCGGGATGTCGTAGACCAGCCAGTGCCAGAACCCGCTGCCGGTGGGCGCGTCCGGGTCGAAGCAGGTCACCGCGTAGCTCTTCGTGCCCTCGGGCGCCCCCGACCAGCGCAGGTGCGGCGAGAGGTTCTGCCCGCCCATGCCCCAGTCGTTGAACACGTGGGCGTCGGACAGGCGCGCGCCGTCCCGCACGTCGTCGCTCTCGACGGTCAGGCTGGGCACCTGCGGCAGGTGATCATAGGGAATCGGCGGCTGCGTCGGCACGATCCGTCCTCCGATGGTGAGACGTCATGGTCGTCTCCCATCCTGGTACGGCCGCCGCCCCGGCCGCCACTGACCGCGCTCAGCGGCCGATCAGGCCTTGTTGTACGCGGCGAGGACCTCGGTTGGGTCGCCATCCATCTTGATCTTGCCCTTGTGCAGCCAGATCACGCGGCTGCAGGTGTCCTCGATGACGTCGAGGTTGTGGGCCACGAGGAAGACCGTGCCGGCGGACTCGCGCATCTGCTTGATGCGCTTCTGGCTGCGCTTCTTGAACTCGCGGTCGCCGGTGGCCAGGGCCTCGTCGATGAGGAGGACGTCGTGGGTCTTGGCCGAGGAGATGGCGAAGCGGAGCCGCGCCCCCATGCCCGAGGAGTAGGTGGACATCGGGAACTGCACGAACTCGCCGATGCCGGAGAAGTCGACGATCTCGTCGTACTTCTCACGCAGCTCGTCCGGGGACATGCCCATGGCGTAGCAGCCGAGAACGATGTTGCGCTCGCCGGTGAGCTCCTTCATCAGGGCCGCGTTGACGCCCAGCAGGGACGGCTGGCCGTCGGTGTAGACCGCGCCCTTGTGCGGCGGGAGGAGGCCGGCGATCGCCCGCAGCAGGGTCGACTTGCCGGAGCCGTTGCGGCCGACGATGCCGATCGCCTCGCCGTGCCGGGCCACGAAGGAGACGCCCTTGACGGCGTGGACCTCCTTCATCTGGGGACGGCCCTGGCGCCGGACGATGCGCATGAGCGCGTTGGCGGCGTTGCCCTTCTGGGAGTCGCTGGCGGCGCCGTAGACCTTGTAGACGATGTGGAGGTTGTCCACGATCACCGTGGGGGTCCCGAGCTCCTGGGCGGGCTTGGGCGCCGGTGGCTCCGAGGGCTTGGGCGCGGGTTTCTTCGAGGGCTTGGGCGCCGGGGATTCTTCCTGGGCCACGTGGGACGACTCCTTGGTCAGCTCAGCCACGTCCGTACCTCTCCTCGGCCCGCCAGAAGTACCAGAAGCCGACGATCAGTGCGAACACCGCCCAGAATACGCACGTTATCCAGGCCCAGCGCTCGGGGAACCTCTGGTAGATCAGCAGATCGCGCATGAACTCGATGTAGCCCGCGGCCGGGTTGAACTCCAGGGCCCAGCGGAGCACCTGCGGCAGGTTCGCGGTGCGCTCCGTGATGCTGTAGAAGACGCCGGAGGCGTACAGCCAGGTGCGGGTGATGAACGGGAGGAGCTGGTTCATGTCGCGGACGAACGCGCCGACGCGGGCCATGAGCAGGCTCACGCCCATGTTGAAGACCAGTTGCAGGGCCAGCGTGACCGGGATCAGCAGCCAGAGCCAGGTGATCGGCATCCCCATGAGGAGGATGAGCAGGAAGAGCACGCCCATCGACCAGGCGAGCTGTTGCAGCTCCTGCACCGCATAGGCCAGGGGAAGCGAGGCGCGGGGGAAGTGCAGCGCCCTGATCAGCGACAGGTTCGACGAGATGGACTTCGCGCCGCCGGTCACCGTCCGCTGGGTGAAGGTGAAGACCATGACCCCGGTGATGAGGAACGCGGGGTAGTTTTCGATGTGCTTGCTCTGCCCGAGGATGACGCCGAACATCAGCCAGTAGACGGCGGCGTTGAGCAGCGGGGTGAGCACCTGCCAGAGCTGGCCGAGCGCCGACTCGGAGTACTTCGACACGTTCCTGGACGTGGCATACGTCAGGATGAAGTGCCTTCGCGTCCACAATTGGCGCAGGTACGCGGGCAGGGTGGGGCGCGCGATGGCGCGTCGCAACCCGTGGCGCTTGGCGAGCGCGGCCAGCGACTCCGGCGCCCCGCCGCCCGCCTGGGCGTCCGCGACCGCGGAATCCGGCTGGCTCATGGGATGGACTCTATTGGATGGTGATGAGTAAGAGACCGGTGATGGTCATCCGTTGGTCTCTCATGGATGTCGGCCACGACCGTCGCGGGGTGCGGGGCCGCGGCTTGGTCAAAGGTAGCCCAGCGAGTCATGGTATGGGCGCAACGGCACGACGTCCGGTGCCATGAGGCGTCCGATGCCCCACCAATCGCGTCCTATGTGTACCTTATAGGGTGATTTAGGCTTCATAGCGGCATTTGGCCAGGCCTTGTTGGTATGCGTATGACGCCCCGCCGACGCACGTGTGACCGAACTGCAATGCGCCAGAGACTCCTCTGGTGCGCGGAGTGAGGGATGCTCGCGAACGACTGGCAGGGTGTCAGCAGGTTTGGCCATGTGTGCAATCGAGGGAACCTCGCCACCATCAGAGGGACCCCCGCGGGTGACGGGGCAGGCCCGCCAACGCCCATCCTTAGAGGGAGGATCAATCCACTATGCGCGTAGCTAAGGGCGCACAGATCGTCGCCGGCACTGCGCTGCTTGCGCTGGGTGTCGCCGCGTGCGGCGGTGGCGGCAGCAGCACTGGCGGCAGCGGTGGCGGAAGCAACCCGCGCGCGGCCGACGGCACCGTCTTCATCCGCGGGTGTGAGCCCCAGACCGGCTTCGTCCCGGGCAACATCAACGAGGTGTGCGGCGGTACGATCAACCAGTTCGTCTTCGACCAGTTGATCAAGTACAACAGCGACACCGCCGCCCCTGAGCTGAGCCAGGCCGAGTCGATCGAGAGCCCGGACAACAAGGTCTGGACGATCAAGCTCAAGCCGGGCCTGAAGTGGAGTGACGGCTCGCCGGTCACCGCCAAGAACTACGTGGACGCGTGGAACTACACGGCGTACAGCCCGAACGCGCAGAACGGCGGCTGGTGGTTCGGTGGCGTCGAGGGCTACTCGGACGTGGCGACCGAGGACCCGGACGGCCCGGACGGGCCGAAGGAGGCCCCGAAGCCCAAGAGCGACAAGATGTCCGGCCTTGAGGTCATCGACGACCTGACCTTCAAGGTGACGCTGACCGCTCCCGAGGCGGTGTTCCGCACCAAGCTGGGCTACACCACCTTCTCCGCGCTCCCTGACGCGTTCTTCAAGGACCCGAAGGCGTTCGTCAGCAACCCGGTCACGAACGGCGCCTTCAAGTTCGTGAAGTGGGACCACAACTCGCAGATCGTGGTTGAGGCCAACCCGGACTATGTGGGCACCGAGAAGCCCAAGGTCAAGAAGATCGTCTACAAGATGTACAAGGACGACGACGCGGCCTACGCGGACCTGGTCTCCAACAACCTCGACTTCACCGAGCTCATCCCGCCGTCGGCCCTCGCCGGCGACAAGTGGAAGAGCGACCTCGGCGACCGCGCCATCGAGGGCCAGCAGGGCGTCATCCAGACGGTCACCTTCCCGCTGTACGACAAGGAGTTCGGCGGCAACGCGGACTTCCGCAAGGCCGTCTCCATGGCGATCGACCGGAAGACGATCACCGAGAAGATCTTCAACAAGGGCCGCACCCCGCTGGACGGCTGGATCTCCCCGCTGGTCGACGGCTACAAGACGCCGGGCGCCTGTGGCGAGTTCTGCGCCTACGACCCGGCCAAGGCCAAGGAGTACCTCGACAAGGCCAAGGCCGCGGGCTACACCCCGCCCAAGGAATACCCGATCTGGTACAACGGCGACTCCGCGCACAAGGAGTGGGTGGACGCCACGGCCAACAGCATCAACCAGGCCTTCGGCCCGGACGCCGGCGTGACCTTCGTCGGCAAGGCGGTCCCGACCTTCGCCGAGTTCCGTGACATCATCACGACGCACAAGATGAAGGGCCTGTTCCGCACCGGCTGGCAGATGGACTACCCGCACATCGAGAACTTCCTGAACCCGCTGTTCAAGACGGGCGCGGGCTCGAACGACGGACTGTTCAGCGACAAGGAGCTCGACGCCAAGCTGCACGAGGCCGACACCGCGACCGACCCGGCCGACTCCATCGCCAAGTACCAGGAGGCCGAGGCCATGCTGACCAAGGAGATGAACGCCATCCCGCTGTGGTCCTTCGGTCTGCAGGCCGGCACCTCCAAGTGGGTGACCGGGGTTAAGGTCACGCCGTTCGGCGTCCTCGACCCTCTCTCCATCGCGATCAAGGAAGCGTAGGCTCGCCTCGCATGCGCCACGAGGCCGGTTCCTGACCGGGGCCGGCCTCGCTGGCTGTTTGTAATGATCACGCAACGTCACGTGATCATCACCGTCCAGCCTTCCTTCGGTCACCCGCACTCATCTACCTGCGGCATTGTGGACCGGTAGGGGATTGCGTGCACGACCTTTAGCGTCAGAGTGGAGGTGCGCATGGGCCGATATGCGATCCGGCGCCTGCTGCAACTCATACCCGTGCTCCTTGGCACGACCTTTCTCATCAATTACATGGTTTGGCAGCTTCCCGGCGACCCGTTCGCCGCGCGCTGCGGTCAGCGTCCCTGCCCGGACGCCTACATCAACGCCATGCGTGCGGAGTTCGGCCTCGACCAGCCGATCATCGTGCAGTACTGGCACTTCCTGAAGAACCTGCTGACCGGTGACCTGGGCGTCAACTTCAACAACGTCTCCGTCGCGTCGCAGCTCGCCGAGTCGTGGCCGATCACGGTCCGCCTCGGCCTGATGGCGGTCGCGATCGAGGCCGTCATCGGCATCGTGGCCGGCGTGCTTTCCGGCCTCAAGCGCGGTGGCTTCCTCGACAACGTGATCACGATCTCGACGCTGATCCTGCTGTCGCTGCCGGTCTTCGTCACCGGCTTCCTCCTGCAGTGGCTGCTCGGTGTGCAGCTCGACCTGATCAAGCCGACGGTCAGCGACGGTGCGCCATTCGTCGAGCTGATCGTGCCGGCGTTCGTGCTGGCCAGCCTCAACCTGGCCTTCACCGCCCGATTGACCAGAACGAGCATCATCGAGAACCGCAGGTCCGACTACGTGCGGACCGCGATCGCCAAAGGTCTGTCCAACCGCCGGGTCGTGGGAGTGCACCTCCTGCGCAACTCGTTGATCCCGGCGCTGACCTTCATCGGAACCGAGGTCGGCTCCCTGATGTCCGGAGCGATCATCACCGAGGGCATCTACAACATCAACGGCATCGGCGGCCTGCTGTGGCGCGCGGTCAACGACCACGACTTCACCATCGTGGTGCCGATCGCGTCCCTGCTGGTGCTGGTCTACCTGCTCGCCAACCTGCTCGTCGACCTCCTCTACGGCGTGCTCGACCCGAGGATCCGTTATGAGTGAACCGACCGCCGCGCCCGCCGCGCCCGCCTCGGCCGGAAAGCCTCGCAGCCTCTGGCAGGACACCTGGGACATCCTGAAGCACCGGAAGATCTTCTGGATCTCCTTCGCGCTGCTCATCATGTTCCTGGTGATGGCCGCCTTCCCGTCGCTGTTCACCAGCAAGAGCCCCGAGTACGCCACGCTGGCCAAGAGCATGGAGCCGCCGAGCTCCGACGCCTGGTTCGGGTACGACCTCCAGGGCCGGGACGTGTTCGCGCGCACCATCTACGGCGCCCGCACGTCGATCATCGTGGGCGTGCTCGCCACTGTGGGCACCGTCCTCCTCGGCGGCGTGGTCGGCGTGATCGCGGCCTACCGGGGCCGGTGGCTCGACTCGCTGCTGTCCCGCATCGGTGAGATCTTCCTCGGCGTGCCGTACGTGCTGGGGGCGATCATCATCCTCGGCTCGGTCGCGCCGGTGCAGTCCAACCCGGGCAAGACCATGATCATGACGGTTGTGATCGTCGTGCTGGCGGTGCTCGGCTGGCCGGTGCTGGCCCGCATCGCGCGATCCGCGGTCATCCAGGCGAAACACCAGGATTACGTGCAGGCGGCGCGGGCCCTGGGCGCCGGGCCGTTCCGGATCGTCTTCAAGCACCTGCTGCCCAACTCGCTGGCCCCGATCCTGGTGTACGCCACGATCACGGTCGGCAGCTACATCGGTGCCGAGGCGACGCTGTCGCTGCTGGGCATCGGTCTGCGCACGCCGGTCATCTCCTGGGGCATCGCGATCGCCGACCACACCCGGTACATCCGGACCGGCGCGCACGCGATGCTCTTCCCGGCCGCGTTCCTGTCCCTCTGTGTGCTCACGTTCGTCATGCTGGGCGAAGCCGTGCGCGACGCACTCGACCCCAAGCTTCGCTAGGAGGCACGTACCGTGACCGAAGTGCTTCCCGAGAGCAAGAGCAGCAACGGCACCTACGGCGGGGCGCTGCTCGAGGTGGACAACCTCCACGTCGAGTTCCACACCCGGGCCGGTGTCGCCAAGGCGGTGAACGGTGTCACCTACAGCGTGAACGCGGGGGAGACGCTGGCCGTGCTGGGCGAGTCCGGCTCCGGCAAGAGCGTCACCGCCCAGACCATCATGGGCATTCTGGACATGCCGCCCGGCAAGATCGCCAATGGGGAGATCCGCTTCCGCGGGACGGACCTGCTGAAGCTTCCCGAGGAGGAGCGGCGGAAGGTCAGGGGCGAGGGCATCGCCATGATCTTCCAGGACGCCCTGTCCGCGCTCAACCCGGTTTTCCCGGTCGGCTGGCAGATCGCCGAGATGTTCCGCATCCACCGCGGCATGTCCCGGGCCGACGCCAAGAAGAAGGCGATCGAGCTCATGGACCGGGTCCGCATCCCGGCCGCGAAGGAGCGGGTGAGCGACTATCCGCACCAGTTCTCCGGCGGTATGCGCCAGCGCATCATGATCGCGATGTCGATCGCGCTCGACCCCGAGGTGCTGATCGCGGACGAGCCGACCACCGCCCTGGACGTGACGGTGCAGGCGCAGATCATGGAACTGCTCGCCGAGCTCCAGCGCGAGAGCAACATGGGGCTGATCCTGATCACCCACGACCTCGGCGTCGTCGCCGATGTCGCGGACAAGATCGCCGTCATGTACGGCGGGCGGATCGTGGAGAACGCCGAGGTCCACGATCTGTACCGCAACCCGGCACACCCGTACGCGAAGGGCCTGCTGGAGTCGATCCCCCGGGTCGACCTCAAGGGCCAGGAGCTGTACGCGATCAAGGGGATGCCGCCGAACCTGCTCGACATGCCCACGGGCTGCGCGTTCCACCCCCGCTGCCCGTACCGGCAGGAGAAGTGCGTGACCGACGTTCCCCCGCTGCACACGATCAGCGGCACGCGCGGCAGCGCCTGCCACTTCTGGAGGGAGGTCCTCGATGGCGACGCCCAGTGAGGTCGTGCTCGAAGTCCGTGACCTGGTCAAGCATTTCCCGCTGACCCAGGGCATCCTCTACAAGCGGCAGGTCGGCGCGATCAAGGCGGTCGACGGCGTCTCCTTCGAGCTGCGCCGCGGTGAGACGCTCGGCGTCGTGGGCGAGTCGGGGTGCGGCAAGTCCACCCTGGCCAAGCTCCTGATGGCGCTCGAACGCCCCACCTCGGGCAAGGTCCTGGTGAACGGCAAGGACATCACCACGGCCAAGGGCGCCGAGCTCAAGCACATGCGGCGCAACATCCAGATGGTGATGCAGGACCCGTACACCTCGCTGAACCCGAGGATGACGGTCGGCGACATCATCGGCGAGCCGTTCGAGATCCACTCGGAGGTCGTGCCGAAGGGTGACCGGCGCAAGCGGGTGCAGGAGCTGCTGGAGGTCGTGGGTCTCAACCCCGACCACATCAACCGCTACCCGCACCAGTTCTCCGGCGGCCAGCGCCAGCGCATCGGCATCGCCCGGGGGCTCGCCCTCCAGCCGGAGATCATCATCTGTGACGAGCCGGTCTCCGCGCTCGACGTGTCGATCCAGGCCCAGGTGATGAACCTGCTGGACGGGCTCCAGAAGGAGTTCAACCTCGCGTACATCTTCATCGCCCACGACCTGTCGGTGGTGCGCCACATCTCCGACCGCGTCGCGGTGATGTACCTGGGCAAGATGGTCGAGGTCGGCACGGACAACCAGATTTACGACCGGCCGAGCCACCCGTACACGCAGGCGCTGCTGTCGGCCGTGCCCGTGCCCGACCCGGAGGGGCGCGAGCAGCGGGAGCGGATCATCCTGCAGGGTGACCCGCCCTCGCCGGCCAACCCGCCGTCGGGCTGCCGGTTCCGTACGCGCTGCTGGAAGGCGCAGGACATCTGCGCCGAGCAGGAGCCGCTGCTGGAGATCCGCGCGCAGTCGGGCGACCACCCGACTGCCTGCCACTTCGCCGAGGCGTCGGACGTCGTCCACGTGAGCTGACGCCGCCGCTCCACGGGTCACAGACGCCCGGCCGCCTCGATGGCGCGCCGGGCGTTTGCCATTCCCGTCCCGTACGCGTCGTCGCGGCCGCCGGGCGGCCGGAGGGAGGCGCCCTGCTGGAGCGCCCGGCGCACGTCCCGGGCGGGCAGGTCGGGGTAGCGGGAGCGGATCAGCGCGGCGACGCCGGCGACGAGGGCCGCGGCGGCGCTGGTCCCGTCCGCCGTCACGTAGGAGTGGTCGCCACGGGCGCTGACGATCTCCGTGCCCGGCGCCACCAGGGAGAGGTAGCGCTGCCGGTTGGAGAAGGGCGCGGGGCGCAGCGCCTGGTCCACCGCGCCGACCGCGATGACGCCGGGATAGGCGGCGGGGAAGTTCCTGCGGTTGGCCCCCGCGCCGTCGTTGCCGGAGGACGCGATCAGCACGACCTGGCGGGACAGCGCGTACCGCACGGCACGCTCCTCGGCCGGCGAGCCCCGATAGGCGCCGCTGCCGCCGCCGAGCGACATGCTGATCACCTGCGCGCCGTGGTCCACGGCGTATCGGATGCCCCGGGCGACGGCGTCGCGGCAGGTCGTGCGCGCCGTGTCGGTCCACCGCGGGTCGTCGTCGTCCAGGGTGACCTTGATCGAGAGGATGCGCGCCTCGGGGGCGACGCCGAGCACGCCGTAGGAGCGGCTCGGGCCGTGCCCGCGCCCGGCGATCAGTGCGGCCATCGCGGTGCCGTGCTTGCCGGACGCGGCCCGCGACGCGCTGCCGTCCGCCTTGCCATCCGCCTTGCCGCCCGTGCTGGCGCTCGGCCCGGCGCCGGTTCCCGCGTCGCAGGACGGTCCGGCCCCGGGCGCGGACGCCGTGCCGGTGAAGTCGGGGCCTTGGACGACAGCTCCGGAGAGGTCGGGGTGCCGGTCGTCGACGCCGGTGTCCAGTACGGCGATCGTGACTCCGGCGCCGCGCGTGGTCTGCCACGCCGTACGGACCTCCATCGCCTGGAGCGGCCACTGACGGGACCGGATCGTCGCGCCGAGGTTCTCCGAGGGGCCGGCCGCGCCGGTGAGCAGGAAGGCGGCCAGCAGGATCGGCACGACGCAGAGGAGCAGCGCCGACCTCATGGCCGTGTCGGTCCTCCTCCCCGGGACGGTGGATCAAGGAGGCCGATTCTCGCACGATCCGCCCGCCGGGGCCGTGACTTCCGTGAACGAACGGTCGCTTTCGGTTATGTCAGGATGGTGCCTTATGCGGCTGCGGCGACAGCCGTACGTGCGCGCCCGGGGGCAGTCCGAGCCGCTCGGAGGCGTCCCCGGAGTTGACGGCGAGCGCGACGAGCCCCGCCGAGTCGGTGAACGCGACCAGGTCGCCCGGCGGGACCGTCGCGAACGTCTCGCGGTAGGGCACGACGAGCTGGCGCCTGCCCAGCCAGACGCCGAGCGTGTCACCCGGACGCACGTTCAGGGCGGCGAGGTCCGCCCCGGTGATGGAGAGCTGCACGTTGCCGTGGCGGTCCACCGACAGCACCTCGCCCTCGACCACGCCGTCCCGCATGCGGGAGGTGGGCGCGGGCAGCGAGACCAGCCCGAGGACGTCGATCCGCGGGCCGACGTCGGACGGCCGGCGCCCGACGCACAGATGCGCCGCCACGGGCGCGAAGATGTCCCTCCCCGGGAAGGTCGGCGAGACCGGCGTGAGGAACAGCTCCTCGTTGGCGAGTTCGTAGGCCGCCTCCGCGCCGCCCGCCGCGTGGACCGCCCAGGACAGCACGCCGTTGTCGGGGCCGAGGAACACCCGCCCGCCCGCCTCGATCGCGATGAGCCGGCGGTTGCCGCCCATGGCCGGGTCGACGGCCGCGACGTGGACGCCCGCGGGCAGATAGGGCAGGGTCTGCGCCAGGATCGCCGCTCCGCGCCGCACGTCGCCCTCGTGCACGAGATGCGCGACGTCGATGATCCGAGCCTGCGGGGCTATACCGATGATCACTCCGTGGCACGCGGCGACGAAACCGTCTTCCAGCCCGTAGTCGGTGAGGAGCGTGATAACTGAGGTCACACCAGGTGACATTACGTCCGGCTCTCGGCTCTGAACACCCCGCCATACCGCGACTACCATGAGGGCGGGCCACAAGCCCGCTGAGGAGGAGAGCATGGATACTGCGCCGGTAGGCGGCGAAGGTCCCGCTCCCGAGAACGCCCCCCGACCTCAGGCACTCTCGGATCGCGATCGTCAGGTGCTCGCGTTCGAGCGCCAGTGGTGGCGCTACGCGGGAGCCAAGGAACAGGCCATCCGGGAGACCTTCGACATCTCCGCGACCCGTTACTACCAGATCCTGGGCGAACTGATCGACCGGGTCGAGGCGATGGAGCACGACCCGATGCTGGTCAAGCGCCTGCGGCGGATGCGGGCCGCGCGTCGGCGCGATCGCTCCGCCCGTCGCCTGGGCCCTTGAGGGTTTTGGGGGTATGTAGCCCGTCATGTCAGATGAGACGACGCCCGTCGAGGCGCTGATCAGGACCGAGACCGGGCGCGCCGGGCTGGCCGCCGTGCTGGAGGACCCCTCCGGCGCGGTGATCGGCCTCGACTTCGACGGCACGCTGTCGCCCATCGTGCCCGACCCCGCGTCCGCCCGGATCCACCCCGACGCCCCCGCCGTGCTCGTACGGCTCGGCGAGCTGGTGCGCTCGGTCGTCATCGTGACCGGCCGCCCGGCCCTCCAGGCGCTCGCCCTCGGTGAGGCGTCCGACGGCCCGTCCCTCGCCGACGTGCCGGGGCTGGTCGTCCTCGGCCACTACGGCATGGAGCGATGGGAGCGCGGCGAGGTCACCGCGCCGCCCCCGCCGCCCGGCCTCGACCGCGTACGGGCCGAGCTGCCCGCCGTCACACGAGGCTTCGACGGCGTCCTGATCGAGGACAAGGGCCGGGCGGTGGCCGTGCACACCCGGACGGCGGCCGACCCCGAGGGAGCGCTGCTCGCGCTCAATGAGCCGGTGGCGAAGCTGGCCGCGGCCTCCGGGCTGATCGTCGAGCCGGGGCGGCTGGTCCTGGAGCTGCGGCCGCCCGGCATGGACAAGGGGCGGGCCCTGCGCGGGTTCCTCGCCGAGCGTGCTGCGCGCTCCGTCATGTTCTTCGGGGACGACCTCGGCGACATCGCGGCGTTCGACGCGGTGGCGACCTGCGGCCTGCCGGGGGTGCGGGTGTGCAGCGGCTCGGCCGAGGTCACCCGGCTGGTCGAGCACGCCGACGCCGTCGTGGACGGCCCCGAGGGCGTCGTACGGTTCCTCAGCGCGCTCGCGTCCAGCGTCGGCTAACCTCCGGATCGGGGCGGGCCACCCGACACATCGGCTGAGATCAATCTGCAAGCGTCGATCCTTATGCTTGCCGACCATGGGGAAAAAAGCGCTTTCAATGGTTTTGGCCGGTCTCGCCGGCGCCGCCGTACTGGCCGCTCCTTCGGCGGCGTCGGCCACGGTCTCAGGTACCAAGGATCTGCACGTGCGCAATGGCCTGACGCTGCGAATCCCGAGTTCGTGGAAGGTGTACACGGTCGACAAGGACTGGACCCGCGTGGTGACCGGCTCGTGCCCGACGGCGGGCACGAACAGGTTCGGCTTCCGCGACTCGGAATGCCACAGCTTCTGGGTGCTGGGACCGAAGGCGATCGAGATCGGTCGCGAGTACTTCGACGCGTACACGCCGGAGAGCCCGTTCTATCCAGGCAGCGACGTGGGGCCCTGCGTGTACGACAAGAAGCTGTGGCTCGGCCGGATGAGGCCCGCGGGCAAGGGGTTGGCCCCGATCGGCCGCGGCCACCAGGCGTACTAC
The DNA here is from genome assembly GCF_001528665.1 of Microtetraspora malaysiensis. Lineage (GTDB taxonomy): Bacteria > Actinomycetota > Actinomycetes > Streptosporangiales > Streptosporangiaceae > Microtetraspora_A > Microtetraspora_A malaysiensis. The sequence goes on from NZ_BBYJ01000027.1 coordinate 25,535, forward strand.
CGCGCCTGGTCCGCCACGTGCGTCACGCCGAACACGTCCAAGGTCAAGGGGCGTTTCACCCAGCGCGAGTGGTACCTGCCCACGTCGAAGATCCTTTTCGTCGACCAGTGGAACACGCCGGGCCTGTCCGCGATCCTCAAGCAGGCGACCTGGAGCTGAGGATCCCGCCGCAGGCCAGCAGGATCAGCGCGGGGACGAGCAGGAACGCCGTGTGCGTGCCGAACCCGTCGCCCAGGGCGCCGAGGACGAACGGCCCGCCTCCGGAGCCCAGGCTGCCCCAGATCGACGCGGCCCCGGACGCCGCGTCGGGGCGGCCCCCCGACGCGGCGATGACCCGCGACAGCGCCAGTGGGAAGTGGACCGAGATGCCGAGACCGCTGAGCGCCAGCCCGGCGTAGGCCATCGGGACCGCCGTGGCCGTCCAGAAGATCGTCCACCCGGCCAGGGTCACCGCGAGCGCGCCGAGCAGTACCGCCGAAGCCGGGTGGCGCAGCGCGAGCCGGGCGCCGCCGAACCGCCCGGCGGCGACCCCGGCGAGCATCGCGGTCAGCCCCGTGGTCGCCTGGGCCGCCGTGAGACCGGTCCGCTGGGCGAGGAGCTCGGCGGCCCACAGGTTGAACGTGAACTCCAGGGCCACACAGCACAGCAGGACCGCGCCGGCCACGTGGAAGCGCCGGCCGTACGGTCGGCGCGGCGCCCCGGCGGACGGGGCCCGCGCCGGCCCCGGCGCGGGGGCGGGGGCGGGCACCCAGACCCGGCCCATGGCCAGCGCGAGGGCCGTGGTCGCGACGACCGGGATGTAGAGGGCCGCGCGCCACCCCAGCGCGGAGTCGGCCGCCAGGCTGAACACGTACGAGACGGCGATGCCGAAGGTGACCCCGACGGCGTTGGCCTCGCTGATCGCGGCGGGCCCGGCGGCGCCGTGGTGGTCGCTGAGGACCGCCATCGCGGCGTACAGGGACACCGAGGCCGATGCGCCGGCCAGCAGGTAGCCCAGCAGCGTCACGGGCAGGGCGTGGCCGAGCGCCACGGTGACCATGCCGATGTTCATGCCCGCGAGACCCGACCACGTGGCGGCCCGCCGTCCGAACCGCGACGTCAGCGCGGGCAGGGCCAGCCCGGCGGCGATCCCGCCGACGGCCATGGCGGTGCCGTGCAGCCCGGCGGCGGCCTGGGAGACGCCGAGTTCTGCCCTGATCAGGGGAAGCGCGGCCGCGAGCCCGTAGAGGTACGTGGCGAAGGTGGCGAGCTGGAGGTAGATCAGCCAGGTGGGCCGATCCCTGGTGAGCCTGGCTGCCGCGACGGTCGTCATGCCCTGATCCCCGCTTTCCTGGGAAACGCCGGCAGACCGTATCACCCGCGATCAGCGGCCGACAATCACGACAAAGCGCTGAGTTGCTCCGCCAGCCACAGCCGGGGCGGGAGCGCGGTGGCCGCCGCGCGGAGCCGGGCGCACCGCTCCCTGCGCTCGTCGTCGGGCATGATGAGCGCCTCGTGCAGCGCGGCCGCGGTGCCCGAGATGTCGAAGGGGTTGACCAGCAGCGCGTCGGCGCCGAGCTCGGCGGCGGCCCCCGCCTCCCGGGAGAGCACCAGCGCGCAGTGCGGCGACAGGATCGGGCCCTCCTTGGCGACCAGGTTCATGCCGTCGCGGATCGGGTTGACCAGCAGCACGTCGGCCAGCCGGTACGCGGCGAGCGAGCGGGGGTAGTCGTCGTGCACGTTGAGGATGAGCGGGTCCCATTCGTCGGTGGCGTAGGCGTCCTCGATCTCCTTGGCGCACCGCTGCACGGCCGCCGTGTACTCGCGGTATTCCGGCAGGTCGTGACGCGAGGGGTAGGCGAAGGCCAGGTGGACCACCTTGCCGTGCCACTCGGGATGCTCCGCCAGGAACTCGCGGTAGGCCATCAGGCCGCGGACGATGTTCTTGGACAGCTCGGTGCGGTCGATGCGGACGATGAGCCGCCGATCGCCCACCTGCTCCCTGAGCGCGGTCAGGCGCGACTCCACGTCCGGCTCGGCGGCCCTGGCCCGCAGGGCCGCGCCGTCCACGCCGAGGGCGTGCACCGCGATGCGCGTCGTCCGGCCCTCGTACGTGACCGTACGGGCGGCCCGGTCCACCCGCGCGCCCAGGACGGCGGCGCAGCAGTCCATGAACGCGTCCGCCCAGCGCGCGGTGAGGAACCCGGCGTGGTCGGCCCCGAGGACGCCGCGCAGCACCTCGGCGGCGACGTCGTCGGGCAGCAGCGAGAAGTACTCGGGCGGGGCCCAGGGCGTGTGTGAGAAGTGGGAGATGCGCAGGTCCGGCCGCTCGATCCGGAGCATGGCCGGAGCCAGCGTGAGGTGGTAGTCCTGGATCATCACCTTGGCGCCGTGCGCGGCCTCCTCGGCCAGGGCGCGGGCGAACGCCCCGTTGTACTCCTGGTAGGAGGCCCACTCCCGGCGGAAGCGCCGGTCGAAGACCGGGCTGGTCGGGGTGTTGTAGAGCAGGTGGTTGACGAACCACAGGGTCGAGTTCGCGATCGCGTTGTAGGCGCGCTGGAAGGTCGCCGGGGGGATGTCGAGCATCCGCAGCCGCCCGGTGTCGTATCCCGCCCGGTCGAGCCGCCCGCCCGGCGCGAGCCGGGCGGCGCTGCGGTCGCCGTCGGAGAGCGCGGCGCAGACCCAGAGCATGTCCGAGCCCTTGAACGCCTCGGACAGTCCGGACACGAGGCCGCCGCCGCCGCGGCGCATGGTCAGCGCGCCGTCGTCCGACAAGGTGAACGCGACGGGCCCCCGATTGGAGGCGATCAGCACGTTGCTGCTCATTACACCGGACCCTACCGGGCGGGACCAGAGAAAATCCTGATCGTCGCCAATAGGATGTCAAGGAACCGCGGGCTCCCCCGCGAGGCGGGATGAGAACAGAGATGGCACTGGACGAGACGACCGAGAACCTGGCCCGATCGGCCGCCCAGGGTGATCACCGGGCTCTCGGCGAGCTGCTGCGCCGGATCGAGCCGGACGTGCTGCGGCACTGCGAACGGCTGCTGCCGTACCGGCAGGACGCGGAGGAGGCCGCGCAGGACACCCTGCTCGCGGTGGCGCGCAACATCGGCAGGTTCGAGGGCCGGGCGAAGTTCAGCACCTGGCTGCACATCGTGACCGCCAACTGCGCCCGCACCACCTACCGCTCGCTGAAGCGGCGGTCGTCGGAGCAGGCGGAGGAGCTGCCGGAGCAGCGTCCCGACCCGCGCCGGGTCAGCGTGATCGCGGGCTCGCGGCTCGACCTGCTGGACGCGATGGAGGCGCTGGAGGCGGAGAAGCCCGACCTCGCCCAGGCGCTGGTCCTGCGCGACATCTGCCAGCTCGACTACGCCGAGGTGGCCGAGCAGCTCCGCATCCCGCTCGGCACCGCGAAGTCCCGCATCCATCAGGCGCGCAAGTACGTGCAGACGGCCCTGGGCGAGGCGTACGGCTGATCGTCTTGCCTGATAGTGCGGTTGGTCTCAAATGGTGAGACGCCGGATCGGACGCCGGGGACGACAAGGTACAGTGCTAGGAAACGTCCCCGGATGATCAAGCGGGGCGCCGCCCGCGGATCCCCGCCGGGTCACAACTGAATATTGCTCATCCAGAGGGGTGGAGGGACCGGCCCTGCGAAGCCCCGGCAACCTTCCCGGTGCCCGTACTCGTGACCACGAGGCCGGCCGGGACAGGTGCCAATTCCGGCTCGTGGCCAGGGTGGTCACGAGCGAAGATGAGGGAAAGGCCTCGCTTCATGGCGCTCGCAAGCACTGCAGACACCACTCTCGACTTCGGTCCCGCCTCCGCCCTTTCCTGTCGTGAATGCGGCACCCGCTACGAACTCGGCCCGATCTTCGCCTGTGCCGAGTGTTTCGGGCCACTTGAGGTGGCCTACGACTTCGGCTCGGTGACCCGCGAGGAGATCGCGGCCGGCCCGGCCAACATCTGGCGATACCGCAAGCTTCTCCCCGTCCCCGCGAACGTCGAGACCCGGCCGAACCTCCAGCCCGGCTGGACCAAGCTGGTCAAGGCCGACACCCTCGCCGGAGAGCTGGGCCTCCGCTCGCTGTACGTCAAGGACGACTCGGGCAACCCCACCCACTCCTTCAAGGACCGGGTGGTGGCGATCGCCCTGGAGGCCGCGCGCAACTTCGGCTTCCACACCCTGTCCTGCTCCTCCACCGGCAACCTCGCCGGAGCGGTCGGCGCCGCGGCGGCCCGCGCCGGGCTCGACTCGTGCGTGTTCATCCCCTCCGACCTCGAAGCGGCCAAGATCACCATGGCCTCCGTGTACGGCGGCCGCCTGGTCGCCATCGACGGCACCTACGACGAGGTCAACCGGTTCTGCTCGGAGCTGATCGGCGACGAGCTCGGCGAGAAGTGGGGCTTCGTCAACGTCAACCTCCGGCCGTACTACGCCGAGGGGTCCAAGACGCTGGCGTACGAGATCGCCGAGCAGCTCGGCTGGCGGATCCCCGACCAGATCGTGGTCCCGGTGGCCTCCGGCTCCCAGCTCACCAAGATCGACAAGGGCTTCCGTGAGCTGATCAGGCTGGGACTGGTCGAGGACAAGCCCTATCGCGTCTTCGGCGCCCAGGCCGAGGGCTGCTCGCCGGTCTCCGGCGCGTACAAGGCCGGACACGACGTGGTCCAGCCGGTCAAGCCGGACACCATCGCCAAGTCGCTGGCGATCGGCAACCCGGCCGACGGGCCGTACGTGCTGGACATCGCGCGGCGCACCGGCGGCGCGGTCGAGGACGTGACCGACGGCCAGGTGGTCGAGGCGATCCGGCTGCTGGCCCGCACCGAGGGCATCTTCGCCGAGACGGCCGGCGGTGTGACCGTCGGCGTGCTGCGCAAGCTCACCGAGAACGGCCTGCTCGACCCCGAGGCCGAGACCGTCGTGCTCAACACCGGCGACGGGCTGAAGACGCTCGACGCCGTCGCGGCCGAGGCCCGGCCCGCCGCGGTCATCCGCCCCTCCCTCGCGGCATTCCGTACGGCTTTCGCCAACTGACCGCGTTTTACCGACGAAGCAACGAAAGCGAGCGAAAAATGAGCGTATCTGTGCGGATTCCGACGATTCTTCGCACGTACACGGGTGGAGCCGCAGAGGTGTCCGGCGAAGGTGGAACCCTTCGCGAGGTGCTGCAGAAGCTCGACGCCGACTATCCCGGCATCGGCGCCCGCATCCTCGACGAAGCGGGTAAGATTCGGCGTTTTGTCAACGTTTATGTCGGCGAAGAGGATGTCCGTTTCGTCGAGGGGCTGGACACGGCGACCCCCGACGGCATCCAGATCTCGGTCATCCCCGCGGTCGCCGGCGGCTGACCGCCCGCGCCCTCGCGACACCCACGTGCCAGGCGCGGCACGTGGGTGTTTGCATGTTGACGTGCGGTTCTGGCTAATGGTGCTTAATGTGGACCTTATGGCGATTAGTGCAATTCTCAACTAACCAATGGTTAACCGAATATTGTCCTGATCCCGCTTTGGGGGAACGCCAAGAACGAGTTTGGGGATTGACTCTGTTGCCCTACGGCTTGACACGGGTATGGTCGAGGACGATCGACGTAACCGGGGGCCTCTTCGGTGAAGGCGGTCAGCACTGGTCTCGGTGTCTTCATTGAGATCAGGTGTTATGGATCGCGCGGGAATGAGCGTGATCTCCAGCCCAGCAAGAGGAGTCGGAAAGTGGCGCAGGGCACCGTCAAGTGGTTCAACGCGGACAAGGGCTACGGCTTCATCGCGGTAGACGGTGGTAAGGACGTGTTCGTCCATTACTCGGCAATCGTGATGGACGGGTACAAGGCCCTGGAGCAGGGGCAACGGGTGGAGTTCGACATCACGCAGGGTCAGAAGGGTCCGCAGGCCGAGGCCGTGCGCACCGTCCTTTGATTCGAGGCGGCATCTGGCGGTGCTTCGGCGGAGCACCGGCGTGGGGCCCGGTTCGCGTGGGGCGAGCCGGGCCTTCGCGTGCCTCGGCAGCGCGTCCTGCGCGGGGCCTTCGGGCCTCCCGGTGTGATCCTTAAGCCGGCCCTCGCGGTCGTCATGCGACGGTCGCGTGGCTCCGCGTGGTGGGACCGTCCGTACAGGCGGGGTAGATCCATGATGCGCGACGTGCGAAAAAGCGATGCGGCCAGCTCAGGCCCGTTGCAGCTTGCACTCACATGGGTAGAGTGCTAAACAGTTCGTTGGCACTCTGATGTCGAGAGTGACAGAAACACCGGGATCGAGGCGATGGGGTCTGCGAAGGGAATGCGGGCCCGATGCCGTCGCGGGCGTCGGCTCGGTCCTCGCAAGCCACCCTGCAACTGGGAGGTCTAGCCTTATGGCAGCCAAAATGATCGCGTTTGACGAGGACGCCCGGCGCGGTCTCGAGCGCGGTATGAACCAGCTCGCTGACGCCGTGAAGGTGACTCTCGGCCCCAAGGGCCGCAACGTCGTGCTGGAGAAGAAGTGGGGCGCCCCCACGATCACCAACGACGGTGTCTCCATCGCCAAGGAGATCGAGCTCGAGGACCCGTGGGAGAAGATCGGGGCCGAGCTCGTCAAGGAAGTCGCCAAGAAGACCGACGACGTCGCGGGTGACGGCACCACCACCGCCACCGTGCTCGCCCAGGCTCTGGTACGCGAGGGCCTGCGCAACGTCGCCGCCGGCGCCAACCCGATGTCCCTGAAGAAGGGCATCGAGGCCGCCGTCGAGCGCGTCAGCGAGGAGCTCTCCAAGCTGGCCAAGGACGTGGAGACCAAGGAGCAGATCGCCTCCACGGCCACCATTTCCGCCGGCGACGCCCAGATCGGCGAGATGATCGCCGAGGCGATGGACAAGGTCGGCAAGGAAGGCGTCATCACCGTCGAGGAGAGCAACGCCTTCGGCCTCGAGCTTGAGCTCACCGAGGGTATGCGCTTCGACAAGGGCTACATCTCGGGCTACTTCGTCACCGACCCGGAGCGTATGGAGGCGGTCTTCGAGGACGCCTACATCCTCATCGTCAACTCCAAGGTCTCGGCCAACAAGGACATGCTGCCGCTGCTCGACAAGGTCGTGCAGGCCGGCAAGCCGCTGGTCATCATCGCCGAGGACGTCGAGGGCGAGGCCCTGGCCACCCTGGTCGTCAACAAGATCCGCGGCCTGTTCAAGTCCGTGGCCGTCAAGGCTCCCGGCTTCGGTGACCGCCGCAAGGCCATGCTGGGCGACATCGCCATCCTCACCGGTGGCCAGGTCATCAGCGAGGAGGTCGGTCTCAAGCTCGAGAACGCCACCCTCGACCTGCTCGGCAAGGCCCGCAAGGTCGTCATCACCAAGGACGAGACCACGATCGTGGACGGCGCCGGTGACGCCGAGCAGATCGCCGGCCGCGTGAACCAGATCCGCGCCGAGATCGACAACACCGACTCCGACTACGACCGCGAGAAGCTCCAGGAGCGTCTCGCCAAGCTGGCCGGCGGCGTGGCCGTCATCAAGGCCGGCGCGGCGACCGAGGTCGAGCTCAAGGAGCGCAAGCACCGCATCGAGGACGCCGTTCGCAACGCGAAGGCGGCCGTCGAGGAGGGCATCGTCCCCGGCGGTGGCGTGGCCCTGCTGCAGGCCGGCGCCAAGGCGTTCGACAAGCTCGAGCTCAACGGCGACGAGGCCACCGGTGCCGCGATCGTCCGCAAGGCGCTCGAGGAGCCGCTGAAGCAGATCGCCGTGAACGCCGGCCTCGAGGGCGGCGTCGTGGTGGAGAAGGTGCGCAACCTCACCCCGGGTGAGGGCCTCAACGCCGCCACCGGCGAGTACGTCAACATGTTCGAGTCGGGCATCCTCGACCCGGCCAAGGTGACGCGCTCCGCGCTGCAGAACGCCGCCTCCATCGCGGCTCTGTTCCTCACCACCGAGGCCGTCATCGCCGAGAAGCCCGAGAAGAACCCGGCCGCTCCCGCCATGCCCGGCGGCGGCGACATGGACTTCTGAGCCTGCTCGTCCACAGAGAAGGGCGGTTCCCGCAGGGGAGCCGCCCTTCTCTGTGTCATGGGCTATGTGCCGCTGCTCCCGGAGCCGACCTTCTCGGTGAGCTTGCCGCCCTTCACGTCGACCACGAGGCACTTGACCGAGGGGTCCCGCTTCCAGGAGGAGGCGTCGGGCGGATAGAGGGAGAAGCTGGCGAGCCGGTCGAGCTTCGGGCTGTCCGCCAGGATGCGTGCCAGCCGTTCCTCGCATCCGGACGTCGCCTTGTCGCCCGCCGCGTCCGTGCCCGGCCACGCGTCGACGGACAGGACGAACTGCGTGATCACCTCGGCGTCGTGCGGTTCGGAACACGGCGTGGCGGTGACGGTGTACGAGACCTTGCCGTCGGCGATGCCGTTGAGGCAGTCACCCTCCCGCAGTTCGGCGACGTCCATGATGCCGCGGCCGGTGATCTCGCCGGAGTCGTCCCGCTTCACCGACGTCATCAGGCCGAGGGCCATGATGAGCGCGACGAGCAGCACCCACACGCCGGAGACCGCGAGTCCCGCGACGGCGAAAGCGCGGCCCTGCTCGCCCCGCTTCTTGATCTGCACCAGGGCGATGACGCCGAGGATGACGGCGATCGGCACGCCACCGAGGATCCCGAAGACGAGCGACGCCACGGCCAGGCCGTTGGTTTTCGCCGAGGGAGCGCCGCCCGGCGGATAGCCGCCCGGTGGGTACGCCCCGGGGCCGTAGGGGGCGCCGGCGTAGGGCGGAGGGCCATACGGGCCGGATCCGTATCCCTGGCCCGGTGCGCCCGGAGGGAGACCGGTGCCGGGCGCCGAAGGGTAGGGGGGACCCGAGCCGGGCGTCGGAGGATAAGGGGGACCCGAGGCTGGGGGAGGACCCGGGGGAGATTCGTTCACGTGACCCCATGGTGGCCTGCCGTCCTTATCCGCGGCAAGCGGTAAATGTCAGGCATGCGGTCAGGAGGCCTGGTCCACGGCGCCCCTCTCGGGTTCAGAACCGGGTCGGTACGGCGGCCGCGCAGACGTCCCACCGCCGCGCCAGCAACCTCCGGCACCCGGTCGTTCAGGCGCACCCAATCGGCGACTTCAGGCGAAAGATAGCCGAGCACCCGCAGCACGGTCGCGTGATCTGCGGTGAGATGCCGCCCGTGGATGGGTTCATAGTGCGCGGAGTCAGGTTGCTGCTGGAAGATCGTCTTCGCATGCTCTGAGATAGGGCCTGAATCGTTCGGCCGAGAACGCGTTCTGAATTCCGATCGTCACTTTCCGTATCCCTGCCGTATGCGTCTTGCTACTATCTGTCTCGGAAGCCCCGGGATGCGCCTCTGCTGAGCAAGCGCCCCTGGGCAAGCTCTTTCTTGGGGGATCCCGTCGCCCGGGTTCCGTTCTGTGATTTCGTCGCTACATAAAGTTAGCCCCCCGAACGTGCGTTCGGGGGGGCCTTTCGGGCATCCGTATGGGGGCTATCCGGCCAGTTCGGCGGGGAGGTCCTTCTCGTGGACGACGGTCAGCGACGTGACGGCGCGGGTGAGGACCACGTACAGCCGGGCCAGGCCGCGCTCCTCGGCCGCGACGATGTCGGCGGGCTCGACGACGACGACGTGGTCGTACTCCAGACCCTTCGCGAGGGTCGCCGGGATGACGAGCAGGCGGTGGTCGCCGGTCGAGTCGGGGCCGAGGACGGCGTGCTCGACGCCCGCCTCGGACAGGGCCGTCGACGTCGTGGGAACGGCGGAGTCGGCCACGATCACGCCGATGGAGCCCGGCTGCGCGAGGGCCCGTTCGGCCGCCTGCACGATCTCGGCGCGCAGGTCGGAGGCCCGCCGTACGGAGAGAGAGCCGGCGCCGGGGCGTAGCGAGCGCGGGACGGCGAGGTCGGGCGCGACCGAGGGGAGCAGGCGCGCGGCGTAGTCGAGCACCTCGCGCGGCACGCGGAAGCCCAGCGTCAGCTCGGTGACCTCGCCCGAGGGCTGGCCCAGGTGGTCGAGCACGTCCTGCCATGAGCGGGCGGACCAGGGGGTGGTGCCCTGGGCGATGTCGCCCAGGATGGTCGCCGCGCCGTTGCGACAGCGCCGCCCGAGGGCGCGCAGCTGCATCGCGGACAGATCCTGGGCCTCGTCGACCACGACGTGGCCGTGCGAGGGGGTGCGCTCGATGAGGTCGGCCAGCTCGTCGAGGAGGGCGGCGTCCGCCGCCGACCAGCGCGCCGACTTGTACGACCGGTACGGCTTGGGCCAGACCAGCGTCGCCTGCTCCTCCGGCGACAGGTCGGATTTGGCGGCGCGGGCGAGGAACTCGGGGTCGGACAGCAGCCGGAACAGGACCTGCTCGGGCACGAGTTTCGGCCACACCGCGTCCAGGACCTGCTTCACGGGGCGGGAGCGGGCCACGGCGTCCTGGACCCGGTCGTCGGGTGACTCGCCCCGGCGTTCCATCTGCACGAGTACGGCGTTGGCCAGCCGCTGGGCGAGGGCGGCGCGGCCGGGGCCGTACCGGGTGGTGCCGCGCAGCGAGGCGACGATCTCGCGCACCTCGTAGTCGGCCACGCGGTAGCGGTTGACGCCCTTGGTGTAGAGCACGCCCTCCTCGGGCTTGGCGACGTGCAGCCAGAGGGCGCGCTTCAGCACGCCGGACATCCGGGCGTCGCCCTTGATCGCCGCCACGACCGGGTCCTCGGGATGGTCGTGGTCGCCGAGGACGCCCGTCACGGTGGACTGGTCGACCTTCACCTCGCCCAGGGCGGGCAGCACGGAGGAGATGTAGGAGAGGAACGCGCGGTTCGGCCCGACGATCATCACGCCGGACCTGGTCAGCCGCTCGCGGTGGGTGAAGAGCAGGTAGGCCGCGCGGTGCAGGCCGACGGCGGTCTTCCCGGTGCCCGGCGCTCCCTGGACGCAGACGGTCACGCCCAGGTCGGAGCGGACGATCTCGTCCTGGTCCGGCTGGATGGTGGCGACGATGTCGCGCATGGGGCCGGTGCGGGGGCGCTCGATCTCCTCGGTGAGCAGTCTGCTCTGCCCCAGCTCGCGCCCGTCGAGGGTTTCGTCCTCGTACGCGGTGAGCGAGCCGCCCTGGTAGCCGAAGCGGCGGCGCAGCGCGACGCCCATCGAGTCGGCCGGGCTGGCCTGGTAGAACGCGCGGGAGACCGGAGCGCGCCAGTCGATCACGAGGGCCCGGCTGTCGTCGTCGTGGACGTGCCGGCGGCCGACGTAGATGGTGTCGGGGAGGTCGTCGGCCGCCGAACGGTTGAGCCGTCCGAAGAAGAGCGGGGTGTCGGGGTGGTCGGCGAGGGCGGCGACCCGCTGGTCGAGCAGCGCCTGGAGGATCTGCTGCGAGACCCAGTCGCCGGCCGCGTCGGAGGAGAGCGACGCCGCGTGGTCCCGCATCTTCCGCAGCGCGGCACGGGAGAGGGCCAGATGGGCGCGCTCGGCGGCGAGTACGTCATCCGGCGCGGATATGTCAGGGGCGAGCTGGTGTCCGGGCATGCGAAACTCCTCGCGGGTCGGTGGTGGTTCGCCGGATGGTGACGGCGGGTAGCGAAACGCAGAAGTCTACCGGCGCCGGAATGGGCCCCCAACCGGTTTTCCCGGCCTCGGACCAGCCGTGTCGGCGCTCTCGAACGCCATTCGCGATGATCTCCTGGTAATCACCTCGATACGGTGCGAAATCGAATAAACCGGCACGGCATCAATGCCGAAAAATCCCCGCAAATCGCGTGTCTTGAGCCAATGACGGGGTATGCCGCGACCGGTTGTGATGGGCACCGGTCGGCGTTGTGAGGGGGTGATGCGGTTGTCCCGAGCCCGCGGTCTTTCCTGGACCTAGGCCGTTACACAGCGCGACCGGACCGGGCCGACCCGGACCGGATCGTGAACGCAGGGGACGGCCGGGCCGTCCCACGCCGAGGAACTCCCGGCAAGGGTCACCTCGCCGGGTCCTCCTCCCCCTCGGCCAGCACCTCGTCAGCGTCGATGATCTGGTACGAGTACCCCTGCTCGGCGAGGAAGCGCTGCCGGTGGGCGGCGAAGTCCTGGTCGACGGTGTCGCGGCTGACCACGGAGTAGAACCGGGCGCCGCCGCCGTCGGCCTTCGGCCGGAGCACGCGGCCGAGTCGCTGCGCCTCCTCCTGCCGCGACCCGAAGGTGCCGGACACCTGGATCGCGATGGACGCCTCGGGCAGGTCGATCGAGAAGTTCGCGACCTTCGAGACGACCAGCACCTGGATCTCCTTGTCGCGGAACGCCTGGAACAGGCGTTCCCGCTCGCGTACCCGCGTCTCTCCCTTGATCACCGGCGCGTCCAGGTGCTCGCCCAGCTCGTCGAGCTGGTCGATGTACTGCCCGATGACGAGGACCTGCTCGCCCGCGTGCCGCCGTACGAGGGCCTCGGCGACGCGGTTCTTGGACGGGGTCGTGGCGCAGAAGCGGTAGCGCTCCTCGGCCTCCGACATCGCGTAGGCCAGCCGCTCCTCGTCGCCGAGCGTGACCCGGACCTCGACGCAGTCGGCCGGGGCGATCCAGCCCTGGTTCTCCATCTCCTTCCAGGGCGCGTCGTACCGCTTCGGGCCGATCAGCGAGAACACGTCGCCCTCGCGGCCGTCCTCGCGGACCAGCGTGGCGGTGAGCCCGATCCGGCGGCGGGCCTGCAGGTCGGCGGTCATCCGGAAGATCGGCGCGGGCAGCAGGTGGACCTCGTCGTAGACCACGAGCCCCCAGTCGCGGGCGTCGAACAGCTCCAGGTGCCGGTAGACGCCCTGACGCTTGGTCGTCATGACCTGGTACGTCGCGATGGTGACCGGCCGGATCTCCTTCTTGGTGCCGGTGTACTCGCCGATCTCGTCGGCGGTCAGCGACGTCCGCTTGATCAGCTCCTGCTTCCACTGGTGGGCGGAGACCGTGTTGGTGACCAGGATGAGCGTGGTCGCCTGGGCGTGCGCCATCGCCGCCGCGCCGACGATCGTCTTGCCCGCGCCGCAGGGCAGCACGACGACGCCGGAGCCGCCGTGCCAGAAGGCGTCCGCCGCCTCCTGCTGGTACGGCCGGAGCGTCCAGCCGTCCTCGGCGAGCGCGATGGCGTGGTGCTCGCCGTCGACGTAGCCGGCCAGGTCGTCGGCGGGCCAGCCCAGCTTGAGCAGTATCTGCTTGATGTTGCCGCGCTCGGAGGGGTGCACCATGACGGTCTCGGCGTCGATCCGCTCGCTCACCAGGGGCTGCACCTTCTTGGCGCGCAGTACCTCTTCGAGCACCGCCCGGTCGGTGCTGGTCAGCACGAGCCCGTGGGTGGGGTGCTTCTCCAGCCGCAGCCGCCCGTAGCGGGCCATCGTCTCGACCACGTCCACGAGGAGCGCGTGCGGGACCGGATAGCGGCTGAACCCGATCAGCGTGTCCACGACCTGCTCGGCGTCGTGCCCGGCCGCGCGCGCGTTCCACAGCGCGAGCGGGGTCACCCGGTAGGTGTGGACGTGCTCGGGGGCGCGCTCCAACTCGGCGAAGGGCGCGATCGCCTTGCGGCACTCGGCCGCCCGCTCGTGGTCGACTTCGAGCAGCAGCGTCTTGTCCGACTGAACGATCAGCGGTCCGTCATTCAATGCCTGCTCCCTTGTACGGCTACCGCCTATCAAACAAGGGATCGAGCGGAATCACTCCCAGGTTGACTCAATCGGCCGTGGGTCAAGGTGTGTCCCCGCACCCGGGTGGGCGTCCCCGGCGCAGCAGTGCGGCCCCGGAAGCCGGCCGTCCGGGTGTGCGGGGCCGGGAGCACCTGCTGCGGATCCGGGAACTCGACGTCGTGGAACGCCGCCCACATCGGCCTTCGGGGTCGTGTGCCCTCCGTGAGCGGCGCGTCTGCTGCGCGGTGAAAGGAGTTGTCCTTGGAAGCCGGACCAGGGAGTGCCTGTGACCTAGTCGAGGTAGCCGTTCACGCCGGCCCAGATGAGCACGCCGAACCCGATGACGAGCAGGACGACGTTGATGCCGATGGAGATCCACGTCCACTTCAGCATGCGCCGGGACGTGTCCGGCTCGGTGTCGATCTTGCTGAGCGCGACGCCGGACAGGATGGCGCCCGCGATGCCGCCAAGTGAGACGTAGCAGCTCAGCGCCAGCACGATGCTGATGACGAGGGCCACGATCGCGTGGGTGCGCGGGCCCTCCTGCCGGGGCGGGTACCCGTACGGCTGCTGGCCGTAAGGGGGCCCGTAGGGCCCGGGGTGGCCCTGGTACCCGTACGGCTGCTGCCCGTACCCCGGATCCCCGTACGGCTGCTGGCCGTAGGGCCCCTGGCCGTACTGGGAGCCGTACTGCTGGCCGTACTGGGGATCGGTCCCGTACGGATTCTGCGGGCTCTGCCACTCGTTGGGGTTCTGGCCCGGCTGGTCTGGGGTCGTCACCGTGGGTCGATCCTTTGTCGCGTTTCGCCGCAGATTGTCGGACTCCAGAAATATCACGGTATGGCGCTCCCCGTTCCGATGCTGAGGACGGCGTCGAAACGGGGAGCGCGGTGACCGCCCGGGGCCGGTCGCCAATCCGGACCCCATCGGTCAGCCGGATCATCGCCAAATCGGGCATCCGACGGCAACGGATTTAACGTCAGTTCACGTCCGCGATGCCGGTGATGCGGTGCAGCGCGAAGCGGTGGACCGCCGCCCTGGTCTCGTCGTACGCGGTCAGATAGCCGCCCTCCATCCGGGCCGGCTCCAGGATGCGGCTGGTGGCGTGCCCCTGCGAGTCGAGATAGCCGATCCACACCCGCGTCCCCTGGCGGATCGCCTCCTGGAGGGCGGTGATCGTCGCGGTCGACGGTGAGCGCGGGACCTGCCCGCGAGGCGCGTCCGCCGGCCCGCGGCGGGCGAGGTGGGCGTCGTCTCCGGCCCTGATCGCGCGTACGGCGGCGGCCACGATGTCGGGGTCGGGCGCGGTCGCGGCCCCGCCCCGGGCGAGCGGCTGGCCCTCGGTGCGCCGGGCGTCCGCCCGCGCCACCAGCATGTCTCCCTCCAGGGACTCGGCCACGGGCGCGTAGCCCATCGCCCGCAGCGTGTCCACCAGGGTCGCTCGCGACGTCTTGGACGCGAGCACGGTCGGCGCGAGCCTGCGCAGGCGTAGCACCGTCGCGCGCCGGTCGGCCACCACCTCGTCCAGGACCGCCGGGTCGTCGCAGCGGATGTACGCCGAGGCCGTGCCGACCCGGATCCGGCCGTGCCTGCGTGCCACGTCGGTGATCAGATAGCGCAGCGGCTGCGGCACCGGCGTGGTCGAATGCCGCTCAAGCGTCGCGAGCAGTTCGTCGGCCGACTGGCCCGCGTCGAGCGACCGGCGGATCGACCCCTCGCTGAATCGGTAGACGGTCGCGCCGCCCTTGGACTCGACGTCCGCCGCCAGTGCGAGCCAGCGGCCGAGGTCGCTGACGAG
Source organism: Microtetraspora malaysiensis (assembly GCF_001528665.1). Taxonomy (GTDB): domain Bacteria; phylum Actinomycetota; class Actinomycetes; order Streptosporangiales; family Streptosporangiaceae; genus Microtetraspora_A; species Microtetraspora_A malaysiensis. The sequence goes on from NZ_BBYJ01000027.1 coordinate 40,903, forward strand.
CGGCCCGGGGGCCACCGCGGTCAGGTCGGCCTGCAGCAGCACCCGGTCCACCGGCGTGGGCAGCAGCGGCGCGAGCAGCTCCGCCGGGCCGGCTCCGGCGCCGCCCTCCCCGGCCCCGTACGGAGGGAAGGCGCGCAGCAGCGCGCGGCCGTGGCCGGACAGGACGCCGAGCCCGGTGACGCCGATGTGCTCGGCCTCGCGCAGCGCGAACTCGGCCAGCCGGTCGCGCTGCGCGACCCGGCGGCGCGGCTGCTCCCAGGCGAGGCGGCCGATCACCGACGCCGCTGTGGGCGCGATGCCCGGGCCGGCCGCGGCGAGCACCGACAGCGTGCGCAGGCGCACCTCGGAGGCGGCCGACCGGCGCAGGTCCGGATGCAGCGCGTTGATCGGCCGGTCGCGCTCGTCCCGCTCGCCGATGAGGCCGGGGGCGCGGTCCATGCCCGCCCAGGCGGACACGAGCACGGCCCATCTGTCCTCGGTCGCTTTGATCCGCCACGCGTCGTACGCGGAGGTGGGCAGCCACTCGCCGTCGACCGATCCGCCGGAGGCGACGAGCCCGGCCGCGTGCGCGACCTCCACCACGAGTCCGGCCGTCCATTCGGGCAGGTCAAGGAGCTGTGCCGTCCGTTTCAGATCCCGTACGGCGAGGCCGCCCGCGCGCAGGACGCCCGGTGGATCGTGACTCCAGAGCTCGCACAGCTCCTCGACGGTGCGGACGAAGGTGAACGCCTGACCGGCGGCGGTCCGGTCGGCCAGCGCCTGGTCGCGGGCGACGCCGTCGATCTCGGGCGGCCCGGGGGACAGGTCCCGGTGGAGGCGACCCTCGCGCAGGACCAGCGCCACCTCGCGCGGCAGGGCGACGGTCTCTTCGCCGGTCGCCCCCAGGAGGCCGCGGGCGAGCAGCTCCTCGATCGGCGACCGCGCGGTGGCCGTGCGGATCTCGCGCCTGGCCCCCGCGACCCGGCCGCTCGGCGGGCCCCAGGCCAGCTCGTCCAGCGCCGCCCGCGCCTGCGGGGACACCTCGGCGACCAGCCGCTCGACGATGCCGGGCTCGGCGAGCAGCGCCGCCAGCCGTCGTACCGGAGGATCGTCCGCTTCTCCCGGGGCGATGTCGGCGAGCAGGGCGGTGAGGGCTTCGGGCGGGTGGTGCCGGAACACCTCGGTGGCGGGCGGCCCGAGACCCGCCGGCGGGTCGAGGGCTTCGGTGACCCCCGGCGCGGGCAGCAGCGCCTCGTCCGGGCCGAAGATCAGGCAGGTCGTACGCAGCCGGTCCACCGCGTCCCGGAGCGCGGCGTCCAGCGCCTGGGCCCGCCGCCGCTCCTCGGCGCGGCTCCTGTGCGGGAGCGCGCGGGTGAGGAGCGCGCGCAGGTCCCGGTACGCCGCGGGGCCGGGCTGGAGGGTCAGCGTCTCGACCACGGAGAGCGAGAACCGGTCGAGCCGGTCGAGCGCGCGGCCGATCGCGGAGGGGGTGCCGGCGCGTGCCGCCAGCCCCTCGATGTGCGGCGGGACCGGCATGACGAGCTCCGGACGGGCCGCCACCAGGGCGCGGAGCTGCTCGTCCGCGCGGCCGCGCAGCCACGCGGTGAAATCACCGCTCATCCCGTCGCTCATCCTTCTCATCGTAGGAGTACGGATACGAGGGTTTCTCCGGTGAAGGCGGCCGCTCCGAGGGCGGGCCGGCCCGGCGGGGATCGCGGCTCCCTGTCGGACTCCCCGTCGGACTCCCCGTCGGACGCCGCACCGGTGCCGGGCCCGTGCCGCCCTCCCCGGGCTCCGGGCGGCCGGATCCAGGGCCGCCGCGTCCCCGGCGGGTCCGCCCGTACGGTGCCGCTATATGCCGATGCGGTGCCGTGTCGGGCTTTGGCATCCTTTATCAGGTGAACTCGGTGGGATTTGACCTTGACCTGACTCTGGCGGACACGCGCGCGGCGATCGCGGCCGTGTACGAGGCGATGCTGCCGAGCCTCGCCTACCCCATCGACGTGGACGTGGTGGTCTCCCGGCTCGGGCCGCCGCTGGAGGTGGAGCTGGCCCACTGGATGCCGGAGGAGGAGGTGCCCGCCGCGGTGGCGCTGTACCGGAAGCTGTATCCGCGGATCGCGCTGCCCGCCACGGAGCACATGCCCGGGGCGCGCGAGGCGCTCGCGGCGATCCGCCGGGTGGGCGGCCGGATCATCGTGGTCACCGGCAAGAACGTGCGCGACGCCCGGCGCACCGTGGACCTGCTGGGCTTCGACGTGGACAAGGTCGTCGGGTCCGTTTTCGGCGCGGACAAGGGACGGGCTCTCGCGAGTTTCGGTGCCGGAGCATATGTTGGAGATCACGTAGCCGACATCGAAGCGGCGCGTGCCGGTGGCGCCACGAGTGTCGCGGTGGCAACCGGGGCGTTCACGGCGGATCAACTAGTCGATCATGGAGCTGACGTGGTGCTGGAGGACCTCACCCACTTCGCCGGATGGTTCGACTCCTGGACCGCCGCTTCCCCGTTGTAAAACACGGCCGTCAAGGCGATCCACAAGCGCCCTTCGCGGGCATAACCTACATCCATTCCTTTCACGACAGTCTGAACGAGGTCACCCCTGTGCCGAGTGGCAAGGTCAAGTGGTACGACGCCGACAAGGGATTCGGCTTCCTCACCCGCGACGACGGCGGTGAGGTTTTCGTGCATTCATCGGCGCTGCCCAAGGGCGTGGACGTCCTCAAACCCGGGCAGAAGGTCGAGTTCGGAGTGGCCGAGGGCCGTCGCGGCCAGCAGGCCCTGTCGGTCCGGGTTCTCGAGCAGCCGCCGACCCTCGCCAGGGCTGTGCGGGCCAAGGGCAAGCGCAAGAAGCCGGACGAGATGGTCGTCATCGTCGAGGACCTGATCAAGTTGCTCGACGACATCTCGACGTCCTACCAGAAGGGGAAGCACCCCGACACCGCGCACGCGAAGAAGGTCGCGAGCGTGCTGCGCGCCGTCGCGGACGACATCGAAGGCTGACCCTCCGCACGCCCCGCCGGGACGGCCGCCCTCAGCACGTACTCAAGCACGGGCTCAAGCACGGGCTCAGTACGGATTCGTCAGGGGCTTGGTGTCGTCCCGCCGGGGCCGCAGCGGCTCGCGCGGGATGACGGGGGTGACGTCGGGGTCCTGGTGCGGCGTCCACACCGGACCCTGCGGCGTCTCGCCGTCCTGCGGGATCGTCGCGCCGTCGCCCTGACCGTCGCCCTGACCGTCGTCCTCACTGTTGCCCTCACGACCGGCCGTCGCCGCCTCGCCGTCCGGCTCCGCCGGCGGCGTCCCGCCGGGCTCGGGGACCTGCCGCGCGACGGCGGCGAGCCGGCTGCGCCGCCGTACGAGGAGCCAGACGAACGTGGCGGCGAGCGCGGCGGAGACCACGGCGAGCCCGGCCGGGCCGTGCGCGGACAGCGACATCACCAGGCCGACCAGGCCGCCGAACACCCAGGCGATCTGGAGCAGCGCCTCGGTGATGCCGAACGTGGAGGATCGCACCTCCTCGGCGACCTCGCGCTGCACGATCGCGTCCAGCGCGAGCTTGCCGAGGCCCTGGGCGAAGGCCGCGACCAGCGCCACGAGCACCGCCGTCCACAGGGTGAAGAAGACCGCGGTGACGACCGTGGCGACGGTGGCCAGGGCGAGCGTGCCGAGCACGATGACCCGGGGAGAGCGCGACCGGGTCCACGAGGCGACCACCGCCCCGAGGAGGCCGCCTCCGCCGGCCGCGACCGCGAGCAGGCCGAGAGTGATGTGCGGCGCCAGGCCGGGGATCTTGCCGTCCTGCACGAGGAAGAGCAGGAAGAAGACGAGGAACCCGCCCTGCACGCGGATCGCGGTGTTCGCCCACATGGACTCGCCCACCACCGGTCCGAATTGGATCAGCTCGCGCCGGAGCAGCCGTGGCCGGGCCCTCCCCTGAGGGCCGCCCTGACCGTGTTCGCCCGGCCCCCGGTCCGCGCCTGCCGGGCCGTCCGGCGCGTACGGGCCGTCGGGGGAGCCAGGGGCATCGGGGGCCTCAGGGGCGAGGTCGGCCTCGAGATCCGGGGAGTCGACGTGCCGCGGCAGCCGTACCGCGGCGACGCCGGCGGCGAGGAAGAGCGCCGTGGTGGCGCGCAGGACCCAGTCGGCCCCCAGCCAGGCGGTCAGCCCGGTGGAGATCCCGGCCGCCGCACCGGCGGCGACCAGCGCGAACAGCGCCACCCGGGCGTTGGCCGCGACCAGGGTGATGTCGGCGGGCAGCACGCTCGGCATGATCGCCGCCCGGGACACGTTGTACGCCTTCGACAGAACCAGCACGGCGAGGGCGGCCGGAAAGAGCGTGAGCGCGTCGGACGGCCGGATCGCCGCCGCCATGCCCCAGCACAGAAGTCCCCGCGCGAAGAGTGTTCCCGCCATGACGTAGCGGCGGCCGGAGCGGTACCGGTCGAGCACCGGCCCCACGAAGGGCGCGACCACCGTGAACGGGATCATCGTGACCAGCAGGTAGAGCGCGACCTGGCCGCGCGCCTGGCCGACCGGCAGCTTGAAGAACAGCGCCCCCGCCAGCGCCACGGTGACGAGCGCGTCGCCCGCCGAGTGCGTGGAGGTCAGCTCGATCAGGCGGCCGAGCCCGGTACGGCCGGCCCCCTGGGCGTGGGTGAGCCTGCGCGTCGCCCGCCCCAGGCTCCGGGATCCCTGCCCGATTTTCCGTCCCGCGTGCGCGACCGACCGCGCCCCCCGCTGGGAGGCGTCGGCGGTGGCACGCGTCGCGCGACGCAGTCGGTTCCCGGCATTCCCCACGAAGAACGACTCCCTTCCCAGCCTGGGGAATTCCAGTCTTACCCACTGATCAGGGTGTCGTCCGCTCGCGGCGTGGGTGAAAATGGAGTGTGAGTCGCACCCGAACCCGAAGCGCCGCAGCGGACCAGGCATGCGTTGCGGCCGTCGACCTGGCCCGAGGGGCCGCCGATGAAATCGCCCGTCCGCAGGAGGTGGGCGCGCATCTCGGCTTCGACAATGAGGGCGACCGCATCGTCACGCACTACTTCGAGTGTCTTGATCGAGCGTACAAGGGGTGGCGCTGGGCCGTGACCGTCGTGCGCGCGTCGCGGGCGCGAGTCGTGACGGTGAGCGAGACCGTGCTGATGCCCGGAAAGGGCGCGCTGCTCGCCCCGAACTGGATCCCGTGGAGCCGGCGGCTACGTCCCGGCGACCTCGGCGTGGGCGACCTGCTCCCGGCCGAGGCCGACGACGACCGGCTGGCGCCGGGATTCACCGCCACCGATGACGACTCCGACCGTCAGATGATCTTCGAGTACGGCCTGGGCCGGGCCAGGGTGCTCTCGGCCTTCGGCCGCGACCTCGCGGTGCGCCGCTGGCACACCGGTGACTCGGGCCCGCACAGCCCCATCGCGCACGTGGCGCCGGCCCAGTGCTCCACCTGCGGGTTCTACTGGCCGCTCGCGGGCGCGTTGCGCCTCGGGTTCGGCGTCTGCGCGAACGAGTACGCCCCGGACGACGGGCGCGTGGTCGCCGCGGACCACGGCTGCGGGGCCCACTCCGAGGCCACCAAGGTGCCCTCGATGATCGGCGACCAGCCGCCGCCGATCCTCGACGACCTCGGATACGACCTGCTGCCCGCCGAGGCGGAGGAAGAGGAGGCCTGGGCCGGGGCCCAGGGCGTGCGGCCGGGTGGCCCCGCCGAGTCCGAGGGCTCCGTGGACGAGACCGAGTCCGAGCCCCTCGGCCACTCCTGACCCGGGCCGCTCGGGCCTTCTCCGTTCGCCTCGCGCTGTTCGAGGCCGGGCCACGACGTGGCGTGGTTCGCTGCTGCTCGCCCGCGTTTTCCGCGTGATCGCGACGGTACGTGGAAGTGGGCGCCAGTTGGCTAAGGTACGTCCGGACGTGGCGGCGAGATCTGGACCTGGGGGCTCACGAGATGAACGACTCCTTCGGCACCGCGCGGATGCGCGACACCGTTCTCGCGGCGTGGACGGCCTCTCCCGCCCGGTTCCGCGAGGACGCCAACGCGGAGGAGGATTTCGCGCTCGGCGGCTACCGCGACCGGCTGGTCGTCGAGCTGGCGCAGAACGCGGCGGACGCCGCGCTGCGTGCCGGAGCGCCCGGCCACCTGCGGCTGACCCTGCGCGACGGCGTCCTCTTCGCCGCCAACACGGGAGCCCCGCTGGACGCCGAGGGCGTGGAGGGGCTGTCCACGCTGCGGGTGTCCGGCAAGAAGGACGAGACCGGCGCCGTGGGCCGGTTCGGCGTCGGGTTCGCCGCCGTAGTGTCGGTCTGCGACGCGCCGTCGATCGTCTCGCGGGAGACCGGCGGCGTCCGCTGGTCCCGTGACGAGACGGCCGCCCTGGTCGCCGCGCGGCCCGAGCTGGCCGCCGAGCTGGCCGGGCGCGAGGGCCACGTCCCGCTGCTCCGGCTGCCCTTCCCCGCCGAGCCGGCCGACGTGCCGGACGGTTTCGACACGCTGGTACGGCTCCCGCTCCGGGACAAGACGGCAGAGCGGGCCGTACGGCGCATGCTGCGTGAGGCGGGCCCGGCGCTGCCACTGGCCATGCAGGCGCTCGCCGTGATCGAGATCGAGCTGGACGGCGAGACCCGGGTGATCTCCGCCGACGGGTGGCACTCCGTCACCGCCTCCGGCTCCTTCGACGCGGCGCAGGTGGCCGAGCTGTTCGCCGACCGGCCGACCGAGGAGCGGTCCCGGCCGTACTGGCAGGTCGGCTGGGCGGTGCCGGTGGCGGCGTCCGGCGAGCCGCGCCCGCTGCCGGAGGACGTGCCGCCCGTCGTCCACGCGCCGACGCCGAGCGACGAGCCGCTCGACCTGCCCGCGCTGCTGATCGCCACGCTGCCGATGGCCACCGACCGGCGGCACGTCGCCTCCGGCCCCCTCACGGACTTCCTGGTCGAGCGGGCGGCCGACGCGTACGTCGAGCTGATGGCGTCGCTGCCGCGCACGTCGCGGCTGCTCGACCTGGTGCCGGGGCTCATCGGCAAGGGCGAGCTGGACGCCCGGATCCGCCGCGCCATCCTGCGGCGCCTGCCGGACGTGCCCCTGCTGCCGGCCGTCTCCGCGCCGGACGAGGAGCCGCGGGACGGCCGGACGGACGCGGCCGCCCCCGTGCCCCGGACGGAGCTGCCGGACGGGCGTTCCGGGTGGCTGGTGGCCGGACGCGAGGCCAGGGTCGTGGCCGGTCCGGCGGAGTTCCTGGACGCGATCGCCGAGATGGTCCCCGGGCTGCTGCCCGCCGGCTGGCCGGCCCGCCACCCCGCTCTGGCGGCCCTCGACGTACGGCGGGTGGAGCTGGCCGATGTGATCGACATGCTCTCCGGTGACGCCGTGAAGGACCGGGAACCCGCGTGGTGGCGGTCGCTGTACGAGGTGCTGCCCGCGGACGACCCGGAGGCGATCGGCGCGGTCCCCGTGCCGCTCGCGGACGGCCGGCTGGTGCGCGGGCCGCGCGGCACGCTGGTCCTGACCGACGGCTCGGCCGCCGGGGCGGGCCCGCTCGACCCGGCCGTCCTGGCGCCGCTCGGCCTGCGCGTCGTGCATCCGGACGCGGCGCACCCGCTGCTGCTGCGGCTGGGGGCGGCCGAGGCGACGCCGCGTACCGTCCTGGAGGACCCGCTCACTCACGCCGCGGTGACCGAGTCGGCGGACAGCGCCGATCCTGAGCCGGTGGCGCAGGCCGTGCTGGCGCTGGTCGAGGCGGCCGGACTGGCGGCGGGGGAGGCCCCGTGGCTGGCCGGCCTGGCGCTGCGCGGCGCGGACGGCGAGCTGTACCCCGCGGGCGACCTGCTGCTGGCCGACGGCGCGCTGGCCACGCTGATCGACCAGGACGTGCCGTTCGGCGTCGCCGCGCCCGACCTGGTCGAGCGGTACGGCTCGCACGTCCTCGCGGCCACCGGCGTTCTGGACGGGTTCGCCGTGGTCAACGACGCCGATGTGCTGCTCGACCCCGAGGAGTGCGACCACGATCTCGACCGCGAGGACGAGTGGCTGGAGACGGTCCTCGACCTGCTGCCCGAGCTCGACGTGCCGCCCGTGGCCCGCGAGTTCACCGCCGTCCGCGACCTCGAGTACGTCGCGGAGTGGCCGTCGGCGCTCGCCCTCCTGTCCCGGCCGCCGCTGCGCACCGCCCTGCAGCCGCTGCGCGTGCTGGTGTCGGGTGAGGTCGTCGAGGTGCCGTCGTACACCTCATGGTGGCTGAGCACCCACCCGGTGCTGGACGGCAGGCGGCCGACGTCCCTGCGGCTGCCCGGCGGTGACCCGCTGCTGTTCGGCCTGTACGGCGACGCGCCCGCCGGGGTGGACGAGGTCGCGCTGACCATGATCGGCGTCCGTTCGTCCCTGGCCGAGCTGCTGGCGTCGCACGGAGGCCCGGACGAGCTGCTCGACCTGATGGCCGACCCGTCGATCGAGGTGGACCGCGCGCAGCTGCGCGCCCTGTGGATCGCCCTCGCGGCCGTCGACCCGTCCCGGGTGCGCCCGCCGTCGGCGGTGCGTGCCGTGCTGGAGGGGGAGATCGTGGTCGCGGACGTCGAGGACGGCCGCGTCATCGACGGCACGGGCGACAGCGGGACCGAGAACGCCGGGGAGCCGGTGGTGGTCGAGGCACCCGACCTGCTCGCCCTGGTGGCGGACCGGCCGCTGGTGCTCGCGCCGTTCGACCTGGCCGAGGCGCTGTCGGAGCTGCTCGACCTGCCGCTGGCGGGCGAGCTGGTGAGCGGCGCGGTCACGTCGTCCGGTGAGGAGCGCCCGGTGCCCCCGGAGGTGCGCTCGCTGCTGCCGACGGCCCCGTCGACGTACGTCGAGCACGGCGAGCTGCTGGTGGACGGCAGGCCGGTGCCGTGGCGCTTCTACGAGGGGAAGGTCCACGCGTCCGGTGTCGAGGGGCTGGCCCGCGGGCTGGCGTGGGCGTCCGGGCAGTGGGGCGATCGGCTCGCGGTCGCCGCGCTCCTGCGCGACCCGGGGCGGGTCCCGCTGCTGCTCGCCGAGGCGGACCTGGACTCCTGAGGACCGGGATTCGTGCGGGGCTGATCTCCGAGCCCCGGGGACTCCGGAGCGCCCGGACCGCTCAGGGGCGGCCGCGGCGGTCGCGGCGGTCGCGGCGGCGGATGTAGGCGAGGCCGAAGAGGCCGAGGCCGAACCCCGCCGCGCAGGTCCACAGCCACCGGGTCTCCTCCGGCCGCACGATGAGCAGCACGACCAGCGCGACCAGCCACAGCGCCGTACCGATGAGGATGGTCGCGGTGTCGTTCGTCCTGATCGGCTGGAGGTCCGGCCGGGGCTGCTGGCTCACGGGACCCAAGCTTAAAGCCCCCGCAAATCGCGGGAACAGCGGAGCGGGTCCGGATGCCGACGCCGGCCGGCCGGTCCCGATGGCCCCGTGGGGCGTCGGCGGGCTCCCGGTAATTCCGTTGCGCGAGAATCGCGGCTCTCGGTAAGCCTGTCCCAGCCGACCATGAGGAGATCACCCATGCTGACCGGAGAGCGCGTACACCTGAGGGCCCTGGAGCCGGCGGACAGCGAGCCGATGTGGCGCTGGTATCACGACCCCGAGGTCGGGCGATGGATGGACACCGCGCCTCCGATCTCGCTCGCGCAGAACATGAAGCGGGGCGAGGAGCGGCCGCGTAACACCTTCGAGCGGATGCTCCTGGCCGTCGAGACCCTGGACGAGCGGAAGTTCATCGGGTACGCCGCTCTCGGCGACACCAACTTCGTGAGCGGCGAGATCACCCTGGAGAGCTTCGCCCTCGGGGATCGCGACCACTGGGGAGCCGGGTACGCGACCGACGCCCTGCGGGTGATCTGCCGGTACGCCTTCGAGGAGATCGGGCTGAACCGGGTGATGCTCTGGGTGGTCGCGGAGAACGCCGCGGCGGTGCGCCTGTACGAGAGGGTCGGCTTCGTTGTGGAGGGCAGGCGGCGGGAGGCGTTCCGCCGCGGCGGCAGGCGCTACGACTACCTCATGATGGGGCTCCTCGCGCACGAGCTGCGGTAGCGGCAGGCCTCGCGGCTCCATCAAGGGGGCTGCCGCGAAAGGGAGATCGTTGGCCGCTGTACAGTTCCGAGAATGGGGCATCTCGCCCTAGGCCGTAAAATATGCACAAATCGGTCACGGAACCGTCACACTGATCACCAGACTCTTTTCGCAGGTGACACCGCCTGCCACTCTTCGCGCGTGAGTAACCCCATGAATCCTCGAGCCACCGGCTTTCTTGATCGTTTCTTCTTCATATCCGAGCGTGGCTCGACCATCGGCCAGGAGGTGCGCGGCGGTTTCGCCACCTTCTTCACGATGGCGTACATCGTCGTGCTCAACCCCATCATCATCGGCACGGTCGCCGACAAGACCGAGCAGGTGCTCGGGGGCGGCACCGTCCCGAACCTGCCGATGATCGCGGCGGCGACCGCCTTCGCGGCCGGCATCCTGACGATCGCGATGGGCATCTTCGGCCGGGTGCCGCTGGCCATGGCGACCGGGCTCGGCCTGAACGCGTTCGTGGCCTTCGGCATCGCCACCCACATGACCTGGGCGGACGCGATGGGTCTCGTGGTCCTCGAGGGAATCGTGATCGCGATCCTGGTGCTCACCGGATTCCGGGTGGCCGTCTTCAACGCCATCCCGGCGCAGTTGAAAACGGCGATCAGCGTCGGAATCGGCTTGTTCATCGCGCTGATCGGGTTCGTCGACGCGGGCTTCGTGCGGCGCATCCCCGACGCCGCGAGCACCACCGTCCCCGTGAAGCTGGGCGCGCTCGGCAACGGGTCGCTCACCGGTTGGCCCACGCTGGTCTTCGTCGTCGGCCTGATCGTGACCGCGTTCCTCATCGCCCGCAAGTTCAAGGGCGCCATCCTCTTGGGCATCGTCGGCACCACGATCCTGGCGGTCGTCGTCGAGGCGATCGGCAACATCGGTCCGCAGATGGCGCCGGGACAGCCGGTCAACCCGGACGGCTGGGCGCTGATCGTGCCCAAGCTGCCGTCGACCCTTCTGGAGCTGCCGGACCTGTCGCTGCTCGGCCAGTTCAATCTCTTCGGGAGCTTCTCGAAGATCGGCGGCGTCGCGGCGATCCTGCTTGTCTTCACCCTGCTGCTGGCCGACTTCTTCGACACCATGGGCACCGTCGTCGGCGTCGGCCGCCAGGCGGGACTGGTCGCCCCCGACGGCACCATGGAGCGGAGCCGCTCGATCCTGCTGGTCGACTCCCTCGCCGCGGCCGCCGGCGGCGCGGCCAGCGTCTCCTCGAACACCACCTACGTCGAGTCCGCCGCGGGCGTCGGCGAGGGCGCCAGGACCGGTCTGGCCAGCGTGGTCACCGGCTTCCTGTTCCTTCTCGCGATGTTCTTCGCCCCGCTGACCCAGGTCGTGCCGTCCGAGGCCGCGACCCCGGCACTGGTCATCGTCGGCTTCCTGATGATGACGCAGATCCGGGAGATCGACTTCAGCGACTACGAGATCGCGATCCCGGCGTTCCTGACGATCGTGCTGATCCCGTTCACGTACTCGATCACGGCGGGCATCGGCGCCGGGTTCATCACGTACGTGTTCATCAAGGCGCTGAAGGGTCACGCGCGGCAGATCCACCCGCTGCTCTGGGTCGTCGCCGCGCTGTTCCTCGTGTACTTCACCGTGGAGCCGATCAAGTCCGTCCTCGGTCTCTGATCCTGCCTCACCTCGTCGTACGCTGGCGCCGTACGCACGCGCGACCCCCGCGGGCCTTTCGCGAGGGTCGCGTTTTGCGTTTCCTTGACGAAGATCCGAACCGTGGAATACCGGCAAAGCCGGTATAGTTAGCAAAGGTAATGAGTCATGCTAACGAACCAACCCAAGACAGAGTCGATCGCGAATCTACGAACCGACGCCGGCCTGGCGTCCGCCCTGCGCGTCTCGCTGGCGCGGCTGAACCGGCGGCTGCGCAAGCAGGCCGCCCAGCATTCCTTGACCCCCACGCAGCTCGCGACGCTGGCCGCCGTCGAACGGCACGCCGCGATGACGCCCGGCGAGCTGGCGGAGCACGAGAAGGTGCAACCGCCCTCGATGACTCGCGTCATCGCAAAACTGGAGGAGCGCGGCCTGCTTGCGCGCAGCCCGCATCCCACGGACCGGCGACAGGTCACCGTGAGCGTGACGGCGGCCGGAGCGACGCTCCTCAAGGAGGAGCGGCGGACCAAGGAGGCATGGCTGGCCCGGCAGCTGAAGGGGCTGACGGCCGAGGAGAAGGCGACGCTGAGAGCGGCGGCGCCGATCCTGGAGAAGCTCTCCAAGACCTGACGGCGGCCGGCGAGTCGAGCCGGAGCACCGCCGTCGGCGAAGCGGACGCGGAAACGGGCCGGACGCCGCACGGCGGTGGGATGTTCCGGTCCCTGCGCAACTACAACTACCGGCTGTTCGCGGGCGGGGGCATCGTCTCCAACGTCGGCACCTGGATGCAGCGGACCGCCCAGGACTTGCTGGTGCTGCAGCTGAGCGGGAACAGCGGCGTGGCGCTCGGCGTGACGGTGGCGCTGCAGTTCCTGCCGGTGCTCCTGTTCGGGCTGTGGGGCGGGATGCTCGCCGACCGCTACCCGAAGCGCCCGGTGCTCATCGTGGCCCAGTCGCTCATGGGCGCGCTCGCCCTCACCATGGGGATCCTCACCCTCACCGGATCCGCCCAGGTCTGGCACGTCTACGTGATGGCGTTCGTCCTCGGTGTCATCGCGTGCGTCGAGGTGCCCACGCGGCAGTCGTTCGTCGTCGAGATGGTCGGCCGCGAGGACCTGACGAACGCGATCGCGCTGAACAGCTCGACGTTCAACCTCGCCCGGGTTTTCGGCCCGGCGCTGGCCGGCGTGCTCATCTCCTGGATGGGCACCGGACCGATCTTCCTGCTGAACGCCGTGTCGTTCGCGGCGGTGATCGCCGGGCTCGCGCTGATGCGCAAGTCGGAGCTGCGCACCCCCGAGCCCGTGCCCCGGGCCAAGGGCCAGCTCCGCGAGGGGCTGCGGTACGTCGCGCGGAGTCCCGATCTGCTGCTGCCGATCCTGCTCGTGGGGTCGATGGCGATATTCACCCAGAGCTTCTCGACCAGCATCGCCCTCATGGCCACCGGAGTGTTCGGCGCGGGCGCGTCCTCGTTCGGCGTCGCGTCCAGCGCGTTCGCCATCGGCGCGCTCGGAGGGGCGCTGCTCGCCGCCAAGCGGGTCAGGCCGAGCCGGCGCTTCTTGATCATCGGCGCGATCTGCTTCGGCGTTTTCCAGGCCATCGCGGGCCTCGCGCCGGGCTACCCGGCGTTCCTGGCGTTCCTGATCCCCGCCGGGATGGCCGTGGTGACCGTGAACACCACCGCCAACGCCACCGTCCAGATGGGCGCGTCGCCCGAGATGCGCGGACGCGTCATGGGGATCTACGTCCTGGTCTTCACCGGCGGCGCCCCCATCGGCTCGCCGCTGGTCGGCTGGCTGGCCGAGGCGGCCGGTCCGCGGGTGTCGGTGGTCGCGGCGGGCGTCCTCAGCCTGGTCGGCGTCGGCCTCGCCGTACTGGTGACCAGGATCGTGGCCGCGCGGATGCGGCCGGAGAAGGCCCTGGACGGTGCGCCGGGCGAGACGCCCGCGAAGGAGACGGCCGCCGCGGAGCGGACGCCCGCGAGGCGCGCACACGCGCTGGCGGCTGCGCCGGGTCGCGTGGCCTGAGCCGGGAGCCACCGGGGGCCGGCGGCGGGCGCTTCGCCCGCCGGGCCCTCCGGAGCCCTCGCGCGCGAGGGTGCGCGAGAATCGATGGGTGAGCAGGTTGTTCGTGGCGCTGTCACCGCCTGCCGGAGTGCTGGCCGAGATCGCCGCCGAGGTGGGCCCGAGGCGGGGGGAATGGCCGGGCCTGCGCTGGGTGGACGACGCCCTGTGGCACGTCACGCTCGCGTTCCTCGGTGAGGTGCCCGACGCCGTGCTGCCCGAGCTGGACGTACGACTGGCCCGCGCGGCCGCGCGCCATCAGCCCATGAGGGTGTGGTTCGGCTCGGCCGGCGCGTTCCCCTCGCTCAGCAGGGCGCGGACCTTCTGGGTGGGGCTCAACACCGTCCCTTCGGATCACGGAGAGACGGAGGTTTCCCCGAGCGCCGAGAGGCACGACAGCTCGCCGGGCGCGGAAACGCGGGAAGGCCCGCGCGGGCACTCGGGGGCGTTCGCCGAGCCGATGGTGCGGCTGGCGGCGTCGCTCGCCGCCGGGGCCCGGCGTGCCGGGGCGGCGGAGGTGGACCGGAAGCCGTTCCACCCCCACCTGACCCTGGCGCGGTCACGGCACGGCGACGACCTGCGGCCGCTGGTGTCCGCGATGAGCGCGTTCCGGGGGCGCGAATGGGACGCGGACGTCGTCCATCTGGTGTGCAGCCATCTGGGATCCCATGTTCGCTATGAGCAGGTCGCGGTCTACCCACTCGGCGGACGCGATTAGGCTCCAATGCGTGGATCGTCCTCGTCGCTGGTTGCTGCCCACGGTGCTCGCGCTGCTCGTGCTCATCGTGGTGGTCGGAGCGTTGCTCCGCTAGCTACCAGGCGTACTCCTCCGGAGACGTCTTGAAGCCGGGGAAGATCTCGTCGATGCGGGTGAGCGCCTTCTCGTCGAGCTTGATCTCCAGGGCCTTGACCGTCCCGTCGAGCTGCTCCAGGGTGCGCGGTCCGATGATCGGGGCGGTGACGGCCTTCTGGTGGAGCAGCCAGGCCAGGCCGACGTTCGCCGGGTCCTCGCCGAGCTCGTCGCAGAACGCCTCGTAACGCTCGATCTTGTCGCGGTGCTTCTCCAACTCCCGGACGATCGTCTCGGAGGCGGAGCGCCCCTTGTCGATCTTGCGGAGGATGCCTCCGAGCAGGCCGCCCGCGAGCGGGCTCCACGGGATCAGGCCGAGCCCGTAGTCCTCACACGCCGGGATGACCTCCAGCTCGGCGGCCCGGACGATCAGGTTGTAGTGGGACTGCTCGGAGACCAGGCCCAGCGAGTTCCGGCGGCGGGCCGACTCCTGCGCCTTGGCGATGTGCCACCCGGCGAAGTTGGACGACCCGACGTACAGGATCTTGCCCTGCTGCTTCAGGATGTCCATGGCCTCCCAGAACTCCTCGAACGGGGTGTTCCGGTCGACGTGGTGGGCCTGGTAGAGATCGATGTAGTCGGTCTGCATGCGCTTCAGCGACGCGTCGCAGGCGCGGCGGATGTTGAGCGCCGACAGGCGGCCCTCGTTGGGCCAGTCGCCCATGTCGCCGTAGAGCTTGGTGGCGATGACGGTGCGCTCGCGGCGGCCGCCGCCCTTGGCGAACCAGCGTCCGATGATGTTCTCGGTGATGCCCTCGCCCTTCTTCCACCCGTACACGTTGGCGGTGTCGAAGAAGTTGATCCCCAACTCGTGGGCGCGGTCCATGATGGCGAAGGAGTCGTCCTCCGAGGTCACGGGGCCGAAGTTCATCGTGCCGAGACAGAGCCTGCTGACTTGGAGACCTGTGCGGCCGAGCTGTCCGTAATCCATGCCCTCCACCCTAAGAACCTGGAGTGGACTCCAGTCGAGTACGTCCGGCTCGACTCGCTCGGCTCGCGGCGGAACCATGAGGACGTCCAACGAATGATCGACATAGCCTCTCGGCGGCCGCGCCGACGGCGTCGGCGCGGGTTCGGTCGGGAATGATTGGCGCATGCGGAGCGGGACGGGCAGATCGCCGATGCGGAGGACAAAGCGCGCGGACGGCACGGCCGGCGGGCGGTTGATCCGGCAGGTGGCGCCGGTGCTCGCCCTCCTCCCGGTGCTCGCGCTGTCCGTCGGAGCGCCGCCCGCCGCCGCCCGCTCCGTCTCTCCTACGGCGGCGGCTCCTCCGGCTGCGGCGAGAGCGGCGGCCGGCCGTCCGGCGGCGGAGGGGGACGAGGGGCGGCTGCTGTTCACCTTCAAGGACCCGCGCATCGACGAGTCCAGCGGGCTCGCCGTCTCGCCCACCCATGACGGCATCGTCTACACCCACAACGACAGCGGCGACAGCGCGCGGTTCTTCGCCGTCGGGATGGACGGGAAGACCCGGGCCACGTTCCGGCTGGCCGGCGTGACGGCGCGGGACTGGGAGGCCATGGCCGCCTCCGTGGACCCGGCGACCGGCAAGGGAATCCTCTGGTTCGCCGACATCGGCGACAACTTCGACGGCGCCTGGCCGGACGTCTCCGTCTACAAGGTGGCCGAGCCCGCGACCATGCGGTCGGCGACGCTCCAGGCCACCCGTTACCGCTTCCGCTACGAGGGCGGCGCCAGGAACGCCGAAGGGATGATGATCCATCCCAAGACGGGCCGGCTGTACATCGTGAGCAAGGAGTTCTCCGGCTCCGTCTTCATCGCGCCCAAGGTACTGCGTACCGACCGGGTGAACCTGCTCAAGCGGGTCGGACCGGCGCCGATCATGGCGACCGACGCCGCGTACGCGCCGGACGGGTCGAGCTTCGTCATCCGTACGTATTTCTCCGCCTCGCTCTATCGCGCGCCGGGCGATCTCATCGCCCGCCTCACGATGCCGCCGCTCAAGCAGGCCGAGTCCATCGCGTACACGCGGGACGGCACGGCGCTGCTGACCGGCTCGGAGGGGGTGAAGAGTCCGGTCTACCGCGTGCCGCTCCCGGCGGGCGCGGTCGCGTCGTCCGCGTCGGCGACCCCCGCCGAGGCGGTGGACGCCCCCGCCGGTACGGCCGGGGCCGGTGACAAGGGATCGGTCACCGCGTCGGGAGGCGGGCCGGATAAGGACGAGGGCGGCGGGATCCCGTTCTCGATGGTGGCGCTCTGGGTGGGGACGGCGGTCGGGGCGATCGGCATCATCGCCGTGATCGCCTACCGCACCGCCCGCTGATCGCTGTGCTTATGGCGCTCGCTTCGCTCGCGCGGGCTCGGGGCGCCTTCAGTCGATGTCTTCCCTCGTCACTCGGGGCCTCGTTCCTCAGCCCGCTCGTTCCTCAGTCCAGACACCGCCGCGCCCCTCGCTGTGCTTATGGCGCTCGCTTCGCTCGCGCGGGCTCGGGGCGCCTTCAGTCGATGTCTTCCCTCGTCACTCGGGGCCTCGTTCCTCAGCCCGCTCGTTCCTCAGTCCAGACACCGCCGCGCCCCTCGCTGTGCTTATGGCGCTCGCCTTGCTCGGCAGCTCACATTTTGGCGACGAACGGCTCGCCGCGCAGCGCGTGCTCGACCAGCTCGACCGACCGGGCCAGCCGTACCAGGCGGGCGCCCTCGCGGCGGTAGGTGTCGAGCACGGCCTCGACGGCGTGTGGCGGCAGGTGGCCCTTCAGGTCGACGGCGGCGCCGCGATAGCCGGTCCTGGCCGCCTCGATCTCCGCCTGGACATGGTGGCGGGCCATCCGGGCGAGCGCCAGCGGGTGCCGCCTGAGCACGCCGTACGCGCGGTAGTCGGGCGGGACGGCGTCGAGCAGCCACGCCGCCGCCGACTCCTCCCAGTCGGGCGTGTCCGGCGGGCGCACCTCCGACGGCCATCCGGTGGGCAGATACACGCCGACCAGCATACCGAACATGAGTTCGATCACGAGGACTGTCCCTCGGGGTGTCGCCTGCGCTAACTTGCGATGATGCGCGTTCTGGGGGCGAAAGCCGGACGATCATGAAGATCGGGGTGATCGGCGCAGGCATCCTCGGGCTGGCGGTCGCGCGTGAGCTCGCCTCCTCCGGCGCCGAGGTGACCGTGCTCGACAAGGAGAGCCGGGTCGCGGCGCACCAGACCGGGCACAACAGCGGGGTCGTCCACGCCGGCATCTACTACGCCCCGGGATCGCTCAAGGCACGGCTGTGCCGGGACGGCGTCGCCATGCTGCGCGAATACTGCGCCGAGCACCGCCTGCCGTACGACGAGGTGGGCAAGCTGGTCGTCGCCTCGACCCGGGCCGAGCTGCCCGCGCTGCGCCGGATCGCCGAGCGGGCGCGGGAGAACGGCGTTCCGGGCATCGTCGAGCTGGACGCGCTCGGGCTGCGCGAGGTGGAGCCGTTCGCGGTGGGCGCGGGGGCGGTGCACTCGCCCACCACCGCGATCACCGATTTCGCCGCCGTCGCCCGCCGTCTCGCCGAGGACGTGGTCGCCATGGGCGGCGCCGTACGGCTGTCGCATCCGGTCAGGGCGCTGTCCGAGATCGCGAGCGGCGTGGTGGTGGTCGCGGGGCGCTCCCGGTTGAGGTTCGACGCGGTGGTGTCGTGCGCGGGGCTGGGCACGGACCGGGTCGCCGCGCTCGCCGGGGCTCCGGGAGACGTGCGGATCGTGCCGTTCCGGGGCGAGTACCGGCGGTTGCGGGGCGCGGCGCGCGGCCTGGTGCGCGGGCTGATCTATCCGGTGCCCGATCCCCGCTATCCGTTCCTCGGCGTCCACCTGACCAGGCGGATCGACGGCGAGGTCCTGGTCGGCCCCAACGCGGTCATGGCCCTCGCGTTCGAGGGCTACCGGTGGCGGGACCTGTCGCCGGGTGATCTGCGCGAGATCCTCGGCTGGCCGGGAACCTGGCGGCTGGCCGGGCGGAACTGGCGCACCGGTCTGCGCGAGGTGTACGGCTCGGTGGCCCCGGACGCGTTCCTGAGCGCCGCGCGGCGGTACGTCCCCATGTTGGGGCCCGCGGATTTGGAACCCGCGGAGGGAGGCGTACGGGCCCAGGCGGTCGGCCGGGACGGGCGGCTGATCGACGACTTCGCGATCGACGTCCACGGCAGGATCGTGCTGGTCAGGAACGCGCCGTCGCCCGCCGCCACGGCGAGCCTCGCCATCGCCCGGCATGTCGTCTTAACGGTGCCTTTAGGATGATGCACCTACAGTGCTTGATGCCCTGAACGTCATCTTCACGTTGCCTTAAGGAAATTCGGTCAACATGTCATGGTGAGCGAATTCCCAGAAGCCCGGTTGCTGATCGTTGAAGACGAGCCCAACATCCTGGAACTGCTGGCGGCCAGCCTGCGGTTCGCGGGATTCGAGGTCACTACCGCCTCCAACGGAGGCGAGGCGGTCGCGGCAGCCCAGCGCCACCGGCCCGACCTGATCGTCCTCGACGTGATGTTGCCCGACATGGACGGGTTCGACATCGTCCGCCGCCTGCGAGGCGGCGGGACGCACACGCCTGTCGTCTTCCTGACCGCTCGGGACGCGACCGAGGACAAGATCCGCGGGCTCACGCTCGGCGGCGACGACTACGTGACCAAGCCGTTCAGCCTCGAAGAGGTCATCGCCCGCATCCGGGCCGTGCTGCGCCGTACGGCGGGCGACCCGATGGCGCCTCCGCCCCGGCTCACCTTCGCGGACATCGAGCTGGACGAGGAGTCCCACGAGGTGTGGCGCGGCGGCAGCGCGATCCCGCTGTCCCCGACGGAGTTCAAGCTGCTGCGCTACTTCATGGCGAACGCGGGCCGGGTGCTGTCCAAGGCGCAGATCCTCGACCACGTGTGGGACTACGACTTCCGCGGTGACGCCGGCATCGTCGAGTCGTACGTGTCGGTGCTCCGCCGCAAGGTGGACAACACTCACCCCAGGCTCATCCACACCCTCAGGGGCGTCGGATACGTGATGCGAACCCCGCCGTCCGGCACCGTGTGACCGTGGCGGGGAGGTGGTCGGACCGTACGCCGCTGCGGATCAAGCTGATCGCCGCGATGTTGGCGCTGGTCGCCGCGGCCCTCGCCGGCATCGGAGTCGGCAGTGTCTCGATCCTCAGCGGCTACCTCGTGGACCGGGTGGACGCGCAGCTCGACATGGTCGTGCACGACGTCGCCAGGCAGATGAAGCGCAAACCGGTGGAGCTCGTGCGGCTGCGCACGCCCCCGGACGGCTGGATCGCCGTCTACGACCACGAGGGCGTCCTGATCGCCACCCAGGCCGGGATGTCCGTCGAGGACATGCCCGGGCCGCGTTCGCCCGTCCGGGACCTGGACGTGCCGCAGACCGTCCCCGCCCGGTCGGGGAACGGCACATGGCGGGTGCGCGTCGTGAAGGAGCCCGAATCCGGCAGCGCGCTCGTCGCGATCGACCTGGCGTCCGTCCAGCAGATCACCACCCGGCTCGCGCTCATCGTGCTGCTCGGCAGCCTTCTCGTCATGGCCGTGCTCGCCGTGGTCGGCATAGTGACCGTACGGCGCAGCCTGCGTCCGCTGACCGAGATCGAACGGACGGCCGAGGCCATCGCGGGCGGCGACCTCAGCAGCCGCGTCCCCGACCGTCATCCGCGCACCGAGGTGGGACGGCTGTCCCGTTCGCTCAACGGGATGCTGTCCCAGATCGAGGCGGCCTTCCAGGCCAAGGCGTCGTCGGAGGCCGCCGCGCGCGAGTCGGAGGAGCGGATGCGCCGGTTCGTCGCGGACGCCTCGCACGAGTTGCGCACGCCGCTCACCTCCATCCGCGGGTTCGCCGAGTTCCACCGGAGGGTGCCGGGCAACGACGCCGACCGCCTGATGCGGCGGATCGAGGACGAGGCCGCCCGGATGGGCCTGCTCGTGGACGACCTGCTGCTGCTCGCCCGCCTGGACCAGCAGCGTCCGCTTCAGGAGCACCCGGTGGACCTGCTCGCCATCGCCGCCGACGCCGTCTACGACGCGCGGATCCTGGCGCCGGGCCGGGACGTCTCCCTCCTGGTCGAATCCGACATCGCCCTGATCGTCGAAGGCGACGAGGTACGGCTGCGCCAGGTCGTCGGCAACCTGATGACCAACGCCATGACCCACACGCCCCCGGGCACGCCGGTGACCGTACGCGTCGGGGCGGCCGGTGAGCGGGCCGTCGTTGAGATCGCGGACAAGGGCCCCGGCATGACGGCCGAGCAGGCGGAACGTGTCTTCGAGCGCTTCTACCGGGCCGACCTGTCCCGGGCGCGCAAGGACGACGCGGCCATGCGGGCGGCCGGGGGCAGCGGCCTCGGGCTGTCCATCGTCTCGGCGATCGTCCGCGCGCACGGCGGCGGCGTGACCGTGGAGACGGCGCCCGGCGCGGGTGCGGCCTTCCGCGTCGTGCTCCCGCTCACCCCCGAGGTCCTCACCCCCGGAGACGCCCGGGAGGAGGAACCGGACCCGGCCGAGGAGACCTCGCCCGCGTCTCAGGCGACCCGCACCGAGTAGTCCCCTCCGCGCGGAGTTGCTCGCCTCCGGCCTCGCGTCCGGCGACTCGCCCAGGGGAGTCCCAGTCAGGATCGAGCCGGCGTGGGGGACAGGCCGGGGAAGCTTCCGTCGGGGAAGGTGCCCGCGCCCGCCGTGCCGTCCGGCACGACCACCTCGTCGCCCTCGCCGAGACCCTCGACGATCTGGACGTACTGGTCTCCTTCGACACCGGTACGCACCTGGCGGCGGACGTCCTCGCCGCCGACCCGTACGGTCACCGTCGCCGTCCCGCCCGGTCCCGTCTCCACCGCACGTGCGGGGACGTAGACCGCGTTCTCGGCCGCGCCGGTCGTCACCGAAACGTACGCCGTCTGGCCGGCGAGCAGGTTCTTCGGCCCGCTGGACAGAGCGACGCGTACGCCGTACCGGACGAGCTGGTTGGCCGTCGTCGCGGTGATGTCGATGTGGGTGATGGTCCCGGCGAACTCCTGCCCGGGGTGGGTGTCCATGGTCACCGTGGCTCGCTGGCCGACCTTGAGCTTGCCGACGTCGGACTCGGTGAACAGCGCGTTCACCTGGAGCTCGTCGAGGTTGCCGAGGGTGATGAACGCGGCGCCCGCGTTCGCCGTGTCTCCGGCCTTGCCGCCGACGCTCATGACCGTTCCCCTGGACGGCGCCTTGATGGTCACTCCGGCCAGCGCCTCCTTGGCGCCCGACAGCTCGCGCTTGGCCGTGGCGACGTCGGCCTCGGCCTGCTCCACTGACACAGTCGCGCCGCCGGAGGGACCGCCTCCGTTGCGACCCTCGCCGACGGTGCCACCCGCGCCACCCGAGGACGCGCCTCCGGAGCCGCCCTTGGCCGAGCCCCGGCCGTTCGATGTGTCGCCGCCGGAGCCGTTCGAACCGGTGGCACGGCCCGCGGTGGGCTTCCCGGTGTCGGAGGTGGGCTTCCCCGTGCCGGTCCCGCAGCCCGCGGCCGAGCCCGCCGTCGCGGACGGCTTCGCGGACGCGTTCCCGTCGCCGCTGGCCGCCGCGGAGCCGCCGCCCAGGATGCCGCCCGACGTGTCGCCGGCCGGGTTCCCGCCGACGGTGAGCATCTTGACGATGGTCTCGATGATGCCCTGGGTGATCGTCACCGTTTCCCTGACGGTCACCCGCTCGGTGACGACGACCGTCTGGGTGACGGTGACCGTGGGGACGGGCTCGGGCGCCTGGGTCGGCTCAGGCGCAGGCGCCTGGGACGGTTCGGGGGTGGGCTCGACTCCCGAGGCCGTCGGCTCCGGGTGCGTCCCCCGTGCGGGCCGCCGTGCTTCGGATCGCCCGGACGTGCCGGTCTTGGCCGATTCGGCCTCGGATGTCGCCGCCCTGGCCGATCCGTCCCCGCTTCGGGACGCGGACGACCCGCCTCCCCCGGCGGAGCGCCGTACGGCGTCGCGTACGGGCTCGGACGTGGAGGTGATCGTGGTCGTGGCGATCGGCGACGGCTTCGACGTCGTCGTGGAGATGGGCGTCGGACGCGAGGTGGTCGTCGAGATCGGCACCGGCGCCGTCGTCACCACTGGAACGGGGGTCACCACGATCGGGTCGGCCGCCGAGGCCGAGGGGGCGGCCGCGGAGGGCCGGGGTGAGGCCGACGCGCTCTTCCCGGGCGGGCAGGAGGCCGCGGCCGAGGGCGTGGGGCCGGTGGAGGGGGTGGTGGACCGCTGGGGCGACGTCCGGTTCGGCGTGGAGGTGGTGGAGTCCGTGGAGGAGCTCTCCGCCTTCTCCGCGTTGTCGAGCGCCTCGTACGCGGCCGACAGCGCGGCGCGGGCCGCGAGGTAGCTCTCCTTGGCCTCGGTCGCGTCCACCCGGGCGAGGGCCTGTCCCGTCCGTACCTTCTGGCCGGGCTTCACGTACACCTTCCGCACCACGCCGGATGCGCCGAAGGACAGGTCGCGGCTGTGCGCGTCCACGGTGTTGCCGCTCGCGGAGACGACGGAGGTGACGTCGCCGCGTCTGGCGGCCACCAACTCGATCCTCGCGGTGGGGGCGGCATCGTCGCCGCCGCCGAGGAGGTAGACGCCGCCGCAGGCGAGTACGGCGCAGGCGAGAGCCAGACCTCCCGTGCGAAGGACCTTGGGCCGAACAGTCATGCGCAAAATGGTGATGGAGCCAGGTCATACCAGGCTCAGCCACGCCTGAGAGTTTTCTGTGCACGGCCGCGCCGCCGGACGTCAGGCGCGTACGAGCGGAGTTGTCAGCAAAGCTTCAGGCACGTCCGAAGTTGGCCCAAGCCCGGACCGGCAGGGTGAAGGCCCGTGAAGCTGTCGACCAGGCGCAGGGCGCTCATCGTGAACGGCACCCTCGGGGTGCTGGTGGCGGGTGGCGCGGTCGCCGCCTACCTCTCCCTCGCGGGCCCCGCCGGCCCGGCGAGCGCGTCCGGCGCCTCGACCGTGACCGTGGGGCGGGGAACGGTCCTCGACTCGGTCTCGGCCTCCGGCTCCCTGGAGAGCGCCCGGAGCGCGTCCCTCAACTTCCGCACCAGCGGGACCATCTCCTCGATCAGCGTCAAAGAGGGCCAGAAGGTCAAAAAGGGGCAGGTGCTGGCACGGCTGGACGGCTCCTCGCAGCGCGACGATCTCGCCGCCGCGTCCGCGAGCCTCAGCGTGGCCAAGGAGCAGAACGAGAGCCAGGCGACCGCCTCCAGCTATTCGCAGTACGTGAAGGCGCTCAACTCCTACAAGAGCGCCAAGCGGGCCCTGGCGGAGACCGTCCTCACGGCGCCGTTCAGCGCCACGGTCACCACGATCAACGGTGTGGTCGGGGACAACGCCGGATCCTCGTCCGGAGGCGGCGGTGGGGCCTCCTCCGGCGGCGGGGCGTCATCGGGCGGCGGCGGGAGCGGCGCGTCGGGTGGGAACTCGTCGGGCTCCGGACTGATCGAGCTGATCGACACCGCGAAGATGCAGATCGTCGGCAATTTCACCGAGTCCGACGTCACCAAGCTGAAGGTCGGTCAGGCGGCCACGATCTCCTTCGACGCTCTGGCGGGGGTGACCACCCAGGGCAAGGTCGGCATCATCAACCCGGTCGCCGCCACGAGCAACAACGTCGTGCAGTATCCGGTGACCGTCACCCTCACCGAGATCCCCGACGGTGTACGGCTGGGCCAGACGGCCACGATCCAGGTGGTGGTCGGCAAGGCGGAGAACGTCCTGACCGTGCCGACCTCGGTGATCACCACCGCCGGAGGCCGTACGAGCGTCACCGTGCTGCAGGACGGGCGGCAGGCCGCCCGGCCCGTGGAGGTGGGCGTCGCGGGCGACGGCGTCACGGAGATCAAGTCCGGCGTCGGGGAGGGCGACCAGGTGGTCCGTCCGGCCGTCACGCCGGGCGGGACCGGCGGATCCACCGGAGGCGGGGTCCGCCTGCAGGGAGGCTTCCCCGGCGGCGGTGGAATGCCCGGCGGCATGACCGGGCGCGGCGGCGGATCGGGTGCCGGCAGATGAGCAGCCCGATGAACGGCCCGATGGACGGAGACCGGTACGGATCCGCCGGATCCGCGAACCGGTGGGCGGGCGAGCCGATGAGCGAACCCGCCGAGGGGCCCGCGACCACGGCGGACCCGGTCCTTCTCATCCGCGACGTCACGAAGGTCTACGGCGAGGGGGAGGCGACCGTACGCGCCCTGCGCGGCGTCTCGCTGACCGTCGAGCGCGGCGACTACGTGGCGATCATGGGTGCGTCCGGCTCCGGCAAGTCCACGCTGATGAACATCATCGGTTGTCTGGACGTGCCGACCACCGGGACGTACCTGCTCGGCGGCGCCGACGTGGGCGCGCTCGACGAGGTCAGGCTGGCTCGCGTACGCAACCGGCGGATCGGGTTCATCTTCCAGTCGTTCAACCTGATCCCCCGGATGAGCGCGCTGGCGAACGTCGAGCTCCCGCTCGCCTACGGCGGCGTGCGGGCGGCCGAGCGGCGCAGACGGGCGCTCGCCGCGCTGGGCCTGGTCGGCCTTTCCGACCGGGTGGGACACCAGCCGAACGAGCTGTCCGGCGGCCAGCAGCAGCGCGTCGCGGTCGCCCGCGCGCTCGTCACCTCACCGACGCTGCTGCTGGCCGACGAGCCGACCGGCGCCCTGGACAGCACGTCCACGAAAGACATCCTGGCGATCTTCGATCGGCTGAACCTGGGCGGCAAGACGATCGTCGTGATCACTCACGAGGACGACGTGGCCGCGCACGCCAAGCGGGTCGTCCGGCTGATGGACGGCCGGATCGTCGACGACCGCAGGCAGGCGCCGGTGGACGGGCCGCCGCCGCTGGTCGACGACCGATCCCCGACGGGAGCGATGAGCGAGCGATGAACGTCCTGGAGATCAGCCGGTTCGCCGTACGCGGCCTGACCGCGAACAAGATGCGCAGCGTCCTGACGATGCTCGGCATCCTCATCGGGGTCGCGGCGGTGATCCTGCTCGTCGCGGTCGGCCAGGGCTCGTCGGACTCGATCAAGCAGCGCATCCAGAGCCTGGGCGCGAACACGCTCACCGTCTCCGCGTCGTTCTCGGGCGGGTTCGGCGGCCCGGCGGGAGGTCGCGGCGGTGGCGGCGGCGCGGCCGGCCCGCGTACGCAGGCGCGCGGCCTCACCCTTGAGGACGCCCGCGCCATCGCCGCCTCGGGTGACGCGCCCTCCGTCAAGAGCGTCTCGCCGGTCGTGACCTCCTCGTCCGCCACGACGACGTACGAAGGGGCGAGTCACAGCATTTCCCAGGTCGTCGGTACATATCCGAGCTATTTCGAGGCGACCAACAAGCCGGTGACCTCGGGGGCGTACTTCACGAACCAGGACGTCACGGCGGTCCGCAAGGTCGTGGTCATCGGGAAGACGGTCGCCGACGAACTGTTCGGCCAGGTCGATCCGGTGGGCAAGAAGGTCAACATCCAGGGCGCCGCGTTCACGGTCGTCGGGGTGCTCAAGGAGTCCGGTTCGACCGGCGGCCAGGACGCCGACGACATCGCCGTCGCCCCGCTGCCCGCCGTACAGCAGAGCCTGACCGGGTACGGCTCGCTGGGCAGCATCGTCGTGCAGGCCACGAGCGCCGAGGTGACGGACGTGGCCGAGGCGGAGATCACCGCGATCCTCGACCAGCGGCACGACGTCACGGGGAACGCGACCGCGGACTATCGGATTCTCAACCAGGCCAGCCTGCAGGAGACGGTGACCGAGGCGACCGGGACGTTCACCGTGCTGCTCGCGGCGGTGGCGGCGATCAGCCTGCTCGTCGGCGGCATCGGCATCACGAACATCATGCTCGTGACCGTCACGGAACGGACCCGCGAGATCGGCATCCGCAAGGCGATCGGCGCTCCCCGGGGCGCGATCCTCGGCCAGTTCCTCATCGAGGCGACCCTGCTCAGCCTGGTCGGCGGCCTGCTCGGGGTCGGTGTGGCCGTCGCGGGCAGTCAGTTCACGATCGCCGGGGTGCAGCCGGTCATCGTGCCGCAGTCGATCGTGCTGGCTCTTGGTGTCTCGGTCGCCATCGGCCTGTTCTTCGGCAGCTATCCCGCCAACCGCGCCGCGAAGCTGCGCCCGATCGAGGCACTGCGCTTCGAGTGACCCCGCGCGGTGACCGAGACGAGCACCAGACCAGGAGATGAAATGAGCAGAGCGAAGGCCGGGGCGCACGAGCCCGAGGCCGAGATGCCGGCGGCGGAGCTGCTGGACACCTCGCCGTTCGGCGACGAGCCCGAGCCGGAGCCCGAGGCGCGGCCGGCCAGGCGGGGGATGTCGAAGGTCACCCTCGCGCTCGGCGCCGGCGTGGTGCTCATGGCGGGCGTGCTCATCGGCATCCAGGCCCAGAAGGCGTGGGGGACGGCGTCCCCGTCCGGCGCCGCGTCCATGGCGGGGAACGGCGCCGCGCGCGGACTCGCCGGGGGCTTCGGCGGCGGCGGCGGCACGGGCCGCGGCTTCGGCGGCGGCATGCCCGGCGGCTTCCCCGGGGGCGGCCAGGGCTCCCAGCGGGGTCAGGGCCCGCAGGGGCAGGACGGCCAGGGCCCGCAGGGGCAGGGCGGCCAGGACCAGCCCGGCAGGGCCGGAGCGTCCGGCGGCATGACCGTCGGCACGGTCAAGCTCGTGGACGGCGCCAAGGTCTACGTCCAGACCGCGGGCGGCACCATCGTCACGGTCAGGACCAGCGGCGACACGAAGGTGCAGGTCACCAAGGCCGGAAAGGTCGCCGATCTCAAGGTCGGCGGCCAGGTCGTCGTCACCGGCCCCACCGACGACGAAGGAGCGGTGGACGCCACCTCGGTCGTCCAGAGCGCCAGGAACCGCTAGCGAGAGCCGGCCCTTACGCACCCCGCCGGCCCCAGCGGCAGGGACGCGGACCGACCCCCGAAAGGAGAACATCAGATGAAACCGGAGGCACGTCTGCTCGTCGTGGACGACGAGCCCAACATCAGGGAACTGCTCTCTGTGAGCTTGAGATACGCCGGCTTCGAGGTGGTGACCGCCTCCGACGGCCAGGAGGCCGTCCAGATCGCCGAGCGGGTACGGCCCGACCTGATGGTGCTGGACGTCATGCTGCCCGACATGGACGGCTTCGCGGTCAGCGGCCGGCTCAGGGACGCCGGACGGCGGATCCCGGTGGTGTTCCTGACCGCGCGGGACGCCACGGGCGACAAGGTCGCCGGGCTGTCCCTGGGCGACGACTATGTGACCAAGCCCTTCAGCCTGGAGGAGGTCCTGGCCCGGATCCGGGCGGTGCTGCGTCGTACGCGCGGGGAGGGCCCCCATTCCAGCCGGTTGCAGGTCGCCGACCTGGAGATGGACGAGGAGGCGCACCAGGTCTGGCGCGGCGGCCGGCAGGTACGGCTCTCGCCCACCGAGTTCAAGCTGCTGCACTATTTCATGATCAATCAGGGCCGGGTGCTGTCGAAGGCCCAGATCCTCGACCACGTGTGGCACTACGACTTCGGCGGCGACCGCAACGTGGTGGAGTCGTACGTCTCCTATCTGCGGCGGAAGATCGACACGGTGGATCCCAAGCTCATCCACACGCTTCGCGGCGTGGGCTATGTCCTCCGTGCGCCCCGTCGCTGAGATCAAGCGGCGGCTCGCCCGCACTCCTCTCTGGCTCCGCCTGGTCGGGGCCACGCTGCTGCTGGTGACGCTCGCGATCGCGCTCACCGGTGGCTTCGCCGTGCAGTTGCTGCGCGGCTATCTGATCGACCGGGTGGACCGGCAGCTCACGGCCTTCACCCGGCCCAAGGCCGTCCCGCAGGGGGACCAGGACCGGGTGACGCCGACCCCCGGCGGGACGCGGCCCCAGCGGCAGCCGGGCTTCTACTACATCGTTCTGCTGGACGCGCAGGGCCACGCCGTACGGACCGTGCAGGAGCCCCCGAACGTCGATCCGCCCGTCCTGCCCCGCCTCACGACCGGTGTCGCCGAGCGGATGCGCCGCACGCTGTTCACCGCCGTCTCGCGCTCCGGAGGGCAGTGGCGCGTGGTCGCCATCGGCGAGCCGGACGGCGTCACCCGAGTCGTCGCGGTCAGCCTCGCCGAGATCGAGGGGACCGTCTCCCAACTCGTCGTCATCGTGGCCGGGGTCGGCCTCGGGGTGATCGTCGCGCTCGGCCTGGCCTGCTACTGGCTCGTACGGCGCAGCCTGCGCCCCCTCGGCGAGATCGAGCGTACGGCGCAGGCGATCGCGGGTGGCGACCTGTC
Source organism: Microtetraspora malaysiensis (assembly GCF_001528665.1). Classification (GTDB taxonomy): domain Bacteria; phylum Actinomycetota; class Actinomycetes; order Streptosporangiales; family Streptosporangiaceae; genus Microtetraspora_A; species Microtetraspora_A malaysiensis. Next base: position 69,665 of record NZ_BBYJ01000027.1, read on the forward strand.
CCGGCGGCTCCCGCTGCGGCACCGCCGTACGGAGATCGGACGGCTGGGCCGGGCGATCAACGGCATGCTGTCCCAGATTGAGTCGGCGTTCCGCGACCGCGAGAAGTCGGAGGCGATGGCGCGCCAGTCCGCGTACGACGCGCGGCGGTCCGAGGAGCGGATGCGCCGGTTCGTGGCCGACGCGTCGCATGAACTGCGCACCCCGCTCACGTCGATCCGCGGGTTCGCCGAGCTGTACCGGCAGGAGCGCTCCCAGGACCCGGCCGTGGTGCTGCGCCGGATCGAGGACGAGGCGGCCCGGATGGGTCTCCTCGTGGACGACCTGCTGCTGCTCGCCCGGCTGGACCAGCAGCGCCCGCTGGAACGGCGGGCCGTGGACGTGCTCAGCCTGGCGGCGGGGGCCGCGCTGGACGCGCAGACGCTGGCCCCGGATCGTGAGATCGACTTCGTCCGGCTGGACGGCTCCGACGGCCCGGTGAAGGCGCTGGGAGACGAGCACCGGCTCCGCCAGGTGATCGGCAACCTGGTGGGCAACGCCCTGCGCCACACCCCGCCGGGCACGGCCTTCCGGGTCGGGGTGGGAACGCTGCCCGACGACGGCTCCGGAAGCGGCGAGACGGTCCTGATCGAGGTGGCCGACGAGGGGCCGGGCCTGCGCGAGGAGCAGGCCGAGCGCATCTTCGAGCGGTTCTACCGCGCGGATCCGGCGCGCAGCCGCGCCGACACGGGCGGCACGGGGCTCGGGCTGTCCATCGCGGCGGCCATCGTGCAGGCGCACGGCGGCACCATCACCGCCGAGTCCCCGCCGGGCGGGGGAGCCGTCTTCCAGGTCCGCCTCCCGGCCTGCTGAGACGCGCGCGGATCCCACCCGCGTCCGGTTCCCACCCGCACCCGGCTACCCCCGAGCCGGATCCCGCCCGCGCCCGGGTCCTCCCACGCATCCGGTCGGACCGGTTTACAGACGATCCTCAGCGGCGCCCGATGCGGCTCCAAGTTTTCTGCGCTGAAGTGGATCGCCGTACGCGAGCGGCGCGAAACCGGAGACCGCTCGCGTCACTTCTGAGGTGAAAGGCCGGGTGGATCACCGTGCGCTTCCTGTACGCCGCCGTGGCGGCGGCATCCCTGCTGGCCGTCGCGGGCTGCGGGGGAGACAAGACCGACGCGGGCGCCGCCGCCGACGGCGACCAGCGCGCGGCGTACCTGAACTGCCTCCGCGAGAACGGCGTCACCATGCCCAGCGGACGCCCCGGCGGCCGTCCGAGCCGCGCGCCCGGCGACGACGCGGGCCCCGGGGCCGCCGCGGACGGTCAGCCGGACCAGGGTGGCGCGGGAAGCGCGGGCGACACGCCCGGCCCGCGTCCGAGCCGGGGGCCCGGCGGCTTCCGCTCCATGTCCCCGGAAATGCAGAAGGCGATGGAGGCGTGCCGGTCGCTCATGCCCGAGGGCGGGCGCGGCTGGGGTGGGCGCGGTCCCGGCGGCGATGAGGGACGCGGTCCCGGCGCCGCCGACGTCGCCGCCATGCAGCCGTTCCGCACCTGCATGAAGGACAACGGCGCCGAGGTCGCCGAGGGCAAGAACTGGCGTGGCCTCGACCAGAACGACCCGAAGGTCGCCGCCGCCCTCAAGAAGTGCCGCACCCTGCTGCCCGAACCCGCCCCTCAGTCGTCGTAACGGCGACCGCCCGCGCGCGGCGGCCACGCGGGTCGGCGCAAAGCCGCAATACATCATCTTTTGTACGGCTTTGTGCCAGAAAGTTCCCGTATCACGGCATTTAGCAGGGGCTGGTGCGGGAAGGTCCGTGGGTATGCCGGGCAGTACGGGGTTGCTCGAAGCCCTTGGAGGGCTGCGAGATCAACTCGACCACGACCTGTTCCCCCTGGAGATCGGGGACGTCGCGGCAGACCGGCGTGCCCTCAAAGAGCTGACCGGGCAGCTCGACGACTACCTGCTGCCCCGGCTGGCCGCCATCGACGCGCCCCTGCTGGCCGTCGTCGGCGGGTCCACCGGCGCGGGCAAGTCCACCCTGGTCAACTCCATCGTCCGGGCAGACGTCACCGAGCCCGGCGTGCTCCGGCCGACCACTCTCGCGCCCACCCTCGTGGCAGGCCCCGAGGACGCGGACTGGTTCATGTCCGGCCGCGTGCTGCCCGGCCTGCCCCGGGTCACCGGCCCGGGGCCGGGCCAGCCGGGCACCCTGAAAGTGTCCGTGGTGGAGACGCTCACGCCGGGGCTGGCGCTGCTCGACGCCCCCGACATCGACTCGGTCGTCACCGCCAACCGCGAGCTGGCCGCGCAGCTCCTCGCCGCCGCCGACCTGTGGCTGTTCGTCACCACCGCCGCCCGCTACGCCGACGAGGTCCCCTGGAGCTTCCTGCGCAGCGCCCGGGAGCGCAGCACCGCCCTCGCGATCGTGCTGCAGCGGGCCCCACGGGAGGCGATGGCCCCGATCACGGCCGACCTGGAGCGCCTGCTCCGGGAGAACGGGCTGGCCGGTACGCCCCTCTTCGGCGTCCCCGAGCTGGTCCTTCCGTCGGAACGGGCCAGGTTGCCGGCCGAGGCCGTACGTCCGGTCACCGACTGGCTGGCCGCCCTGTCGGCCGACGCGCGTTCCCGCGCCCGGGTGGTACGCCAGACGCTGTCCGGCGCCCTGGACAGCCTCGTCGCCCGGGTGCCCGTGCTCGCCTCGCACGTGGAACGGCAGCGGGAGGGCGTCGCGACCCTGCGCGACGTCTCCGTGAAGGCGTACGACTCGGCGATGTCGGCCTTCGACGAGGGGATGCGCGACGGCTCGCTGCTCAGAGGCGAGGTGCTCGCCCGCTGGCAGGACTTCATCGGCACCGGCGACCTGATGCGCGCCCTGGAGTCCCGCGTCGGCTGGGTCCGCGACCGCGTCGTCGCCTTCGTCAGAGGACGGCCCGCCCCCGACCGGGAGCTGCGGGTGGCGCTGGAGAGCGGCATCGAGTCACTGATCCGCTCCTCGGCGGAAGGCGCCGCCGAACGCGTCGTGGAGTCGTGGCTGACCATGCCGGCGGGCCGTGACCTGCTCGAACGCGCGGGCGTCGCCACGGCCGGACGGCTCGGCCGCGCGTCACCCGAGCTGCGCGCCACCGCCGCCTCGGAGGTGCGCGCCTGGCAGGGAGAGGTGCTCGACCTGGTACGCAGCGAGGGCGCGGACAAGCGGATCGCGGCCCGGGCCGCCTCCTACGGCGTGAACGGCCTCGGCCTGCTGCTCATGTTCGGCGCCTTCGCGTCCACCGGCGGCATCACCGGCCTGGAGATCGGCATCGCGGGCGGCACCAGCGTGCTGAGCCAGAAGCTTCTTGAGGCGATCTTCGGCGACCAGGCGGTGCGCATCCTGACCTACGAGGCGCGCCAGGCCCTGCGCCGGCGGGTCCGGGGCGTCCTGGACCGGGAGCTGGCCCGGTTCACCGACCTGCTCGACGGCATCGCCCCGGACGAGGAGATCCCGGGGCGGCTGCGCGCCGCGGCCAGAGCCGTGGAGGAGCGGAAACGGGAGATCCCGGTCGGGGCGGTCCCGGGCGGTGGGGAGAGCGGGCCCTCCGGCGGTACGCGGTGAAGCTGAAGCGGAGAAGGGCCGCGCTCACCCTGGACGACCGCCTCGCGGCGCTCGCGGAGGCGACCGACCTGGCGGAGGGGCGGCTCGGGCACCCGCTGGTCGAGCGGGCCAGGGCCGTGGTGGCCCGGGCGGGCCTGCGCAGCGGGCTCTCGGTGGACCACACCGCCGTCGCCCTCGCCGGAGCGACCGGCAGCGGCAAGTCGTCGCTGTTCAACGCGCTGGCGGGCACGCCGCTCGCCGACGTGGGGGTGACCCGGCCGATGACCGCGCACGCCCAGGCCGCGCTCTGGGAAGGGGGCGGCGCGGGGCCGCTCCTGGACTGGTTCGAGGTTCCCCGGCGGCACTCGGTGGACGGCGGCGACCTCTCCGGGCTCATCCTGCTCGACCTGCCGGACCACGACTCGATCGAGCTGGCCCACCGGCTCGAGGTCGATCGCCTGGTCGCCGTCGTGGACCTGCTCGTGTGGGTGCTCGACCCGCAGAAGTACGCGGACGCCGCCGTGCACGAGCGGTATCTCCGGCCGCTGGCCCAGCACCGGGACGTCATGCTGGTCGTGCTCAACCAGATCGACCGGCTGCCGCGTCCCGCGGTCCGCCGCTGCCTGGCCGACCTTCGCGAGCTTCTGGCGGCCGACGGCCTGTCCGGGGTGCGGGTCGTGGCCGTGTCGGCGCTCACGGGCGAGGGCCTGCCGGAGCTGCGCGAGGCGTTGTCCGGCCTGGTGTCCCGCCGTACGGCGTGGGCGGCGCGGCTGGCCGCCGACGCCGCCGCGGCGGCCACCGTGCTGGCCGGGATCGACGACGCCGCTCCCGAAACGACCCCCGGCGCGGCGACGCCGCTCCGGAGGCTCGGTATGGTGCCGCCGCAGCGGCGGGCGGCCGAGCGTTCCGCGCGCTGGCAGGCCGGCGAACGGCCGAGGCGGTGGGAGCGGCCGCCGCGCCGGCCGGGCGAGGCGCTCCCGGGGCGGGAAGCGGGGGAGATGCCCACGGTGCCGCCCGCCGGGCCCCCGGAAGGGAGGCGGCGGCCGGCCCGGTCGTCGCCCGGCGCCCTGGAAGAGACGCTGGTCGAGGCCCTGCAAGAGGCGGCGGCGGTGCCGCTGGTCGTCCAGTCCGTGGCCAAGGCGCACCGGCACCGGTCCGTGGCGGCGACGGGGTGGCCGGTGACCCGCTGGCTGCGGAGGCTGCGCCCCGACCCGCTCCGCCGGCTCCACATCGGAGGCGCCCCCAGTACGCCGGGACGGACGTCCGTGCCCGCGGCGACCGCCGTCCAGCGGTCGCAGGTGGACACCGCGATCCGGGAGGTGGGCGCGCGGGCCGCCCGGGAGACGCCCGAGCCGTGGGCGGCCGCCGTCCGGCACGCGGCCCGCTCACACCTCGGCGAGCTGGGGGACGAGATCGACATGGCCGTGGCCCGGACGTCTCTCGGCGCGTCGCGCCGGCCGCGCTGGTGGCAGGCCGTGGGAGCGCTGCAGTGGCTGGTCTTCGCCGTGCTGGTGGCCGGGGCCGCCTGGCTCCTCGCGCTGTTCGCCGTCGCCTCGCTCATGCTGCCCGCGCCGCCCACGCCCAAGGTGGGCGAGGTGCCCTGGCCGACGGTGCTGCTGGTCGGAAGCGCGGTCGTGGGGCTGGCCGTCGCCCTGGTGAGCCGCCTGGCCGCCTGGTTGGGCGGCCGGCGCAGGGCGCGCCGGGCCGCCCGCGCCCTGCGCGCGAGCATCGACGCGGTCGCCCGCCGCCTGGTGCTCGCCCCGGTGAGCGAGGAACTGGACCGCTACCGCCGCTTCCTCGCGCTCATCACGATCGTGCGATCACGCTGAGCAGTCTGGGCGGTCTGGGCGGTCTGGGCGGTCCGGGCGGCCCGGTCCGCCCGATGGCACGCTCAGGTGTCCGTGGCGCGTTCCGCCTGCCTGCGGGCGGCGTCCAGCGGGTCGGGCAGCGGGTCCTTCGCGGTCTCGAGCTGCCGCGGGTGGCCGCCGGTCACCTCGCTGTCCTCGGCCGCCGCCTTCGCCTCCGCGGCGGCGCGCTCGGCTTCCCTGACGGCCTCGGTCCCCGCGGAGCGTTCCCGCTCGTCGGGCTCGCGGGTCGCCGCCGAGCGGGGCAGCGCCTCGGTGAACGCCCGGGAGACCCCCTGCAGCGCCGAGGTGACCTCGCTCGGGATCACCCAGAACGTGTTGCCCTGGCCGTTGGCGAGCTGCGGGAGGACCTGGAGGTACTGGTAGGCGAGCATCTTCGGGTCGGGGTCGTTGCGGTGCACCGCCTGGAACACCTCGTCGATCGCCTGCGCCTGGCCCTCGGCCTTGAGGATCTGGGACGTACGCTCACCCTCGGCCCGCAGGATCGAGCTCTGCTTCTCACCCTCGGCGGTGAGGATCTGCGACTGCCGGAGACCTTCGGCGGTGAGGATCGCGGCGCGCTTGTCCCGCTCGGCGCGCATCTGCTTCTCCATCGCCTCCTTGATGGTCTTCGGCGGGTCGATCGCCTTGATCTCGACGCGGTTCACCCGGATGCCCCACTTCCCGGTCGCCTCGTCGAGCACGCCGCGGAGCTGGCTGTTGATGGTGTCGCGCGAGGTCAGCGTCTTCTCCAGGTCCATGCCGCCGACGACGTTGCGGAGCGTGGTGACGGTGAGCTGCTCCACGCCCTGGATGAAGTTCGCGATCTCGTACGCCGCCGCCCGCGGGTCGGTGACCTGGAAATAGAGCACGGTGTCGATGTCGACGACCAGGTTGTCCTCGGTGATCACCGGCTGCGGCTGGAACGAGACCACCTGCTCGCGCAGGTCGATCAGCGGCCGCACCCGGTCCACAAAGGGGATGATGAAGTTCAGGCCGGGCCCGAGCGTCCGGTTGTACCGGCCGAGCCGCTCCACGTTGCCCGCGCGGGCCTGCGGGACGATCCGGACGGACCGCAGCACGGTGATGACCACCAGCACGGCGACGACGATTCCCGCGATCAAGGACAACTCCATGCTCACTCCTGCGTTCAATCCCGTGGGTAGACGAGGGCGGTCGCTCCCTCGATTTCGATGACGTCCACCGTGGCGCCCGCCGGGATGACGAGGGTCTCGTCGTAGGAGCGGGCCGACCACTCCTCACCGCCGATGCGTACCCGGCCGTCCCTGCCGGTCACCTCCTGGGTCACGTACGCGGGCCGGCCGACCAGGGCGGGGACGCCGAACTTGCGGGAGGGCGGCTGCCTGAGGTGGCGGCGGGCGATCGGGCGGATCCCGGCGATCCCGGCGATGGAGGCGGCGATGAAGACGATGAGCTGGAGGCCGACGGGAACCCCGATGGCGGCGACGCCCGCCGTGAGCAGGGCCGCGACGGCGATCAGTCCGAGGGCGGCGGTCAGCGTGAATATCTCGGCCACTCCCAGGCCGGCGGCCAGGATCAGCCATATGATCCACGAGTCCATTTTTTCGCCTCCAAAGCGATAAACGGATCCCGTTTCGTAGGGGTTCCTTCTTTCACGTTAACTCTGTCCGAGCGACGCCCGATGTTTCAAGGTTCGGCGGAATCATCGGGCCGATGAACGCGCGCACCGGTCCCGGCTCGCGGAGTGCGCTGCCCTTCAGCCACTCGTACCAGGAGAGTTGCCAGAAGCCCCAGCCGTTGTTCCATTCCAGCAAGCGGTCGGTGTCCGTGACGATGACCGGATCGCCGCGCAGCGCGTTGTCGTAGAACCAGGTGGCCTGGTCGGGGCGGGCGTTCACGCAGCCGTGGCTCACGTTGGCCCGCCCCTGCGCCCACACGTTGTTCTTGGCGTGGACGTATTCGCCGCTGTTGGAAATCCGCACCGCGTGGCCGATCATCACGTCGTAATATTCGGGATCGCCTTTCTTGCGGCCCGGCGAGATCATGCGGACCGGATCGCCCTTCTCCATTGTCAGATGGACGCCGCTGGTGGTGGTGTACTCCCTGGTGGTGGCCATGCCGGCGCTGATGGCCATGCGCTGGGCGACCTCGCCGTCCTGGCGCACCACCATCTGGTGGGTGCGCGTGTCGACCGTGCTGACCATGCGCCGCCCCACGGAGAACGCGATCGTGCGGTCCGCCGTGCCGTACGTGCCGGGGGCGGCGCGCACGCCCGCGAGGTGGGCGGTGAAGACGACGCTCTGCCGGGCCGGCCACAGCGTGCTGGTGCGGAACACGACCTGGCTGTCGCTGAACCAGTGCCACGCGCCGTCCACCGGCCCGCTGTACGACGCGGAGTACGCCCGGGTGTCGTGCTGGCCGTACTCCGCCGGGGTCGCGAGCGGGGTGGCGCGGACCTCCAGGGCCCGCTCCACCGCCCGCCTGTCCTCGACCGGCCGGTCGAACGTCAGGATGATCGGCATCCCCACGCCGACGGTCTCGTGGTCGTTCGGGGTGACGGAGAGGACGTCGAACGAGCGCCGCGGGCTCAGGGTGCGGAACCGGCCGCTGATCCGGGCGGTCGCGCCGCCGGAGGCGGCCGCCGTGGCGCTCACGACGTACTCGGTGCCGGGCGCCAGCGCCCAGTCGGACCGCCACACCGTGTGGGAGGCGTTGAAGCTGCCCGGCACGGTGGCGCCCCCCGCGTGCGCGCTGAGGGCGGTCAGCGTGCCGTCGTGCGCCGTGACGACCAGCCCCTTGTCCGGCCGGACGGCCGACGCGTCCGGCGCGGGAGACATCGTGATGCGCGGCATCGCGCGCGGACGCTCCGGGGCGGTCAGGGCCGAGCAGGCGGCGAGGAGGAGCAGCGCCGCCGTCGCGAGGAGAGCCGTCGTCCATGCCGCGAACCGCATCCGCCGCCTGCCTCCTCGGTGCCCGATCCAGGTGCCGCGCCGTGGACCTTCCCGGCTCGCCGCGCCCGCCGGGACGGCTCCTCACGGCGGCGCCGGGTCACCCGGGCGCCCCGGTGAACCCTCGCCGTGACGAGGATCCACAGGTGCCGTCGTCGCGCTGAGTAGCAGTATAGGTACTGATCGTGACTCTAGGTCGCCGGCGTGATCCTCCCGGTGACCGCGCCGAGCGCGATGCCGCCCGGCGCGACCGCGCTGATCGTCACGGTGTCGCCGTCCTCCAGGAAGGAGCGCGTGGTGCCGTCGGCCAGCTTGATCGGCTCGGCGCCGTTCCAGGTCACCTCGATGAGCGAGCCGAACGCGCCCTCGCTGGAGATCGTGCCGCTGGCGAACAGATCGCCCGTGCGCAGCGACGCGCCGTTGACGGTCATGTGGGCGAGCATCTGGTCGGGCGTCCAGTACATGTCGCGATACGACGGGGTCGAGATCGTCTCGCCGTTCAGCTCGACCCGCAGCGTGAGGTCGAGGCCCCACGGCGCGTCCCTGCGCAGGTAGTCCAGCGGGGCCGGGTCCTGCTCGCGCCCGGCGACCCGGGCCGGGCGCAGGGCCTCCAGCGGCGTGATCCACGGCGAGATCGAGGTGGCGAACGACTTACCGAGGAACGGGCCGAGCGGCACGTACTCCCACGCCTGGATGTCCCGCGCGCTCCAGTCGTTGACCAGGGTGACCCCGAAGACATGGTCGTCGAACGCCCCGGCCCGCTCGCCGAGCCGGGTCGGCGCGCCCACCACGTAGCCGAGCTCGGCCTCGATGTCCAGCCGCACCGAGGGGCCGAACGACGGCCCCGGCATCCGCTGCCCGCACGGCCGCCTGATCGGGGTGCCCGAGACCACGACCGTGCCCGCGCGCCCGTGGTAGCCGACCGGGAGGTGCCGCCAGTTGGGCTTCAACGGCTCCTCGTCCGGGCGGAATATCCGCCCCAGGTTGGACGCGTGCTCAAGCGAGGCGTAGAAGTCCACATAGTCGGCCACCTCGACCGGCAGGTGCATCGTGACCTGGTCGAGCGGGACCAGGTGCGGCTCGACGGCGGCCCGGTTCCCGCCCGCCTCGGCGGCGAGGATCGCCTGCAGCCGGGCGCGCGTCTCCTGCCATGCCGTACGGCCGCGGGCGAGGAAAGGGTTGAGGCTGGGCGCGGCGAACACCTCGTCGTCCAGCACGGGCGCGAGGTCGAGCACGTGGTCGCCCACGCGCACGCCCACCCGGGGCGCCTCTCCCTGGCGCGAGAAAACGCCATAGGGCAGGTTGTCCAGGCCGAAGAGCGACTCGTCCGCTCCCGGCACCCAGCTTCGCGTCACCGTCGTCCTCTTCCGTCGGAGCTGTGTGTGGTCTGTCCCGGTCGTTCTTTCCCCACCGGTCAGCGGCGGGGCGCCCACGTCCAGGCGTATGCCGGATCCTCGCATGCCAGGGCGGCCGAGCCCAGGTCGAGCGGGCGGAACGTGTCGATCATGACGGCCATCTCGGTCGTCTCCTTGTGGCCCTGCCGTACGGCCTCGACGACGGCCTCGACCGCGCCCGGCTGCGGCCCGTGCGTGAACCCGGCCGGGTGCAGCGAGATCGAGCCGACGTCGATGCCCGAGCCCCGCCGCGCGCTGTAGTCGCCGCCGACGTAGAACATGAGCTCGTCGGAGTCGACGTTGTGGTGGTTGTACGGGATCGGCACCGCGTCCGGATGGAAGTCCAGCGGCCGGGGGCAGAACGAGCAGATCACGAAGCCCGGGCCCTCGAACGTCTGGTGCACCGGCGGCGGCGCGTGCGTCCGCTTCACGATCGGTTCGAAGTCGTGGATGTTGAACGCGTACGGGTAGAGGTAGCCGTCCCACCCGACGACGTCGAAGGGGTGGTGGGCGTAGGTCAGCCGGGTGAGCCCGCCACGGGTCCGGACCAGCACCTGCACCTCCTCGCCGTCCACGAGCAGCGGCTCGGTGGGCGCGCGCAGGTCACGCTCGCAGTACGGCGCGTGTTCGAGGAACTGCCCGTACGCGGACAGGTAGCGCCGGGGCGGGCGGATGTGCCCGGCCGCCTCGACGACCAGCGCGGTGACCGGGCCCTCCGGGACCCAGCGGTGGATGGTGCCGGTCGGGATGACGACGTAGTCGCCCTCGCCGGCCTCGATCACGCCGTACGTGGACTCGAACCGGGCCCGGCCGCTCGCGATGTAGACGCACTCGTCGCCCATCGAGTTGCGGTAGAGGTCGCTGGGCGCGTCGGTCGCGACGTACGACATGCGGACGTCGGAGTTACCGGCGAGCGGCTGCCGCCCGGTGACGAGGTCGCCCCCGGGGATGAGGTCCTGGGTGCGGAAGTGCCGCGGCGAGAGCGGCAGGTTCGGCGTGAGGCCGGAAGCGCCGAGATCGACGGCCTCCGCCTTCACGATCGCCGTCGGCAGGTGGCGGTGGTAGAGGAGCGACGAGTCGGACGAGAAGCCCTCCTCGCCCATGAGTTCCTCGGCGTAGAGCCCGCCGTCCGGACGGCGGAACTGGACATGGCGCTTGCGGGGCACATCGCCCACGACACGGTAGTACGGCATTGGTCCTCCGCGTACGGAATGCGGACGTCGGTGTCCTCTATACGTACGACGATCGGTCATAGCCGTGGAGATGTCAAACCCTTTGGAGCACAAAAAGACGATTTCTCCAGGCATTGCGGTAGCGGCGATCGACGATGCCTCCTGATGTCGGTATCGATGCCGATACCGAGGAGACGGGCAGGCCGCCGGGTATCCGGCGACGCGCTCGCGCGCAGCCGTGTCCACCGCTTGTGGACAACCGCGGTGACGGGATTACTGGGCGAGGGTGTGGGCGAGGTCGCGGGCGGCCTCGGCGACGCGGGGGCCGACCGCGTCGACGTCGAGCAGGCCGAAGGTGACGACCCCGACCGAGGCCTCCAGCCAGGGAAGCCCGCGGAGGGGGACGGCGATCCCGCGCGCGCCCTCCTGCAACTGCCCTTCGGTGACCAGGAACGGCCGGGCCGCCGCGGTCTCCGGTTCCGCCTCGTCGCCCGCCGGCCGGGCGCCCGGGTGCGTCTGTTCCCGGGCCGTCTCCTCGCGGAGGGCCAGGATGGCGAGCCCGGCGGCTCCGCGCGTGAGCGGGTGGCGGGAGCCTTCCCGGTAGGAGAGGTGCATGTCGGTCCACGACGGCTCGACCACGGCGATGGCGACGCCGTCCTCTCCCTCGGCCACGGTCAGATGCGCGGTGGCGCCGACCTGCTCGGCGAGCGCGCGCAGCGCGGGCAGCGCCGCCGCGCGCAGCAGGGGTTGCACGGCCTGCGCCATCACGAGCACGCCGAAGCCCAGGTGGACCCGCCCCTGCGCGTCACGCCGGGCGAACCCCTCGTTCTGCAAGGTGGTGAGCAACCGGTAGACGACAGGGCGGCTCAGCCCGAGCTCCTGGGCCAGCTCGGTGGGGGTGCGCCCCCGGTTTCCGTCGGCGAGCAGCCGCAGCAACCGCAGCCCGCGCTCCAGCGTCTGCGCCGATTCCGCCGCCATCATGGAAGCGATTATCGCCACTCCACCCGCCGGACCGCCGTCCGCCCTGGCGGCGCGGGGGGTGAAGTGGCGATGACGCGGTCAGGCGAGCGGGCGGCCGCTCTGGAGCCAGACGCCGAACTCGTCGATGTTGATGAGGCCGTCACCGTCGGTGTCGACCTTGTTGATCACGGCCTGGGCGCTCTCGACGGTGATCCGCTCGCCGAGCACCTCCATGAGGCGCACCAGCTCTCCGGCCGAGATCAGGCCGTCGTCGTCGCTGTCGACGAGGTCGAACGTCGCCGCGTACTCGCTCATGTCTTTTCTCCTCGTCCGGCGGCTCGTCGGCGTCCGAGAGCGTTTCCGGCTGTCGGTTCTGGTTGGCGAGCAGCACGATAGTCGGACAAGTCGCGATCGGAGCTGTTTTGTGACAAGCCCGGATCGGTGTCTCGCCGCCACCCCGGCCCCGGCCGTTGAGCCCTTGTCGTCCAGCCGAGGGGAGAATGTCCGGGTGCGTGTCGGGATTCTGGGACCGCTACGTGTTTCCGCGGGGGAGGTCAAGGGGGCCCGGCTGCGCGCTCTGCTCGTACGGCTGGCACTCGACGCGGGACGCGTGGTCACGACGGGGCGGCTGATCGACGACCTCTGGGAGGACGACCCGCCGGAGAACCCGGTCGCCGCGCTGCAGTCGTTGGTCTCCAGGCTCAGGCGCCAGGTCGGAGGGCTCGTCTCCCACCCTTCCGGCTACCGCCTCGACGCCGAGGTGGACGCCGCGCTTTTCGAGAACCTGGCCGCGGGCGGCAGGCGGGCGCTGCGTGGCGGAGATCCGTTGGCCGCGGCCGACCTGCTCCGCGAGGCGCTGGCCTTGTGGCGCGGCGAGCCGTTGGCCGACGCCGCCGGGTCGCGCTTCGCCATCGCCGCCGTCACCCGGCTGGAGGAGATCCGGCTGCGCGCGCTCAGCGACCGGATCGAGGCCGATCTGGCGGCCGGCGTCCCCGGCGCCGCCCTTGTCGCCGAACTGCGCGACCTCGTGACGGAGCACCCGCTGCGCGAGCCGTACCATGTGCTCCTGATCAGGGCGCTGCTGGCGGCCGGGCGGCGGGCCGAGGCGCTGGCGGCGTACGAGAGGGTGCGCCTGCTGCTGACCGAGGAGCTCGGGGTCGATCCCGGCGACGATCTCCGCGCGGCCCATCGCGTGGCGCTCGGCGGCGGTCGGGAGCCGATGCGGACGCGGCGCGACAACCTGCCTGCCCGGTTCACCACGTTCGTGGGCAGAGCCGACGACGTACGCCGGGTGGGCGGGCTGCTGGAACGCCACCGGCTGGTCACCCTCACCGGCACCGGGGGCGCGGGCAAGACCCGTCTGGCGATCGAGGTGGCCGCGGGTGCGACCGAGGACGCGGTGAACCGGGAGCGTGAGGCGGAGAGCGGGTCGGGCGGGGCCTCCCTGTTCCGCGACGGCGTGTGGCTGGTCGAGCTGGCCCCGGTGGGCGCGGACGCCGTATCGGCGGTCGTGTCCAACACCGTGGGGCCGATCTCCGAGCTGGCCGAGCGGCGGATGCTCCTGGTGCTCGACAACTGTGAGCATGTCGTCGAGGCGGCGGCGGAGCTGGTGGAGCAGGTCCTGGCCGTGAGTCCCGGCGTGCGGATCCTGGCCACCAGCCGCGAACCGCTCGACCTGCCCGGTGAGACCCTCCACCCCGTACGGCCGCTGGATCTCGCGCCCGCGATGGCGTTGTTCGCCGATCGGGCCGCCGCCGTCAGCCCGGACTTCGTGCTCGACGGCTCGACCGAGGGCGACGTGGCCGCGATCTGCGCGCACCTCGACGGCGTGCCGCTGGCCATCGAGCTCACCGCGGCCCGGCTGCGTTCGCTGCCCCTGCCACGGCTGGCCGCCGTGATCGGGGACCGCCTGCTCGACCGCGGCAGCCGTACGGCACAGCGGCGGCATCGCACTCTGCGCGCGGTCATCGGCTGGAGCTGGGACCTGCTCGACGAGGAGGAGCGCACGCTGCTGGCGCGGATGTCCGTCTTCGCGGGCGGCGCCACGGCCGAGGCGGTCGAGCGGGTCTGCGGGGCCGGACTCGACGTGCTGGTCTCGCTGGTCGACAGGTCCCTGGTCCAGGTGAGCGCTGATCGCTACCGGCTGCTGGAGAGCGTCCGCGCGTTCGCCGCCGAGCAGCTCGCCGGGAGCCCGTACGGGCATGGCGGCGGCCTCACCCCGGAAGCCCGAGCGGCGGCGGAAGGCGCGGAGGCGGTCGGGGCGGTCGAGGCGGTGCGGCGGGCCCACCTGGCGTACTACCTGGAGTTCGCCGAGGCGGCCGACCCCTTGTTGCGCACCGGTGACCAGGTGCGCGTGCTGGGGGAGGTGGACGCCGAGCGCGGCAACCTCGACGCCGCCCTGCGGCACGCGGCCGCGACGGATCGGCGGGCCGCCCTGCGCATGTTCGCGGCCCGTACCTGGACCTGGATCATGCGGGGACAGCGGCGCGAGGCGGCCGAGTGGGCGGCGCCGCTCGGCGCGGGGGAGCCTCCCGAGGGGCTGGCCCCGGAGCACGCGCTGTGCCTGGTCATCCGACCCGACGAGCGGTTGGAGGACGCGTTGCGGGTGCTGCGCGGCTCGGACCGGCCGATCGCCCTCGTGGCGTGGTCGCTCGGGGACGGACACGCCGGGGACGTCGCGGAACGGGCCGGGTCCGCGACCGAGGGTTTCCACGACCATCCGGATCCCTGGGCGCGCGCCACCTGTCGCCTGGTGCGGGGGCTCGTCACGCTGGAGTTCGTCCCCGGCGGCGCCGCGACCGCCGAGAGGCTGCTGGACGAGGCGCTGGCCGGATATCTGCGCGTCGGCGAGCGGTGGGGGCTGTCGATGGCGCGTTACTGGCTCTCGCTCGCCCTGGAGAACAGGGGCGACGCGGCGCGGGCGCTGGCGGTGCTCGAACAGGCCGCCGAGAGCGCCGCCGAGATCGGCGCGCCCCAGGTGCTGCCCGCCCCGGGGATGCTCGCCGTACGGCTGGCGCAGCTCCGGGGGCGTACGGGTGACCTGGCCGGGGCCAGGGCGGGGCTGGCGGCGGCTCGGGAGGGCGTGGAGCGGACCGGGGACGGGTCCGCCCTGGCGCGGATCGAGTACGTGCTGGGCGAGCTGGCCCGCCGGAGCGGTGATCGGGGGGAGGCGCTGCGCCGGCTGGCCTCGGCACGGGAGCTTCTCGACGGGCAGGCCGCGCCGCAGCAGTTCCGCGCCCTGCTGGAGGTGGAGCTGTCCCGGTCCGCGGAGCCCGCGGAAGGCCGCGCGCTGCTGCGTGCCGCCCTCGGCCGCGAGTTCGACGACGACATCGCGAGAGCGGCGGTGTGGGAGGGCGCCGCGGAGTGGTGCCTGGCCGCCGGCGACCCGCGCCGGGCCGCGGTGTTGCTCGGCGCGGCCCGGCGGCTGCGCGGCATCGAGGAGACCGCCGACGAAGAGATCCGAGCGCTGGAACGCCGATGCGCGGACGCGCTCGGCCCGGACGGCTTCGCCGCCGCCTGGAGTTCACACCAGGGCCAGATAGGCGGTGAGTTCCTCGACTGACGAGGTGGCGACGCCGACATACCCGTCCGGACGGACCAGGACGAACCGCTCGTTCGCGTACGGCTCGTTCGGGTACGGCTCGGCGAGCCGGTAGGCGCGGATCTCCCGGCCGGGCACATTGTGGGACACCTCGTCCGGCCCAGGCAGGGCCCCTGTCGACAGCAGCGTGAAGTGCGGTCCCCGGAACAGGTCGAACAGCCGCACGGGGGTTCCGTCCGCGAGCCGGTGACGTCCGTCCGGCGCCCGATCGCCGCCGTGCCGCGCCAGCGAGCCACCCCGGTAGCCGAGCTGGAGCTGCTCGGTCTTCTCGTCGCGCCGGTAGGTCTTCCCGTCGTGCAGCGCCGTGCTGAGGCCGAGCACGTGGGCGGCGATGGGCAGCCGCTCCTCCTCGTAGGTGTCCAGCAGCACCTCCGGCCCGCCCGCCAGCACTCGGGCGATCTTCCAGCCGAGGTTGTACGCGTCCTGCACGCCGGTGTTGAGCCCCTGACCGCCCGCCGGCGAATGGACGTGGGCGGCGTCACCCGCGAGGAAGACCCGGCCGACGTGATACCGCTCCGCCATGCGGATGTTCACCCGGTACAGCGAGGCCCACAGCAGGTCGTCCACCCGAAGGCCGCGCAGCAGGGAGCGTTCGCGGAGGACCCGCCGGTAGCCGGACAGTGTCATGTCGGGCTCGACTCCGGGCCGGAGCGGGGCCATGAACTGGAAGGTGTCGGTTCCCGCCATGGGAAACAGTGAGACGATCCCCTTGCCCGGCATGACCCAGACGTGGATGTGCCGCCGATCGAGACCGGAGATCCGGACGTCGCCGACGAGCATCCGCTCTTCCTCGCGGGTCTCCCCGGCGAAGCCGACGTCCAGCGCCTTGCGTACGAAGCTCCGGCCTCCGTCGGCGGCCACCAGGTAACGCGCCCGCACGGTTTCGCCGGTGCCCAGAACGGCGGTCACCCCGGCTTCGTCCTGGTGGAGGTCCACCAGCCCGGCCCCCCACTCCACCGCGCCGCCCAGCGCGGCCAGCCGCGCGCGGAGCACCTTCTCCGTACGCCACTGCGGCTGCATGATCACCATCGGGTACGGCACGGCCGCCGTGGGGGCCTTCATCTTGTGCATCCGTCCCTGGTAGACGGGCACCCGGCCGATCTTCACCCGGAGCGGCGGATAGACCGTGCCGGTCGCGAGGATCTCGTCGATCACGCCGAGATCGTCGAACACCTCCAGCGTGCGCGGCTGGAGCCCCTTGCCCCTGGATCCCTCGAACGGCCGGGACGCCTTGTCGACGACGCGGAAGCGGACGCCGCGCCGGGCCAGGTCGACGGCGAGCGTCAGGCCGGTCGGCCCGGCGCCGATGATGAGGACGTCCGTGTCGTCGCCTTGTCGCTGCTTCCTCTCGCGGCCGTGCTCCGGGCGGCTGCCCGCCCGGTGGCCGGCGCCGGCCGTGCTCGTTGTGTCGTGCTCGGGCGCGTACTCGTTCGCGTGGTCCATGGCGGTCACTGTCGTGGCGCCCGCTGCCGGATCGCTGTCACGCGCGTTCGCCGTACTGTCACGGCCCGTGCCGCCGCATTGGGGCCGCCGGTCAGCGGCCGATCTGTGCGAGGAGCCACGGCCGCAGGACCGGCAGGACATGGGTGGGCTGCATGGCCTGCGTGTGGTCGAGCCCGTCCAGGACGCGTACGTCCCATCCGAGGGCTTCCAGTTCGGCGCGTCGGTTGATGATCGGGCCGGCCAGGCTGACGTGGACGTCGCCCCAGCGTTCGCCGTAGGAGATCTCGTCCGCCGACCCCACGAAGCACAGGCGGGGGCAGGCGATCAGCGGTTGGGCGGCTCGGTCGTCGAAGCCGCGCAGTGCCTCGTACAGGGTGACGAACTGACGGGCCTGCGGTTCTGAGATGGTCACCTCGGCGGTGTCCCAGTCGTAATCGTCGGCCGTCTGCCCGTCTCCGGGCTGTTCCGCCGGCTCCTGCTGGTCCTGCTGGTCCTGCTGGTCCTGCGGGGCGTGCGCGGCCGCGGCCGCGAGCTCGTGCGTGGCGGTGGTGACCTTCAGCATCCCGTCATAGGGCCCGCCCAGGGGTGGGAACCCGCCCATGACCAGCGCGGACAGGCGATCCGTGCGGATGGCCAGCTGGAGCCCGCTGAGGGCCAGCCACGAATATCCGTAGTAGGCGAACCGATCGGCGCCGACCGCGTCGGCGACCGCCAGCAGATCCGCCGTGATGGCGTCCGGTGTCAGGGTGTCCGCCTTGGGCGTGGCCATGAGGTGGCCCTCGTAGTCGAAGGCGGCGACCTGGAACGCGTCGCCGAGCCCCTCGACGAGGGAGCGGCCGAGCGCCGGGTCCATGCCCCACTTGCGCATCTCGTCGGCTTTGGGGCCTTCGGCCGGCCGTGGGTTGACCGGGAGCAGCACCGTGGGGCCGGCGCCGTGCACCTCGATCTCGATCGTGCTTCCGTCGTGCAGTTTCGCTTCGGGCATGAGGTTCTCCCCTCGTACGCCGCCAGGAGAAGCTAACTCCATATGGCATAAACTGATGGCGCGGAAGACCATACCTTATGCCATAAGGAGTTCGTTGTCGTGACCGTCTTCGCAGGCCAGGGAGATGCGGCCCGCTCGATGGCCTTGTTGTGGGGCGGGCAGGACATTCCCGCAGCCCAGGCCGGTGGCCGGCGCAGGGCGCCGGGGCCCAAACGCGCGCTGAACATCGACGTGATCGTGGAGGCGGCGATTGCGGCGGCCGACGCGGACCCCATGACGGCCGTCTCGCTGCGCGCCGTGGCCGACCGGCTCGGCTGCACCTCCATGGCGCTGTACACCTACGTGCCGGGCAAGGCGGAGCTCCTGGACCTGATGTACGACCGCGCGCACGCCGAGCTGTCCGCCCACCACGACCTGAGCGGGGGATGGCGCGCGGCGGTGACCTCCTGGGCGGGAGAGCTGAGGTCGTTCTACCTGCGGCACCCGTGGGTGCTGCAGGTGTCGCACGCCCGCCCCGTGCTGGGCCCGCACGAGCAGGCCGTCATGGAAACACTGGCCGGCATCGTCTTCCGGACGGGGCTGCCCGCCGCGACGCTGCGCGGCATCGTGGCCGCGCTGTTCCACTTCGTGCGCGGCAACGCCCAGGCCGCCGCCGAGTCACGGATCGCTTCGGCCGCGACCGGGATGTCCGACGAGGAGTGGTGGGCCGGCCGCTCCGCCCTGCTGGGACGCCTCGCCCCCGACTTCGCCGAACGCTTCCCCATGTCGATCCGGCTCTCGGCGCGTGAGCGGGACGCCCCCCGCCGCGACGGGGCCACGTACGTCGAGGACCAGGCCGACGAGGCGTTCGCCACCGGGCTGGCCGTCCTTCTCGAAGGAGTCGACGCCACCAGGAAGACCCTGCTCCCCCCGCCCTCCGCGTCGGAGTAGCCCCAGGCGTGGCGGTGTCTGGCTTGAGGAGCGAGTGCCCAGCAATCGTTACGGCGCCCAGCCATCACGCGAGGGGCGCGGCGGTGTCTGGACTGAGGAGCGAGTGGGGAGCGAGGGACGAGCGACTCCGAGTGACGAGGGAAGACATCGACTGAAGGCGCCCCGAGCCCGCGCGAGCGAAGCGAGCGCAATAGACACAGTGACGAGGGAAGACATCGACTGAAGGCGACCCGAGCCGCGTGAGCGAAGCGAGCGCCATATACACAGCATGGGGGAGAACCCAATATGCTGGCGCTACGTCAGTTTCATATCCCTAGAGGGAGAACTTTGCGATGTACAAGGAATTCGCCGGCGAGGTCGTGATGTGGCTGATCCCCGTCGTCGTCCTTCTGGGGCTTGCCGTCATGATCACCACGACGGCCTGACACGAGCGTCTGCATCCGGCAGTACCCCAGCACGTCCACGGCGGGCGGTCGCCCGCTGAAGAGGCCGAGCCCTGTGAGGGCTCGGCCTCTTCGCATTTCCCGGCGGCCCGGGACCGGCCCGATCGGTGCCGGGATGCCGGGCACGGCTGTCGACCTGGGGCGCGAACGCCCCGGGGAGGAAACTCTGGGAAGATCGCCTTCTGCGAAGTTAGGAGCGATATGCCGACGTTTGCGGTAGCCGTAGCCGACCACCCTTACCCGCTGATCCGGGGAGGGGGCCTCTTTCTCATTTTCATCGGCCTGGGTTGCCTGGGAAGCTGGGCGTTCAACAAGTACTGGCTCCAGTTTCTGATCGGTGGGTTCATCACGGGGTTCACGGCGAGCGGTCTCAGCGCGCTGTTGCCCAGCCTCGGCAGCCCGTCGTTCGTGCACATCGCCGGGTTGGTCGGCGCGATCGTCATTGAGATGGGCCTGATCTATCTGGTCCTCACGAAGACCAAGGGTGCGGATGAGCGGACGCAGATCCTGAGCATCCTGTTCGTGGTCGGCTTGCACTTCCTGCCGATGGGCCTCGCTCACGGCCCGTTGATCGCGATTCTGGGAGTCCTGATCGCGATCAACGCGTACGCCGGCCTGCGCCTGACCCGCGTGCCGGCTCTCGCGTTCGGTGTTACTGACGGGCTGCTCAAGCTCGGCTTCGGCTGTGTGATGCTCTTCGCCTACCCGGTCCTGACGTTCACCTGAGTCCGGCGCGTCGCGCGCGCCGGCCCCCACACCGTCCCGAGGGAACGGCCGGACGGAAACGGATCACGATCTCCCGAGGCCCAATACGGGTTGCGATCACGATGGTGGGGATACGCCAGCGCGGAACTGATCCCTGAGAAGGCGGACCGGGCGGCCAGCCGCGAGAAGCGCGACTCGCGAGGCGGCCGCCCCGTCAGCCACGTCCCCGATCTGGGCAAGGAACGCCCCGCGTCAACCGGATCAAGGAGTGGCGCGGTCCGGTCTTCCGCTTCGGCGATACCCGGAGAGCTGTCTCGTCGGCCTCCACCTGCGAGGCGCCATCGTGTGGACCCGAAGCCGCCAGTGGTTGTCCGCACACGTCCGCACACGTCCGCACACGTCCGCGCACGTTCACCGAGATCGAGGGAGCGAAGCGGGCTTCGCGAGGACCGCGGACTCCTCCCGGCGAAATGACCGACCCGGCCAAGGTTCGTGGACACCCCGGCCCTGGTGCAGCAACCATGACGAATCCCCGCGATATCCGCATGTCGCTCAATGGCTCACAAAACTTCAGCCCGACGACCTTGATTCTGGCGATTTGATCATGTGATACTTCCGCGCAGGGTGTCGATGATGCCTGGGGGAATTCGCAGCATTGGTGAGACGGGGGAGAAACCGGAGGTATCCGGGCTGAAGAACGTCATAGCAGCCTGAGCCGAGTACCGGCCACGTGCCGGCCCACGTCACAACCCTTTGGATGACGTTGCCCGTCCGCCTGAGTGCGTTCTGTCGACGTCGCGCGCGTTGTGCGAATTCCAGCTAGGAGAAGGTCAGAATGTCAACCGCGGTCGCCGAATCCGATCACGGCGTCAGATCCCTTCCCATCCACCGGCTGCTACCCGAACTGCTGCGGGATCCGGCCAACGTACTGGCGGGGATCGGGGACGACGCCGACGGGGAGATCGTCAGGTTGAACCTGGGCCCCGTCCGGCATTACCTGGTCAGCCACCCCGACCATGTTCAGCACGTGCTTCGCGGCAGCTCGGCGAACTTCACGCGCAGCGGCTCCTTCTGGCGGCCTCTGCACCGCCTTTTCGGGACCAGCGTCATGAGCGACGGGGAGACGTGGGCGCTGAGCCGCGGCATCCTCCAGCCGGTGTTCACTGCTCGCAACGTGAACTCGCTCACCGGTCGGATGGCCGAGGCCATCGCCGAGGGGGTCGCCGAGTGGGAGGAAGCGGTCGAGGCGGGGCAGCCGATCCACGTGCCCACCCGGATCGCGGACGTGGTGAACAAGACCGTGATCAGAATCCTGTTCGCGGACAAGATCACCCTCGCGGAGGCCGAGCGGATCGCGCCCGCCTTCGACTCGGTCGCCACGGCCACCATCCTGCGGGCCGTGCTGCCGTTCGTGCCGAACGTCGTGCCGATGCCTGGTGACCGCGCGTTCCGCCGCGCGTTGCGGACGGTCGACGACGTCGTCTTCCCTCTCGTCCGCAAGTACCGGGGGCGGCCCACCGACGACCAGGACATCTTCTCCGTACTCGCCCGCGCGCGGGACGCCGACGGCGGCGAGCTGGACGAACAGTGGATGCGCGGCAACCTGGTGGCGATGTTCGCCACCGCGACGGAGACGACGGTCGGCGCGCTCACGTGGCTCTGGCCGCTCCTCGCCCGCCATCCGGAGGTGACCTCACGGCTGTACGAGGAGATCGACCGAGTGGTGGGGGACGGCCCGGTCGGCCCGTCCCACCTCGCGGACCTGGTGTACACCAAGCAGGTCATCCAGGAGGTGCTCCGCCTGCATCCCGTCGGGTGGCTCTTCCCCCGCGCGGTGGTCGAGCCGGAGGTGATCGGCGGGGTGCGGTTCCGGAGCGGGGACACCCTGCTGATCAGCCCGTACGTCACGCACCGGCTCACGAGGCTGTGGGACCGGCCGGAGGAGTTCGATCCGGACCGATTCGCGCCCGAGCAGACCGCGCACCGGCACAGGTACGCCTACTTCCCGTTCGGGGGAGGCCCGCACCAGTGCCTGGGGATGCACCTCTTCAACCTCGAGTCCCAGCTCATCGTCGCGACGATCCTGAGCCGGTTCCGGCTGACGTCGTGTGTCCCGACGATCGCGACCCCCCAGGCGGCAGCCTCTCTGCGGCCTCGCGAAGAGGTCGAGATAACGCTGCGGCCCACTACCCGGCTGGAGAAGTAGGACATGGCACCATCCGTCGGCGACGCCGATGAGCTCCTGGCGGCGACCCTGAACGGGAAAACCGCCGCCGTGGCCGCGAAATGCCAGCGCGACCTGCGCGCGTGCGCCACGGAGTACCCGGATCTGTTTCCCGGCAGTCCCTTCGACGACACGCTCTTCGGCACCGTAGCGCTCGCGAACGCGTTCGGTTCCCCAGGGGAGCCGGCCGACCGGCTGCGGATCGCGTGCCGTACGGCCTTGTGGATCTTCGCGGCCGACTGGCTGATCGACTACGTGGCGAAGTCGAAACACGAGATCGACGCCATCGTGGAAGGTTGCCTGGCGGTGGCGGACGGCGGCGTGCCCGGCACCCCGCTCACGCGATTCCTCGCGGACATCCGGGCCGAGCTGGCGGAGGCGCCCGCGTTCGAGCCGCTGGGCACGCTGTGGCGGGACGAGCTGGAGCGGATGCTCGTCGCCATGGCGCGCGAGTGGGACTGGAAGACGGGACTCGGCGCCGGGACCGACGCGGCGCCGCCCGAGGCGCCGACGTTCGAGCAGTATCTGGACAACGCCGACAACTTCGGTTCGACGTTTGTGAACGTCTCGCACTGGATCTTCCTCGGCGAACCGGCGGCGCTCGGCCGCCTGGACGAGCTCCGGGAAGCGAGCGGAGAGGTGCAGCGGGTGCTCCGGCTGCTCAACGACCTCGCGACCTACGAGCGTGACCGCACCTGGGGCGATCTGAACGCCCAGATGCTCGGCGTCACACGTGAGTACGTCCGTGAACGGGTGGCGTTCCACGCCGCCGCCGCACGTAAGCGGCTCCAGCCGCTTACGGACGTCTGCCCCGGCGAGGTCGTCTACCTGGAACGGCAGATCGGCTACAGCGCCGGATTCTACGGAATCACTGACTATTGGGGACATCTGTGAGCATCGGCGATGTGACCCTTCCGAGCGCGGCAGAGGGCTTCGACATACCGGCGGCGTCGGAGGAACTGCTCGCGGGCCTCATGTCCCGGCCGTGGGGAACGGTCTCCCCGTCGGTGTATGAGACCGGGCGGCTGACCAGCATGGCCCCCTGGCTCACCGGCCACCGCGAGCGGGTGGAGTACCTGGTCGCGGCCCAGCGGTCCGACGGCGGCTGGGGTGCCCCGGAAGGGTACGGACTCGTCCCCACGCTGAGCGCCACGGAGGCGGTCCTGTGCGTGCTCGGCCGCGGTGACTCCGATATGGACCGGGCAGCCCTGTTGGGGGCGGCGCGCCGCGGCCTGGAGGTCCTGTCTCGAGAGCTGGCCGCCGACGTCCAGGCGCGTCCCGACATGCCGGCGATCGAGCTCATCGTGCCGTCACTGGTCAGCCGGATCAACGAGCATCTGGACCGGATGCCGGAGATGCGGCGGGCGGAGTGGGAGGACGGGTTGCCGCTTCCGCCGGACATGAGCCACGCCCGGCTGGAACTGGTCCGCGCCATGGTCAGGTCCGGCGCCGAGCTGCCGGAGAAGCTGCTGCACGCGCTCGAGGTGGCGGGCGACGTGGCGAGCGGCGCGCCGGCCGTCGTCCCCACGCCGATCGGCACCGTCGGGGCTTCGCCCGCGGCGACCGCCGCGTGGCTGGGGGACCGCGGACTCCTCGATCCGCTCGACCCCGCACGCCGCCACCTGGAGGCCGTCGCGCGCCGGCACGGCGGCCCGGTCCCGGTGGGCCTGCCGATCACCGTGTTCGAGCGGAGCTGGGTGCTGAGCTTGCTGGCCCGGGCGGGGATCCCCTGCGACGTGCCGGCGGAGATGATCGCCGACCTGCGAGCCGCGATCGGCCCCACCGGCACCCCCGCCGGATCGGGCCTGCCCGCCGACGCCGACACCACGTCCGTCTCCCTGTACGCGCTGGCGCTGCTCGGCATGCCGTACGAGCCGGAGAGCCTCCTCGCCTACGAGACGGAGACGCACTTCTGCACGTGGCAGGGCGAGCAGGGGCGCTCGTTCAGCGTCAACGCGCACGTCCTCGATGCCTTCGGGCAGTACGCGCTGAGCCGGCCGTTCGCCGCGCCGCGCTATCGGGCGGCCATGGAGAAGGTGACGGGTTGGCTGCTCGACGGGCAACGGGCCGACGGGGGGTGGGAGGACCGGTGGCACGCGTCCCCCTACTACGCGACGGCCTCATGCGCGCTCGCGTTGCACGAATTCGGCGGCGACGCGGCGGCGCCGGCCGTACGTCGGGCCGTCCGATGGGTGCTGGAG
The DNA here is from genome assembly GCF_001528665.1 of Microtetraspora malaysiensis. GTDB lineage: Bacteria > Actinomycetota > Actinomycetes > Streptosporangiales > Streptosporangiaceae > Microtetraspora_A > Microtetraspora_A malaysiensis. The sequence goes on from NZ_BBYJ01000027.1 coordinate 94,053, forward strand.
ACGCAGCGGCCGGACGGCTCGTGGGGCCGCTGGTCCGGGACGGTCGAGGAGACCGCGTACGCGATGCAGGTCCTGTTGTGTACGCGCGAGGGGGCGGGGGAGCCGGACGACGAGCCCGTCGTCGAGGCGGCGGCACGGGGCTACCGGTACCTGCTAGAGGCGGACGGCGTTGAGGACGGCACGCCTCTGTGGCTTGACAAGGACCTTTACCGACCGGACGCGATAGTTCGCGCGGCCGTTCTCGCGGCGCGGCACCTCGCGCGGGCCGCGGGGATCGAGGCCGGGCCGGAACGCGATATGCGGTCGTCGGGCTAATTTTCGTATTTGCCCATATTTTGGATGTTATGTCCGTTGTGACTTCGACAGCTTGAGAGGGTTTCCTCGCCTTTGCTAGGGTTTCCGGGCGTTGACGTGACTAGTTAACGAGATGCATTTCCGCCGGTGCAGTTAAGTATGGGCTAATCGCCGGGAAACTCTAGAGACTTCATGCAGGGTGGGTGCTATGCGCTTCCGCAACTCCCGTGTGCGGACGAAGGTAACAGCGCTGCTGCTGTCGCTCATCGCGCTTTGGGGATTCGCCGCGTGGGTCACGGTGCGGGACGGTTTGAACCTCCTGTGGGTGTCCGTGTACGACAGCAAGGTGTCGAAGCCGACCGAGGAACTGGTGGCCAGGCTCCAAGAGGAGCGACGGCTCTCCCTGGTCAGACTGGGGAACCCGGCGCTCGTGGGCGCCGACCTCCTGGCGGCGCAGCGTGCGCGCACGGACGCCGCGGCTGCCAAGTACCGCAGCCTCGCCGACGGCGGCGACGTCCACATGGCGGCGGGCGCCGCGCTTCGGGCGCGCATCTCCGAAACCTTCAAGCAACTGGACGAGCTGCGCTCCGACCGGCAGGCGATCGACTCGGGCCGGGCCGGCCGGGAGAAGGCGCTCGCCACATACAACGAGACCATCGCGATTTTCTACCGGACCTATGACTCGCTGGCGACCCTCGACGACCAGGAAATCGCCAGGGACACCCGAACGGTCATCGTGCTGAGCCGTGCGGTGGAAATCCTCTCGCAGGAAGACGCGTTACTCGCGGGAGCCATCGCGGCCGGGCGTTTCAGCGAGGGAGATCTCGCGCTGTTCGCCCAGACGGTGGGCGCGCAGCGGTTTTATATGAACCAGTCCTCGGCCGAATTGCAGTCGGCGGACAGTTCGGCGTACGCCCGGCTCACCAGCAGCAAGGCGCTTTCGCGCGCACGCAGCCTGGAGAACCTGGTCATCCGCCAGGGCAGGCCGGGCGCGGCCCCGCCGGTCAACGCCGAGCAGTGGCGCGTGGCGGCCCAAGCCGCGCTGACTGACCTGCAGAGCGTGGTCTCCACGGCCGGTGGCGCCCTGGTGGACAGGGCCGCGCCGGTCGCCGTCGGCGTCGTCGCGCGGCTGGTCCTGGCCGGACTCCTCGGCCTCTTCGCCGTCGTCGCCTCGATCATCCTGTCGATCACCACGGCCCGCGCCCTGATCCAGCAGATGGAGAAGCTCCGAGACGCGGCGCTCGAACTCGCCCACGAGCGGCTGCCTGGCGTCGTCAACCGGCTCGGCCACGGCGAGAAGGTGGACGTCGCCGCCGAGGCGCCGCCCCTCGAATTTGGCGGCGACGTCGTCGGCCAGGTCGGCCAGGCGTTCAACGCCGTCCAGGAGACCGCGATCCGCACCGCGGTCGAGGAGGCCGAGCTGCGGCAGAGCATCCGCGACATCCTGCTCAGCCTGGCCCGCCGCACGCAGTCGCTCGTCCACCGGCAGCTCACCCTGCTCGACGTCATGGAGCGGCGCGAGAACGACGAGGACGAGCTGCGCGACCTGTTCCGCGTCGACCACCTCGCCACCCGCATGCGCCGCAACGCGGAGAACCTCATCGTCCTGTCCGGCGCCTCCCCCGCCCGCGCCTGGCGCCGCGCCGTCCCGATGGTCGACGTGGTGCGCGGCGCGCTCGCCGAGGTCGAGGACTACACCCGGGTCACCGTGCTCCCGATGGGCGACGTCGAGCTGAGCGGACGCGCGGTCGGCGACGTCATCCACCTGCTCGCCGAGCTGATCGAGAACGCCGTGTCGTTCTCCCCGCCGTACACGATGGTGCAGATCAGCGGGCAGGTCGTCGCCAACGGCTACGCCATCGAGATCGAGGACCGCGGTCTCGGCATGACCGAGGAGGATCTGGCCACGGTCAACGAGCGGATCGCCGATCCCCCCGAGTTCAACCTGTCCAGCACGGCCCGCCTCGGCCTCTACGTGGTCAGCAAGCTCGCCGAGCGGCACGCCATCCGCGTGGTGCTCAAGAGCTCGCCGTACGGAGGGACGACGGCGATCGCCCTGCTTCCCCACGAGCTGATAGGCGACGGCATGAACCAGCAGAGCCCGTCCGAGTCCGCGGCCGCCGGTCGGCCGGTCGGCGAGAACGCCTTCGGCGCGGCGGACGACGAGCAGGAGAACCCCTCGTTCCCCGTCTCGCGGATCGCTCTGGTGGGCGGCCGGGAGCCGTCGGTGCAGGCTGTGCGGACGATCCCCGACGCCGCGGCGTCCCCGGCCCCGGAAACGGCCGCGGACGCGCTCGACGTCACCGGGCCACACACCGGCCCACTCACCGGCCCACACACCGGGCCCGTGCCCGGTGCGCGACCGGAGCCGGAGCCGGAGCCGGACGGCGAGCAGGGAACGCCGCCCGAGCCGGCCTTCACGCCGTCCGGCCTGCCGTTCCGGGTGCCGCAGGCGAGCATCGCCCCCGCGCTGCGCGACGACACGCCGACCGGGGCCGCCGACGAGGACGAGGACGACGACCGTTCTCCCGAGGAGATCCGCAAGATCATGGGGTCGTTCCAGAGCGGCACCCGGCGGGGCAGGACTGACGCGTCGAAGCTGGCAGATGAGGACACCGGCCCCTTCGACGGCCGGCCGTCGGCGTGACCGCCCCGCCCCCCAGCCGTTCACCCCGCAATAAGGAGATCTCCTGGTGACGCAGAAGACCAGCGCGTCCGCCGACCTGGCCTGGTTGCTCGACGACCTGGTCGGGCGGGTGCGCGAAGCCGAACACGGCATCGTCCTGTCCAAGGACGGCCTGCTCATGGCGTCGTCCGATGGGCTGGACATCGACGACGCCGAGCACCTGGCCGCGGTGGCGGCGGGCGTCCAGAGCCTCGCCTACGGCGCCAGCGAGCGGTTCGGCGGCGGCAACGTCCGCCAGACCATCATCGAGATGAAGTCGGCCTACCTCATCGTCAGCGTGGCCGGCCCCGGCGCCTGCCTGGCCGTGCTGTGCGCGCAGGACGCCGACGTCGGCCTCGTGGCGTACGAGATGGCCATGCTCGTCGTCCGGGTCGGACAGTATCTGACCTCTCCCGCGCGAACCGTCGAACCCCCAGCCAGGAGCGAAGTGCCGCGATGAACATGGAGCGAAGTCCCGGAGAGTCCCCGGAGGAGTGGCTGCTCGACGAGCCGACCGTCCGCCCGTACGTGATGACGCGCGGGCGCACCGACGCGAGGGGCAAGTTCGACCTCGTGACCATCGCGGTGGCGATCCGCTCCACCACGGGAGCCGAGGTCGGCCTCGACCCCGAGCACCTCACCATCGCCAGGCTGTGCCGCAGGCCCCTGTCCGTGGCGGAGATCGCCGCCCACATGGACCTGCCCGCCGGGACCGTACGCGTGCTGCTCGGTGACCTGCTCGAAAAGGGCTTCGTCGCCGTTCAGCAACCCCAACCGGAGATGGACGTGCTCGACGAGAGAACTTACAGGGCGGTGCTCGATGGCCTCCGGGCACTCTGACCCGCCCAAGCTGCCCAAGGCGATCAAGTTGCTGATCGCGGGCGGCTTCGGGGTCGGCAAGACCACCATGGTGGGCGCGGTGTCGGAGATCCGCCCGCTGCGCACCGAGGAGACGCTCACCGACCGCAGTGTGGGTGTGGACGACCTGTCCGGGGTGGAGGCCAAGAGCACCACCACCGTGGCGATGGACTTCGGGCGCATCACCATCGGCGACGAGTTCATGCTGTACCTGTTCGGCACGCCGGGCCAGGAGCGGTTCTGGTTCGTCTGGGACGAGCTCGCCCGCGGCGCCCTCGGCGCGGTGGTGCTCGCGGACACCCGCAGGCTCGCCGACTGCTTCCCCTCCGTGGACTACTTCGAGCGCCGGGGCACACCGTTCGTCGTGGCCGTCAACTGCTTCGACGGCTCCCCGCAGTACGACCTGGACGAAGTGAAGCTCGCGCTCAACCTCGGCCCCGAGGTCCCGGTGCTGCTGTGCGACGCGCGCAGGCGTGAGTCCGGCAAGGAAGTGCTGATCGCCCTCATCGAGCACGCGTACAGCAGGCGCCCGGCCGCGGCCCAGGAGGCCTCGGTCCGCTGACCGCGCGGTGGCCGTGCCGACACGGCCACCGTCCGTGACAGGGAGTGACGGGGCAGGTAGGAACGCGGCAGGACCTCGCCGCGGCTCACCCTGTTCGCCGTCATCCTCACCTTCGGCACGGGAGCCGCGCTCGGCACACACGTCGCGGGCCGGCCCCGGCCGGACGAGCCGGTCTGGCCGGGCCGGGTCACCGTCACCCTGGCGATCGAGCTGGGGGTGATCGCGTGCTTCGCCGTCGGCTGGGAACCGGCGGGCGGAAGGCCCGGGATCGTCGCCGAGCACGTTCTGCTCGCGCTCGCGGCGCTGGCGATGGGCATGCAGAGCGCGGCGATGCGCGGCCTCGGCGGGCGGGCCGCCCTGTCCACGACGTACCTCACCGGCACCCTGACCGGGGTGGTGGCCGCCCTGCTCACGCCCCGGGAAGGCGCGCGATTCGACCTGCGCGGCATGGCCATCCTCGCCGCCCTCACTGCCGGGGCCGTCGGCGGGGCGGCGTTCGTCTTCTTCGCCCCGGCGCTCCTTCCGGCCATCCCCCTGGCCGCGCTCACGCTGGTCGTCGTACTCGGCTGGTTCACCGGGCCGCGCGGCGCGGCGGCGGGATGATCGGCGTCCTGAGGCTCTGGCCGACGAAGGCGGACAGAGGCAGAATCATGGTGAGATCGCCTGATAAGTGGAGGCTGCCGTGCGCACGAGGCCGGGGGAGAACGACGAGGAGCCGCCCGAGATCATTCGTGGTCACACGGAGGAGGTGCACGAGTACGTCGTCGAACAGGTCAGGGACGTGACCCGCGGCGGGAAGATCGTGCTGGAGACCGGCGGCGGGCGCGTGGACACCGGCTTCCGCCAACTCTTCCCTGTCACCTACGACATCGTCATCGAGCACCCCGAGGACAAGACGACCGGCGAAGACAAGTAGCCGCCGAGCGCGGGTCGTCACGACGGCGTTCTCCGCAGCCCGGTTCTTGTGCTCTCCCCGTGATCCGGGGCCCGAGATCCGGACATCCGGGTGAGGATGTTACGCGTCGTGAACGGTGTCGTTCCGGTGCCGTGGGTAGGTGAACCTCCCGACCAAGCAGCGGCACCCGGCACGTGTGGCCGGCCGCGAGCGGTCGCCGAGCCGATACCGAGCCGGTGGGGGAGCATGAGCCGCCTGCGCGACGTCCAGTGGATCGATGCCCTGAGATACGCCGTCCCCGTGCTCGCGGTCGTGACACTCGGGCTCGCGTGGGGACGCGTCCTGCCGCCCGTCGTCGTGGTCATCGTCGCGCTGCTGCTGGCCGGGGCCGTGCTGTCCGCCGTTCATCACGCGGAGGTGGTCGCGCACCGGGTGGGCGAGCCGTTCGGGTCACTCATCCTCGCGGTGGCGGTGACCGTCATCGAGGTGGGGCTGATCGTCAGCATGATGGTGTCCGCCGAGGGTGGGTCAGCGTCGTCGCTCGCCCGCGACACGGTCTTCGCGGCGGTCATGATCACATGTAACGGCATCGTCGGGCTCTCGCTGCTCGTCGCCACGATGCGTCGTCGTGTCGCCGTGTTCAACGCGGTGGGCACCGGGAGCGCGCTCGCGACCGTGGCGACCGTGGCGACGATGTGCCTGGTGCTCCCCACCTTCACCACCACGGCGCCGGGTCCGGCCTTCTCGCCGCCGCAGCTCTGGTTCGCCGCCATCGCCTCGCTCGCGCTGTATGTCCTGTTCGTCATCACCCAGACGATCCAGTATCGCGAGGATTTCCTGCCGGTGACCGAGGAGGGCAAGGTCATCGACGTGACGGAGCACGACGGCCTGCCCTCGACGCGGCTGACAATGGGCAGCCTCGTCCTGTTGCTGGTGGCGCTGGTCGCCGTCGTCGGCCTGGCGAAGGTCGAGTCCCCCGCGGTCGAGGCCGCGGTGCGCGCGGCCGGGCTGCCGCAGTCGGTGGTGGGCGTCGTGATCGCGCTGCTGGTCCTGCTGCCGGAGACGCTCACCGCCGTACGGGTCGCCCGGCGAGGCCATGTGCAGATCAGCCTCAATCTCGGGTTCGGCTCGGCCATGGCGAGCATCGGGCTGACCATCCCCACCATCGCCATCGTCTCGATCTGGCTGAGCGGGCCCCTGCTGCTCGGCCTCGGCCCGATGCAGATCGTGCTGCTGGCCCTGACGGTCGCCGTGGCCACCCTCACGGTCGCTTCCGGGCGGGCGACCCTGCTCCATGCCGGGGTCCACCTGGTGGTGTTCGCCGCCTTCCTCTTCCTCGCGATCAGCCCCTGAGTTCCCGCCGCGTCGGCCGTCCACCTGATCCGCGACGCGAGGCCCGCGCGGCGGCGACACCCGCGTCCGCCGTGGTCAGGGCCGCGTCCGCGTCGCCGGATATCCATAAGTGGCCGCCCAGCGCAGGACATGCGAGTAGAGCAGGTCGGCCGCGCTCTCCGCGCCGGACAGGTACCACCGGTAAACCCGCCGGACGGCCTCGCCCCGCTCATCGTCGCTGTCCTCCGCGCGGGCCTGGGCCTGTGCGTACAGCCGGACGAGGTCCTTGAAGGCGAAGCGGCCCGCCACCCGCTCATCGAGGAGATGCGCGGCCGCGAGTCGATCGAGCAGCCGCACCGTCTGTTCCGTGCTCCGGTCCGAAGCGGCGGCGGCCGTCTCCATCGTGAAGTCCGTGCCAGGCGCGATGCCGAGCAGGCGGAACATCCGCCGCTCCTCCGGCGCCAGCGTCTCGTACGACTCGTCCAGGGCGGCGCGTACGGCGGTGCCGCTGTCTCCGGAGATCTCCAGTGCGGCGAGCCGGTTGCCCTCGGCGAGCTCCGCGGCGTAGTCGGCGATCCGCCGCAGCGGGCGATCGGCCAGGTGGGTGGCCGCGATCCGCAACGCCAACGGCAGCCGCCCGCACAGTTCGGCGACTTCCGCGACGGCCTCCGGCTCCGCCGTGACCCGCCGCTCACCGAGGAACGAGACGAACAGTTCCCGGGCCTCCGCCGGGGTGAGGACGTCGAGCGTGATCCGCCGCGCGCCCTCCCGGACGATCAGCCCGCTGAGGCGGTTGCGGCTGGTGACGACCACGAGGCAGCCGAGGGTGCCCGGCAGCAGGGGGCGGACCTGCTCGGCGGACGCCGCGTTGTCCAGCAACACGAGCATGCGCCGGCCCGCCATGAGCGAACGGTAGAGGGCCGCGGCCTGCGCCGTGTCGGACGGCATCCGCTGCGGGGGCGTGCCCAGCGCGCGCAGCAGCGCCGTGAGCGCCTCCAGCGGACGCAACCGCGGCTCCGCGGAGTACCCGCGCAGGTTCAGGTAGAGCTGCCCGTTTGGGAACCGATGCATGATCCGCTGTGCCCAGTGCACCCCGAGGGCGGTCTTGCCGACGCCGGCGGGCCCGGCGATGACCGTGAGGGCGACCGGCCCCCCGGTCCCCCCGTGATCGCCGGCCAGCGCCTCGTCGAGCGCCTCGATCGCGTCCGCCCGGCCGGTGAAACCGTACGTGCCGACGGGGAGCTCCCGAGGGACGGGCGGCGACGACGGGCGCGGCGATGGCCAGAGGTCCACTTCGCCGCGCAGCATCGCCTCGTGCAGCAGCCGCAGCTCGGGGCCCGGTTCGATGCCCAGCTCCTCAATGAGCAGGGCGCGGGTCCGGCGGAAGACCTCCAGTGCCTCGCTCTGCCGGCCGGACCGGTAGAGCGCGAGCATCAGATGGTGGCGCGGGACCTCCCGATAGGGATGCTCATCCACCAGCAGGGTCAGCTCCGGCACCACTTCGGCATGCCGGCCGAGCGCGAGGTCGATGTCGGCCCGCTCTTCGACGGCGCGCAGGCGTTCCTCTTCGAGCCGGGCCGCGGTCTCGCGGATCAGCGGGGTCTGGGCGATGTCGCCGTACGCCTTCCCCCGCCACAGTGCCAGTGCCTCGGTGAGCAGCTCGCCCGCGCGGTTCAGGTCACCGGACTCCCGGGCCCGTCCCGCCTCGGCGGCGAGCTCGCCGAACCGGTCCGCGTCCAGCTCGCCGGGACGGACGGCCAGCAGGTAGCCGGAGCCGTGGCTGGTGATGCGCTGGGGCGCTTGGAGCGTGCGGCGCAGCCGGTGCACGTACAGGCGCAGGTTCGCCGTGGCGGACGCCGGCGGCTCCTCCCACAGCGCCTCCATGAGTCGCTCCAGGGAGACCGGGGCGTTGGCGTGGCAGAGCAACGCCGCGAGCAGGGTCTGCTGCTTGGCGGCGGTCAGGCGCATCGCCTCGCCGTCGCTTCGCACGGCGAGTGGGCCGAGAACCCCGAACTCCACGGCGGACTCCCTGCACTTCGAAGCCGTCGATGCCGAACGTATACGGCCGAAGTGGGATCCACAAGATCGGCTATGCCGCGCGTATACCGCGCGTATACCGACTTGTCCGATGCTGTGATCTGAAGCGAACGAGTTCGCGGGGGAGTGATCGGCAGGAGAGGACGGGCGAATGGCCGCGACAGGGGAGCGCTCCGCGACGTTCCGTGACGTGCTCGCCGTGCCGGAGTACCGGAGTCTGTGGCTCTCCGGCCTGATCTCCCGCGCCGGAGACCAGCTCGCCCGGGTGGCGCTCGCCGTACTCGCCTACAGCCTGACCGGGTCCGCGACGGTGACCACGCTCACCTATGCGCTGACGTTCGTCCCCTCGCTGATCGGCGGGCCGCTCCTCGGCGGCCTCGCCGACCGGTTCCCGCGCCGGCGGCTGATGATCGCCTGTGATGTGGCCAGAGCGCTGCTGGTGGGGATCATGGCCATTCCACAGGTCCCCTTCCCGGTGCTGTGCGTGCTCCTCTTCGTCGTCCAGCTGATCGACGCGCCGGAGAAGACCGCGCGGATCGCCACCACGCCCGACGTGCTCGACGCACGGTTGTACGTCACAGGGGTCACGCTCTCTCAGATGACCTCGCAGCTCACCACGCTGGTCGGGTTCGGGGTGGGCGGCCTGATCGTCACGGCCATCGGCCCGCACGCGGCGCTGGGCCTGAACGCTCTCTCCTTCGCCCTGGCCGCGCTGGTGGTGGCGACGGGCGTCAAGGAACGGCCCGCTTCACGGACCGGCCGGGTCGTCTCACTGGGTGAGATGGCGACCGGCGTCGGTCTGATCGTCAGGGACCGGAGGCTGCGCGGTCTGCTCGCGTTCGCGCTCCTGGCCACCTTCTCCATCGCCCCCGAGGGGCTGGCCGTACCGTATGCGGCCGCCCTGGGCGGCGGGACCGTCGAGGCCGGCATCCTGCTGTGCGCCATCCCCGCCGGCAGCGTGGTCGGGATGTACCTGGTCAACCGGCTGTCCGCCGGGTTGCCCGCGCTGGCGCCGCTGGCGGTGGCCTCCTGCCTGCCGCTCGTGGTCAGCGCACTCGAACCAGGCATAGCGGTCTCCGCCACCGCCTGGTTCCTGACCGGAGTCCTGTCGGCCTACCAAGTGATCGCCAATGCCGAGTTCGTCCGCGTCGCCCCACCGGAGCGGCGCGGCCAGGCGGTCGGCGTGGCCGCCTCGGCGCTCACCGCGGTGCAGGGCATCGGCGTGCTGTTCAGCGGCCCCCTCGCCGACCGCACCGGCCCGCCGGCCACGATCGCGGTGTACGGCCTGGCCGGCACGATCGTGGCCCTTCCCCTCGCGGTGGCCTGGCGCCGGGACCGTGCCGTCGCGCCCCAACCAGAGAGCCGGTAGCCGTCCGCCGCGCCACTTCCGTACGCCGAAGCGTGCGGGGCCGTAGGCTCCGCCCATGCATCCCTCCGACTCTCGTTCTCAGCGGAAGCGGCCGAAAGAACCGGCCGCGCCCAAGATGCCCAGGTCACTCGCCGTCGCGCGGTGGCCCGAACACGACCTCGAAGACGACCGCACGTACCGCTCGATGGCGTTCACGGGCATCGACCTGTCGAACCGTGATGTGGAGATCGCCGACTTCGAGGGATGCCGGCTCGTCGACACCCGCTTCGCGGGCACCCGGCTGCACCGGGCGGGATTCGTCGACGTGGAGTTCGAGCGCTGCGACCTGTCGACCATGGCGGCCAGGATGTCGACCGTGCAGCGCGGCCGGGTGTCGTCGAGCCGCTTGACCGGAACGGCCTGGACGGAGTGCGCGTTCCGCGACGTGCTGTTCGACGGGTGTCGTGCCGATCTGGCCAGGTTCAGATTCTCGACGTTCGCCGGCACCGTCTTCCGGGACTGCTCGATGCCGGAGGTCGACTTCCAGAACGCCGACCTGCGCGGCGTTCGCTTCGAGCGCTGCGACCTGACGAGAGCGCAGTTCTCCCAGGCCCAGATGGACGGAGCCCGCTTCGCCGACTGCACCCTGGTGGGGATCGGCGGCGTGACCAGCCTTAAGGGGGCGGTCGTCAGGAGCCAGGACGCCCAGGGCCTGCTCTACGTCCTGGCCGGGGCGATGGGCATCACCATCGAGGAATAGACCTGCCGGCGGCCCCGGGATCCTCGGCATGCGGGTGATCGCCGGTGCCGCCGACGTGAAAGATCGCAGGTCCGGCGTCAGTCCCAACTGGTCCCGGCGGGCACCCGGAGGGTGGTGTTGATGCGGTTGAAGAAGTTCGTGATCGCCACCATCAGCACCAGGGCCCCGAGCTGCCGCTCGTCGTAGTGCTTCGCGGCCTCGGCCCAGATCTCGTCGGTGACCGCGCCGGGCCGGTCGGAGAGCCGGGTCGCGGCCTCGGTCAGTGCCAGCGCGCCCCGCTCGGCGTCGTCGAAGAACGGGCTCTCGTACCAGGCGGCGAGGGTGTGCAGCTTCTCGGAGCTGACACCGGCCTTGGCCGCGCTCGTGGCGCCGGCGTGGACGCAGGCGCTGCAGCCGTTGATCTGGCTCGCGCGCAGATGCACCAGCTCAAGCGTGTGACGCGGTACGCCGCCGGCGTACACCTCCTTGAAAATGTGCTGGACGCCTGCCGTGATGTCGGGCTGGCTCGCCGCGTTCTGGATGCGTGCTGTCATCTTTCCTCCAGGGGCCGGGTCGTCGGATCGGCGGACGGCACTACGACGTCCGGCCGCGGCGGGAGGTAACGCCGGGCCGGTGGTTACCTCACCGGCGCGCGACGCGTCGTGGTAGTGACACCGCCGTACACCGAGGAGAACCGTGACCGAAGAGGAAGAGCTCGCCGCGGAGTTCGAGGCCCAGCGCTCCTATCTCCACGCGATCGCGTTCCGCATACTCGGCTCGCACGCCGACGCGGACGACGCCGTGCAGGAGGCGTGGCTGCGGCTTGCGCGGACCGGTCGCGGTGACATCGAGGACCTGCGCGGCTGGCTCACCACGGTGACCAGCCGGGTCTGCCTGGACGCGCTCCGCAGACGCGGAGTGCGGGGCGAGCAGCCGCTCGAGCTCGACGTCGGCGCACTCGCACGGGAGGCGGCCGGGGACGCCCGGACCGATCCCGAGGCGGAGGCCGTGCTCGCCGACTCCGTCGGCCTCGCGTTGTACGTCGTCATGGACGCTCTCACCCCGGCGGAACGGGTGTCGTTCGTGCTCCACGACGTCTTCGAGGTCCCGTTCGACGCGATCGCGGCCATCCTCGGCCGGAGCACCGCGGCCACCAAGATGCTCGCCAGCCGGGCCAGGGGGCGGCTGCGGCTGGGCGCGCCCACGGCCGACGCCAACGCCGCGGCCCGGGACGTCGTCGACGCGTTCCTGGCGGCGGTCGGCAGGGGCGACATCGCCGGACTGCTGGCCACGCTCGCCCCCGAGGTCGAGCTGCGGGCACAGGGGCCGTGGGGCACCGCCGTCATCCGCGGCGCGGGCGAGGTCGCGACCCAGGCGACGACGTTCGCACGTCGGGACGGGGTGGCGCATCCCGCGCTCGTGGACGGCGTTCCGGGCGCTCTCATCACCGTTGGCGGACGACCGGTCGTGGTCCTGGCCTTCACGGTCGAGGACGGCGCCGTCACCGCGATCAGCGTGCTGACCGCCCCGGCCCGGCTGGCCCAGATCGTCCCGTCGTGGGTCGCGTGACCGTGCGGAGGCGCGGGCGTTCCGGTGGCCGATGGCCGGGAGCCTGAACGCCCGGCGTCGCTACGTTGTCCACAGGGTTCGGGCACATGTCCACAGGCATATCCACAGGGCGGCAGCGCATTGTCCACAGCCCGTACGGCCCACGCCGGAGGGCTGTGGACCGTACGGGGGGAGCCTGTGGACGGTCAGGCGACCGGCTTGGGCTCGTCCAACTCGTCGACGGTGCGGCGGGGGCCGGTGAACCACTTGCGCGCCGAGAGGGTCCACCACAGGCCGATGCCCAGCAGCACGGCGCCCACCGCGATCGGGGCGTAGTTCACGGACGTCCAGGCGAAGTCCTCGTTGCCCGGCACGCCCTCGGGCGCGATCGGCAGCACGAAGTACACCGAGATCACCGCGATCTCGATGACGGAGATCCAGCCGAGGACCTTGTACTTGCGTCCCAGCGTCCACGGGCCGGGCTGGAAGGCGTCACCGGCGCGCAGCCGGAGCCAGATGGGGATGAGGAAGGCCAGGTAGAGGCCGATCACCGCGATGGAGACCACGGCCAGGAACGCGACCGGCGTGGCCGTCCCCTCCGGGGCGTACAGCGCGGGCAGCGTGATCAGCAGCGCGACCGCGCAGCCGCCGATGATCGCGTTGACCGGCGTCCGGTTGCGATCCACCCGCGCCCAGAGCCGCCAGCCGGGGACCGCGCCGTCACGGGAGAACGCGTACGCCATGCGGGACATGGAGGTCACGCAGCTCATGCCGCAGAAGAACTGCCCGATCGTGGAGATCCCGAAGATCACCGTGGCCAGTGTGGACGAGAGCGACGAGGTGAAGATGGCGCCGACGAACCCGCCTTCGTTGTTGACGGCGGCCACGTCGGTCGCCGCGAACAGGAACGACAGCAGCAGGATCCAGCCGCCGATCGCCGAGTAGAAGATGGATTTCCACAGGCCCTGCGCCGCCGTCCTGGCCGCGCCGTGGGTCTCCTCGGAGACGTGCGCGCAGGCGTCGAAGCCGGTGATCGTGTACTGGGTGAGCAGGAATCCGAGCGGCAGGACGTAAAGCCAGAACGTGGGGCCGGAGTCGCCCGAGCCGAACCCGGAGTTGTTGAAGCGCTCGAACAGGAAGCCGACGCTCTGGTGCTCCGACGGCCCGAAGATCAGGATGAGCACGACCGCCGCCGCGCCGAACACGTGCCACCACACCGAGACGTTCTGCAGGATCGAGATCAGCCGGTGGCTGAAGATGTTGATCAGCGCGTGCAGCACCAGCACGATCGCGAACAGCAGGAACGTCTGCCGCAGCGCGTCACCTCGTGCCCAGCTGTCGCTGAACCGGCCGATGGTGATGTTGAGGAACGTGGCGCAGCCGTAGTCGACGCTGGCGGTCACCGCGATCAGGCCGATCAGGTTGAGCCAGCCGGTGAACCAGCCGTGGATCGGCCGCCCCAGCTTGGTCGCCCACCAGTAGATGCCGCCCGCCGTGGGATAGGCCGAGACCAGTTCGGCCAGGCAGAACCCGATGATCAGGATGAACGCCGAGATCAGCGGCCAGCCGACCGAGATCGCGAGCGGTCCGCCGTTGTTCCACGCCTGGCTGAACGTCGTGAAGCAGCCGGCCAGGATCGAGATGATGGAGAAAGAGATGGCGAAGTTGGAGAACCCGCTCCAGGTGCGCGCGAGTTCCTGCTTGTAACCGAGTTCGGCGAGTCGTCGGGCGTCGTCGTCGAGGGCTTGCGCCATGTGGCCTCCTCTAACCGGTGGGGGGTGTCCGGCCGTCGCCGAGGTCCCGTACGTCCCGCATGTACGTCTTTGTGGGGATGCGGGGGCGGTCTCGGCGGCGAGATCGAAGTCGGGCGGCGGCGGGTCGTGGACGCGGTGGCCGGGCGATCGGGACGGTGTCCCGTGCGACGGGGTGGTGAAGACCGCCCTCGACCGTCGGGTACGTGACCGGACGGCCGACCTGACCGGTGACGAGCCCCAGCGCGTCCCGGACGAGGTCTGGCATGGGCCCGCTCCTTTGGTCTACGTTCAGACCATTGATCCGATTGTGCGGGCCGGACGTTACGGAAATCAAGCAGTCTTGTGTGACATCTGAGGCGTGGTCGCCGGGTGGGGCATGCGGCCATCGGTCGAGGGCGGCGTCGGGCATCGGGATCGACCGCTGGCACGGGGTCTCTCCACGTAAACCGGGAAAGGAATTCGGACCGGCCCCGGGGTCAGGGCGGCCTCCGGTGGAGGTTGTCGGAAAAGAGCCGTTGGATCAGGCCGGTGTCACGGCGGCAGCTCGCCGCGGGTGGGCAGGCCCTGCCACGAACTGGGGCTCGCCACGGCGAAGGCGGTCACGGAGATGCCCCGCTTGAGCCGGTCGGCCGGGTGCAGTCCGTCGAGCAGCGCGCTGAGATATCCCGCCACGAAGGCGCCGCCGACCTCGGTCGCGTCCACGGCCGTGACCGGGGCGGCCTGGGTGTCGTAGCGCAGCCCGTCCACCGTCGCGCTCGCTCCCTTGGAGCCCCGGGTGACGACGAGCTCGGGGATCCGGCCGATCACCGATTCGACGAGGCCCAGCTCGTCCTGGTTGGCGAAGAGGATGTCGGCGGACGCGGCCAGCTCGGTCAGCCCCTGCCGCGCCTCGTCCAGGCTCTCCCAGAGGTACGGCCGGTGGTCGACGTCGACGGAGATCGTGACTCCCGCGTCCCTGGCCAGCTTGACCGCGTGGTGGACCGCGCTCCAGGAGAACCCGCTCAGCGCGAGGGTGATGCCGGTGACGTGCAGGATCCGCGCCGACTGCACGGGCTCGGCCGGCACGTCGCCGGTGGAGAGGCGCGACCCCGCCGACCCCGCGCGGTAGTAGACGGCGTGAATGGACCGCCCGATCCGGCGTTGCCGTACGACCAGGCCGGTGGAGGCGGTCTCGTCGACCCGGACGGCGGAGACGTCCACGCCCTCCCCGCGCAGTGTGGTCAGCGCCCGGGCGCCCAGCTCGTCGGAGCTGACCCTGCCCAGCCAGCCGACGGAATGGCCCAGCCTCGCCAGCCCGACGGCCATGGTCAGCTCGGGCCCCTCAAGGTCCAGCCGGGCGGTGCCGTCGTGCCGGAGCCGGTCGGCCGACATGACGCCCAGAACCTCACCAAGTGTGAACACCTCGGCCCCGCGGTTCGGCAGCGCGTTGCCGGAAGAAGCAGTCATCTGTGTCTTTCTCCGCGATCGATCGCGATCGATGCGGAAAGCATGGCAGAGGCGACTGTGTGCGGGAAGCGATATCCGATCAAGAACGCGGTCATATGCCGCGAATCACACCTGATCCGAGGTGCCTGCCGGCCCCAGAGAGAGATCCGTCGTCGACGGCGATGTCAGAAGGCCCCGCGCTTCGCCGGGTCTGATCGGCAGCCTCTTATCGAACTCTCGGCAGTGCGCCCAGGGCCGGCGTTGGAACCCGAAGAAGGTCAGCTCTATCGGGCCCGGTTCTGGTTCTTGGGGTGGCGACCCGCCTCCTCTCCGTCGATGAAGGCGTGTCCTAGACGTTGAGCAGGTCGCGGGCCGATTCCACGGTGACGGCTGCCTGGACCCAGGCGTCGAGCCGTTCGAGGTCGGAGCACTCGCTGATGGCCGTACGGACGTCGTCGGGCACGTCGAGGCCGCGCGCGGAGAGCACCCTGAAGATCGACTTGGCCAGGCCTTTCGCCTCGCCTTTCGCCTCGCCTTTGGCCACATTGTCGCGGGCCCAGTCGCTCAGGAATTCACGGGGTTCGGTCTGCATGAAATCCTCCAGGTGCTCCCAGATCTTGTCGGGCAGCGCCGCACGTACCATGTCAGCGTATCGGGCGCCTCGTTCGGGATCGAGCTTGTGCACTGCGGTGAGCAGCGCGTTCAGGATGTCGGGTCCCTCCGGGGTCGTCGCATGAGTGATCACCGAGAGGACGGCGAGTTCCGGGTCGTCGGCTGCGTCCAGAGGGTTGACGATCACGGGGACGTCGGTCGGGCCGGCGACGAGCGGGCTGAGGACCAGGCCGGGGTGGCCCAGTGGGATGGGCTGCCGGGACCAGTTGGCCGCCTTCAGGTCCGGGCAGATGACCAGTAGGACCGACGGGCATTTCATCCGTGCGCGGAGGCTGACGAGGTACATCGGCCAGCTCCAGCGCTTGTCGGGATCCGGGCTCCTTTGCACCTCGACGACGATGGCGAGGACCGGCTTGGGGTGAGTGTCGGCGCGTTCACGGGTGAGGACGACGACCGAGTCGGCTCGCAGCTCGGCGGGGGTAGCCGCGGTGAGGTCTCCTGATTCGACCGCCGCGTGATCGTAACGGGGGAGCGGAACGTCCAGGTTTTCGGCCAGGAGTTCGGCCGCCAACTGGGGACGTTCGTGGAACAGGCGCACGATGGCTTCATGTTGGACGGAGGGCATGGCGAGAAGGTAGAAGCGGCAGCCTGCTTGGAATGCCGATTTCTGAACGTCCGTAATTGAATGGTTACTTTAAGTGACCATTATAATCCGATATCAACGCCTTGGTCTGGGGTTCCTGATCGGACGCCGCGAGCCCGTCGCGCGCTGGTTCGACCGCTGTCGGCGTCGGGCACGTCGCGTCGATCGCGTTCTCAGACCTCAGCCGCCGAAGGCGTCGAGCACGGCCTGGCAGAACGCCTTCAGGTCGTCCGGCCTACGGCTGGTGACCAGCGTGTTCCTCCCGTCGGAGTCGACCTGGACCTCCTGGTCCACCCAGGTGGCCCCCGCGTTGCGCAGGTCGGTCTTCAGGCTCGGCCAGGAGGTGAGCGTACGGCCGCGGACCACGTCGGCCTCGATCAGCGTCCACGGGCCGTGGCAGATGGCGGCGACCGGCTTGCCCTGGTCGAAGAACGCCCGCACGAACTCGACGGCCTTCGGTTCGGTCCGCAGCGTGTCAGGGTTGGCAACCCCGCCGGGCAGGATGAGGCCGTCGAAGTCCGACGCGGAAACCTGGTCGAGCGTCGCGTCGACCGGGAACGACTCGGCCTTGTCCAGGTGATGGAAAGCCTGGATCGTGCCCGGGTCCGTGGAGATCAGCCGAGGGGTGCCGCCCGCGTGCTGCACGGCCTTCCACGGCTCGGTCAACTCGATCTGCTCGACGCCCTCCGGGGCGACGAGGAAGGCGATCGTCTTTCCCTGGATCATGTCGGCTCCCTGGTTTAACGGTGATTTCGCCGATACGCGACCGACCTGCCCGCCGATCGGGGATCTATGCGGGAACGCGGGTAGAGGAGCGGCATGCCCCTGTTCGTCGGCACCTCGGGCTGGCAGTACGCCGACTGGCGCGACCTGCTCTACACCGGCGTGCCGCAGCGGCTGTGGCTCGAACGGTACGGCGAGGTGTTCGCCACGGTCGAGAACAACAACGCGTTCTACCGCCTGCCGTCGCGCGAGACGTTCGAGTCCTGGCGCGAGCGCACACCCGGCGACTTCGTCATGGCGGTCAAGGCCAGCCGCTTCCTCACCCACATCAAGCGGCTGAAGGACCCGGAGGAGCCGGTGGGGCGGCTGATCGGGGTGGCGGAGGGGCTCGGGCCCAAGCTCGGTCCCGTCCTGGTGCAGCTCCCGCCCACGATGTCGGTGGACTGCGAGCGGCTCCGCCACTGCCTGGCCGCCTTCCCCACGAGCGTCCGCGTGACGGTCGAGTTCCGGCACACCTCCTGGTGGACTGAGCGGGTACGCGAGACGCTGTGCGAGTTCGGCGCCGCCCTCTGCTGGGCGGACAGCCGCGGCCGTTCGATGAGCCCGCTCTGGCGGACCGCGCCATGGGCCTATCTCCGGCTGCACGAGGGCCTGGCCCGGCCGTTTCCCTCGTACGGTGACCGCGCGCTGCGCACCTGGCTGGAGCGGCTCGGCGACGTCCCCGACGCGTACGTCTACTTCAACAACGACCCGGGCGGCGCCGCGGTGCGGAACGCGCTGCGGTTCGCCGAACTCGCCCGCGACGCCGGACGCGGCGTGAGCCGTACCGGCCTGCCGGACTGACGCCCCGTTCCCACGGTGCGGGGCCGACACGACCGGCGGCTCAGCGCGAGGCGGGGTGCGGGCCGGTGGTGTGCTCGACGGCCAGGCGGGTGAGCTCCACGCGGGAGCGGATGTCCAGCTTGCGGAAGATCTGCCGCAGGTGGAACGCCACCGTGTGGACGCTGATGAACATCTGCTCCGCGACCTGCCGGTTCGTCCACCCCTGGGCGACCAGCATGGATACGGCGTGCTCGGTGTCGGTGAGGCTGTCCCACCCGGTGGCCGGCCGGTCGGCGTAGCTCCAGTGGCGGTGGCGCACGCCCTCCTGGCGCAGCCGGTGGCGCAGCCGCGCGGTGTCCCGCGTGGCGCCCGCCTCCTCGTACCCGGCGAGCGCGCGGTTCAGGCTCTCGATCCCCGCGGTCCGGTCGCCGGTACGGCACAGCAGCACGCCGAGGTCCTCCTCCGCCGACGCGCGGGACCAGGGGTCGGCCGCCCGTCCGGCGGCGAGGGCGAGCGCGCGCGGATCGTCGTCGAGCAGGCCGCGGGCGTGTGCGGCCTCGTCGTCGAGCACGTCGGCGGGCAGGCGGTTCAGAGCGGCGCCGACCAGCTCGGCCCGCGCGCGGTCGCCCGTACGGAGCGCGAGGCGGACCAGCCAGGCGGCGCAGCCCGGCTCGACGGCGAGCACCCAGGGGTGGCGTCCCAGCGCGGAGTAGACGTCCGCATCGGCCAGATGCTCCATGGCCGGCTCCGCGCCCTCGCCCGCCTCGATCACGCGCGCCGCCGTCACAGCGCGGATCACCTCGTCGGCGGCGGGACAGGCCCGTACGGCGGGGCGGGGGGAGCGGCCGCGGGCGTCCGCGCCGTCGTGGGTGGCCGGGCGAAGACGATCAGTGGGCCGGGACGGCTCCGGGAGGCGTTCGGCCTGGTGGCGCAGGGCCAGCCGCAGCGGGCGGGGCAGGCCGGCGAGGACGGCCCGCCAGACCAGCTCGGGACGGAAGGTGAGCATGTCTCCGGCCGCCGCCAGCAGCCCGGCCTCCAGCGCCTCCTCAAGCGCGGGGAGCAGCGTCGCGGGGCCGGCTCCCAGCAGCTCGGCCACGTCTCCCGGGGAGAACGACCGGCCGAGCACGGCCGCCGCCTCCACCAGGTGCCTGGCCTCGCGGCTCAGCCGGTCCAGCCGGCGCCGCACCAGGACCCGTACGCGCTGGGGGAGCACGGGGGACACCAGCCGGGCCCGGCCGCCCGCGATCTCGATCGCGCCCTCGTCGCGCAGCCCGTCCACCAGCTCGGCGAGCAGGAACGGGTTGCCGCCCGCGCCGGAGGCGAAGTCGAGCAGGCCGGGGTCGGGGCGGGCGCACAGCATGTCGGCGATCACCCGGGCGACGGCGTCCTCCGGCAGCGGGCCGAGTGTCACCCGGCGCGCTCCCTGCCGTTCCAGCAGGTCGAACAGCCGCTCGGCGTCGTGGTCGCGGCCGCCGGTGGAACGGGCGAGCAGCCAGGCGAGCGGCCGGGACGACAGCCGGCAGTGCAGTGTGCGCACCGCCATGAGCGTGGCCGGGTCCGCCCATTGGAGATCGTCGAGGGTGACCAGCAGCGGTCCGGCGGCGATCCGCTTCTCCATGTGGGTCCGCAGGCGTTCCACCCGCCTTTCCAGCGACTCCGGCGCGGGGTCGCTCTCGCCCGGCAGGTCGTCGAATGCGGACAGGAGCGGGTTCAGCGGGATGAGCCGGTCCAGCTCCTCGGCGCCGCCCGCGGCCAGGCCGAACCCCCGGGTGGCGGCCCGTTCCGCGGCCCGGGCGAGGAGCGTCGTCTTGCCGGTGCCGGGCTCGCCGTCGATCAGCAGGGTGGCGCGCTCGCCGGTTCCGGCCCGATCCAACAACTCGGCGACGGCGGCCAGTTCGCGTGCCCGCATCGAAAATCCCCCGAAATGTGTTATCTAGCGAATCGCCTGGTCAGTTGATGTGACGGCTACCCGTATCCGGCACGACTACACGATCTGACGATGTGCCCGGACAGCCGCCGGGGCGACGCTCGAAAGAAGGCCCGCGCGCAGTCAGGTTGGGGGAACACCGCATGGCGAAGGCAGTCGGCATCGATCTGGGCACCACGAACTCCGTGATCGCCGCGATGGAAGGCGGGCAGCCGTCGGTGATCCCCAACGCGGAGGGATCACGGACGACCCCCTCGGTGGTCGCGTTCACCGAGCAGGGGGAGCGGCTCGTCGGCCAGCTCGCCCGCAGGCAGGCGATCCTGAACCCCAAGGGCACGATCTACTCGGCCAAGCGCTTCATCGGCCGCCGCTACGACGAGGTGACCAGCGAGATGAACGCGGTCTCCTTCGACGTGGTGGAGGGGCCGGGCGGCTCGGTGCGCTTCCAGGTGCGCACCAAGCAGTACGCCCCCGAGGAGATCTCCGCCCTCGTGCTCAGGAAGCTGATCCAGGACGCGGGGAAGTTCCTCGGCGAGAAGATCACCGAAGCCGTGATCACCGTGCCCGCGTACTTCAACGACGCCCAGCGGCAGGCCACCAAGGACGCGGGCCGGATCGCCGGCGTCGAGGTCCTGCGCATCATCAACGAGCCGACCGCGGCCGCGCTGGCGTACGGGCTGGACCGGAAGGAGAACGAGACCGTCCTCGTCTTCGACCTGGGCGGCGGCACGTTCGACGTGAGCATTCTGGACATCGGCGAGGGCGTGCTGGAGGTCCGGGCCACCTCCGGCGACACCCACCTCGGCGGCGACGACTTCGACCGCCGGATCGTGGACCACCTCGCGGACGAGTTCCAGCGGCAGGAGGGCATCGACCTCAGGCGGGACCCGCAGGCGCTGCAGCGGCTGTTCGAGGCGGCCGAGAAGGCCAAGGTGGAGCTGTCGTCGGTCACCCAGACCACGGTGAGCCTGCCGTTCATCACCGCGGACGCGAACGGCCCCAAGCACCTCAACACGACGCTCATGCGCTCGACGTTCGAGCAGATCACCGCCGACCTGGTGGAGCGCTGCACGAAGCCGGTCGAGCAGGCGATGACCGACGCCAAGCTCACCGCGGACGACATCGACGAGGTCATCCTGGTCGGCGGCTCGACCCGCATCCCCGCCGTGCAGAACCTGGTACGCCGGATGACCGGCGGCAAGGACCCCAACATGACCGTCAACCCGGACGAGGTCGTCGCCGTCGGCGCGGCCGCCCAGGCGGCGATCATCAAGGGCGAGGTCAAGGACGTCCTGCTCCTGGACGTCACCCCGCTGTCCCTGGGCGTGGAGACCCTCGGCGGCGTGATGACCAAGGTCATCGAGCGGAATACGACGATCCCCGCCCGCCGTACGGAGACGTTCAGCACGGCCGACGACAACCAGGGCGCGGTGGACGTGGTCGTGCTCCAGGGCGAGCGCGAGCGGGCGGCGGACAACCGCGCCCTCGGCCGCTTCCGGCTGGAGAACATCCGCCCGGCGCCGCGCGGCACGCCGCAGATCGAGGTGACGTTCGACATCGACGCGAACGGCATCCTCAATGTCTCCGCCAAGGACAAGGACACGAGCCAGGAGCAGCGCATCACGATCAGCGAGAGCTCCAACCTGGACAAGTCCGAGGTGGACCGGATGGTCACCGACGCCGAGCAGCACCGCGGTGAGGACGCCCGGCTGCGCGAGCTGGTCGACGCCCGCAACGAGCTGGACACCGTCGCCTACACCGTCGAACGCCGGCTGAACGAGCTGGGCCAGGCCGTGCCCGTCCACGAGAAGGCGCGGGCCGAGACGCTGGTCGTGGACGCCCGGCAGGCGATCAAGGAGGAGGTGCCGCTGGACCGGCTGCGTTCCCTCACGGCCGAGTTGCAGCAGATCTACCACGGTCTCGGCGCGTCCGCCGCCGCGCCGGGCGCCCAGGGCGAGGGCCCTCCGCCCGGTGAGGGCGGCGGAGGCGGCGACGACGTCATCGACGCCGAGTTCACCACGTCGGACTGACCATGAGCGAGCGCGAGCAGGGCCGCGCCGGCGGCCCCGACGAGACGCGAGGGGAGCCCCCGGCCGCCGAGGCCAGGGCGGAGGCGCGCCCCGAGGAGCGGGGCCGGAGCGAGACCGACGAGATGGTGGCCGACCTGGAGGGTCGGTGGCTGCGCGCCGTCGCCGAGCTCGACACCGTACGCCGCCGGATGGCCAGGGACATGGAGCGGCAGCGCCAGGAGGAGCGGGCCAGGGTGGCCGCGGAGTGGCTTCCCGTGCTCGACAACCTCGAACTCGCGCTGCGTCACGCCGGTGACGGCGCTCGCGGCTCCCATGGGGTTCCCGGGGCCGCGGGCGCTCCCCGGGAGGGCGCCGGCGGAGGCGGGTTCGCCCCGCCGCCGGGCACGGGCGGTTCCGGCCACGCCGAGGCGGTCATCGAGGGCGTGCGCGCGGTCCGCGACCAGGCGGTCGCCGTACTGGCCCGGCTCGGCTTCCCGCGCCAGGAGGCGGTCGGGCAGAAGTTCGACCCCGCCGTGCACGAGGCGGTCGGCGCCGTGCCCGACCCGCACGCGCCGCCGGGGACGGTCATCGAGGTCGTACGGCCCGGCTACGGCGACGCGGACCACCTGCTGCGCCCGGCGTCCGTGGTCGTCTCCACGAAGGCGGACTGAGGGAGACCGATGGCGGCCGACTTCTACGAGGTGCTGGGCGTTCCGCGGGGCGCGAGCCAGGAGGAGATCCAGCGCGCCTACCGCAAGCTCGCCCGGTCCTACCACCCGGACGTGAACAAGGACCCGGGGGCCGAGGACCGGTTCAAGGAGGTCTCCGAGGCGTACCAGGTGCTGTCCGACCCGGAGACCCGCCGGCGGTACGACGCGTTCGGCCCGGACTTCCGGCAGGTGCCGCCGGACGTGGACCCGGAGACGTGGGCCCGCGCCCGCGCGGCCGGGGCCGGGTTCGGCGGGCGCGGCGCGCCCGCGTGGGACTTCGGCGGCGACTTCGCCGGAGCGGACGTCGAGGACCTGTTCGGCGGCATCTTCACCGGTCGCCGGGGCGGCCGCCGCTGGGGGCCGGTCCGGGGCGCCGACCAGGAGGCCGAGCTGGCGGTCACGGTCGAGGACGCCTACCGGGGCGCCCGCCGGACGCTCACGCTGCCGTCCGGCCGCACGGTGGACGTGACCATCCCGGCCGGGGTGACCGATGGGCAGCGCATCAGGCTGGCCGGCCAGGGCGGCCGGGGCGGCGACGGCGCGCCCTCGGGCGATCTCTTCCTCATCGTGCGGATCGCGCCCCATCCCCGCTACGAGGTGCGGGGGCGGGACATCCACGTCGCCCTTCCGCTGGCCCCGTGGGAGGCGGCGCTCGGAGCGACGGTCGCGATCGACACGCCGGGCGGGGAGGCCAAGGTGCGCGTCCCGGCCGGTACGCCGAGCGGCCGCCGCCTGAGGTTGCGCGGGCGGGGGCTGCCCAACCCGCGCGGCACGCCAGGAGACCTGCTCGCGGAGGCCAGGATCATGGTGCCGCCGGAGCTCACCGACGAGGAGCGGCGGCTGTACGAGGAGCTGTCCTCGGTCTCCCGCTTCGACCCGAGGAGCCGCCGATGACGTACCCCCTTGTCCCGGCCCGCCTTGTCCCGGCCGGCCTGCCGCGGATGGATCTGGAGTCCTTCGCGCGGGCCGCCGACATGCACCCCGACCTCGTGCTGCGGCTCGTCGCGCTCGGGCTGCTCGACGCCGTCCCCGACGCGGCGGGCCGGCCGCGCCTCGCGCCGTCCCAGCTCGTCGTGGTCGCCCGGATCCAGCGGCTGCGCGCCGGGTTCGCCGTCAACTACGCCTCGGTCGGCCTGGTGATCGACCTGCTCGATCGCGTCGCCGAGCTGGAGGCCGCCCTGCGCGCCCGCTCGCGTCAGACCGGAGGTTGAAGATGGACCCGAACCGCCTGACCCAGAAGTCCCAGGAGGCCCTGAACGACGCTCAGGCCGTGGCGGTGCGCCTCGGGCAGACCGAGGTCGACGGCGAGCACCTCCTGGTGGCGCTGCTCGCCCAGCCCGACGGGCTGGCGCCCCGCCTGCTCACCCGGGCCGGCGCCGACCCGGATCGGCTGCGCGGGGAGCTGGAGGAGAACCTGCGCCGCCGCCCCTCGGTGAGCGGTCCGGGCGCGACGCCCGGGCAGGTCTTCGTTACCCGGCGGCTGTCCCAGGTCCTGGACGCCGCCGACCGGGAGGCCACGCGGCTCAAGGACGAGTACGTGTCGGTCGAGCACCTGCTCCTCGCGCTGATCGACGAGGGCACGGAGACGGCGGCCGGCCGCCTGCTGCGCGAGGAGGGCCTCACCCGGGACCGGTTCCTCCGGGTTCTCACCGAGGTCAGGGGCCACCAGCGGGTCACCTCCGCGACGCCGGAGGTCGCGTACGAGGCCCTGGAGAAGTACGGCAGGGACCTGGTCGCCGACGCGGCGGCGGACAAGCTGGACCCGGTGATCGGCCGGGACTCCGAGATCCGCAGAGTGGTCCAGATCCTGTCCAGGAAGACGAAGAACAACCCGGTGCTCGTCGGTGACCCGGGGGTCGGCAAGACGGCGATCGTCGAGGGCCTGGCCCAGCGGATCGTCCGCGGGGACGTGCCGGAGGGGCTGCGCGACAAGACGATCTTCAGCCTGGACATGGGCGCCCTGATCGCCGGGGCGAAGTACCGCGGCGAGTTCGAGGAACGGCTCAAGGCCGTGCTCGGCGAGGTGAAGGCGGCCGAGGGGCGCATCCTGCTGTTCGTCGACGAGCTGCACACGGTCGTGGGCGCGGGCGCGACCGAGGGCGCCATGGACGCGGGCAACATGCTCAAGCCGATGCTCGCCCGCGGCGAGCTGCACATGATCGGCGCGACGACGGTGCAGGAGTACCGCAAGCACATCGAGAAGGACGCCGCCCTGGAGCGCAGGTTCCAGCCGGTGATCGTGGACGAGCCGTCGGTCGAGGACGCCATCTCTATCCTGCGCGGGCTGCGCGAGCGTCTTGAGGTGTTCCACGGCGTGAAGATCCAGGACAACGCGCTGGTCGCCGCGGTCGTCCTCAGCCACCGCTACATCTCCGACCGGTTCCTTCCGGACAAGGCGATCGACCTGGTGGACGAGGCGTGCGCGATGTTGCGCACCGAGATCGACTCGATGCCGGCCGAACTGGACGAGCTGACCCGCCGGGTGATGCGCCTGGAGATCGAGGAGGCGGCGCTCGCCAAGGAGACGGACCCCGCGAGCGGCGCCCGCCTTGAGGACCTGCGCGGGGAGCTGGTCGACCTGCGCGCCGAGGCCGACGCGATGCGGGCCCAGTGGGAGGCCGAGCGGCACGCGCTGCGCAAGGTGCAGGCGCTGCGCGAGGAGATGGAGACGGTACGCCGCGACGCCGAGATCGCCGAGCGCAGCTACGACCTCAACCGGGCCGCCGAGCTGCGGCACGGACGGATGCCGGAGCTGGCCCGGCGGCTCGCCGCCGAGGAGGAGCAGCTGGAGGCAAAGCAGGGGCGCGGCCGGCTGCTGCGTGAGGTCGTGACCGAGGACGAGATCGCGGCGATCGTGTCGCGCTGGACGGGCATCCCGGTCAGCCGCCTGCAGGAGGGCGAGCGGGAGAAGCTGCTCCGTCTGGACGACATCCTGCACGAGCGGGTCGTCGGCCAGGACGAGGCGGTCCAGCTCGTCGCCGACGCCGTGATCCGCGCCAGGTCGGGCATCAAGGACCCGCGCCGCCCGATCGGGTCGTTCATCTTCCTCGGCCCGACCGGCGTCGGCAAGACCGAGCTGGCCAAGGCGCTGGCGGCGGCGCTCTTCGACACCGAGGACAACATGGTCCGGGTCGACATGAGCGAATACCAGGAGCGGCACACCGTGAGCCGGCTCGTCGGTGCCCCTCCCGGCTATATCGGCTACGAGGAGGGCGGCCAGCTCACCGAGGCCGTGCGGCGCAAGCCGTACTCGGTGGTGCTCTTCGACGAGATCGAGAAGGCGCACGCGGATGTGTTCAACACGCTGCTCCAGGTGCTCGACGACGGCCGGCTGACCGACGCCCAGGGCCGTACGGTCGACTTCAGGAACACCGTCATCATCATGACCTCGAACATCGGGTCGGAGTACCTGCTGGAAGGGGTCACGCCGAGCGGTGAGATCAAGCCCGAGGGGCGGGACCAGGTCATGGCCGCGCTGCGGCGGCACTTCCGGCCGGAGTTCCTCAACCGGGTGGACGACATCGTGCTGTTCAAGCCGCTGACCGAGGCGGAGATCGAGCGGATCGTGGACCTGATGTTCGGCGAGATCAGGGCCAGGCTGGCCGAGCGGCGGATGACGCTGGAGGTGAGCGAGGAGGCCCGCCGGCTGATCGCCAAGGAGGGCTACGACCCGGTGTACGGCGCGCGCCCGCTGCGGCGGTTCATTTCGCGCGAGGTGGAGACGCGGATCGGCCGGGCGCTGATCGCGGGGGACGTCGGAGACGGCGCGACGATCACGGTCGGGGTCAGCGGAGGCGAACTGGTGGTCGGATTTCGTAATCCAGGCCAGGATTAACATCCCGTTCACATTCGGGCAAAAGGTCGGAAACGGGCGGTTGCCATCCTCAGGCGTGTCGATGAAAAGCACGCTCGTGAGGGGATCGACGTGAGCTACAAGGCTGAGTACATCTGGATCGACGGCACGGAGCCCACAGCGAAGCTCAGGTCCAAGACCAAGATCGTCAAGGATGGCGCGCCGCTCCCGAACTGGGGCTTCGACGGATCCAGCACGAACCAGGCCGGCGGCCACGCCTCCGACCGCGTGCTCAAGCCCGTGTTCACCTGCCCGGACCCGATCCGCGGCGGCGACAACGTGCTGGTGCTGTGCGAGGTGCTCAACCCGGACCTGTCGCCGCACGCCAGCAACACCCGCGCGCTGCTCACCGAGGTGGCCGAGCGGTTCGCCGACCAGGAGTCGTGGTTCGGCATCGAGCAGGAGTACACCTTCTTCAAGGACGGCCGCCCGCTCGGCTTCCCGATCGGCGGCTTCCCGGCGCCGCAGGGCGGCTACTACTGCGGTGTCGGCGCCGACGAGGTCTTCGGGCGCGACGTCGTCGAGAAGCACCTCGACCTCTGCCTCGCGGCCGGCCTGGAGATCTCCGGCATCAACGCCGAGGTCATGCCCGGCCAGTGGGAGTTCCAGATCGGTCCGCTCGGTCCCGTCGAGGTCTCCGACCACATGTGGATCGCCCGCTGGCTGCTCTACCGCGTCGCCGAGGACTTCGACACCGCCGCCACGCTCGACCCCAAGCCGGTGAAGGGCGACTGGAACGGCGCCGGCGCGCACACCAACTTCTCCACCAAGGCGATGCGCGAGGCGTACGAGCCGATCATCACCGCCTGCGAGGCCCTCGCCGAGAACGCGATGGAGCACGTGCGGCACTACGGCCACGGCATCGAGGACCGGCTCACCGGCCACCACGAGACCGCTCCGTGGGACAAGTTCAGCTACGGCGTGTCCGACCGGGCCGCGTCCGTCCGCATCCCGTGGCAGGTCGAGCTCGAGCGCAAGGGCTACATCGAGGACCGCCGCCCGAACGCCAACGTCGACCCCTACGTGGTGACCCGTCTGATCGTGGACAGCTGCTGCACCGCGCTGGAGAAGGCCGGCCAGGTCTGATCCTCCGCCCGGACTCCGTACGTACGGCTCCCGCCCCACATTGGGCGGGAGCCGTACGCGTTGGTGGAATGTGCGCTTTCATGACGGAGAACCCGACCATGATGACGCCCGCTTCCACGGCGAAGAAGGAGATCATGCAGCACGAGTACGAGGCCACGTTCCTGTCTGTCGACGTCGCAGGCCTCCGGGCCAAGCTGACCTCCCTGGGCGCCGTCCAGGCCTTCCCCCGCACCCTCCTCACCCGCAAGATCTTCGAGGGCGACACTCTCGGCAGCGGCCAGTGGCTCCGCCTGCGCGACGAGGGGACCCGCTCGACTCTCACCCTCAAGCAGGTCACGGACGCCACCACGATCAACGGCACCACCGAGATCGAGACCGAGGTCACCGACCGTGCGGCCATGGCCGAGATCCTCCGCCATCTCGGCCTGCGCGAGGTCCGCTACCAGGAGAACTACCGCGAGGAGTGGCGCCTGGGCGACATCACTGTCGATATCGACACCTGGCCCGATCTGCCGACCTTCGTCGAGATCGAAGGGCCGGACGAGGCGGCGGTCCGCCGCGGGGCATCCCTTCTGGGATTCGACTACTCCGAGGCCCGGTTCGGCAGCGTCGACGAGATCTACAAGAGCGAGATCGGTCGCGACATCCTCGCCGAACCCACCCTCCTCTTCTCCGAAGCCGCCAAGAACGAGCAGGCCTCCGGGACCCTGACCGACTGACCTTCTCGGGTGTCCCCGTACCTGTGAGACCGGCGGCCGGGTCACCGCGAGACGGCCGCCGGGGTGGCTCACTCTCGCGCCGGGACGTAACCGAGCCGCCGGACGGCGTAGGCGCGGATCGCATCGGCGAACCAGGGAGGAAGAAGCGGGTCGATCTCCTCGATCATGGCGCGCTGGTCGGGATTGCCGGTCACGAGGTCCGCCAGCGCGTGGTAGGCCGCCGCGTCGGCCGGCCACAGCAGCCGGACCCCCTGGTAGTGCTCGGTCATGAGGTCGAGGACGGCGGCGCTGTCGGGGGCCGTGCCGCTGGAACGCGCGTCCGAGAGCCGCCGCAGCAGCCGGCGGCCCTGCGCCGCGGCCTGCTCGTGCTCCTCGCGGGTCCACCGGCCGGTGACCGCGTCCGCGCTGGCGAAGTGCTCCCCGGCGCCGGCCCCGTACCGGGCCTCGACGTCCCGCCGGAGGTCGTCCCGCCGTGCCGACAGGCCGGTGAAGAACTCCTCCTCGCTGAGGTGCGCCTGGCCGGTGAGATCGGCGATGGTGCGGTCGACGGTCGCGATGATCTCCTCAAGCCGGTCGCGGTGGGAGACGAGGTCCGCGCGGTGCCGCCGCAGCGCCGCGACCCCGTCCCGGTCGCCGTCGAGGATCCGGCCGATCTGGGTGAGCGGGACGCCCAGCTCCCTGAGGAACAGGATCCGCTGCAGGCGCAGCAGCTCCCGGCGCCCGTACCAGCGGTAGCCGTTGCTCGCCGTCCGTACGGGGCGCAGCAGCCCGATGTCGTCGTAGTGCCGCAGCGTGCGAGAGGTGAGGCCGGACATGCGGGCGACCTCGCTGATCGAGTGCTCCACACTCGCACCCTAAACGGCTGGACCTTCTCGTTACGTCAACTTCTAGCGTCGGGGGCATGAGCACGCACCCGCCCTTCACCATCTCAGACGTCCGCGTTTTCGGCGACGGCGACCTGATCCCCGGTGTCACGCACGTCCGCGTCAGCGCCGGCCGGATCGCCGCCGTCGGCGACGCGTCCGTGACCCGGGCGGGCGACGCCGTCGTCGACGGTTCCGGCGCGACCCTCCTGCCCGGCCTCGTCGACGCGCACGTCCACCTGCTTCCGGGCTGCACACGGTTGGCGGCCGTGTTCGGGGTGACGACGGTCCTCGACATGTTCAGCAAGCCGGAGACCATCGTCCCCGAGCGGTCCGCCGTCGCCGCGTCGGTGCGCGGCGCGGGACCCGTCCACGCCGACATGCGGACGTCGAGCGTCGGCGCGACCGCTCCCGGCGGGCACCCGACCATCGCGTACGCGCCCTTCCCGTACGTCACCGGACCACGGGACGCGGCGGCCTTCGTCGCCGACCGGGTGGCCGAAGGAGCGGCACACCTCAAGGTGATCTACGACGACGGCTCGGGCGCGATGCTCGACATCCCCGCGCTGGACGTCCCGACGATCGAGGCGCTGGTCACCGCCGCCCACGACAGCGGCCTGCCGGTCGTGGCGCACGCGTCCTCCGCGGCCGGGGCGGTGACGGTGGCCCGGTGCGGGGTCGACGTGCTGGCCCACGCGCCGTTCGACCGGATGACGGACGCGCAGATCCGGGACGTGGCCCGGTGCGGTGTGGCGGTCGTCGCGACGCTGAGCGTCGTCGACGGGTTCCCGGGCCAGGACGGCGTCATGCCGCTGCTGGCCCAGCCGCACCTGGCCGGGCGGCTGGGCGCTCGGTGGCGGCGCCTGATCGAGCGCCAGGCCCTGCGGTGGATGCCGCCCGAGCCGCCGGACGGCGCCGCGCAGCGATACAACACCGTGGCGTTCCTGGAGTCGGGCCTGCGGGTGCTCGCCGGTACGGACGCCCCCAACCCCGGGCTCGTGTTCGGAGCCAGCCTGCACCGGGAGCTGCAGCACCTGGTCGACGCCGGGTTCACCCCGGGTGAGGCCCTGGCCGCCGCGACCTCGACGCCGGCCGCGGTCTTCGGCCTGGCCGACCGCGGCGAGATCGCCGCAGGGCGCCGGGCCGACCTCGTGCTCGTCGAAGGCGACCCGACGGCCGACATCGCCGCGACCCAGCGGATCCGCGACGTGTGGGTGCTCGGCCGGCGCGTCGACCCCGGCGCGTACGCCGGCAGCGAGGCCGAGCACGCGGGCGTGCGCTGGCAGCGGGACTCGGCACAGAAGATCGTCACGGCGATCGGGGAGATGTGGCCGGGCTTCCCGGCGCCCCAGGAGGTACGGCGCGACGACGGCGAGCCGGTGGGCCGGGTGGTGCCGACGTCCGGAGGCTGGCAGGCCATGACGATCTTCGGGGCGCCGCTCGGCGACCCCGCTGACCGCGACGAGGCCGTCGCCGTCGTGCGTGCCCGCGGGCTGGCCTGCCTGGCCGAGCCCTGGTGGGCCCGCGTCGGCGACGACCCCGCTTGGCGGGAGGCCAGGATCGTCGAGGCCGCTCCCGACCGCGTCCGGCTCCGCTGGGCCGACCCCATGATCGATCAACCGCCGTCCGGCCAGTGGTTCGGCCTCGACGACCTGGACCTGTCGCTCGACCGGCCCGCCGGCTGAGCGGCCGCACTGTCCGAATGGGCCGACCGCTGGCATGGCGGTTCCAGGCCGAGCCCGGCCAGCGCGGTCCGCCAGCCCTCCGCGATGGCCTTCTGCGCCGCGGCGAGCCGTACGGTTCCCGCGCGGACCGCCTCGGGCAGCCTGGCGGGTGGAGCCCCGGTAGATGGGAGTTCCGGCATGCGGATGCCCCGGCGTGTGGGGCGTTGGCGCGTGGAGTTCGGGCATGCTGCGGGCCCGGCCCGTGGGTGGGGCCTGATCATCGGGTGGCCGCCGCGATCAAGCTCGTCGATCACGGTGGCGGGTCACGGCTCGCCGATCGCCGATCATGGATCAGGAATCGCGGCTCGCCGTTCGCGGGTCGCGGATCACCGACCGCGGGTCGCTGACCATGGCTGTTCGCGGGATTGTTGGTCACTGTCTGTCGGTCCAGCGTCGGGGGCGGAGCTTGGAATAGCGGTGGAACCGCATCGACACCGTCCCGTCCCCCTGATCGATCACTTCTACCCGATCCGGGTGGCGGGACTTCCATTTGTTGTCCGCGGCGCACAGTGGTGCGAGGTTGTCCAGGTTGGTGCGGCCGGTCGGGTACCAGGGTTCGATGTGGTCGATCTCGGCCAGGTAGGCGGGGACGTCGCAGCCTTCGCGGCAGCAGGTCCGGTACGTGGCCAAGATTGCTTCTCGCTGGTCGGCTGAGGCCAGCCGGCGTGCCCGCCCGAAGTCCTTCATGATGC
>NZ_BBYJ01000028.1 GCF_001528665.1 Microtetraspora malaysiensis
AGCCCTTCTCGGCAACAACACATGTGCGGAGTGTGATCGCGAGCGGACATGCGACATGAGTGAAGCCCCTGGTAGGAACAGGTCGACCAAGATCCAGTTCCGCAGAGGCTTCACGTGTCATCCAGTATCACCTACACCGCTGTGCTCGACGTCAACAAGGAGACCGCCGAGTTCCTCGCCCGGCTGCTCAAGGAACACCGCACCCGCCTCGGCACCCGGAAGGACACCCGCGCCCTGGGGCCGTTCAAGCAGGCCATACTCATCCTGCGCTGGTTCGTCGACGGCACCCGGATCGCTCAACTCGCCCGGGACAACGCCATCTCCGTTCCGACCGCCTACCGCTACCTCCACGAGGGCCTGACCGTGCTCGCCGACCACGCCCCCGACCTGTCCACCGCGCTGGAGCGCGCCGCCCGCGCCGGCTACACGCACCTGAATCTGGACGGCACGGTGGTGCGCACCGACCGCGTAGCCACCCCCGGACCAAACGGCGCGGACCTGTGGTGGTCCGGAAAGCACAAACACCACGGCGGAAACGTGCAGGTCATCTCCGCGCCGGATGGATGGCCCCTGTGGGTCTCCCCGGTCCGGCCTGGTCGCGAACACGACATCACGTGTGCTCGCGCCCACGGACTCCTCGACACCCTCAACCGGCTCGCCGACACCCTCGGCGTTCCCACGCTGACCGACCTCGGCTACGAGAACGCGGGTCCGGGCCTGCGCCATCCGGTCAAGAAGCCCAAGGGCGGCGAACTCGCCGGGGACGCCAAGGCGTTCAACCAACTCATCCGGGGCGTTCACGGTGTAGCCGAACGAGCGAACGCGCTGCTGAAGGTCACCTTCAAGACTCTGCGCCGGGTCAGCCTCGACCCCGCCGCGATCACCCGGATCGCCCGCGCAGCCCTCGTCCTGCTCCAGGTTGAGCACGGACGCACCGCCTGAACGGAGATCACAAAGAGTCAGGCGACGTTACCGAGAAAGGTTCAGTAATCGCTATGGCGCGTGACCCGAAACGGTGACGACCTGTTCGACTTCGGGTCCTAACCCATTATCCGTCCGACGGCGCCGACGAGTTTGATCTTGACTTGCGGGGTGTCCTGCTCGGGGTGCCATTCCCTGATGTCGACCAGTCCGGGCTCGACGAGATCGAAGCCTTCGAAGAACTTGAGGACTTCTTCGTCGGGCCGGAAAGCCACTTCCGGGAACCCTGTCTCCTGGCTGATTTTGTGGGAGTGGGCCATGGCGTCGGGCGCGCTGCGTGTCGACAGGTGCGAGATGCCCAGGTAGCTGCCAGGGGCCATCCGCTCGCGGAACCGCTGGACGATCCCGAGCGGGTTGTCCTTGTCCTCGATGACGTCGAGCACGCTGAAGATGACCACGCCAACCGGCTCGTTGAAGTCGATGTGCGCCTGGAGGTCTGGATGATCCAGCACCGCCTCGGGCTGCCGGACGTCCGCCAAGATCGTGGTCAGTCCGGGGCCGATGGACCGCAGCGCATGACTGTGTGCGACGACCATCGGGTCGACGTCGACGTAGACCACGTGTGCGGTGGGGTCAACGCTGTGGACTGTGTCATGCACGCTGGGCGGGGTCGTAGGGATGCCGCTTCCCAGATCGATGAACTGCCGGATCCCTTGTTCCGCGATGTACCTGACCGCGCGTTTCCCGAAGGCCCGGTTCATCCGGCCGGTCAAAGAGGCTTCCGGAGCCACGGTGCGGAGCATCTCCACGACCTGACGGTCTACCTCATAGTTGTCCTTTCCGCCCAGGAGATAGTCGTAGGCCCGCGCGACGCTGGGCGTGGTGGGATCGATGCCGAAGCCCGGCGTGGGATCTCCGCTCATGAGATCACCCTATAGGCGGTCGATGCGCAGATTTCCGGCTTTGTTCGGTACCTGAGGTGTGGGCCCCTTACGGTGGCCTCAATAGGGGTGGAACTGATTACTGAAAGCAGCCGCAGCCTCTGACAACCGCTCCGGATATCTCCCGGCATTTCCCCTCCCGCAGCGAAACCTCATCGGGAGCTGCTCGCAGATCAAGGTGAATTCGCCCTCGACGGTGCCCGAGGTGGGGCATCGTCACGCTGGCCCGGCCACCGAGCCGGGTCAGCCGCCCGGGCCGACGTGATTGTCCGGGGCCATGTCGCCGTGCGTCGGCAGGTCGCCGCGCTGGACCGGGCTCGGCGGCGGGGAGCCGTCCCCGGTGGACGTCCCGTCGCCGACGGCGTTCCGCGCCCCCGCCACGGCCGACTTCAACGCGTCACGCGCCACCTCGCCGGGCCGGCCGACCAGCCGGATCAGGTGGTCGCCCCTGACCGCGACGTACTCGTGCCGCCCGCCGCCGGAGCGGTACCAGCCGGCCTCGTCATGGTCGCACGTCACCGCCGAGCCCGGCTCGGCGTCGAAGATCGGCGTCTCGGCGCAGACGGCGTCGCCGAACGTGCCCCGGTTGACGCGCAGCTCCACCTGTCTGCCGGGCGGGGAGGTGTAGACGGCGCCGAACCCATCCTCCCCGACGACGCCGACGGACTGCTCGGCCAGCTCGAAGCCGGGGATCTCGACCGCGTAGATCAGGTCCGGGGCCGTACCCTGGGCCCGGGCGCGGTCGATCAGCGCCTGGCTGTACGACGCGCCGGTTCCGCAGGCGGCGGCCGCGAGGAGCCCCAGGGAAAGGACCGCCGTCGCGGCGCCTCGCAGTAATCCGTCCGCTTTGCGCTGAATCACCCGATCACTCTTCCCTATGACGGCCGCGTCCGCCACCGGATCCGGGACCGCCGGTCAGACCACCTCGATGTCGGCCATCATCGCCATGTCCTCGTGTTCGAGGTTGTGGCAGTGCATCATGTAGCGCCCGCGGTGGCCCTCGAACCGGACCAGGACCTCGACCACCTCGTACGGACGCAGGTCCACGGTGTCCTTCCAGCCCCCGTCGGTGGCCGCGGGCGCCTTGCCGTTGCGGGTCAGCACCTGAAAGTGCGCCATGTGGACGTGCACCGGATGGTGGAAGTCGCTCGCGAGGCGCCACAGCTCGACGGTCCCGAGGCGGGGCCGCGCCAGCGGGGTGCCCGGCGTGAAGGGCCGTCCGTTGATCGTCCAGGCGCCGGCCCACTCCCCCGACTTGCGGAAGTCGAAGACCCGGGTGGTGACCGCGTCGGAGCGACGGATCCGCTTGGGACGGGAGAGCCGCGCCGGGATCGCGCTGTCGTCGGCGGCCTTCCTCGCGACGCGGAAGGCCATCACGTTCCGCGCCGTACCGTCGTCCAGGGTGTTGACCAACGTCACCCGGCTGCCCACGGGATAGGCGGAGAAGTCGACCACGACGTCGAACCGCTCGGCGGGGGCGATCGTCACGGCGTCGTGCTCCACCGGCGCGGCCAGCAGCCCCGCGTCGCTGCCCACCTGGACGAACCGGCCGCCGGGCCGCAGCTCCAGACGGTACCGCCGGGCGTTGGAGGCGTTCAGCAGCCGCAGCCGGTAGCGGACCGCGTCCACCTCCAGCTCCGGCCACGGGGCGCCGTTGACGAGGACGACGTCCCCCTGGACGCCCTCCATGTACGCGTCGTCCACGCCGGCCCGCACCAGCAGGCTCGGGTCGCGCGAGGGGTAGCGGAACGCGCCGTCCTCGTCGAAGGCGCGGTCGCAGATCATCAGCGGGATGTCGCGGTCGCCCTTCGGGAGCGGCAGCGCGTCGTCCTCGTCGTCGCGGACCAGCAGGAACCCCGCGAGCCCGCGCCACACCTGCGGGCCGGTGAAGTCCATCCGGTGGTCGTGGTACCAGAGAGTGGCCGCCCGCTGATCCAGCGGATAGACGTAGTCCCTGGCCCCGGGGTGGAACTTCCACAGATCCGGATCGATCCGCATGCCGGCGTGGTGCCCGCCGACCGGCCGGAACCCGCGCCCGGCGGCGACCACGAGATCGGTGGGGTAGCCGTCGGAGTCGGCCGGGGTCACCCCGCCGTGGAGGTGGGTGGACGTCGGGACGGGCAGCTCGTTGCGGACCCGGACGACCGCCTGGTTCCCACGCCGCAGGTCGAGGGTCGGCCCGGGGAAGACGCCGTCAAACCCCCACACCTCCGTCCTCGTCCCCGGGATGATCTCCACCTTGGCCGCGCGCTGCGCCAGCTCGTAGTGGCCGGGCCGTACCGGGCGGGCGACCTGGGGGACGGGCAGCGGCCCGGTGAACGGCGCGGGAAGCGGCAGCGCGCTGGTGAGCGTCCGGCCGGAGGTCTCCCCGCCGAGCCGGCCGCACCCGGCCAGGGCGAGCGCGCCACCGCCGAGGACGCCGAGGAAGCCGCGCCGCGACAGCCGGTACGGACGCGTCATGCCGCGACCCCCCGCGCGCGGGGCCGCAGGCTCCGCCAGGTCCAGACGGCCAGTACGGCGGAGCCGCCGAAGATCGTCATGCCGAGCGGGAAGTGTCCCGCCAGCACGCGGCTCTGGCCGAGCCCGATCTGCGCCGTCTCCAGGACGATCAGCGCCACGCTCGCCCACGCCGGGCCCCGCGGCCCCCGTCCGGGGCGCCACAGCAGGATCGCGGCGACGAGCTGGAGGTACAGCAGGGCGTGCGTTACCCCGGCGTTGTCGCGGTGCAGGGTCAGCATGTCCACGTCGCCGGTGACGAACAGCCCGGCCAGGGCGGCCTGGCCGAGCACACCGGCAAGGTGCCCGGTGGCGGCGATCCGCAGCGACCAGACGATCCAGCCGGGAGCTCCGGCCCGGACGGCGCGCGCCGGTCGATCGGCCACGGAGGAGGGAGCGTTCATGCCGATCATGCTTCCGCCTCGGCGGCGCAAGATCGTCCTCCTTGAGATGGCTGTTCGCCGTACGCCGCAAGCAGTAAGCCGCGCCTTCCCGCGCCTGGCGCGTACCACCTGAGATGTACGCGCGCTCTCCGTCCCGCGGAGGACGGCGCGCCGAAGCGGAGGAGTCTAGGGTGGCGCGGGTGGACGCCCGCAAGACCGACGCGCTGATCGCGTTCGAGTCGGGGCTGGTCACCCCGGGCGAGGGCCGTCCGTCGCGTGCCTGAGGGGACGGCGACGGCGCCGGTCAGTGGGAGGGCCACGGCCGCCGAGACGGCCGTCAGCGGGAACAGCATCGGGGCTCCTTACAGTCACGTGTGGAGCCCGGCCCGCTGGCCGTCCTCCACTCGGTGAACCCAGTCAACCGCCGCAGAGTGAGACGGAACATGGTCGAGCTGCTCTAATCCATGTTTGATCGTCTACCGCCTTCACACGGGTGCGCGGCGTCAGCCCCCGGGAGTGCCGCAGGAGGACCGCGCCGTCGCGACCCTCGGAGGGCGTCAAGCCCCGGGTTAACGCGGACATCAGGGACGAATCAGGCGGGCGGCACCGCGCCACCGCTTCTGGGAGGGGCTGTTCGTCAAGCGGGACGCGAACAACCTGCTCGCCATGCTGCGGACCTGGCAGAACGCCGACGTGGGCCGAGCCCCGGGGGTCGGCGGCACGGAGGAGGCGATGGCCGCTTTCATGTCACGACGGCGTGCCGCTCCGCCACTAGATCGTGATCAGCCAAGACGAGCGTCCTCAAACGCGAGAGTTCCGATCGTTGATCTTCAGTTGTTGTAGAAGGCCCGTCCGGTTCTTCCGCCGGAGACTGACCAAACCTCGGTGATGAGGCCGTCTTCGATGCGAAGCATGTCGATCCCGCTGATGCGTAGGTCACGCCCGGTCTCGTCGGTGAAGCGCGCCAAATAGGGCTGGGCGATCTTGCCGCGAGCGACGCCGTCAGCGAGGTGGACATCTGCAACGGCCTCGCCGTCGGGGGTGAAGTGCAGTCCGGGACGGGCCGCCCGGAACTGGGCGATCATCTTGGCCAGCTGTGCGGGGTGCCGGATGTGGTCGAAGGCGTCCGTGCCCGGCTGGGCGTAACGGAGCCGGAACCGCGGCGCCATGATCCGATCGGCGAGGCTCAGCTCGCCGTTCCATAGCGCGGACCACATTTCGAAGATGCGGACGTTGAACTCCTCGATGTCAATGGCCTGGGCGTCGGCGCTCATCGCACTCCAATAGTATCATTGATACGGTATCGATGGGATGGATACTATGCTCTCAATGAGACGATGTCAATGGAAGGATGTCGAAGGTGACGGAGTGCACCCCGCCCGAGTGCGTGGTGCTCGGGCTGATCGCGCGCCACGGCGCGATGACGCCGTACGAGCTGAAGGCCAGGGTGCAGGAGTCGGTCGACTATTTCTGGCCAATCCCGCACGCGCAGCTCTACCGGATCCCGGCGCGGCTGGCCGAACTCGGCCTGCTACAGGAGGAGACCGAACGCACCGGCCGCCGTCGCCGTGTCTTCCACCTCACCGCCGCCGGCCGCACCGCGCTGAAACAATGGCTGGCCGACCCGCACGCCCCCGAGCCGGAGACCCGCGATCCGGCGCAGCTCAAGCTCTTCTTCGCCGACCTGGGCGACGCCGGCGACGTGGTGGCTCTCGCCAGGGAGCAGGCGGCGCAGCACCGCTACTGGCTCGAGCTCTACCGCTCACGGCACGCCGAGTTGAACCTTTCCGACAAGGTGGGCCTGGTGTCGCGGGCCCGCATCCTCAAGCTCGCAATCCTGCACGAGCAGGCATACGTGGACTTCTGGGAGTCCCTCTCCACCGACCCCGACCCCGACCCCCTCGACCCGGCAGGCACCAACTGAGCAAGGCCTGACCCGAGACCATGCGGAGCCAGTCGAGAACCACAGGCAGAGGTTAAAAGACAAGGCCACACGATCAGCCAAAAGTCGAACGCGAATTCGATTTATAGCGAATCGTCTACCTTTACCCTGCCCCGCAGGGAGCCCGGGGCCTCCTCCGCCTGAAGGCGGAGGAGGCCCCGGAGGTTTCCGATCAAGGTGTATGCCGCCACCTTCCGGCCGCACGAGGGCGGGCTTCACGGCATGACCGGACATTTGGCTTGAATAATGACAAAGATTCGGTAGCTTACCCAGATGATCTCCTATCGCCCTACCGTCCCCGCCGATCTCGACCGCGTGACCGCGTGGATCGTGACCGAGCCCGTCGGCTGGATCCCCGCCGACCGTTACCTCGCAGAGCTGGCCGAGAACATGTACCGGCCGGAATGGACGTGGATCGCCGAGGTTGACGGCCGGGTCGTGGGACGGGCGCTGTGGTGGGGGCCGAGGGACAGCGCGCACCCGGTCGCGCTCGACTGCCTTGACGTGGATTCCGCCATGGGTGACCGCGCCGCCATCGCCGCCGAGCTGATCAGGGCCGCGCTGGCCGGATTCCCGCAGCCGGTGCAGTACGCGATCAAGGCGGCCGGCGGCTGGCGCGACGATCCGGCCACCTCGATGGCCGTGAGATGGCGGCGGGCGGCAGCGCACGCGGCGGGCCTCACCCGGGAAGTGGAGCGGCTGCAGTTCGAGTGGGCACCCGTCGACGGCGTGCCCTCCGCGGGCGGCAGGCTGCGGTTCGCCGAGGCATCCGACGAGGAGTTCCTGACCGTATTCGCGAGAATCGCCGAGGGCAGCCTGGACGCCCAGACCCGTGCGAGCCTGGCGGCCAAGGGCGTGGACGCGACCGCGCGCGAAGAGATGGACTTCTATCTCAACGCGCCGGGCAAGCGGGAGTGGTGGCGGATCGCCTATACGCACGAGGGCGAGGTGGCGGGCATGGCGATCCCCTCGGCGACGCCGTACAACGTGAACGTCGGGTATCTCGGGGTGGTCCCGGAGTTCCGGGGGCGCGGCTACGTGGACGAGGTGCTCGCCGAGATCACCCGCATCCACGCGGCCAACGGAGAGCCGCGCATCACCGCCACCACCGACGTGGGCAACGCGCCGATGGCGGCCGCGTTCGGGCGCGCCGGATACCGCAACACGGAGATCCGGATCAACCTGTCCAACGACCTCCCACTCTAAGGGCTGCTTCAGATCACCAGCGCGGCCAGGCCGTACCGCTTGCTCGGCGAACAGCCGGTCGGTGGCGCGCAGGACCAGGTCGAGGTCAGCCTCGACGGCGGCGACCAGGGCGACCAGCCGAGCAGGGGCGGACAACGCGGCCACCCGATCACCGAAGAGCCGGGCGCCACCGGGCAGCGGGTCGGGCAGCGATTCGCGCCCGGCGAGCTGCGCGCGTGTCAGGCGAGCGGCGATCTCGCGCGGAGATTGTCAGGGGCGGCCGCTACGATCACGCCCGACCGCTTTCCCGACACCGGAGGATCGACATGGGCGCGTGGGACCTGGGGCCGTTCGACAACGACGGGGCGCTCGACGCGCTCGGGCATCTGGACGCCGGTGAGGACGTGCCCGGCGGCCTGGCCCAGGTCATGCGGGAGATCCTCGACGAGGACGAGTACCTCGACGCGCCGGAGCTGTCGGGCGCGGTGGCCGCGGCGTGCCTGGTCGGCGCCCGGTTGATCGGCTCCGAGCCGGACGTGGTCGCCGCCGGATGGCTTGAGCGGCATCCGTTCGCCGTAACCGACGCGCTGCGCGACCTCGCCCGCGCCACCCTCGACCGCGCGGCCCTCCCCGACGACAACGAGTTGTACGACCTCTGGGAGGACGCGGACGCGCTGGTGTCGTGGCTGGAGCGGCTCGCGCCGTACCGGGAGGCGCTCGCGGCCGGTTCGTAGCACGCCTGCCTGTACCTGACATCGGTCGTCAGGTACGCCCGGTAGTGTCGCCCTGACCTCGGAAGAAGGGAACGGGCGATGCGATACGCGGCCCTGCTGCGCGGCATCAACGTCAACTCGGGCACCGCGATCGCCATGTCCGACCTGCGGGCGGTGGTGGAGCGGCTCGGGCACTCCGAGGTTCGCACGCACCTGCGGAGCGGCAACGTCGTGTTCACCTCGGCCGACGAGCGGCCCGAGCGGGTCGCGTCGCTCATCGAGCGCGGGATCGCGGAGGACCTCGGCCGCACGATCTCCGTCATCGTGCGGACCGCCGCGGAACTGCGCCGGGTCGTCGAGGAGAACCCGCTGACAGTGCCGGATCCGGCCAGGTTCGCGGTGATGTTTCTGTCCGGCCCGCCCGACCGGGCGGCGCTGGAAGGCATCGACCCGGCCGCCTACGCGCCGGAGGAGATGCGGATCGGCGCGCGCGAGCTGTACCTGCACTTCCCCGAGGGCATGCGACGCACCCGGCTGCACCCGCTGCTGGAGAAGCGGCTCGACGGGGTGTGCACGACCCGGAACTGGAACACGGTCACCCGGCTGCTGGCCCTCACAGAGGCGTGAGCGCCGCACCCCGGCGGTCGGGCGGCGTGCCGCTCACTGCCTTGTGATCCGCAGGCCGGTTCGGGAGATACCACGGGCCGGTCCAGGAGATAAGCGCCACACCCGGCCGGGCGGGCCCCGCCGGTTCGATCATGCCCCGGCCCGCTCCGCCCTCGCCCTCCGCCTGTTCCGGCGCCGTTTCCAGCCGATTTTCCGACAAGCGCCCGCACGCTCGGCGAGCGCTTGTTCGGGACCAAATATTTCGACGAACGCGTCAAGCGCCCCTAACGTGCTTGTCATGACCGGACACCACACTCTGCGCCAAACCGAGGACGCCATCGGCGAACGGCTCGGTGGACTCAATGTCGACTTCGAGGCGATGTGGGCGGTGTCGAACATCTATCGGGCTTCATCCGCGATCCGCAACCACCTGGAGCAGACCGTGCTCCGCGACACCGGGCTCACCTGGACCGGGTTCGTGGTCATGTGGGTGGTGTGGCTCTGGGGCGAGAGCGAGACCCGGCACGTCGCGGCGGAGGCGGGCATCTCCAAGAGCACGCTCACCGGCGTCCTGAAGACCCTGGAGTCCTACCGGCACATACGGCGCTTCCCCCACCCGACGGACCGGCGCCGCGTGATGCTGGAGCTGACCGCGTCCGGGGAGCGTCTGATGCGCTCGCTGTTCCCCGACTTCAACCGCCAGGAGGCCTTCGTGGTCAAGGAACTGGACAGCGAGCAGCGCCGCGGGCTGGCCGACTCGCTCAGGAAGGTCGTCCAGCATCTGGAGACCATTGAGCGGTGACCTGTGGCGCCCTCGCCGCGGGAGCGTCCACTGAGCGGTGGCCGTGGCGATCCCCTCCCCCGCCCGGGGGGGGTGGTCGCGGCGGGGCGGTCAGATGAATGAGGCGACCAGGGTGGCGAACTCCTCGGGGGTGGCGATCCGCACGCCGAGCGTCGCGGCCTTGTCCCGCTTGGAGCCGGCCTTCTCGCCGGCCACGAGCAGGGAGGTGCGGGCCGAGACGCTGGAGGACGCCCGGCCTCCGGCGCGTTCGATCAGCTCGTTCATCTCGGTGCGGGACAGCGCCCCCAGCGGACCGCTCATCGCGCCGGTCACGACGACGGCCATCCCCGCCAGCGGCAGATCCACGGTGGGCCCGGCAGTCGCCTCCGGGGAGTCGGCGGCCGCCGCCCCCGATCCGGCGGTGTCGGATCCGGCGGCGCGGGGGACGGCGACGCCCGGCTCGGTCATCGTCACCCCCGCCGCCACCAGCCGGTCGATCAGCGGCTCCAGCTCGGTGAGCTCCTCCACCAGGGCCGCCGCCTTCTCCGGCCCGATGCCGTCCACGGCTTGCAGCGCCTCGGCGTCGGCGGCGCGGATCGCGTCCATCGAGCCGAAGTGGCGGGCGATCCGCCGGGACATCGATCGGCCGGTGCCCCGCACGCCCAGCGCGCAGAACACCTTGTTGAGCGGCTTCTCCTTGGCCCGCTCGATCGCGGCCAACAGGTTGTCGGTGCTGGTCTCACCCATCCGGTCCAGGCCGAGGATCTGCTCGCGGGCGAGCGTGAACAGGTCGGCGAAGTCGGCGATCAGCCCCGCGTCGACCAACTGCACGATGCGGCTCTCCCCCAGGCCCTCGATGTCGAGCTGGTCGCGGCCCACCGCGTAGCTCACCGAGGCGACCGCGTGGCAGGCCCGGCCCCGGGCGCACCGCCAGCGCTGCTGCGACGCGTCGATCTCGCCGCCGCACCTCGGGCAGACGTCCGGGAAGACGATCGGCTGCTCGGCCCCGGTCCGCAGGTGCGCCACCGGCGCCTCCACCCTCGGGATCACGTCGCCCGCCTTGTAGACGGTCACGTGGTCGCCGAGCATCAGGCCGCGCCGGGTGATGTCCGCCGGGTTGTGCAGCGTGGCGTAGGTGACCACGCTGCCGTCCAGCAGCACCGGCTCCAGCACGGCGCGCGGCGCGATGATGCCGGTGCGCCCGACGTTCCACTCCACGTCCACCAGCTTGGTGATCTTCTCGACGGCGGGCAGCTTGTACGCGATCGCCCACCGGGGCGCGCGGGAGCTGAACCCGGCCTGCTCCTGGTCGGCGGCGAGATCCGCCTTGACGACGATGCCGTCGATGCCGAACGGCAGCCCGGCGCGCGCCGCGGCGATCTCCTCGACGCGGGCCTGGACCTGCTCGACAGCGGTCACGGCGACAACGCCGACCGGGGTCGCGCCGGTGGTTCGCACGCCGAGGCGGGCGACCAGCTCCATGATCTCGCTGTGCGGCAGCTCGCGCAGCCGCCCGGCCAGCTCGCCCGCGTCGTCGGGCGGCAGCGGCAGCGCGCCGTATCCGAAGAACGTCATCTCACAGCGGTACGGCCGGTCCTTCGCCCGCAGCGTCCCGGCGGCGGCGCTGCGCGGGTTGGCGAACGTGGTGCCGTCGTGGGCGGTGCGTTTGGCGCACGCCTCCTCGAACTGCGCGGCGGTCATCAGCACCT
Organism: Microtetraspora malaysiensis; assembly: GCF_001528665.1. Taxonomy (GTDB): domain Bacteria; phylum Actinomycetota; class Actinomycetes; order Streptosporangiales; family Streptosporangiaceae; genus Microtetraspora_A; species Microtetraspora_A malaysiensis. The sequence continues at coordinate 11,678 of NZ_BBYJ01000028.1, forward strand.
CGCCGCGGATCTCCACCGTCACCGGCTCCGACAGCGCCTCGGGCAGGCCGTGGACGGTGCCGATCGCGTGCGACACGTCCTCACCGGCCACGCCGTCGCCGCGGGTCACGAGCTGGACCAGCCGGCCGCCGCGGTAGCGGGCCGACACCGCGAGCCCGTCGAGTTTCGGCTCGACGCTCCACCGCTCGACCGGACGGCCGAGCCGCCGCTCCAGCCCGGCCGCCCACCCGGCCAGCTCCTCGGCGGAGAACACGTTGTCCAGACTCAGCATCGGCACGGTGTGCGGCACGTCGCCGGTCACCGCCCCGCCCGCCACCTTTCCGGTGGGCGAGCCCGGCAGCACCTGGTCGGGGTGCGCCGCCTCGTACGCCTCGATGCCGCGCACCAGGCGGTCGTAGGCGTCGTCGTCGAGGGCGGAGTCGCCCGCGCCGTAGTAAGCGGCGGCGGCGTCGACCGCCGCCCGCACGGCCTCGGCGTATTCCGCCTGGTCGGCGAGGAGCGTGGCGTGGAGCGCGTCTGTCATGGACACATAGTGCCGGGTCCCACCGACAATCCCGGACGGTCGCCTGTGCGAGCGGTCCCGGCGCCGTCGGAAGAGACGCGGGTAGGGAAGAGGGGGCCGGGAGAAGGGCCGAGACGGTGATCATGCGGCCTCAGTGCTTCCTCAGTGCCGACTCAGTCGTCGGCCACGTCCTCGGGGGTGGCGCGGGCGAGCCCGGCCAGCACGTCCAGTGCGTACGACAGGGTCTCCACGGGCGGGGAGGCGAGGCCGAGCCGCACCGCGCTGGGCGCGCCGCGCGGCCCGACGACGAACGACGCGGCGGGCGTGACCGCGATCCCCCTGCGGGCCGCGGCGGCGACGAACGTCTCGGCCCGCCACTGCTCCGGCAGCTCCCACCAGCAGTAATAGGCGCGCGGGTCGGCCCGTACGGTGAACTCGGCGAGCCGCTCCGCGGCGATCCGCTGGCGCGCGGCGGCGTCGGCCCGTTTCGCTTCGGCGACGGCGGCCAGGGTGCCGTCGGCGGCCCACCGGGCGGCGGCGTCGAGGGCGAACCGGGGGGCGGTCCACGCCCCGGAGCGCAGGGCGGCGGAGAGCCGGTCGGCGAGTCCCGGGGGCGGCACGGCGAACCCCACGGTCAGGCCGGGGGCCACCCGCTTCGACAGGCTGTCGATCATGATCGCGTGCTCCGGGGCGAACGCGGCGAGCGGCGGCGGCGCGGCGTCGTCCAGGAACCTCCAGACCGCGTCCTCGACGGCGCACAGCCCCAGCTCGCGCAGCGTCCGGGCGATCGCGGCGCGCCGCCCCTCCGGCATGGTGATGCCGAGCGGGTTGTGCAGGGTCGGCTGCAGGTAGACCGCGCGCAGCGGGGTGGCACGGTGCGCGGCGGCGAGCGCGTCCGGGCACAGCCCCTCGGCGTCCATCGCGAGGGGGACGGTCGTCACACCGAGCCGGTGCGCGACGGCCTTCACCACGGGATAGCTGACGGCCTCCACCCCGAGCCGCTCCCCCGGCGGCACCAGGGCGGCGACCGCGGCGGCGATGGCCTGCCGCCCGTTGCCCGCGAACAGCACGCGTGCCGGGTCGGGGCGCCAGCCGTCCGCTTCGAGCAGCCGGGCCGCGGCCTGCCGCGCCTCCGGGGTGCCGGCCGCGCCCGCCGGGCGCAAAGCGGCGCCGAGCACGTCGGGACGCAGCAGCGGGGCGAGCCCCCGGGCGAGCAGGGCGGGCTGCCCCGGGGCCACGGGATAGTTCAGTTCGAGGTCGATCCCGGCGGTGGAGGGCTCGGCGAGCGCGGGCGTGGGCGGCGGCTGCGCGGCGCGGACGAAGGTGCCGCGCCCGACCTCGCCGACGACGAGGCCGCGCCGGGCCAGCTCGCGGTAGACGCGGCTGGCGGTCGAGTCGGCGACGCCGCGCCCCCGGGCGAAGGCGCGCTGCGTCGGGAGCCGGTCTCCCGGCCGCAGACGGCCCGAGGCGATCTCAGCCGCGACCTCGTCGGCGACCGAGCGGTAGTCCTCCATGACACCTCACCGCATTCGGGAGATTGCACCGAGGACCAATGTATCCGGCGTCGCACGGCCCAAGATCGTCGCGGTCAGAGGGCCCCGAGGTACGTCCAGGCGCCCGCGTCGCGGACGAAGCGGCTGTTCTCCTCCATCGCCCCCGGCGTCCCGCGGTCCTCGTAGTGGGCCCGGAACCGCACGGTGCCCTCGGTGTGGAAGGCGCTGCCGCCGGTGCCGCCCAGGATCTCCAGCCGCACCCACCGCGGCCCTTCGGCGAGGTCGAGCCGTGCGGGACGGGTGGACGGGTGCCAGGTGCGCAGCAGGTAGCCCGCGTCCCCGACGCTGAACGCGCTGAACCGCGACCGCATCAGCGCCTCCGCGGTGGTCGCGGCGGCCTCCCCACGGTGCAGCCGCCCGCAGCAGTCGCGGTACGGCAGGCCCGTGCCGCAGGGGCACGAGGAGGCGGGATCGGGGCGGAGCGTGGGGCGGGCGCGGCGTTGGGACATCCCCACATTCTGCCCGGCGCGTCCCGGTGGCACGGCCGGGCGCCCCCACCCCCCGACATCCCGCCGGCGTCCGTACGGCGCGGCGGGCGAAACCAGAACGGCCGAGGTCGCCGTGCCGTGTTTCCGTCGGGGCGCAAACCGGGGCAAGATGAGGCATGGTCCCGCTTCACAGCCAGGCGTCCCCGGACGTCCCCCGCATGTGGGGGCAGGAGCTGCGCTCACTGCGCGAGGCCACCGGCGCCCCGATCGCGTTCGGCGGCCCCGTCACGGACGGCGGGCTGCGTCTCCAGCACTTCGACGGCACCCGTACCGGCCTGCTGTCCGGGCTCGCCATCTCCCTCGGCGCCGGCGTCGGGGGCCGGGCGCTGGGCGAGCGCCAGGTGGTCGGCGTGGACGACTACCGGACGGCCCACGACATCTCCCATGACTACGACGTCCCGGTGCTCACCGAGGGGATCCGCGCCACCGTCGCGGCGCCCGTGGTCGTGGGCGCCGCGGTCCGCGGCGTGATCTACGCCGCCCTACGGGAGAGCCCGGGACTGGGCGACCGGCTCAAGACCGCGACCTCGGCGGCGGCCCGCGCGCTGGCGCGGAAGCTGGCCGTCGAGGACGAGATCGACCGGCGGGTGGCCGCCCGCCTCGCGACCGTCGAGCGAACGCGGGCCAGGGCCCTCGAACGGCTGCGCAAGGTCCACTCCGGCCTGCACGCGCTGCACCGGAGCACGTCCGACGAGGCGCTTCGCGAGCGGATCGCCGCGCTCCTCGACGAGGCGTCCGGCCCGCCCTCGCCGGCCCCGTCCGGTCAGGCGTCCGGCGAGGTCCCCGTGCTCAGCGCCCGCGAGCTGGCCGTCCTGTCGCTGGTCGCGACCGGCCGCACGTACGCGAGCGTGGCGGCCGATCTCGGCATCTCCCCCATGACGGTCAAGAGCTACATGCGCGACATCCTCCTCCGGCTGGACGCGCACACCCGGCACGAGGCCGTCGTCGTCGCGCGCCGCCACGGCCTCATCCCCTGAAGCCCCGTGAAGCCCCCGAAGCCCCCGAAGCCCCCGAAGCCCCCGAAGCCCGATGGAATCTTCCCCGAAGCCCGCTGGAGTCTGTTGAAGTCCCCTGCAACCCGCTGAGATCCGCCGACATCCCCCGGCCCCGTCCGCGTACCCCCCATCGGGGGGTGCCACGACGGCGTGACGACGGTCACGATGTGCGGCGGACGACCAAGGAGGCCCGCGATGTCACCCGACCCCACCTCTGCCCTGCGAGCCGCGCGAGACCGGCTGCTCGACCTGCGGACGGCCTACGACGACGCCGTCGCGGCGTTCTCGTGGCCCGACGTGGGCGACACCTTCAACTGGGCGCACGACTGGTTCGAGACCTGGGCCCGCGACGACGAGCGCCCCGGCCTGGTGATCGTCGAGGAGGACGGCAGCCGGGCCGCCTACTCCTTCGCCGAGCTGTGCCGCCGCTCCGACCAGGTGGCCCGCCTCCTCAAGGCGGGCGGGGTGGGCCGCGGTGACAGCGTCGTCGTCATGCTCGGCAACCAGGTCGAGCTGTGGGTGGCGATGCTCGCGATCATCAAGCTCGGCGCCGTGATCATGCCGACGACCACCGCGGTCGGCCCCGCCGAGCTGACCGACCGGGTCGAGCGCGGCGACGCGAAGGCGGTCGTCTGCAACGCCGCGGACGCGCCGAAGTTCGCGACCGTCCCTGGGGCGTACCTGAAGGTCGTCGTCGGAGGGGCGGTGGACGGCTGGCGCGAGTTCGCCGGGGCGGACGAGCTGGAGGCCGCGCCGCTGCCGCATCCGGGGAACGCCAGCGGCGACCGGCTGCTGCTCTACTTCACCTCGGGCACGACCAGCAGGCCCAAGCTGGTCGAGCACACCCACGTGACCTATCCGGTGGGCCACCTGTCGACGATGTACTGGCTGGGGCTGCGGCCCGGGGACGTCCACCTCAACATCTCCTCACCGGGGTGGGCCAAGCACGCGTGGTCGAACTTCTTCGCCCCGTGGCTCGCCGAGGCCACCGTGTTCGTCTACAACTACTCGCGCTTCGACCCGGCGCGGCTGCTCGCGCAGTTGCGGGCGGAGAACGTGACCACGTTCTGCGCCCCTCCCACGGTGTGGCGGATGCTGATCAACGCCGACCTGTCCGAGCGTCCGACGACGCTGCGTGAGGCGGTCGGCGCGGGAGAGCCGTTGAACCCCGAGGTCATCACCCAGGTCGAGAAGAGGTGGGGGCTGACGATCCGCGACGGGTTCGGGCAGACCGAGACCACCGCGTCCGTCGGCAACACGCCGGGGCAGCGCCTCAAGCCGGGGTCCATGGGCCGCCCGCTGCCGGGCGTGCCGGTCGTGCTGGTCGACACGGTGACCGGCGCGGTGCTCCCCGGCGAGGCCGAGGGTGAGCTCTGCCTCGACCTGTCCCGGGCCCCGCTGACCCTGATGACCGGGTACCAGGGGGACGAGGCGCGCAACACCGAGGCGATGGCGGACGGCTACTACCACACCGGCGACGTCGCCGGCCGGGACGCCGACGGCTACATCACGTTCATCGGGCGGACCGACGACGTCTTCAAGGCCTCGGACTACAAGGTCAGCCCGTTCGAGCTGGAGAGCGTGCTCATCGAGCACCCGGCCGTGGCCGAGGCGGCCGTGGTCCCCGCGCCGGACCCGGTCCGGCTGGCGGTGCCCAAGGCGTACGTGGCCCTGGCCCCGGGCCATGTGGCCGACGAGGAGACGGCCCGGTCGATCCTCGCCTACGCCAGGAAGAATTTGCCGCCCTACCTCCGGGTCCGGCGCCTGGAGTTCTACGACCTGCCGAAGACGATCTCCGGCAAGATCCGCCGGGTCGAGCTGCGGCAGCGCGAGGAGCGGCACGCGCAGGACCGGCCGGCCACCGAGTGGCGCGACGACCAGTTCGACCTGTCCTGAGCCCGCCGGGGCTCGCCTGATCCCCGCCGCCCGGCGTGGATCAGGCGGCCTGGTCGGGTTCGAGGTGGAAACCGAGCTGGCAGTACAGCTCCAGCTGGTCGTAGTAGTCCCGGTCGGTGATGATCCGGCCGTTCTCGGTCGCGCACGCGCAGGCGCCGCGGAGCACGACGCGGCGGCCGGTCCCCGCGGACTCGACGCCGTCCGGCAGGAGGAAGGGCCCCGTGTGGGTGCCGACGAGCGTGTATTCCGTGACCGCGGGATCGTCGCATTCGACCTTGTACCACGCCGCGATGTGCAGGTCCGGGAAGGCCTTGAAGAGGTGCTCGAACTGCCAGGCGATCTGCTCGTGCCCTTCGGCGACGCCGGCCGGGGTCACGTAGACGGCGTCCGGGCTGTAGCAGGCGAGCACCCTGTCCAGGTCGTGGGCGTTCATCGCGTCGAAGAGCGCGTCCTTGAGCTCTCGAGCAGTGGGCATGGCCATCGCCTCCACTTCCCAAGCTACCGCCTGGCGCTCCAGCCCCTCGGACGGCGACGGCGATCGCGGCTCCGGTGATCCCGTGCTCCCGGGCCAGTTCGTCCAGGCGGGCACGCAGAGCGTCCGGGTCGAGGGGTCGATGGTCACGCGGCGCCTCCGAAGATCGGGTCGATGCGGTATCCGGCCGGCGGCTCGGCGCCGATCAGGTGCCGGGTGAGGAAGTCCCACTGTCGGCGGAGCACGTGCGCCTCGGCGTGCAGGTAGCTGTGCGCGGCGTTGGGGACCATGAGCATCTCGAAGTCGGCGTCCGCCCGGATGAACGCGTCGACGAGGCGCAGCGACAGGGCGGGATGGCAGTTGTCGTCCATCTCGCCGAAGAGGATCAGCAGTTTGCCCGCCAGCCGCTCCGCGTGCGGCAGCAGCGAATCGGCGGTGTAGTCCTGCGGCGGCGGCCCCTGGTAGGTCTCGCTCCAGATCGCGTAGTAGCCGCTGTGCTCGTGGTCGCCGGCGGAGGCGACGCCCACGCCGAAGAACTCCGGGTGCGTCAGCAGCGCCCGGACCGTGGCCGCGCCGCCGCCCGAGTGGCCGGCGATCCCGACCCGGTCCAGGTCGAGGTAGGGCCGCTCGGCCGCGAGCTGGGTGATCGCCGCCACGTGGTCGGCAAGCCCCACCGACACTCCGGGGTCCCCGTAGGAGGCGTCCTGGAACGCCTTGCCCCGGTACGGCGTGCCGCGCCCGTCGAGCACCACCACGGCGAGGCCGAGCGCGGCCAGCGACGCCGCGCCGGCCGCCGGGTCGAGCAGCCAGGGGTCGAGCGCGTAGCCGCGCAGCGTGGTGCGGAGCTGCCGGGGGATCTGCGGGCCGTTGTAGACCGAGTCGAGGATCGGGTAGCGCCGGGACGGGTCGAAGAAGCCGGGCAGGAACAGCAGGCCGTGCACGTCGGTCACGCCGTCGGCGGCCTTGGCCGTGAACCGCTCGGGCGCCCGCCAGCCCGCCTTCTCCAGCGCGCTCAGGTCGGCGCGCTCCAGCTCCATCACGACCGCGCCGTCGGCGTCGCGCAGCACGGTGACGCTCGGCGTTCCCGGCGTGGCGTAGGTGTCGACCAGCAGGCGGCCGTCGGGCGACACCTGGACGTGGTGGTCGCCGTCCTCGGGGGTGAGCACGGTGACGCCGCCGCCGTCCAGGCCGGCCCGGCACAACCTCCGGTCGTACGGGTTGGCGCCGTGTCCGCCGGACATGAAGAGCACCTCGCGGGCGTCCCAGTCCACCCGGAGGAGGTCGCGCACCAGCCACTCGCCCTCGGTCACGGCGTTCTTCAGCTCGCCGCCCGCGTACCGGTAGAGGTGGCCCCAGCCCGAGCGGTCGGAGTACCAGAGCACCTCGTCGCCGCTGGTGCGCACCAGCGGGGCCTCCACGATGGTCGGAGCGGAGTACATCACCGTCTCGCTGTGCTCCCGCAGGACCACGGTCGCGTCGCCGGTCCTGGCGTCGATCCGGTACAGCTCGGCGGCCCGGTAGCCGCGGGTGCCGTAGAGCATCCAGAGCGTGTCGTCGTCCTCCCACCAGACCCTGCCGACGCCGAGTGGCGCGTCGTGGGTGAAGGTGAGCGGCTCGATGGCGATGTCGACCCGGTCGCCGGTCTCCGCGTCGAAGATCATCTGCTGGAAGGTGGGGAGCGGGTCGCCCGGCATCTCGTAGTGCAGGGTGTGGGCGAGCGGCCGGGGCCCTCCGTCCGGCGGGCAGGACTGGGTGAGGGTGAGCGTGGGCACGTGCCGCTGGTCGACGCGGAGCGTGACGAACCTGCGGCCGTCCGGGGCCCAGACGAGCAGCGGCGGCGTGGTCATGCCGGCCTGGGCGACCACGATCGGCAGCCGGTTCTGGTCGCTGGGCAGGCCGTACGCGTGGCCCTCCGCGCCGTCGTGGGTGATCCGCACGCCGTTCACCGCGAGGTTCCCGTCCTCGACGGAGACGGCGTGGCGTCCGTCCGGCGAGGTCTGGGCGCCGGTCAGCTCGGGCGGCAGCACGGGCTCCGCCGCCGGGGGCGCCCCCTCCTCCACCCGCTCCTTTTTGTCCGGAAATATCCGGACAAGCGAGGGGCCGTCGGGGGTGCTCACCTCGTAGGAGAACGACTCGTCCTCCCAGACCGGGGTGATCGCCGCTCGATGTACGAGCTTCGGCTCCTGCGACGGATGCAGCGCCTCGGCACAGCGATACGCCTCAATCATTCGGTCTCTCCAATCGCGTGATCGATCAGGGCGTCGAGATCGCCCATGAGGGTTTTGTGGATGGTCGCGACGAACAACGCCCCGGCCACCGCGGGAACGAGCAGCAGCAGGAGCCCTCCGCGCGGGTCGAGCGCCACCGTGGACAGCGCGAGCAGCCCGGCCCCGATCAGCCCGCCGAGCGCGATGATCAGCCCCAGGGCCGCCATCGCGTGCGCCCGGTCCGCCGGCCGTACGACCGAGAGCGCGCCGATGAACAGGCACGGCCCGATCACCGCGAGCAGCGCCTGGCCCAGCGCGAGCAGCGTGAGCATCACCCACAGGTTCGGCACGACCGCCGACAGGCCGAAGGACGCCGCGGCCGCCCCGAGCGTGCCGCCGGCCAACGCCATGAAGCGCGCCGGACCCGCCCGGTAGGCCGCCTCCGCCCGGCCGCCGAAGGCCGCGAGCGCCACGATCGACACCGCGGCGCCCGCGCTGGTGAACAGGCCGCGCTGGCCGGGCGTCAGGCCGTAGTCATGCTCCAGCAGCGTCGAGACCACCACGCCGTACGGCACGGCCAGCGCGCCCATCGCGGTGAAGCCGACGCACATCCGCCGCACCGACGGGATGCGCAGCACCCGCCGCACGGTCCCCCAGAAGCCGGGCAGGTGCTCCCGGGCCGGGGGCTCCGCCGCCGTGCCCGACCTGGCTCGCAGCTCGGCCACGTCCCAGCGGCCGAGCTCCGGCTCGCGCAGCCGCAGCGCGTACAGGCAGGCCACCAGCGACACGGCGCCGAGCGTGGCGAACACCGCCCGCCAGTCCATGCCGAGCCACGACACCAGCCCGGCGATGACCAGGGGCGCCAGGATCCCGGCCAGCGGCGAGGACGCCGAATACAGCGACATCACCCGCATCCGCGCGGCGGGCGGGTAGGCGTCCATCAGCAGGGGCGGATGCAGCAGCGCCACGGTGCCGGTGCTCGCGCCGTTCAGCACCATGAGCGCCGCCAGCGAGACCGGCCCGACCACGGAGCCGGTGAACAGCGTGGTGAGGCTCCAGGCGAACCCGGTGCCGACGGCCAGCCGCACCCGGTGCGGATAGCGGCGCAGGAGCGCCGCCACCGCGAACGGCGCCAGCCCCGCCGCCACGCCCTGGGCGGCGACGATCCCCGACAGGGAACCGGCGTTCATCCCGAACGAGGCGGCGACCTCGGGCGCGAGCACGCCGAACGCCTGGGTCTGGAAGTTGTCCACGACCGCGAGCACGGTCAGCGCCGCCATGAAGGACAGCCCGACGCCGTGCTCCCTGAGTGTGCGCAGCAGCGGCGCGGTGTCGCCCTTCCCGCCGGTGACGCCCAGCACGGCGCGGGCGTCCTGCCTGCTCAGCGGATCGGCTGAGCGTGAAGGATCGTTCATGCCGAACGATGATCACGCGCCGGGGCGGCGGCGCACGAGGGCCGTTGGGGTGGGGACCGATGGGAAAAGTGGGGCGCTGGAACCTACTTTCGTGGCATCCGCCCCTTCTGCCGGCGCCGGTAGCGTTTCCTGCATGAATGCGGGGGTCCGGAGGCTGGCCGGAGACGTCGCGCTGGCCGCGGCGGTGGGCGTGGTGGGCGTCGGCAGCGACCTGGCGATCAACGGGGCGGTGCCGATGGCGCTGGTCCCCGAGGTGCGGTGGCACGGGATCTGGGTGCAGATCGCCGGCGCGGCGCTCCTACTCGTGCGGCGGCGCTTCCCCCTCGCGGTGGTCCTGGCCACGATCCCGCTCTGCTACGTCGAGGTGCCGCTGTCCATCCCGTTCGCGTTGTACTCGCTCGGCGCCCATCGCGGCGACCGGCGGCTGCTGCTGGCGGTGTCCGCGCTGGCGCTGCTCGTGCTGTGCCGTCTGTGGGAGGCCCGCGACCTGGCCACGCTGCTGCAGATCGCCTCGATCTGCGGCCTGATCGTGGTGCCCGCCACGCTGCTCGGCCTGTACGCCGACACCCAGCGGCGGCTCAACACGGCGCTCGCCGAGCGGGCCGAACGCGCCGAGCGCGAGCAGCGGCTGCTGGTCGAGCAGGCCAGGGCCGAGGAGCGCACCCGGCTCGCCCGCGAGATGCACGACGTGGTCACCCACCACGTCAGCCTGATGGTCCTGCAGGCGGGGTCGCTGCGGATGGCCGCGCCCACCCCGGAGGTGCGCGCGGCGGCCGAGGAGCTGCGCACGACGGGCCGGCGCGCGCTCGGCGAGCTGCGCGAGGTCGTCGGGGTGCTGCACGACAGCGAGCCCGCCGACCTCGCGCCCCCGCCGAGCCTGCTGGACGTCTCCCGGCTCGTCACCGGGTCCGGGCTGCGCGTGTCGCTGCGCCAGGACGAGGGGATCGAGGTGTCGGCGCCGCTCGGCCGCACCGCGTACCGGGTGGTACAGGAGGCGCTGACCAACGCGCGCAAGCACGCCCCCGGCGCCCCCGTGCGGGTACGGCTGAGCCGCCACGAGGGCGGGGTGCGCGTCGCGGTGAGCAACCCGGCGGCGGCCGCGCCGCCGCCGGAGGACCTGCCGCCGTCTGGCACCGGGCTGCTCGGACTGCGGCAGCGGGTGGAGCTGGTCGGCGGCGCGTTCTCCGCCGGCCCGACCGAGGACGGTGGCTTCCGCCTGCTCGCGACGCTGCCCGGCAGGAACAGGAAGGAGGCGTGATGATCAGGGTGCTGCTGGTGGACGACGAGCGGATGGTCTGCGCCCACCTGCGCGCGATCCTGTCGCGCGCCGACGACCTGGAGGTGGTGGGCGAGGCCTACGACGGCGCCGAGGCCGTCGAGGCGATCGTCCGGCTGTCGCCGGACGTCGTGCTGATGGACATCCGGATGCCCGGCGTGGACGGCCTGGCCGCGACCGAGCGCGCCTGCGCGCTGCCCGGCCCACCGACGATCATCATGCTGACCACCTTCGACCTCGACGAGTACGCGGTGCGGGCGATGCGCGCGGGCGCGTTCGGCTTCCTGCTCAAGGACACCGACCCCGAGGACCTCGCCGGCGTGGTCCGGGTCGCCGCCGAGGGCCACGCGGTCATCTCCCCGGCCATGGCGAGGCGGCTGTTCTCGGCCTTCGCGCCCGGCGAGCCGGCCAGGCGCGCCGCGCGGGCGCTGGTGGCCGGGCTCTCCGAGCGGGAGACCGAGGTGCTGACCTGCCTGGCGGAGGGGCTGTCCAACGCGGGGATCGGGGCCCGGCTGTTCCTGAGCGAGACGACGGTCAAGGGATACGTCTCGCGGCTGCTGGCCAAACTCGGCTGCGCCAACCGCACTCAGGCGGCGCTGCTGGCCTACGACGCCGGCCTGGTCTCCCGGGAGTGAGCCCGCTCTCCGGGCGAGGTCAGCGGACCCGGCGGGCGGCGAACGCCCCGCTGACCAGGCGTACGGCGCGGCCGTCCTCGACCACGAAGGCCAGATCCCAGCCCCGGCCGCCCGACAGGTCCACCTCGGGCAGGAACCGGTCCCCGTCCAGCGGCAGCAGCGCGACCGGCGGGCTCGGCCGGCCGGTCGCCGTCTCCTCCAGCGTCACGGTCAGCACGCCGTCCGCCGAGGTCACGTCGTAGCGCAGGTCGCAGGCGGCGTAGCGCCCCTCGTACCGGCCGGGGTCGGTGGTCTGCCGCGTGACCGGCTCGACGTCCGCCGGGGCGGCGCCCAGCACGTGCGCGGCCACCTCGGCGGCCAGCGGGTATCCGGCGCGCGGCGTGTTGCACACCACCGCGACGACGGCGCCGGTGGACGGCGCCCACAGCAGCGTCGAGGAGCCGCCGAGGTTGGTCCCGCTGTGCCCGAAGACCTCCAGCCCGCAGAAGTCCCGCCGGTACGGCCCCAGGCACCACTCGTCGGCGAACCGCCGGGTCGGCAGCGCCACCTGGGGGACCTGCATCGCGGCGCAGGCGCCGGGCGAGAGCACGCCGCCGCCGTCGCGCAGGAACAGCTCGCCGAACCGGGCGAGGTCGGCGGCCGTCGAGCACAGCGTGCTCCCCGCGGGCCCCGATCCGCGGGCGAGCGCCCACGGCCGCACCACCGAGCCGTCCGGCGCGTGGCCAACGGCGACCCGGTGGTAGGGCAGCTCCTCCCACAGCGTGAGGCAGTCCCGCAGGCCGAGCGGCTCGAACACCCGGCGCCGCAGCGCCTCGTCCCAGCTCAGCCCGGTCAGCCGGGCGACCAGCGCGCCGGAGACGACCGTCGAGGCGTTGCTGTACGAGTAGCCGTCGCCCGGCGCGAACAGCGTGTCCATGTCCGCGAACGTCGAGAGGTAGCCGAGGGGGTCGTCGTGGTCGTCGTCGTAGCGGCCGTTGTCGATCCCGCTGGTCATGGACAGCAGGTGGCGCGGCGTCACTGAACGGGCGGCCTCCTCGTCGGCCAGCCGCAGCTCCGGCAGGTAGCGCCTGACCGGGGTGTCCAGGTCCACCAGGCCCTCGTCCACGAGGGTCATCACCAGCACCGCCGTGTGCAGTTTGGTGGTCGAACCGATCTGGATCAGGGTGCGCGGGCCCATCGGGATGCCGAGCTCGGCGTTGGCCGTCCCGGTCGCCGCCACGCGCAGCTCGCCCTCGGCGATCACGGCGGCCTGCGCCCCGGTCACGCCGAGGCGGCGGGCGGCCTCAGTGAGCATGTCCTCCATGGCGATCGAGTCTCGGCGCTCCGCGTCCGCCGGATCAAGATCGGGACGGCGCTCCCCGACCTTCGGCACCGCCGGTCCCTACCTTCGTGTGGCCGGCCGGTCGGTCAGGGGAACACCGGGCGTTCGAAGAAGGTCTCCAGGACGACGATCGCCTGGGTGTGCGCCACTCCCTGGATGCCGTAGATCCGCCGCAGCACGTCCTGGAGCTGCTCGGTGGTCGCCGTACGCACCTTGACGAGCACCGACGCCTCCCCCGCGATCACGTGCGCCTCCATGATCTCCGGGATCTCCGCGAAGGCGCCCCCGGACTCCCCCATCCACGCGTCGGCGCCGACCATCACGTACGCCAGCACCGGCCGGTCCAGCGCCACGGGATCCACCTCGACCGTGGTCGCCCGGATGACCCCGCGCTCGCGCAGCTTGCGCACCCGCTCGTGCACCGCCCCGCCCGACAGCCCGACCGCCCGCCCCAGCGCCGCGTAGGACTGCGCGGCGTCGCGCTGCAGCTCGGCCACGAGCGTGCGATCAATGTCGTCCAACTGAATCTCGTTTGGCATAATGCAAATATTACCGAAGGAGGTTCAGTCATGGAGCGATTCCGGGCCGAGTTTGAGGTGCTCGATGAGCGTTTCGGCAACGACGGTGGCGACAACTACGTGGAGGTGCTCCACAGCGGCAGCCGTAAGACCGAAGGGCCCGCCTACTTCCCCGCGGGGCGCTACCTGGTCTGGAGCGACATCCCCAACGACCGGCTGCTGCGCTGGGACGAGACCACCGGCGCCGTCGGCGTCTTCCGCACCCCGTCGGGCAACGCCAACGGCAACACCGTCGACCTCGAGGGCCGGCTGATCACCTGCGAGCAGGGCGCCAGGCGGGTCACCAGGACCGAGCACGACGGCACCGTCACCGTCCTCGCCGACAACTACCAGGGCAAGCGCCTCAACAGCCCCAACGACGTGGTGGTCCGCTCGGACGGCACGATCTGGTTCACCGACCCGCGCTACGGCATCACCGGCTACTACGAGGGCAGCCCGGCCGAGAGTGAGATCGGCGGCGACCACGTCTACCGCCTCGACCCCGCCTCCGGTGAGCTGTCGATCGTGGCCGACGACTTCGACCGGCCGAACGGCCTGGCCTTCTCGCCGGACGAGTCGCTGCTGTACATCGTGGACACCCGCAAGCGGCACCTGAGGGTGTTCGAGGTGACCCCGGAAGGGACTCTGACGGGCGGCAAGGTCTTCGCCGAGGCCTGGTTCGACGGGATCCGCCTCGACTGCTACGGCCGGGTGTGGGCGGCGGCCCTGGAAGGCCTCCACTGCTACGCCCCCGACGGCACCCTGATCGCACGCCTCCGCCTCCCCGAGGCGGCCTCGAACCTCACCTTCGGCGGCCCCAAGCGAAACAACCTGTTCATCACGGGCTCGGACGGGGACCTGTACTCGATCCGGGTGACCTTCGCCGGGGCCAGGTGAACCACGGGCGCGTGACGCCCGAACACGGACCGGCGAATCACCGGACCCCGCTCTGGCGCGGCCGCGCGGCTTCGCGCAGCGCGGCCAGCATCACGATTCCGGCGGTGATGCTCAGCCCGTACTGGACGACGGAAACGGCCGGATATTCGGCGGCCGTGTAACCGCCCGGCCGGAGTAAGGCCCACGGGAGCTTCCACGCCGACCACGCGACCAGCGAGCCCGACGACGTGAAGGCCACCGCCATGGGGATCCACCGGGGCATCCTCGGCCGTCCGGTGGCGACCGTGCGGATCGCGGCGGCGCCCAGGACGGCCCAGAGCGCGGAGTTGCCGGCGAGCAGCCGTCCGTCGGTGTTCATCAGGTCGCGGTGGGTGAGGCCGAGCGTCCCGCCCGCCGCCCAGTACGCCCACAGGAGGGCCGGTGCCGCGACCAGGACGTACAGAGCCCGCAGATGGGATCGGCCGAGGGGCGCCGGCCGGTGGTCACCGACGCGTCCGAGGAACGCGGCCGGCCACCTTTCCCGCATGTAGATGGGGAGCGCGATGGCCAGCCCCAGGGCCATGCCCCCGAAACCGATGGCGATGAAGGCCGTCTCCCAGGACGGGACGGCGTCCCCGCCTCCGGAGTCGCCGCCTCCCGCGTCCCCTCCGAGGACGGCGCCGAACAGCATGTAGGGGATCATCGGTATGAGGAACCCGGCTGCCATCCAGGCGAAGAAGACCACCGGTGGCGCCGGGAGGCGACGTCCCCATCGTTGCGCGAGGGCCAGCCCCAGAACGACGCCGACGACCGACATGACGACGGTGACCCCGTTCAACAGGATCCAGTCGCCGTCGGTGAAGGTGGACGGCGTGCTCCCGAGCAGCGCCGCCACCACCCAGATGACCTTCACCGCGAGATAGAGCGACAGCGACAGCGCGGCGCCGTAGCCGGCCACTACGCGCGCCGCGGTCCATTTGGCGCCGACCGGTGTCGCGGTGCCGCTCACCGACGCGTCCAACCCGTTCTCGTTCATGCTCGAAATCGTCCGGCGAGCGCCCGGCACCCGCCTCCCCCACGCGAAGCATTCGCCTCCCTCACACGGGGGAGCATGCGAAGAGCCGAAGTCGAACGGCATGATCGTCCAGACGTCGTTGTCCAGCCCGGCCGCCGCGCCGCGGTTGATGAGGTCGGCACCGGTCGAGTCGGGTCCGTTCGGCGTGGTGCCCATCGTGATGATCGTCTTGATGCCGGGGTTGTTCGTCTTGACGATCTTCAGGGCGTCGACGACCCGCTGCCGCACGCTCGCGGTGGTGAACTGACCGTGTTGACGTAGTCGACGAACCCGGTCCCGGTGTACCCGGTGTGGTTCGTCGCCACCGACGCCTGCGACAGGGTCGCGTTCTCCGCCTGGTACACGGTGGACGCGGCCGGCGCGGACGGGGCCAGGCAGCCGAGCGATCCGGCCAGGACGACGCTGAGGACGCATGCGGATGACTTGCGCACGTGACACTCCCGCTGGTTGGGGGTGGTCCGGGTCCCGCACGCGTTCCGTGCGGGACCCGGAGGCGGGTGTCAGCTGATGGCGACCCGGAAGATCTTGTCCGCGCCGTTGGCGGCGCCGCCGTTGTTGTCGGTGTTGGTGGTGGTCAGCCAGAGCTGGTCGGCTCCGGGGACCTTGACCACGGTGCGCAGCCGGCCGTAGGCGCCGACGTAGTAGGCGGTCGCGGCGCCGACGTTCTCGGTGTCGCCGGTGATCGGGATCCGCCAGAGCCGCTCGCCGCGCAGCGCCCCCATGTAGACGACGTTGCGGACGATCGCGATGCCGCTCGGCGACGCGGTGCTCACCGGCCAGGTCGCCTTCGGGTTGGTCATGCCGGAGACGCCGCACGTGCCCTCACAGGTCGGCCAGCCGTAGTTGCCGCCCGGCTTGATCAGGTTGAGCTCGTCGAACGAGCTGTCGCCGAACTCGGCCTCCCACAGCCTGCCGTTGCGGTCGAAGGCCAGGCCCTGCGGGTTGCGGTGGCCGTAGCTGTAGACGAGCGTCCCGAACGGGTTGCCCGGGGCGGGCGTGCCGTCGGCCTTCATCCGCAGGATCTTGCCGTTGAGCGAGGTGGTGTCCTGGGCGAGGCTCGACGTCTGGGCGTCGCCGGTGCTCGCGTACAGGTAGCCGTCGGGGCCGAAGGCCAGCCGGCCGCCGTTGTGGTACTTGTTCTTCTTGATCCCCTGAACCAGGATCGTGTAGCCGCTGAGCGAGGTGCCGTTGTAGGTCATCCGGACGATCCGGTTGCCCTCGGACGCGGTGTGGAAGAAGTACACGTAGTGGTTGGAGGCCCAGCCCGGGTCGACGGCCACGCCGAGCAGGCCGCCCTCGCCGCCGGTCGTCTGCACGTTCGGCACGGTGCCGACCTGGGTTCTGGCGCCGGCCAGGGTCACCTTGAAGACCTTGAACTGGCCGGCGGTCACCTTGTCGTCCCGTTCGGTGGCGAGCGCCGTCTGGCCGTCGGGCAGCCAGGACAGGCCCCACGGGATCGTCCAGCCCGACGAGATCGTCGTGATGCTCGACGGCACGCCGCCGTCCGCGGCGCCGCAGGTGAGGGTCCGGAAGCTCACCGCGTTACTCGCGGCGGAGACGTTGCCCGCGGCGTCCAGGGCGACCACGGTGAGCGAGTACGGCGTGTCGCAGGCCAGGCCGGTGACGGTGGTGGAGGTGGCCGGCGGGTTGCCGGTGACCGCCCTGTACACCGAGGTCCCGCTGCGCACCTCGTACGAGGTGACCGCGACGTTGTCCGTGGATCCGGTCCAGGCGAGGTCGGCGCCGGTGGCGGTGACGTTCGACTGGGTCAGCGCGGCGGGGGCGGTGGGCGGCTGGGTGTCGCCTCCGGAGGCGGCCGTGACGGTGAGCTTGTCGACGTTCGGCCCGCCGCCCGCGGTGGTGGCCGTGGCGCGGATCGTGTTCGTGCCCGCGTTCAGGTTCGCGGTGACGGTGTCGTCGGCCCAGGTGTCCCAATTCCCCGTGGCGGGGTACGCCCTGGAGCCGGCGGTCGTCCCGTTGACCGCGATGTCCATCGGCCGGTCGGTGGTCGTGCCGTTGGCGTACCGGAGCGTCAGCGTCGCCGGCCCGGCGGAGGCGGCGTTGACCGTCCACTCGATGTAACCGCCGACGGTGTTGACATAGTCGACGAACCCGGTCCCGGTGTACCCGGTGTGGTTCGTCGCCACCGACGCCTGCGACAGCGTGGCGTCCTCGGCCTGGTACACCGTCGACTGGACGGTGACCGTCACGTCCAGGTAGTCCAGGTTGGGGTTGCCGCCCGCCGAGGTCGCGGTCACCCGGAGCGTGTTGGCGCCCGCGTTCACGTTCGTGGTCAAGGTCGAGTTCGCCCAGGTGTCCCAGTCGACGGTCGCTCCGAACGATCGGCCGGCCGAGACCACGGTTCCGTTCACCGCGACGTCGGCCGTGCGGGCGGCGCCCGTGCCGTTGGCGTAGCGCAGCACCAGCGTCGCGGTGCCCGCCGCGGGCGCGTTGAAGGTGAACTGCGTGTAGCTGCCGGCGACGTTGTCGCCATTGACGAACCCGGTACCGGAATAATTGAGATGGTTCGCCTCCACGACCCCCTGCGAGATCGTGGCGTTCTCCGCCTCGTAGCGGGTCGCCGCCGAAGCGGGCCCCGAGACGACGAGCTGGAAGCCGGCCAGCGTGGCCAGCGAGGCCAAGAGGATCAACGGACGTCGGAGACTGCGGGGGAACACCGTGACAGCCCTCTCCGCCGGACCGCGCGTTCACGCTCCCCCGAGCGGGCGCAGGTCCAGCTGGTCATGGCGGGGACGCAAAGGTTAGGAAAGCTTCCTAACTTTCATTGCCAGGGAACAGCGCGGGCCGTTCGCCGTCAAGGCCCAAATTCGCCGGCCTCGACCCGCGGACGACGTCCGCGATCATCCGCGGCACCCGACGTGAATCACCGCCCGGACGGCCGGGAGCCGTGCCGGTTTGACTTCGAGCACGCTCTAAGGGCGACCCTGGAGACATGACGATCCAGGAGGCCGCACGCAGGTCAGGACTGAGCGCGCACACGCTGCGCTACTACGAGCGGATCGGGCCGTGGACACGCAGTAACACCACCTGAGCAGGATTTCCGCTAACAGAATTCACCGGAAACCTCTGTATAATTTCTATTGCCCTCCAAGAATGTCAACAGGTGCAGTTGACGCGGAGTCACCGGGTTCGCCTCCGCCCACTCCGCGGCGCCCGGCCGGCCGACTCTTTCGCGGGCGGTGACCGCGGCGAGGAAGGCGTGAAGTAAACGACGTCGGCCGTCACGTATCCCGGCGGCGATACAAGAGCATGACAACGACGATCAGGCCGGTGGTCCAGGCCATGAGAAGCAGCGCACCTTGCGCCGGTGTCACCGCGCTCGCGTTGTCGGCCACCGGGAACCACATGGCGAATCCGGCACTGTCCGGAAGGTACTTCGCTGCGGGCGTGTGGTCGCGCAGGAGCGGCCCGGCGATGAAGAAGTACCCCAACACGATGACGACCGCCGCGAGAGTCTGACGCACCAGTGCACCGACGGACGCGCTGATCAACGTCGTGAGCGCGAGATAGGCGGTCACACCGCTCAGTGCCGCCGCGACATGACCCGAAGTCACGGGCGTAGCCGTGTCGCCGAGCACACCAGCCGCGAGCGCGACTCCGGACGCAGCCGTGATCGCTGCCGCGGGAAGCACGACGATCGCCAACGTGAGGTGCTTGGCGGTGAGCTGGAGGGCGCGGCGGGGCATCGCGATCAGCGTGGTGCGGATCTGCCCGCCGGTGTACTCGGAGCAGGCGGCCAGTACACCGAGGATGACGAAGCCGGCTTGCGCGTAGCTGATCGAAGCCAGCCCGATGTCAGTGGCGCTCTTGGTGCCGGTAGAACCGTGCAGACCGGCGATGGTGAACGCCATGGCGAGGATCAGGTTCACTACCAGAGTGCCTCCGAGCGTGAGCCAGGTCGCTGGAAGAGACACGAGTTTCGACAGCTCCGCCGCGAGCGCCTGGGCTGCTTCCGGGCCACGAGCGCGCGTCGCCGGCGCGGGAAAGGCGGTCATGCGTCCCTCCGCGTGAACGCGATGGCGGCGATCACGAGCAGCACCGCCACCCAGGCGGTCATCACCAGGCCGCCGGTCAGCGGGCTGATCTCGACGGTGTTGTCGGCGAGCTTCCGGATGAACATGCGGACCCCGGCCATGTCGGGCAGATAGTTCGCCAGCGGCGTGATCTTGGTGAGCAAGTAGGTGACGGTGACCACCGAGGTGTTCGCGATGAGCACTGCGAGCGGAATGACCCCGTGGCGGGTGAGCACGGTGATCCCGAAGGCGAGGAGCGCGGTGTACACCCAGTAGCAGACCACGCCCACCAGCCGCGGGACGTCGTCGGCTCCCAGCGTCAGGGCGTGCGCGCCGAGTACCACCCGTACGACGCCCATGGTCGTCGCCGCAGCGATGATCGCGAGTAGCGCGGCGGCGATTGCGATCGCGGAGATTTTCGTGAGCAGGAATCGGAGGCGGGAGGGGACGACGGTCAGGCTGGTGGTGATCTGGCGCCCGCCGCCGGATTCCTCGCTCTCGGTGAAGTACTCGCTGCTGATACCGACGACGCCGAGGATGATCGCTCCGACCACGCCGAAAGCCAGCTCCTGATAGCCCGTGTCGACCCCGGGGACCGTCCCGGCGCCGCGGGTGATCGCGCCAAGGGTTGCGGAAGCGGTGATTCCGGCGATCACGCTCGGCACGAGCACCCCGACCGCGGTCGCGATCCACACCGTCGGCAATGAGGCGAGCTTCCATGCCTCTGCCGCGAGCGCCCTCATGGCGCACCGCTGGTGGTGAGGGCGAAGAACGCGTCCTCCAGAGTGCGGTGTGCGCCGACGACCTCGTCGAGGGTGCCGTCCGCGACGACCCTGCCCTCGTTGATGACAACGACGTCGTCCACCGTCTCCGCGAGCTCTCCCATCAGGTGGCTGGAGAGCAGCACGGTTCGGCCGGATGCGGCGCGTTCGCGAAGGAAGGTCCTGATCCACCGGATGCCGTCCGGGTCCAGCCCGTTCACCGGCTCGTCCAGGATCAGAATCTCGGGGTCTCCGAGCAGCGCCGTCGCCAGCCCGAGGCGACGCCCCATGCCCAGCGAGTAACTGCCGACCCGCTTCGACGCGGCGTTCGTCAGGCCGACGATCTCGAGCACCTCGTCGACGCGCGCACGGTGCAATCCCGCAGAGCGGGCCACCCACCGCAGGTGCGCCCGGCCCGTCCGCGCACGGTGCGCGCCGGAGCCGTCCAGCATGGCCCCGACCGTTGCGAGCGGGTCACGAAGTTGTACAAACGGGACAGAGTCGATAAGCGCCGTGCCGGAGGTCGCCCGATCCAGGCCCAGCAGAATGCGCAGCGTGGAGCTTTTGCCCGCCCCGTTTGGGCCGAGAAACCCGGTCACTCTTCCAGGGCGGGCCTGGAAGCTGATGCCGGCCAGGATCTCTTTGGAGCCTCGCCTCTTGACGAGGTCGTCGATTGTAATCACGTTCACATCTGAACTCGGAGCACGGCCTCCGGTCCATCGGGCTGAAGACCGGATTTTGTCTCGCCGGCTCGGACCCAGGACCCTCGGACCCTGGACCGATGCTCCGTTCACGGACGATTCCCTAGACTTGCGGGATGGCGGTAGGCGAAGCACTTCCGAGACGCAGGCGGCGAGTCTGGCCACCGGCCATCGCTATTCACGTCGTGCTCTTACTCGCCCTTCTCGCAGTCGGCCGCGAAGGCACTACCGCAGTCGTCCTCCCAGTCGTCATCGCCGCGCTGGCGTTGACGGTCACCCTGTGGGCGCTGTTTCGTGCGCGCCGACAGCGGATCGCGTACGAAGCGCGGCTCACAGCGTGGGCCGCCGAACGCGCGGCACAGGCCGAACGACTCAGAATCGCTCGCGAACTGCACGACATCGTCTCCCACGGCCTCGGCCTGATCACCGTTCGGGCGAGCACGGCACGCTATCCCGGCGCGGCCGACGACAGCTCGGCGGCGCTGTCGGATATCGAGCGCATCGGACGGCAGACCACGACGGAGCTACGCCGTATGCTCAACGTGCTGCGTGACTCGACCGGCACGGCAGCACCTCTGCGGCCCGCGGAATCTCTCCACGACCTGCCGGCCATCATCGAGGATGCCGAGAGGGCAGGCCCAACCGTCAATCTCGAACTCGGCGAAATCGACGACGTCAGCCCCGGGGCGCAACTCGCTGTCTGCTCCATGGTGCGTGAAGCGCTCACGAACACCGCCCGGCACGCTGGACCCACCACCGCCAACGTGCACGTCCGTCGCGACGGCGACTGGATCGTCACGAGCGTCTGGGACGAGGGCCCCGTGGACGGATGGACCCCTCACCCGGGAGCCGGGCATGGGATCGAGGGGCTCAGGGAACGCGTCACCGCGATCGGCGGGACCTTTCAAGCCGAGCACGTCGAGAACGGGTTCCGGGTCACTGCCCGTATTCCTGAGGCCCGAATGTCATGAATGACCGCGGAACCCGAATTCGCGTCGTCATCGCCGACGACCAGCCGTTGCTGCGCCACAGCCTCGCCGCTGTCATCAACGCCAATCACGATATGACGGTGGTCGGCGAGGCGGGCACAGGCGATGAGGTTGTCAGGCTGAGCGCCGAGCTGCGTCCCGACGTCGTGCTCATGGACATTCGAATGCCGGGCACCGATGGAATCGCGGCAACCCGCCAGATCACGGCCAACGCAGGCATTGAACCAGTGAAGGTCATCGTTCTCACGATGTTCGAGCTTGACGAGTATGTCCGCGCGGCTCTCCAGGCCGGTGCCAGCGGCTTCCTCCTCAAGGACTCTCACCCCGACAAACTCCTCGATGCGATCCGCCGAACTCATCAAGGCGAATCACTGTTTGCCCCGAAAGTCCTCACCCGCCTCATCGAGGCCTACGTTGCCCAGCCCACAGGGGCGAGGCCGGCGAGGCTGGACGCACTCACCGAGCGGGAGACCGAGGTCCTCACCTTGGTCGGTCACGGGCTCTCCAACGACGAAATCGCGGCGCGGCTCACGATCTCGATCAAGACCGTCAAGACACATATCGGCAACCTGTTGAGCAAACTCCAGGCCCGCGATCGCACGCACCTCGTCATCGCGGCCTACGAGGGCAACCTCGTCCGGTCGACGCGCTGAGTCGAGCGCCGCCACCTAAGATCAAGATCTTTCAGGCGGCTGCCGAGGATGCGTCCCCAGTGGCGGACTCGATCGGCGTGTGGTGCGCGGACGTACCCGGTGCTCGGCCGCCGACGCGCGAAATCAGTCGGCGAGGAGTTGGTTGTGAGCCAGCTCCCGGTAGAGCGGGCTCACCTTGAGCACGCTGGCAATTCGTGGGTTCCGACCGCCGGACCCCGGCCATTAGCGGAGGGCCGCCACCGGGTGGGTGGCCAGGGCCGTGCATGCGGTAGAGGCGGCTGCTCGACTCCAGGGGCTCGGCCACCTGATGTCGCCCAGCCACGTGATCCAGGCGACGCTGGCCCACCCCGGCACGACGAGGCGCGCGGGGTGGCCGTGGTCGGGCGGTAGCGGCCTGCCGTTCATCTCGTAGGCCACCAGCACGTCGTCCGGAGCCTTGGCCACGGGGAGCAGCGCCCCGAGATTCTCGCCGGCCTCGACCCGCCGGACGACGTCCGCGACCACCCGCGGCGCCCGACGTGAATCACCGCCCGGACGGCCGGGAGCCGTGCCGGTTTGACTTCGAGCACGCTCTAAGGGCGACCCTGGAGACATGACGATCCAGGAGGCCGCACGCAGGTCAGGACTGAGCGCGCACACGCTGCGCTACTACGAGCGGATCGGGCTCATCCACGCCGTCGACAGGAACGGCCGCGGGCACCGCGACTACGACGAGCGGGACCTCGAATGGCTCGCCTTCCTCACCAGATTGCGCTCCACCGGTATGTCGATCGCCGACATGTGCCGCTACGCCCAGTTGCTCCGCGCGGGCGCGCACACCGCCGAGGAGCGCCGCCGGATGCTGGAACGGCACCGCGAGAAGGTCGCGGCCAGGATCGCCGAACTCACCCAGGACCTGTCGGCCCTGGACTACAAGATCAAGACTTACCGGGAGACAACATGATCAAGCGCACCCTCGGGAAGAGCGGCCTGGAAGTCTCGGCACTCGGCCTCGGCTGCATGGGCATGTCGGAGTTCTACGGCCCGGCCGACGAGAAGGAGTCGATCGCCGTCATCCACCGGGCACTCGACCTGGGCCTGAACTTCCTCGACACGGCCGACATGTACGGCACCGGGCACAACGAGGACCTCGTCGGCCGGGCGATCAGGGACCGCAGGGACGAGGTCGTGCTGGCCACCAAGTTCGGCATCAGGCGCGACGGAAACGCCCGCTCCATCGACAACACGCCGGAGTACATCAGGGCCGCATGCGACGCCTCCCTCCGGCGGCTCGGCGTCGACCGCATCGACCTGTACTACATGCACCGCCGAAACCCCGACGTGCCCGTCGAGGAGTCCGTCGGCGCCATGTCCGAGCTCGTACGGCAGGGCAAGGTCAGGCACCTGGGCCTGTCGGAGGTGAGCGCGGAGACGCTGCGCAGGGCGAACGCCGTCCACCCGATCGCCGCCCTGCAGAGCGAGTACTCCCTGTTCACCCGAGGCTTGGAGGAGGAGATCCTGCCCACCGCGCGCGAATTGGGCGTCGGGCTTGTGGCCTACTCCCCGATCAGCCGCGGCATCCTCACCGGCACCGTCCCTCCGGCCGATCAGCTTCCCGACGACGACTTCCGCAAGTGGACACCGCGCAACCAGGGCGAGAACGCCGCGCGCAACGCCGCCCTGGTCACCGAGGTCCGGAAGATCGCCGAGGCGGCCGGCATCACCCCGGCTCAGCTGTCCCTGGCGTGGCTGCTCGCGCAGGGTGACGACATCGTGCCGATCCCGGGCACCAAGCGGCTCCGCTACCTGGAGGAGAACGCCGCGGCCGCCGGCATCACGCTGACGCCGGACCAGCTCACCGCGCTGGAGTCGGCCGTACCCGCCGACGCGGTACGCGGCGCACGCTACGCGGACATGAGCAGCCTCGAGGCCTGAGCGACGACGGCCCCGCGGCCTGCCTTCTCCGAGGCGGCGGGGCCACACCCCACGAGGCGGATCAGCCGGCCGTGGTCCGCTCGATCGCGGCGCGGACCCGCTCGGCGAACTCGGGCTCGAAGTGCGGCGCGCCGCATCGCCTTGGCGCGCCGCTGAGGCGCGCCACACCCCCTTCGAGATCACCACGACCGCCGTCAGGAGCACCACTCACCGAATTCGACCTTCTACGCGGCCGCGTCTGGCTTACTGTTGATCCTCACTTGTAGTGAGGAGGACGTTTTGTCGCGACTTGAGTCCCCGGTGTTGGCAGAGGAAACCGCCCCGATACCGCTTCAGCGAAACCGAGTCCGTTCGCGCACGAAGGTCATCATCACGGCCATGGCCATAGTTGTCGCGGCGGCAGCCGGCTGGGCCTATTCCGTCATCTCACAGCCCGGTGAAACCACCGGCGGCGTCGTCGCCGCGGATGTCCCCAAGATCGATGGTGTTGAAGTACGTTACGTTCCCGATGGTCTCGGCCGGCCGGAGAGCCTTCCTGCTTCCGTCGCCGGCCTCAGTGGGATGGCGCTTCGCTGGCAGGACAGCGACGGCCTTCGGACGGTGCAGGTGTCCGTCTACCGGTCGAGCAAGATACGCGGCGCCATGGACATTCTCGCGATGAATGTCATGCGGAGTCCTGTCGAGCCCAGGAAGGACAGTGATCCGGTGATCTCCGAGGACCGCACAGACATGATGTGGCTGATAGATCGCGGACTGCTGGTCAGGGTCACCACGTCCGAGTTGGCGAACGATGCGCTCGAACTGATCACCCGAGGACTTCATGTCGCGAAGGCCCCCGCGTAGAGAGGGCCACGTCTCTCCGGTGGATCAACCGACGCCACCGCACCAACCAGGTCTGCAACGGCCTCGATCACTTCCCCGGTCCGCCACGGCCGGATCTTCCCCGGGCCGGGGAGGCTTCTTCGCTCTCCCGCCTCCTTCTCCGGTCGTAGGCCGGGTTGGCCCGCAGGCCAACAGCCCTCCTCCCCTTGGATGACAGGCGCCCGGGAGAGATCGGGTTAGCTTCGTTCATGACCTACTGGATCCGCCTGCGATCCCGGCACCGGGTCGCTCTCGATGTCGCGGGCGCGGCGCTGACCTGCGCGATCATGCTGCTGATCGGCCAGGGCAACCTCCTGTCGCAGGCGGTCGGCGCGGTGGTGGCGCTGGTGACGATCGCCCGGCGCCGCCGGCCGGTCGGCGTCCTGGTCGTGGTGACTGCGGGCACGCTGGCGCTGCTCGTCTCCGGGACGCTGAGCGGCTACCCGCCGATCCCGATGGTGCTGGCGATGCACACCATGACCGTCACCCGCGACAGGCGACAGGCCGCCGCCCTCGCCGGAACGGTGACCGTGGTGCTGCTGGTGGCGGGGGTGGCGGTGCGGCAACCGGTCAGCGAGCTGACGCGCGACATCGAACTGGTGGTGCCGGGGCTGCTGACCGGGGAGCTGGCACGTGCCCGGCAGGCGTACCTCGCCGGGCTGGCCACGCTCGAACGGCAACGCACGCGGGCGCTGCTGACCGCCGAGCGGATGCGCATCGCCCGCGAGCTGCACGACGTGGTCGCGCACGGGCTGAGTGTGATGACCATGCAGGCGGGCGCCGCCCTCCACACGCCACAGCATGAGGCGGTGTTGCGCGAGACGCTGGGGTCCATCGAGATGACGGGGCGGGCGGCGATGACGGAGGTACGGCGGTTGCTGCAGGTGCTGCGCGAGGAGCCGGACGGTACGGCGGCGGCCCCCGAGCTGGCCCCGATGCCCGGCCTGGCCGGGCTCGGCTCGCTGATCGCCCGGACGGCGCAGGCCGGGGTCGAGGTGGAGCTGCGGACCCACGGGCATCCCCGCCCCCTGCCGGCGGGGGCGGACCTGGTCGCCTACCGGGTCGTCCAGGAGGCGCTCACCAACATCATCAAGCATACGGGCACCGGCAGCGGCACGGTGCTGGTCGGGTACGAACCGGACGCGGTGCTGCTGGACATCACCAACCCCCCGCCACCGCCTGGCCGTACGCTCCGGATCCCGCCCGCCGACGGCGGGCACGGGCTGACGGGCATGCGCGAGCGGGTCGCCCTGTACGGCGGGTCACTGCGGGCGGGACCGCTGCCCGGCGGCGGCTACGCCGTCACCGCGCATCTGCCGATCCCCGCGAAGGCGGTGTCGTGACGCTCCGGGTGGTCGTCGCCGACGACGAACGGCTGGTGTGCGCCAGCCTGCGGATGGTGCTGACCGGGGAGGGCCACGAGGTGGTCGGCGAGGCCGCCGACGGCGGCCGGGCCGTGGAACTGGCCCGCGCCCTTCGCCCCGACCTGGTGCTGATGGACGTGCGGATGCCGGTCATGAACGGCATCGAGGCGACCCGCCGGATCACGGCGGCCGACCCCGCGGTGAAAGTGCTCATCCTCACCACCTTCGACCTGGACGAATACGTGTACGCGGGGCTCCGGGCCGGAGCCACCGGGTTCCTGCTCAAGGACGTCCCGCCCCGGGAACTGGTGGCGGCGATCGAGGTGGTCGCGGCCGGAGATGCGCTCCTGGCGCCGCCGATCACCCGGCGGCTCATCGCCGACTTCGTCGGCCGCGCCCCCGCACCCCGAAACCCGTCCGTCCTCGATTCACTGACCAGGCGCGAGATCGAGGTGCTTGAGCTAGTCGCGCGGGGACTGTCCAACAGCGAGATCATGGCGAAGCTGCACGTGACGCTGTCAACCGTGAAAGCCCACATGGGCAAGCTGCTGCAGAAGCTGGACGCACGCGACCGGGCACAGCTCGTGATCGTCGCCTACCAGGCGGGGCTGGTCGACTTGGCCCCTGGTCCTCCACCCGATGCAGGAGAAGCAGACGCGAACTCGGCCCCGTAGCAGGATGATCCGGACACCGGTCAGGCCCGATCGTGGATGCCATGCGTTCAGTAACCAAGCGGACCACGGCGCTGGCAGCCGTGGCCATCACCGGAGTCTCCCTGCTCGGCGCCACCCCGTCGGCCGCCGCGGCCACAGAGCCCTGGTGTCCCGAGGTCCCAGGACACCGGGTGGAGTGTGACACGATCACCCGCCCGCTGGTGGCGGACCGGCCGGAGTTGGGCACCGTCTCGGTCGGCTACGCCGTCATACGGCGCAGCGCGCTGGACCGTCCCGCCGCCGGGACGATCGCCGTCAATCCCGGGGGTCCCGGCAACCCCGCGCTCCCCCTCACCTCGGCCTATCTCGGCCTGCTCACGCCACTCCTGGCCGATCACGACCTGCTGCTCGTCGATCCCCGGGGTACGGGCGTGTCCAGCCCCCTGGACTGCGGCATCACCACCGCTGACCTCCTGGGCACGACCCAGGGGCGGCGCGAGGCCGTCGCCCGCTGCGGGAGCAGCCTGGGACCGCGCGCCGGGGGCTACACCTCCGCCGCGACCGCCGACGACCTCGACGCGGTACGGGCCCGGCTCGGGGCCGTCAAGCTCGACCTGGTCGGTGAGTCCTACGGCACCTACCTGATGCAGATCTACGCCCAGCGCCATCCCCGGCAGGTCAGGTCGATCACGCTGTCGGGGGTGCTGCCGCTCGACTTCGACACCTTCCAGCGGCCCAACGCCCGCGCCTTCACGATGGCCCTGCGCCGGATCTGCGAGCGGAGCAAGGCGTGTGACGGCACTGCGGCCGTACGTGACCTGCGGACCTTCGCCGCCGCTGTCCGGAAGCGGCCGGTCCCCCTGTCGGTCAAGGTCGGCGCCGAGAAGCGCGTCGTGGAGTTCGGCGAGGAGTGGCTCACCCGGCTGGCCATCCAGAACTCCACCAGCGGAGCCGGCGCCGATCCCCAGGCGTCCTCACTGATCGGCGCCTTCCCGGCCCTGATACATGACGCCGCCCGCGGCGATTTCACACTGCTGACCGCCGCCGTCCAGCAGGTGGTCGGGGCCGAGGGAGAGGAGCCGAACTCCTCCCTGGGCATCAGCGTGGCGTGCAACGACTACCCCAGAGCCTGGTCGGTGGACGCCACTCCGGCCCAGCGGCGCCGGCAGTACGACCGGGCGCTCGCCCGCACCGACCCCGCCGGCTTCGGCGCTTTCAGCCCGGCGGCCGCGGCCGCGGCGACCTTCTGGTCGGGCGACATCTGCCTGAAGTGGCCGCGCCAGAGCGCGACCCGGCCCCACCCTGTCAGTGACGAATTCCCCGACGTCCCGGCCCTGGTGCTCACCGGCGACCTGGACGCGATCACCCCGGACTCCGACGCCGCCAAGGTGGCCCGCAGGTTCAAGCGATCAAGGCTCATCTCCGTACCGAACCTGGGCCACGTCCCCGACCTGGACCCCAGCGGCTGCGTCTCCGGCATCGTCGCCGGTTTCGTCGCCGAGGGAACCCCCGGGCCGACCGCCTGCCTGAAGCGGATCCCGCCCATCACGGTGGATCCCGTAAGCAGGTGACATCACCCCGGCTTCTCCACCGCCGAGGCGATCCGGCTCGGTCGCCTCCTCCGTGCCCTCATGCCGGGGAACGGTGAGGTGGCCGGGCTGCTGGCGCCGCCCCCATCCTGCTGGGCATCGGTGCCGCTTAATGGGGGGACAGGTCGTAGTCGAACCAGGTGAAGCGGGGGCGTCCGGCCAGCACCAGGTAGAGGGCGTCGTACGAGGCGGGGGCGCCGGCGGCGGCCTCCAGCAGGCCCTCCCGCATGGCGCGGACCGGGCGGCAGAACAGGCCGGACGCCGCCCCGGCCGAGCAGGCGTGCTGGGCGAGCGCACCGGCCGCCCGGAGCAGGGCGCGGTAGCCGTCCTGGCCGCTCGCCCGCACCGCCGACCCGACGTCCCCGGCGATGAGCAACCCCAAGTTGCTCCCGCCGACGTCGAACTGCGTACGGGGATAGCTGTACGCGGCCTGCACGGCGGACATGGCCGCCGCGGCCCGCTCGGTCGCAGCGGTCAGCGGGGCCGGGACGTACCAGCCGTCCGCCAGTCCCGTCACGTTGCGGACCGCCAGGCGGCACCACACCCCGCCATCGGCCGCCGGTGAGCCCGGGGGCGGGTCGGCGACCGCGGCGGCGAACGCCCGCGCCGCTTCCCCGGGAAGGGGACGCGGATCGGCGGAAAGCCCCCGGGGACCGAGCCCGGCGCTGCGCCGAGCGCCGCCCGCGGGCAGGTGTCCCGGCCTGGCCGGCATGCCGGGGGTCAGCGTGATGCCAGCCGGCCCGGAGGCCACAGTGAGCGGCAGGCCCGCCGCGTGCTCGGCCACCGCCCCGGCGAGGTGACCGGTCTCCAGCTCCGCCAGCGCGTCGGCCAGCTCGCCATACCCGGGACGGAGCCGTTCGGGACGTCGGAGCAGGTCCAGCCACACGGTCCCGGCCGGCTCCGGCCTCGACTCCCCAACCAGCTCACGCCTGACCGGATCGAGCCGCCAGCGTCCCCGCTCGGTCCGCACCAGCACGTCGACCAGGAACGCGGCGCGCGGGGACGGGTAGGCGCGGTGGTCGTTGTAGGGGTTGTACGGCTCCCAGCGCTGCGGGGTCAGGGCGGAGACCAGCAGCCGAGCGAGTGCCGCGCCGAATTCCCCCCACGCCGACAGCCCGTGCAGCGGGGTACGTACCCCCTCCTCGGCGCGGGCGGGCTCACGGTGGACGGCCGCGCCGGGGACGGGCGACTTACCCGGTCCGTGCGCGTAGGCGGCGGCCAGCGCCAGGGCAACCTCGTCGTCGTTCGCCACCGTGCGCTCCAAGGTCAGGGGAAGGGATGGGGAAGGACGGGATCGTCGCTGGAGCGCGTGGGGCTCCGGCCCAGGCGGCGCGGCACCTCCCAGAGCCGGGGTAGGCCGCGGACACGGCGGTTGCGGTGCCCGAACGTCATCGGGAGCGTGCCAGGCACGATGACCTTCGCCGCGTACAGGCCAAGACGGTCGCGAATCCGCCGATCGCTCTGGTCGACCGCGATCAGCTCCAGCCCCAGCCGGCGCAGGCGGGCCACATAGTGGTTCAGGACCGTCCACAGGTCCGTGGCGGTTCGCGGGGCTTCGTCATCGCCGAGTTCCGCCGCGTCCACGGTCCCCGCCTGCCCCGACAGGAGGAATCGGTATCCCCCGGCGGCCTCGGGCAGGCCGTACAGGGCGACATGATCGTTCATGGCCCGTACGGAATC
Source organism: Microtetraspora malaysiensis (assembly GCF_001528665.1). Classification (GTDB taxonomy): domain Bacteria; phylum Actinomycetota; class Actinomycetes; order Streptosporangiales; family Streptosporangiaceae; genus Microtetraspora_A; species Microtetraspora_A malaysiensis. The sequence continues at coordinate 42,145 of NZ_BBYJ01000028.1, forward strand.
CGGATGCTCCATCAGGTGCAGGAGGCGTTCGCGGCGGTAGTCGGCGGGAGAGCGGCGGGCGCGGTCGGCCGCCGTCTCGACGTCCACGGCCAGCTCGGCGACGGCCGACCGCATCGCCGCGACCGGGTCCGGGTGCGCCCCGGCCGCGAAGAAGGCCGCCGGGGCCGCGCCGTCGTCCCGCCACGCGAGCGAGAGGACGGCCGGGATGCCCAGGTCGGTGGTCGCGTCGAAGAACAGCAGCTCGTACCCCAGGTACTCCAGCCGGTCGGACAGGTGGGGCAGCACGGGGTCGTCCGGTGGCACGGCGATGCGGCGCAGTGGCGTTCCCGCGTACCAGGTCATCAGGAACGCGTCCCGCTCGGCGATCTCGAACAGGCCGTGCAGCACCGCCTCGACCAGGCTGTTGCCCAGCCCGCACCCGTTGGAGGTCTCCGCCACGAACCGGGGCGTGCCGGGCTTGCGCGTCCCCCAGTACGCGACGTGCTCCGGCACCATGATCGGCGCGGCGCGGGTGTAGGACCAGCCGTCGGCCCAGGTGGTGGGCACGTCCGGGGCGTAGGCGGTCAGGCCGTTGCCCGGCTGGGCGTAGCACTCGGGCTCGTGCAGGCCGAGCCGTACCGGGTCGAGCGCCCGCTCCGGGCCGAGCCCCGCGAAGGCGGCCTCGGTCACCGACCGGCCGATCGCCCCGATCCCGCCGAGCCGTTCCACGGCCTCGAAGAGGGCGACGCGTTCGGACTGCGCGAAGCCGGGGGTGCGGCCGTAGCCTGCCGCGTTCCCGGCCGGGTCGCCCGCCAGGACCGCGGCGACGGTGGCCAGCGGGAGGTGGCCGCTCCGGCGGACCGTGGTCACCGGGCCGTAGCGCGAGTCCACCAGCGCCTCCCGCAACCGCCCGCCCTCGGTCGCGGGGTTCACCGACCGCAACGCCCCGGGCAGCACGGCCACGGGCACCCTGGCGGGCGGGGTGTGCGGGGTGGGCGGCGCGCACACGTGGCAGCCCTCGGGTCGGGGCGTCACTCGGTGCCTGGTCACGGAGCCGTGGTCGGCGCGGAGGGCGAGGACGACGTCCCCGTTCCGCTCCGGCTCGGCCAGCAGCCGTTCGGCCAGCGCGGACAGCGTGTCGTGGAACGCCGGAGCCGCGAGCCCGCCCACCCGCAGCTCCGGCAGCTTGACGGGCACCGCCGGGCCGAACGCCGCCAGCCGCTGCGACTCTGCGCAGGCCACGCAGACACCGGCCCCGGGTCGCTGGACCGGCCCGGCCAGGGCGAGCGACCCGTCGAGCAGCACGGGAAGCAGCGGGTGGCGCCGCCCGCGCCCGAGTCGGCTGACCTCTTCCAGGTCGGCGAGCCCGTACTCGGTGATCAGCACGGCCTCAGCCCGGTCATCGCGCAGCTCGCGCAGGCCGTACCTCATCCGAGGCTCCCGGCCCGGACAGCGGCCGGCACGGTGACCGGCACGGTGACCGCGGCCAGCCCGGCAGCCGAGAGCAGCGGGCCCAGGGGCGCCGGTTCCGTCCCCGGCGTCAGCGCGTCCAAGGCCGCCTGGAACCGCTCCTCGCCGTCCCGCGTCCCTGCGGGCCAGAACCAGAAGCGGGTCTCCCACGGCACGGGCGGCTCCTGCGGCGGCACCCAGACCGGGGCGGCCCCGCAGGGCACCACCGGATCGCCGAGTTCCCGCCCCGCCGCCCGCGCCTGAGCCCCCGCCGTGGCCGCGAGCAGGGCGAAAGCCGCCGCCGTGCCCGCGTCGGGCTCCACGGCCCAGGCGAGAGTACGGCCTGCCGCGCTGACCCTGGCATGCGCGACTCCCCCGGGCAGGCCGACCACCTCGACCGCGGCCGGGACGGCGAACCGCAGCGTGAGCGCCTTCCACCAGCGGCGCGCGGCCGGGTCGGCCGCCCAGACCTCCTCGTCCACCGGGGTACGGGGCAGGTCGGCGAGGTCGCGGTGCACGGCCTCACGCAGGCCGAGCCCCCGGGCGTGCAGCGGATCGGCGCCCACGACGGTCCCTGCCGGGAGCGCGGATCGTACGGCGGACAGCGCCGCGTGCAGCCGCGCCGACTCCAAGGTGGTGCCGAAGCCAATGGCCTGACCGCAGGCCACCAGGCTCACCGGCACCTGGGGCAGCTCCCCGGCTTCCGGCGGCGGGACCATCCCCAGCTCCGGATCGCCGAGCACTTCGAGCATGTCCGCCACCCGTTCCCACGGGTCCGCGGGGTGGTTCCCGGAGGGCCATCGGTGGTGGGTGACGCCGAGCGGCTCCACCCTCGCGACCATGACGGACAGGCTTCTCCCTACCTCCACCCCTTCGGGCGTACGGGCCGCCGCCTCCTCCACCGGATCGGGCATACCCGCCACGGCACACAACAGCCGATGCACAGCCACCCCACCAACCAGGGCACACAGCACCTCAGGCGACTCCCCCGGCATCCCGACCGAGGCCAGGCTCCCCTCGTACGGCCCGACCGGGGCTGGGCTCGCCTGGTGCGGCCCGCCGTCCGCTTGTGCGGCGAGAAGACCGTCCGCACCGAGGAGCAGCCGCTGGCGCACGCCCATGGCTTCGGCGGCGACCTCAGCGGAGGGGCCGGGCGCCACGGCGTAACCGACCTCGCCCAGGCATCCCGCCATCACGGTCACCGCGACCCCGCCCACCGGAACCGCCGTAAGCTCCAGCCCACCCCCGGCCGACGTACTGACCGGCTCACCCCCGACGACGGGCGGGTTGACCCCAACGGCGGCCAGAGCGCGGAGGGCGGTTTCGGCCAGGGGCCCGTGGCCGTGCACCGTGTAGGAGGCGCCGGACAGCCGGTCCCAGGCAGCCGCAGGGTCGGTGGCGGCGGACTCCAGCCAGGCCGCCACCCGGGCGGAAGGCAGGCCGGGACCTGGTTGGCCCCAGCCGGGCGGGACCTCGACGAGCATGTCGTGCTCGCGCAGTTGGGCGATGATGAGTTCGAGCGCCTTGGCGACCGGTTCGGGCAGCCCGTCGGGGGTGGTCAGCTCAGTGGCGGGCACGCCGTCGGCCAGCAGGACGGACAAACGTTCCCAGAGCCGCCACAGCCCGGCGCCGCCTTCGGCGGTGAAGCTGGAGGTCCAGCCGCGTACGTGCAGGCCCGTGGGGGTGGGGGTCGCGTGGACCACGGGGCGCAGGCGGATCAGCATCGGTCTCATCCCGCCTCGCCCAGTTGCGCGCGCCACGTGGTGCCGTTGAGCTCCTGTACGGCGGCGGCGACCATGCTCGCCGCCAGGTAGCGCTCGACGGGTGTGACGTCGCAGACGGCCAGGAGCTGGTAGAGCGTGTTGGTGCCAAACCGGTAGACGACGAACGCCCGGGCGATCTCCGGCCGGGAGAAGTCGACGACCCGCAGGGCGCGGTGATAGTCGCTGGAGGCGGTGCGCTCGGCGGGGTTCCAGCGCCGCGCGATGTCGGGGTCGCCGAGCCTGGCGGCCTGTTCGGTGTAGCCGCCACTGAGTTCCAGGGCCAGGGTGCCGCCGTCGAAGGCGGGTTCGGCCAGCAGCCGGGCGGTGATGGTCCAGGACTGCCAGGCGGCTTCCACCCGGTCGGTGGGGTGGCCGTCCGCCACCCGGCCGACGAGCGCGAGCACCTGGGGCCGGTTGCGCGACCAGCCTGACTCGAACGCCTTCCGCAGCCGCCCGTCCGGATCGTGGTGGAACAGGAAGTCCTCGACGTGCGAGAGGAGGGAGTGATACCCGAGCGCCTGACCGTGGGGGTAGCGGCTGGCGTGTACGGCCATCGCGGTCACCGCGAGCTGGATGCGTCCGGCGGCGCCGTCATCGGTCTCGGCGAGCCGGTCGAGTGAGTGTTCCAGTGCGGGAAGTCCGGCTTCCAGCGATTCGGCGCGCAGCCGTACGGACTCGGTCGAGCCGAGCAGCGCGGCGACGTGGCCGGTTTCCGCGGGGCCGACGGTGACGGTGTTGTCGGCGTGGATGGGCTCGTACGGCGGGGGCACCAGCTCCAGGAGCCCGGCCTTGCGCGCGTGGGCGAGGAGTTCGCCGTGTCCGGGCGAGCCGGTGGAGGGGTGATCCTTCAGGTGCTCGCGCAGCCGTGCGGCGAGCATGTCGGCCGCGGTCGCGACCGGCCCGGCGGGGCCGCGCAGCCGTATCCGTACGTGGGGCCCGTGCAGCCAGTGTCGCTCCAGGTGGCCGCGCACGCCGGGGCACGCGGCGAGCGTGGCGCCCAGCCCGGGGATCACCGCTGTCCTGACCAGTGGCGCCTTGACGGGGTCGTGGAAGTAGCAGACGACGTCCAGCTCGGTCACTGTGGTCTCCAGCAGGTCTCGATGATCAGCTCGGTCACCGGTTCGCCGTCACCGGCCGCGCCGGGGACGGGCAGCGCCTCGACGAAGGCCGGCTCCTGGGGGTAGCGGGCCAGGTACGTGGGCAGGCACCGCAGGTGCAGGGCATTGCCGAGGTCGACGTACTGCGGCTTGGCGGCGCGCAGCCTGTTCAGGAAGCCCTCCAAGGAGGCGGCGCTCCCTCCGGCCTCGATGAAGACGTGCTCGGGCAGGCCGTGATCGGCTCGCAGGTGCGCGGCGGCCACCGCGGGGTGACTTGCCGCCCACTGCTCGCGCAGCCGCGCCGCCGCGTCGTCGTCGAAGGCCCAGCGGCGCCGGTGCAGCACGACGCCGTCGTACGTGAGCCGTCCGCTCGCGGTCACGCCGTCGACCGTGTTCTTGGTGACGAACCTGGTCAGCGCGGGGAACCCGCAGTTGAGGTCACCCGTCAGCGGCGCGGTCCGGTACGGCAGCACGAAGGGTACGAGGAAGCCGAGGTAGAGGACGCTCAGGTCGCGGCCGGTGCCGCGATGCCGGATGCGGACCAGGCCGGTGTCCTCGTCGTGGACCATTTCGAGCTCGTCGAGGGTGAGCCCGGCCCAGCGCGGGTCCTCCCCGACCTCCTCGGGCAGCACCAGCGGATGCAGGTTGGCGTTGAACCCCATCAGCGGGCGGAACTGGGCGACGTCCTCGCCGAGGAGGTGGCGTAACCAGCCGGCCACGGCGGTGGACGCGGAAGGGTCCAGGTGGGGCAGGAACCGGCTGGTGAACCGGGCGAATCCCGCGTAGATGTGGTTGATCGCCAGCCCGCCGGGAAGGGGCTGGGCGAAGACGGAGTAGGCGGCGGGACGGGCCAGCGCCCAGCCGGGCAGCAGGTCGCGGGCGGCCGTGACGGCTTCCTCGGGGATGACGACGTCGGCCGCCTCCGGGCCGTTGGCGGCGGCGATGATCCCGGCGACGGTCTCGCGGGCGCTCCGCATGTCCTCCGGCTCGCGGCGCTCGCGCGGGTCGCCCTGGACCAGGTCGCGCCAGACCTCCGACATCATGGTCGCGCCGTCGGTCAGCGGGGCCCGTCCCCCGGCGCCGTAGCGGGCGGTGAACGTCTCGGCCATCAGGTGCCGCATGGACAGGTGGTGGTCGTACAGCATGAGGAGCGGCGTGATCCGGGTGAGCGCCGGGACGCCGTCGCGCCCGTGGCGGGCGTGCAGGCCCAGCGGGGCGGGCAGCGTGACGTCCTCCGTGAGCACGGGCGCCCCGGTCAGGTCGGCGCCGGTCCGCTCGCCCAGGAGCCGCCATTCGCCGGCCAGCGCTTCGAGGCTGTCCCGCCTGCCGGCGGGAGGCAGGCCGGTGAAGGCCCGGGTCACGTCCCGGATCGCGGTGAGGCGCGCGGCCACCCCGGTCAGGTCCTGCTCCCGGCACCAGCGGGCGAGGGAGTGCAGGATGTCGGGGTCCTGCGTGTGTACGGGCCAGGCCGGGACGAGGAGACCCACCTCGACCATCTTCCGTACGTAGCGCGTGGCCATCGCGTCGGCGTCGGCGCTCTGGATGTGCGCGGCCAGCGCGGCGGCCAGGTCCCCGGGGGTCAGGCCGTCCGGCACGTCGCGCAGCCGTTCGATCAGGAAGCGGATGGGCCCGGTCAGGCCGACGTCGACCAGCTCCTCCGTCGTGCCGTAGAGGTGGCTGGAGTCGGAGAGCGGCATGTCGCGGTAAAAGCGCACCTGCTCGCCGTCCTCCCGCAGTCCGGGCGCGAGGCGGTGCGGGCACTGCGCCTCACGCAGCAGAGCGGCCATCAGGCGGCTGACGAGCACCCGGTTGGCCTGCACGGCGGCGACGGGGGCGGCCGGCGGTGTCTCCGGGGCGGCGTCCCACCAGCCGAGGCCGACCATGGTGTACCAGGAGAGCGGGCTGGTCTTGGAGGTGGCGCGGAGGGCGTAGCGCAGGACGGTCGGCTCGGCCTTGCGCGCGCGTTTGTCGGGCCGTCCCGCGTGGGCGGCCGTCCTGTCCACGCCGTGCAGCAGGTCGCGGCCGGTGAGCGTGACGGCCAGGCGGAGCGGTTCGGCCCGGCACACGGCGGCGAGCACGGCCCGTTCGGCGTCCAGCGCGTCCTGCCACGGCCCTTCCGGGGCGTCGAGCAGGGCGGTCAGGTTCTTCCTGTCGCGGATCGCGTCCAGCCAGGCGGCCAGCCCGGTGACTCGATCGGGCAGGTCGCCCAGCTCCCGCAGCAGCGACTCGCGCGGGACGCGGCCGTTGTGCACGTCACGGCGCAGCGGCAGGACGACGCCGCGGTGGAAGCCGGTCGAATGGTCGGACAGGCTCGCGGCCAGCGCGTCGGCCACCTCAGGGGCCGCGGAGGCGGCGGTCCGCAGCGCCTCCGTCAGCGCGCGCACCGCGGCGCGGAAGGGCTCGGCCGCCGCGGGCCGGTCGGGGTAGGGCAGGGCGGCACGCCTGACCACGGCGAAGGGCGCGGCCTCGATCTGTCCCGCACCCGCTGCTACGGGGCTCTCCACTGTGCTGGTCATCGATGCTTCCTCGCTGGCGGGTGACCTCCCGGCCGCTGTGACACTGCCGGGAGGAGCACCTACTTGATGATGATCGAGCAGCAGGAGCTGCAGGAATCGGTCAGACGGTGGTTACTCGATTTCGGTGCAGCAGCAGCACGAGGACGAGGTCATCCAGCTGAAGCAGCACGCGGACGCGCCGGTGTCGGGCAGCGCGACTCCGTCGCGCACGGTCGTCACCGACAGCTCGTCCAGGGCCAGCTCTTCGACGTCGAAGGACAGTGCGTTCATGAGTGTTTCTCCCTCTGTTTGCAATGGTTTGTTCTGCTCAGGTGAGGTTCGTCGGTCGCGCCTCCTTTCTCAATCCACGGCACGGCGGCCGAAGCCGCGCATGCCCGCTTCGGCCGCCACCGCGCCGGCGACGGCCAGGACCAGCAGGCAGAGCCACAGCGGGAGGTGCGGGATCTGGGGAACCATCACCGCACGCATCCCCTCGCTGACGTAGGTGAGCGGATTGACCGCGCACACGATCTGGAACCACGGCAGGCGATCCAGACTGGGCCACGGGAACTGGGTGGCCCCGGTGAACATCAGCGGTGTGAGCACCACCGTGAAGACGACGTTGATCCCGCGCGGGGAGACAGCCGTGCCCACGACCATGCCCACGGCCGAGCCGACGAAGGCGCCGAGCGCCATCACAGCGAGCGCGGGCAGGAGCGACGCGGGGGCCAGTACGGTGTCCGGCAAGATCACCAGGCCCAGCGGGATCATCACGACGCCGGCCACCACGCCCCGGATCGTGCCGAACACGATCTTCTCCATCGCCACCAGCCTGGTCGGCAGCGGCGAGAGGAGCCGGTCCTCGATCTCCCTGCTGAAGGAGAAGTCGAGGGTCAGCGGCAGCGCGGTGTTCTGCAGCCCGCCGATGAAGGCGTTCAGGGCGATGATGCCCGGCAGCAGGATGTTGCCGAACCCGCGGCCGACGTAGCCCAGGTCGGCCAGGAGCTTTCCGAAGACGAACAGCATGAACAGCGGCTGGAGAAGGACCTGCGCCAGGAAGCTCGGCAGCTCGCGGCCGGTGACGACGAGGTCGCGGCCGAGTATGGCGGTGAAGGCACGCGCGGTGGGCGGGCGCTCGTCGAGGATGGTCATCGCAGCTCCCGTCCGGTCAGGCGGAGAAAGACGTCTTCCAGGCCGAGTTGGGCCACGTCCAGGCCGGTCAGGGAGATGCCGTGCCCGGCGAGCGCCTTGAGCACGGCGGGCAGGATCTCGCCGGGCTCCCGTGAGGTGTAGAGCCTGACGCGGCCCCCGGGCATCGCCTCGACCCGCTCGACGGTCTCGACGGCCGTGAGCGCCGCGTTGACGTCCTCGGCCGCGGACTCGGCTGACTCAGCGAATTCGAGCGAGAGCGTGAGGGTCGTGCTGCCGGGCAGCTCGCGTACCAGGGCGGCCGGGGCGTCCAGGGCGAGCAGCTTGCCGCGGTCCACGATGGCGACCCGGTCGCAGAGCTTGGCCGCCTCGTCCATCTGGTGCGTGGTGAGGACGACGGTGACGCCCCTGTCTTTCAGCTCGCGTACGCACTCGTGGACGAAGATGCGGGACTGCGGGTCGAGCCCGGTGGACGGCTCGTCCAGGAAGAGCACCTGCGGTTCGTGCATCAGCGCCCGCGCGATCATGACCCGCTGGGCCTGGCCGCCGGAGACGTTGTCGAGCCGGTCGTCGCCGCGCTCCGCGAGCCCCATGCGTTCCAGCAGCTCGGCGGCGCGCTGCCGCCGTTCGGCCCGGCGTACGCCGTGGTAGGCGGCGTGGAAGAGCAGGTTCTGGCGGATGCTGAGCGACCGGTCCAGGTTGTTGCGCTGGGGGACGACGCCGAGCAGCCGCCGCACCCGGGTGGGCTCCTTCGCGACGTCCACCCCGCCGACCCGCGCCAGGCCGCCGGTCGGGCGCATCCGGGTGGTCAGGACGCCGACCGTCGTGGTCTTGCCCGCGCCGTTGGGCCCGAGCACGCCGAACACCTCGCCGGAACTCACCTGGAAACTGAGCGAGTCGACCGCGGACTGCGGGGCGCCCGGGTATTTCTTGGTGAGATTCTCGACCTCTACGGCATTCATGTGCCCGCCAATACCAGTCCGGTTCCCGGTGAAACGGATGGAGCGTATTCACGGCAAATCGGCGGAGTCAAGACAGTAATTCCGGCAAATTATCCGCCTTTACGCCCCGGGCCGCGGCGTGTCAATACCGCCATTCGTCCGTCAGGCGGGGCCGGTGCGGCCCGGTGATACTGCCGATGTCGTTTCGACCTTCGTGACACCGAGGAGGTGAAGAACATGTCCATGACAACCACCCGGTTCGACCTTGCTGACCTGGACCTGAGCGGGCTTCAGGTGACGGTTATGCGTGACGCCGTGGCCGTGCCCGAGGGCGGGGCCACGTCCGGCTCGTCGAGCAGTGACTCGAGCTCGACCTGCGGGTCCTCCTCTTGCTGCTCCTCTGTTGCACAGCAGTAGTTTCCGCTTTATCCTGCGGCCGGGTGTTCTTCACGAACATCCGGCCGTATGGGCGTCATTGTTTCAACGACTCTCTGTGGAGCGCACACATGATGGATGTCGTGTGCCATTATTTCGACCCGGACAAGGCGCCGTTGGTGCGCCGCCATTTCATTCCGCTCGCGCGTTCGCTGGCCGGTGAGGGGTTCGCCGTACACCTCGACCGCCATTGGCTGCACGGCCCGCACGTCCTGCTGCGGTTCGAGCCGGGGGCGGGGGTCGAGGCCACGGCGGCGCGGGCGGCCGAGGAGTGCCGCCGCCACCTGGCCGGGCACCCATCCACCGTGGCCGTCGACGAGGCGGCGCTGCTCGCGGAGGCGGAGCAGGCCGGCCGGGCCGAGCTGATCCCCGGGCCCTACACGCCGATCCGGCCGGACAACACCGTCCTGGTGCGGGAGGCCGATCTCGGGGCGCTGACGGCGCTGCTGGGCTCGCCCGAAGCGGTCGCCGGACGCTGTGCGCTGCTCGCGCTCGGGCTCGACGCCGTGGCCGGCTCCCTGGACTATCTCGCCGACCGGGACTACACGGCCAATGCCAGGATCGTGGTCGCCCTGGCCGCGATGACCGCCCACAGCGCGAACTACCCAGCCGGGCTGGGCCGTGGCTACCAGTCCTTCCTGTCGCACGTGGAGGACTTCCTCGCCTACGACGACCCGGACGGCACGCTACGCACCGCCTTCGACCGCCACTGGTCAACCCACGCCCCGGGTGTGACCGCAATCGTCCGTGCCGCAGCAAACCCGGACGGAGCGGTGGCCTCCCCGGAGGGCGCGGGGGCGGACGTGGGCGGCTCCGAGGGCGTTCCCGGCGATCTGCGGGTTCTGGCGGCGGGTTGGCGGGGCTGGTCGTCGGCTGCGTGGCGGTACGCGGACGCCACGCTGGACACCGGGGCGCTGATCGGCAGCCGCAACGGGCACGCGGCGGTCGCCGCCAGGTTGGGCGGTGAGACGGAGATCCGCTGGGACTTCACCCGACGCCACTTCAGCGACTACCACCAGCTCCTCAACCGGTCGAACTTCCCGGAGATCGCGGTCAGCCGGGAGTTCGGCGTGTACCGCTTCGGCACGAACGTCCTCTACCGGCTGCTCGCTCTGTGCGACCTACGCCCTCTGGAGCGATACCTGGCGGCCTACCTGTTCAGCCGGGCCGTGGAGGAGATCAACGGGGTGACCTGGCGCGAGCTCCTGGAGCCCGTGGTGAGGTCCCGGTGAACGGCTCCCAGGACGCCGCCGTGCTGCGGCTCAGGCCCGTGGTGCGGGCCAGCCGCCTGCCGGACGGCATCCACCTGCGGGCCTGGAGCACGTCGGTGAGCCTGGAGGGCGTGGCCGGGCTGTGGCCGCTGTGGGAACGGCTGCACCCGCTCCTCGCGGCGGGGGTGACGGAGGCGGGCCTGGACGCCCTCTGCCCGGACCCCGGAACCCGCCGCGCCGTCGGCGTGCTCCTCGACCGGCTGCACGAGAACGACCTGCTGGTACGGGTCCGGCCCGACGCGCCGACACCGCCTGCCGTACGGTCCTGGCTGGAGTCGGCGGCACCCGACCCCGACGCCGTCTGGGCCACCCTGCGCGACCTCCGGGTGACCGTGTACGGCGAGGGCCCCATCGCCGACGCCGCCCTCGCCGCCCTGACCCGCTGCCACCTGACCACCCACCGAATCGCGAGCGCCGACGTGCCCGCCGGACACCTCCGGGTACGGGCAGCCGGTCTCGCGGTACACGCCGGCCACCTATCAGGCGCCGGCTTCGTAACGTACGCCGTGAACGCCGACGAGGTCGGCGGGCCGGCGGCGGTGCTGGCGGCGCGTCTGGGTCGCCTGCCCGCGCGGTCCTGGACGCCTGCGGCGGCCGAGATGCTCGCGGCGGCGGCCGTTGACCGGCTGCTGCGCGCCTGCGCGGGCCTGCCCGGCAGAGCGGGGGAGATCCTCCTGGTACGCCCCGGTCCGCTCACCGCGACGTACCGCCCCTGGCCACCGGCGGACCCCGCGCCCCGCGCCCGGCGGCTCACGCTGGAGGAGGCGCTGCGACGCACCGAGCTGGTCACGGACCCGGAGCTGGGCCTGCTCCCGGAGGCGCGCGTCGACGGCCTGGCCCAACTACCGGTCGGGATGGCCGTCTGCGCCGTCCCCGGGACGCCGGTCGCCGGGATCGGGCCGACCACGGAGACCGCGCGCCTGGAGGCGGTACGGGCAGCCGCGCAGGTCAGCCTCGGCCTCGACCCGGCCGTGGCGGCGGTGGGCGCCGATGAGCTGCACGCCAGGGGAATCCTGCTCCGGCACCGCGCGGACCGGGCCGCCTGGCACGTCCGGCCGGGCGAGTGCGTGACGCACGACCCGATCGCCACGCACTGGTGGCGGACGCTGGCGGAACGTCTGCGGGAACCCGTACGGGTTCAGGTACGCGACCTCGGCGGCGCCTGGCACGCGGAGATCCACGACACCGGCGGCGACCGCCTGTCCTGGGCGGTCGAGCTGGAATGCGACAGCGCGGTGGCGATGGCGGCGCTCGCCGCGGCCGGCACCTCGTACGCGGGGCCCTCAATGCGGGCGGTGGCCGTCTGCGGAGCCCTGCCCCCGCCCGACATCACCGAGGAGGAGATGGACGAGGACCTCGGCCGCTGGTTGTGGCCTGCCCCGATCTCCCGGGACGAGGAAGCGCTCCAGGACGTGCTGAGCCGGTTGACCGGCTGCCGCCCCCGCCTCGACAACTCCGGCAGCGAGCTTGCGGCGGCGGGTTTCCAGATCTGGCGAGGAGAAGGATGAACGCGAACGTACCGGCGCCGCCGCTCCGGGAGGCGCTGGCCGGTGCCGGGCTGACCGTCCGCGATGGGGACAACCTTCCCGCCGGTGGGACCGCCGTCGTACCGCTGGACTCCTGGACCCTCGCGTCCGTCACGGAGCTGGCGGCCCGCGCGAGGGCGGCGGGCTCGACCGTGCTGCCGGTGCGCTGCGACGGCGGCCTGGTGCTCGTGGGGCCGCTGGCCGGGCCCGCCTCCACGGGGTGCCTGGCCTGTGCCGAACGGACGAGACTGGACGCGCTGCCGGGTCCCGTCCCGGCGGGCGCGCCGCAGACGATGGGCGGCGCGGTGCCCCCTCAGGCCGCCGGGCTGGTGGCGGCGCTGGCCTCGGACGTGGTCGCGGCGGGGACGACCGGCGTGCTCTGGGCGCTGCGGGGGGAGGATCTGGAGGTCTCGGCCCACCGGGTGGTGCCGTTCGGCGGCTGCGAGGTGTGCGCCCCCGTGCCGCCGGACGGTCCCCGGCCCATGATCATCGGATGCCATCCGGTGGCCGGGTCCTCGCTCCGTGAAGACAATCCGCGCACCGAGACGGCGGCCCAGCTCCGTGACGTCCTGGTGGACTGGCGGCTCGGCCCCGTCTTGCGGCTCTATCGTTGGGAGGCCCGTACCCTGCCCCTGGTCAGCGCCCAGCTACCGGGCAGCGCGGGCCTGATCGGGACCGGCTACGGCAGGTCCGAGGACTTCGCGGAGGCCGAGCGGGTGGCGCTCTTCGAGGCGGTCGAGCGCCTGACCGGCATGCGCCCGCGCGGCGTCCGCCCGGAGGTGTACGCCACCCACGCCGACCTCGACCCGGCGCTCGCGGTGGACCCGGCCCGGCTGGGCCTGCACGAGCCGGACCTGGAACACCGTCCGGACTTCTTCCTGGAGCCCTACTCGCCGGAGAACCCGATCCACTGGGTGTACGGCTGGTCGCTGACGCACTCCCGCGACAGGCTGATCCCCGAGCAGTTCGTCTACTGGGACTCGCGGGTCTGGTACGAAGGCCGCAAACAGCGGATGTTCTACGACTCCTCCAACGGCTGCGGGCTCGGCTCCAGCCAGGCCGAGGCGGTTCTGCACGGCCTGTTCGAGATCGCCGAGCGCGACGCCTTCCTGATGGCCTGGCACGCGCGCACGCCGCTGCGCCGCATCGCGCCACCGGCGGACGACCCGCAGCTCGGCCGCCTCATCGACCGGCTCGGCAGCATGGGGCACGACCTGCTGCTGTTCGAGGCCACGAACGACTTCGGCGTGCCCGTGGTGCTCAGCATGACGCGCCGCCGCGTCCCCGACCCGCGCTTGCCCAACACGCTGTTCGCGGCGGGTGCGAGCCGGCACCCGGTCCAGGCGATGCGCTCGGCCGCGGCAGAGGTGTACATCAACGTCAGGAACAAGGCCGACAGCCGCATCGGCGCGTTCGACCGGGACCGGCTGCTGGCCATGCTCGACGATCCGTTCCTCGTGCTGACCCTCGACGACCACGTCTTCATGAACGCGCTCGACGAGGCGCGCGACCGGCACGATTTCCTGCTCGGCGGCGGCTCGGCCACGCCGTGGCGCGAGCTGTGGCCCGAGCCGCCGCCCTGCCGCGATCTCGGCGGCTACCTGGAGGAGTGGGTCGACCGGCTGGCCTCGGCGGGCCTGGAGGTGATCGCGGCCGACCAGTCCGAGCCGGTCACGCGCGACGGGCTCGGGCTGCACGCCGTCAAGGTGATCGTGCCGGGCTCCCTGCCCATGACGTTCGGTCACGTCTACCGCCGCACCAGGAACCTGCCCAGGCTCCTGGAGGTACCCGCCCGGCTGGGCAGGCTGCCGGGACCCGCGCGCTACGAAGACCTCCCGTTCCATCCGCACCCCTTCCCATGAGCAGAGGTGGACCCGATGACCATGCCCGCTGTCGGCCTCTGGACGAGCCTGCACTGCTTCCTGCACTGGGACACGGAGCAGAACGACGCCTTCCTCACCGACGCGGCCGGCCCGCTGCTGGCCGGCCTGCGCGCCGACGGCCTGCTGGAGGACTGGTTCTTCATCAGGTACGGGGAGGGCGGCCCGCACGTGCGCATCCGCGCCCGCGCCGTCCGTGACCCCGAGGCGCTGCAGCTCTCGCTCGCCTCGCTCATCGGCGGCACCGACCTCCCGGGCGCCGAGGGCTGGACTCCGCACGGGACGGTGTCCGGGATCGCCTACGAGCCCGAGATCGAGAGGTACGGCGGCGCCGAGGCGATCTCCGTGGCCGAGGAGGTCTTCTGCCGCTCCAGCGAGATCGTCCTGGAGGCGCTGTCGGGCTCCTCGGCCTCGCGGATGAACACCGCGCTCCCGCTCATGTACGCGACCGCGCTCGGCCTGGGCCTGGACGAGCGGGCCGGCGCGGCGTGGCTGAGAAAGCACGCCGCGGCCTGGCGTCTGGCCGCCGACACGCCCAAGCTGCCCCCGGCCGTCCCGCTGGCCCGCAGCGAGGCCATGCTCGCCCGGCAGCGGGACAAGGTGCTGGGCGTGCTGACCGCCACACGCGCCACGGTCCGGGACGGCGAAGGGCTCGCCGCCCGCTGGGCCGCGACCGTCGCCCACGCGGACGCCGAGCTGGCGGAGCAGGGCATCGCCTCCGGGCGGCGGCTGGCCGTGTGGGCTTCACAACTGCACATGCTGTGCAACCGGCTGGGCGTGCAGCCGGACGAGGAACGGGCGCTGTGCTGGGTGCTCGCCGGCGCGCTGGCCCCCGAGGCCGGGCTGGACCAGCGCTACCTGGAGAGCTCGAAGTACCCGCCAGGGCAGCTGCCCGAACTCGGCGACGGCGAGGGCGGCGACCGGACCGCCGACCACCCGGGCTGGCTCGCCACGACGGTGCCGCTGCCCGCGGGCCCCGCCCTGGAGATGCCGCTCGGCCAGGCGATACGCGAGCGCCGTTCCTGCCGCGACTACACCGGCCCGGTCGCCGCCACCACGCTGGGCACCCTCCTGCGCGAGTCGTTCGGCGGCCGGGACCGGCCGGAAACCGGGGGCTGGGCCACGCGGAACTTCCCCAGCGCGGGCAGCAAGTACTCGGTGCGGCTCCGGCTCATCGCCTGGTCCGTCGACGGCCTCGCCCCGGGCACGTACGGCGTGGGCAGGCACGGAGACCGGCTCTACCGCTACGCCGACGCGCCCGATCCGGCGGAGGCCACCGCCACGTCCATGTGGTTCGCCACCACCCGGCCGCCGGCGCATCAGCTGCTGGTCGACCTGGCCCAGGTCCCCGCCATGCTGGCGCTCACGGTGCACACCGAGGACCTCAGGGCGAAGTACGGGCTCCGCGCCCTGCGGTTCGCCCTGCTGGAAGCCGGGCACGTCGCCCAGAACCTGGCCCTGGCCGCGACCGGACTCGGGCTGGGCACGACCCTCGTCGGCGGCTTCTACGACGATCTGGTGCACGAGCTGTTCGCCGTGGACGGGGTCAACGAGATCGCGCTCTACCTGCTCCCGCTCGGGGTGCCGGCCGATGTCAGCCGATGAGCCCGTCCTCCCTGGCCCGGCTGGCGAGATCCAGCTTGGTGTAGGCGTTCCGGCCGCAGTCGGCGTACTTCTGCTTGACCCTCTCCAGGTACTTCTTGGCCGTCGCGGGCCGGATGCCGGCCCGCCGGGCGGCGGCGGTGAGGGTCAGCCCGGAGGCGTAGCCGAGCAGGACCGCCCGTTCCTGGCCGGACAGGCGCGGCCCGGCCGCCGTCGCCGTGCGGATGGAGACGGCGAGCCGGTCCTCCGGGGGGCCGCCGGCCTCCAGGGGGACGGCCACCCGTCCCTCCGCCCGGAGCAGGCGGACGGTCTCGGCGCCGCAGGGCGGCCCGCTCACCTCGGTGTGGACGACGACGACATGGGCCGGGACGCTCTCGGCGCTGCGCAGCTCCTCCAGGGAACGGGCGCGGGCCAGCAGGCGCAGGCCGGGATCGGCCGCCAGCGAGGTCATGGCCGCGACGAGCGTGCCGGGATCGTCGATGACTAAAGACACTGAGATCATACGGAGCTCCATACGTGCCCTGACAAATTCGTGTCACACGATAGGAGCCCGGATTGGACAGGGACTGGACGGCGAATGGATCAGCGTTCCCCCGCCACGCCGTCACCGAGTGCGGCCAGCTCAGCCGCCTCACTGAGGTTGCCCATCCGCCGGAAGAGGTTCTCCGCCTCGCGCCACGCCACCAGGGCGTCGCCGGGCTTCCCGAGCAGCGCGTGCGTGTGCCCGAGCGCCTTCAGCACCATCGCCTGGAGGTGCAGCACGCCGTGGCGGCGGAAGACCTCCAGCGCGCCCAGCAGCCCCTCCCGCGCCTGCTCTGCCCGGCCCGCCACGAGGTCCTGGGTGGCCAGGCCCCGCTGCACCAGGGCGAGCGCGAAGTCGCCGCCCATGTCCGTGGCGAGCACCTCGGCCTGATCGAGGTAGCCGGCGGCGTCGGGCCTGGCGAGGAGCAGCCCGGTCTCGGCGAGCACGAGCAGCGCCAGCAGCTCCTTCACCCGCACGCCGAGCTGCCGCGCGAGCCTCAGCATCTCCAGCAGCAGGTGCCGGGACTCCCCGGACCTGCCCTGGTAGAACCTGACCATCCCGAGCGAGCGCAGCGCCATCAGGCGCACCCGGCTGAGGCGGCGGCCCTCGGTGCGTTCCAGGACGCGTTCCAGGTGGTGCGAGGCGAGCTCCAGCTTGCCCTGCTCGCGGTAGACGAAGCCGAGCGCGGCATGGACGAAGTCCAGCTCGGCGTCGTGCCCCAGGGTCACGGCCAGCGCCTCGGCCCGCTGCAGTTGCTCCAGCCCCTCCTCGCCCAGCCCCCCGGCGACGAGCGCGGTGCCGAGCATCACCCGGGCGTCGATCTCCCCCTGCCGGTCACCGACCGTCCTGAACAGCTCCAGGGACAGCTCGGCGTGCTCGCGCATGACCCGCGGACGCACCACGGGCAGGCACGCCAGGTAGGCGAGGCTGCGGGCCAGCACCGCCCGCCCTCTCGGCTCCGACTCGCACGCGGACAGCGCCACCGTGTGCACGGCGCGCCACTCGGTGAGAAGATCACGCATCTCGTAGAACCCGACGCACGCCTCCGCGAGGTTCCAGCAGAGGTCGGCGTGGCCGTGGTCGGCGCTCTGCGCGATCGCCGCCGCCAGGTTGGCGCGTTCGCTCTGGAACCAGAGCACGGGGTCGGCGAGCATGGCCTCCGCCCTGCCGCCCGGCAGGCGGCGGCGCGGCGCCTCGCCCTGCAGCGGGAGCAGCGTCCGGTAGGCGAGCAGCCGGTCGGCGTCCTCGGCCAGCGCGAGCCAGGTGCTGAAGGCGCGCCGGCGCGCGGCCCTGCGGACCTCGGCGCCGTCCTCGGCCTCGGTGCGCTCCCTGGCGTAGAGCCGGATCAGGTCGTGCAGGCGGTAGCGCGGCTCGCCCACGTCGTCCTCACCGGCCACGGTCACCAGATGCGCGTCGACGAGCAGGTCGAGGATCTTCGCCGTCTCCCCTTGTGGCGCGTCGAGCAGGGTCGCGAGCAACCACTCAGCGAAGTCGGGGACGTCCAGCAGCCCGAGGAATCGGAACCCGCGCCGCGCGGCGGGCGGCAGCGCCGCGTAGCTGAGCTGGAACGTCGCGCGTACCGCCAGGTCCCCGGCGGTGAGCTGGTCGAGCCGCCGCC
This sequence comes from Microtetraspora malaysiensis, assembly GCF_001528665.1. GTDB lineage: Bacteria > Actinomycetota > Actinomycetes > Streptosporangiales > Streptosporangiaceae > Microtetraspora_A > Microtetraspora_A malaysiensis. The sequence goes on from NZ_BBYJ01000028.1 coordinate 59,873, forward strand.
GCTCGTCGCCCAGCTCCCGGTGAAAGCGGCCCAGGCTCAGCCGGGGCTGCGCGGCGATCCGCGCGCCGGTCACCCGGACCGCGAGGGGGATGTGGCCGCACGCCTCCACGATCGCCCGGGCGGTCGCCTGGTCGGTCCGGACCTTGGCCTCGCCGATCAGGTGGATGAGCAGGTCGAGCGCCTCCTGCGGGTGGAAGACGTCGAGATCGACGTGGTGGCCCCCGCTCAGCCCGCGCAGCCTGGACCTGCTGGTGGCCATCGTCGCGCAGGTGGGCGCGCCGGGCAGCAGCGGGCGCACCTGCGCCTCGTCGACGGCGTTGTCCAGCACCACGAGCACCCGGCGGCCCGCCAGCCTGCTCCGGTAGAGCGTCGCCCGGGCGTCCAGCTCCGCCGGGATCACCGAGCCGTCCACGCCCAGCGCGAGCAGCATCCGGTTCAGCACGTCGCCGGGGTCCACCGCGTTGCCGTCGGTCCCGTGCAGGTCCACGTACAGCTGGCCGTCAGGGTGGCTCTCCCGCAGGCGGTGGCCCGCGTGCACGGCCAGCGTGGTCTTCCCGACGCCGCCCATCCCGGTGATGACGACCAGGGGCATCGCGGTGCGTTCCCCCGTGCCCAGCATGCGGGTCAGCGCCGACACCTGCTCCAGCCGGCCGCTGAAGTCGCTGATGTCGGGCGGCAACTGGGCCGGCGCGGGCAGCCGGGATGGGCCCGGCTCGGGCCGCCGGTCCGGCTCGTCGTCCAGCGCCATGGCGTGGACGGCGCTCAGCTCGGGGCCGGGACGTACGCCCAGCTCCTGCTCCAGCCGCAGGCTGATCTCCCGGTAGCGCAGCAGGGCGTCGGTGCGCCGGCCGGCTTCGAGGCAGAGCTTGATGAGGATGCTGTGCACGTACTCGTCCAGCGGGAGCATCCGGGCGATGTCCTCGGCGTAGGGCAGGAGGTCCGCCGCCCTGCCCTCCCGCAGGACCGTGCCGACGAAGCGGCCGAGCGCGCCGGCCAGCTCCCCCGCCAGGCTGGTCAGCCGTGGATGTCCGGCGAGGGGCGGCAGCTCGGCCAGGGGTTCGCCGCGCCAGAGCGCCAGAGCCTCCGCGACCTGGTCGTAGCCGGTCACGTCCGCGGCGCGCTCGCGGAAGCGCTCCACGTCCACCTCGACCAGGCCCGGGTCCAGGGCGTAGCCGTCGCGGACCCGCGGCAGGAGCAGGCTGGGCGCGCGGCTGGCGCGATCAGGCTCCAGCGTGCGGCGTAATCGCTTCACGTACGTCTGGATGACGTTGACGGCGCTCGCCGGGACCTCCTCGCCCCACAGGGTGGCGGCCAGCTCCTGGATCTTCACCTGCCTGCCCTCCGCGAGCACGAGGGCGGCGAGCACGCAACGCTGCTGCGTGGAGCCCAGATCCAGGGGAACCCCTGCTCTCCAGGCGACAAGTGGTCCGAGGATCGCCATCCGTAGAGTCACGCGAGGCAAGTTTGGTGGCCCCGCGCCGAAGATTCAATTCCTGTGCGCACATCCGTCCGACGGTCAAGTCCCTCGGTCAGGCCGTGGTGCAGGGCTTGCCGCTGAGCGTGAAGCTCACCGGCGCGGGCGCCGGGCCGTCGCCGCCCGGTAGGACACCGAGCACACCGGGTCGGGCATCGGCAGCCCCTCCCTGGCCAGCGCCGACAGCGGGTCCGACGGCGAGCTCATGTTCCCGGTCTCGTCCCTCGCGACCACCACGTACGTGTAGCGCTGCCCGATGACCAGGCCGGACTCGGCGAAGTTCGGGAACGTGGAGGCGGCCACCGTACCGGCTTTGACGTAGCCGGTGGCGGTCTCGCGGTACACGTCGTACGCGGTCACCGCCACGTTGTCGGTCGACGGCTGCCAGCAGAACGTGACGCCGCGGTAGTCCTGCAAGCAGGCGTCACGCAGGCCGGCCGGCCTGGTCGGCGGCAGGATGTCACCGGGCGGCGGGGTCGGCGTCGAGGTCGGCGACGCGCCCGTCACCGCGGTCACCGTGATCAGCCCCGAGGGCGGGCTGACGTTGCCGGCGGCGTCCCTGGCGACGACGTCCTCCCTCGGCATGCGCGAAGCGACGATCACTTGATCGATGTGAGGGTGGATGGTGATCGAGTCTATGATCCCCGGATGCCTCGAAGATCCGCATTATTGCTTCCGCTGGCCCTCGGTCTCCTCGCAGGCTGTGGGGTGGTGGCTCAAAAGAGCAGCGCAGACGGCATCGCGTCTTCGGAATCGCCCGGCTCGGCGGCAGAGTCGATCCAGGGACGCTGGTGGACGTGGGCAGCCTCCGAAAGCGAGAGCACGAACCCTGTGGCGGACACGACGGGGGAGTTCTGCGATCGGAACCAGCCAGAAGACGTGTGGTTCCTGGCCGGAACCTTCGGCGGCACTGTACAGCGGACATGCAGGCTTCCCGCAGGGCGGGCGGTGGTATTTCCGCTGGTGAACCTGGTCGCCTCCGAGGCTCAATGCGAGGAGTTCATGATCGCCGCGAAAGGCAGGGCCGTCCTCGACGGCAAGCCGGTCACGTCGGAGCGGATGGAAGACGACGACGTCGCGGTGACCGGCGTGGCGGGCAACCCGCTGACCGGGGAGGACGGTACAGACACGTTCTACGCGTGTGGCCTCTGGGCGCGCCTTCAACCGCTGCAGCCCGGTCGTCACGAGCTCACCATTCGCGGTTCCTCCGGCGGCTTCCGGGTAGGCGTCGACTACACGCTCATCGTCGGGACCGCGCAGCAAGCATAGGTACGTCCTGAGAGGGCGATCTGCGAGCTATTGCCCACTCATGCCCCCAGAGCTCCGACATTCTCTCGTTTTGTCCGGTTTGATCACGCGATGCCGAGGGTGGCGAGGCATCGTCCGGGGTCTTGAGCGTGGCGGCGGTTGGCCGCGGCATGCGGAAACAGCAGCCCGGGCCCCGGAGCGGCCCTACCAGAGAGGACAGCGGTCCTCGCCGTGCCCGCGCAGGGATCAAGCGTCCGTCAGCCTGTGAGCCCGCCGCCCATGCGGGCAGCGGCAGATCATGACCGATGCTGAAAGTTACCGCCCGGGGATGATCGTCCCCGAGAACGTGGACGAATGCGACTCCGGGTGCGGGCACCAGCATGGTCTGATGAGAGAGTCTCCGCGTCGAGGTCACGGCCTACTTCCGGCTCCGGGCCACGTCATGATGAGGCCGCAACCAACTGGCCGTACAGGGCCTTCTCCGACAGGGCGCCGCCGTTAAGCGCGGGCTTGCGGTTGAAGCGGAACACAGGCGAGGTGACGTCGAACCTCGACAGCGACATTCGTCCGCAGAGGCGGCGGGCAGGACTTCGTCAGATCGTCATGGCGGTCCGGGAGGCGGGGCGCCCCGTCGCTCACGGTCACTGTTCGCGCATGCCCCACGGGGTGCCGTACGCGGTCAGCAGGTCGAGGAAGGGCCGGGGCGGAAGGGCTTCCGGACCCAGGACGCCGACGCCGGACCAGAGGCCCGCGGCTATCAGCTCAAGGGCCACCACCGGGTTGACGGCGGTCTGCCACACCACGGCCTGGGAGCCGTACTCCCGCATGGACCACTCGTTGTCGACCACGTGGTAGAGGTAGACCTCGCGCGGGCTGCCGTTCCTGGTGCCCTTGACCCAGGTGCCCGCGCACGTCTTGCCGCGCATGCGCTCCCCGAGGGTCGCGGGGTCGGGCAGGCACGCCGCGACCACGTCGCGCGGGGAGACCATGACGGGAGTGCCGTCCGCGCCGAGGACCTGGACCGGCTCGGTGCGGTCGAGGCCGAGCAGATGCAGGGTTCGCAGCGTCTGGATGAACTCCGCGCCCAGTCCGTACTTGAAGGTCACCCGCTCGGCGTCGACCCAGCGGGGAACGAGCAGCACCTCCTCGTGCTCGACGTTGACGCACTCGACCGGGCCGATGCCGTCGGGAAAGTCGAACACCTCCGGCTCACTGAAGGGCGGGGTGGTGAACCAGCCTCGGCCGGCCTCGTAGACGATCGGCGGGTTGAGGCACTCTTCGATGGTGGTCCAGATGTTGAACGAGGGCGCGAAGTCGTACCCCTCCACGGTGAGGTCGGCGCCGTCGCGGATACCGATCTCCTCGATGTGATCGAAGAGCTCGTCGGCTGCGTAACGGGCGAAGACATCCGACAGCCCCGGCTCCACACCGATGCCGACCAGCGCGAGCTTGCCCGCCTTCTCCCACTCGGCGGCCAGTTCGAACTGAGCGTCGCCGAGCTTGACCCCGCACACCTCATGGGGACGCTCCGGGTGCGGCCGGGACAGCGACATCGCCATGTCCAGGTAGTGCGCGCCGACGCGCAGCGCCGCCCGGAACAGCGGCATCACGAAGCGCGGGTCGGTGGCGTTGAGCAGGACGTCGCAGCGGTGCTCCTCCAGCAGTGCCGCCACGGCCGCCTCGTCGCTCGCGTCGACCCGCCCGGCGCTGAAGCGGGTACCCGCCTCCCCGAGCGCGGCGACGGCCGCCTCGGCGCGCGACAGGTCGTAGTCGACGACGACCATGTGGTCGAAGAACGATCGGCGGGCCGCGATCCGGGTGATCGCCGTGCCCACACCACCGGCACCGACAAGCAGAACACGCATGACAGAACATCCCCTTTCCGAGGCACACGCCTTGGTGTGCCCGATCCAACGTCACCACCCCTTCATACGTCAATGGTGTTGGCATAAGCTCGGGGGCGAAGGAACAGGCAACAGGAGGAGGGGAACACCGTGCCCAAGCCGGTGGTCTCGGAGTCGGCGCGGCGACGCCGCCGCCCGACGAAGAGCGGGATGGTTCTCTCGGAGGAGCTGATCGTGCGGACCGCGCTGCGTATGCTGCGCGAGCATGGCTCCGCGGGTCTGACCGTGCGACGGCTCGGCATCGCCCTGGGAGCCGACCCCAGCACGCTCTACCGCTACTTCACCGGCATGGACGACCTGACCCTGGCCATCGGCGACATGCTCATCGGCCGGGCGATGGCCGACTGGCACGGCACCGGCGACTGGCGCGCCGATCTTCGCGAGCTGGGCCTGCGCATCCACGCCGCCTACCTCGAACACCCACAGGCCGCGGTGCTGACCGCCAACCGCATATCCGGCAAGTCTCACGAAGTCGCGGCTGACGAGGCGATCCTCGGGCTGCTGCGGGGCGCGGGGTTCCCGGACCGAGACGTCGTCCGCATCTACCACGCCTTCATCGACATGACTCTGGCCTTCGCCGCGCTGGATGCCGCGTCCCTGGCGCTGCCCGAGGAAGCACGCGCGGCGGACGAGGAGATCTGGCAGGCGACCTACGCACGCCTGCCGGCGGCCACTCATCCCAACATCGCGGCGGTCGCCCCCCTGCTGGTCGCCGGCATGAACGACAGCGCCTACCCCGCCGCACTGGAGATGCTGCTCGGCAGCGCCGAGTCACACCTCACTGCCGGTCCGGGCGCGGCCTGACCGGCGTGCCACGGGCCACGCGGACGTCAGCCGCAGCCTTCGAACTGGGGGACGGTGAAAGTGAGCGCCAGGCCGGACTTCCCGAACCACTCCTGCAGCAGCTTCTTGGCGGTTCCGTCCAGGTACATCTCGGTGATGGCCTTGTTGACCGCCTCGCAGCCGTCCAGGTCCCCGGCCTTGATGCCCACGCCGTACCGCTCGTCGGTGAACGGCGCGTTGACGATCTTCATGTCCGAGGTGGCGAAGCCGGCCAGGATGAGGTCGTCGGTGGACACCGCGTCCACCTTCCCCGCCTTCAGATCGGACATGCACTCGCTGTAGGAGGCGGCCTCGACCAGCTCCACGGCGATCTTCCGTTCTTCCTTCACCCGGCGCCAGGAGTTCGACCCGGTCACCTGGCACAGCTTGCGCCGCTTCAGGTCCCGCACGTTGGCGACCGCGCTCTCCCCGGCCCGTACGAGAGTGTCCTGGTGGGCGACGTAGTACGGCCCGCCGAAGGCCACCTTCGTCTTGCGTTCCGGAGTGATCGAATAGGTGGCTACGACCAGATCGACCGAGCCGTTCATGAGCGCCTTCTCCCGCTCGGACGAGGGCACCGCGACGAACCTGGCGTTCTTGCCCAGCTTGCGGGCGATGTAGCCGGCCACATCGACGTCGAAGCCGGCGAACTCGCCCTCCGCCTTCTTCATCCCCAACCCGGGCTGGTCCGGCTTCACTCCGATGACCAGGACATCCTTGTCGAGGATCGACGAGCCGGCGCCGCAGGCCGTCGCCGACAGCAGCACCACGGCCCCGAGCAGCACCGAGGCGGCGATGCGCCGCAAACGACCCCTCCTGGTCAGCGCGACCATTGACATCATCCCTTCACCGGTACTCGGCGAGCCGGGGCCGGACTCCGACCAGGATCAGCAGGGCGGCGGCGAGCGCCGCCCCTGACAGCAGAAGGTTCCAGCCACCGAGGGCGCGGTCGCCCTCCGCCACGGCGTCGTCGAACGCCAGGCGGTGCAGCTTCGTCAACTCGACCAGGGCGCCGTCGTAGGCCCTGAATGAGGCGCCCGTGGCCTGCCGTACGGCGTCCGCGCTCCTGCCCGTTGTGGCGAACTGCCGCATCTGCCGGTCATCGTGCTGGAACTTCTGGTAAAGCGTGAGCACCCTGGCCAGGGCCTCACGCTGGCCGGGGAGGGTGATCCGACCGGCCTCCGAGCCGTAGAAGCCGAGGAAGTCCGCCTTACCGGGGAAGGCGGCGACGCTGTTGTCCACCGCGGCGTAGTACTTGTCCAGGTTCCCGCCGGGGACGTAGAGCACCGACTGTGACTTGTCGAGGTACACCTGCTCGTAGGTGTCCGCCCGCTGCGGGTCGAGCAGATACCTGCTCTCATCACCGTGCAGGCTGTTCCCGATCGCGCGTGCCCGAGACAGCACGAGAACCGAGTCGAAGCCATCCTCCTTGGCCGTCCGCATATCGTCGGACACCCGCTGCAGGACGAGCACTCCCGCGATGGTCAGCACACCGACGACGACGGTGGCCGCCAGCAGCGCCGGGTTGATCGCACGGCGGAACCTGCGGGCCAGGAAGGCCTGCAGCGCGACGAGGACGGCCAGCGCGAACGCCCCACCGAGCGCCACCCAGAACCGGCCCGCCAGCACGGCGGCCGACTCGTCCGCGTAAGCGTGCCTGACGACGGTCCCGCTGTCGAGCGTGAGGTTGTACGCCTTGGGCAGCAGGTCCAACCGCATCAGGTCGGTGGCCTGGCGATAGACGTCGAGAGCCGCCTGCGAGGGGGGCCCTGCGGCATGCCGGGACTGCTCGTCCAGGAGCAGGGCGCGCGACGCGAGCCGCTCGTAGCGGCCGAGCCCGTCGAGTACGGCGCGCACGGTCATCTGCCCCGTCGGGTCGTCGCCGGCCAGGTCGGCGGCCTGCAGCACGGCGCTGTCGGCCTGCGCGCGGCGCTGGTCGTAGCGGTCCAGCGCGGCCTGGCGGCCGGGCCCGCCCTCTTCGCCGGCCAGCAGCACGGTGGCTACCTGGGCGTCCATGTCGCTCAGCGCGAAGTACAGGTCGGCGGTGGCCACCACCTGCGGGCCCGCTGTGTGCCCGATCGCCCGCAGTCCGTCCCCGGCGTGCCCCAGAGCCACGCCCATCAGCGCGAACAGCAGGCCGACGGCGAGGACGGCGGCGCCGGCCCCGGCACGGATCCGCCCGGGAACCGTTCGCAGCCACAGGGCGCGCGGCGGCGAAGAGGCGGGCGTGCGCGCGGTCACAGGCGCGGGCGGAGGGACGGACGCGGAGGTGGGGCCGGTGGTGGTTGGGCCGGTGGTGGTGGGGGTGACAACGGCCATCTCAGCCCTTCCGCACCGTGATGCTGGTCCATGCGCCGACGTGGACGCGATCCCCGTCGCCGAGCGGGATCAGCGCGTTGTGCTCCACCGTCTTGCCGTTGAGCAGGGTTCCGTTGGCGGATCCCAGGTCGACGAGCTGCCACGTCCCGTCGGGCTGTGCGAGCAGCACCGCGTGCAGGTGGGAGACGCCGGGGTCCTCGGGCGGTCCGGCCAGGTCGATCTCGGGGGTCAGCGCCCGCGACTTGCTGCGCCGCCCGATCCTGACCTCGAGCCCGGCCAGAGGTACCCGCCGCTCCGGGCAGTACGGCGGGAACGCGACGCGGGCCGCGTCGGGGCCGCCCTGCGCGATCATCGCCTCGTAGTGGTCGCGGTCCGCCGCGATCACCGCGACCCAGCCGGAGGCCGGGGTGTCCGGCGTGGAGGGCTGCGTGGATGGCGGCGTGGACGGCGGCGTCACCTGGTTCCCGCCGCCGAGCACGAAGTCGTAGCCGCAGCTCTCGCAGAATCGGCCGCCACGTGGTGCCCCGCAGTCGGGACAGTCGTCCAGCTGGTGGGCGTCGGGCGGGACGGCCGGAGCCGAAGCGACCGGGGCAGCCGGGGCGGCCGGGGCGGCCGCCAGCAGCGCACCGCAGACGTCGCAGTACTCCTCGTCCGCAGAATCGTGCCCTACCGGGCAGATCGCCATGCTCAGGCCTCCGGGTCCTTGCTCATCCGGACGGTGCGGACCGACCGGGTGTCGAGCGCTATCTCGTCCGCCTTGTCGACGTCCCGCCGGAGGCGGGCGGTTCCCGTGCCAGGGTCGAACTCGATCACCTTGTCGAGCAGCTTGGCGGTCTCCTCGTTGCCGGCCTTCTCGGCGATGCCGCGTGCCTTGCCGAGCCGGGCGGTCGCGGTGTCCAGGTCACCGTCGTTGCGGGCCTGCAGGCCCTCCTGGATGAGCGAGGCGAGCTCCTGCTGGCCGGTGTAGTGGGCCACCCGGGGGTTGATGCGGGTCGACTGGACGGGGTCGTCGCTCCACTGCGCCAGGATGTTCCCCTTGGCCAGCACCTCTCCGGTCCCGGGCAGAACCAGCCGCACCAGGCCGGCGCGCATCTCCTGGCCGACGTTCCCGGCCGGCACCCGCACGTTGATGTGGTATTCGCGGGATTCGCCGCCCCAGGCTCCGGTGGGGTAGTCGCCGGTCAGCGCGTCCACCTCGGTGCGGCGGCCGGTCAGGTCCTCCAACGTCGGCGAGACCTGCTTGACGAAGTTCAGCTTCGCCGCGCGCGGCGTCCACAGACGCAGCGCCACGTCCGCGACCGTCTTGCCCATCGCCGCCTGGGTCATCGCCCGGAAGTCGGCCTCCAGGTCCTCGGGCCGGCGGATGTCCATCACGCTGCCGAGCAGGGTGGAGGCGATCTCGCGAAGCTCGGCGACCACCCAGTCGACGCCCACGCCGCGGCAGTCGCAGACGAACTTCCCCGCACAGTACGCCAGGTTCGCGGCGAACTCCGGCGGCTTCTCGTGCTCGTTCTTTCCGTCGGTCAGCAGGATGGCATGCTTGATCGCGCCGGGGTACGCCTGCTGGAAATCGCTGAACAGATCGGCGGCGCGACGCAGCCACCGGCCCATCGCCGTCCCCCCTTCGGCCACCAGCCGGGTGACGGCCTCCCTCGCGGCGCTTCTGCTCTCCGGGGTCGCCGGCACCAGCATCGCCCGGTCGGGGAAGATGATCTGGGCTTCGTGGTTGCCGGCGACGACCGCGAAGTGCACCCCGTCGCGGAGGGTGTCGATGGCGGCCCGCGCGGCCTTCCTCGCCTCGGCGATCTTGTCGTACGACATCGAGCCGGAGGTGTCGACGATGATGATCTCGGCGGCCTCGACCGTGGGGGCGCGCTCGATCGGGCCGCTCGCCTCGACCGTGACGATCGCGTGCACCTCCCCGCTTCCCGTGGGAAGGTATTTGTTCTGGTCTACGCGCATGGTGAAGTCGGTCACTGCTGCTCCTTCGGGAAGACCACGGTGGCCTCGGTCTGATCCCCGGGTCCGAAAGGGATCACCAAGACGGTGATGTTGTCGTGTCCTCCGGCCTCCAGCGCGAGCTGCACGAGCCGCTGCGCCGCCGCGCGGGGGGTGGCGTTCAGGGCGACGGCCGCGAGCGCCGCCGGCTCGGGGTGGTAATTCCACAGGCCGTCGCTGCACAGCAGGACCACGCCCGGCCCGTCCGGGGTGAACGTGCGGATGTGCGGCACGACCTCGCCCGCGTCCGCGCCCAGCCAGGCGGTCAGCATGTGCGTTCCCGGGGTGGCGTCGTCACCGGTCAGCGCCTCGGATCCGGGTCCGAGCCAGTAGGCCCGGCTGTCGCCCACCCAGCCGACCGTGACCTGCCGCCTGCCAACCACCGCCGACACGTAGGTGCAGGCGGGCGCGTCCCCACCCTTCTCGGCCAAGGCGGCGACGGCTTCGGCGGCGAGCCGTACCGCCTCCCGGGTCGCGGTCTCGGCGTCGGCCCCCTCCCCCAGGTGCTTGGCGAGGACGGCCGCGGCGGTGGCGACGGCGGTCTGGGACGCCTCCTCCGGGCGCGGCGAGGTGGACACCCCGTCACAGACCACTCCCACGGCCACCGTGTCGGCTGCCGTGCCGGCCGCCGTCAGCGCCATGGCGTCCTCGTTGCGGTTGTGCCGCAGGCCACGGTCGCTCACCCCGGCCGCGACCTCCAGCTCGATCTCGACGTGGTCGCGGTCGGAGGGCTGGAGCATGCCGCAGTTCTCGCAGTAGCCGTCGGCCCCGACCGCCGGAGCGCCGCACGTGGTGCAGCCGGCGACTCCCAGCGCGTGGCCGCACTGCTCGCAGAACGCCTCACCCGCCAGGACGAGCGTCCCGCAGGCGGGACAGCTGCCGCTCACCACAGCGTCCTCGGACGTACGGTGTTGGCCAGATCGACGAAGGCGTGCCGCTCCTCCACGGATCGCGCCGATCTGGCCAGCGCCCGGTAGACGCGCTCCAGCTCGGCGCGCACATCCCGCTCGTGCAGCGGAGTGCCCAGCAGCGTCGCCTGCCCGGATGAGGCGGCCTGACCGGTGGTGACCCGGCCGAGGGCGCTCCGCAGCACCTCCGAGAGCAGCCCGTCGCGGTCCCGGGCGTCGAGCTTCAGGCTCCGCAGCCGCTCGCCCGCGGCGACGAGTTCGCCTTCGGCAGGGTCATGTCCTCGTACGGCCGTCGCCACCGCGGCCGCCTGCGCGGCGGTGCGGTGGATGGAGGTCGCGGGCACCTCGTCCAGGCCGGCGGTCGCCCCGGCACGGTCGCCCTCCGCCAGCCGGAGCCTGGCCAGGCCGAAGCCGGCGCTCACGTATGAGCGGTCCGTCTGCCAGATGGCCGCGTAATGGCGAGCCGCCTCCTGGCCCGCTCCGCCGGCTTCGAGGGCGAACGCGAGTGCCAGCCTGGGCGCGGCCTCGCCGGGGAGCCACGAATAGAGCCCGTCGAAGATGCGCGCCGCTTCCTCCGGGTCCCCCGAGGCCAGTTGCCCGACCCCCCGATACCACCAGATCCGCCAGTCTCCCGGCAGTTGCCCGGTGGCGTCCGCGAGCAGCTGGTCGGGGACCGGACGGCCGAGTTCACTGAGCACCCTGATCAGCGCGAGCGTGGTCTCCGGAGTGGACGGGGCGGATTCGAGCAGCGTCACCAGCTCGGCGGGGTTTCCCGAAGTGAGGCCCGCGAGCAGGCCGGCGCCGGGGTCGAGCGGGTCCACCAGGGGGACGGGCAGCGCGGACACGACGGCGAGGCGGTCGAGTGGGCCAAAGACCTTGCCGGTGGCCGCCGGGGCGAGCTCGGTTCCGACGGCCCGGCGCTCCGGGCCGAACAGTCCGGACTGCGCGGCGTGGGGGACGCCCAGCTCGGCGGCGCGCACCTCCCTGAGCACGCCGACGAGCTGGTCGGACATCTCCGCCGTGCTCTGGAACCGCCGGGCCGGCTCGGAGTCGGTCGCCCGTTCCAGGAACCGGCGGTAGGACTCGTACCTCTGGTCGATCGCCGGCAGCGGAGAGGCGGACCCGTCCCTGACGGGACTGAACGGGAAGCCCAGCACGGCGAGCGTGCGCCCCACCGTGTAGAGGTCGGAACAGATCGACGGCCCGTCGAAGGCGATCTCCGGCGCCTGGTACCCGACCGTCCCGTAGATCGCGCTGTCCGCGTCGTCGATCCGCCGCACGGCGCCGAGATCGATGAGCTTAAGCTGCTCCTCCACCTGGATGACGTTGCCCGGCTTCAGATCGCAGTAGAGCAGGCCCTGGTCGTGCAGGTAGCCGAAGGCCTTGAGGATCTCCAGCCCGTAGGCGATGACCTGGGCGACCGGAAGCGCCTGGCGGTTGGCACTCTCCCGTAGCCGCGCGTGCAGCATCTCCTGGAGCGACACACCGCCGACGTACTCCATCACGATGTAGCCCACCATCGTCCCGGTGCCGGGGTCGGGGTGGGTGACGAAGTTGAAGATCTTGACGATGTTCGGATGGTCCATCGCGGTGAGGAAATGCCGCTCGGCCTCCGCCGCCGCCAGCGCCTCCACGTCCCCGGTGTCGAGCAGCCCCTTCAGGACCACCCACCGGCCCTCCAGGTGCCGGTCGGCCGCCAGGTAGATCCAGCCGAGACCACCGTGCGCCAGACAGCCCTTGACCTCGTACTGCCCGCCGACGAGTTCGCCCTCGGCGAGCTTGGGCGTGAACGAGAACCGCCAACCGCAGTGCGGGCAGTACCCCTCCGGCCGCCCTGGCTGGTCACCTCTGCGGCGGCCTACCGGCTTGCCGCAGTCGGGATTGCCGCAGAAGCGCCGGTCCTCCGGCACCTGGGGGTGGGCCAGTACCACCCCGGCCGGGTCCCGGTACGGCACGGCCGGCACCTCGACCAGGCCCATCCCGAGCTGGCCTCTGCTCGACCGGCCGCTCGGCCGGCTCGTGCCGGTACGTGCCGTACCCGACATTTCCAGCGGGATGGACGGTCTGGTCAGGGACGCCGAGGGCGGCGCCGGCGCCGGGTCCGGCTGTGAGGCCGGCTCCGGCTCCGGCTGCGGGGCCAGACCGCAGGCGTCGCAGTAACCGTCCTCCACCGTGCCGCCGCACCCCGGCTGGGCGCATCTGATCATCCCGCCACTCCGATCCGGCTGATCGCCCGCTGGTAGGCGGCGATCGCGACGGTAGCCTGCCGTAGATCACACGGTGCCGTCCAGAGCAGGCCGCGGGCCTCCCCGTACATCTCACTGAGTGCGGCGTCCTCGGCATGCCCGAGCCGGACCACCTTGGCGTGGTAGGCCTCCAGCCGGCCACGCAGCTCGTCACGACGGCCGATGAGGCCCGCCATCGATTCGGTCGCGGTCCGCGCTCGCGCCAGCGCCTCGTCCACGGCCCGTTCCAACCCGGTCAGCCGCTCGACCAGCTCCAGCCAGCGACCGCCGGCCGTATCCAGCGCGGCCAGCCGGTCCCGCAGCGCGGCGGCCTCGTCCGGCAGCGCCGGCAGCGCGGGTGAGGCGATCTTGACGAGCACCGTGTCCCGGATCGAGCGAGCCTCGTTCTCGGCCTCGGCGACCTGCGCGATGCGCTCGCCGAGGCGGCGGGCCCGGTCGCCGTACTCCGCCCGGATCCGCGCGGCCTGCTCCAGCAGCCCGCGACGGGCGGCGAGGTCGGCGAGTAATCCGTTGAGCTCGCCACCGATCTTGCCGTCGGGGGCGGCAGCGCCGAGCGGGTCGGCGGTGACCACCGCGCGAATCCGGTCGATCCCGGCGCCGATGCGCTCCAGATCCGGATCGGCGCCGTCGAGGTCGCGCAGCTGGTCCTGAGCCGAGCGGCGGGCGACATCGGCCTCGTCGAGCCGCGGGAGCAGCGCACTCCAGGCGTCGTCCGCGGCCGCGACCGTCTCGGCGACGTCGCGGTAGGCGGCGTCCATCCGCGCCACCACCGTGTCCAGCGTGATCCACTCGCCTGCGGCCCGCAGCAGCGACCGCTTCTCGACGGGCACGTTCTCCGGCTTCAGCTCCACCGACGGGCCGGCGAGCAGCCCGGTCAGCGCGGCCAGGTCGGGCTTGCCGGCCCTGAGCTCCTGTGCGCGATCGAGCACCCCCCGGTAGGCGTCGAACAGCCACCACAAGGTCACCGCTCGGGCCTGTGCCTCGTCCCAGCGGCGCCCGGTCTCCCCGGTCAGCCGCGCACCCTTGAGCAGCCGGTAACCCGGGTGGGAGTCGAGGTCCAGCAGGTCGTCCGAGATCCGATCACGTTCCTCGGCACGGCGACGCAGCGCGAAGTCGACTGCTTCGATGCTCATCGGCGGGCCACCGGCCCCTGGCATGGCCAACGTGCATGCGCTCCCAGCGTGGGATGGACAAGATTGTTCCCACCCCTAATCTTTACACAATTTTGAGATTCGCGCGCTATACCCGTTCCCTCCGCCGGTCGGCGCCCGGACTCCGTCAGCGCGACGCCGACCGCGCCACCTGCACCGCGCCCGCCGCAACACGACCAACGGCACCACGACCAGATCCACGTTGGGCTCCGCGATGAGGACCCCTCCCCGGGGTCCGTCGCACCCTGATGCGATAACGCCGTCCGAGAAGAACGTGAGCCCTACGGGAGGATTTTCTCCCCGGCGGTAATCGAAGGGATGTAGAGGTCATTACCAAGTGTGGACGATTCCGAAGCGCAACTCACCGCGCTCTATAAGGGGCACTACCGCAGCGTGCTCAGTTACGTGCTGCTGCGAGCCGAGCAGCAGACCGCCGAGGACATCACCAGCGAGACCTTCCTGATCGCCTGGCGACGACTCGACCGCGTGCCTGAGCCGCCGCTGCCCTGGCTGCTCGGTGTGGCCCGCAATCTGCTGCGGACGCAACGCCGGTCCCGGCTGCGCGGACAGAGCCTGGTTGAGCGGCTCGCCGAGCTGGCCCCGGCCGGCGATGTTGCCGAACAGGTTGCCGAGCGACAGGCGGCACTGAACGCGCTCGCGGACCTGTCCGAGCGCGACGCCGAGGCCGTGCTCCTGGCCAGCTGGTACGGCCTCAACCCAGCCGAGGCCGCGAAGGTCGCGGGCTGCTCGGCTCGCACGTTCAATGTCCGCCTGCACCGTGCCCGCCGCCGCCTGGCCGACGCACTCGGCCGCACCCGCCTCACCTTCCAGGAGCAGTCATGAACGACCTCGACGACCTGATCATGTCCCTGCGCCCCGACACCGACGACGCCTACCAGCGCCGCCGCGAGTCCGACCTCGCCCGCACCCTCGCCACTCCTCGCCGTCGCTCCTTCTCCCTGCGGCTGCGGTTGGCGGCGGTGGCCGTTCCTGTCGTGCTCGTCGGCGTCGTGGCCGCGGTCGCACTGGCACCCGCCCCGTCAGAGGATCGCGTCGTTATGGCGGCGAGCCTGCAACAGGTTCTTTCGGCGGGCGCCGAAGAGCCAGTGATCTCGGTCTTCCTGTGCTTCGAAGATGACGCATGGCCCGCGTGTGGCGGCAGCACGGGGGATCCCGGAGGTGGCGGCTCGGCGATCACCGAGCAGGAGAAGGAGAACGTCAACAAGACGCTGACCACGATGCCGGGGGTGGAGAACGTCACGTTCGAGGACAAGGCCGCCCTTTATGACCGTTTCCGCAAGAGCTTTGTTAAGTCTGGCGGGAAGCCAGAAGTGCTTGAGCAGCTCACGGTTGAGGACATGCACGAGTCGTTCCGGGTCACGATGAAGCCCGGTGCGGACTGGCGCCCAGTGATCGAAACGGCGAAGGGGATGCCTGGGGTCGCCAGCGTCTTCGACCAAAGATGCTGCGTGACGACCCGTTAGAAGACCGCTGAAGACGTTGGACTTCTGGCTCCACCCCATCCGGGGCGGAGCCAGCCTGCGCGAGCGGCGCGGCCGCCCAGGCGACCGCCGGCCACGCCGACACCGACCTGATGCGCAACGCGGCGTCTTCGGCCTGGTGCTCAAGGACCGCACGGGTCAGGTGAGTGGCGACGCGGATCCGGCCCGGCCCGTACGGTCCTGCTCCGTCCGCCCGCCGGTCCGCGTTCCGTACGGCACGGGGTGACCCGCGCCATACGGGTGGAAGAGGATGGCGCAAGCCCGAACGGGCTTACGGTTCAGCGGTATATAGCGAGGAACCCCGGGCGTTCACGCCCGGGAGGAATCGCTTCCCTCTCCTCGCCCGGACGCTAGTCGGCCGGGTGGTCCGGAGGTGAGATCCCTCCGGGCCACCCGGCACGCTGGTCCGGGCGTTTCTGGTTCTCGATGTACTCCTTGATGATCGACAGTGAACCGTCGCCGCAGGACGCCGCGAAGTGCGACGGTGACCAGGAATGGCCGCCTCCGGCACTTGGTAGGGAAGACCGAATGCGCGTGGAGGCCGTAGACCTGTAGACCACACTGCGACGTCCGCGGATATCCGGATTCGGTTTCCATCACGGCGACATGAACCAACCGATAATGTGTTCGACGTGAAGCTGGTGGTGCAGGTGAGGCTCCTGCCAACGGCCGAGCAGGCGGCGGCGCTGGAGGCGACCCTGCGCGCCTGCAACGACACGGCGAACTTCGCCTCGGTGACGGCGTTCACGACCGGGGACCGGCGTGAGTACGCGTTGCGCAAGCACACCTATCGCGAGGTGAAAGCGCGCGGGCTGGGGGCGCAAGCCGCCCAGCATGTGATCAAGAAGGTCGCCGACGCCTACACCACACTGAAAGCAGGCATCCGGGCCGGGAACCTGGGACCGAAAGGCTCTGCGCGCCGCGCGCGGGCCGAGAGTAAACCGGTCACCTTCCGCGCCGATGCCGCGCAGCCGTTCGACGACCGATGCCTGTCGTGGGACCACACCGCCCGCACGGTGTCGATCTGGACCACGACCGGCCGGGTGAAGAATGTCGCGTTCGTCGGCTCGCTCGACCAGCTCAAGATGCTCGCGGTGTGCCGGAAGGGCGAATCCGACCTGGTCTGCCGGGACGGCATGTGGTTTCTGTACGCGACCTGCGAGATCCCTGATGTTCCGGTCACTGAACCGGACGGGTTCATAGGGGTGGATCTGGGCATTGCCAACATCGCCACCACCAGCGACGGCACCCGCCACTGCGGCAAGGGCCTGAACGCGGTCCGCCACCGCAACCGGGAATTGCGCCGCAGGTTGCAGGCCAAGGCCACCAAATCCGCCAAACGGCTGCTGAAGAAGCGCCGCCGCACGGAGGCACGGTTCGCCGCCGACACCAACCACACCATCGCCAAGCAGATCGTGACCGAGGCAGAACGCACCGGACGCGGCATCGCCCTGGAAGACCTGGGCGGGATCCGCGACCGGGTACGGCTCCGCAAGCCCCAGCGGGTCACGCTGCACTCGTGGAGTTTCCACCAGCTCGGGTCGTTCATCGCCTACAAGGCGGCCCGGCACGGGGTCGCCGTGATCCATGTGGATCCGGCCTACACCTCCCAGACCTGCTCGGCCTGCGGGCACGTGGACAAGGCCAACCGGCCGAGCCAGGCAACCTTCTCCTGTACGTCGTGCGGCTTCGCTGAGCACGCCGACGTCAACGCAGCCCGCAACATCGCCTCGCGCGGTGTCGCGGGCTGGGCAGTGAGTCACGCTGCCAACGACGCGGCCTGACCCGTACCCGCCAGGTACGGCGAGGAGCTGCAAGCTCGGCCCTTTCAGGGCCGAGAAGCTGACGCGACTTACCAGGTGAGGTCGCTCTTGTAGAAGACGGTCGCCCGGAACTGGTCAGGACTGCCACTGATCTTGCTGGAGAAGCCGAACGCGAGGCGCGGGCCGCCCGACGATCGCCAAATCGCCATTCCCTGAGGTTCGCGACCCGACAGCGACTCGCCCGCTCTCGTCCGGTACACCTCCTCGACCGAGGCCCCGGCCTTGTTCATGTCGAGACGGACCAGGTAGGACGGCTTGGCCGGGTCCGAGGGCTTCGCGGGCGGACCACCGTAGGAGAGGTACGCGTACTGGCCGTACGAGGTCACGCCCTGGAAGTGATCGGAGTCGGAGAGACCGAGTTGGGCGTTGGTCGGGAGGGCGCGCTTGGCGAGGATGGGAGTGGTGTCGCTGATGCCCTTGTCGATGACGGCGGGGAGGTCGAACAGCGCGAGGCGCCACGGGCTCGTCTTCCCCATGTACCGGACGAGCAGCCGGTTCGTGTAGGGATCGATCGACGGTCTCGGACAGTCCCGGAAATCGGAGAGCCGGATCGGGAATTTCCGGACCCCAGCGTCCTTGGCGTAGTCGAGCAGGCCCCCGTCGCTGTACTTGATGCGGCAGATCGTGTGGCTGTTCGGGGCCGTACCGGGGGACAAGCTCCTCCAGTCGCCCGCGAGCCACACGTACGGAGATCCGGACGTGTCCGGCTGGATGGCCATCGACGAACCGTGGTCGAACCCCTGGAGTGCCATGGCGCCCAGCACCTTGCCGCTCAGGTCGGTCCTGGTCATCCAGAGGTCGCCGTTCGTGCTCCCGACCTTGGTCTGCACGAAGTAGATGTGCCCGTGGACGTGGTCGAAGGCGAAGGACTGCATCGCCCAGTAAGGCTGGTGAAGTGTGGCCCGCACAACGGGATCGCCGCCGGCCCCCTCGAATACGAAACGCTGCGATGTCGGGACGGCCGCGGACGCCGATTCAGCCGCGAACAAGGAAAGGCCGCCGCTGGCGGCGGCGGCTGCTATCCCTGTACCGGTTCGGAGGAGCGTGCGACGACTTACGGCAGACGTTCCGCCGATTTGGGTATTTCTGTGCAAGTGCATCACCCTGCTGGCCGTTGGCTGATTTGGTTGATCACGATCAACCTAGCAACGACAAGATCAACTGCGGGCGAAATATGGGCACTTCACGCGCCAGAAGCCATATTTCCTGCGACATAGGGGCGTTGCCGGAGACTGGTGAGACCGTGTTGGGCGGGGCCCAAAACTGCGCGACGCAGGGCGCCGCAACGCCGCCCGCTTCCCGCTCAGCGCCACAGCCACCGCGTTGAACGCACTCAGCGCACAGATCACCCGACCTGCCTTGTCACTACGCTGACCAGCAGACGCCCATCGACCGTGAGGACACCGATGGCCCTACATGACGAGATCACACAGCTCATCGAGGGCGGAGTTCGCGATCGGGTATATCCCGGCGCGGTGTGGGGTTTCGGCGATGCCGAGGGCATCCTTGCCGCTAGTAGTGGTGGGCAGGCATGAGCACTGGTCTTGAAGAGCAGATCGAGCAACTCCTGCGCCAGGGGGTGGAGGAGCAGACCTTCCCTGGTGCCGTGTGGGCCGTCGGCGGATCGGGCGATGCTGTGCTCTACGGGACTGTCGGGGTGCTCGATCCCGAACGGCCAGCTGAGCCGATGCGTTTGGCGACCATCTTCGATATGGCCAGCTTGACGAAGATCATGGCGGTGTGGGCGGCGGCCGGGGTCCTCTGGGAGCAAGGGCAGCTGGATCTGGACGAGCCGTTGGGATCGGTGATGCCCGACGTCGCCGGATATCCGTTGGCGCCAGTGACGGTCCACCAGCTGCTCACTCACACTGCGGGCGTCCCTCTACGAGCCAATCTCCGGGCCCTGTATGGCACCCAACGAGAGGACATCCATCGGGGAGTGCTGCGCGAGACATTGCACCGCCAGCCGGGTACCGCCGTGGAATATACCGACCGGGCAGCTCTGATCATGGGGTTGGTCGTCGAACACCTCAATGGCGCCGCCTTGAACGAGATCTGTGCAGAGACAGTGTGGGGGCCGCTCGGAATGAACCAATCCAGGTTCGGTCCGCTCCCCGCCACCCTGATCGGCCAGGCGGCTCCCACTGAACGCGACCTGGAGTCGGGCGAACGGCTCAGGGGCGTTGCCCACGACTACTCGGCTCGGCTGCTGGGTGGGGTCTGCGGCATAGCCGGTGTTTTCTCCACCTTGGGAGATGTCGAGACGTTTCTGCAGCATCTGATCGCAGATGGCGGTGCAGCCGAGACTAGCTTTGGGAGCAGATGGGTGGAGAAGTCTCTCCAGATCCACACCGGAGGTCTGGAGCCAGCTCGCGGCTTGTTCTGGCACCCGGCTCCTGGCGTCGACCCGAGCGAGGGCCTCTTTGCCCACTACGGCTTCACCGGAACCGCGATGTGGGTGAATCGCGAACAGGGTCGCTGGGCAGCGTTGCTGACCAACAAGCTGTACTACAGCCGAGAGCGGGAGGCGATCGCGCGGATCCGCGACGCGTTCTGCGCCCTGGCCTTTAGGGACTGCCTCAGAGTCGATCAACGGCGTGTCGTAGATCGACTCTGAAAGGCTCTAGACGAGGTTCGCCTCGTAGGCGGCGATGACCAGATGAACCCTGGTACGGGCGTCGAGCTTCAGCAGCAGGCTGCTGACGTGCGTCTTGACCGTGCTCAGTGTGACGTACAGGGTCTGCGCGATCTCCGCGTTGGACAGGCCGCGCGCCACCAGGATCAGCACCTCCCGCTCGCGTTCGGTGATGTCCAGGCGACGGGCTGGTGGGCTCACGTAACGCTCGATCAGCCGCCGCGTGGCGCTGGGTCCGAGTAGGGAGTCGCCGGACGCGATGGCCTGCACGCTCCTGATCAGCTCGGTCGGCGGGGTGTCCTTGAGCAGGAAGCCCGCTGCGCCGGCCTGGAGCGCTCCGTAGACGTACTCGTCCAGGTCGAAGGTGGTCAAGATGAGCACGCGGGCCTGCGGATTCGCGGCGCAGATGCGGCGCGTGGCCTCGATGCCATCCATCTCGGGCATCCGTACGTCCATCAGCACCAGGTCGGGCGGTTCGCTCGCGGCGACGGTCACTGCCTGCGCGCCCGTCGCGGCCTCGCCGTACACCTGGAATCCCGGCACGCTGTCGATCAGCCGGCGGAAGCTCGCCCTGATGAGTGGCTGGTCGTCGGCCACCAGCACCTTGATCACAGCGGCAACCTCGCCATCACCCGGAAACCACGCACCGGGCGGACGCCCGCCTCGAACTCGCCGCCGAAGATGCGCACGCGCTCGCGCAGCCCTGTCAGCCCGTGTCCGTAGGGCCGTTCCCGCGCGTTGCTCCCGTCGTCGGTGATCTCCACGACCAGCCTCTCTTCCTGCCGTTTGATCAGCACCGTGGCCCGCTGGGCCCCGGCGTGCTTGAGCACGTTGGTCAGCGCTTCCTGCACGATCCGGTAGACCGTGAGCTCCATCTCCCCGCGGACCTCGCCGTCGAGCCGCAACTCCACCTCCAGGCCCGCGGCCCTGATCCTGGCTAGGAGATCGTCGAGGTCGCTGAGCCCGGGAGCGGGGACCAGGTCTGCCGAGCTGTCCTCGCGCAGCACGCCGAGCAGGCGCCTGGTCTCGCGCAGCGCCGACCTGCTGGTCTCTTCGATCGAGCCGAGCGCGCGGCTCATCTCCTCGGCGCCGCCGACGTGTCGTTCGATGCCGGCTTGCACGGCGATCGTGCTGAGGCTGTGACCGATGACGTCATGCAGCTCTCGGGCGATGCGTAGGCGTTCCTTCGCCGCCTCGGCACGGGCCCGCTCTTCGGCCTTGGCGGCCAGCTGCTCGGTGTAGAGCCTGCGCTGCCGTACCGCGGTGCCGGTGGTCCAGGCCGCCACCACGATCGCCAGCACCAGCCCGAGCTGGTCGAGGATCTGGCCCCGCAACGGGAACTCCACCACCCCCTGCATCGTGACCGCCACCGCCACGAGCAGCGCGGGCACCGCCTTGCTCCGGGTAGCCAGCGTGTACAGCACGAGCGGCATGCCGAACGGATCCGCCTGCGGGATGAGGAACTCCCGCATCCCCAGCCCGCCGATCAGCACGACCACGAACACCGCCCGCGGCCACAGGCGCCTGACCGCGAGGGGCAGGCTGGTGGCCAGGGCCACCGTGAAGTCGAGCATGTCGGGCGGCGCGGGATTACGCGAGTGGATGAGCCCGAGGAAGCCGGCTGCCAGCAGCAGCGCCACCACAGTGTCGAGGGACACCCAGGCCCAGTCCGGTATCCGGCTCAGCAGGGGAAGCCGGGGCTGATCACGCACATCTTCGACCCTAGCCACCGGGCTCGGCGGCGCGTATCGGTCTCAGGACCGATGCGCGGTCCGGCCAACGACGCGGATCGTGATGGACATGATCGAAGTCATCGGATTGACCAGACGCTTCGGGCAGAGCGCCGCCGTCGACGACCTGTCCTTCACCGTCACCCCCGGAAAGATCACCGGATTCCTCGGGCCGAACGGCGCGGGAAAGACCACGACCATGCGGATCGTCCTCGGACTCGACCGGCCGACCTCCGGACGGGCCACCGTGAACGGCGTGCCCTACCGGGCATTGGATAGACCCCTCACCCATGTCGGCGCGTTGCTCGACGCGAGCGCCGTGCAGGGCGGACGTTGTGCCGAGCAGCACTTGCAGTGGCTGGCCAGATCCAACGGGATCTCCCGCACGCGCATCGGCGGGCTGCTGGAGCTGGTCGGGCTCGGCGAAGCGGGGCGCAAGCGGGTCGGCGGCTTCTCCCTCGGCATGAAGCAGCGGCTGGGGCTGGCTGCCGCCCTGCTCGGCGATCCCGAGGTACTGCTGCTCGACGAGCCGCTCAACGGGCTCGACCCCGAAGGCATCCGGTGGATGCGCGGGCTGCTGAAGTCGCTGGCAGCCGAGGGGCGGACCGTGCTGGTCTCCAGCCATCTCATGCACGAGATGGCGGTCACCGCCGATCACCTGATCGTCATCGGGCGGGGCCGGCTGCTGGCCGACACGGAGATCACGCAGTTCGTGCGGCCCGGGATGTCGCTGGAGGACACGTTCATGAAGGTCATCGAAGGGAGCGCGTCGTGAATGCCGTCGCCGCCGAGTGGATCAAGTTGCGCACGTTGCGTTCGACCTGGTGGGCCCTGGGCGTGGGGGTGCTGACGGCGCTCGCGCTCACCGCGCTCGGCGCATCCACCGTGATCTCACGCTGGGAACCGGGACAGACGGGCGAGCAGGCCGCGATGGGGATCGTCGTGGCCGTCTATGTCGGAGTCGTGCTGGCTCAGCTGCCGCTCGGCATGCTCGGCACCATGTCGATCAGCGGTGAGTACACCTCCGGCATGATCCACACGACCTTCGTTGCCACGCCGTCGCGCTCACGGGTGCTGCTCGCCAAGGCGTGCGTGCTGGGTGGGATCGCCATCGCCGCCTCACTGCTCATCGCGATCCCCGGATACCTGTACGGGCACGTGGTGGCCTCAGGGTTCGATCCCACGCTGCCGCCTGCCGGAGCATGGGCGGTGATCGGCGGCGGCACGCTCATGATCGCGATGACCACGATGCTCGGGCTTTCACTCGGCGCGATCTTCCGCAACGGCGTCGTGGCCATCTCCGTGCTCGTGGTGCTGATGGTGCTGGTTCCCTTCGCCGGGCGGATGTTGCCGGGTGGTGAGGTGGTCAACCGCATCCTGCCGGGCTATCCGGCGCTCCAGCTCACCGAGCAGATGCCGGACATCATGCCGGACGAGGCCGCCTTCGCTGTCCTGGGTGCCTGGTCTGTTATACCGCTGCTGATCGCGGTCCTCGCCAACAAGCGGGTGTCCTAGCTGAGGAGCCCGCCACCGAGCGTGCGGGCGCCTCCCTCAGCAAGCTGGGTGCCTACCGAGTGCCGGAAGCGGTGGGCCGACACTTGCGGCCGGCCGCGGGCGTCGAGCAGGCCGGTCAGGGCGAGCACACGCAGGGGGTGGACAGGAGCCCGGCCACACGTCAGGAACCGTCGAGGCTCGACAGCCCGTTGACCGCGATCTCGATCCCCCGCCGTCCGGCGGCCAGGACGTCCTCGTTCGAGCCGCCCTGCTGCTGGGCGACCAGCCCCGCCACAGCCAGTGCGCCCATGACGCTGCCGACCTCCGCGCCTGCCGTCACGGGATCCAGCTCGGGGTAGACCTCGCACAGGGCCTCGACCAGCAGAGGCTGCCCCTCGAGCATGAGCGTCAGCCCGCGTGCCCGCAGCGCGGGCTCGGTGAACATCAGTCGCGTCCGCAGCGGCGACAGCGCGGAGTCCAACTCATCGTCCTCTGCCAGGCTCCGCACCAGGGCCTCGAACATCCGGCTCAGCAGATCCTCGGTGTTGCTGCCGAAGTCTGCGCCGATCCACGTCAAGCACGTCAACGACCTGGCGCGGCGAGCCCATCCGCTACGTCGGCGACGACAGCCCGCGCCGTCCGATCACGCCGTGGCCCGTCTTCATCGACGGGCCGCACCACAAGTGCCACAAGCCTGACCGCGGCCGGGCGGTACGCACCGCGATGTGCTGCCGCCCCCCGACGGATACCAGATCCACGAGCACACTCACGGGTGCGACCGGCTGAGGCTAAGATCAGAAAAAACAGCTTCCCTGGAGTCCGGCATGGCCAACGACAAGCCCTTCCTTCCGTGGTCGGAGACCCCAGAGCCGACCCCGTTGAAAATCGACACCTCGGTGCCGCATCCCGCTCGCGTGTACGACTACTGGCTCGGTGGCAAGGACAACTTCGAAGCCGACCGCAAGGTCGCCGAAGCCACCCACGCCGCCTCTCCTGGAGTGGTCCAGGGCGCGAAGGACAACCGCGCCTTCCTGGGACGTGCCGTGCGCTTCCTCGCAGAACAGGGAATCCGCCAGTTCCTGGACATCGGCACCGGCATCCCCACGCAGGGCAACACACACGAGGTCGCGCAGGGAGTGGCCCCAGAGGCCAAGATCGTCTACGTCGACAACGACCCCATCGTGATGGTCCACGCCCGTGCGCTTCTGCGCGGCACACCCGAAGGCAAGACCACGTACGTCGAGGCCGACCTCCGCGACCCGGAGAGCATCCTGACGCATCCAGACGTTCTGGCGACTCTCGACTTCGATGAGCCGATCGCCATCGTGATCGTGGGCACGCTGATGTTCATCAAGGACGACGAGGACCCCTTCAGTATCGTCAAGCGGTACACCGACGCCGTGCCGGCCGGGAGCTACCTGGCCATCTCCCACGTCACCGCCGACTTCGAACCCGAAGCCGTGGGCGCCAGCGCGAAGGCGTACAACACCGGCCCCACGTTCTTCACCCCGCGCACCGGCGCCGAGATCGCCCGGTTCTTCGACGGCTTCGAACTCGTGGAACCCGGCATGGTCGCGGTCTTCGACTGGCACCCGGACGACGATCCCTTCCGCGACACCCGTCTGGCGGGCGCGTACGGAGCCGTCGGCAGGAAGCTCTGACGGAATTTCACCCCTAGCCAGGACTCGCGCAGGAATCGCTCGAACGCCTCGCGGGCCAGCGCCGAGATGGTTTTGCCCTCGACGGCGGCGCTGGCCCGGCATTTGATCGCTGTAGGCATGCCGATCAGAGGAGGCGTGGCGCGAAAGCGCTCTGCGGCCACGCCACCCCTCTGACCTGCGAAGTTCTTACCTCACCGGCAGGCCGGTGACAGAGCGGCCGATGATGAGGCGCTGGATCTCGCTCGTGCCTTCGAAGATCGTGTAAATCTTGGCGTCGCGGTGGAAGCGCTCCACCGGGTGCTCGCGGGTGTAGCCGGCGCCGCCGAGGATCTGGATGGCCTGCTCGCTCACCCAGACCGCGGTCTCGCTGGCGACGAGCTTGCTCATCGAGCCCTCGGCCTGATCCATCGGGCGGCCGTGCCGGGCCATCCAGGCGGCGCGCCACGTCATCAGCCGCGCGACGTCCACCCGGGTCGCCATGTCGGCCAGCATGAACGCGACCGCCTGGTTCTCCCCGATCTTGCGGCCGAACTGCTCGCGCTCGCGCGCGTAGTCCCTGGCGTACTCGTACGCGGCGCGGGCGGTGCCGACGGCCATCGCGGCCACCAGCGGGCGGGTGGACTCGAACGTCCGCATCGCGCCCTGCTCGCCGGCGCGGGCGCCCGAGCGTACGCGGGCGAGACGGGCGTCGAGCTTCTCCTTGCCGCCGAGCAGGCAGGAGCCGGGGATCCGCACGTTGTCGAGGACGACCTCCGCGGTGTGCGAGGCGCGGATGCCGTGCTTGCGGAACTTCTGGCCCTGGGACAGGCCGGGCGTTCCGGGCGGGATGATGAAGGACGCCTGGCCGCGCGTCCCCAGTTCGGGGTCCACGGAGGCGACGACGATGTGCACGCCGGCGATGCCGCCGTTGGTCGCCCAGGTCTTCACGCCGTTGAGGATCCAGTCGCCGTTGTCGTACACGGCGCGGGTGCGGATCGCCCCGACGTCGCTGCCGGCGTCCGGCTCGGAGGCGCAGAACGCGGCGACCTTGACGTCGTCGGGGGTGCCGAACATCTGCGGCAGCCACTCCCCCGCCTGCTCGGGCGTGCCGCCGGTGGCGAGGGCGGCGGCGGCCAGGCCGGTCCCGACGATGGACAGGCCGATGCCCGCGTCACCCCAGAAGAGCTCCTCGAAGGCCACGTGCAGCCCGAGGCCGGACTCCTCGAACCACTGCTGGGCGAAGAAGTCCAGGGAGTACAGCCCGATCTTGGCGGCCTCCTGGATGATCGGCCAGGGTGTCTCCTCGCGCTCGTCCCACTCCGCGCCCGCCGGGCGGACAACGTCGCGGGCGAACTGGCGCACCCAGTCCCGCACTTCTCGCAGATCGTCGTTCAGTTCGGGGCAGAAGCCCGTCGCGCCGTCGCTCATCGCACTTCTCCGTCAGGGTTCGGGCCATGGGGGTCGCCGGGACGAAACACCGGACGGCGCGCAAACTTACCGGTCGGTAGCATTTTTCCGCAACCGGCCGGGAGCGCGTCAACGTCCGCGCGCGGCGTAGTGCGGAACGGTCACCATCGGCGGGCGCTCAGCGACGGAGACGTCCCGCACGATCGGCTCGTGGCCGGGCGCGCCTCCGGAAACGCCGCGCCGGAACTGGGTGAGCTGAGGAGAGGGCGCGTGCAGCGACACGATGCGGTTCTGGCGCTCAAGCCGCGACCACGCGGTGTACATGATCTGCCCGGCCATGCCGCCCAGCGCCTCGGTGGACTGGTGGGAGTGGACCCGCCGCCCGAGGTCCACCTGTGCCAGCGCGTCCAGCCCGGCCAGGTCGAGCAGGTCGATCAGCAGGCCGAGCTCCACGCCGTACCCGGTGACGAAGGGCACCCGCTCCAGGGCGCTGCGCCGCCCGGCGTACTCGCCCGCGAGCGGCTGGACGAACCCGGCCAGCAGCGGCCAGTGCAGGTTGAGGAGCGGGCGGGCCACCAGCTCGGTCACCCGGCCGCCGCCGCCCTGCAGCTCCGACAGGGGCCGGTCGTAGCACCCCTTGACGTACACGATCGAGGGGTCGGCCAGCAGCGGGCCGAGCAGCCCGGTCACGAACGACGTGCGGAACTCGCGCAGGTCGGCGTCGACGAAGACGACGAGGTCGCCGGTGGTCACGGCGAGCGACTTCCACAGCGCCTCGCCCTTGCCGTCGAGCGGGTGCAGGTCGCACAGGATCTCGTCCTGGGCGAAGACCTTCGCCCCCGCCTGCAGCGCCTGGGCCGCGGTCTCGTCGGTGGACCGCGAGTCGATGACGACGAGCTCGTCGACCAGCGGCACCGCCTCGACGAGGTCATGGCGGATCGCCGAGACGATCTCGCCGACGGTCTCGGCCTCGTTCCTGGCCGGCAGCACGACGCTGATCCTCGTGGCGCCCTTGGCCTCCATCAGGGCCCCTACGGGCCAGTCGGCCGAGGATGACGTACGGCCGCGCAGCCAGGTTTCCACCTCAGGCAGCACGCACAATCCTCATTTCTCCGCCGCAGTCCACAGTTATTACCTTATGGTGTCCGATCGCGCTCGGCAGTCGGGGCGCGCGCCGCCCGGACGGCGTCACCGCGAACGTACGGCGGCGGCGAGCAGGATGAGGGCGGCCCCGGCGACGAGGGCCACGGCGACGACGGCCACCAGCACCGTGAAGCCGTGCGCCGCGAGCGCGGAGGCGGCCTGCGGCCCGAGGCTCGCACCGACGAACAGGACGAACGTGAAGAGGGAGACCGCGGTGCCGCGCGCCCGCCCGGCGAGGCCGCCGACCGTCTCGATCACGCTCGGCGCGGCCACGCCGATAGCGAAGGCGAAGACGGCCAACAGCACTGCCAGCCCGACGAGGCCGGGATCGGTCACCGCGACGACGGCGGCGCTCACGGCGGCCAGCACCAGGGCCAGCCCGGCCCGCCGGGCGGGGGCGATCGCGGCCAGCCGCGGCGTGACGAAGGGGATGACCACGAACGCGGGCAGCGCCGTGGAGCGCAGCGCCAGCAGGGCGGCCGGGTTCCCGGCGATCTCGGCGGGTCCGTCGAGCTGGAGCGCGGTGTAGACGGCGACGAACGCGCCGAGGATCACCAGCGTGGCGGTGTAGACGAGCACGAGCCGGGGGTCGCGGAGCAGGGCGGGGACGGCGGCGTAGGGGTTGGCGACCGCGCCGCCGGGCTCGTCCGGGAGCATCACCCGGGCGAGCACCAGCGCCATGACGGCGAAGGCGGCGCCGCCGGCGAGGAACACCGCCCGCCATCCGGCGAGGTCGGCGAGGGCCTTGGCGGCGAG
Organism: Microtetraspora malaysiensis; assembly: GCF_001528665.1. Taxonomy (GTDB): domain Bacteria; phylum Actinomycetota; class Actinomycetes; order Streptosporangiales; family Streptosporangiaceae; genus Microtetraspora_A; species Microtetraspora_A malaysiensis. The sequence goes on from NZ_BBYJ01000028.1 coordinate 88,073, forward strand.
CTGCCCGATGACCGCCGAGGCCAGGAACGCGGAGGTCACGGAGGTCATGGTGACACCGCGGCGGCGGGGTTCGACGCGCTCGGCGACGTAGGCGAACGCGACGGGCGCGAAGGCGGCCGTGGCGACGCCTTCGGCGAAGCGCAGCGCGACGGCCGCGCCCACCCCGGTGCTCAGGGCCACCGCCGCCGTCGCGAGCGCGGTCGCCGCCATGCCGGACGTGATCACGCGGCGCCTGCCGTACCGGTCGGAGAGCGGGCCGAAGACCAGGAAGCCGCCGGCGTAGCCGAACCCGAACGCGCTGACGAGCCAGGTGAGGGTGACCGGCGAGGTGCCCCATTCGCTCGACATGGCGCCGATGAGGGGGATGACGCCGTAGAGGTGGCCGGTGGCGAGCAGGCCGGTCAGCACGAACGCGAGCAGGGTGGGCCCGAAGGGCGCCCAGGCCGGGGCGGGTGCGGCGGAGCGCCGGCCAGCGGGGCGGGAGGACGGGGAAAGAACTGTCGTCATGCCGGAGGACGGTAGCCAACCAACTAGTTGGATGTCAACCAACTAGTTGGTCGCGCTCGGCCTGATTGCGGCCTATCCTGGAGCCCGGCACGTCAGCACCATCGGAAGGGGCCCTCGGATGTCACCCAAGGATTCGACCGCCGCGACCAGGGCGGCCCTCCTCGAGGCGGCCCGCGTCGAGTTCGCCGCGAAGGGCGTGGCCGGGGCGCGCGTCGACACCATCGCCGAGCGCGCCGGGGTGAACAAGGAGCGCATCTACGGGCACTTCGGCAGCAAGGAGAAGCTGTTCGACGCCGTCGTCGTCACCGCGCTCGACCAGGTCACCGAGGCCGTGTCGATGCCCGGGAAGGACGCGGCCGACTACGTGGGCCGGCTGTACGACTACTACCGCGAGCATCCGGACCTGGTCCGGCTGCTGATGTGGGAGGCGCTGCACTACGGAGGCGAGAAGCTCCTGCCCGGGCAGGAGCGGCGGGTGGACAAGTGCGGCCGCAAGACCGTGTCCCTGGCCGAGGGCCTGGGCCGCGAGCCGTCGCCGCAGGTCGCGCGCACCATGCTCATGCTCATCGGCATGGCCATGTGGCCCACGGCGATGCCCCAGTTGAACCGGATCTTCCTCGGTGCGGACGGAGCCGCCGACCACGACGCGATGCGCGACAGCGTCCTTGAGTTCGTCCGGGCCGCCCTGGACTGAGGGCCGCACCGGACTGAGGGACCGCGCCGGGGCCGGCGGACCCACCCCGGGCTTCCCGGCCCCTGAGCCGGCGGACCCACCCCGGGCTTCCCGGCCCCTGAGCCGGCGGACCCGGCCGGGGCACCGGATCGGCGCGGCGGCCCCGGCCGGGCGGCCTACGAGCGGCGGGCTCCAGCGGTCAGGAGGCGGCGTGCCGCTCCAGGAACGCGTACACGTCGGCCTCGTCCACGCCGGGGAACGACCCCGGAGGCAGCGCGGCGAGCACGTGTGAGTTCGCCCGCGCCGAGGGCCACGCGTAGCCCTCCCAGCGCTGGGCCAGCTCGGCGGGCGGGCGGCGGCAGCACTCGCCGTTCGGGCAGTTGGATCTGGTCCGGTTCGTGGTCTCCCGGCCCCGGAACCAGCGCGACTCGCGGAACGGCACGCCGAGCGTGATCGCGTAGTCCTTGCCCTGGGACGGGTCCACGTGGGCGACGCAGAAGTACGTCCCGGTCGGCGAGTCGGAGTACTGGTAGTACACCGAGAACCGGTCCGGCGACAGGAACACCTGGCGGCCCGACCACTGCACGCACATCCGCTGGCCCTCGATCGCGCCCTGCTCGTCCGCGGGGAAGACGATGCCGTCGTTCTCGTACGCCTTGTAGATGGTCCCGCCGGCGTCGTTGCGGACGAAGTGGCAGACCAGGTCGAGGTGGCGGGTGGCGAGGTTGGTGAACCGGTGCGCCGCCATCTCGTACGACACGGCGAAGACGTCGCGCAGGTCCTCCACCGACAGCGCCCGGTCCTGCTTGGCCTCCCGCAGGTACGGCGCGGCCGCCGCCTCGGGCACGAGCACGGCGGCGGCGAAGTAGTTGGCCTCCACCCGCAGGCGGAGGAAGTCGGCGAAGTCGCGCGGCTTGTGGTGCTGGAGCGCGAAGTGGCCGAGGGTCTGCAGGAGCACGGTGCGCGGGGTGTGCATGCCGAGCTGCTCGCGCTTGAGGTAGATGCGCCGGTTGCGCAGGTCGGTCACGGACCGGGCCGAGCGCGGGAGGTCCTGCGCGGTGTGCACGGTGAACCCGAAGTACGACACGAGCGCCTGCACGGTGCTCTCCGACAGCGCGCCGGCGCGGTAGCCCACGGCGGCCAGCGCCGCGGCCGCGGCCTTCTCGATCTCCTCGAAGTAGTTGCCCAGCTCGCGCTGCTTGCGGCGCAGTTCGGCGTTGGCCGCGCGCGCCTCCTCCGGCGTCGCCGTCCCCTTGGCCTGGCGGGCCTTGAGTTCCTCGTACAGGCCGAGGATGTGCTCCAGGACGTCGTTGGTGACGCGGGCGGAGACCTTCAGCCTGCTCAGCCCGAGGCTCGCGTACAGCGGGTCCCGCTGGGCCTCCTCCAGCGCGATCTCGAGCTGCGCCCTGCGGTTGGGGGCCTGGCGGCGCAGCAGCTCCTCCACGGGGACGCTCAGCGCGGCGGCCAGGGACTTCAGCAGCGACAGCTTCGGCTCCCGCTTGCCGTTCTCCAGCAGTGAGAGCTGGCTCGGGGCGCGGCTGACGCGTTCGCCCAGCTCCGAGAGGGTGAGGCCGCGCTGCTTGCGCAGATGCCTGAGCCGCTGCCCGAAGGCCAGGAGATCGAGCTCCTGTGTCAAAGACAGCGGTTCTTCACCGAGCATGGATGGCATACCCGGATCATATGCGAAATTTCGCCGTTTCTTCCAGGTTGGGGGCGTGGCTGGGGGCGTCCGCGACACCCCGCATGGCCTCCTGCCTGCGGCGGCCTCCGGGCCCGGCGCCGACGGCTCCGCGGCGGTTGCGAGCGCCCGCCATTGGTCTAGTCCATAGAGAAAAGTCCGCGTTTCTTCTCTGCTAAATACTCACGAGTCTTGACTTATCTAGAAATTTCATCGCTTTTCATGTCGATCTCGGGTTGCTGGATCTCCCCATCGCGCCGGAAACTCGAACCAAGCACCCAGGTGACGACAAAGCGCCTCAAACAGGGCAGATGCCCTGTAGCGAGCGGCAGCAACAAGGGAGTGACGGACAATGTCGGACCGGTTCACGGAGGCCGCGCGGCGGCTCCAGGACGACTGGGACACCAACCCCCGCTGGAAGGACGTCGAGCGCACGTACACCGCGGAAGACGTCGTGCGGCTGCGCGGCTCCGTCCAGGAGGAGCACACGCTGGCCCGGCTCGGCGCGGAGCGGCTGTGGCATCTGCTGCGGACCGAGGACTACGTGAACTCGCTGGGCGCGCTCACCGGGAACCAGGCGGTTCAGCAGGTCAAGGCCGGCCTGAAGGCCATCTACCTGTCCGGCTGGCAGGTCGCCGCCGACGCCAACCTGGGCGGGCAGACCTACCCGGATCAAAGCCTCTACCCCGCCAACTCGGTGCCCGCCGTCGTGCGGCGCATCAACAACGCGCTGCTGCGCGCCGACCAGATCACCTGGGCCGAGGGCGACGAGAACGCGCCCCACTGGCTGGCGCCGATCGTGGCCGACGCCGAGGCCGGCTTCGGCGGCGTGCTCAACGCGTTCGAGCTGATGAAGGGCATGATCGCGGCCGGCGCGGCGGGCGTGCACTGGGAGGACCAGCTCGCCTCCGAGAAGAAGTGCGGCCACCTGGGCGGCAAGGTGCTCATCCCGACCGCCCAGCACATCAAGACCCTCAACGCGGCCCGGCTCGCCGCCGACGTCGCCGGAGTCCCCTCGCTGATCATCGCGCGGACCGACGCCCAGGCCGCGACCCTGCTCACCAGCGACGTCGACCCCCGCGACCAGGCGTTCTGCACCGGCGACCGCACCGCGGAGGGCTTCTACCGGGTGCGCAACGGCGTGGACGCCTGCGTCGCCCGCGGCCTGGCGTACGCGCCGCACTCCGACCTGCTGTGGATGGAGACCTCCACGCCCGACCTCGACGTGGCCCGCACGTTCGCGGAGGCGATCAAGGCGCGGTACCCCGACCAGATGCTCGCCTACAACTGCTCGCCGTCGTTCAACTGGAGGCAGCACCTCGACGACTCCACGATCGCCAAGTTCCAGCGGGAGCTGGGGCACATGGGGTACAAGTTCCAGTTCATCACGCTGGCCGGCTTCCACTCGCTCAACTACTCGATGTTCGACCTCGCCCGCGGCTACGCCGAGGAGGGCATGCCGGCCTACGTCGAGCTGCAGGAGCGGGAGTTCGCGGCCGAGTCCCGCGGCTACACCGCCACCCGCCACCAGCGCGAGGTCGGCACCGGATACTTCGACCTGGTCAGCACGGCCATCGCGCCGGACTCCTCGACGACGGCCCTGAAGGGCTCGACCGAGGAGGAGCAGTTCACGCAGGCTCACTGACCGGCGGGACCGGGTGACGTCCTCTCCCCCTTCGGGACGCGCCCCGGCCAGGTCGAGGCCGAAGGCCCCGCCGGCACGCCGCAGGTCACCCTCCGGGACCTGACGGCGGCCGGCGGGGCCTTCCCGCTCCCGGGGACGGCCGTCCCGGGGAGGTCGGGATCAGAGCCGCACGGCGCGGGCGTACCAGCGTCCGTCCACCGGGTGGATGAGCAGCCGCCGGCCGAAGCAGTCCGAGAGGTTCGCGCCGGTCAGCACCTCGCCGACCGGACCGCCGACGACGACGCGGGTGTCGCGCATCAGCAGGGCGTGCGTGGTGCTCGCCGGCACCTCCTCCAGGTGATGGGTCACCAGGACGGTGGTCAGGTCGGAGCGGGCCGCCGCCAGGTTCTCCAGGGCCTCGATCAGATCCTCGCGGGCCGGCAGGTCGAGCCCGGAGAACGGCTCGTCCAGCAGCAGGATCGCCGGGTCGGCCATCAGCGCCCTGGCCACCCGCACCCGCGCCTTCTCGCCCTGGGAACAGACGCCGAACGGCCGGTCCCCCAGGTCCTTGCAGCCGAGGTCGGCCAGCAGGCGGTGCGCCCGCTCCCGCTCGGCGTCGCCGTACTTGTCCCAGAGGGGAGCGCTCGTGCCGGTGTGACCGGTGAGCACCACCGTGAGGGCGGTGGCGCCCTCCTCCTCCAGCAGCGCCTCGTCGACCAGCCGCTGGCTCGCCGCGACCAGGCCGATGTGCCGCCGCAGCTCCCGCAGGTCCACCCGGCCGAGCCGCCGGCCCAGCACCTCGGCCGTCCCCGACGTCGGGTGCCGTACGGCCGCGGCGACCGAGAGCATTGTGGTCTTCCCGGCGCCGTTGGGGCCGAGCACGACCCAGTGCTGGCCGTACTCCACACGCCAGTCGATGTCGGCCACGAGGGTGCGGCCGGCCGCGCGGACGGTGATGCCGTTCAGTTCGAGGGCTGCTCCATCGGTACTCATGGGGTCAAGGATGCAACAGCGGCCGCCGCGCTCGCGGCGATCGTCCGAGGGATGGACTCAGGCGGCGGCGGTGTCGGAGCCGCCGGCCCGCTCCTCGACCGCGCGCAGGAAACGGGCCACGTGGCGGAAGAAGATCCGTGCTTCGGGCACCACGTCGGCCAGGATCGGGAACACGTGCGGCATCCGGCGCCACTCCTCGTACGTCACCGGAACGCCGTTCTCCCGGGCGCTCAGCGTGACCCTCCGGGCCTCGTTGCGCAGGATCTCGGTCGAGCCGGTCACGATCATGAGCGGCGGGATGCCCGTGTAGTCGCCGAACACCGGGGAGACCAGCGGGTCGCGGCAGTCGAGGCCGGCCGTCCACTGGCGGGCGAGCCAGTCCACCCGGCCCGCCGGGAGCATCGGGTCCAGCCACCGGTTGTCCCTGCGGCAGCCGTCGCTCAGGTCGGTCCACGGGGACAGGCAGATCGCGGCGGCGGGCAGCGGCAGCCCGCGGTCCCGCAGCGCCAGCAGTGTGGCCAGGGTGAGGTGCCCGCCGGCCGAGTCACCGGCCAGCAGCACGTCCTTGGCCCCGAACCCCCGGTCGAGCAGGCACTCGTACGCGCTCAGGGCGTCGCCGAGGGACTCGGAGAGGGAATGGACCGGCCCCTGCCGGTAGTCCAGCGCGATCACCGGCCGCCGCGCGGCGGCCGACAGTCGCCAGGTGATCGGCCGGTGGGTGGCCGGGGAGCATATGAAATATGCGCCGCCATGGAAGTAGAGCACCACTTTGCTCTCGTCCAGCCCGGCGCCGCCCCGCACCCACTCGCCCGAGCAGCCGTTGAAGCGGGCGCGGACGGTGGACGCCTCCGGCGGCAGCCGTCCCGGCACCCACTGTCCGAGGCCGATCAGTCTGCTGGCCAGGGCCATTCCGGCCGTGTGCCGCAGGAGGACGGCGGAGAGCGGGCGCGCGGTGCCGCGGAGGATGCCGTTGAAGGCGGCGGCCTGCCAGCTCACGGGATAACCGGGATGGATGTCGACATCGATCTCCGACTTCACGCTGACCTCCACTCCCGCCTCGTGAGAGCGCCGTCTCCTGAAAGCCTCTCTCCTCAGAGCATCGCCGTGGACCGCCGCTCTTGCCGCTGGATACCGGATAGGCCGGAAACACTTCACTATATGTCGCTATATGCGGAAACCCCTCTGCCCAGAAAATCCCCGGTCAGACCTGCGCGTCCATTCCCGATCGGCGTCCGATCGGATGGGGCAGGAGAGGCTTTCGGGGCGGCCGAGGCGCGCGGGACGACCGCCGGTTCAGGCCGCCCATAAATCCATTGCGTCCGTCCGGCTCGGGCGGCTAGGTTCCGTCGTTCGTGCCGCCATTTCATCGGAGGTTCCTCACTCAACCACCCCTCTTATCCCTTTATGCCCAACTTGTCCGGTATGGCTTCCGCAAGCACGCAACATATTGGGGAGCGGCCGCGGCGGGCGCGTTCACCAACACCGTCTTCGGCGTCCTGCGGGCGTACGTGCTGATCGCCCTGTGGCGGGCCCGCCCCGGCCTCGGCGGGTACGACATCACCGACGCGGTGACCTTCTGCTTCCTGACCCAGGCGTACATCGGGCCGATGCAGGTCTTCGGCGGCGGGCTGGAGGTCGCCCAGCGCATCCGGACCGGCGACATCGCCCTCGACCTGGTGCGCCCGGCCCCGCTCCTCCTCTGGAGTCTGGCGCAGGACCTCGGCCGGGCCGGCTATCTCTTCCTCGCGCGCAGCCTCCCGCCGACCGTCGCCGGGGCGCTGCTGCTCGGGATCGTCCTCCCCGGAGACGCCGCGGTGTGGGCGGCGTTCGCCGCGAGCTTCGCACTGGGCATCGTGATCAGCTTCGGCTGGCGCTACATCGTCGCGATGGCGACCTGCTGGCTCCGCGACGACCGGGGCCTCACGGTCGTGTCCCTGGTCCTGACCACCTTCTTCAGCGGCCTGACGCTGCCGCTGGTGATCTTCCCCGAGCCGCTCGGGACCATCGCCGGCGCCCTCCCCTGGGCCGCGATGGTCCAGGTGCCCGCCGACGTCTACCTCGGCAAGGCCGACGTCCCCGGCGCGCTCGCGTTCCAGGCGATGTGGGCCGCCGTCCTGCTGTCCCTGGGCGCCCTCCTCACCCGGGCGGCCCGGCGGAAGGTGGTCATCGATGGCGGGTGAGTGCTGATGCGCGTCTATCTCCTGCTCATCTGGACGTGGACCAGGGCCGCGGCGCGCTACCCCACCTCGTTCGCGCTGATGACCGTCGCCGGGACGGTCACCGCCGGGCTGGAGGTCGCCGCCATCTGGATCGTGTTCAGCAACACGACGACGCTCGGCGGCTTCGACGTCTCCGAGGTCATGTTCCTGTACGGCACGGCGGGCCTGCCGTTCTCCGTCGCCGACCTCCTCTTCAGCAACACCGACCGGATCAGCCAGCACATCAAGGCCGGCACGTTCGACGCCATGCTGGTCCGGCCTGTCGGCACGTTCGTCCAGATCGCCGCCGACCGGTTCACGCCGCACCGCGCCGGACGCGTGCTCCAGGCCGCGATCGTCCTCGGAGTCGCCCTCGCCCGGCTGGACGTGCCCGCGTCGCGGGCCTGGATGATCCCCGTCATGGTCGCCTGCGGCATCGTGATCTTCACCTCGATCTGGGCCCTCGGCGGCGCGCTCCAGTTCCTGCTCACCGACGCGCCCGAGGTCACCAACGCCTTCACGTACGGCGGGGGCACGCTCACCCAGTACCCGCTCACCGTCTACGGCGCCGACCTGGTGCGGGGCGTCACCTACGTCCTGCCACTGGCGTTCGTCAACTGGCAGCCGGGCCTGTACGTCCTGGGCCGCGCGGACCCCATGGGCCTGCCGTACGCGCTGCGTTTCCTCTCTCCGGCCGCGGCGGCGGCGCTGGCGGTCGTCGCCGCGTTCGCCTGGCGTGCCGGAGTCCGCCGCTACCGATCGACAGGGAGCTAGACCACATGATCGACGCAGACCGCATCGGCCGGTCGTTCCGGATCCGGGGCGCCACCGTGCACGCCGTGCGCGACCTGTCCTTCCACGTGGCGGCCGGCGAGTTCGTCGGCTGCCTCGGCCCGAACGGCGCGGGCAAGTCCACCACCATCAAGATGCTCACCGGCATCCTCGCGCCCACCTCCGGCCGGGTCGCCGTGGCCGGCCTGGACCCGACCCGGCGCCGAACGGCGGTCGCGCGCGAGATCGGTGTGGTGTTCGGACAGCGGACCACCCTGTGGTGGGACCTCCCGCTGCGGGACAGCTTCGAACTGGTCCGGCTCCTTTACAAAGTAGATCGCGCACGGTTCCGGGAGCGGCTCGGCGAGCTGACCGAGCGGCTCCGGCTGGGAGAGTTCCTCGCGACCCCGGTCCGCCAGCTCAGCCTCGGGCAGCGCATGCGCGGCGACATCGCCGCCGCGCTGCTGCACGACCCGTCACTGCTGGTGCTCGACGAGCCCACGATCGGGCTCGACGTCGTCAGCAAGGCCGAGGTTCGCGCGTTCCTGCGCGACCTGAACACCGAGCGCGGGACCACCGTCCTGCTGACCACCCACGACGTCGGCGACGTCGAACGGCTGTGCCGCAGGGTGATCCTGATCGACCACGGGCGGCTGGCCTTCGACGGCACGGTGGACGAGCTGCGCGCCACGGTGCCGGGCGAGACGTCGATCGAGGACGTCGTCGCCCACCTCTACCTCAATAGCTCTGCTCTGCGAACTCGTCCTCCTCGTCCCGGAGAGGACTCGCCCACCGCGACGGCATGAGCACCGGCAGGAACAGGGCGACGCCCAGCGCGCCGTACACGCCGGTGGAGAGGAGGGCGACCATGCCCTGGCCCGCCTGGGCGACCTCCGCCTGGAGGGAGGTCGCGGTCGGGGCCAGGTCGAGCGCCCGCGGGACGTCCAGGGCGTAGACGACCGTCCAGGCGAGCAGCACGATCGACGGGACGAAGGCGGCGAGCGGCGAGGTCCGGCACACGAGCACCAGCCCGAGCAGCAGGCCCACGGCGGCGACCACGCCCAGAGCGATCAGCATCCGGCCGTCCCCCGAGGGGCTCACCTTGAGAATCTGCGCGCCGCGGACCAGTTCCGGCGCGGCCCAACCGGCGCCGAAGAGGAGGGCGGCCGTGAGAAGCGCACCGATGAGCAACCCGAAGAAATGTCGCATAACAACCACCTCGTCTGGGAGCGCCCTGTGAGGGGGGTGCGGGCGCCCCGCGATTGGGCGTACACATTAGCGACAAATCCGATCTAAAGGCACACTTCTCGACGAGAGCCATCAGGACGTGACATCGCGGGAGGTGAAGCGGGCCCAGGCGAACGCGCCGGACACCGCGGCGTATCCCGCGAAGACCAGCAGGCCCGTACCCATGCGCCCGGTGTCCATCGGCGCCCGCAGCACGCCGTCGAACGCGCTCCACCACGAGGTCAGCAGGAACGGCCGGAGCGCCGACAACTGCGGGAACACCGCGAGCACCTGCGAGACGACCACCAGCACCACGCTCGCGGCGATCGCGCCGATCGGGTTCTCGGTCAGCGTCGAGAACATCAGCGCCAGCGCGCCGAGCGCCGCCATCCCCGCCGCCGCGTACAGCACCGCCAGCCCCACGCGCAGCAGGCCCTCGGCGAACGGCACGGTCGTGCCCGACAGCAGCGTGACCGGGCCGGTCGGGAACAGCGCCAGCCCGGCGACCAGCGCGGACACCACGACCAGCGCGCACGCGGCCAGGCAGAAGACCAGGACGTTCGCGTACTTGAGCGCGAGCAGCCGGCCGCGGCCCGCCGGGGCGGTGAGCAGGTACCTGAGCGTGCCCTGGCTCGCCTCGCCCGCCACCGCGTCCCCCGCCACCACCGAGACGGCCAGCGGCAGGATCAGCGGCAGCATGGCGGACAACGAGGTGAAGGCGAGGACGAGCCCGTTGCCCGCGACCCGCGCGATGATCGGTCCGGCGTCGCCGTCCGTGCTCGCGATCCGCACCGCCACCCCGATCAGCACCGGCACGACGGCGAGCACCGCGAGCAGGGCCAGGTGCCGCGGCCTGCGGAAGGTCAGCGCCGTCTCGGACGCGAGCAGCCGCGCCGCCGCGCGTGCCGGCCCGGCCGCCCGGAGCGGCGCGGCGTGGGCGAGCGTCTCATGACTCGACATCGAAACCCTCCCCCGTGAGGCGGACGTAGACGTCTTCCAAACTGGGCCGCACCACGGCGAAGCCGCGGACGGCGACGCCGTCCTCGACGAGCGCGGCGCAGATCCGCTCGGGCGGCGTGTCGCCCAGCTCGGCGGTGGCCATACCGCCCGCGTGGCTCACGGCCGTCAGGCCGAACCCGGCGAGCACGGCCGCCGCCGCGCCCGCCTCCGGCGTCTCCACCCGGACCGAGACGGCCACGCCCGCGTGCAGCTCGGCGATCGGCCCCTGGGCGACCAGCCGCCCGGTGCGCATGACCCCGACGTGGGTGCACATCTGCTCCACCTCCGACAGCAGGTGAGAGGAGACGAACACCGTCGTGCCGTCCGCGGCCACCTCCTTGATCAGTGCGCGTACCTCCCTCGTGCCCTGGGGGTCCAGGCCGTTGGTCGGCTCGTCGAGGACGAGCAGCTCCCTGGGGCCGAGCAGGGTGGCCGCGATCGCCAGCCGGTGGCGCATCCCCAGGGAGTAGGCCCGGTAGCGCTTGCCCGCCGCGTTCCCGAGCCCCACCCGGTCGAGCGCCTCGCCGATGCGGCGGGCCGCCGTCCGCGGGTCGGAGCGGGGGTCGGCCGCGTCGAGGCGGCGCAGGTTGGCCTCGCCCGACAGGTACGGGTAGAAGGCCGGGCCCTCGACGAGGGCGCCGACCCTCGGCAGCGCCCTGGAGACGCCGTCCGGCATGGGCTCGCCGAGCACGGAACAGCGGCCGGACGTCGGCGTGACCAGTCCGAGCAGCATTCGGATGGTGGTCGTCTTCCCCGAACCGTTCGGCCCGAGGAAGCCGAAGACCGATCCGCGCGGCACGGCCAGGTGCAGGTCGTCCACGGCCACGTGGCCGCCGCGGAACCGCTTGGTCAGCCCGGCCGTGGCGATCGCGTGCCCGGTGTCGCCCGCGGCGGCCCGCTCCGCCCGGGCGCCGGGCCCGTACACGGTCCCGTGGTCGTCGGGGTGGGGCGGGGCCGCCTCGCCGGACGGCCCCGCCTTCGTCGCCCTGTTCACGGGGCCGCCCGCCGTGCCCCGCTCACTTCGCCGCCGCCGCGGCGTACAGGACCTCGGGGGTGACGGCGCCCGCGAACATCCGGCCGTCGTCGGTGAGCAGCGCCGTGACGAGCTTCGTCCGGATCAGTCGCCCGCTCCCCCACTCCCCGCTGACCGGGGTGGCCACCTTCACCATGCCGTTCGCGAGGGAGGCGACGCCGTCCCCGTCCCGCGCGCCCTTCGCCCGGTCCGCCGCCCCGGCCAGGTCACCCTCGAAGCCCTTCGGAAGGGACACGACGACCACCCGGTCCCAGCCGTCCCCGACGACGCGCGGCGCGGCGCCGTCATGCCCGTCCACGCCGTCCATGCCGTCCTTGCCGTCCTTGCCGTGCGGTCCGCGCGCGATCGACGGCGCTGTCGTCTCCTCGACCTTCGCCCCGGGCGGGGGTGTGAAGGCGAAGTTCTCCGCCGCGGGCGGGGTGAACGTCACCGAGTCGAAGCCGACCTCGAACGCCGGCTCCGCCGTCCCCTTCGCGTAGAGCTGGACGCGCAGCGGGACGAGGGTCTCGCCGTCGATCGCCAGCCGCACCTCCTTGACCAGCGATCCGGCTTCCTTGGGCGTGAGCACCACCTGGTACGCGGCGCGGCCGGCGACGGTCGCGTCCTCGCTGATGGCGATCTCGGTGTCCGTGCCCGCCGCCCGCAGCGCCTCCTCGGCCGCCTGCGCCGGGGTGACCGTCTTCGCGTACGGCACGGCGTCCGGCCGCCCGGCTCCGTCCGGCGCGCCCTTGACCCGGGTGGCCGTGTTGGCGGCGCTGTCCCACCACCACACCTGGTCGCCGTTCACGACGAGGTCGCTCTCGTTCATCTCATCGGGCACCATCAGGCGGAGCCGGTCGGGCCCGCCGTACCAGACCTTGGCCTGGTGGGAGCCGGACAGCAGGCCCAGCGGCGAGGTCGCACCGCCGGCGGCCGGCAGCGCGGGCAGTCCGAGGGACGCGGTCTCGACGATGGTGCCCGACATCTGCGGCAGCCGTCCCGACTGCCACTTCTCGGCGGCGTCCGCGAGCAGCTCGGCGGCGGTGCGACGGGGAAGGGACGGCTCCCCCTGGACCGCCGCGATCACCGGCCCGGCCGCCACGACGCCGGCGACCACCGCCACGGCGGCGACGGGCACGCCCCACCTCACGGCGCGTGTTCCACTACGCATGTCATGCCTCCACTGTGCTGAATCACCCGGTTTCCCGCGCGAAACGGAACAACTGTCATCGGATCCGGTCGATCCGACGTTCCGTAGCCTGCGCGCCCGAACCTGAGCCGACGCTGAGACGACCTGAGAGGGCTCTCAGCCGGATCTCAGGAGAAACCCGCCAAGATGGGGCAATGCGGGTGCTGGTTGTCGAAGACGAACGAAGGATGGCGGCGGCCCTGAAGCGGGGCCTGCAGGCGGAGGGGTTCGCGGTCGATCTCGCCCACGACGGCGAGGACGGCCTGCACTGCGCCCGTACGGGCGAGTACGACGTCGTGGTGCTCGACATCATGCTGCCCAAGCTGTCCGGCTACAACGTGTGCAAGCGGCTGCGCGCCGAGGAGAACTGGGTGCCGATCCTGATGCTGTCGGCCAAGGACGGCGAGTACGACATGGCCGACGGGCTCGACCTCGGCGCCGACGACTACCTCGCGAAGCCGTTCTCGTACGTCGTGCTGGTGGCCCGGCTGCGGGCGCTGCTGCGGCGCGGCGGCACCCGGCGGCCCGCCGTGCTGCGGGCCGCAGATCTGTCCCTCGATCCCGCGCGCCGCCTGGTCGCGCGCGGCGAGACGCCCATCGAGCTGACGCCCCGCGAGTTCTCGCTGCTGGAGTTCCTGATGCGACGGCACGACGAGGTGGTCTCGAAGTCCGAGATCCTCGAACACGTGTGGGACACCTACGACACCGACCCCAACGTTGTCGAGGTGTACGTCGGCTACCTCCGCCGCAAGATCGACACGCCGTTCGGGCGGAGCACGCTCCAGACTGTGCGCGGCGCCGGATACCGGCTGGTCGGCGATGGAAACTGAGCCGCCCCGTCGCAGGCCCGGAAGCGGCCCGGCCGGATGGTGGCGGCGCAGGAGCCTGCGGTTCCGGCTGACCGCGACCGCCTCGGCGGTCCTGGCCCTCGCCCTGGCGGCCTCCGCGTACGTGTTCGTCGGCGTCCTCGGCAGAGCGCTGGCCGGCACGATCGACGACGAGGTGTACCAGCGCGCCCGCGAGGTGGTCGCGCTGGCCGACGACGGACGGCTCGGCGACCGGATCGTCACGACGGACAACACGATCGTCCAGGTGCTCGACTCCTCCGGGCGGATCGTCAACGCGACCCCGGGCACCGACCGCCTGGTCCCGCTGCTCGGGGCGGATCGGCGGGAGCGCGCCGTACGCTCGGGCCGTCCCGTGTTCCTGGACGGCAGGCCGTACGGGATCCCCGGCCCGCTGCGGGCGCGGGTGCTCAGCGCCGACGCCGGGCGCACCGTCATCGCGGCGCGGTCGTTCACGGAGGTCCAGGGCAGCCTGACGACCACCGGTCACGTGCTGATCGTCGGGACACCGCTGCTTCTGGTCCTGCTCGCGGCGGCGTCGTGGCTGGTCATCGGCAGGACGCTGCGGCCGATCGCGCTTTTGCGCAGAGGCGCGGCCGAGATCAGCGGGACGGCGCGGGCCAGGCGGCTGCCGGTGCCCGAGTCGCGGGACGAGGTGCATTCCCTCGCCACGACGCTGAACGACATGCTGGCCCGGCTGGAGGCGGCCGACGCCCGGCAGCGCGCGCTCATCTCCGACGCGTCGCATGAGCTGCGCAGCCCGCTGGCCAGCATCCGGCTGCAACTGGAGGTCGCGCTCAGCCACCCGGAGGGGCAGGACTGGCGGGAGACCGCCGAGGGCGTGCTCGAGGACACGATGCGGCTGTCCCGGCTGGCCGAGGACCTGCTGGCGCTGGCCCGCCTCGACGAGGGGCGCACCGCCCGCCGGGAGCCGGTCGACCTCGCCGCGCTGGTCGAGCGGGCGGTCGAACGGCACGGCGTCACCGGCGACATCGCCCCCGGCGTCACCGTGGACGGCGACGCCCTCGACCTCGGCCGGGTGCTGACGAACCTGGTCGCCAACGCGGTGCGGCACGCCACGTCCACGGTGGTCGTCGCGCTGCGCGCGGAGCCGCCCGGCGCCGGAACTCCCCGGTCCGGTTCCGGATCGGCTCCTGGCAGGGGCACGGCCGGCGTCGCGCGAGGGGGCGCCACGGGAGCGGGTGTCGCGGTCCTGACCGTGACCGACGACGGCCCCGGGATCCCGGCGGAGGACCGGGAACGGGTCTTCGACCGGTTCACCCGACTGGACAGCGCGCGCAGCCGGGACGAGGGTGGCGCCGGGCTCGGCCTGGCGATCGTCCGCGACACCGTGCGCGCCCACGGGGGCACCGTTCATCTGGAGGACGCCGCCCCGGGCCTGCGCGCCGTCGTACGGCTGCCCCTCGCGGCTCCCGAGACGTCCCGGTAGGCGTCGCCCCCGGGCCCGTGGCCGGGTAAAGGCTGCGCCTGAGCGGCGGGGCCGCGCGAGTTCCGCCACGGCACGACATATACGTTGTGTGTCCAGGTCATCACAAATCGTGTTGGGGGTGTGGCTCATGGCCTACGTACGGGGACGGCTGCGGTGGGCCGCGACGGCGGCGGTCCTGGTCCTGTCCGGCGCCGGGTGCGGCACCGAGGCGACACCGCCCGAGTACTACCCGACGACCGAGGGCGCCAACACGCAGGTCGGCCAGATCAAGATCAGGAACGTGTCGATCGTCGGCCCGGCGCCGACCGCGGCCGCCGCCGCGGGCTCCTCCACCCCCGTCTACTTCTCGCTGATCAACGCCGGGAGCGCGGAGGACAGCCTGGTCCAGGTGCGCGCCGAGGGTGTGGCCAGGTCGGTCTCGATGTCGCAGTCCGAGGTCCGCGTGCCGCCGCTCGCGCTCGTGTGGGTGGGCACCGGCCCGTACACGGTCACCCTGCAGGGCCTGGAGCGGCCGCTCACCGTGGGCCAGTACGTCACGCTGCAGATGCGGTTCAAGCAGGCCGGAGAGGTGACGGTGCGCAACGTCCCGGTGCAGATGGCCGGCGTCGCCTCCACCCTGCCGAGCCCGACAGGGTTCACCCCTTCCCCTTCCCCTTCCCCTTCCCCTTCCCCTTCTCCCTCGCCCTCGCCCTCGCCGAGCCCCACGCCCCCCGCCTCCCCCTCGCCGAGCCCCTAAACGTCCGGTTGACGCCGGCGCCGCCTGCCCGAAGATCCGCCCGCCGCGTACCTTCTCTAGCATCGGAGCGATCGGAGCCCCCTCCGTCCCTCCGTCCCCCAAGGAGATCCGATGCTTCCCGAGTACGGCCGCCCGGTCCAGGAGCTGCTCACCGAGCTGGCCGAGCTGAAGGCCGGCGACCTGCCCGTCCGCGGCGGCAAGGTGACCGCCTACGTGTACGACACCGGCCGTCCCGAGATCCACGACGCGGCCCACCGGGCTTACGCCGAGATGCTCGAGGTCAACATGCTCGACCCGACGGCGTTCCCCAGCATGGTGGCGCTGGAGAAGCAGGTGGTCGGCGCGGTCGCGGACCTGCTCGGCGGCGACGCGACCACTCCGGGGATCTTCACCAGCGGCGGCACCGAGTCGATCATGCTGGCGGTGAAGGCGGCCCGCGACCACTGGCGCGCGACCACGGCCGCCGGAGGCACGGCCGCCGGGAACAGCGCACCCGGCGACGCCGGGGAAGGCGCCCGGGAAGGCGCTGAACGGGCCCCGCAGCTCGTGCTCCCGGTGACCGCGCATCCGGCGTTCCACAAGGCCGCCCACTATCTCGGGGTCGAGGTCGTGCCCGTGCCGGTGGACCCGGTGACGTTCCGCGTCTCCGTCCCCGCGGTCGAGGCCGCGATCGGCGACCGGACGATCCTCGTCGTGGTCTCCGCGCCGTCCTACCCGCAGGGCGTGATCGACCCCGTGGCGGAGGTCGCCGCGCTCGCCTCGTCGCGGGGCGTCCCCTGCCACGTGGACGCCTGCGTCGGCGGGTGGCTGCTCCCCTGGCTGCGCGAGGCGGGCGCGGAGATCCCGCCGTTCGATCTGCGCGTGCCCGGCGTCACGTCGATCTCCTGCGACCTGCACAAGTTCGGCTACGCGCCCAAGGGCGCCTCCGTCCTCCTCTTCGCGGACGCCGCGCTGCGCCGCCGCGCCTACTTCGCGTCCGCCGCCTGGCCCGGATACACGATCATCAACGCCACCGTGCAGAGCTCGCGCTCGGCCGGCCCGCTCGGCGGGGCGTGGGCCACCCTCCAGTCCCTCGGCCGCGACGGCTACCTGGAGCTGGGCCGTACGACGCTGGAGGCGACGCGCAGGCTGGTCGAGGGCGTGTCGGCGATCCCGGGGCTGCGGGTGCTCGGCCGTCCCGAGTCGTCGCTCGTCGCCATCGCGGCCGACCCGGACGCGCCCGGTGGCGCGATCGACATGTTCGTGCTCGCCGACGAGGCGCGCGGGCGCGGCTGGTTCCTCCAGCCGCAGCTCTCGTACGCCGGGATCCCGGCCAACCTGCACGTCACCGTCACCGGCGTCACCCTGCACGGCGTCGAGGAGATGCTCAAGGTGATCGCGGAGTCGGCGGAGGCCGCCCGCCTGGCCGGGCCGGCCGCGGTGCCGGACGGCCTGCCGGAGCTCATCGCCTCGGTGGACCTGGAGGCGCTCGACGACGCCACCTTCACCGAGCTCGCCGCCTCGGTCGGCATCGCGCTCGACGGCGGCGGCTCGCAGGGGATGGCCGTCGTGAACGCCGTCCTCGACGCGCTGCCCGCCGCGACCCGGGAGGCGGTGCTGGTCAGGTTCCTGTCGGCGATGTACTCCTGACGGCCGGCGGCGGGGGGCGCCGGATCAGCCGCTCAGGCGCTCGACCACGTCCAGGGCGGCGCGGGCCGCGGCGGCGTCGTGGACGCGGAAGACCCGCGCCCCCTGGAGCGCGGAGACGGCCAGGGTGGCGAGGGTGCCCGCGTGGCGCTCCTCGACCGGGAGGCCGCCGAGCGTCTCGCCGACGAAGTCCTTGTTGGACACGGCCACCAGCACCGGCCAGCCGGTGGCCACCATCTCGTCGAGGCGGCGGCTGACCTCCAGCGAGTGCCAGGTGTTCTTGCCGAAGTCGTGCGCCGGGTCGATCAGCACCGCGTCCGGCCGCACACCGGCCGCGACCGCCCGCTCCGCGAGCGCCGTCGTGTAGCCGATCACGTCGGCCACCACGTCGTCGTACGCGATGCGGTGCGGGCGGGTACGCGGCTCGACGCGGCCGGCGTGCGCGCAGACCAGGCCGATGCCGTGCCGGGCGGCGACCCCGGCGAGCGCGGGATCGACGCCGCCCCAGGTGTCGTTGAGCAGGTCGGCTCCGGCCTGGGCGACCACCTCGCCGACCTCGGACCGCCAGGTGTCCACGCTGATGATCACGCCGGGGTGGCGGGCCCGGACCTCGGCGACGAGGTCGGCCACCCGGCGGATCTCCTCCGCCGGATCGACCTCGTCCCCCGGCCCCGCCTTGACGCCGCCGATGTCGACGATGTCGGCTCCCCCGTCGATCGCCCGCGCGACCGCGTCGAGCGCGGCGCCGAGCCCGAAGGTCGCTCCCTTGTCGAAGAAGGAGTCGGGCGTGCGGTTGACCACCGCCATGATCGCGTGGTCACCCGGGCCGAAGGCCCGGCCGCGAAGGCGCAGAGTAGACATCCCGGTCAGCGTACCTCCGCGAGCTGAAGAGACGATCAAAACCGTCGTCCCCTGCGGGCGGCGCCGGGCCGCCGCGGACCTCGGTGGCTCTTGGAGCGCTCCAAAGCCACGCGGCAAAGCGATGCGGCGGAGCTACGCGGCGGAGCCGCCCTCCGCGATGGCGACGAAATCCTGTGCGATCGGCGGAAGCCGCCGCCGGGCGTGCACCACCGCGATGACCTTCTTGAGCGCCGGGCTCAGCGCGCGCACCTCCAGGCCGGCCCGCGCGGCCTGCTCGGCCATCGCCCGGTACCAGAGCAGGTGCGCGCCCGCGTCCTTCACCACGCCCAGCCAGCCGGCCCTGTCGTCGGACTCGACCGCGACAACGGGGCGGACGCCGTACGTCGTGAAGATGTGGTCGAACTCCCTGCGCCGGGGGCTTCCCGGGGTGGGCAGCAGCAGGCGCATGCCGTTCAGCCTGGCGAGCGGCACGGGCTCGGGGAGGCCTGCCCCGGGCGGCGAGATGAGCACGAACTCCTGCCGCTCGACGGGATGGGTGACGAGGTCGGTCGGCACGGGCAGGTCGGTCAGGCCGAGGTCGGCGCGCTGCTCGCGCACGGCGGTGACCACGCTGTCACGCCCGTCGCAGCGCACGATCTGCACGCGGATGCCGGGATGCTCCGCCGCGTAGGCGGGGAGCAGCCGCCCGGCGAGCCCGGGTTCGAGGCTGGGGGTCGCCGCGATGCGCAACTCCGCGCCGGGCGCCTGCTCGCCGGCCGCCAGTGTCTCGATCTCGCGGACGGCGTCGAGCGCCTCGCGGGCGAGCTTGACCACACGCCGCCCCTGCTGCGTCACGACGACGCCGCGCCCCGAGCGCGCGAAGAGGGTCAGGCCCAGCTCGCGTTCCAGATCCCGGATCGCGCGGGACAGTGCGGGTTGCGCGATGTAAAGGGACCGGGCCGCCTCGGTCATGGTGCGGTGCTCCGCAGTCGCGACCACATAACGGAGCTGCTGCAGATTCATGCGAGAAAAGCTAAGGCAGATGGGCCCGGCTATTCCGGAACATCGCAGAGATCACCTCGGCTGATTACCCTCCGCTCCCGCCTACTGCGACATCCGTTACACATGTGAAATGAGTAAGGTTTTGCCCGATATTTCAGGACAAGGGGGCAAAACTTGGCGACGCAATATCCTCCACCGCCGCCGCAGGACGGGAATCCGTACCCGGACCCCACCCCGGGATTCCCCCCGCCACCTCCCGGAGCACAGGGAGCGCCCTACCCGCCACCACCGCCGCAGGCCGCTCCGGCGGGCGCGCAGGGCGCCCACTACCCGCCGCCCACGCCGCCGCAGGGCCCGCCGTACGGTCCGACCGGAATGCCGCCGCAGGGGATGCCGCAGGGAGCGCCCCCCGGAGTGCCCGGCGGGACGCCGTACGGGATGCCTCCCGGTGGCCCGTACGCCGCGCCGCAGGGAGCGCCTCCGGGACCTCCGCACGGGGCGCCACCGGTCGGGCCGGGCGGGATGCCCCCGCAGATGCCGGGACCGATGCCGCACGGGATGCCGTACGGGATGCCGGGGGCTCCGCAGCCCTCGCCCGGACCGGGGTACGGCCCGGGACCGACAGGCTGGTCACCCCAGCCGCAGCCTCCGAGCCCTCCGTACCCGCCCGGTCCCCCGCGGCCGGCCGGGCCGTACGGCCCGCCCCGCTACACGCCGCCCGCCTGGCAGCCGAAGAAGAAGTCGAGCGCGGGCGCGATCGTCGGCGGACTGCTGGGCGTGATGGCGCTCGCCCTCGTCGTGCTCGTCGTGGGCGCCGCGTTGCTCAAGGGCTCGGGGAGGGACGACCCGCCGACCTCGGTCGCGCTGCCCACGAGCACCTACTCCCCCGCACCGTACGACGAGCCGACGTCCCAGCCGACATCGGAGCCCACGTCCCCGCCCACATCGCTTCCGACCTCCCAGCCGACGTCCCAGCCGACCTCCCAGCCGACGCGGGAGCCGACGTCGCGCCCGGTCAACCGGAGCCTGAAGGCCAACAGCGTCTACCTCGCCGGAGCCCTGCCGACGACGAGGTGCCCGGCGGGGAGCGCCAACATCTACAACCACGCCCAGTTCAAGGCGCTGATCCTGAGGACCGGGCAGTGCATGGGAAGGGCGTGGAATCCGACGCTGGCTCGCGTGGGGATCACCTGGCGGGCCCCCGGCTACATGATCGCGCCGGGTAAGGGGCGCGGCGCGTGCGGCGACTACCCGTCCCCCGGGAGCAACGTGCCGTATTACTGCCCGCGCAACAGCACGATCTACGCCTCGACGTCCGCATTGGTGAAAGAGTACGGCTCGTTCGGGAACTGGCACGGCTACATCATCAGCATGATGGCCCACGAGTACGGCCACCACATCCAGAACATCTCCGGCATCTCGGATGAGTGGTGGCAGCGCTACGAGGCCACGTCGTCCAAGAGCACGCAGCTGGCGCTGACTCGTCGGCACGAGTTGCAGGCGACATGCTTCGGCGGCATGTTCATGCGGTCGGTGCAGACGACCTATCCGATCAACGCGAGCCAGCGCAGCTCGCTGCTGTCGGCCTACGGCTACCTGGGCGACCAGCCCGGCTACCCGCGCGACCACGGCAGCACCGCCAACAACTACGGATGGTTCCGGCAGGGATACATGCGCCAGAAGGCCTACCAGTGCAACACCTGGGCCGTCGGCGCGTCCTCGGTCTCCTGAGTCCCGCCGAACAGACCACGCCTCCGCGCGCGGCGAGGCGGCGCCTTCCCGCCTCGCCGCATCCGGGGCTGCCAGAGCAGATACGCGCCCGCGTCCTTCACCACACCCAGCCAGCCGGCCCTGTCATCGGACTCGACCGCGACCGGCGCGGCCTCCCCGAGCCCGTGCCGCTGCTGCCCACCCCGGGAAGCCCCCGGCGCAGGGAGTTCGACCACGTCTTCACGACGTACGGCGTCCGCCCCGGCGCCCCGAACGTGCGAAGAGGGTCAGGCCCAGCTCGCGTTCCAGATCCCGGATCGCGCGGGACAGTGCGGGTTGCGAGAAAAGCTGGGGCAGATAGGCCCGGCTATTCCGGAACACCGCAGAGATCACCTCGGCTGATTACCCTCCGCTCCCACTTACTGCGACATCCGTTACGCATGTGAAATGAGTATGGTTTTGCCCGATATTTCGGAGCAAGGGGGCAAAACTTGGCGACGCAGTACCCTCCACCGCCGTCGCAGGGCGGGAATCCGTACCCGGGACCGGCCCCGGGATTCCCCCCGCCACCTCCCGGGGCACAGGGGCCGCCCTACCCGCCACCACCGCCGCAGGCCGCTCCGGCGGGCGCTCATGGGGCCCCGTACCCACCGCCCGCACCGCCGCAGGGCCCGCCGTACGGTCCGACCGGAATGCCGCCGCAGGGACCTCCGCACGGGGCGCCACCGGTCGGGCCGGGCGGGATGCCCCCGCAGATGCCGGGACCGATGCCGCACGGGATGCCGTACGGGATGCCGGGGGCTCCGCAGCCCTCGCCCGGACCGGGGTACGGCCCGGGACCGACAGGCTGGTCACCCCAGCCGCAGCCTCCGAGCCCTCCGTACCCGCCCGGTCCCCCGCGGCCGGCCGGGCCGTACGGCCCGCCCCGCTACACGCCGCCCGCCTGGCAGCCGAAGAAGAAGTCGAGCGCGGGCGCGATCGTCGGCGGACTGCTGGGCGTGATGGCGCTCGCCCTCGTCGTGCTCGTCGTGGGCGCCGCGTTGCTCAAGGGCTCGCGGAGCGGCTACACCCCGGTCGCACTGCCCTCGTACACCTTCTCCCCTCCGCCGTACGACAAGCCGACATCCGAGCCGACATCCGAGCCGACATCCGAGCCGACATCCGAGCCGACGTCGGAACCCACGTCGCCTCCGACATCGCAGCCGACATCGCAGCCGACATCGCATCCGACGCAAGAGCCGACGCAAGAGCCGACGTCAAAGCCGGTCAACCGAACCGTGAAGGCCAACAGCGTCTACCTCGCCGGAGCCCTGCCGGCGACGAGGTGCGCGGCGGGGAGCGTCAACATCTACAACCACGCCCAGTTCAAGGCGCTGATCCTGAGGACCGGGCAGTGCATGGAACGGGCGTGGAAGCCGATGCTGACCCGCGTGGGGATCACCTGGAGCCCCCCGGACTACATGATCGCAGCGGGCAGGGGGCGCGGCGCGTGCGGCGACTACCCACCCATCGGGAGCTCGCAAGCGTTCTACTGTCCGCAGAACAACACGATCTACGTCTCGACATCCGCGACCGTCAAGGGGTACGGCTCCATGGGGAGCTGGCACGGCTACTACACCAGCTTGATGGCCCACGAGTACGGCCACCACATCCAAACCATCACCGGCATCTCGGAGGACGAGTGGCGGCTCTACAACGCCACGTCCTCCAAGAACACGCAGTTGGCGCTGACTCGTCGGCACGAGCTGCAGGCGACGTGTTTCGCCGGCATGTTCATGCGGTCGGTGCAGGCGACCTATCCGATCGACGCGAGCCAGCGCAACTCACTGATGTCGGTCTGGGGCACCCTTGGCGACCAGCCCGGCTACCCGCGCGACCACGGCAACCTCGCCCACAACTACGCGTGGTTCCGGCAGGGATACATGCGCCAGAAGGCCTTCCAATGCAACACCTTTGTCGTCGGCGCGTCCTCGATCTCCTGAGTCCCGCCTGACACAGATCACGCCTCCGCGCCGCGGCGAGGCGGGCGCCTTCCCGCCTCGCCGCGTCCGGGGGCCGCTTGAGCCGCCGGCGGCCGTGACCGGGGGGCGTCCGCCGTTCCGTCTCCCGGGAGCACGAAGGGGCGATCGCGCGGCCGCGCGGCCGCGCGACCACGGCGGTCACCGCACTCCGCGATGCATCACTCAGCGCCTTCATCGTCCTTTATTTGGCTTCTGTCAGCCTTGTGGGGATATGGGGCTAGAATCCGTCGTCAATTCTTGCAACTTCAGATACCCGGCATTTGCCTACGAGACGGGAGCGGTTCACCATGCGCCGTGGGGACGCCATGGACGAGGCCGGAGACGGTCCAGAGGACCCGTCGCAACCGCGTTCCCGGAGACGTCCGCCCGGGGACGGGCCACGAGAGGCCAAACGGGGTGGCGACACCCCCGAGCGCGCCTCCGGCACTCCCCGTCGTGAAGCCGGGAATCCCGGCCACGGGAACGGGCCCGAGCGGAACCCGGCGGGCTCAGGAGGGAACCGCGCTCCGGGACAGGGCCACGACCGGGCGGGCGGCGGCAGTGGGCCGAACAGCCCGGCGCGCGGGCCGCGACCGCCACAGCAGGGGCCGGACGCCTCCGGGCGCGAGTCTTCCCGCCGTACCGCCGGAGGTCCGCAGACGCCGCCCCCGCCACGCGGCGGGGAACCCCCGCGCTCCGGCGGCCCGGGGCGCGACGGCCGGGCCCCGCAACGGGACGGCCGCGCGGAGCGGCACGACAGCCAGGGACCGCGGATCGAAGGCCAGGGACCCCAGACCGGGGGCCAGGGACCGCGGATCGAGGGCCAGGAGCCCCCGAGGGCGGCCGGCGGCCCGAAGGGAGACCCGCGCGAGCGGCAGGCCAAGGGGCCGGGTCCCCGATACGGGAAGCCCGTGACGACCGCGGCCCTCATCGGCTGGACGGCGCTGTCGGCGATCGTCCCCGGAGCGGCCCACCTGCGGGCGGGCAAACGCCGTACCGGATTCATCGTCTTGGCCCTCTTCGGCGCGCTGCTGATCGCGGCGGTGATCTACGGCCTGCAGTTCCTGGAGAACCTCGGCGCGGCGGCCCGGCAGAGCACGCTCACCACCGTCATGATCGGCGCGGGCGCGGGCGCCCTCGCCTGGTTCGCGCTGATCGCGATGTCGTACATGGCGCTCCGCCCGGAGCGCCTGCCCCGCAAGGGCCAGGTCGTCTCCGGCATCGTCGTCGGCGTGCTGTGTGTCTCGGTGATGTCCCCGTTCGCACTGACCGCGAGCTACATCAAGACCACAAGCGACCTGCTCGACGACGTCTTCGTCCCCCAGCCGGGCGGCCCGAGCCCGTCCCCCATCAGGGCCGAGGACCCGTGGAACGGCCGCAAGAGGGTGAACTTCCTCCTCATCGGCGCGGACGCCGCGGGCAACCGCGAAGGTGTGCGCACCGACTCGATGACGGTGGCCAGCGTCAACCTCGTCACCGGCAACACCGTCCTGTTCAGCCTGCCGCGCAACCTGCAGTACGTGCGGTTCCCGGCGAGCAGCCCGATGCACAAGCAGTTCCCCAACGGGTTCAACGCCGAGGGCCAGGGCCTGCTGAACGCCGTCTGGTACTACGCCGACAACAACCCCCAGCTCATGGGCGGCAAGAACCGGGGCCCCGAGGCACTGAAGGACGCGATCGGCTACACGCTCGGCCTGAACATCGACTACTACGCGATGGTCGACATGTTCGGGTTCGCCCGGCTGATCGACGCCATCGGCGGGCTCCGCATCCGGGTCGAGCAGGACATCAAGTGGGGCGGCCACTTCGGCACCGCCGGCACCATCAAGGCCGGCAACCGGAAGCTGAACGGAGAAGAGGTCCTCTGGTACGGCCGTTCCCGGGTGGACAGCGACGACTTCTCCCGCATGGCGCGCCAGCGTTGCGTGATCGGCGCGCTCGCCCAGCAGGCCAGCCCGGCCACCGTACTCCGCAACTTCGACAGGATCGCCGCGGCCGCCCGGCACATGTTCCGTACGGACATCCCGCGCGACCTCCTGGAGCACCTGGTCCCGGTCGGGTTGAAGGTGAAGGACGCCAAGATCACCAGCCTTCAGTTCGTGCCGCCGACCATCTACACCGGCAACCCGGACTGGGCCAAGATCCGCCTGCTCACCCGGAAGGCACTCCACGAGTCCACGGCGGACAGCCGCACCGCGGCCGCGGGCGTCACCGCGAGCCCGAGCGGCACCGGGACCGGGACCGGCGGCGCGTCGGCCTCCGGCTCGCCGACCGCGAGCGCCGCGGCCACCCCCTCCGCCGGAGTCACGGCGAGCAGGCCCACGCGTCCGGTCACCCCGACGCCGAACAACAAGGCCGCGGACTCTCTCTCGGAGATCTG
This sequence comes from Microtetraspora malaysiensis, assembly GCF_001528665.1. Taxonomy (GTDB): domain Bacteria; phylum Actinomycetota; class Actinomycetes; order Streptosporangiales; family Streptosporangiaceae; genus Microtetraspora_A; species Microtetraspora_A malaysiensis. The sequence goes on from NZ_BBYJ01000028.1 coordinate 113,533, forward strand.
CGGGTTCTGACCGGCCCAGACCATGCGTCCGGGGCCCACGGGATCGCGAGCGCGGCGATGTGGGCCCCAGGTCGGGAAGCCAAGGGCCGCGCGCGCCGGACATGACCCATGATGGAGTGGTGAGACCGCCCGTCTGGATCGTGTCCGGCCCTCCCGGAGCGGGCAAGTCGACGGTCTGCTCGGCGCTGCTGCGCCGTCTGGATCCCGTGCCCGCCCTCCTGGACAAGGACACGGTCTACGGGGCCTTCGTCGAGGCCACCCTCGCCGCCTACGGCAGACCCGGCGGCGAGCGCGAGGGCCCCTGGTACGACCGGCACATCAAGCGCCACGAATACGACGGCCTGACCGCCACCGCGTACGAGATCCGCTCGCACGGCTGCCCGGTGATGCTCAGCGGGCCGTTCACCTCCCAGGTCCATGACGCCGAGTTGTGGCGTCACTGGGTCACCGACCTGGGCGGACCTCCCGTCCGTCTCCTGTGGGTCCGCTCCGACGGCCCCACCCTGCGCTCCCGGCTGGTCGAGCGCGGGCTGCCCAGGGACGGCCAGAAGCTCGAACGGTTCGAGGAGTACCTCCAGGCCATCCGGGTGAACGAGCCGCCCGCCGTGCCGTACGTCGAGGTGGACAACCGCATCGGCGCACCACCGATCGACCAGCAGCTTCGGCATCTCATCCCCTGGGGACGCGGCCCGAGCCGTCATTGACGCGTTCTCCGGCATGAATGCCGACGGCCCTCCCGCCCTTGGGCAGGAAGGCCACATAGTCGGCGGCGCGCCCCTCCCGGCAGTCGAGAAGCCGGGAGGGGCGATGCGGTCGGGCGAGGCCGATCAGTTCAGCCGCTTGAGGTATCCATTGGCGACCAGCCAGCTCACCGGCAGTTCGGCGGGCATCTGCGGCGCCTCAGGGATGTACCTGCTGAGCAGGTGGTACTGCCTGCCGACCCCTTGCTGCTGGAACGCGGAGGCGGCCGGCCCGGCGTCGACGGTGAACGCCCTGACGACCTCGTACGCGTGATAGTTGCACGGGTGCCCGGGGTCGCCGGAGAACGTGTTCAGGTTGTTCGGCGGGAGGGACCTCCGTACGTACGGCGTGCCGTACGGCGCGAGGAACGATCCGCCCTCACCGCCGAAGCGGTCGAGTTTCGTCCCAACCAGGAGGACTACCGATGAGATGAGCGGCCTGCCGTTGCCGTAGCCCCCGGAATGGGCGAAACCGAAGTCCGTCGGATAGCGCCATCCGTTGGCCGACTCGTTCCAGTAGCGATCGATGAACTCCATCGGCTTCAGCCCGCCGAGAGGCACGTAGCCCTTCAGGATCTTGGCCAGCCATCCGTTTTGCGGAAGGTTCAACGGGCCGAGGTTCGGATTGCCCTGAACATAGGGCAGGCCGCAGACCTGCGTGACGGTTCTCGGCGTGAGAGCGACGGCGGGCGCGACGGTTCCCGGCGTCGTAGTGACGGCGGGCGCGACGGTTCCCGGCCTCGAAGCGACACCGGGCGCGACGGTTCCCGGCCTCGAAGCGACGGCGGGCTTGGCGGTGGGCTTGGCGGTGGGCTTGGCGGTGGGCGTTCTCTCCAGGGTCGGCAGCACATGCGGCCGGAGGCCCGTGGCCGAGGCGGTGACGTCTGCCTGGGCGACGCCGCCCAGGAATGCCGCTGTGGCCATGGCGAGCGCCGCGACCAGCGGTGCTCGTCGAGAAAAACCTTGCACGGATTCTCCTGAAAGGACTCGCGTGAACCTTCACCGGACATGTCGGCATCAATACGAAATCCACTGCGGAGGGAAAACGCACTGAGCGTTTCCGAAATCCCCAGACGGATCCCCGGCTGACGAGCGCCCACACAGGTGAACGCGGCGTCAGCCGGTCACGACCCGAAAGATTTCCATTGAAGCGACGGGACCGTGCGTACCCGCCGAAGAATCAGGTTGATCGCAAGAAAATCCCCGGAGCGGCAAAAGACCGCGGAGCGTCGATGGCGATTGGAGTGGATTACTTCCGGTAAATTACACCATCATCGGAATCCGCGGTTTGGCGCGATTTCCCTACACACGCCGATCCGTTTCCGTACAGTGTGGACGGATAACCGGACTTCACCCGAATGATGGAGAAATCGGACGTCCCTGCAGAGTTCTCAGACTCAGCCCAGAGCCCGCGCTTTCCCCGGGAATCCCGTAGACCAATCCCCCTTTATCCCTATATAGGGGCTTAGGCCTCCTAACAAGAGTGGTGGACTTGACCTGGTCGGCGGTCGGTGTCGCGCACGAGGCCGCTTGGTAGCGGGACGCGGTCAGCCGCGCAATCGCACGCGATAAACCCGGTGACGTCGACGATCATCCCCGGGATACTGGTCGCCCATGGATGAGGTCAAAGTGGTCGTCGCCCATTCCGAGCGCGCGACCCTGCGCGTCGGCGACGTGTTCCTGAAGGTGGACGCCGATCAGGCGCGCCTCGACGTCGAGGTCGAGGCGATGGCCCTGGCGCCGGTCCCTACCCCGAAGGTCCTGTGGCACAAGCCGCCGGTGCTCGCGATCGCCGCAGTCCCGGGGACGGCGCTCGGCCGCCTCGGCGAGCCGTCGACCGCGTCCCCGGCAGCGTGGGCCGCGGCGGGCGCCGCCATCCGGAGGTTGCACGACGTGCCGTTGCCGCCCAGGCCCGGCCAGGCCGGCCGGGGCCTCGACGAGTTGGCGGCGGATCTCGATGGCGAGTGCGAGTGGCTCGTGACGAACGGCGTCCTGCCCGCCGACCTGGTCACCCGCAACCGCCAGGTCGCCGAGGCCGCGCTCCGGCCGTGGACACCGGTCTTCACGCACGGCGACCTGCAGATCGATCACGTGTTCGTCGACGGCGACGAGGTCACGGGCATCATCGACTGGTCCGAGGCAGGCCAAGGTGATGCCCTGTACGACCTCGCCACCTTGACGCTCGGACACGAGGAGCACCTCGGCGACGTCGTCGCCGGCTACGGCACCGACGTCGACCTCGACGTGATCCGCGCGTGGTGGTCGCTGCGAAGCCTGCTGAATGTTCGCTGGCTGGTCGAACACGGCTTCGACCCGTTCGCGCCGGGCTGTGAGATCGACGTGCTGAGATCCCGGCTGTGAGGCTGCGCGGGCCCGACCACTATGCAAAGTCCTCTCGGAACGATCAGTGGATGAGGCGGTCGCCGGCAGATGATGGCGGCGGCGAGGATCATGAAGGCTTCGTGGATGTCGTCGCGAATCTCCCAGCGGATGCGCAGGCGGCGGAACCAACGCAACCGGGCGATCGCCTGCTCGATCACCCGGCGATGCCCACCCAGGCCGGATCCGTGCGGGGTGCCACGGCGGGCGATGACCGGTTCGACCCCTGCGGCCCAGACCATCCGGCGGTACTTGTCATGGTCATAGCCCCGATCGGCGTACAACGCCTTCGGTCGCGTCCTAAATCATTTTGTTCGGACTTCTTATAGGGCGGTTGCCGTCGCCGTTGCCCTACCGCGGCGCATCGGTTTCTCTCCGGTCGGCAGCACCGGGATCCGAGTTCGGTCCCCCGCGGGTGGTCCGGCGAGCTCACCGGTGGATCCATGGCTGCTCACGTTGCCCAGGTTCCCGTGGGCCCCAAGCGCCGGCGCGGCGTACCCGGGAACGACCCCGGCCCATAAGTAGGTCGGGGTCGTGGATCACGTGCGCAACGAGGGGTTCTCGTCCATGGTGGCCCGGGATGCCGTCAAGGGCCTGCTACGCGCAGGTCTTCGTTTCCGGAGCGCAGAACCTGACCTCGGGGTAGCGCGCCGACCGCTTCTCCAGCAGGGGCTGCGCCTTACCACGCAGGTGCAGGTCGAGGAAGGCCCGGACGTACCTGCGGGTGATCTCCGCAGCGCGGGGTCCGGAGAGGTCACCGCCGAGGTTGACGCCGATCTGCTGGGCCAGCAGGTCATAGTCGGTGAAGGACGCGTACACCGCTCCGGCCACCACGAGCCAGCGCTTCCATCCGGTCAGGTGCGCCCAGTCACGATCCCACGTGGTGTCCTGTCCTCCTGGACTGTGCACGGTCTGGCCCAGGAACAGGAACGGCCGCGCCAGCCCACTCGCGGGGATCGGGGCGAACATGAAGCCGTCCATGTTGATTCCGCCGCGTACCCGAGAGTCCTTGAGCATGGTCTCGGCGGCGCTCGCACCTCCGAGGGACGCGCCCACCATCGCGACCCGGGACGGGTCGATCAACGAAGCGCCCTTCCACGTGGAATGCGGGCCGGTCAGCTCGTCGAGCACGAAGGAGACGTCGACCGCCCGGTTCTCCACCGCTTTCTTACCGAAGTCGTCGGATTCGAGCTCGCATGCGGCGCAGGTGGTCAGCCTCCCGCCGGGGAAGGTGGTGGCGAAGGTCTCGTACGTGTGGTCGATGCCGGCTACCACGTAACCTCTGCTCGCCAGTTCCTCGGCCAGGGCGGTGAGCGAGCTTCGGGGGTCGGTGAAACCCGGAGAGATCACAACAAGGGGCAGGGTACGCCTACCGCCCGCCGGGGGCGCGTCGCTGAACGCGTTGGTCCGCGTCCTGCTCAGCACTTCGGACGGCACGCTCGTCACCCCCTTGCCTTCAAGGATCAGCTCCGACTCCTTGGGAGTCACGTACGGTGCGCGCCGCCCGTTCCGCGACTTCGCCGGATACCAAGGGAGACCATGAGCTCCCTCACCCTGGCCCCGGGGACCCACGGGTCGGGGCGAGAGGCGTCTTTCAGATGCAGGGACGTCGTCCCGACCGGATGGGGACCGGTCGGCTTGGGCAGATACGGTGTGCTGCTCGACGTGGCCGAAGGGCCGACGGAAGCAGGCACGAGCGCGGGCGAGGCGGACGCCGGCGCCCAGGAGGCAGGGACCGCCAGAGTGAGCAGCCCGGCGACGGCGGCCAGTCCGCCCCGCAGGACCAGAGTGCGCAGCCTCGGCTTTCCACTACTCGGACGACGGTCGGCCGGCGCCGGACAACCCTTGCCTTTCTTGGCCTGGCCCTCGGCTTTCAGCACCGGACTGGGATGTTGATATGTCATGGGTTGATCCTGCGGACCCGACCCTGGCCTCGGTATCGGCCGAAGGTACGGCCGGCGCCGCGCGAACGGTACTTTCGGCCGATTGGGACACCAGTCGGCCGCTCAAGGTAGTGGGGTGTCCGAACCTTGGCCGGGCCGGTCACGTCGCCGGCAGGAACCTGCGGTCCCCGCGCAGCCCGCTTCGCCTCCCTCGATTCCGGTGAACGCTTACGGACGGCGCAGCAGGCCGCGTGGCCGGGCTGTTCATGTCACTCGATGGTGTCGTGGAAGCTCCGGAGCGTGACCTGGTTCGACGGCGACATCGTGACCGACGCAGGGTCTCTTCTGGCCGGGGCGAATGCCGCCCTTCCATAATCTCGACATTCAAATCGTCGACCTTCAAATCGGGCCACACTCTCCACAATTGCCGCCAGTCACGACAAAGCGGACAAGACCGGGGATATGAAGCACTTTTCACCAATTCCCGTCTGTCTGGAAAAATCAGGCAATCACCTATTCCACAAAAGGGACTTATTGCGAATTCTCGCCAAGAAAACCGTCTCTCCATTCACTCAAAAAAGCTTGCGAACACCCGTTCGCATGTGCCATTATTCGTATACGCATTCGATTGACCATGCGACCGAGAGGAGGCGGGCGTGCCGGAATCCTTTGGATCGTCGGTGTTTTTCTCGCCGCCAGATGAGCGCCCACCTTCACCTGGTCCATGCGATGCCGACTGGTGGGAGCACATCACCTCGAAAGTGAAATCCCGGGGATCGGACGGCAGTTCAGCCCTTGCCCCTGACAACGGCTGGGATCTTTTCCCACACGTTCCGGGCGGCGACGGTTCCCACAGGGAGATGCCGCTCACAGGTGAGCCATGGAGCTCCACCGGGCCTCCCGCTTCCGCCCCCACTTCCGAGGGGGTGTTGGGCCGTGATGGTGCCGGCCGTTCCCGCGAGGATTCTGACGGCGATGAAACCTTCCCGCCCGCTGAGGGGCCGGGCGGCGGCGAGGCCGGGTCTGTAACCGCCGAGCAGGAAGGGCTCACTCCTGGCGATGGCTCTTCCCACGCGGGTCGGGCGTCGTGGCCGTTGGTGGCGCAGGTCCGGCAGGTCGCGTCGGCGTTGGCGGTGGGGGTGGTGCCGGACGCGCCGGGGGTGTGTCTGGCGGAGGCGGAGGATCTGCTGTTCGCGCGTGACCGGCTGATCTCGGCGATCGCGGCGCGGGTGGAGCGGGTGCATGCCGCGGGTGAGGCCAAGCGGGCTGGTCATGCCTCGACGCGGTCGTGGTTGCGGGGGGCGGCGGGGATGAGTGTGGCCGGGGCGGGCCGGGTGCTGGCGTTGGCGACCGAGCTTGCCCGCCTGCCGACGGTGCGGGCGCGGTTCGCGCAGGGGAGCCTGGCTGAGGGTGCGGTGACGGCGATCTGTTCGGCGACCGCGCGGCTGACGGATGCGCAGGCGGCGTTGGCGGAGCCGATTCTGGTGGGGCTGGCGGATCAGGCGACTCCTGCGGAGATCGCGCGTGCGGGGCGGTATCTGCGTGCGGTGCTGGACCCGGACGGGGAAGCCGACGACGGCGACGCTGACTATCAGAAGCGGTTTCTGTT
>NZ_BBYJ01000029.1 GCF_001528665.1 Microtetraspora malaysiensis
CACTGATCCGCATATCAGGTGACAATCACCCCAGACGGGCGACTTGGAAATTTCCCTGCGGTTCGAGCGTCGGATTGATCGACCGCGATATGAATCTGTTCGCTGCGTGAGGTGCGGCTCGCCGAGGCACTCACGGCCAGGTGTTATCAGCCCGTAGGGGGAACCTCGGGCTCCTTGCTCAGCAGGATGCCGCGTGGTCCGAACCCGGACACGGAGTAGAAGCCGACGGCGTCCTCGTTCCGGGCGAAGATGCCGGCGTAGATGATCGAGACACCGTGGTCCACCGCGGCTCGCTCCGCTGCCGCGACCAAGGCCGCCCCCACGCCGCGGCCACGATGCTCTTCCAGGACCACGGTGTGGAGGTCGGCCCCGCGACGGGGAACCAGGATCTGGTGATCGGGGGGCTCTGCCAGCAGGACGACCTCTGCCATTCCCACCACCTCGCCCGCCGTCTCCGCGACCGAGATCAGCACCTTCGATCCGTCCTCTACTACCTCCTCGAAGTGCCGGCGCACGGCTTCGGCGTCGGGAACCCGGTAGGTGTCGGGTGCGAGTTGCCTGTGCCGTTCCGCATTGGCGAGGCGCAGACGGACGAGAGCGGGCACATCTCCGCGTTCAGCGGGCCGGACCAAGATCGACATGCGCAGAGCTTTCCACCACGCTGATCTGGTCGCAAGGCGTGCCTACCCACTCGGCTCGCCGTGGTGCCGGAGCGGATCAGGGTGCGTGGACCCGTAGGCCGGCTGCGTACGGCCCCGGGGCGCCGGCCAGATGTGATTTGCGGCGAACCTTGTCGGCGGGACGGTAGTCCAATGCGATATGAACACATTTCGCAGTGGAATCCGCAAGCACACGGTAGTCCGGCTGGGACGCCCGGCCGCGGCGGTGACGCTCGCCGCGGGGCTCGCATTGACCGGCGTCATAGCGGCGAACGCGGCCAGCGCGGCCACCGCCACCGCCACGTTCGGCCCGTTCGGCTACGGAGGCGTGCAGCTCGGGATGACTCTCAAGCAGGCCAAGGCAACCCACAAGATCGTAAAGAATTCCTACGGGAGCTATGGCTGCTCGGGCTGGGACCTCAAGGCGCACCCCCCTGGCCGCGACAGCGTGGGACTCTACATCTCCAAGAAGCTGGGCGTCGCCGCCATCTTCGCTCCAAAGGGCGTCAAGACGCCCGAGGGCATCGGGATCGGCTCCACGATGAAGCAGGTCCGGAAGGCATATCCCCAACTCGACACCACAGGCCAATACCCCGTTGCCGCCGTCCCCGGCAACCCGAAGGCCAGGTTCTCCTTCCTGTCGAACCACGGAAAGGTCTACGAGATGAGCCTGGACTTGGTGAACCAGGACTGCACCAACTAGTGCCCCTCCCGCCAATTTTTGCCCCGTCGCGTCGCCCAGGGCGGCACCTCGCTGCGTTGACGCCCCACCCGCGGAAAGTCCTCGCAGGCTCGGACTTTCCGCGGGGCCCGGGATTGTCGGCCGTAGGCTCCGCTACGGCCTCCTCCTCCGCCTTGCGATGCACCACCCTGGATCACCGCTCCGTCCGGGCAAACCTTGCCGGTCACGGCACTAGGTCGGGGACGCCCGAATCCCGGACGAGTCAGGGTCGTCCGCGTCAGCGGTTTACGTCCGGCGAGGCGGTGCCACGGCTGCGTCAACGGTGTACGGCCGGTGTCCTCTTGCCGATGTGCGCGGTTCGGGGGTCTTCGACCCGCTCCGGCGTGCGCACGTGCTCGGGGCGGATGCCGTACAGCATGATCCGCATGAGGAGCTGGGACATCAGGCGGCGGGCGTATTCGCCGTTCAGGATCTCGGGCAGCCGCGGCTCCTCGCCGTCGAGGACGCGGCCGACGAGCCCGTGCTGGGCCAGCAACTGGACGAACTGGGTGCCGACCGTCGGGAGCATCCGGCGCCGCTGGACCCGCTGAACCAGTCGGGGGTTCAACGTCTTGTCGAACCTCGCCGGGTCCTCCTGAGCGCGCAGGAGCGGCCCGGCCAGCAGATTGGCCGTCGCCACCGCGTCCTGAACGGCGAGGTTGATACCCACGCCGCCGATCGGCGACATGGTGTGCGCGGCGTCGCCGATCGCCAGCAGACCGGGCCGGTCCCAGCGCCTGAGCCGGTTCAGGCCGACTTCGAGGAACGCCACCTTGCCCCAGTCGTCGATCTCGTTGACCCGCCCGCCGAGGAACGGCAGCAGCCGGGCCAGCCGGGTCCGGAGCCCCTCCAGCCCCTGCTCCTTGATCCGCTGGTACGAGCCCTTGGGGATGAGGAACGCGATCTGCCAGTATGTGCCCCGGTCGATCGCAGCCCCCATCGCCCCCTTGCCGATGTAGGCGGTGAGGCCGCCGTCGTCACTGTCCGGCCGCCGGGAGACGCGCAGCCACAGCACGTCCATGGGCGCGCCGAGCTCGAGGGGGATCATGTCCGCGGCCCGCCGCAGGTCGGAGCGGCGCCCCTCGGCAGCCACCGTCAGCACGGCGCGCAGCTCGTGCTCCCCGCCCGCGTCCCGGTAGCGCAGCCCGCGGATCGCGCCGCCGTGTTCGATCGGCCCGAGGGTCTCGGCGTTCATCAGCAGCCGGAACGTGGGGTAGCGGCGGGCGTGCTCCACCAGCAGGGTGAGGAAGTCCCACTGCGGGATCATCGCGACGTGCCGGTGCTTCCCCGTTGACGGGAACCGCCGCACGTCGGCGTCGATCAACGGGCCGTCGCGCGTGATCATGCGGAACGTCGTGAGGTCGCGGTGGGGGATCCGCTCCAGCTCCTCCACCAGCCCCAGCTCGTCCAGGACCTGCAGCGTCGAGGGGTGCACCGTGTCCCCGCGGAAGTCGCGCAGGAAGTCCCCGTGCTTCTCCAGCACCGTCACCTGGACGCCGGCGCGGGCCAGCAGCAGGCCCAGCATCACCCCCGCCGGGCCGCCGCCGGAGATGGCGCAGGTCGTGCTCTCGGGTTCCGGCATCGCCCGGCTCCCTCCCGCTGGTTCACATGTTTCCTGCCAGCAGTACATGACCGTTCCCGGCGCAACCCCCGGCATTCCGCTGCAAAAGCAGATATTTCCTGGTTCGACCCTTCCCTTGGAGCGGCTCGACCCGGCACGTTCCCGTACGGCGGACCTGGGGAGAATGGCGGCAACGGGGATAAGGGGGGATGCGGCATGCGTGTCGCGGTACTCGGGATGGGCAGGATGGGGCGGGCGCTGGCCGAACGGCTGCTCGCGCGGGACTTCACCGTCACGGTGTGGAACCGGACGCCGGGCCGGGCCGGCGAGGTGACCGCCCGCGGCGCCACCGAGGCGGCGGACCCGGCGGAGGCCGCGCGCGGTGCCGAGGCCGTGCTGATCTCACTCGCGGACGACGCGGCGGTGCGCGAGGTCATGACCCGGCTCGCCGGGGTCGAGGGGCCGATCTTCGCCGACATGAGCACGGTCTCCCCGGACACGTCGCGGGCGCTCGGCGAGGCGGCGCCGGGAGGCAGGTTCGTCTCCGCGCCGATCATCGGAGGCCCGGCGGCCGTCGCCGAGGGGCAGGCGTTCACGCTGGTCGGGGGCGATCGCGAGCTGGTCGACGACCTGCGGCCGATCTGGGCCGAGGGGTTCGCCGCGTACCGCTACTGCGGGGCCGACCCGGGCCACGCGGTCGTCTTCAAGCTGCTGAACAACTACCTGCTCATGTCGAGCGTCGCCGTACTCGGCGAGGTGGTCGCCACCGGGCTCGCGGCCGGGGTGGACGACCTCCTGCTGCGGGACTTCCTCCTCGGATGGCCCACGGTGCCGCTTGCGGCGCACAACCGGATCGACGATATCCTCGGCGGTGATCATCGCGGCTGGTTCACCACCAGCCTCGGCGCCAAGGACGTACGGCTCGCCGTGGAGGTGGCCCGGGCGGCCGGGGTGGACCCGCCGATCGCCCGGCTGGTCGAACGGCGCTACGAGGAGGCGGCCGAGCTGGGCTGGGCCGACGCCGACATCGGCGCCGTCGTGGAGCTGCTCCGCCCGCGTCGCCACGCCGTACGCGATGAGCATCGTTGACGAAACAGGGGAGTGTTTCCGTGTCTGACATGTCCTATCGCCGCCTCGGCGACTCCGGCCTGGTCGTCTCGCAGGTCGGTCTGGGAGCGAACAACTTCGGCCGCCGGATCGACATCGACGCGACCCGCGCGGTGGTGGACGCCGCACTGGACGTCGGGATCACCCTCATCGACACCGCCGACATGTACGGCGAGTCCGAGGCGTACCTTGGCGAGGTCCTGAAGGGCCGGCGGGACGAGGTGGTCCTGGCCACCAAGTTCGGCGCGGACGTCCAGGGCGCGAACGGCCCCGACTGGGGTGCCCGCGCCTCCCGCCGGTACATCCGCAAGGCCGTCGAGCGGTCGCTGCGCCGCCTGCGCACCGACTGGATCGACCTCTACCAGCTGCACTTCCCCGACCCGGCGACCCCCATGGAGGAGACCCTCGCCGCGCTGACGGAGCTGGTGCGTGAGGGCAAGGTGCGCTACATCGGCTCGTCCAACCTCGCCGCCTGGCAGGTCGCCGACGCCGACCACCTCGCCCGCGCCGCCGGACACGAGCGCTTCGTGTCGGCGCAGAACGAGTACAGCCTGCTCAACCGGCAGGTCGAGCAGGAGCTCCTCCCCGCCGCCGAGCGCTTCGGCGTCGGCGTGCTGCCCTACTTCCCGCTGGCGAACGGCCTGCTCACCGGCAAGTACCGGCGCGGCGCGACCCCTCCCGAGGGGGCCCGCCTCGCAGCCCGGCCCGACTACCTCACCGACGCCCGCTTCGAAACCGTGGAGCGGCTGGCCGGGTTCGCGGAGCGGCAGGGGGTGGGCCTGCTCGACGTCGCCATCGGCGGCCTGCTCGCCCGGCCGGCCGTGGCCTCGGTCATCGCCGGAGCCACCCGGCCGGAGCAGGTGCGGGCCAACGCCGCCGCCGGGACGTGGCGTCCGGACGCGGCGGCGCTGGCCGAGCTCGACGAGCTCGCGGCGTAGGTAGCCTCACTCGCCCCGCATGTCGGCGAGGGCAGCCTCGAAGGCGTCCATCTGGCGTTCGATGCGGGCCGGCCCGGTGGACGGCAGCCACGCCATCACGCGCGACACCCCCGCCTTCTCGCACTGCTCCAGGACGGCGGGGTCCGCCGGGGCCGACAGCATCACGACCTTGATGAACCGGCCCGCGTCGTCCGCGCGGCCGAGCAGCTCGGGCACCCGCTCCAGGACGCCCGGGCCGTAGTTCGGTAGCCAGGCGTCGCCGTACGCCAGGACGCGGTCGAAGACGCGCGGGCCGGTCCCGCCGACGAGGATCGGCGGGTACGGGCTCTGCGCGGGCTTCGGCCACGACCACATCGGGCCGAACGACACGAACTCACCGTGGTACTCGGCGTCGGCGCGCGTCCAGATCTGCCGCATCGCCTCGATGTGCTCCTTCATGACGGCGAAGCGGCGGGCGGGGTCGACGCCGTGGTTGCGGATCTCGGGGGCGTTCCAGCCCGCGCCGATTCCGAACTCGAACCGGCCCCCGGTCAGCGCGTCGACGCTGGCCACCGCCTTGGCGAGCGCGATCGGCTCGTGCTGCGGGACCAGGCAGATGGCGGTGCCCACCCGCAGCCGGGTCGTGGCGGCCCCGGCGGCCGTGCACGCCACCAGCGGGTCGTACGTGTGCCAGTACTTGCGGGGCAGCGGTCCGCCGTCCGGGCCCAGCGGCGCGCCGCCGGTCACCGGGATATGGGTGTGCTCGCTGAACATCAGCGCGACGTGGCCCCGCTCCTCGACCATTCGGGCGAGTGTGGCGGGATCGACGGCGTCGTGCGTGGCGAAGTAGCCGAAACCGGAGTCCATCGCCCCAGCGTAAGCCGGGGGACGCGTCCCACCCGGAGACGACACTCGCTCCCCGGCACTCGCCCCGGCACCTGGCCGCGGCTCGCGCGGGCGAGCGGTTAGATCGGGCCGAGCAGGGCAAAACACGCACCATGGCAGATGGGGGATTGTTCGCCCGATGGCCGGTGATCCGGCAGCTTCGGGGACAGGACGGCAGAGGCCAGGCCGCGCGTTCGGCGCGCACCGACGCGCTGCGTCCCCGGGTCGAGGAGGCCGACAGCGTCGCCCGCTCCGTCTGCCCCTACTGCGCGGTCGGCTGCGGCCAGCTCGTCTACGTCAAGGACGGCAAGGTCAGCCAGATCGAGGGCGACCCCGACTCGCCCATCTCGCGGGGCCGGCTGTGCCCGAAGGGATCGGCCAGCAAGCAGCTCGTCACCCACGCCGGACGCCAGACCACGGTGCTCTACCGGCGGCCGTACGGCACGGAGTGGGAGCCGCTCGACCTCGGCACCGCGATGGAGATGATCGCCGATCGGGTCACGCGGACCCGGAGGGACACCTGGCAGCAGGAGCACGAGGGCAAGGTCGTGCGCCGCACCCTGGGCATCGCCGGCCTGGGCGGGGCGACGCTCGACAACGAAGAGAACTACCTGATGAAGAAGCTCTACACCGCCCTCGGCGCGATCCAGGTGGAGAACCAGGCCCGCATTTGACACTCCTCCACCGTCCCCGGTCTGGGGGCCAGCTTCGGGCGCGGCGGCGCCACCACGTTCCAGCAGGACCTGGCCCGCGCCGACTGCATCGTCATCCAAGGGTCCAACATGGCCGAATGCCATCCCGTGGGCTTCCAGTGGGTGGTCGAGGCCAAGGCCCGCGGGGCGAAGGTGTTCCACATCGACCCGCGCTTCACACGGACCAGCGCGCTCTGCGACCGGTACCTGAACATCCGGGCGGGCAGCGACATCGTGCTGCTCGGGGCGCTGATCAACCACGTCCTGTCGAACGAGCTGGACTTCCGCGAGTACGTGCTGGCCTACACGAACGCGCCGATGATCGTGTCCGAGGAGTACCGCGGCACCGAGGACCTCGACGGCCTGTTCTCCGGCTTCGACCCGGAGACGCGCACGTACGACCCGGCGACCTGGTCGTACGAGGGAGTGACCGAGGAGGCGGCGGCGGGGGAGCGCTCCGAGCAGCTGGACCACGGCCGGGAGCACGCGGACATGGGCGGGCCCGACCAGTACGGCGCGGGCGGGGCGGCGGCGCATCCCAAGCCGAAGACCGACCCGACGCTGCGCCACCCGCGCTGCGTCTACCAGATCCTGCGCCGGCACTTCGCGCGTTACACCCCGGACCTGGTCGCGGAGCTGTGCGGCATCTCCCCGGAGGACTTCGCCGAACTCGCCGAGGCGATCACCGCCCACTCCGGCAGGGAACGCACCACCATGTGGGTGTACTCCGTCGGGTGGACCCAGCACACCGTCGGCGCGCAGTACATCAGGGCGGCGGCGATCCTGCAGCTGCTGCTCGGCAACATGGGGCGGCCGGGCGGCGGCATCCTCGCCCTGCGCGGCCACGCGAGCATCCAGGGCTCGACCGACATCCCGACGCTGTTCAACATCCTGCCGGGGTACCTGCCGATGCCGCACGCGCACCAGCACGAGACCTTCGACGACTACCTGGCGAGGGCGGGCGGCGACACCGGGTTCTGGGGCAGGAAGCGCTCATACATGGTGAGCCTGCTCAAGGCGTGGTGGGGTGACGCGGCGACCGAGGACAACGACTTCCGCTTCGACCACCTGCCGCGCCTCACCGGGGACCACAGCCACTACAGCACGGTCATGGGCCAGATCGACGGCACCGTCAAGGGCTACTTCGTGGTGGGCGAGAACCCCGCCGTCGGGTCCGCGGGCGGCCGGGCGCAGCGCCTCGGCCTGGCCAACCTCGAGTGGCTCGTGGTCCGCGACCTGACCCTGGTGGAGACGGCGACGTTCTGGAAGGACGGCCCCGAGCTGGAGACCGGGGAGATGCGCACGGAGGACATCGGCACCGAGGTGTTCTTCGTGCCCGCGGCCAGCCACGTCGAGAAGGACGGCACCTTCACCAACACGCAGCGGCTGCTCCAGTGGCGGGAGAAGGCGCTCGATCCGCCCGGCGACTGCCGTAGCGACCTGTGGTTCTACTACCACCTCGGCAAGCTGCTCAAGGAGCGGGCGTCCTCCGACGAGAGGGACCGGCCGCTGCGCGAGCTGACCTGGGACTACCCCGAGGAGGGCGTCCACGGGGACCCGTCGGCGTCGGCGGTGCTGCGGGAGATCGGCGGCGTCGGGCCGGACGGCGCCCTGTCGGGATACACCGAGCTCAAGCCGGACGGATCCACCCGGTGCGGCTGCTGGATCTACTGCGGGGTGTACGCCGACGAGGTCAACCAGGCGGCCCGGCGCAGGCCGGGGCGCGAACAGAGCCCCGAGGCGCCCGAATGGGGCTGGGCGTGGCCGGCCAACCGGCGCATCCTCTACAACCGGGCCTCGGCCGACCCCGACGGCCGTCCATGGAGCGAGCGCAAGGCGTACATCTACTGGGACGAGAAGAAGGGCGAGTGGACCGGGCCCGACGTGCCCGACTTCGAGAAGACCAAGCCGCCGGGCTACCGGCCGCCGGAGGGCGCCCTGGCCGAGGCGGCGCTGTCCGGGACCGACCCGTTCATCATGCAGGCGGACGGGAAGGGCTGGCTGTACGCGCCGGCGGGCCTGGTCGACGGGCCGCTCCCGGCGCACTACGAGCCGTTCGAGTCGCCGGTGCGCAATCCGCTGTACGCCCAGCAGGACAACCCGGCCCGCCGGCTCTACCCGCGGCCCGAGTCGCCGTACAACCCGGAGCGGTCGCCGCGCTTCCCGTACGTGCTGACCACGTACCGGCTGACCGAGCACCACACGGCGGGCGCCATGAGCCGGCCGCTGGCCTACCTCGCCGAGCTGCAGCCGGAGCTGTTCTGCGAGGTGTCGCCGGCGCTCGCCGCCGAGCTGGGCCTGGCGAACGGCGACTGGGCCACGATCGTGACCAGCAGGACCGCGATCGAGGCGCGTGTCCTCGTCACCGAGCGGGTACGGCCGCTGCGGATCCAGGGGCGGATCGTCCACCAGATCGGCCTGCCGTACCACTGGGGATGGGGAAGCGGCGGCCTGGTCACCGGCGACATCGTGAACGACCTGATGCCGCTCGCACTCGACCCCAACGTCCACATCCAGGAGAGCAAGGCGACCACCTGCGACGTGCGGCCCGGCCGCCGGCCGCGCGGCGCGGACCTGCTCCGCCTGGTCGAGGAGTACCGGCATGGCTGAGCGGATGGGTTTCTTCACCGACACGAGCATCTGCATCGGTTGCAAGGCGTGCGAGGTGGCCTGCAAGGAGTGGAACCAGCTCCCCGACGACGGGTTCGTGTTCGAGGCGACCTCCTACGA
Source organism: Microtetraspora malaysiensis (assembly GCF_001528665.1). Lineage (GTDB taxonomy): Bacteria > Actinomycetota > Actinomycetes > Streptosporangiales > Streptosporangiaceae > Microtetraspora_A > Microtetraspora_A malaysiensis. The sequence goes on from NZ_BBYJ01000029.1 coordinate 9,273, forward strand.
CAACACCGGCGCGCTCGGAGCGAGCACCTGGCGGCACGTCGCCTTCATCGAGCAGCAGCCCGTCTGGACGGCCGACGGCACGACCGGCGACGGCGACGGCGACGGGGGCGAGAAGCCGTTCCAGATCGGGCCGGACGGCCGCTGGCTGATGTCGTCGGACGTGTGCAAGCACTGCACGAACGCCGGCTGCCTCGACGTCTGCCCGACCGGCGCGCTGTTCCGCACCGAGTTCGGCACGGTGGTCGTGCAGTCCGACATCTGCAACGGCTGCGGCTACTGCGTGCCCGCCTGCCCGTTCGGGGTGATCGCCCGCAGGGAGGACGATGGCCGCGCGTGGAAGTGCACGATGTGCTACGACCGGCTGCGCGGCGGCCTCGAACCCGCCTGCGCCAAGGCGTGCCCGACCGACTCCATCCAGTTCGGCCCGCTCGACGAGCTGCGCGAGCGCGCCGCCGCCCGCGTGGCCGAGCTGCACGCGCTCGGCCGCACCGAGGCCCGCCTGTACGGCGAGAGCCCGGACGACGGCGTCGGCGGGATGGGCGCGTTCTTCCTGCTCCTCGACGAGCCCGAGGTGTACGGCCTGCCGCCCGACCCGGTGGTGCCCACGCGGAACCTGCCCGCGATGTGGCGGTGGGCCGGGGCCGCCGCGCTCACGATGGCGGGCGCCGTCGCCCTCTCCTTCCTCGGATCCTCCGACCGGCTCCTCGGACGGGGCGGGCCGCGATGACGCGGGACCGGAGAAGAACGTTCTCGACGACGCGGACGCGGGAGAGGTGCCGATGACCAGCAGCACGCGCGAGCGGGAGCCGCGGCTGGACGACGCGGAGTTCCGGTCGTACTACGGGCGGCCAGTGATCAAACGGCCGATCTGGCACGTGCCGCACATGCCGGCCTACCTGTACCTGGGCGGGCTGTCCGGGGCGTCCTCACTCATGGCGGTCCTGGCCCGGGCCACCGGGCGGCCCCGCCTGGCCCGCACCACGCGGATCGCCGCCGCGGCCGGGGCGGCCGGGGGCACCGTCCTCCTGATCGCCGAGCTGGGCCGGCCCACCCGGTTCCTCAACATGCTCCGCATGTTCAAGCCGTCCTCCCCGATGAGCGTCGGCTCGTGGATCCTCGCCGCCCAGGGCGGCCTGTCGGCGGCCGCGGCCGCCTCCGCCGTGACCGGGATCCTGCCCGCCGCCGGCGACGCCGCCGCCCTCGCCACGGCGGTGACCGGGCCGCTGACCGCGACGTACACGGCCGTGCTGGTCGCCGACACCGCCGTGCCCGCCTGGCACGCGGGCTACCGGGAGCTGCCGTTCCTGTTCGCCGGGAGCGCGCTGGCCAGCGCCGGAGCGGTCGCCATGCTCACCACGCCCCGGGCCGACGCCGGCCCGGCCCGCGCCGTCGCGGCGCTCGGAGCCGCCGCCGAGACCGCCGCCGCCACGATGCTGGAACGGCGGCTCGGCCTGGTCGGCGAGCCGTACCGGGAGGGGCGGGCGGGACGCCTGCTGAGCGCGGCCCGCGCGCTCAGCGCGGGCGGCGGCCTGCTCGCGCTGCTCGCCGGACGCAGCCGGGCCGCCACCGTGGCCTCCGGCCTCGCGCTGACCGCCGGGGCGCTGTGCACGCGGTTCGGCATCCTCGAGGCGGGCCGCGCCTCCGCCGCCGATCCCAAATACACCGTGGTGCCGCAGCGGGAACGCCTCGACGCGAGCGCCGTCCGGTGAACCGGCCCCGGTGTGCCTTGCCGAATGCGACGACACGAATGACTCCATCCGCATGACGGGCGCACAACGAAGAGGCGGCCCCATGGTCACCTGCGTGATCATGGGGCCGCCTCTTTCGGAGCTACTTCGCCATCAGCGCCGGCCGGAGTGGGTCCGGCCTCCGCACATGGGCGGGGTCAGCAGCGGTTGGCGCCGTCGAAGCTCCTGGGGCCGCGCGGCACCTTGCTGCTGATGGTGACGCCGGGCCGCGCTGTCTGGCAGCTCCCGTCCACGCCGTGCGCCCAGATGATCTTCAGGTTCAGCGTGTAGCCGCAGTCGTTCCGGGCGTAGCCGGTCTTGGTGATGGTGCCCGTCTGCTGCCAGACGGTGACGCAGGTCGGGGCGTTGCCCATGGGGGCCGCCGACGTGGACGCGGCGGCGGTGCCCTGGAGGGTGAGGAGGGTGATGCCGGCGCCGAAAGCGGCCCCGGCGATGGCGGTCCTGAAGTGTGTGCGCACGGAAGATGATCCCTTTCTCTGCTGTGGAGCTGCGATGAGAACGGTCCAACCCGCCCCGGCCTCGGCCGGGCGGGGCGCGGTCCGAGGGCGGGAGCAGGGCCCACCATCTCAACCGCGTCGCGGGCGCGGCTACCGCCACGAGCCACAACACCTCTCTCGCGGGTTGACGGCGTGGCGACCGTAACGTTTCGCGAGGCGCGCCGAGATTGCGGTGGACCCTCGCATACCGGACGCGCTGCACGGACGTGAGTGCTCATGTCCGGCTGCCCGCCGATGCCCGGGCGCCGGACCGGCCGGCACCCGGGCACGGTGAAGAACGTCTCCTCGGCCTCGCGACCGCGCTCGGTCAGCGCAGGCGCAGCGCCGCGCGCTCGCGGGGGACGAGCTCGCCGACCACCGGCGCGCCCGGGACCTCGCCCGCCACGAGCAGCCCCCCGGACGTCTGCGCGTCGGCGAGCAGCAGCAGCTCGGCGGCGTCGCAGCTCCCCGGATCGAGGTGGGGCTCCACCCAGGCCAGATTGCGCCGGGTGCCGCCGCTCACATAGCCGTCCCGCACCGCCTCCCGCGCTCCCTCCAGGTATGGCATGGCCGCCACGTCCACGACCGCCGTGACGCCGCTCGCCCTGGCCAGCTTGTAGAGGTGGCCGAGCAGCCCGAAGCCGGTCACGTCCGTGGCGCACCGCGCCCCCGCCGCGAGCGCCGCCCGCGCCGCGTCCCGGTTCAACGTGGTCATCGCGGCCACGGCCTGCGGGAACACCTCGCCGGTCGCCTTGTGCCTGGTGTTCAGCACGCCGACGCCGAGCGGCTTGGTGAGGGAGATCGGCAGCCCGGCGCGGCCCGCGTCGATGCGCAGCAGCCGGTCCGGGTCGGCCAGGCCGGTGACGGCCATGCCGTACTTGGGCTCCGGGTCGTCCACGCTGTGGCCGCCCGCCACGTGGCAGCCCGCCGTCCGCGCCACGTCGAGGCCGCCGCGCAGCACCTCTGCGACGAGGTCCATCGGCAGGGTGTCACGTGGCCAGCCCAGCAGGTTGACCGCCACCAGCGGCTCCCCGCCCACGGCGTACACGTCCGAGAGCGCGTTGGTGGCGGCGATCCGCCCCCAGTCGTACGGGTCGTCCACGACGGGGGTGAAGAAGTCGGCCGTCGCGACGACCGCCCGGCCGCCCTCGATCCTGACCACGGCCGCGTCGTCCCCGTCGTCCAGCCCGACGAGCAACTCGCCCGCCGCGCCGTCGTCCGGCCCGCCCATGAGGCCGGCCAGGATGGACTCCAGCTCTCCCGGAGGGATCTTGCAGGCGCAGCCGCCCCCGTGGGCGTACTGCGTGAGTCGTACCCCGCCGACCGGCGGGTCGTGTTGTGATGTGGAGCCGGGCTCGGTCGTCGTTCCGGTCATGCCGCCTCACATGGGTCGATCTGGACAGAAGTGGGGAGGTTCATGAACACCGCTCGTGATGGCCCTTACCCGCCCGCCGGTACGTTCTCCCGTGGAGGCGTCTGGGCGCCTGGTGGCCCCCGCGATCTTCAACATCGACGAGGCCGAGGATCTCGGTCTGGCGGGTTCGATTCCCGTCCGCCTCCGCCACTGCCCGGCAAGCCACGACGCGTTCCAAACACCGTCAACGACCGCGCCGCCCAGATCCGGGAACTCGCCGCCGCCGGCGCCCCACTCCCGCGGGGCGACAAGACCTGGCGCGAGCTGTTTGCCGAGCGCGGCGTCGAGCTTTAGGTATACGTCTTAGACGAGCCCGATCATCACGCGCAGGCGGCGATCGAGGCTCTACCCGCCGACGCTGTCCCGCGCTTGGCCGACGCGTACAGGCTTCTCAAGACGGCGCCGCGGAGCGGCGCCCCGCTACAGGCGGCCAACCCTGACGGGAACATGCTGACCATGGAGTTCGGGGAACGCGGCCTGGTCACCTACATGGTTCTCGAAGAGCAAGGCAAGGTGTTCATCGTCCGCGTCCAGTGGATCTAACGGGGGCACTTCGCTGGCTACCTGGCCCCGCTGCCGTTCAGCCCTGATGCCCTGCTCCGCACGCCTGGAGCGGGGCATCACGGCGTTTCCAAGACGATTACCTGCGTTGCTGCAAGGGGGGAGTGCGTGTCATTTCCGTGACGGACCGGAGACCGGAGCCTAGATCGTCGGCTACGGCCCAAAGCCCCCTATGCGGGACATACTCGACCCTGGCCTGTCCTGTACAGCAGGGGAGAGCGGCATGGATTACGCGCAAAACGCAGACGGTGTGAAAGTCCAAGCCGCCCGCGACCTTCCAGACGGGGAGTACCGCTGCCTCGTCTGCACGCAAGTGCAGACTGTGGTGCGGCTCGGGGAGCGGAGGCCCCACTTCAGGCACAGGGGTGGGCCGTGTCCGGGAAGGCCGGTGCCCGAGCCGCCCGTGGAGCCGTTGGTGGAGACGCCACCGGCGAAGCCGATGATCGAGAGCGTTCCGGTCGCCGACCGCCCCCAGCGTGGCGACCTCATGCGGCCAGCACAGCGCGGGCTGCTGCGACGCATCGGGGCGTGGGCGAAGGGCGCCCTCGCGTGGTTGCGGGGCCGATCGGACACCGAGTCGGCCGCCTGAGATCAGGCGGCATCGTTCTCTCGCGTTCGAGATCGTTCCGCGCTTTTCGGTAGCGTCCGCTGGCGTCCGGGCGCGTCCGGCTGCGCATCCCATGTAGCTGTACAGGCGTGCCCCGGTCCCTCCGAGGGGGCCGGGGCACAGACAGGGTTTTCATACCGGACTTCTACCGGGTAGTTTTTTGGTATGACTGTGGAGATGACGAGCATCAAGGTACCCAAGAACCTGCGCGACCGGCTCAACGCCCTGGCTGACGAGCGCGGCCGCGGAACCACCCTCGCCCAGGTCCTCGAAGGCCTCCTGGAAGACCACGAGACGAACATGTACCGCAACCGCATGGCCTACATGGAAGTCGCCGCTCGCGCTCAGGAAGACGCCGAGGGCATGGCTCGCGCCGAGCGCCAAGCCGAGCCGATGATCAACTACCTACGCCGACGCGAGGCCAGCCAGTGAGCTCCTACGGGTACGTCCTCGACGACACCGTCCTAGTCGAACTCGGCCGCAGGGACCTGGACCTGCACAGGCTCATCATTGTGTTCGACCGCAGCCACGTCCGCACGAGCGTCCCCGCTGTCACGCTGGCCGTCGCTGAGGCGGAGCTATCGCCCGACCAGCGGCGGGTGATCCGCGGGATGCTTGACGTGCTGGAGCACATCCACTTAGAGGTCATCTCCACGCAGGCCGAAACAGAGCGGCTCACTGAGGTTGTGGCCCGCATGGACCAGCCGGTGGATATGGCCGCCGCTCACGCGGTCGCTGTGTCGCAGTACCTCGACTGGCCGATCTTGACGCTCGATCTCAGACGGTGGGAGACGGTCAAGGCGTATCTGCCGTGGCCTGTCGAGCTGGTCGAGATCGCCGACCCGGGAAAGTCCTGACCCAGCCGAAGGGGAGCCAGTGGCTGGCGCGACACCTAGGCTTGAGCGCCTTGAGAGCGCCCCAACCGCGTCACATCGCGAAATGGGGCGTTCGGCGTCTCAGATGGGCGACGCCCGCCGGTAGCCGATCGCCGTGGCCAGCTCACGCACCCCCGACGCCTTGGAGTGCCGCTCGATGAGCTGGACGGCCATCGAACGGATAGCCGGGCGGTCGCGCACCTCCGGCACCGATTCACGACATGCGGCGAGCAGGGCGAGTGCGGTCTGCTCGGGCTTGCCCCACTGCCACCAGGCGCGCGCCAGATCCGTGTGCAGCCGCCCTCGACGCTCCGGTGTGGGCAACTGGCTCGGATGTAGGCTGCGGCCGGCGTCGAGCGCAGCCCCCGCGTCGCCCAGCCGCCAATGCACACTGACCTCGTACCCCGTGACGTGAGCGGAGCTGATCGCTACACGCTGACCAGGGAGCGTAGGCAGACGGGCTGCGGCCTCTCTCGCTTCTTTGCTCATCGCCAAGGCACGGTCGCGATCACCGAGCCGGGCCGCGTTGTAGGCGCCAGCGCACAACATCTGCGTGTAGGTGGCGGCCTCGGAGGGCCGGGCGAGCCCGGTGGATTCCAAGAGCGCGATTGCGCGCAGCACGACCTGATCGGCAACCGTCGCGCGGCCCTCGTGGCGCAGCACGATGCCCAGGCACCGAGCTGAGGCGGCCTCACTGACCGGTGAGCCGGACAGTCGGGCGAGCATTGTGGCGCGGTCCGCGGTGATCCGGCTCGCCTGGTGGCTGCCGATTTTGTTGAGGGCCACGGTCGCCAGGTCATAGCAGGAGGCCGCCAGCGCGTAGGCGTCCGGTCTGGCGTGGTAGTCGGCGGCCTCGTGCGCGGCACCCAGCAGGTCGGGCAGGTCGGCGATCAGCCGCGTCAGGTCGCCCATGTCGTATCGGTCTCGCGCCTGCGCGAGCCGGGCGGTGACGCGGGATAGGTCCGGAGGGCTGGACGCTGCCGGCAATACCGCCAAGGCGTCGTCCAGCTTGATCAGCAGCTGCATGGGGATCGCTAGCCCCACGGCGGACAGGAGGGTACGGCGGTGCATCGGGTCCTCCTCGGCCTGAGGGGCTGTCGTGGCTACCGTAGCCACAGGAGAGATCGGAATATCAAGGAGCGCGCCCAGGACATGCGGAGGGATCTGGACCGACCCCGCGACTCGCCGCACGCTGGCTAGTCTCTAACCGAGGCGGTACGCAATAGCCCCTGGCCGGTCACCAGAAGAGGTGTGTCCGCTCGCCCCCGAGGTAGCGGTGCGCGGCGATGAACAAACGCAGGTAGAGCTGATCGCCATCTGTGTCGAGGTAGCCCGGTATGAGTTTGTCGCGGCTCAAGGTCCCGTCCACGTATTCGCGGCCCTCCTCGGTGCGGAGAAGATAGCGGGCGGCCACCTTGACGCGGTCGCCGCCGGCGAGGGCGATCGCGTCGCTCAGGTCGATCTGGACGAGCCCGGACACCTCGCTGTCGTCGAGCGGTATCTCCTCGAGGCTGGCGTCCAGGGGGAGGAGGTGCCAGTACTGGAACTCCCGCTCAACCCAGCCAGGATCGAGGGTCACCGCGGTCTGCCGGATCCCAAGCGGCTGTAGCTCCCAGTAGGCGATGTCGAGGCCGAGTTCCTCCCGCACCTCTCGGACGCCGTCTGGGACGCTCCTCTCCGGCTTCGTAGTGGCCGCCCACCGTGAAGTCGGCATAGTCCGGCCGGTCGAAGGCGTACCGGCCGGGCGACTTCTTCTGCAGAAGCACCGTGCCGCTGGTGGGGTTGACGGCCAGGCAGGAGAACGTCCGATGCCGAGGATCGGCGAGTGCGTGGCGCATACGATCTGCCCGCCCTGCCGGGCCACGCGATCCATGAGGCCCATGAGCTGGAGGCAAGAGCTGAACGACAACGCGGCCTCCGGCTCGTCCATCAGGTACAGCCCCGGCCCGGACACCATCCGGTCCAAGACGGTGAAGAACCCCTCCCCGTGCGACTGCTCAGTCAGGTCGTCCTCCCAGAAGCCGTACCGGCCTGACACGTTCTGCGCGAGGTTAAACAGCGTCTCGACACGGAAGAAGAACCCGCGCCGCTTCAGGCGGGGCCCGTCCAGGAGACGGAACCCGGCGACGGTCAGCTCGGCGTCCAGCACCTCGCCCAGCATGGTGGTGGGTCCGCGGCTGGCGTACTTCGTGCCAGCCTTGCCACCCTCGGCGTTGATGCCGCACGCGTCGGCGATCGCCTCGACGATCGTGGACTTGCCTGAGCCGTTCTCGCCGATGAAGAAGGTCACCCCAGCGGTGAAGCGCAGGCCCCGGCCGCTCAACATTCGGACGGCGGGGAGGATGAACGGCCACTCGTCGCGTGCGCGGCCCGGGACGCGAATGCGGGTGAGCAGCACGCCCTACCTCCTCGCGGCGGGGCGCAGCAGGTCCTCCGCGTGGGACCGGACAGGGCCGGAAAGAGCGAGGTAGTCGCCGCCGGCCGCCCGGTCGAGGATGTGCGCAGCGGCCGAGAGCTGAGCGAGACGACCAGCCGGCGAGTCGAGCAGATCGGCGAACACCTCGTGGACGCGGGCCGCGACCTCCGGGACCGGGAGGCTGTGCAGGTAGAGGACAGCGGCGCCGTACCCGGCCGGCGCCATGCCCCAGTACTCCCAATCCGGCAGGTAGAGGCTGGGCTGGGTGAGGTTGGCCCAGTGCAGGTCGGTGTGCTCGGTCCGCAGCACCGGCTCCGGGACGCCCAAAGCCTGGCCGTAGAAGTCCTTCGCCCGGCGGACGGCGTCGCGCGGGTCGTGGTCGCCCCGCGTGGTCGGCGTGACGGCCAGAGTATCTAGCGCGGCACGGAGCTCCAGCCACCAGGAGACGCGCAGCGCGAGAGGCGCGGTGAGCTCCAGCGTGGGAGAGCACGGCGAGTCCGGCACATACGTCAGGAGCTCGCCGTAGATCGCGATCGGAGGTTCGCTCCAGTCGACACGGTCGATCAGTTCGGGCTTCGGTACACGCTTGATGGCGGCGGCGTCCCGGTTGCCCGTCCACGCTTCGCCGCCTGCCCAGTCCTGGTGTTCTGCGGTCGCGCGCAGCCAGACCCGGCCGCCTTGGCGGAGGGCGGCCGATCCGATGGTTCGGTCATGCCAGCCGAACACCGCCGGACCCGTCGGGGTCACGTCGAGGCGCGGTGAGCTCCGGCAGACCGCGGTGACCCTCGATCCGGTGGCCTACAGCAAGGCCGCACAGCCCGCGGCTCCGATCATTGCAGCGCTGGGGCGCATCATGCCCGACTGTGTGGTCCCGCTGTTCCCCACGCAGAACCACAATCCAGTACAGCAGACCGAGCGGGTAACGGGGCGCGGGTGGTGAGCATGGGATCGAGCCGGTCGTGCCGGTCGGGCGTGCCGACTGGGGCTGCGACGAGCCCTTCTGGGTAGGGGCTCGGCTATGAGCGAGCCGGTAGCAGCATCGAATGGCGGTACTCGCCTGGCCTATGTCCTCGGCGTACCTCTCGCATCCGATGTCGAACGCCAGTGGCCGCAGATGGGTGAGGTTGTACGCACCAGCAAGCTCGTCGGCGAAGTCGAGGGGAACTTCCCTGAACTCACCCTCGAAGTCGGCCGCCGCCTGTATCTCGATGAGGACATCGTCGAATGGACCTGCAATTACGGCGACGGCCGCCTGTACCGCAACGTCAGCATCGCGGAACTCCGAGACGGCACGGCCATTCGCGTCACCGACTACTGGGGCGAGCCAACGACGACACCTGAATGGCGCCAGTCGATGACCGACCGGCTGCACATGCCTGCGGACGGAATTTGGCCCGACGCCCAGCACCTCGGCCACCACTGAAACCGCCGACCGTATCCGAGGACGCTCCCGCCGAGCCGCCTTCCGACGGCGCCGAGGCGGTCCGGCTGCTCGTGCAGACGGCTCGACAGGTGACTACCTGACCCCGCGCGAGGCTGAGCAGGCGCGGGACACCGGGGTGTCAGTAGGTGACAGTGACGCAGCCGTCCCGGCCGGGGGTAGCCGCCCTCGGCCGAGTAGCGGTTGAGAACTCCGCCGTTGGCGCCGCTGCCGGCGCCGGACGGGCAGGCGCTGGGCACCCCGACTGCGGCCGCGCCTCCCGTCCCTCCCTGGGGCGATCCGCTGGAGGTGCCTGCCAGAGTCGCCCGATGCGTTCGGGTTCGAGCTCATAGGAGGTCCTTGTTACGATGGGTGCCATGGAGATTGAGGTCGACAGAATCTAGCCACCGAACTGCCGGTGGCTTTTATCCGTGTGGGCGATGCCCACGCTGGTGAATGACCGTTCTCCTACGCAGCAGCGTGAGTCCGCCCGTCCGGGGCGTTGACACCTCTGCGTGAAACGTGCCGGCACGTTCGCACCGCACCGACCTTGGTCCTGGGTTTGTGCCTGCGAACGCGCGCGACTTCGATCTTCCCCATGCCCGTCCATCCATCGCCCAGTACTCGGGCAGCGGTTCAGCGCCGCACGCGGATGGTGCCCCGGCAGCCCTGATCGAATCTCTCGCCGCAGTGACTCACGGCCCGTGGTCGGTTGTCCCGCCAGTTCCGCTGGCGTTCGAAACCGCTCGCGAAAGGCCATGGCCATGCAGCACCGCACGTCGCGTTCCCGCACCCGTCACCGTCGCGCCCACTGGAAGACGAGCGCTCTGGCGCTCACCACCTGCACGAACCCCGCCTGCGGCAAGCCCACCCCGCCGCACCGCGCATGTCGGCACTGCGGCGTCTACCGGGGTCGTGAGGTCTTGCCTCCGATGGGCGGTGACACGTGAGCACCGTCCTGACCACGAGGAGCCGCTGGATGCGCATTCGCGACCATCTCGCACAGACCAGTGCGCCTGCGTTCCGCTTCCGTCAGCTCATCGCCGCGTGGCAGAGCTCGACGGCCGAGACCTTCGCCGACGTTCATGCGCTGCCGGCCGGCCTGCGTGCCGATCTCGCGGAACGATTCGGTTCACGGCTGCATCCCCTGACTCCGCTGGAAGTCCAACGAGACGAACAGGTTGAGAAGGTGCTGTTCACGTCCGAAAGCGGCGCCCGTATCGAGACCGTCGTGTCTCACTATCGAGCCGGATGGGACTCCATGTGCGTCTCGTCGCAGGCCGGGTGCGGCCTGGGCTGCACCTTCTGCGCCACCGGCGCGGTGGGCCTGGTCCGCAACCTCACCGCCGACGAGATCGTCGCCCAGGTGATGCACCCGTACTGGACCCGCCAAGGGCTGCCCCGACCCGCGAGTGTCGCGTTCATGGGGATGGGAGAAGCGCTCGCCAACCCCCACGTGTTCGACGCGCTCACCCTGCTGACCGACGCGGGCTATGCGGGGATGTCCGCACGACGGATGACCGTGTCCACCGTGGGGTTCGCGCCGAACCTCACCCGCCTGGTCGACGAACACGCGCAGGTGACGATCACCCTGTCCGTGCACTCGCCGTTCGCACAGGAGCGTGCCCGCATCATCCCGCTCGAGGAACGCTTCCCGCTCACGCAGAACCTCGACATCCTCGACCGGCACGCCGCCACGAGCCGCCGAAAGGTCTATCTCGCCTACCTGCTCATCTCCGGCGTCAACGACAGCAACGACCATCTCGCCGCGCTCGCCGAACTGGTCCGCGCGCGGTCTCGGCCCGAGCTGTTCCACGTCAGCGTCATCCGCTACAACGAGGCGGCGGGGGCGCCACCGGACTACCGAGCCCCGTCCTCCATCCGAGTAGACGCCTTCGTGCGCGGACTAACCGTGCGCGGCGTGCACGCGACGAGGCGACGGCAGTTCGGTGCCGGCATTGATGCCGCCTGCGGTCAGCTCCACGCCAAATACCTCGCGGCGGACCCCACGATCGCCCTGCCGCCAACACCGAACTGATCCCCGTCACGCCCCTCCGCAGCTGACGAAAAGAAAGACGAGAAACACCACCCATGTCCACGAAGTCCGCCATCACACTCCGCGATCTGACCTTCGAATGGCCAGACGGCACCGTCGCACTCTCGGGCGTCAACGGCACCTTCAGCGCCGGCCGCACCGGCTTGATCGGGCGCAACGGTGCCGGGAAATCGACGCTGCTTCGGCTGATCGCAGGCATCCTGCGGCCGACCACCGGCCAGATCGACACCCTCGGCGAGGTCGGCTACCTGCCTCAGACGCTCACGCTCCGGCAAGAGGCGACGATCGCCGAGCTCCTCGGGATCGACGGGATCATCGCCGCGATGAGGGCCATCGAGTCCGGCGACGTCGACGAGCGCCACTTCGACACGATCGGCGATGACTGGGACATCGAGTCCCGCGCCGACGAAGCCCTGCACCAGATCGGATTCTCCGCCGGAGACCTCGACCGCCGCGTGGCCGAGGTCTCCGGCGGAGAGGCGATGCTCATCGCCATCACCGGGCTGCGCATCCGCCGCACTCCGATCACCCTGCTCGACGAGCCCACGAACAACCTCGACCGGCCTACCCGCGCCAAGCTCGCCGACTTCGTCGACCAGTGGCCGGGGACCCTCGTCGTGGTCAGCCACGACCTCGGACTGCTGGAGCGCATGGAGAACACCACCGAGCTCTACGGCGGCACCCTCGACACCTTCGGCGGCCCTTACAGCGCCTGGAAGGAACACCAAGCGCAGGAGCAGGCGGCGGCGGTCCAAGCCGCGCGGTCGGCCCAGCAGGCGCTCAAGGTCGAGAAGCGGCAGCGCGTCGAGGCGGAGACGAAGCTGGCGCGCAGGGAGCGCACTGCGAAGAAGACCCAGAGGGACGGCGGCATCCCGAAGATCCTGGCGGGCAACCGCGCCAGCAAGGCCCAGGCGTCCGCGGGCTCGTTGCGCTCCACGCTCGACAACAAGGTCCAGGCGGCCCAAGCCGCAGTCGATGCCGCGGATGCCCGCGTACGCGAAGAGGAGCACATCACCCTCGTCCTGCCTGATCCCGACGTTCCGCGCGGAAGGCGCCTCGCGGAGCTGCATGACCAGGACCGCACCTTCGTGATCCAAGGGCCGGAGCGGGTCGCGCTTGTCGGGGCGAACGGCACCGGAAAGTCGACTTTGATCGAGCAGCTCATCCGCGGCACGGCTCCCGCGCCCGATCGGCCGCATGGGCGTCTCCTGACCGAGCTCGCCGGCTACCTCCCGCAGCGTCTCGACGGGCTTGACGACGATGCGAGCGCGATGGCGAATGTGCAGTCGGTCGCCCCTGGGACGCCGGCAGGCACGATCCGCAACCAGCTCGCCCGGCTTCTTCTGCGGGGCGACAGCGCCGATCGTCCGGTGCGTACGCTATCCGGCGGCGAGCGGTTCCGCGTCTCCCTCGCGCGGCTCCTCTTGTCGGAGCCGCCGGCTCAGCTGCTGGCCCTGGATGAGCCCACCAACAATCTCGATATCGCCAGCGTCGAGCAGCTCGCGGAGGCACTCGATGCGTACCGCGGGGCCCTTCTCGTCATCAGCCACGACTTCGCGTTCCTCAAGCGGATCGGAGTCGACACTGTCATCGAGTTCGGCAGGGACGGCCGTATGCATCAACGCCGAGACCTGAACGTCTGATGGTCTTGGATTGAGTGCGATGAGGCGTTAAGGAGCAGGCAGGTCGTAGGCGCCTGACCTGCCTGCTCCTTCGCCGGGGATCTTCCACATACCGATTTATGCACGCCGGCCGTCGAGGCCATCTCCCGGCCAGGCCGCCTGCGCACCGTGGTCTTCCATTACCGTCAACCCTGGACGCGCAGCCCAGCCAAACTTGGCGAGGGAGGTTCCTATGCTCATCGCGCTGGAGAAACAGGCGGCACTGGTCGCGCTTCTCCATCGCCCGCGGCATCTCCGTGGTTGACGCAGCGGGACTACGGCCACCTGCCGGCTGAGCCCGCCGCGCTCGAAGCTGACGTCACCATCGACGACACGGAAGCAGCCTGATGCCCAGAGTCTTCACCCTCGGCGACACCACCCGCCTGACCGAGACCCTCCGCCAAGCCGTCGACGAAAGTGTCACCCCCGGCGGCGTCATCGTCTGCGGCACCCGCGGCGGCGAACGGCACGCCATCACCGCCGGGACCATCGGCGAGGAGGCCGGCGCGGCACCCGCCACCGAGCACACCCTGTACGACATCGCCTCGCTGACCAAGGTGGTGGCCACCTGGCCGCTGGTCGGCCGGCTACTCGACGTCGGCCTGCTGGAACTCGACGCGCCCGTACGCGACTTCCTGCCCGCCATCTCCGGCGAGGCACCCAGCGGGCAGGCGACCATCCGCCAACTGCTCACCCATACCAGCGGGCTGCGCGCGGCCACCCGGCTGGACCACTACCGCGGCGCTGAGGCACCCCTGCACGAGCTGTTGTGCCGCGAGCCCTTGGAACACGAGCCCGGCACCCACCGCTACATCAACCGCGGCTACATCCTGCTCGGCCTTGCCCTGGCGCACATGGGTGGACTGCCGCTGGAAGCTCTCGCCGGCGACCTGTGGGACCGCATCGGCATGACCTCCACCTGCTACGGCCCCCTCGCTCGCCGGCCCGACGTCGCGCCCACCGAGCAGCGCATCCCGTGCGCGCCCCGCGTCTGGGGCAGCGTCCACGACGACAACGCCGCCCTGCTCGGCGGCATCGCCGGGCACGCCGGCGTCTTCGCCACCCCGCTCGACCTGGCCCGCTACGCCGAGCACTTGCTGACCGCGTACTCCGATGACCAGTCCGAGCCGGGCGAGTGGCTGCACGCCAGCCTCGTCGGTCAGGTGACCATCGAGCCGGGCCTGCGGCGCGGCCTGTCATGGATCCTCGCCGACGACGGCCGTCTCGCCTACCACCACGGCTGGACCGGCACCAGCCTCTACCTCGCCCCGCACACCGGCAGCTACCTGGTTATCTGCACCAACGCCGTCTACTACGGGCACGCCCGCGGACGCCTGGTGCCGTTGCGCGACTTGGCCCTGAAAACCCTCGCCGCCACCTGAACCGAAAAGGTCCGATCAACAGGTCCCTGCCGGCGGGAGTCGAAGCCCAGCAGGGAAGGTGGATTGCGAGCCCGATCGGTCACCTATGGGGGGCAAGTGGTTAGTGCGTGGGTAGCAGAAGGCGTGAATGCAGCCCCCGAAGTAATCGACTGCCAATGGGTCAAATCACCGTCGTCCTGGATAGCTGAACGCGCCCAACCGTAGTCAACGACTGAAAATTCCTCTGGGGTTGATCTTCAGAATCGACGAGGCCGGGGACCTCGGTCTGTCGGGTTCGATTCCCGTCCGCGCCCGATACCAGGCATAACGTGCGGAAAATCATGAGACGATCACGGTTTCCCGCGCGAGCGACCTCCTTGGGAGGCCAATGGGAAACAAATGGGAACGCCGCATCATGATCTTGTCCCTGCTGCGCCATTCCGGTCCGGGAGGGGGGCGCGATGCGGACTGCGTCGCTCTCTGTCACTGGGCCACTTCGGAAGCGCGGATTCAACGACCTGTGTCTACCTTCATTCACAGAATGAAATGCTGCGCCATCCCCGAGTTCTGTCTCCTTGAGGAGACGGAAGCATACCCAGAGTAACGACTATCCGGACTTATCCCCGCTTCGTATCGTGCGTGGAACTGCACCTTCCTGGACTTCTGGCGAGGGATATCCATGGGACTCAAGGCGCTGGTCGGGCGATGGTTCGAGGAGTGGTTCCAAGATCGGGTAGAACGCGGACTCGACGCCCGGGTGGACGCACGGCTCCACGCCTGGGTAGAAGCAGGGCTCAAGGAGCAAATCGACGCTCACTTCAACGCCAGGTTCGACGACCGATTCGACGCGTTGCCGAAGGCCGACCTGAAAGAGCTTCTCGACGCCTACGTCGACGCCGCAGCCGACGATTTCATCGAGAAGAAGTTCGATCTTCGTTTCTTTGCCTGGGCCGACCTGTGGGCCGACAAGAACCTCACACCGCGGCTCGATGACCACTTCGACCGGCGGCTCAACACCCGCCTCGACACTCTGGTGCAGGCCCGCGTCGCCAACCGGATCGACGACCGGATCGACCGGCGGATCAAACAGTTACTCATCGCGACCCGCACGCCGGCCGAGGAGCGCCCCACAGCGGAGGATCCGCAACCAGTCACGGAGAAGCCATCTCCGCCTCCCGGGCCTGAAGAGGTGGAGCCGGCGGAAACCTTGGTCACGGCGGCCAGGCTCGTCGAGCTCCTGGACGACGTGAAGATCGGGACCGACCGCGTTCGTGTCCTGCTGAGGGGGCAGGCTGCGATCCCCGGGCGGCCGAGCGAATACCGGCTGGGTGATGCCGCCGCACGGATACTGCTCCGCAAGGCGAAGAATCGGCAAGGCGAAGAATCGGCAAGGCGGAGAATCCCCAAGGCGGAGAATCCCCAAGGCGAAGAAGACGGTTAAGGCGAGCGCGCGCAAACGGCGCCGTAGACCGCCGGACAAGTGATGAGCCGGGACATCCGCCGCGCCTACCTGGGACCTTGCCGGGCGTCTGATCGTCATCGAGCTGTCCGACCTCGACTGGCCCGGCCGTTGCGCCTTGCTCGGTGGGCCCGCTGCGCGGGCCGCCCGGCCGCCTTGCTGCGGGTGGAGCCTCCCACGCTGCTCCAGGCCCGTACGCCCGAAGCGTTCGCGCGGCGGCAGCGTCCCCGCCTACATGATCGGAGGCGTCGGGTCTACCACCAGGAGGTCCGGTAGGCGGCGGACGTGCACTTGTCGCCAGGCTTGGTGCTGATGCATGCGCGGAAGGCGAGCCTGGAGCTAGAGGACGCCGGGTAGGCGCAGGTGAACGTCCCCACCCTGGCGAGAATGCCCCAGGAGTCGTCGGGCTTCCTGTCCCCGTTGGTGTCCACCTCGATCACGGTGTACTGCGTCTGGGGCGCAGCGGGCCAGGAAGCCGAGTCTGTTCATGGGGCTGGCCGTACGGGCGAGCGATATGGATTCGCTTCACGCCGGCTATGCCTGGGCAGTCCACGGGTTGGTACTCCCCGGCACCGCCGGATCGAAGAGATCCCGCACTGGTCATACCGGCGACGCCGCCATCAAGCCATCGCCCGCCGATGCCACTACCAGCGCAGATCCCAGCCATGATCTCACTGTGTCACTGGAGTGCTAGGAACCGCGGGCCCAGGTTATCTGTGTCCGAGACCTGCGCTCACGGCTTGTCCCCGCACCGGTCATCGACCATGCCTCGGCGGTCGGCACGCCAATCGCAGCCATGGTGGTGACCTCCCAGTGGCTGGGCACGCTGAACTCTCGTGCCACTGCGTCTTGATCGAACGCGCGGAACTGGTGGACCGACATGCCCATGGTGTGCGCCTGGAAAGTCAGGTGCGCCACTGCTTGGCCGAGGTCGTAGTGGGCGAACTCCGAATAGTCCATCTCGGTGTCTTCGACGAACCTCTGGCTCAGGTTCGCCACGAGCAGGCTTGCGCCCGGTGCCCAGGCGGATGAACTCCGGGACAAGTGCCGAACGAGTTTGGCGTGGACGCCGTCGCCGCGCCTGCCCACAATGAACGCCCACGGTTGGGAGTTGCCCGCTGAGGGTGCGCGGCCCGCTGCTTCCAGGAGCACATCGACCTCGTCGTTCGAAGCGACGTGCTCCGGGTCGAATTGGAGCGGGCTGAAACGACGCGCGGCGAATGACGTCAGGGCAGGAGAAGTCGTCACGAAGCGCCCCAACCTTGTCGCGATCAAGCGTATTCCGCGCGGGCCGAGGGTGCCGTCTGTCAGCGGGCCCGGGCGGCAGCCCGGCACACACGACCTGGCCGCCCGGCGGACCGGTCGAGCAAACCAGTAGCGGCCGGCCGAGCCGGGGCGGCAGCCCAAAAGGGAGATGTCGCTGTGGTCCCCACTGTGCCCAAGTTCAGCCCCGGTCGGCTGGACGGAGTGCGCGCCAGAGTGGGCCCACGGGCACTGCTGCTGTACCCCTCGGGGGCATCCCGGCAGCGCGAACTGATCATGTCACGGTCCATTTTCGGTCCGGGGTGAAAATCCTTGACGATCGGCCGGCAAGATCTTGACAACATGCTCTTGCAAGTACTTACTTGAGATCGCTGATCGTTTCCTCCCCTTCTCTCCCAGGGGACACGGGGCCTTTCTGCTGCCCCGGCCCCTGTCTGTCCCAACCCCCTGTCCTGATGAGGCGGGTACTCGGTGTTCCGAAAAACAGTTTCCGTGATGCTGGCCGCCGCCCTCTCGGTCGGCGTGTCGACCTTTGTGAACGTCAACCCGGTGGCGGCGGTCGCGCACGCCGCCGCCGAGCCCGACACGGCGGCGCCGACGGACGAGACGGCGAAGAAGCTGGCTCGCGAGACCGGCAGGCAGATCGAGGTGCTCGCCAGGCGAGGGGAGGAGCGGGAAGTCTTCGCCAACCCCGATGGCACCCTCACCGGCGTCGAGCACCTGCGCCCGGTCCGGGTCCGGCAGGACAGCTCCTGGGTGACTCCCGACGCCACGCTGGTCAAGCACCCCGATGGATCCATCGGGCCCAAGGCGTCCACGATCGATCTGTCGCTGTCCGGTGGTGGTGACGGCCCGCTGGTACGGATGACCCGCGCCGGCCGCGAGCTGGCGCTCACCTGGCCGGGCGGGCTGCCCGAGCCGGAACTGCAGGGCGACTCGGCCGTCTACCGGTCGGTCCTCGACGACGTCGACCTGATCGTCAGAGCCGACACCGACGGGTTCTCCCACACGCTCGTCGTCAAGACGCGGGAGGCGGCCGCGCGCCTGGGCGCGCTCAACTTCGGCCTCGGCGGCTCCAGCCTGACCGTACGGACGCAGCAGGAGGGCGGCGTCCTTGAGGCCGTCGACCAGGCGAGCGGCGGCGCGGTCTTCGAGGCCCCCCAAGCGATCATGTGGGACTCCGGCGCGACCGGTGACCAGAGCGCGGCGCGAACGCTGGACGCCCAGCGAACGCCGCAGGGCGGGCTGGAGGACGGACCCGCCGACACCTCGAAGGTGGCCGACCTGCGGACCGCCGTCGAGGGGGAGACCCTGACCCTGCAGCCGGACGCGGCACTGCTGAACGCCCCCGACACCCGCTTCCCCGTCTACATCGACCCGGTGTGGAAGACGGTCAAGGCGACGGCCTGGGCGTACGTGTCGAAGGCCTACCCGACCACGTCGTACTACAAGTTCGGCGGCAAGGCCGACTCCGGCATGGGCCTGTGCTCCGGCGACCCGAAGTGCGCGGCCTCGGACGTCAAGCGCATCTTCTACCGGATGCCGACCAGCGCGTACGCCGGCAAGACCATCATCTCCGCCGACTTCGTCGCCAAGGAGACCTGGTCGTACTCGTGCACCGCCAGCGCCGTCCAGCTCTGGCTGACCAAGGCGTTCACCGACAAATCGACATGGAACTCCACGAAGGACAACTGGCAGAAGCAGCTGGACTCCAAGACCGTGGCCAAGGGCTGGTCGTCCAGTTGCCCCGGCGGTGACGTCGAGTTCAACGCCACCGCCGCGGTGAAGGACGCCGCCGCGAGCAAGTGGTCGACCACCACCTTCGGGCTGAAGGCGGGATCCGAGACCGCCGCCTCCGGCTGGAAGCGGTTCGCCGACGACGCCTACCTGCGGGTCAACTACAACACCCCGCCGCCGCAGCCGAAGCAGAGCGACCTGTCGATGAATCCCGGCGGCACGTGCGTCTACTCTCCGGCGCCCGCGATCCGGGTGCCGCCGACGCTGTACGCGGTGCTGACCGACCCCGACTCCGCCGACGCGAACAAGGTCTACGCCGAGTTCGCGGCCGACTGGGACGGCAAGACCCAGTGGACGTCCGGCAAGATCGGCCCGAAGACGTCGGGTTCCACCTTCCAGGTGAAGATGCCGGCGACGATTCCGGAGAACAAGACGATCGACTGGTACGTCCGCACCTGGGACGGCTACCAGTACAGCCCGTGGAGCTGGAGCGGCTCCGCGACCGCCTGCTACTTCACCTACGACAAGACGGTGCCCCCCGCCCCCGTGGTGACCTCGACGGACTACCCGGAGTCCGATCCGGAGAACCCGGACGACCCGTGGTACAACGGCGTGGGCCGCTACGGCCGGTTCACCGCGGACTCTCCCGCGCCCGACGCCGTCAAGTACTGGTTCGGGATCAACGGCAACCCCACCCAGGCGAACGAGCGTAAGCCGTCCACCGCGGGCGGGCCGGTGACGATCGACATCGCGCCCGAGCACGCGGGTCTCAACTACATCACCGTGCAGGCGTTCGACCCGGCGGGCAACGCCAGCGAGCCGGCCCGCTACGCGTTCAGGGTCAAGTCGGGATCCGAGGCCAAAGCCATCTGGCCGCTGGACGAGCCCATGGGCTCTCCGAAGGTCACCGACGTCTCCGGCGCCTACCCCGCCACCGTCAACGGCGGCATCACGCTCGGCGTCGACGGAGTCGTCAAGACGGCGATGCAGGCCAACGGCAGCAGCGGCTACGCGATCACGGCCGGGCCCGTGGTCACCACGACGAGCAGCTTCAGCGTGTCGGCGTGGGCGCGGCTGCCCGAGGTCAAACCCAACCACGCCGCGATCGTCGCCACCCAGATCGGCGCCAACAAGAGCGGGTTCGAGCTGTACTACTCCTCCAGCTACGACCGGTGGATCTTCAACAGGTACAACACCGACACCGCCGACAGCGCGATCACCCGCGCCATCGCGACGACCGCGCCCCAGGGCGGGGAGTGGTCCCACCTGGTGGGCGTCTACGACTCCGTCGCCAAGACGATCAGGCTCTACGTCAACGGGACGCTGCAGGCGACCACGGCGTTCACCACCCCGTGGAACGCCACCGGCCCGGTGCAGCTCGGCGCCGGCTGGTACGGGGCGCTGGACGCCTTCTTCTCCGGCGAGATGGACGACGTGCGGATCTTCGACAGGATCGTCACTCCGGAGGAGGTCGGCAACCTGTTCACCCAGCACCCGGTCGTCGCGGCCCGCTGGAAGCTGAACGATTCCGCGTCCGCCGTACGCCAGAGCAAGGCGTATTGGAAACTCGACGAGCCGGCGGGCGCCACCCGCGCGGAGGAGGCCAACGGGACATACCCGGCGGGCAAGGTCGGCGGCCTCACCTTCGGCGCCGCGGGCAAGGTCGGCACCGCCGCCCACCTGGACGGCACGACCGGATACGCCAAGACCACCGGCTCGGTGATCGACACCACCAAGAGCTTCTCGGTGTCGGCCTGGGCGAAGCTGCCCGCGACCAAACCCACACACGCGTCGATCATCGCCACCCAGATCGGCACCAACAAGAGCGGGTTCGAGCTGTACTACTCCTCCAGCTACGACCGGTGGATCTTCAACAGGTACAACACGGACACCGCGGACAACGCGATCACCCGCGCCCAGTCCACCGCGGTGCCGCAGGGCGGGGTCTGGACCCATCTGGTGGGGATCTACGACGCGGCCGCCAAGACGATCAGGCTCTACGTCAACGGAAAGCTGAACTCGACCACCGCCTTCACCACCCCGTGGAAGGCCAACGGCCCGGTGCAGCTCGGCGTCGGCTGGTACGGGAAGCTGGACTCCTTCTTCCCCGGCGACATCGACGACGTACGGATCTTCGACCAGATCATCACCGACTCGGAGATCGCCACGATGGCCGGCGGCGCCCCGCTCACCATCGCGGCCGACGACGGCCCCGCCGGACGGCACGTCACCCTGAACGGCAACGCCAAGATCGACCAGGGCGCGGGCTGGGTCGGCAACCCGCCCGGCGGCCTGGTGCTCGACGGCGACGGCGACTACGCGGCCACCGCGGTCCCCGTGGTGCGCACCGACAACAGCTTCACCGTCGCGGGCTGGGTGACCACGGCCGGCCGCCCGAACAAGGCCGTGACGGTCTTCAGCCAGGAGGGGGCGGTCAACAGCGGCTTCACCCTCCGCTACCGGCCCGACCCCGCCGACCCGGACAACTGGGGCGGCTACCAGATCGAGATGCCGGACAAGGACGCCACCGGCGCAGACCGGCCGACGGCCGAACACTCCTCCTTCCAGGCCGGATTCGAGTGGGACCACGTCGCGATCGTCTACGACGCCTTCCAGGACCAGATGCGGCTCTACGTCAACGGCGAGCTTGAGCAGACCGAGGACCAGGTGTCGTGGCGGTCCAACGTCGTCGGCGTCAACGCGACCAAGGGCCTGCAGCTCGGCCGGACGAAGGCGGACGGCGTCTGGGGCGAGTACTGGCCAGGAGTGATCGACGACGTCTGGGCCTTCCAGGGCGTCGCGAGCGACGAGCAGATCCAGATGCTGGCCGGCGGAGCCGAGCTGGACACGGAGACCGGCCCCTGAGCGGGCTTCCCTTCCTCATCACATCCCCACGACTCCGAATTCCGAACTAGCCCCCGGCCGCCCAGACGAGGCGGCCGGGCGGGAGGTTGTGCATGAAGGGGTTCGCCAACCGCCGTCTCAGACGGCGAGTCGCCGCGGCCACGGTGCTGATCACCGTCGCGGGCTGCCTGGTGGCACCGCAGGCATCGGCCCAGGCCGGGCCGCCCAAGGAACGGCCCAAGGTCGACAGCCTGGAACGTGTGGTCAAGGGAGAGCCGGTCAAGGGACGGCCGCGCACCCCCGACCCGGCGGGCCGGCCGGCCAAGACCAGCGCCGCCTGGCCCGCCGCCGGCCGGGCCGAGGCCAAGGTCGGCACCCAGCCGACCAGGGCGGGTGACCTGCCGGTCAAGGTGGCGGCCCCTGCCCGGGCCACCTCGCGCGCCGCGTCGACGGCCACCACCGCCACGGTCCAGGTCGCCGACCAGGCGCTCGCGAAGCGCGCGGGCGTGGACGGCGTGGTCTTCGCCGTCACCGCCGACGGCGACGTCGGCGTCCAGCTCGACTACGGATCGTTCGCCGCCGCCTACGGCGGCTCGTACGGAAGCCGCCTGCGCCTGGTCAGGCTGCCCGCCTGCGCGCTGACCACCCCGGATGACCCGGCCTGCCGTACGACGACGCCCGTCGAGGCGCACAACAACACCGAGCAGGAGACGCTCTCGGCCGACATCGTGGCGGACGCCACGGCGAAGGCCGCGGCGGCGGAGCCGACCGTGCTCGCCGCCGAATCGGGCGACTCCAGCGACAAGGGCGACTACAAGGCGTCGAAGCTGTCCCCCTCGGCCACCTGGAGCGTCGCCGAGCAGTCGGGCGACTTCTCCTGGGTCTACCCGCTGCGCACGCCCCCCGTCCCCGGCGAGCTGGCCCCCAAGCTGGAGATCGGCTACTCCTCCGGTTCCATCGACGGCCGCACGTCCAACACCAACAACCAGCCGTCCTGGGTGGGCGAGGGATTCGACTACTGGCCCGGGTACATCAAGCGCGCCTACAAACCCTGCTCCGACGACGGCGCCCCCAAGGACCAGTGGGGCACCCCGCCGGGTGACCAGTGCTGGGCCTACGACAACGCCGTGCTCAGCTGGAACGGCAGGGGTGGCGAGCTGGTCCAGGCGTCCGACGGCACCTGGCGGATGAAGAACGACGACGGCACCAAGATCGAGCGGCTCAAGGACACCGGCAAGGCCAACGGCGACGACGACGGGGAGTACTGGAAGCTGACCACGCCGGACGGTGTGCAGTACTTCTTCGGGCTGAACCGGCTGCCCGGGTGGAGCTCGGGCAAGCCGGAGACCGCCTCCGCCTGGACGCACCCGGTCTTCGGCAACGACGCCGGCGAACCCTGTCACGGCTCCACCTTCGCCACCTCCTGGTGCCAGCAGGCGTACCAGTGGAACCTCGACTACGTCGTCGACCCGCACGGCAACGCGATCTCCTACTTCTACACGCAGGAGCGAAACCGCTACGGCCGCAACCTCAAGGCCGCGGACGGCACCCCGTACGTGCGCGGGGGCTGGCTGGACCGGATCGAGTACGGCCAGCGGTCGGACACGCTGTTCACGGCCAAGGCGCCGGCCCGGGTGTCGTTCACCGTGTCGGAGCGCTGCCTGACCACCAGCTCGTTCGACTGCGACCCCAGCAAGATCGCCGCCAACCCGACGAAGTGGCCGGACGTCCCCTACGACCTGAACTGCGAGGACGGCGCCGAGTGCAAGGGCACGCACGGCACCCTGGCGCCCACGTTCTGGTCGCGCAAGCGGCTGACCAGGGTCACCACGCAGGTCGTGAAGACCGACGGCGGCTACCGGGACGTCGACTCCTGGGACCTCGACCACCTGTGGGGCGACGCCGACATCGACCAGGCCCTGCTGCTCAAGTCCATCACGCACACGGGCAAGGCCACGTCACCCGCCGTCGCGCTGCCGCCGGTGACCTTCAACCATGTCCAGCTCCCCAACCGGGTCGACAAGCAGGGCGACGACATCGCGCCGTTCATCAAGTACCGGCTCGGGGCGGTCTATGACGAGTCGGGCGGGCAGATCGACATCAACTACTCCGATGCCGACTGCACCCTGAGCTCGCTGCCGACGCCGGAGACCAACACCAAGCGCTGCTTCCCGGTCAAATGGACGCCGGCCGGATACGAGAACCCGACACTCGACTGGTTCCACAAGTACGTCGTCGCCCAGGTGATACAGAGCGACCGGACCGGCAAGGCGCCGGACGCGTTGACCACCTACGAGTACCTCGACGGCGCCGCCTGGCACTACGACGACGATGACGGGATGACCAAGGAGAAGTACAAGACCTGGTCGCAGTGGCGCGGTTACGGGCGGGTCCGGGTGCGGACCGGCGGCATCGGCGACCTGCGCTCCCAGACCGAGAAGCTGTTCCTGCGCGGCATGGACGGCGACCGCCTGAACCCGAGCGGCGGCGTCAAGAAGGTCACCATCTCGGACGGCGAGGGCGGCAGCGTCGTCGACCAGGACCCGTTACAGGGCTTCCAGCTGAAGGAGACCGTGTACGAGGACACGGGCGGCACGGCGGCGGTCAAGACCGTCAACACGCCCTGGTTCCACCAGACCGCCAGCCGGACCAGGAGCTGGGGAACCGTCACCGCCAACCTCGTCGACGTCGCCAAGACCCACACATGGACCGCGATGGACGGCGGCAAATGGCGCGAGACCGAGACGGTGACGAGCCACGAGAACGTGGCGGGCCTGCCCACCCAGGTCGAGGACAAGGGCGACCTGTCCACGACCGCGGACGACACCTGCACCCGGACCACCTACGCCCAGAACACCACCGCGTGGATGCTGAAATATCCGTCCAGGGTGGAGACGGTGGCGGTCGCCTGCTCGGCCACGCCTGACCGGTCCAAGCAGGTCATCGACGATGAGCGGACCTTCTACGACAACGGCGCGTTCGGAGCGGCCCCGACCAAGGGGGACGTCACCAGGACCGAACGGATCGCGTCCCACAACGGCACCACCGCCACCTACGTGCCCAAGGAGATCTCGACCTACGACGGCTTCGGCCGCGAGGTGACCACCAAGGACGCCCTCGGCAACGTGACCACCACCGCGTTCACCGACACGGCGGGGCTGACCACCCAGGTGCGCACGACGAGCCCGCCGACCGTGCCGGGCGACGCGACCACCTCGCACGTGACCGTGGTGGACAAGGATCCGGCGTTCGGGTTCGAGACCGTCAAACTGGACGCCAACCTCAAGCGCACCGACATGGATTACGACGCGCTCGGCAGGCTGCTCAAGGTGTGGATGCCGGACAGATCCAAGTCCGGCAAGCAGACCCCCAACCTGGAGTTCAGCTACCGGGTCGTCGACGGGGAGATCATCGCCATCGGCACCAGGAAGCTGACCGCGGACGGCGGCCAGACCGCCCCCACGTACGAGCTCTACGACGGGCGGTTACGCCTGCGCCAGACGCAGGAACCGGGCCCGAAGGGCGGGCGGCTGATCACCGACAAGTTCTACGACTCCCGTGGCAACGTCGGCCGCGAGTACGGACAGTACTATTCGACGGGAGCGCCCTCGACGACCCTGTTCGGCGCGTACGACGGCAACGTCGAGTCGCAGAAGGTCTACGAGTTCGACGGCCGAAACCGGGCCACGCTGGAGCGGTTCCTGATCGGGAACGGCGACACCCAGGAGAAGTGGCGCACCGTCACCACCTACTCGGGCGGCCGGGTCTCCGTGGACCCGCCGAAGGGCGACACCCCGGTGACCACGCTGACCGACGCGCGGGACCGGATCGTCGAGATCCGCCAGTATCGGGGCGACTCACCGACCGGCGCCTACGACGCGACCACCTACACCTACACGCCCGCGGGCCGGTTGGCGACCATCAAGGACGCGGCGGGCAACACCTGGACCCACGTCTACGACCAGCGGGGCCGCGAGATCCAGGTGGACGATCCCGACAAGGGCACCACGAAGACCACCTATGACGACCTGGACCGCGTGACGTCCACCACGGACTCCCGCGGCAAGAAGATCTTCACGAGCTACGACGCGCTCGGCCGCAAGACCGCGACCCGCGAGGGCTCCGAGACCGGGCCGATCCAGGCCTCCTGGACCTACGACACCGTACGCAAGGGGCAGGTTTCCACCTCGACACGGTTCGTCGGCGGCCAGGCCTACACGACCACGGTCAACGCCTACGACAACCTGTACCGGGCGATCCGGACCACGGTGACCGTCCCGGCCGTGGAGGGGGACCTGGCGGGCAGCTACGAGTTCAACTCGCAGTACAAACTGGACGGCACCGTCCAGTCGGCCTCGTACCCCGCCGCGGGCGGGCTCCCCGCCGAGACCGTCGTCTACTCCTACGACGAGCTGCGCAGGCCCACCACCACCTCGGGCCTCACGCCGTATGTGACGGCCTCGATCCACAGCCTCACCGGCAAGCCCGAGCAGTACGAGCTGTCGAGTGGCGGCAAGAAGACGTGGCTGACGTACGCCTACGAGTACGGCACGCAGCGCCTGCATTCCTCACGGGTCGACCGCGAGGACATCGCCGGAGTCGACCGCGACGCCACATACGCCTATGACGCGGCCGGCAACATCACGATGATCTCCGACGTGTCCCGGGGAGGCACGGACACCCAGTGTTTCCAGTACGACTACCTGCGCAGGATGACCGAGGCGTGGACGCAGGGCACCGCCGCGTGCGGGGCCACCCCCGGCTCGATCGGCGGCGTCGCACCGTACTGGCAGTCCTTCGCCTACGACGTGACGGGCAACCGCACCAAGGAGGTCGAGCACGGTTTCGGCGGCGCCGCCGACACCGTCCGGGACTACAGCTACCCGGCGGCGGGGCAGCCCAGGCCGCACGCCCTGGCCACGGTCACCCAGACCGGCGCCGCCGGTAACCGCGTCGAGGAGTACGGCTACGACGACGTGGGCAACACCGACAGAAGGAAGATCGGCGCGGTCGACCAGGTGCTCGAATGGGACACCGAGGGTCACCTCAGCAAGGTCACCGACGGCGGAAAGGTCACCTCCTTCCTCTACGACGCCGACGGGAACCGGCTGATCCGCCGCGACCCGACCGGTACCACGCTCTACCTGCCGGGCATGGAGCTGCGCCTGGACAAGACCACCGCGAAGGTCGAGGCCACCCGCTACTACACCCACGACACCGTCGCGGTGGCGGTGCGCACCACCAAGGGCGTCAGCTTCCTGGCCGACGACCAGAACGGCACGGCCGAACTGGCGATCAACGCGACCACCCAGCAGGTCACCCAGCGGCGCTTCAAGCCGTTCGGGCAGGTGCGCGGCGCGCCACCGGGGGCCTGGCCCGGAGAGAAGGGCTTCGTCGGCGGCAGCGCCGACGAATCGACCGGGCTCACCCACCTGGGCGCGCGCGAGTACGACCCGGCGACCGGCAGGTTCATCAGCGTCGACCCGGTGATCGACAACCATGATCCGCAGCAGATGAACGGGTATGCCTACGCCAACAACAACCCGATCACCTTCAGCGACCCCGACGGCAGGTTCTGGGGCAACCCGTTGGCGCTCCTGCTGGCGCTGCTGGCGCTCCTGCTGGCCCTCCTCAGCAAACCCAGCGGTGGCGGCGGCCGCGGCGGTGGCGGTGGCGGCCACGGCGGTGGCGGTGGCGGTGGCGGCGGCCACAGCGGTGGTGGCTGGAGCGCGCCGCATCGTCAGAGCCCGAGCTTCGGCTCCACAGTGAAGAGCAACGCGCTCAGCAGCGTCGACCCACGCAAGTTCACCGCTCTCGGCTGGCTCGCGTACGGGCTCGGCGGCCCCGCCGACGCCCTGGGCACGTGGGGGGAGAACGTCAAGGAAAGCGGCCGCGTCATGGCCGGCCTCTACAAGCTCAAATCCGTCAGCTATCCGGAGGGCAACTGGCTGACCAAGTGGCTCTGGAAGGGCTTGAGCTCCTGGTACGACGCCAAGGCGAACAGGGTGGAAGCCCGCGGGATCAAGTGGGGTAGCCGGCTGGGCAAGGCCGGCAAGTGGCTCGGCAGGTTCGGCGTGGCGGCGACCTTCGTCGACGGCGCCGCCACCCAGTGGAACAACGACTCGGGCAAGGACATCAACACCGGCGAGAAGGCCGTCCGGGCGGGGATCCGTGGAGCGGCCGTCGCCGGCGGCGCCTACGCCGGGGCTAGTATCGGGGCAGCCGCCTGCAGCCCCGGGGTCGTGCTCGCCGCCGTCTGCGGAGCCGCGGGTGCCTACGTCGGCGGCCTGGTCGGCGGCCTGGCGGGCGACACGTTGATCGCAGGCTACGACAAGCTGCGCGGCCCGGCGATCAGCGTCGGCAAGTCGATCGGGTCCGGAATCAAGAAGGGATGGCACCATCTCTTTGGATGAGATCAGCGTGGCGGTAGGTTACCCGCACGCGCCGGTGTGGGCGGTGCTCGTCACCGCCCTGCTGGCAATCATCGGGTTCGTCAACCATGTCCGGTTCGTCCGCAGCGGCCCGGAGAGCTCCTGGGCGTCCCGCTACTTCGACGAGGACAACGCGAAGGAGTGGCGCAACCTGCCCTTCGCCCAGCTACCCGGTGCGATCATGATGTCCATGTGGGCGATCATGTTCGCCTACACCTGGGTCTCGGGGGACGAGACGATCGACGCCCTCATGGCCCTGTTCATCTTCGCCTCGCTGGTGTTCGGCGGGATCGCGGTGAAGCGGCTGTATCGGCCGCCGCGCCGCGCGAAACCGAGCTGGCTGGTCGAAGCGGAGACCCGGCGCGACAGCTGAGGCATCCGAAAACGCCCGCTCACCCTCCTGCGAGAGTGAGCGGGCGTCCGCACTTCCGGCGGGATTCACGTAGGCGGCACCGGCACTTCTGACCTGCGGACTACTTGCACGACCAGGTCTTGTGCGCCC
This sequence comes from Microtetraspora malaysiensis, assembly GCF_001528665.1. Lineage (GTDB taxonomy): Bacteria > Actinomycetota > Actinomycetes > Streptosporangiales > Streptosporangiaceae > Microtetraspora_A > Microtetraspora_A malaysiensis. The sequence continues at coordinate 38,104 of NZ_BBYJ01000029.1, forward strand.
GCTTCATGACGTGCTTGCGGGGTACGGCGTGCTGGACGTATGTCGTGCGCTCGATGAACGCGCGTCGCATGCGCGGGTGCTTGGTGACGCGCACTTCCTTGACGTAGGCCCGGTGCATCCGGGGCTGGGTGACGCGCACTTTCTCGACGTAGGCCCGGTGCATGCGGGGCTGGGTGACGCGGACTTCCTTGACGTAGGCCTTGTGGAGTGTGGGGCGGTGGACGTACATCGGGCGTTCGACGTATGCGCGTCGCATGCGCGGGTGCTTGGTGACGCGGACTTCCTTGACGTAGGCCCGGTGCATCCGGGGCTGGGTGACGCGGACTTTCTCGACGTAGGCCTTGTGGAGTGTGGGGCGGTGGACGTACATCGGGCGTTCGACGTATGCGCGTCGCATGCGCGGGTGCTTGGTGACGCGGACTTTCTCGACGTAGGCCCGGTGCATCCGGGGCTGGGTGACGCGGACTTCCTTGACGTACGCCCGGTGCATCCGCGGGTGCTTCGCGACGCGGACTTCCTTGACGTAGGTCCTGCGGTACTTCGGCTTCTCGACGTAGAGGCGCTCCTGGACGATCACCTTGCGGACGGCCCGCGTCTTCGTATGACGGTAGTGCCGGGTCCCGCAGCCCTTTTCTGACCAGCAGCTGATTACGGAGCCCGTGACGTTCGACGCGGCGATCGCAGAGGGGGCGACGGACGCGTTCGCGGGCTGGGCGGAGATGGCCATCGGTACGGTGAGGGCGGAAGCCACCATGACGCCGGCGGCGAGAGCTTGTCTGAGCATGAAGATCACTCCGTGTGGTGGTGATGGTTCCACGCTCCCGCTCATGCGCGGGGCTGTGTCTCACGTGACACCGGACCTGCTGGATGCTCGGCCTGGTCTCAGTCACTACTGATTGACGGAGCGTCGAATCGGTCGCCCGGGATGACGCCGAAACGGCGGGTTGACCTGTCCTCACGGTAGAGCGCGCCACGCCGGGCCGGACACCCGTAACAGGCAAAGGGGTCGATTGGGGCTGATTACCTCTTTTCGGAAACAGAATTCGGGGCTCCGATGCGTCACCGCGGTTCCGCGCCGTTCTGGGCGGGACGATGGCCTCGCCCACGTATTGATAACCACCTGTCTCGCCAAACGTTCTCATCCGTGCGGATCGGAATGATCAACCGGAGCTATGCAGGCCGTTCGTCAGGCCGAACTGGACAGGCCCGGCGAGGGCACTCCCTGCGGCGTCCTCGTCGGCGAGGGGCCGAGGAGGAAGAAAGCGCATCGGTGACGCTCGTTCAACCGAGCACGGTCTGGTCGCACTGACAGACCCGCGTCGTTAATTCATCGCCGCACGGAAATGGCCGTCCGCGCGATTCTCTCCGCATGATTTCCGGAGAATGCGCCGGTCACAATCAGGAACAGCTTGAAGAAGTGTCGCGTGGTGGCCGGCGCCACGCGGGTCGAGTCGGACCCGCCCGTCCCGAGGCGCTGGGCCACGCAAACCCATTCGTCCAGTGCTCTGACCGCACAGGTTCGCCGGGTCGGTGGTCGCTTCGTTCACCCTGGGAGCGACCTGCGTTTCCAGGTGGCGGTGTCACGAAGAAAAGCGATTGCCTCGGGGCCAGAGCTCATGTTGGCTGGGCGGCATGGCCGAACTGCGTACCGATCGCCTCATCTTGCGCCGATGGCGTGACTCCGACCTTGAACCGTGGGCGGCGATGAATGCCGATCCCGAGGTCCGGGAGCACTTGGGCGACCTGCTTACCCGCGAACAGAGCGATGCCTCCGTGTCGCAATTTCAGGCCGAGTTCGACCAGCGAGGCTACGGGTGGTGGGCGGTTGAGGTGGAGGCCACGGGCGAGTTCATCGGCTTCGCCGGCTTGGATGAAGTGGACGACTACATGCCGTTCACAGGAGTGGAGATCGGCTGGCGGCTCGCCCGCTCGGCCTGGGGCCAGGGCTACGCTACCGAGGCTGCGCTGACAGTCCTGGCCCACGGCTTTGACACTCTTGAGCTTCCTGAGATCCTCGCTGTCACAACGGCCACCAACCTTCGTTCCCAGGCGGTGATGCGCCGGATCGGCATGACCCGGGACCCGGCCGACGACTTCGACGACCCCACCGAGCCCGAAGGGCCACTGCGTCCGAACGTGCTGTACCGCATCGCCCGTAGTGCGAGGATCTGACGTTCTCCGCCGGGGTCGTTTGATCAGGCTGCGGCGGCGACGGGGCGTCCGATCTCGTTGAACCGGTGGATCACATCCCGCACGGTGTCCTCGTCAGCCTGCACCAGCCGGGCAATCACCGGAACACGGTTCCCACCGTCCGAGGCCGGCACCATCACCGCGCGCCGATGGCGAAAAGAGCGGCAGGGCAACAGGATCCGCCGCGGCAACCCGGTGGCTCTGGCACTGTGGATCATCAACAGGCAATGGGTTGCCGGCGCTGCGATCGGCGGCCATTGGTGATGAGGAGACCGTAGTGGACTTCGGTTTGCTGTGCGTGCATGCCCACCCGGACGACGAGGCGATCTGGACAGGCGGGACCCTGGCCAGGTACGCCGACGAGGGTGCCAGAACCGCGGTTGTGACCTGCACCTGGGCGGAGGGCACCCGCCGGGCCGATGAGCTGGAGCGCTCCCTCGCCATCCTCGGCGCCGACAAGCCGAGGCTGCTGGGCTACGCCGACGCGCACAAGCCCGAGTCCGCACCTGGCAGCCCGCGCTTCCTGGACGTGCCGCTCGACGAGGCGGTGGGACGACTGGTCGAACACATCAGGGATGTCCGACCCGATGTCGTGCTCACCTTCGACGGGTACGGAAGCTACGGGCACCCCGACCACATCCACGCGCACCGGGTCACGATGGCCGCGGTCGAAGCGGCTGGTTACGACCAGCTCTACCCCGACGCCGGCGCCCCCTGGCGACCACGCGCTCTCTACCTGGCGACCATCCCGCGCTCCGTTGTCGTGTCTCACTGGCAGGAGGTCTTCGGAGCCGCCCCCGATCCGGGACAGACGCTGCCGGGCGTCCCTGACGACCAGGTCACCACCCACCTCGACGTGACACCCTGGGCCGACCGCAAATGGGCGGCGATGCAGGCGCACGAGTCCGAGGTCGAGCGCGGCGCGTCGATGACTCTGCTGACCACGCTGCCGGAGCGGGCCCGTGCCCAGATGCTGTCGAACGAGTGGTACCGGCGCGTCGTCTACACCGGGGACCCCGAAACCACCCTTTTGCCGCCACGGGGGGACCACCGCGGGTGAGGATGGCGATCGTCGACCGGATTCGACGAGAGTCAGACGCCGGCGGATCCCCGGTCGGAGACGTCGCCGTCGTAACGGCGGCGCACGCGGGGGACGAGCCCGCGCCAGACCCGCCGCCAGATCCAGCCCGGGAGCAGCGCGCTGCGTTCCTCCCTCTCGACCCGGCCCCTGCGGTGGCCCAGCGGGCCCGCCGATCCGGGGTCGTAGCTCAGCCGGTACTCCACCGCGCACACATGCCGGACGCTTTTGTAGCCGTAGTGCGCGGGAGCGACCAGACGCGCCGGAGCGCCCTGATCCCCGGTCAACGGCACCCCGTCGAGAGTGTCCGCGAGCAGGACGTCCTCGGCGAGCGCGTCGGCCAGCGCCAGACAGCTCCGGTAGCCGTCCAGCCCCGTGAAGGTCACCCAGGCGCACCTCGGATGCGGACGCACCCGTGCCGCGAGCGCCTCGTGCACCGCCCTGAACGGGACGCCGCCCCAGCGCAGACCGGTCGCGCTCCAGGTCGTCACGCAGTGCAGGTCGCCGACCTGCTCCCGGCGGCCCGGTAGGGCGAGTAACTCGGCGAGGTCGATCTGGATCGGCCTTCGTACCACGCCCGACACCGACAGCACCGGCCGGGCAGGCACCTCCGGGCGCACCCCGGCGAACCGGGGCAGGCCGAACCTCCGCAGCGGAGCCGGTGACTGGCCACGAGGCAGACCGCTCACGAGTCCGCCTCCGGCGTCGCCGCGGCGCCCGCCGCCCGGCCGCGGTTTCTCGTCCCGCTGGCCGGTGCCAGGCGCATGGTCAGCTCGTACACCTCGCGCAGGTCGCCCGCCGCCATCGGCGGGACCACCTGACCCGCGCCGATCAGCACCAGGTAGAGCAGGCGCGCCATGGGTACGGCGTCGGCCTCGGCGCCGCCGGCCTCCCGCCACAACGACCGCAGGTAGTCCAGGCGCAGAGCGTCCACGCGTTCCTGCGTGGCCCGGACCTCGCCGTCCTGCGCCGCCCAGGCCCGTACGGCGATCTCCACACGGGAGCGTTCGTCCTCTTCGGCCAGGACCAGGGTGAGGAGGCGCTCCAGCCTGGCGAGGGGAGAGCCGCCCGAACGTTCCACCTGGTCGATGTAGCGGGTGGTGTACTCCGCCGCGAAGTGCGCGAGAAGCCCCGTCTTGAACCCCGCCATGCCCGTGAAGTGGTGGTAGAAGGAGCCCTTCGTGAGATCGAGCCGTCCGCAAAGCCGCTCGATCGTCAGCGCGGGCGCCCCCTTCTCGCTCAGCACCGTGAGCCCCGCCTCAAGCCAGTCCTGCCTGCGCGCCATGTGCACGTCCCGTCGCTTTCGTCCTGCTTCGGACATACCATACGGTACGGTATGGCGCTTTGGGCGCGCGGGCCGGTAGCGCTCGGGCAGCTATCGCGAGAGTGTCACCACAAGGTTGGTTCCTCGTGGCGTGGAGAGGCGAGGCCCGGCGGGACGGCCGCCGCGGTGAGGGCGTCCCACGAGGGGTAGTGGCGGGCGAGGTCGAGCAGGAGCAGCGCGGTGGCGTGCGCGTCGAATCCCGCCCGGTGGCGCCGGCCGTCGACGCCGGTCAGCGGGATGGCGGCGTAGGCGAGCAAGGCGTCCAGCGTGTACCGCGGGGCGGCCGGATAGGTGGCGCGGGCCAGGCGCAGGGTGTCGATGACCCCCGCGGGCTTCCAGCCGGGTAGGTGGCGGCGCAGCACGTTGTAGTCGGCGCCGGCGTTGTGAGCGGCGATCCACGTGTGCCGGAGGTGCGCGTGGACGGCGGGGGCGACCTCCTCCCAAGAGGGGGCGCCCGCCACGTCCTGGTTGGTGATGCGGTGGACGCGGGTGGCGAACCGGGTGATGGGCCGGGGCGGCCGGACCAGGGTGCGGCATGCCGACTCCGGAACCGGCCGTCCGGCGGCGATGGGGACGGCGGCGACCTCGACGAGGTCGGGCGGGGTGGCCCCGTTGCCCTCCACATCGACGACGAGCAGGTGGGGCCAGGTGCCGAAGTCCATGGGTGCGTCCTCGCGGGGTTGTCGGCCGATCGTCTGGGTGCTGCTGCGGGCTGGGCTCCACGGTGCCGGGCCGGTCGGGTCGGGGGAAGCACCCCACGGGTGTGGCGGCCGCCGCCCGCCGAGGATGCTGCCCCCGGGCTGTGCGGGACACCCAAGGCGGGCACTCAGCTTCGGTCTCGACGCCAAAGCCTGCCGTCCCTCCGGGGTGACACCCTGTGAACGACGGCCAAGGACGAGGCAAGGAGTAGCCAGTGCGGGTCTACATCTCCATCGACATGGAGGGCGTGGGCGGCATCGCCACCATGGACCAGATCGTCCGCGGCGGCCATGGGTATCCGCGATCGCAGCGGCTGATGACCGCCGAGGCCAACGCCGCCATCGAGGGCGCGTTCGAGGCCGGAGCCGACAGCGTGCTGATCAACGACAGCCACGGCACCATGGACAACCTGCTGCACGACGAACTCGACCCGCGGGCCCGGCTGATCTTCGGCAGTCCCAAGCTGGACTGCATGGCCGAAGGCATCTCGGCCGAGCACGACGTGGCCATGTTCCTCGGCTACCACGCCGCCGCCGGCTCGCCCGGCGTGCTCGCCCACACTTACTCCTCGCACTTCTACGAGGTACGACTGAACGGCCGGCAGGTGTCGGAGGCCGAGGTCAACGCGTTGCAGGCCGCCGCGGTCGGCGTCCCGGTGGGGTTGCTCACCGGCGACGACGTCATCTGCGGCGTCGCGGAGAAGGCCTTCCCCGGCGTGCGCACGGTCGCCGTCAAGATCGCGCACGGGCACACCGCCGCGGACAGCCTCTCCCCGACCGAGGCCAGGCGGCTCATCCGGGAGGCGGCGGCGGAGACCGTACGGGGGGCCGGGGAGCTGGCGCCGCTCCAGCTGCCCGAGACCCTCGAGCTGGAGATCGACATGCCGAGCACGCCCGCTGCCGAGATGGGGGCGCAGATCCCCGGCGTGCGCAGGATCGCCGACAAGACGCTCGCCGCCACCTTCGCCACGCCCCGCGAGGTTCTGGGCTGCGTCACGCTCTGCTACCACTTCGCCGCCGAGGCCATGATCAGCCGGATGGCCCTGTTCAGCCGCCGATAGCGCCGGGACCGGCAAGGTTCGCCGGCACCCTTCCGCCCGGCGACCTGGTGACCGAGCTGCAGGAAGCGGTGACGCGCCGCAGGTAGCGGTCGACCCGTGGATCTCCGCGGCATGACGCATGCCCGGAGATCCACCGCCGGCTTGTTGAGTCCCCGCGCGGTTGCGAACGCCGTTGGCGGCACCGGCCCGCACCTGCGTGATGATGCTGTCGAGGTCGCACCGCCGCCTGCATCAGACGGATGCGGTCTCCCAGACGAACCCGTCCGGGTCGGTGAAGGGCCCCGCACCGCCGCCGATCACGATCCGGTGCGATCCCGCGCCCTCCTGGGAGACGCCGGTGTCCTTGGCGAGGGCGCGGCGCGGGTAGAGCGCCAGCGTGACGGCCGACGACGGAGCGTCGAACTCGACATACTTGCCGCCGAAGCTCTTGGCCACGGCCAGGCCGCGGTCGACATAGAACCGCTTGCTCGCCTTGACGTCCTCCACTCCCAGGAGGAGCGCGACCTGGTCGATGTGCCGGGTGGCAGGGCCAGTGTCCTTCTTCTTCGAGGTCGCGACCTTGCAGATCGTCCCGTCCGGGGCGCGTACGACGCCGCCGTAGCCCCAGAAACCCTTCGTGGCCGGCTTCAGCGTCGTGGCGCCGGCGTCGAGGGCGGCGCTGATGACCGCGTCGACGTTGCCCGGCTGGGACACCACGAGTGACAGCGCGAACCCACGGAAGCCGGTCGTCGGCGCGTCCGAGGCGCGTACGTTCACATAAGCGTCCAAACCGAAGGCTTTGTAGAAGGCGTCCGCGGCCGCGGAGTCGGGGACTTCCAGGGTGACAGATTCGAAGGAGGTCATGGCAGGTCCTTTGCGCGAGGGGTTCGTCGTCTTGTCGGGGGCCGGTACTCGGCGGATAGGGGCAGGCCGACGCTCAGCGGTCCTGGATCAGCCCGAGGACGTTGCCATCGGGGTCGATGACGGTGGCCACCAGGCGGCCGCCGCCGACCTCGTGCGCGGCCTCCTTCACGGTGGCCCCCGCGGCGGTCACGACGGGGTGCAGCACGGTCTTGATTCCCTGAGTGGAAGAGCCGGTCATGGTCACTCCTGTAGTGGTGGGTCGTATCGACTCGCTGTGTAGGTGTGCACAGCTTCGCTTCCGACCTGCCCACTCCACATCCGTGGCGACCACGGAACCGCCCACGGATCGACGGCACGGATCGCATGGTGGCCACCACGGAAGAGAACGCGGAGGGGGTGCGGCAAACTGGGGCAGTGGTGGCAGAAGTGGAGATCTCGCCTCGGGAAGCCGAGGTGCTGGATCTGGTCGGGGCCCATCTCAGCAACCCGGTCGCCGATGCCATCGTGGAGCGAGCCGAAGCCCTGCTCGACGGCGACCAGGAGGCGCTGCTCGCCACGGCGGACGCGCTCGCCGCCCTCGGCCTCGCCCCGATGACCTTCGCCCCGACACCGATGATGACCGCAGAGCGATCGTGATGGAGGACGTGTGGGAACGGAGCAGGACCCGCTTGGACCGGCCGGCCTCGGCGACGCTCGCGCCCGGCGCCGTGGACTCGGGACGCGCGGCCGGGTGGCCCTGGTCGTGATCGGTGTCATGGCCGTCGCGTCGGGGGCCATCGCCGTCGTCCGAGTCGGCCACCGTACCGACGTTCCCGGGCAGAGCGCGGGGTCGGTGACGCCCGGTACGGCGGAGCGGACGGCCGGCGCCGCCGACGAGCAGGTCCGGGACGCGAGGGTCCGGGACGCGCGGACGGTGTGGCCGGAGGCGGTCGCGTCGCTCCCGAAGACGTCCGCGGACGGACTCGGCTATCGGCCGGTCACCGCGCTCGGACCCACCGAGATCCTCCTCACCGCCGGGCCGTCGTTCGAGGAGCCGAACCGGTTCGACGTCTACGACATGAAGACGGGCCGGAGCCGGACCCTCGTCACGTTGGTTCCCGAAGCCGACGGATACGTCCAAGGGGGCGTGGAGGTGGGCGAGGACTACATCGCGTGGTACGGCAGGAGGCCGAAAGAGCCGCGGAGCTGGGTGGACTTCTGGGTGGCCCCCCGCCAGGGCGGGGATCCGATCCGGGTCGGCGAGGTGACCGGCGAGCTCGCGGGGATCGACCGCTTCGGGGTGAGCGCGGACCACGTCGTCTGGTCGCCCGAGGCCGGCGGCGTGTACCGCATGCCGATCGGCGGCGGCAAGCCGGAGAAGATGTCGGAAACGGAGGGGTTGTGGCTGGCGTCGTGGCCGTGGGCCCGCAACGTTCCGGCGGCGAGCGACATCGAGACGGGGCTGCCGGACACCAACCAGAACGTGCTTGCCGACCTGCGCACCGGCGTGCGCCAGAACATGATCCCGCTGCCGGACGTCACCGGTCTGCGCTGCTCCACGGAGTGGTGCGTCGGCCGCCAGGGCGGGGGAGCCGTCGCCGTACGCGTCGACGGTCGGGACCTGAGCCGTGTGCCGGGGACCATGACCGAGCCGGAGGTCTACGGCGGCCGCTTCGTCGAGGTGTACCGGGACACGACGAGCATGATCTACGACCTCGCCACAGGGAAGGCGGGCGGGATCACGGCGCCCAGCCCGGACGGGAAGTCGGGCTCGTACGGGCAGGGCGCCTCGTCGTCGCCCACCCAGGTCTTCTTCTGGGAGGCGAAGCCGGGCGACGACTACGACGTCCTCAACCTGGCCGCGATCCCGGAACTGGAGTGAGCGTCGTCACGAGCTGAGCCGTACCACGTCAGACGGCGGGCGTCCGGGTGTCGAGCGAGCGGCGGCGGGCGACCAGGACGGCGTCGTGGACGGTGATGGGTTGCCCTTGCGGGTCCGTCACCGGGCGCGGGCGGCTCTCGGCCGCCAGCACCTGCCACGCGGCGGGGTCCAGCTCGGCGGCGATCTCCTCGCCGGTGAACATCGCGTCCGGGAACACCCCGCGGCGGGCGGTGGTCCAGAGGTCGGACGGGTGATGTCCGACGATCAGCAGGATCCCGCCGGGAGCCACCGCGGCGGCCAGCCGCGCGTACAGGTCCCGCCGCGCGTCGCCGGGCAGGTGCATGAACTGCGCCGACACCAGGTCGTACGCGCCCTCGGCGGGCGGCTGGTCGCGCAGGTCGGCGTGCGTCCACGTGATGTGGTCGGCGATCCCCGCGCCCGCGGCGGCGGCGTGGGCCGCGGCCCGCTCAAGCGCGGTGGTGGAGATGTCGGCCGCGGTGACGCGCCACCCGCGTTCGGCGAGCCAGATCGCGTCGGCGCCCTCGCCGCAGCCGACGTCCAGCGCACGTCCGGGGGTGAGCTCGGCGGCCTCGGCGACGAGCTGCGGGTTGGGGCGGCCACTCCACAGCGCCGGGCGGGCGCGGTAGCGCTCCTCCCAGGCATCCCGCTCGAACATCGTCCGCGCCTGGTCCCGGTACGCCTCGACGGCGTCGCGGGTGTCCTCGGCGATGAGGTCGGCGTTGATCGCGGCGCCGGCCGTCAGGCCCGCGGTGGCGGACGCGATCACCTGAGCCTGTACGTCGGCCACGTTGCCCGCCACCCAGACGCCGGGGACGGCGGTGGCTCCGGTCGGGTCGGCGGGGACCCGGGTGCCGACGACGTGGCCGCCGATCTCCACCTCGACCGTTTTCAGCCCGAGTGACTCCAGCACGTCGGCGCGGGCGGACAGCCGCGACGCGACCACCACCGCGTCGAGCGTGACGACCTCGCCCGAGGCCAGCCGTACGCCGGTGAGCGTGTCGCCGTCCGTCTCCACCCCCGCGACCGGACCGTCCACGACGACGATCCCGCGCGCCGCCAGCCGCTCGGCCCGCTCCGTGTCCGGCGGCGGGGTGTGGTGCAGCAGGACCAGTACGTCCGGGCTCCACTGCCGCCACATCTCCGCCTGGTGCCAGGCCAGTGGCCCGGTCGCCAGGACGCCGATGCGCCGGTCGCGGACCTCCCATCCGTGGCAGTACGGGCAGTGCAGCACGTCGCGCCCCCAGCGCTCGGCCAGCCCCGGCACGTCCGGCAACTCGTCCACGACGCCGGTGGTCACCAGGAGCCGCCGCGCCCGCACGTGGCGCGCGTCGTCCAGCGTCACCAGGAAGCCGTCGCCGTCCTTCGCGGCGGTCTCGGCCCGCCCGCTGACGATCTGCCCGCCGTACCGGGTCACCTCGTCCCGCCCGGCCGCCGCCAGCTCGGCGGGCGGCGTGCTCTCCCGGCCCAGGTAGTTGTGCACGTGGCCGGCGGGCGCGTTGCGCGGCCGTCCCTCGTCGACCACCAGCACCGACCGCCGCGCCCGGGCCAGCGCCAGGGCGCCGCTGAGTCCGGCCGCGCCGCCGCCCACCACGACCACGTCGTACGTCTCGTCCACCGTGGGACTCCTCTCGCTCGTGGGTCTATACGCTGCTCTCTCGCCTGCCGGACGGACAAGTTATCTTGCCGATATGGCAAACACCGACGACGCCGCGGTCCTGGCCGCCGTGGGCCCGCGGCTGCGCGCGCTGCGCAAGAAACGCGGCATCACCCTGACCCAGCTCGCGGAGGCCACCGAGATCTCGGCCAGCACCCTGTCCCGGCTCGAATCCGGCGAGCGTCGGCCCAACCTGGAGCTGCTGCTGCCGCTCGCCCGCGCCTACCAGGTGCCGCTCGACGAGCTCGTCGGCGCGCCGCAGGTCGGTGACCCGCGGGTGCGGTTGAAGCCGATCAAGCAGTGGGACTCGACGATCATGCCGCTGACCCAGCACGCCGGCGGGCCGCAGGCGTTCAAGATGATCATCAACACCACCCGCAGCACGCCCGACCCGCGTACGCACGAGGGCTACGAGTGGCTGTACGTACTGAGCGGGAAGTTGCGGCTGGTGCTCGCCGATCACGACATCGTGCTCAGAACGGGGGAGGCCGCGGAGTTCGACACCCGGCTGCCGCACTGGTTCGGCAGCACAGGGGAGGCGCCGGTGGAGGTCCTCAGCCTGTTCGGGCCGCAGGGCGAACGCATGCACGTCCGCACGAAGCCGCGCGGCGCGTCGTCCCGCGACGCCGTCCCGGACTGACGCCCGGTCCCCGCGGACGGGGTGGCGTGCGAGGCCGTCGTTACTCCGTTCGGTGTACGCGTACCGCGAACGGTGGGAGCTCAGGTGACGGTGAACGGACGACGCGGGCCGGCCACGGTCCGGCCTAATGTGACCGCCGTCCTCCCAGAAAGGCGTCACATGTCCGCACTGTCACAGCGGCGCGAACCCGCTTCCGTCCGGCACTCCGCGAAGGTCATCGATGGTGCGCTCGCCGTGCTGACCGTCGTCATCTTCGTCGCCGTCGCCCTCGCCTCCGGGGTGCAGTCGCCCTGGGGGGGCACCATCCCGGTGATCCCCCTCGCACTGTTCCTCGGCGCGCTCCTGCTCGTCAGGCGCCGCTGGCCGATGATCGTGCTGCTGCTGTCCATCGCCGCGATCTTCGCCTACCACCTCACCAACGAACCCCCCAACGGTTGGATCTGGCCGATATGGGCGGCGTACTTCACCGCGGCGGCCACGCCCCGGGTGCGCTGGGTGGCCGCCATCGGCGTCGCCCAGCTCGTCTACTCCGCCGTCGACTTCCGCTGGGTCATCGACCGGAATATGGCCCGCTACCTCACCCACACCGTCGGTGAGGCGCTGCTGCTGGCGTTCATCATCGGCGCGGGCCTCCTCTACGCCGCGTCGCTGCGCTGGCGCGATCGGCTGCGTGAGACCGACGGGCGCGCCCGCGCCGCGGAGGAGCGGCTGCGCGTCGCGCAGGAGGTGCACGACACCGTCGCCCACACCCTGGCCGTCGTCGGCGTCCATCTCAACGTCGCCGCGGACACTCTGGAAGAGGCGCCGGCCGAGGCCGCCGCCGCGCTCCGCCTCGCCCAGGACGTCAGGAACCGGGCGATGGCCGACCTCGCCGCCCTCATCGACGTCCTGCGGACGTCCCCGACCGGCACCGTGCCTCAGCCCGATCTGGCGTCGCTCGGCGCGTTCGTCGCCGACGCCCGCGCCACCGGACTGGAGGTGACCCTCGACGAACGCGGCGACCCCTCGGCCGTCCCGGCCACCTGCGCCGTCGCGGTCTACCGCGTCGTGCAGGAAGCCCTCTCCAACACGCTCAAGCACTCCGGGGCGACCACGGCCGAGGTGACGGTGGCCTACCAGCCGGACTCGGTCAGCGTCGAGGTCGTCGACAACGGACACGGAAGCGCCGGCGGCGCCGGCATCAAAGAGGGGCACGGCCTGGCCGGCATGCGCGAGCGGGTGAGCGCCCTCGGGGGCACGCTCACCGCCGGGCCGGTTCCCAGCGGCTTCGCCGTGAAGGCCCGAGTCCCTCTGGCAGACTCCTCACCGTGACGATCAAGGTGCTCCTCGTCGACGACCAGGCGCTCGTACGGGCCGGCTTTCGCAGCCTGCTGGCCCGCTCGCGGGACATCACGGTCGTCGGCGAGGCCGCCGACGGCGCGGAGGCCGTACGGCTGGCCGCGAGCGCCCGCCCCGACGTCATCCTCATGGACATCCGCATGCCGGGCACCGACGGCATCACCGCCACGCGCCGCATCGTCGCCGACCCCGCGACCGCGGGCTGCCGCGTCGTCATCCTGACCACATTCGACACCGACGACCACGTGTTCGCCGCGCTGCGCGCCGGAGCCAGCGGCTTCCTCACCAAGGAGGTCGAGCCGACCGAGCTGCGCCGCGCGGTCGCCGCCGTCGCCGCCGGAGACGCGCTCCTGTCCCCGGGCGTCACCCGCCGCGTCATCGGGCAGTTCGCCCACCGGCAGGACCTCGCTCCCGACACCGGACGGCGGATGGCCACCCTGACCACGAGGGAGCTGGAGGTGGTCCGGCTGGTCGCGCGTGGACTGTCCAACGACCAGATCGCCGAGCGCCTCGTCATCAGCCCGCTCACCGCGAAGACGCACATCACCAGGGCCATCGCGAAGCTGGAGGTGCGCGACCGGGTCCAGCTGGTCATCCTGGCCTACGAGAGCGGCCTGATCCGGCCCGGCGGGTGAGCGCGCCAGAGCCGTCCCCGGTGAGCGGCAGAAGACGATCTATGCTGACCGCCATGAAATCATCGCAAATCCGGTCATTCGTCGCCGGGGTGCTGATAGCCAACAGCGCGCCGCACCTCGCCACCGCGGTCACAGGACGGCGGCACTTCACCCCTCTGGCCGGACACGGATCCGGTCCGGCGGTCAACGCCGCGTGGGCCGGGCTCAACCTCGCGGCCGGCGCGCTGCTGCTGTGGCCGACGCGGCGCTCCGGCGGGTCGCGCTGGGGCGGCGACCTGACCGCCTTCGAGACCGGCTGTGTCGCCATGGCGGCGTGGATGGCCGGATCCGAGCGATGGTTCCCGATGAACTCGGACCGCTCACCGCGCGGAGTGGAGAGCAGCTGAGAGCGGGAGCCCCGGTCCGGCGACCGGGGACTCCACCGGTGCGGCCGGCCCCGGGTCAGCGCGCCAGGCTCGCCACGTAGCCGGCGAACCGCTCGTCGATCTCCTCGCCGGTCAGGCCGAAGTCCGACAACTTGTACCGGTGCGCCGGCCGGCGCGGGCCGGAGCGGCTCTCGTCGTGCATCCGCGCCATGGCGGTACGCGCCTCGTCGCCGAGACGCAGCCCGAAGTGGGCGTAGACGGCCTCGATCGTGCCCATGGGGTCGCGGACGAAGTCGTCGTAGTGGACGTCGAAGAAGCGCGCCCGGTCATGCTTCGCGCGTTCGGCGCGGAACCGGTCCAGGCCGCGGCTCCACAGGTCGAGCTGGTCCCGCCCGATCACCGCCTCGGTGAACGCCTCCGACCAGCCCGCGGTCGCGTGCGCGGCCAGGCTGCACATCGACGCCATCGCCGTACGCGGGGAGCGGTGCGTCTGGATGACGAGCGCGTCCGGATAGACCGCGAGGAGCGCGTCGAGGGCGAACAGGTGGCTCGGGTTCTTCAGGACCCAGCGCCGGCCGGCGTCGCGGAGCCCGATGAGCTGGAGGTTGCGCCGGTGCCGCCGGTAGGCCGGCGTCCAGTCCTGCCCGTCCAGCCAGGCCGAGTACGCCGGGATGTGGGCGAGGCACTCGAACGAGATCGACCGCATCGACTGGCGGAGGAGCTGCCAGCACTCCTCCACCATGTCGGCCGAGATGTAGTGCACCCCCATGAACTCGGGGTTCTCCACGTGGTGCCGCTCGTAGCCGGACTGGATCGCCCGGTAGACGGGGTCGTCCGCCCAGGTCTCGCGCGGCGGGCGCGGCTGCGGCGCCTCCGCCAGCCACACCTCCAGCCCCTGGTGCGCGGGGTCGGCGGTGAGCAGCCGGTGCAGCGCCGTGGTCCCGGTGCGCGGCAGCCCGGTGACGAAGATCGGCCGCTCGACGGGCACGTCCGCGTGCTCCGGGTGCCGCCGCCACGCCTCCTCCGACCACAGCCGGGCGGCCAGCGCGCCGCGCAGGAAGGAGCGCTGCGCCCGGCGGCCCAGCGGGGTGAGCGCCGCCTCCCTCGCGTACGAGTCGAGCAGCACCTCAAGGCCGTCCAGGTAGGCGTCCGCGCCGAAGTCGGCCAAGCCGGTGATCTTGCGGGCCGAGGCGTGCAGATCCTCGACCGTGCCGACATCCGTACGGACGGCGTCGCGTCCTGTGGTCATCGCGAACCTCCGGGTCAGTGGTGCCATTCGCCGCAGTTGACGTCCAGGCACTGCCCGGTGACCGCCCGCGCCCCCGGGGACAGCAGGAACACCGCGACGTCGGCGACCTCGTCGGGCTCGGGCAGCCGGCGCAGGTCGGTCGTCGCGGCCGTCTCGTCGTACACCTGCCGTGTGGTGACGCCGCGCTCCCGGGCGAGGGACCGGAAGTACCACTTCAGGTTGTCCGCCCAGATGTATCCGGGCGCGATGGAGTTGACCCGAACACCCCGCGGCCCCAGCTCCGTCGCCAGGCTCTGCGCGATGGAGAGCAGCGCCGTCTTCGCCATCTTGTACGCGCCGAACGTGCGCCGCGAGTGCCGCAGCACCGCCGAGTTGACCATCACGACGGAGCCGCCGCCCTCGGCGAGCGCGGGCGTGAGAAGGCGGGTCAGCCGCAGCGTGGACAGCACGTTCGTCTCGAATCCGGCCCGCACCGCGTCGAGGTCGACCGTGCCCAGGTCGGCCAGCGGCGGGATCGCGAAGGCGTTGTTCACCAGGCCGTCCACCCGGCCGTACGCCTCCAGGGCGGCGTCGGCCAGCCGGCGGCACGACGCCTCGTCGGTGATGTCGGTCGGCACGGTCAGGGCGCGGCGGCCGAGCGCCGCGACCTCCTCGGCCACCTCGGCCAGCCGGGACTCGGTGCGCGCGGCCAGCACCACGTCGGCTCCGGCGCGCGCGGATCGTACGGCGAGGGCGCGGCCGAGGCCCGGCCCGACGCCGGAGACGACGACGACCTTGCCCTCCAGCGACATCGGGTCCTCCACGGGGTCCTGCGCCGCCATCAGCCCAGCATCCTTCGGGCGACGGCGATCTGGCGGGCGGCGACGCGCTCCGCCCATTCCCCCGGGCTCACCCGCTGCCGTTCGTAATGGGGGAGGCGTCGCGGCAGTTCGTCGAACGGGAGCACCTCCACCTCGGGGCCGTCCTCCGGTTTGAGCTCGCGCGCGAGCCGCTGCCAGCGGAACTGCAGGTATCCGCGGCGGTGCCCGGTGCGCTCGATCCAGTTGGCCAGGCCGGGGTCGCGCTCGCTGACGACGTAGCGGATCATCCCGTCGGGATCGATCCGGGCCTGGTCGGCGGTCAGGCTCGTCTGGTGGTTGATGTAGTCCAGCGAGACGTACCACATGCTGCCGAGCTGGAAGCCCTGGTACGGCGCGTCCGAGCGGGCGGCGGCCGGCACCGTGATCACCATGACCTGGTCGCCGTCGAGGTCGTAGTGCCCGACGGAGGAGTACTGCGTGGCCAGGCCGCCGGGTGTGGGCCGCGGCTCCGTCATCGTGTTGACCGGCAGCGAGAGGTAGTGCCACTCGGGGAAGGCGAGGAACGTGCGCAGCCGCGCGACCAGGATCCGGCCGGCCACGTCGAAGCGCTTGGCCATCGCCTCGGGCGAGCGTGGCGGGGGAGCGGAGCCGAGCGTGCCGGCGCGGTGCAGCCGGATCTCGCCGGGCCGTTCGTTCTCCCAGTCGCTGAAGACCTCGCGCACGACCAGCATCGCCGAGCCGGGCCCGAGCGTGAAACGGTTCGGCCCGCCGCCCGACCCGGCCGGCCCGAAGCGCAGCTCGTACGTTCCGTCCGGGGCGATCTCGATGTCGCGGTCGTCGAACGCGGTGAGGCTGTCGGGCGAGCGCGCCGGGGAGTAGTCGCCGTTGAGCACCTGGAAGCTGAGGTCGGACGTGGTGCCGCGCCGTCCCGACACCACGTACTCCGCGTCGTCGCGGATGTAGGCGTGGAAGTAGAGCGTGTCGGGGTTGTCCAGGCCGAGCTTGGCGTACGGCCCGGTGGAGGCGACGAAGAACGGGAAGTCGCGCTCGTAGGCCCAGGCCAGGTGCAGCGACGCCTTGATGCTGCCGGAGAGGTAGTCGAGCCCCTCGGCCAGATCCTGATCGGTCCGCACGTGCGGCGCCGAGCGGATGATCCGCTCGGCCTCGGCGATCGCCTGGGCGAATGTCTGCGTGGCCACCGGACCCCCTCGGATCGCGGTACAGATATGTACCGAAGCGGTAGGTTGTCGTCCACGTGAGCGTAGAACTGGTTCTAGGAGATGGTCAATGCCGACGCCGAGGAGCTCGCCGCCGACCCAGCGCGTGGTCGCCGTCATCGACCACCTCGTCACAGCCCGGGGCCGCCGCCTCGGCCTGTCCGCGCTCGCCCGCGAGCTGGGCATCAGCAAGCCGACGTGCCTCGGTATCCTCACCGAGCTGGTCGCGGCCGGCTACCTGGTGCGCGACCCGCGCACGCTGACGTACGGCCTCGGCCCCGCCCTCGTCGCGGCCGGCCGGGCCGCGCAGGGGGAACTCCTCTCCGGCGAAGTCGCGCGGCGCCACCTCTCGCCGCTGTCCGAGCGGTACGGCGTGACGTGCACCGCCTCGGCCGTGGTCGGAGACGAGATCATGATCCTGGAGGCGGTGGTCCCGTCCGGCGCGCCGCCGGTCAAGGTGGGCGAGCGCTACCCGTTCGCCCCGCCGGTCGGGCTGATGTACGTGCTGTGGGGCCCCGACGAGGAGCTCGACCGGTGGCTGACCAAGGAGCCGACGCTGCCGGTGCGGATGGACCGCGAGCACCTGCGCGCCGTGGTCGAGCGGTGCCGGGAGTCCGGATACCTCGTGGAGAGCCTCACCCCGGCCGGCATGCGGCTCCACTCGCTGATGGCCGGGGTCGCGGCGTACGAGCTGCCGCAGGAGGTGCGCGCGCTGGTCGGCGAGATGGTGTCGAGCCTCGGAGAGCGCGTCTACCTGGGCGCCGACCTCGATCCGCGGCGCAGGCACCCGGTGCACCTCGTCGCTGCGCCCACGTACGACGCCGGCGGTGGGCAGGAGATGGTGCTGACCCTGCACGTCGGCGCGTCCGTCACCGGCGCGGAGATCGCCCGGCGCGGTTCCGAACTGGCGGCGGCCGCGAGCGCGGTCACCGCCGAGCTCGGCGGCAGGTCGCCGGTCAGGCCCCGGCGGGAGATGCCCAGCGGTTCGCGGTGAACCGCAGGCTCGGCAGGTCGTCGAGGGAGACGGAGAACTCGTATGTCCGCTCGTGGCCGGTGGCGCTGATCCGCCACCGCCCGTCCGGGCAGTGCCGGTAGGTGTCCCGGTAGTAGCCGGCGCCCCGGATCAGCAGCCGGTGTTCCATGACGATGACCGTGTCCTCCAGGCACCAGCTCCCCGTGGCGTCGTCGCCGCCGACCTCGATCTCGGGGTGGCTGACGAGATGCGTGG
This sequence comes from Microtetraspora malaysiensis, assembly GCF_001528665.1. GTDB lineage: Bacteria > Actinomycetota > Actinomycetes > Streptosporangiales > Streptosporangiaceae > Microtetraspora_A > Microtetraspora_A malaysiensis. The sequence goes on from NZ_BBYJ01000029.1 coordinate 56,306, forward strand.
TGATCATGCCGGCGCCCAGGGTGGCGCGCATGTAGCCGGCGATGGCGTCCCGCCCGGCCAGGCGCAGCGGCTCGCGGAGCATTGGGGTGTCGTAAGCCGCGACGGCGTCGTCGGTGAAGGTGTCGGTGAAGTCGTCCCAGAGCTTGAGGTCCAGACAGCGCAGGTAGCGGTACTTCACCTGGCGGATCTCTTCGAGAGTGGTCGGATCCATCAGATCGGCGCGGAGGGGACCGCCTGCTTTAGCCGGCGGGGCAATCCGCGCTCCCTCCCTTCGGGTTTTGTCGGCGGCTGCCGATAGCGTGGCGATCTCGTTACTGAACGTGGGAGGTGGGAGTGCGCAGGTCGTACAAGTTCTTGCTGCGCCCCACCGGCAAACAGGCCGCCGCGCTCGCGCAGTGCTTGGAAGACCACCGGATGTTGTACAACGCGGCGTTGGAGCACCGCCGTACTGCTTACGGCAAGGCGGGCGTGACCGTGCGCTACGGCGACCAGTCCGGCGAGCTGAAGCACATCCGCGCCGACGACCCCGCCGGTCAGGGCCGCTGGTCGTTCTCCTCCCAGCAGGCCACGCTCCGCCGGTTGGAGAAGGCGTTCACCGCGTTCTTCCGCCGCGTCAAGGCCGGGCAGAAGCCGGGCTTCCCCCGCTTCAAAGGACGTGGCTGGTTCGACACCGTCGAGTGGCCCAAGGACGGCGACGGCTGCCGGTGGGTCTCCCAACCGGAGCACCCCACCGCCACGTTCGTCCGCCTTCAAGGGGTCGGGCATGTCCGTGTGCATCAGCACCGCGCGATACGCGGCCGGGTGAAGACGGTCAGCGTGAAGCGGGAAGGCTCCCGTTGGTATGTGGTCCTGTCCTGCGACGACGTTCCCGCCCAACAGCTCCCGGCCACGAGGGCGGTCGTCGGCCTGGACATGGGCGTTGCATCGCTCGTCACGACCAGCGACGGGGAACACCTGGCAAACCCGCGCCACTTGCAAGCGTCCGCCGATCGTGTCGCGGCGGCCCAGCAGGCTCTCGCCCGTAAGAAGCGGGGCTCCAAGCGGCGCCGTAAGGCCGTGGCCAGGGTCACGGCGTTGCATGCCAAGGTCCGCCGTAAACGTCTGGATACCGCACACAAGACCGCGCTCACGCTGGTTCGCGACTATGACGTCATCGTGCATGAGGACCTGCGGATCGCGAACATGACCCGCAGCGCGTGCGGCACGACCGAGGCGCCCGGCCGGAATGTCGCGGCCAAGTCCGGTCTGAACCGTTCGATTCTGGACGCGGGTTGGGGGGTGTTTCTGACGGTCCTCGCGCACAAGGCTGAAAGCGCCGGTCGTGAGCTGATCGCAGTCGATCCCGCCAACACCTCCCGCACGTGCGCCCGTTGCGGGCGCTGCGCGAAGGAGAACCGCGTCACCCAGGCCGAGTTCGCCTGCGTGGCGTGCGGGCATGCCGCGCACGCCGATGCAAACGCGGCGATCAACATCCTCAGGGCAGGGCTTGCCCTTCGTGAGGCTGCGGATGCGGCTTAGCGAGAAGCCGCTCCCTTCACGGAGCGGAGGAGTCACGCGCCTCAGCATCACCGACCGGCGGCCGGCTGGCAAGAACTTGTTCTATTTTCGCTCGGCATAGCATGGAGGTATGGGCGCGCGTCCGGTGACGCTGTTCCTCGGCGGCGACGTCATGCTCGGCCGCGGTGTGGACCAGATCCTGCCGCACCCCGGCAACCCCGCGCTGCGCGAGGCGCACGTCGGCGACGCCCGCACGTACGTCGAACTGGCCGAGGCGGTGAACGGGCCGATCCCGCGCCCGGTGGACGTCACCTGGCCCTGGGGCGAGGCGCTCGCGCTGCTCGACGAGGCCGCCCCCGACGCGCGGCTGCTCAACCTGGAGACGAGCGTCACGCGCGACGGCGCGTTCGTCCCCGGCAAGGGCGTCCACTACCGCATGAACCCGGCCAACCTGCCCTGCCTGGCCGCGGCCCGGCCGGACGCGTGCGCGCTCGCCAACAACCACGTCCTGGACTTCGGCCGCGCGGGCCTCGCCGAGACCCTGGACGCGCTCGCCGCCGCCGGCCTGCCCGCCGCCGGCGCCGGGCGGGACGTGGATCAGGCGCGGGCGCCGGTGGCCGTGCCGCTGCCGGGAGGCGGGCGGCTGCTGTTCTTCTCGTTCGGCATGGCCTCCAGCGGCATCCCGGAGGACTGGGCGGCGACCGCGGGCCGCTCGGGTGTGGACTTCGTCGACGACCTCTCCGAGGACGCGGCGGCGGCGATCGCCGAGCGGGTCCGCCGCGCGAAGCGGCCCGGCGACCTCGCCGTCGCCTCCATCCACTGGGGTTCCAACTGGGGGTACCGGGTCTCCCGGACGCAGGTCCGGTTCGCGCACGCGCTCGTGGCGGGCGGCGTCGACCTCGTGCACGGCCACTCCTCGCACCATCCGCGCCCGATCGAGCTGCACCGGGGCCGGATCGTGCTGTACGGCTGCGGCGACCTGGTGGACGACTACGAGGGCATCACCGGGTACGAGGAGTTCCGCGACGACCTGCGCCTGCTGTACTTCGCCTCGCTCGACCCCGAGTCGGGGCGGGCGACCGCGCTGCGCATGGCGCCGTTGCGGGCCCGGCGGATGCGGCTGTGTCGCGCCGCGCCGGACGACGTCGAGTGGCTGCGGGCGACCCTCGACCGCGTCAGCCACGGCTTCGGGGTCCGGGTCGTCGGCGATCCTGACGTCGACGGCATGCTCGCGGCGCGAGAGGCGTGACCGTGCCCGGGTCGCCCGAGTCCCTCGCCGAGATCCTGCGGGCCGAGGGCGTCCGCGACGAGCGCCTGCTCGCCGCGGTGCGGACGACGCCCCGGGCCGGCTTCGTCCCGGCCGACCTCGCCGACGGGGCCTACGACGACGTGCCGCTGCCGATCGGGCACGGCCAGGTGACCACCCAGCCGTCGCTGTCGGCGCGGATGATCGAGGGGCTGGGGCTGACCGGGAGCGAGCACGTGCTGGAGGTCGGCACCGGCCTCGGCTTCCAGACCGCGCTGCTCGCGCGCCTCGCCGCCGACGTCGTGACGATCGAGCTGCGGCCCGACCTCTGCGCGGAGGCCCGGAACAACCTGGCCCGCCACGGCGTGGGCAACGTCGAGGTCTTCACGGGCGACGGAAGCCGTGGGGTGCCCGAGCGCGCGCCGTACGACGCGGTCCTCGTGTCGGCCGCCTATCCCGAGGTGCCCGCGCCGCTGACCGGGCAGCTCCGGGTCGGCGGCCGCCTGGTGCAGCCGATCGGCACCGGCGGGCAGGAGGAGGTTGTGCTGTTCGAGCGCGTCCCGGCCGGGCTGGAGCGCCGTCAGGTCCTCACGCTGGCCAGGTTCGTCCGCCTCCACGGCCGGTACGGTTACCCGCGCTGACCAGGCACTCCCGGTACGGCTGTCCGCGCTGACCGGGGGTCTCCGGAAGCGGCGCTCGTACCGGCTCAGGCTAGGCCCCCGCGAGGCCGGAGAAACAGAACCGTCGCGTTTTTCGATGCTGAGGGCCGTAAAGCCTCACGGCTCTTGGGGATGTGATCCGTGATCGCCAGCATTCCTGGACACATGGCTGCTGAACCACCCAGGAGATATCAATGGGGACAAGCAATTCGCGGCGCGGCCGGTCGGCCCTGGCCGCCTGCGCGCTGAGCGGGACGTTGCTCGCCGGCGTCACGCTCCCCGCCGGAACCGCGACCGCGACCGCGTCATCGTCCGGATCCGCCGCCGCGGCGTCCGCGCCGTCGGGGCAGGGAGAGACCACACTGCGGGTGAAGATGTCGGGCTCCGGCGTCGACACGCTGAACCCGTTCCTCGCCTTCTTCGACGGCGCCTACGACGTCTTCGCCGGGGTCTACCCGACGCTCAACTCCCTCGACGAGCAGGGCAGTCCCGGCCCCTACCTCGCCGAGTCGTGGACGCAGTCGGACGACAAGCTGACCTGGACCTTCACGCTCAGGGACGGCCTGAAGTGGAGCGACGGCACGCCGATCACGGCTGAGGACGCCGCCTGGACGCTGAACCTGATCATGACCGACGCGGTCGCGGGCACCGCCAACGGTTCGCTGGTCAGCAACTTCGAGTCGGTCACCGCGCCCGACGCGACGACCCTGGTCATCAAGACCAAGGAGCCCCAGGCCAACGTCACCTATGTGAGCGTCCCCCGCAGCGGCATCCCGATCGTGCCGAAGCACATCTGGGAGTCGCAGGCGAAGAACCTCAAGGACTACAAGAACGACACCTTCCCGCTCGTCGGCTACGGCCCGTGGACGCTCACGGACTACAAGCCCGAGCAGTACGCGAAGTTCGACGCCAACAAGGACTTCGTCCTCGGCAAGCCCGGCTTCGGCCACATGGTCCAGCAGAGCTTCAAGTCGGTGGACGCCGCGGTCGCCGCGCTGCGCAGCGGCCAGCTCGACTACATCAACAACGTCAACCCGACCCAGTTCAAGGCGCTGCAGGCGGACAAGAACCTGCTGACCATCCAGGAGGTCGGCAACGGCTGGACCGGCCTGGAGATCAATTACAACGCCCGGACCCGCACCGGCAAGAAGATCGGCACCGGCCACCCGGCGCTGGGCGACCCGGTGGTGCGCCACGCGATCGCGCTCGCCACCGACCGGAAGACCCTTGTCGCCAAGGTGCGCGACGGCCTGGCCGTGCCCGGCGCCGGCTACCTGCCCCCGGCCTGGCCGCAGTGGACCTGGAAGCCGGCCCCCGGCGAGGAGACGCCGTTCGACCTCGACCAGGCGAACAAGATCCTCGACGACGCCGGCTACACCAAGGGCGGCGACGGCGTACGCGTCGACCCCAAGAGCGGCAAGCCGCTGGAGCTGCGCCTCGGCATCCACGCCGACGACACGGACGACGCGGGCATCTCCAACTACCTCAAGGGCTGGCTGGAGACGGTCGGCATCAAGCTCAAGATCCAGACCCTGAGCATGAGCGCGCTCAACAGCGACCTGGCCAAGGGTGACTGGGACCTGCTGATGGACGGCTGGACCACCGGCCCCGACCCGACCTTCCTGCTCGGCATCCAGACCTGCGCCGCGCTGCCCAAGGACGACGGCACCGCGGGCAACACCGACTCGTTCTTCTGCGACGAGAAGTACGACGAGCTGTTCAAGAAGCAGCTCACCACGTTCGACCAGGCCGAGCGAGCCAAGATCGTCGGTGAGATGCAGAGCATCCTCTACAAGGCCGACGTCAACCAGATGCACTTCAACCACAACATGCTCGACGTGGCCCGTACCGACACCGTGACCGGGATAGTCACCGGACAGCCGGACGCGCAGGGCATGTACCCGGCGCAGAGCTACTCGTTCTGGGGCTACCTCAAGGCCACGCCGGCCGCCGCCGAGGCGACCGCGGCCAAGGAGGAGAGCGGCGGCGGCAGCGCGCTGTGGATCGGCGGCGCCGTCCTGCTCCTCGTCCTCGTCGGCGGCGGGATCGCGCTCAAGCGCCGCTCGAGCGCGGACGACCGTGAGTAGCCTCACCACCGCGGGCCCCGCCAAGGCCAAGGGGCAGGGGGTCAGGCGATCCGACCTCCTGCCCTACCTCGGCTCCAAGCTGGTCGCGGCCCTGGTCAGCTTCATGGTCACGCTGGTCATCGGCTTCGTCATCTTCAGCCTGATGCCGGCCGACCCGGTCCGCACCCTGACCAGGGGCCGCCCCACGAGTGAGGCGCAGCTCGTCCAGGTACGCCTCCAGCTCGGCCTGGACGACCCGATCTGGCAGCGGTTCCTCACCTTCGTCGGCAACACGCTCAAGGGTGAACTCGGCTACTCCTGGCAGTTCCAGCAGTCGGTCTCGTCGCTGGTGCTCGACCGGCTCGGGCCGACCCTGCTCCTCATGGGCACGGCCGCGGCCCTGTCGATCGCGCTCGGCCTGTGGCTGGGCATCCGCAGCGGCTGGCGGCACGGAAGCCTGTTCGACCGGATCGCGTCGAGCTCCTCACTCATGCTGTGGTCGGTGCCGACCTTCTGGCTCGGCATGATCCTCCTGATCGCCTTCAGCGTGGGCATCGGCCCGATCCCGAGCCTGCTGCCCGCGGGCGGCATGAGCGACCCCTCGCTGCCGCAGGAGGGCTGGGCGCACATCGTCGACGTGGCCAAGCACCTGGTGCTGCCCTGCCTGACCATGGTGCTCGTGGTCTTCGCCCAGTACGTGACGGTCATGCGTTCCTCGATCATCGACGAGATGGGCAGCCCGTACCTGCTGACCGCCAGGGCCAAGGGCCTGACCGACGACGCCGTACGGCGTCGTCACGCGGTGCCGAACGCGCTGCTGCCCTCGGTCACGATGATCTTCATGCACCTCGGCATCCTGGTCAGCGGCGCGATCACGGTGGAGTCCGTCTACTCCTGGCCCGGCCTCGGCTATCTGACCTACGAGGCGCTCAGGATCCCCGACCTGCCCCTGCTTCAGGGCACCTTCATCGTCTTCAGCGCGAGTGTGATCATCATGAACCTGCTGGCGGACGTGGTCTACCGCTTCCTCGACCCGAGAGTGCGGGCCCAATGAGCGCGCTCGACACTCCGGCCGGGCTCGACGTCCCGCGCCACCACGCGTTCAGCCGCTTCTGCCGCGCGTTCGCCAAGCGGCCCGCCGGGCTGGCCGGGCTCGGCCTGCTCGTCGCCTTCGGCGTGCTCGCCCTCGCCGCGCCGCTGTTCATCGGCGACGACCAGCTCAACGTCATCAAGGTGGACGGCCCGCAGTTGTCGCCACCCGTCGACGGCTACCCGCTCGGCACCGACCAGGCGGGCCGCTCGGTCCTGCTGCTGGTCATCTGGGGCGCGCGCGAGTCGCTCAGCATCGGCCTCATCGCCACCGCGCTCACCGTGGTCCTCGGCAGCACGGTCGGTCTGCTCGCCGGGCACTACCAGGGCTGGATCGGCAAGATCCTCATGCATGTGACCGACTGGTTCATCGCGCTGCCCAGCCTGCCGCTGGCCATCTCGCTCTCGGCCGTGCTCGGCCAGGGCGCGGCGTCGATCACGATCGCCATCGCGGTCACCTCGTGGACCGCGACCGCCCGCCTCGTCCGCGCCCAGACGCTCTCCGTCGAGGCGCGGCCGTTCATCGAACGGGCGAAGGTGCTGGGCGCGGGCAACACCCAGATCATGATCAGGCACGTGCTGCCCAACGTCATGCCGCTGATCCTCGTCTCCAGCACGCTCACCGTCGCCTCGGCGATCCTGTCGGAGGCCACGCTGACCTTCCTGGGCCTCGGCGACCCGACCAGCGTGACCTGGGGGTCGATGCTCCAGGCGGCGTTCCTGGGCGGCGCGGTGACGGCGGGCGCGTGGTGGTACCTGATGCCGCCGGGCATCGCGATCCTCATCGTCGTGCTCGGCTTCACGCTCGTCGGCCGGGCCGTCGAGCACGTGCTCAACCCGAGGATGGTGGGCCGGTGACGGCGACGGATCAGAGCCACGCGCCGGAGGAGCGGGCCGCGGTGCCCATGCTCGACGTGCGCGACCTGCGGGTGAACTACCGGGGCGGCGGGCGGACCGTGCCCGCCGTACGCGGGGTCAGCTTCACCCTCGACCGCGGCCAGACCCTCGGCGTGGCCGGAGAGTCGGGCTCGGGCAAGTCGACGATGGCGCTCAGCCTGCTCCGGCTGCTGCCGTCCTCCGCCCAGGTGACCGGCCAGGTTCTGTTCGAGGGCGAGGACCTGCTGACCGCCAAGTGGGCACGGCTGCGCGCGGTGCGCTGGTCGGCGGCCTCCGTGGTGTTCCAGGGCGCGATGAGCGCCCTCAACCCGGTGCGCACGATCGGCGAGCAGATCTGCGAGCCCATCCTGCTGCACGACAAGGTCGGCCAGAAGACGGCCCGCGCGCGGGCGGCCGAACTGCTCGACAGCGTCGGCCTGCCGTCGCGGCGGCTCGGCTCGTACCCGCACGAGTTCTCCGGCGGCCAGCGCCAGCGCATCATGATCGCGATGGCGCTCGCCTGCCGCCCCGACCTGATCATCGCGGACGAGCCGACCACCGCGCTCGACGTCATGGTCCAGGCACAGGTGCTGAACCTGCTCGGCGAGCTGGTGCGCGAGTCGGGCATCGGCGTCATCATGATCAGCCACGACCTGTCGGTGCTGTCCCACATGTGCGAGCGGCTGGCCGTCATGTACGCGGGGCAGGTCGCCGAGATCGGCCCGTCCAAGCAGCTCATCACCGAGCCGCGGCACCCGTACACGCGGGCGCTCGGCCGGGCCTTCCCGACGATCGGCGATCCGGCCTCGCGGCTCGCGCCCGCGGGGCTGCCCGGTGACCCGCCCACGCCGTCCGAGCTGGCCAAGCTGAACGAGAGCAGGGGCTGCGCCTTCGAGCCGCGCTGCCCCGAGGCCACGGACGCCTGCCGTACCGAGACCGTGGAGCTGTGGCCGAGCGGCCCGGGGCGCGAGGCCGCGTGCCTGCGCGTGTTGGAAGGGAGCGGCGCGTGAAGCCCGTGCTCGAAGTCCGCGACCTGATGGTCACCTATCCGGCGCGCCGCGGCGCCGCGCCCGCGCGCGCCGTCGACGGGGTGAACCTGCAGGTGGGGCAGGGCGAGATCGTCGCACTCGTCGGCGAGTCCGGATGCGGCAAGTCCACGCTGGCCAGAGCGCTGGTCGGGCTGGTCAAACCCACAGGCGGCCAGGTGCTCAGCGACGGAGTGCCGCTCGGCTACTCCGCCGCCGCGCTCAAGGCGTACCGTCGCCACACCCAGCTCGTCCTGCAGGATCCGGGCGGCGCGCTCAACCCCAGGCAGAACGTCTTCGACGCCGTCGCCGAAGGCCCCCGGCTGCACGGCCTGACCGACCGGCTCGGCGAGCGGGTGCACACCGCGCTGGCCAAGGCGGGGCTGCGCCCGCCCGAGCAGTTCGCGGGCCGGTTCCCGCACGAGATGTCCGGCGGCCAGCAACAGCGCGTCGTCATCGCGGGGGCGCTCGCGCTCGAACCGTCGGTCATCGTCGCCGACGAGCCGGTCGCCTCGCTCGACGCCTCGGTCCGGGGTGAGATCCTCAAACTGATCCTGGAGCTGCGCGACTCGCTCGGCCTGTCCGCGCTGGTCGTCAGCCACGACCTCGGCCTGGCCTGGAACATCGCGGACCGTGTCGCCGTCATGTATCTCGGCAGGATCGTCGAGACCGGTACGGTCGAGGAGGTGCTGCTGCGCCCCAAGCACCCGTACACGCGGGCCCTGCTGTCGGTGCTGCCGGACTCCGGCGAGCCGCCCGTGCTGCTCACCGGCGAGCCGCCGGACCCGACCTCCGTCCCCGGTGGCTGCCGCTTCCACCCCCGATGCCCGCTCAGGGCGGCCGAGCAGGACTCGCGTTGTGACGGCCAGGACCTGCCCGTCCTGACCGGCGACCCGTCGGCGTCCAGCCTCGCCGCCTGCCACCTCGTCCAGTGAAGGAGCTTTCCCCGTGACCGATTTCCTCCACCCGCCCGCTCTGCGGCCCGGCGCCCGGGTCGCGGTCATCGCCGCCAGCAGCCCGCCCAACCAGGCGAACCTCGACCGCGGCCTGGCCGCCATGGAGGAGGTCGGCCTCAAGCCCGAGGTGTTCTCCTCCACCCGCGTCGGCGGCACCGAGTACGACTACCTCGCGGGCGGCGACGCCCTGCGGGCGGCCGACCTGACCAAGGCGCTCGGCGACCCCGCGTACGACGCGGTCTTCTGCGCCGGCGGCGGGTACGGCATGCAGCGCACGCTCGAACTGGTCGACTGGTCGGCGATCGACCCGGCCCGGCCCAAGGTCGTGGTGGGGTACTCCGACGTGACCGCGCTGCTGGAGGCGATCGCGGTCAAGCTCGGCTGGGTCTCGCTGTTCGGGCCCATGGTCGCCTGCGACGGCTTCTACCAGGGGCCGGGGGAGTACGACTTCGACGAGCTGATGAAGCTGCTCTTCCACCCGGAGTCGGTGACCGAACTGGTCTTCCCCAACGCCCGGACGGTCGTGCCCGGCGTCGCCGAGGGCCACACCCTCGGCGGCACCGCCACGCTGCTGGCCGCCTCGCTCGGCACCGACACCTCGCTGCCCGCGCGCGGGGCGATCCTCTTCCTCGAAGACGTGGACGAGGAGCTGTTCCGGATGGACCGGTACATCACCCAGCTCCGCCGGGCCACCTACAGCGACGGCGTGGCCGGCATCCTGCTCGGCACGTTCACCAACTGCGGCGAGCCGCGCGACGTCGACCGGATGCTGGCGGAGCGGCTGGGCGACCTCGGCGTGCCCGTCCTCGCCGGGGCCGACATCGGGCACGGGATCTCGATGCAGACCTACCCCATCGGCGTCCGGGCCCGGCTCGACACCGAGGCGGGCACGCTCCGCTTCCTGGAGCCGGTCCTCACCTCCTGAACTGCTCCCGGGGGCGGCGTTCTCACCCGCCGCCCCCGGGTGCGTACCGGATCAGGTGAGCGCGATCAGGTCCAGGTAGTCGTCGCTCCACAGGTCCTCGTCGGCGTCCGGGAGCAGCAGGACGCGCTCGGGGCGCAGCGCCCGGACGGCGCCCTCATCGTGGGTCACCATGACGATCGCGCCCGGATAGGCGCCGACCGCCGCCAGAACCTCGTCCCGGGAAGCCGGGTCGAGGTTGTTGGTCGGCTCGTCCAGCAGCAGCACGTTCGCGCCGGAGTGGACCAGCCCGGCCAGGGCCAGCCGGGTCTTCTCACCGCCGGACAGGACCGCGGCCGGCTTGTCGGCGTCGTCCCCGCCGAACAGGAACGCGCCGAGCACCCGGCGCGCCTCGCCGTCGCTCAGGTGCGGGGCCGCCGCCGCCAGGTTCTCCCGTACGGTCCGTGCCGTGTCGAGGGTGTCGTGCTCCTGGGCGAAGTAGCCGAGGCGCAGGCCGTGGCCGTGCACCACCCGCCCGCTGTCCGCCGTGTCGTGCCCGGCGAGAATCCGCAGCAGCGTCGTCTTGCCCGCGCCGTTCAGCCCGAGGATCACCAGGCGGGATCCGCGGTCCACGGCCAGGTCCACGCCGGTCAGGACGGGCCGCCCGCCGTACGCCTTGGCCAGGCTGATCGCGCCGAGCGGCGTCCGGCCGCAGGGGGCGGGCTCGGGCAGCCGGATGCGGGCCGTCTTCTCCGCGCGCCGGACCGGCTCCAGGGTGGCCAGCATCCGGTCGGCGCGGCGCGTCATGTTCTTCGCCGCGACGGCCGTCGCCACGTGCGCCCGCATCTTGTCCGCCTGCGCGTGCAGCGAGGCGGCCTTGCGCTCGGCGTTCGCCCGCTCGCGGGCCCGGCGGCGGTCGTCGGCGTCCCGCTGGGCGAGGTGGGCGGCCCAGCCGGTGTTGTACACGTCGATCGCGGCCCGGTGCGGGTCGAGGTGGAAGACCCGGTTGACGACGTCCGCGAGCAGCCCCGTGTCGTGGCTGATCACCATCAGCCCGCCCCGGTGGTCGAGCAGGAAGGAACGCAGCCAGGCCACCGAGTCGGCGTCCAGGTGGTTGGTCGGCTCGTCGAGCAGCAGCGTCCCGTGATCGGCGAACAGGATCCTGGCCAGCTCGACCCGCCGCCGCTGGCCGCCGGAGAGGGTGCCGAGCGGCCGGTCGGTCACCCCCGGCGGCAGGCCGAGACCGGCGGCGACCCGGGCCGCCTCCGCCTCGGCCGCGTACCCGCCCCCGGCCTGGAACCGGGCCTCCGCCCGGGCGTAGGCGTTCATCGCCCGCTCCTGCGCGGCCGGGTTCGTCGCCTCGGCCATCGCGGTCTCGGCGGCGCGCAGGGCGCGTACGGCCCGGTCCAGGCCGCGGGCGGACAGGATGCGGTCGGCGACGGTGATCGACGGGTCGGCCGCGCGTGAGTCCTGCGGCAGGTAGCCGACCGTCCCGGTAGGCAGGACGGTCCCGGCGGCCGGCCGGGCCTGCCCGGACAGGACGTTCATCAGAGTGGTCTTGCCGGCGCCGTTGCGGCCGACCAGGCCGATGCGGTCGCCGGGGGAGATGTGGAAGGAGATACCGGACAGCAGGAGGCGGGCGCCGACGCGCAGGTCGACACCGCGAACGGTGATCATTGGATGACGCTCCGGAACAGATCGAGGACACACGGGTGGCGTGGAAGCGGGTCCTCGATCTAGGAAATGCGGGGCGTCGACATGGCGGACAGGGTAACCCGGGCCGTCCGCCGACCGCATCCGATTATCCGGCCGTCACATCGGCGGCAGGCTCACCGGCGGTGGAGCGGCGGTGGAGCGGCGGTGGGAAGAACGTGCCGTTCGACGGCGCGCGGCGCTCGTGGGAGATCTCGTCGAGGCGGGACCGGGCCTCCTGGGGAAGCGCGCGGTCGAGGGAGGCGAGCGCGGCGGTGAGCTGGTCGGCGGAGCGCGGACCGAGGACGACCGACGTGACGCCGGGCCGCCCGGCCACCCAGGCCAGGGCCACGTCGGCGGGCGTGGCGCCCAGGCCGGCGGCGACCGCGGCGACCTCCTCGGCGATGTCCAGGTGCCGGGACGTGAGCAGCGATTCCGCCCACCCGCGGGAACCGGGTGCGGAGGAGGTCAGTAGACGACCCATCCGGCTGTCCGGGTCGGGCTGGGCGTCCCTGCGGTAGCGGCCGCTGAGCAGGCCGCCGCCGAGCGTGCCGTACGCGATCGTGCCGAGCCCGAGCTGGTGGCAGACGTCCAGGATCTCCTCCTCGATCACCCGTACCAGCAGTGAGTACTGCGGCTGCAGGCTGACGAATGGCGTGCCGCCCACCCGCTCGGCCGCCCACTGGGCCCGCACGATCTGGGCGGCGGTGAAGTTCGAGCAGCCCAGGTAGCGGACCTTGCCGGCGCGCACGAAGTCGTGCAGCGTGGCCATGGTCTCCTCGATCGGCGTGCCTTCGTCCCACAGGTGGCACTGGTACAGGTCCACATAGTCGGTGCCGAGCCGGCGCAGGCTGGCGTCCAGCGCGGCGGTGAGCCGGCGGCGCGACAGGCCGCGCGGCTCGTGGTCGGTGGGCATCGCGCCCTTGGTGGCCAGCACGACCGCGTCGCGGCGCCCCTTGACGGCCCGGCCCACGATCTCCTCGGTCTCGCCCCGGTGGTAGAGGTCGGCGGTGTCGATGAGCGTGCCGCCCGCGTCCAGGAAGGCGTCGACGATGCGGCGGGCCTCGGCCTCGCCGGTGGCGGCCAGGCCGTTCGCGGTGCCGAAGTTCATGGTGCCCAGGCAGGCGCGCGAGACGCGCAGTCCGGAGCGACCCAAGTTCCGGTATTCCACAGTGAACCTCCTAGAATCGGAACGCGTGTTCCGGGTGGGCGCGTTACGGAACACGTGTTCCGGTTGTCAACGAGGAGGAGCGGCATGCGCGCGGACGCCCAGCGCAACAGGGCCCGAGTGCTGGAGGCGGCCGAAGAGGTGCTGGCCCGCGACGGCCTGGCCGCGTCGATGCGCGCCGTCGCCGAGCTCGCCGGGGTCGGTGTGGGCACGATCTACCGGCAGTTCCCCACCAAAGAAGCCCTCTACCAGGCGATCGTGGCCGACCGGACGCGGCGGCTGGCCGAGCGGGCGGCCGAGCTGGCCGAGGGCGGCGACCCCGGCCGGGCGTTCTTCACGTTCTTCGCCATGATCGTGGAGCACGCGACGACCAAGAAGGTGTTCGTGGACGCGCTCAGCGCCGCCGGCGTGGATCCCAAAGCCGGGTCCCCCGACCTACGCGGGCCGATCGAGACGCTGCTGGTCCGGGCACAGCACGCCGGCGCGGTGCGGCCGGACGTGGGCATGCCGGAGCTGCTCGCACTGCTCAGCGCGGCCTGCCTGGCCGCCCAGCAGCAAGGCTGGGACCCCGGACTGCGCGACCGCGCGCTCGCCGTGGTCTTCGACGGGCTACGGACCCAGCCGTAGACTTGGAGTCTGGCTTCACTCAGGCCGGCCGCTGACGCGCCCCTGAAAGGAAATCGCTGTGAAGCTCGATCAGATCCTTCCCGGACGCATCGGATACGGTTCGGCGCCGCTGGGGAACATGTTCCGGTCCGTTCCGGACGACGAGGCGACCGCCACGCTGAACGCCGCCTGGGATCACGGCATCCGCTACTACGACACGGCCCCGCTCTACGGCGCCGGCCTCTCCGAGATCCGGCTCGGTGGACTCCTGTCCCAGAAGCCGCGGGACTCGTTCGTGCTCTCCACCAAGGTCGGCCGCGTCATCCTGGACGAGGTCGAAAGCGGGTCCCGCGACCTCGGAGAGAAGGGCAACCTGTTCGAGCACGGGCGCCCCAACACGATCGTCCACGAATGGACGGCCGAGGCCACAGAGCGCTCCATCGAGGGCAGTCTCGAGCGGCTGGGGGTCGACCGTCTGGACATTCTGTGGGTGCATGACATCGCCCAGGACTTCCACGGCGACGTCTGGCTGCAGAAGTTCGAAGAGGCCCGCACGGGCGCCTTCCGGGTGCTGTCCAGGCTGCGTGACGAAGGGGTCATCAAGGCCTGGGGGCTGGGCGTCAACCGCACCGAGCCGATCGAGCTCACGCTCGCCCTGGACGAGCCGCGGCCCGACGGGTTCCTGCTGGCCGGCCGGTACACGCTGCTCGACCACGAGCACGCCCTGCAGCGGCTGCTGCCCATGGCCGAAGAGCAGGGCGTCGGCATGGTCGTCGGCGGTCCCTACAGCTCCGGCGTCCTCGCCGGCGGTACCCACTTCGAGTACCAGGACGCGCCGCCGGAGATCGTGGAGAAGGTCCGGCGGCTCAAGCAGCTCACCGACGAGTACGGCGTGAGCATCAAGGCCGCGGCTCTCCAGTTCTCCCTCGCCCACCCCGTCTCCACGGCGGTCGTCGCGGGCGCCACCAAGCCCGGCCGCATCGCCGAAGACCTTGCCGCTCTCGACGAGGAGATCCCCGCCGGCTTCTGGACCGCCCTGCGCGCCTCCGGCCTGGTCAGCCCGCTGGCGCCCCTGCCCGGCGGAGCGTAGGCCCCGCTGCCCGTTCGTGTCCCGCACCTCTGGGCGGGCCGCCCGGGGATTGACGTGGCCCTCCGGCCGGGGACAGTACGGGCCGATCTGCGTACCGACGTACCCAACTGCGAGGATTGCGTACGTGTCCCCCGACGAGCCGGCATCGCCCCCGGCACGAGCCCTCCAGCGCGCGAGCGACGCCCCCGTCCCGGATCGTGGGAGCGGCGATCGACCCCCGATACGCACGATCGATGCCCGCGTCGCCGGTCGCACGGGCGGCAGGGCCGCGAAACTCGCGAGCGGCGGCCGAGTCGCCGGCACGCCGCATGACGGGTCGGCCGTGGACCGGATCTCCGACGACGAGCGGCTGACCGTGCTCGCCCTCGCGGCCCGCGCGGGCGCTCCCGCGGACGTCGAGGCGTTCACCCGCGCCGTCTATCCCGATGTGCTGCGGTTCCTCGTCTACCTGACCGACGCCCAGTCGGCGGAGGACCTCACGCAGGAGACGTTCGTGCGGGTCCTCGGCAGCCTTCCCCGGTTCGCCGGACGAGCCTCCGCCCGAACCTGGCTGCGCGCCATCGCCCGCCGGGTCGTCGTCGACCGGATCCGCTCGGCCGCCGCCCGGCCCGTGATCGCCGACGTGCCCGACTGGCGGGCCGTGGCGGAACGGTCCCAGCCGGGCGGGTTGCCCGCCCCGGACGACACGGTGGCGCTGGACGCGCTCCTCACCGAGGTGCCGCGCGATCGCCGCGACGCGTTCGTGCTCACGCAGATCATGGGCCTGCCGTACGCCGAGGCGGCGGAGCTGATGGGGTGCCCGGTCGGCACGGTGCGTTCCCGGGTGGCGCGGGCCCGCGGCCAGCTCGCCATGTCGCTGCTCGACGCCGAACAGGCCGCCTGACCGGGGCGGCGGGACGCCGGGCCGGAGTCTCCGGCCCGGCGTCCTCACCTCACGGCGCGATGCGGGGGTGAAACCGGGATGGTCACCACTCCACGGGCAGAGCCTCCAGCCCGTACACGATCGCGATCTTCCGGAACTCCACCTCTTCGGCCGGTACGGCGAGGCGCAGCTCGGGGAAGCGTCGCAGCAGCGCCGGGTAGGCGATGCGCATCTCCATCCGCGCGAGCGGCGCGCCCACGCAGCGGTGGATGCCGTGCCCGAACGCGAGGTGCGACGAGGCGTCGCGCTCCGGGACGACGGTCTCCGTGTCCGGTCCGAGCTGCGGGTCGCGGTTGGCGGCGGCCAGCGAGCAGAGGACCATCTGGCCCTTCGCGATCGGCTGCCCGGCCAGGACGAGGTCCTCGCGGGCGAAGCGCGGGAAGGCGACCTGCACCACGGTCATGTAGCGCAGCAGCTCCTCCACCACACGGCCGACCTGCTCCTCGTCGCCGTCCCGGACGAGCGCGAGGTGCTCGGGGTGCTGCAGCAGCCACAGGGTGCCCAGGGCGAGCATGCTCGTGCTGGTGTCGTGGCCACCGGTCAGCAACCCGTCGGAGAGGCTGGCCAGCTCCTCGTCGCTGATGTCGTCGCCGTGGTCGCGGATCAGCATGCCGAGCAGGCCGTCACCGGGGTTCTCACGCTCGCGTGCGACCAGCTTCCGCAGGTACGTCATCGAGTCGTTGATCGCCTGCAACGACGCCTCGGGGCCGGCCGAGAAGTCGAACCGGCCGGTGCTGAGGCGCAGGAAGTCGGCCTGCTCCTCGTACGGCACGCCCAGCAGCTCGCACACCACGAGCGAGGGGATGGGCAGGGCGAAGGACTGGACCAGGTCGGCCGGGGTGCCGGCCTTCTCCATCGCGTCGAGGCGCTCGGTGACGATGGCCTCGATCCGGGGCTCCAGCCGGCGCAGCCGCCGTACGGTGAACTCGGGGGTCAGGAAGCGGCGCAGCCGGGTGTGCTCCGGCGGGTCGCGGAAGCCGAGCCCGCCCGGGTCGTCCTGCTGGGAACCGGCGGCGATGACGTTCCCGAAGTCGTTGCTGAACCTGTTGTGGTCGCCGAGTACGGCGCGCACGTCCTCATATCGGGTGACCAGCCACACCGTGGAGCCGTCCGGCATGGGCAGCGGATAGACCGGCTGCTCGGCCCGGATGCGGGCGAGCTCGGGCACCGGGTCCATCCCCTCTCGCATGAACTGCACGAGGGGAAATTCCGTCTCTGACATCTATTCGGATCCTCATTGTTTCGCCCGGCGCCGGTGCGCGGGGAAGCGCGCCGACGCCGAGGTTGGTCCAAGGGCCGGCGGGCGCCGTGGCGACGGCCGGTGGCAGTCGTCCCCGCGGGATGTCGATGCCCTTCGCGTCCGACATCCGGCCGCTCCCTCCGCGCGACCGTCGCTGGTACGCCGACGATGAGAGCCCCCCATAGAGACATGTCGTTCCAGCGCGCCGCGAAGTTCCCGACGAAAGCGGATTTGTTTAGATTTCTTCCAGAATCTCGGGATGTGTCCCGGTGCGCGGCATAAGCCGTAGGCGGACCCGGTTGTGGCCGAGCAAGCCCTCGCACAGCGAGGCACACCTCAGCCGGGCCTCCGTGACTCTGATGGCCAGCCGCCTGACCAGGAGAAACGCGAGGTCGTGGGCTCCCCGGCAGGGGGCGGCGGCGCGCGCCGCGTGGCTCGGGCCAGGAACGTTCGGCGTTCATGGGAGCCAAGGCCACGTCTGCCGGCGACGCATGGCTTGCCATCACATGGTGAAACTGATCCTATTCTGTAGAGCGTGGTTGATCGGGGGCAATCGGCATCGGCGCAGTTGCGCATCACGCGGGCGAACGCGCGCTTCCAGCAGTGGCAGGCCCTGCTGGGCAACCGGACCAAGCGGCAGCGGGCCAAGGAGTTCCTGATCCAGGGCGTGCGCCCGATCAGCCTGGCGGTCGAGTTCGGCTGGCCGGTGCATGCGCTCCTCTACGACGCCGAGCGGCCGCTGTCGAGCTGGGCCACGCAGATGCTCAAGGTGGCCGGCGGCGAGCGGGTGGCCATGGCCCCCGACCTGCTGCGGGAGCTGGGCGGCAAAGACGAGGACGTGCCCGAGCTGGTGGCGGTGGTCGAGCTGCCGGACGATGAGCTGTCCCGCATCCACGTGGGGCCGTCTTTCCTGGGCGCGGTGTTCGACCGGCCGAACAACCCCGGCAACATCGGGACGATGGCACGTTCACTGGACGCATTCGGCGGCACGGGCCTGATCGTCACCGGGCACGCCGCCGACCCCTATGATCCTCGTTCGGTGCGGGCCTCCACCGGGTCGCTGCTGGCGCTGCCGGTGGTGCGGTCCCCCTCACACCGAGAGGTGCTCGCGTGGGTGGCACAGCTGCGCGCCCAAGGCCTGCCGCTCCTGGTGGTGGGCACCGACGAGAACGGCAGCTGCGACGTCGCCGAACTGGACCTGACCGGCCCCACCCTGCTGGTCATCGGTAACGAGACCACCGGGCTGAGCGCGGGATGGCGGCAGGCGTGCGACACCATGGCGCGCATCCCGATGGCCGGCTCGGCCAGTTCCCTGAACGCCGCCAGCGCGGCGACCGTGACGTTGTACGAGGCCGCCCGCCAACGCCGCAGCGGGCGCTGAGCCTGGCCCAACGCAATCTCGCCTTGCTGAGCCGGGCCGGGCCGACGGCCCGCCCCGCCGATCTCGAGGCGCGCGCCGCCGGCTTCGAGAAGCCGGCTCCGGACTCTCGCCGTGCCGACCCGACACGAGATCAAATGAGTCGATTCTTCATCATGTCCCGGGCAGACTTGGCGGCGACGTAAAGGAGAGCAACCATGCCGAACCGGGTCGCCCCGAACCTGCTCTCGTGGGCAACCGACATCGAACAGGGCACCATCGAGCAGGCGGCCCGCGCCGCCCGGCTCCCGTTCGTGCCCGGCCACGTCGCGCTGATGCCGGACGCGCACGTCGGCCTCGGCGCCACGGTCGGCTCCGTCATCCCAACCCAGGGGGCGATCATCCCCTCCGCCGTCGGCGTCGACATCGGCTGCGGCATGGTCGCGACCGAGACGACCCTCACCGCCGCCGACCTGCCCGACAGCCTGGACGCGCTGATGCCGCTCGTCGAGCGGAGCATCCCGGCCGGCGTCGGCAAGGGCCACGATGATCCGGCGATCGACGACGCGCTCGACGCGATCGGCCACCCGCACACCGAGCTCTCGACCAAGCAGCGGAACACCACGGCCTGCCAGTTCGGCACCCTCGGCTCGGGCAACCACTTCGTGGAGGTCTGCCTGGATGAGCGCGACCGGGTCTGGACGGTGCTGCACTCCGGCTCGCGCGGCATCGGCAACCAGCTCGCGACCCGGCACATCGCCGAGGCCAAGAAGCTGATGGCGCGCTACTTCATCACGCTTGAGGACCCGGACCTGGCCTACCTCGTCCAGGGCACCCCCGAGTTCACCGGCTACATCCGCGACATGCTCTGGGCTCAGCAGTACGCCATGGCCTCGCGCGCCCGGATGGACACGGTGCTCTCCGACGCGCTGTTCTCCGTCGTCGGCACGGGCGAGCGGGTGCGAACGATCAACTGCCACCACAATTTCACGCAGCAGGAGCGCCACCACGGCAAGGACATGTGGATCACCCGGAAGGGCGCCATCAAGGCGGACGCCGGCGACCACGGCGTGATCCCCGGCTCGATGGGTACGCGCTCGTACATCGTGCGCGGCCTCGGCAACCCGTCGTCGTACAACTCCTGCTCCCACGGCGCGGGCCGCCGCATGTCGCGGGCCGAGGCGCGGCGCAGGCTGTCGGCGGAGTCGCTCGCCGAGGCGATGGCCGGCCGCACCTGGAACGCCGACCGGGCGACGGCGCTGGTCGACGAGCACCCTGAGGCGTACAAGCCGATCGACCAGGTGATGGAGGACCAGCGGGACCTCGTCGAGGTCGAGCACACCCTGCGGCAGGTCTTCAACTACAAGGGATAGGGCGGTTCCGATCCACCTGGGTCAATGGAAACGACGTGTTCGCGGATATGGGTCCCGCGGGATCCTGAATCGCCCGCGTCCGCCGACCCGCTCCACGCCCGCTCCCTCGGGGGCGGGCGCTCGCGTTTCCTGGGACGCTCCGCTGTGCCGGGAGGGAGTGTCCTGCCGGATCTCCTCGAGGGAGGTCGGTGGCGGCGGGGTTCTGATCAGATCGCCAAGGGGCGCACCGAGGAGTGGCCGAAGGATTACCCGGCCGTCGGCGAACCGATCAGATGTCCGGGGAAGGACCTGACCTGCGCGGACCGCCGGACGATGGGGGAGGCGATGGCAGGGTGAGTGGGGACGGCTCGGGGGAGTCCCGTACGCCGGAGATGCGCCGGCGCGACCTGCTGCGGGTGCCCGCGGCCCTGGCGGGCGGCCTCGCGCTGACGGCCTGCGGGCCCGGAAACCTGAACCTGGTGAAGGGCCGCGCGCCCGGCTCACCCTCGGTGATCGCGCCGCCCGGTTCGCCCGGCGCCTCGCCCGCCGAGGCGCAGGTGCCGGTGACGCCGCCGGAGGACCTGATGCGCGAGCACGGCGTCCTCAAGCGGATCCTGCTCATCTACCGGGAGGGAATCCGGCGCATCGACGGCGGCCAGCCGGTTCCGGCGCACGAGTTGAACGCCGGCGCGCGGCTCATCCGGAGCTTCATCGAGCAATACCACGAGGAGCTGGAGGAGAAGTACGTCTTCCCTCCCCTGGTCAAGGCGGGGAAGCTCACCGACACCGTCGCCGTCCTGCGCCTGCAGCACCGGCGCGGGCGGGTGCTCACCGGCCGCATCATCGACGCCACCGGCGGGTCGTCCCCCGCGGCGACACCCGGCACCGCCGGAACGCCGGGGACGCGGAGCCCTCGCGACCTCCGCGCCGACATGGCCGCGTTCATCCGGATGTACGAGCCGCACGAAGCGCGCGAGGACACCGTCGTCTTCCCGGCGTTCCGGGACGTGGTGCCGCCCGCGAGATTCAGGGAGGTCGGCGAGATCTTCGAGGACGAGGAGCACCGCCGGTTCGGCCCGAGCGGGTTCACCGGCGTGGTGAACCAGGTCGCCGGCATCGAGAAGTCCCTCGGGATCTACAACCTGTCCCAGTTCACCCCTCGGGTGTGAGGGCCGCGCGTCCGAAGGAGGCGACAGGATGTCCGAGACCAGGGAGGTGCGGGACCGGTACACGGCCGCGTTCAGCGCCCATGACATGGACGCGCTTCTGGCCACGTTCAGTCCGGCCGGCGTGGCGGTCAGCCCCGAGGGAGTGTGCGAGGGGCACGGGGAACTCGCTTCCTTCGTCTGGCAGTTCTGGGAGGCGTTCCCGGACGTCCGCCTCGTGGTGGAGACCGTGACCGAGCAGGACGATCTCGCGGTCGACGAACTGGTGATGGTGGGCACCCACGACGGGCCCTACGTGACCCCGGGCGGACACGTGATTCCCCCGTCCGGACGCCCTCTGCGGTTGCGCTGCTGCTCCTTCGCCGCCGTCGAGAACCGGCTCATCGTCAGCCTGCGTCTCTATTTCGACCAGGTGGAACTGCTCGCCCAGATCGGTGTCTCCGTCGAGCCGCCCGTCTGACCGCGCGGGCGTCCCGGCCCGGGGGCGATCGAGCGGCGCTGCTCGTGGAGTGGAGGCGTACGCGCCCGGTTACCGCCGCGTGGTCGGGAGGAAAGGGGATATTGCCGGATATTTGCTGTGGGAGGGGTGAAAAGGGTGAGAGTGGGGACATCTACCGGTCGTGGCCACGAGGATCGAGCATGAGGGCCCCGTGCCCGTGCATCGGCAGCTCGCCGGCATCCTCCGCGACGAGATCCTGAGCGGCCGGATCGAGCCGGACCGTCCGCTCCCTTCCGAGGCGAGCCTGTGCGAGCGGTACGGCGTGCGGCCCGAGGACGTGCGCGGGGCGATCCAGGAGCTCAGCGACGAGGGCCTCGTCTACGTCCTCGCCGGCGAGGGGGCGTACGTGTCCTCCCGGGCCGAGGAGACCGGCGGCGGCTGACCGCCCGCAGCGGCCCGCCGCCCGGTTCGCTCTCGGCCCAACGAGAGGCGACGCGGGCCGACCTAGGCTGAAGACATGGGAATCGAGCCTGGCAGCTACACCATCGGTCCGGAGTCCGGGCGGCTCCTCATCAGGACGACCCGCGCGGGTCTGGGCGCGAAGGCCGGCCACGATCTCACCCTCGAACCCGCGCGCTGGCGCGGCGAGGCCGTCGTGGCCGACCCCGCCGGTTCCTCGGTCACGGTTGAGGTCGACGTCGCGTCGATCGAGGTCAAGGAGGGCGTCGGCGGCATCAAGCCGCTCAGTGACTCCGACCGGGCGGACATCGTACGCAATCTGCGAGAGAAGGTCCTGAACGCGCGTGAGCATCCGACGATCACGTTCCGGTCCTCCCGGGTGGACGGCACCGCGGAGGTGTTCCACGTCGAGGGCGACCTCACCATTTCCGGAGCCACCCACACCGTCACGCTGGACGGACGATCCGTCGGTGACCGAGTGCGCGGATCGACGACGGTGGTGCAGAGCAGGTGGGGGATCCGCCCCTACTCGGCACTCTTCGGCGCGCTGAAACTGAGCGACGAGGTGGGCGTGGAGTTCGACCTCGCCCTCACCCCCCGCGCCTGACCGGCGCTCGCTCAGCCGACCGGGCGGCCCAGGTAGGCCGCGAGCCGGTCGGCGGCCGTCGCGTCGCCGGGCGCGGGCCGCGCCGGGCCGAAGGAACCGCCAGGAGTGCGCGGCAGGTCGCCGTAGATCTCCCGCACGACGGGCAGGATCGCCTCTGCCGCGTCGGGAGCGAGGTCCGTGGGCCTGCCGATCGCCCGGGCCAGGTCCCAGCCGTGGACCAGCATCTCGATGGTGAGCTGCTCGACCAGGCGCCAGCCGGGGGCCCCGCCGTACAGCCGCCGGAGCATCCCCGGGCGGCGGAATCCGGCGAGCGTGGCGCGAGCCGCCGTGCGGAACGCCGCGACATGGTCGGCGCCGAGATGGTCGGCGTCGAAGTCGGAGCGGGGCGTCCCCTCGGCGAGCCCGGTCCACACGAGGTTCTCCCAGACGAGGTGGTCGAGCAGGGCGCGCACGTCCCAGTCGCCGCAGGGAGTCGGATCGCCGAACCGGTCCGGCGGGACGGCCGCGACGAGCTCCTCCACCTCCGCGAGCACCCGCGCGCACGCCTCCAGCTTGGCCTCGGGATCGACGTCGGGCCCCTGGTCGAGGATCTCGCCGATGCGGTCGGCCCGCGCGCCGGGCTCGGGGTTGGCGCGCAGCGCGGTCGCGAGCCACGTGCCCGCCGCGGCGATGTTGGGGCGCATCGGCAGTCCGTTGATCAGGCACATCAGCTGCCAGTACCGTTCCAGCCGGATGTCGGCGGCGGTCTCGAGCTGTTCGAGAAGCCGGCGCCGGGCCGCCGGGCCGTCACCGTCGCCGCGGCCGTCCGGGGAGAAGCCGGCGCGGATCTGGCCGGGCAGCCAGGCCGCGACGATGCCCGCCACGACCGGTTCGGCCGCCGGCGAGTCGGCGGCGGTCCCGGCCGCGACGGCCGCCTCGACGCGGGCGACCCACAGATCCGTGATCTCCTGCGCCTCCCGCACATCCTCCTCGCGGTGCTCGCGAACGGCCTGCGCGGCGGCGTACTCGCCCATCCGGCGGACCGAGGCGCGCAGCTCCGGGTCGCGGATGAGCGCGGCCAGCTCGATCCACGCCTCGACCTGCCCGGCGGTGGGGTCGGGCGGCAGGTCGGGCATGGCCAGCAGCAGCCCCTCCCGGTACGCGGACGGGTCGAGGTCGCCGAGCGCCTCGGTCATGAAGTCGTGCACGATCGCGTTGCGTTCGGCGGCGGACAGGTGTGCCAGGTCAGTCATGTCGGTCAGGTCCTCGGTCGTCGATCCTTGCAGGGAGAACGAGCGCAACACCGCCTGACGCGTCCGCAGCGTGCGGATCCGCGCCTCCAGCGCGTCCGCGTGCAGGGCGGCCACCTCGGCGAGGTCACGCTCCCGGGTGACGACCTCGCGGATCACCGGCATGGCCAGCCCGAGCTCGCGCAGCGTCCGGGCCAGCTCCAGCCGGGCCACCGCCTCGGGCGCGTAGCGCCGGTAGCCGGCCGCGGTACGCGCCGACGGAGGCACGACACCGATGTCGGACCAGTGCCGGATCAGCTTCACGGACAGGCCGGTCCGCTCGGCCAGCTCGCCGATGCTGAGCAGGTCGTCACTCACATGTCCTACCTTCGGGTCTCCCACGATGGGAGAGTCAAATTCCTCGCGGGACGGCGACCGGCCCCGGAGTCGACAGCCCCCGAAGTATGGCCGAACGGCGAGTACGGCTACGCCACGGGTGCCCTCGGGGTGGCACGCCGCCCCGGTCGTGACCGACCAGGAATCACCTCGCGCGCAGCGTGCGCTCCCGGCTCAGACCGCGGTCAGGCGGAGCAGGATGGCACCGCTGATGATGCAGGCGAAGGAGATCAGCCGCGCGGCGGTGATCCGTTCCTTGAAGAAGATCGCGCCGAGCACGACCGTTCCGACGCCGCCGATGCCGGTCCAGATGGTGTAGCCGACGCTGACGTCCAGCTGGCGAAGGGCGAGCGAGAGCGTGTAGATGCCGCCCGCCGCGGCGAGCAGCGTGAGGATGGAAGGGACCGGGCGGGTGAAGCCCTTGGTGGCGTTGGTGCCGAGGGCGAAGGCGATTTCGAAGAGGATGGCGACGCCGAGGTAGACCCAGGTCATGACGGTGATCTTTCTGTGCGGGGTGGCTGAGCCGAATTGGATGGGAAGGTCAGGCGACCGCGGCCCTCTTGGCCGCGACGTTGTCGGAGATTCGGAGGCCGAGGGCGCCGCCGATGATGAGGATGAAGGCGATGACCTTCCAGACGGTCATGGGCTCGTCGTAGATGATCGTGCCGAAGATGACCGTTCCGACGGCGCCGATGCCGGACCAGACGGTGTAACCGACGCCCACGTCGATCGTCTTGAGGGCCTGAGACAGGGTGAAGATGCCGCACGAGGCCGCGGCGGCGGTCAGCAGGGACGGCCACAGCTGGGTGAATCCGTCGGTGGCATTGGTGCTGAGCGCGAACGTGATCTCGAACAGGGACGAGAAGAGCAGCCAGGCCCAGCCTTTGGACGTCGAGTTGGACGTTGAGCCGGACGTCGAGCCGGCAGGCGTCGGGTTGGCGGACATGAAGAGCCTCCAAAGATTGCTTGTACATGCATATAAGTGTGGATGTGCTCCGCCATGAGGCGGGAAGGGGTGGCGAACAAGAGCTTGCATGTACATGTATCCTGTTGTCAAACGCACCGACCACGGGAGGACCGTTCGAACCATGGCGCAGACGAACTTGAGCGCTGACGCCCTGCCCGCCTCCTCCGACCAAGCTGTCTGGAGCAAGGTTCTGGCCCTGCACACACGGGTGGAACGCAAGCTGACCCAGAGCCTCCAGCGCGCACACGGCATCGGACTCTCCGAATACCGCGCGCTGGCGGACCTCGCCCAGGCCGACGACGGCGAACTGCGCATGCAAGAGCTGGCCGACCGAATCGGGCTCAACCAGAGTTCGGTGACGCGCCTGGTCGGTCGGCTCGACGCGGTCGGCTTCGCGTACCGAGACGTCTGCACTGTCGACGGGCGAGGTGTCTACGCGGTCATCACCGGCGAGGGCCGCGATCGCTACAACGCGGCACGCGGCACCTACGCCGAGGTGCTCGCCTCCGAACTCGACGCCGCAGGCGCCGACCCCCAACTCGCCGGCGTCGTCCAGGCGCTGCGCAACGCACTGTGACGCCGGCGCCGCATCCTTGGCGGCCGGCCATTCGAACCGGCTCGTTCGGAACGCGTGCACGCCCGGCCGACGGCGAGTGATCGCGACCAGCGGGGATCGGGCCGGCCTGTACAAGACCTTGACGGCTTCTGCTCACGGTCTGCATGGGCGTCTGGTTGGCTTCAGGTCATGATCGACGCCAACAGCGTGTTCCGTCCCGACCCGATCGCCTACCTCGACGGGGTAGCGGCGAGCCTGCCAGGCCAGGCGTACAAGCAGCGGGTTCTCCACCTGCTCGATCTCCATCCGGGGCAGTGTGTGCTCGACATCGGCTGTGGGCCGGGCACCGACCTGGCAGCGATGGCGGCCGCTGTCGCGCCGGGTGGCAGAGTGATCGGAGTCGACCGAGATCCAGCCATGATCGCGGAGGCACAAGCCCGCGTCGCGGAGCACCCGCTGGTGGAAGTGCGCTCCGGCGACGTCCATGCCTTGCCGCTGGAAGACGGCAGTGTCGATCGTGCGCGCACCGATCGTGTGCTCCAGCACGTGGCGGACCCGGCCCGGGTGTTGAGCGAGTTTCGCCGGGTCGCTCGGCCCGGAGGGCGCATCGTCATGGCCGAACCTGACTGGGATGGCCTGCTGATCGACTCTCCTCAACCGGCGAGGAGCCGAGAGCTGACCCGCTTCATCACCGGCGAGGTCGTCCGCAACGCGACTGTCGGCCGCAGTTTGGCGCGGCTCTGTGTGGAATCCGGCCTCAGCGTGCGCTCCGTGCTGACCGTGGCGCCGGTGTTCCGCGACTTCGCCGTGGCTGACCAGATTTTCGGTCTGCGCCGTAACGCGGCCCGTGCCGCCGACGCCGGCTATCTCGACGGCGATGCCGCCCAATGGATCGAGACGTTAGCCTCCGGCCCCTTCCTGGCCACGGCCCTGTTGTTCCTGGTGACGGCGGAAGTGCCCGCCTGACTCGTCTTCGGCAGCCGGTCCGTCTCGCAGTGAACGCGCCCTCCGCGGCAATCGACGCCGGAAGGCGATGGATCCGCCGGCGGCGGGTGAGGGGCGCGCCGCCGGGCCGAGGCCCCTGACCAGGCGGCGCGTCGGTGCCCGTGGTCAGCGGATCTTGTCGAAGAACGCGCGGATGTCGGCGGCGACCGCGTCGGGCCTCTCCATGGCCACGAAATGGTGGCGGCCCGGGTTGTCCACCGGCCAGTGCACGACGGTGTTGTGCCGTTCGGCGAGCCGGCGGAATCCGGGCGGTCCGCTGTACACACCGGTCGGTGCGGCCTTCTGGCCCTCCGGCCAGCCGAAGCCGGTGCTGTCGTAGTAGGGCCACGACGAGGAGCCGAACGTCCCGGTGAACCAGTACAGGCTCACATTGGTGAGGATCAGGTCGCGGTCGATCAGCTCGTCCGCCGGCTGCGGGGCCGTGTTGAAATCCTCGAACTTCTGCATCATCCACGCCAGCGCGGCGACCGGGGAGTCATGCCACCCGTACGCGAACGTCTGGGGTGCCGTGCGGAGCAGCGCGTGATGGTCGACGGTGCTGCCGCCCGCCCACTGCTGCATCCCCTCGTACTGGGCGAGTTCCTCCGGTGTCATGCCGGGGACGTCCTCCTCGGTGGGGAACCCGAGCCCGCTGATGACGTAAACGCCGACAACATGCTCCGGGGCCGCCTTGGCCAGCTCGGGGGCGACGTACGCGCCGAAGTCCCCTCCTTCGGCGCCATAGCGGTCGTAGCCGAGGCGGCGCATCAACTCGGCCCAGGTCCGCGCCACGCGGGCGGCGTCCCAGCCGGCCTCCCGCGGGGGTGCGGAGAACCCGAAACCGGGCAGCGAGGGGATCACGACGTGGAACGCCTGAGACGGGTGGCCGCCGTGCGAACGGGGGTCGGTGAGGCGGTCGACGAGGTCGGCGAACTCGACGAAGGAGTTCGGCCACCCATGCGTGAGGATGAGCGGCAGGGCGTCGGGCTCCGGCGACCGCACATGCAGGAAGTGGATGTCCTGCCCCTCGATCTCGACCATGAACTGGGCGAACTCGTTCAGGCGCGCCTCGTGGCGGCGCCAGTCGTAGCCGTCGCGCCAATAGTCGGCCAGCTCCTTCAACCAGGCGACGGGCACGCCGCGGCGCCACCCCTCGCCGGGAAGCTGCCGTGGCCACCGGGTTCGGGCCAGGCGGTCACGCAGATCGTCCAGCTCGCTCGGGGGGACGTCGATGCGGAAAGGGCGGATGCCATTGGTCATGGGTGCTGTTCTCCTCGGGATCTCATGTGAACGTCCCCGACCGTAGAGGCCATATAGGTCAGATCCCGGCCTACATGGCGGGGCATGATGGACGCCATGAACGATCCCTCGGCCCGGCTGCTCACCCTGCTGTCGCTCCTGCAGACCCCTCGGGAATGGCCCGGCAGCGAGCTCGCGGAGCGGCTGGGGGTCAGTCCCCGTACCGTCCGCCGCGACGTCGACCGCCTGCGCGAGCTGGGGTACCCGGTGGAGGCGACCATGGGGGCCGCGGGTGGTTATCGGCTCGCCGCCGGCACGGCCATGCCGCCGCTCCTGCTGGACGATGAGGAGACGGTGGCCATCGCGGTCGGCCTCAGCACGGTGGCCGGCAACCCGGTGAACGGCATCGAGGAGGCGTCCCTGCGCGCCTTGGCCAAACTGGAACAGGTGCTGCCGTCCCGGCTGCGGCACCGGGTCGGCGCCTTCCGGGCCGCCGCGGTGTCGATGCTGACCGGGAACGGCCCCGGCGCCGACCCGAGCGTCCTCGCCGTGACCGCCGGAGCCGCCGCCGCCTCCGAACGCCTGCGGTTCGCCTACCGGACGCGGGACGGCGACGAGACCCGCCGGCTGGTCGAGCCACACCGTCTGGTGCTGGCCGGGCGCCGTTGGTACCTACTGGCGTACGACAACGAGCGGCAGGACTGGAGGATCTTCCGCGTCGACCGGATGACCGACGTCCGGCCGACCGGCGTACGGGTCCCGCCGCGGGAGCCGCCCGGCGGGGACGCGGCCGCCTTCGTCACCGGCAAGATGTACTCGCTCGCTCCCACCTACGAGGTCCTCGCCACGGTGCGTCTTCCCGCCGCCCAGGCGGCGGAGCGGCTCGGCGCCGCGCCGGGCGAGGTCCAGCCGATCGACGAGGAGAGCTGCCGCCTGCGCGGACACGCCGACACCCTGGAGTGGCTGGCGTCCCGGCTGCTCCTGCTGGGCTGCGAGTTCCAGGTGCACGAGCCGCCGGAGCTGCGGGCGCACCTGCGCACGATCGCGGCCCGCGCGCTCCGCGCGACCGACGACGCCTCCGAGAGGGGAGGCGCGGCGGCGGCCGGATGATCCGGGCGGCCCGGGATCGTCGTCTGGTGGTCCCTGGTGACCAGGCCGCCCATGCGCGGCCGGCCTGGTCGAGCAACTTCCTGAGCATCAGCCAGTGACCGGGTCCCCTCGTGGATCGACGCGGCGGCGTGCCGACCGGGGCCCCTGGAAGACGTGAAGCCCGAGAACCGCGGGTAGTTCGGCCAGTCCTGGGCCGCCGGCACTGATCCACTCCGCGATGTCGTCGGCCGCCTCCGGCTGGTTGACCAGGCCGAGCCAGACCGGGCGGCCACCCGCCGCCCGCCCGGCGGGTGAGGGCCGCACCACGACGACGTTGGCCTGTTCGCACACGTCCAGGCAGTCCGTGATGCGGACGTCGGCGACCTCGGCGAGCCTGCGCACCTGCGCGTCGTGGTCGAGCTGCGGCACCTTACGGCTGCTGCCGCAGCAGCAGCCGCGGCAGACGACGATCCCGCTCATCCGTGGGCAAACCCCTTGCCGGTGCGGTCCAGCGGATCCGGCTCCAGGCCGAGGTAGGTGGCGCGCAGTTCGTCCCAGGCGGCCA
Source organism: Microtetraspora malaysiensis (assembly GCF_001528665.1). Taxonomy (GTDB): domain Bacteria; phylum Actinomycetota; class Actinomycetes; order Streptosporangiales; family Streptosporangiaceae; genus Microtetraspora_A; species Microtetraspora_A malaysiensis. Next base: position 85,723 of record NZ_BBYJ01000029.1, read on the forward strand.
GCTGGGCGAAAGCCGGCGGGTCCTGGATCTGCTGGCGGTCGGTGAGGAACGGGTTGGGCAGCATCACGGTCATCATCTGCTCGTCCCGGCCGTTGAACAGACGCACCCCCCACGAGGTCGGGCTGCCGTCGGCGCCGATGCGGCGGTACAGCTCGGCACGGGAGCAGCGGCGGATCCGGCCGAGTTCGGGGCCGCTCGCGGTGTGCTCGCCGATGCACAGGTGGAAGTGCCAGCGGCCGAAGTCGACGGTGACGTAGCCGTCGTACAGACTGATCCGCTCGGGCGCGTTCGGCGCGGCGACCTCCCAGGCGGCCCCCTGGACGAGCACGCCGAACCAGATGTGCTCCCAGTACTTCTCGAAGATGTCCTTCACCAGGGACAACAGGGTCTGCTCGTCGGTGGGCAGCGCCCACACGTGCAGGGTGCCGTTGCCCTGTTCCTCGACGACGGTGTGGCTCATCGGGCTCCTTGAGATTCTCGTACGGCACGCGCCCACTGCGCGTGGCGGGTGTCGGGGTCGATCAGGGCGCAGTCGCCGCACTTGCCGCCGCCGGGCAGGCGGTAGTAGAGGCAGCAGCTGCGACGGACGAAGAAGGGATGGCCGGGCGCCGGTTCGGCCAGCTCCCCGGTGTCGCGCAGCGGGCTGAGGGCCAGCAGTTCGCGGCCCAGCGCGACGGCGGCCCCGGTGAGTTCGGGGCGTACGCGGGCCAGGGTGCGGACGCTCCCGGCCAGCGCGGAGGCCGCGTTTCCCCACAGCAGGCCGGGCGCGAGCTTCACGTTCCGCTGAACCGCCGCGGCGAGCGGTTCCAGCAGGCCGGACACCACGGTGCGGTGCAGCCGTTCGGCGATTCGGGCCGGATCGTGGACTCGCCATCCGTGCAGGTCGGTGGCGCGCAGCGGTAGCGGGCCACCGGTCACGGCCTGCCAGTGAACCCGTCCGGGATCCAGGTCGACGAGCAGGTCGTGGGCGATCGCCGCGCCGAGCGAAGGCGACCACATCCGGGCGGCGATCCCCTGGAACAGGATCGAGGCGGCCACCCGGGTCTCGGTGGTGTTCAGCCGCTCGGCTGTCTCGCCGATCCTGGCCTCCAGGACGCCCGGATCGGTGAACAGGTCGGCGAGTGGCCGCCATCCGGATTCGATGTGACCGATGCCGAGTTCGAAGTAGCCGCTGACGGTGGAGACGTCGGCGACCGCGCCGGAAACGGTCAGGGGAGTGGCGGGGAGCAACGCCGGAGGTTCCTCCCTCAGCGCGTCCGCCGCCCGGCGGCTCCATGCGGCCAGCTCGGGCAGCGTGGCGAACCTGACGACGTCGCCGTCGAAAGCGGCGAGGTATCCGTCGCCCGCCTGTTGTACCGCCAGTTCGGGACCGGCGGACAGCGGGGAGCCTCCATCGCCCGTGGCCTCCACCGGGCTGGACGGTTCGGCCGACTCGCCCGCGTCGGCATGACTGACCGGGGACGGACGCCAGCCCTCTCTGGCCAGCGCACGCTCCAGCAGCGGGCGGTGGACGTCGTCGGCGGTCACACGCACGCATCCTCCGCTGCCCGCCTGCAGCACGAACACTCCGGAGGCGGGGTCGAAGGACAGCTCGTCCCCGTCGAACGCGGCGCCGATCACTCCCCGGGCGGTCAGCTCCTCCGGTGTCCCGGCGTGCAGGACGCCGCCGGGCGCGAGGAGCCAGATCCGGTCGGCGACCCGCAGCGCCAGCTCCAGATCGTGGGTGGACACCACGACGGTCAGATCCCGCTCGCGGGCGAGGCGGCGCAGCAGGCCCATCAGGGCCACCCGGGAGGTGACGTCCAGGAACGCGGTCGGCTCGTCCAGCAGGATCGCCGAGGGCTGTTGCGCCAGAGCGCGGGCGACCAGCACCCGCTGGCGCTCCCCGTCGGACAGCTCGGTCACCGGACGGTCGGTCAGGTGGCCGGCGTGGACCGCCTCCAGCGCCCACGTGACGATCTCCCCGTCCGCGGCCGACAGCCGCCCGGTGAACCCGGTGTGCGGGTGCCGTCCCAGCCCGGCCAGCTCGCGGGCGGTCAGCAGGGCGGGCAGGTCCCGTTCGGTCAGCACGACGGCGAGCCGCCGGGCCAACGCGGCCGCCGGCACCGACTCGACGGCGACGCCGTCGATCCGGACCCGCCCGGCCAGGCCGGGCTGCAGCCCGGCCATCGTCCGCAGCAGGGTGGACTTCCCGGCGCCGTTCGGGCCGATCAGCGCGGTGAGCGCGCCGGGCGGGGCGGTCGCGTCCAGGCCGTCCAGCACCCGACGCGCACTGTGGCCGCGCCGCGCGGGATATCCGGCGCACACGCCCTCCAGGCGCAGACCTCGTTCGTCCACGGTCACACCGCCAGTCCGGTTCTGGCCACGCGGCTGCGCAGCAGTACGGCGATCACCACGGGCGCGCCGAGGATGGTGGTCACCGCGTTGAGCGGAAGCACGACCCCGCCGCCCGGCACCTGGGCGGCCACGCAGCACAGCAGCGCGACCGCGGCGCCGAGCAGTGCCACCCCGGGCATGAGCAGCCGATGGTCGGCCGTGCCGAGCGCCAGCCGGGCGATGTGCGGGACGGCCAGGCCGAGGAAGGCGACCGGCCCGCAGAACGCGGTCACCGTGCCGGCGAGCACCGAGGACACCAGCAGGGTGAGCGTGCGGGTCAGCCGCACCCGCACCCCCATGGTGCGGGCGTAGTTCTCGCCGAGGAGCAGCGCGTTGAGCGGCTTGACCCCGGCCAGCGCCGCCGCCAGCGCGACCAGGCAGACCGGGCCGAACAGGGCGAGATCGGCCCACGTCGTCCCGGCGAAGCTGCCCAGGCCCCAGCTGATGAACTGCTGGGCGCGCTGCGGGTCGGTGTAGGTCAGCAGCACCGTGATGACCGAGGTGGCGGCCGAGCCGACCATCACCCCGACGATGAGCAGCGTGATCACGGACCGTACCCGCCGCGACAGCGTGAGCACGAGGGCGAGCACCGCCGCCGCCCCCGCGGAGGCCGCGACGACGACTCCGGCCCGGCCGAGCCCGGCCACACCCGCGGTGAACGCGCCCGCCGCCCCGCCCCAGCCGATGATGATCAGTGACACGCCGAGGCTCGCTCCGGAGCTCACCCCGAGGATGTACGGCTCGGCCAGCGGGTTGCGGAACAGCGTCTGCATCTGCACACCCGCCGTGCCGAGGGCGGCTCCGGCCAGCGCGGCGGTGATCGCGCGCGGCAGCCGTACCGTCCAGATGATCTCGCGGACGGCGGGGTCGGCCGAGCCGTCGCCCAGCAGCGCGGGCAACGCCCGGGACAGAGGGATCGAGGTCGAGCCGAGCGTGACCGCCAGCGCGAACGCGATCGGCACCGCGATCGCCATGATCGAGAGGGCCGTCGTCCGGCGGCGGAGCGCTGCCGGGACGACCTTCAGCGCCGCCGCGGTCACTTGGTCATCTTCTGGTAGAAAGCGAACTCGTGACCGGGGGCGAGGTCGGGGTGCAGGATCGCCACCAGATCGCCCAGGACCAGGTCGGGACGGCCGACGCCGCGCTCCCAGTAGTCGTTGCCGCCGCCCGGGCCCATGGTCTTGTTCGCCGACCACACCTCACCGGTCTCGTACGCGGCGAACTTGGCGTAGCGGGCGTCGGACTTCCGCACGTCGCCGAGGGACGTCCACTCGTTGACCTGGGCCAGCCACACCTTCGCGTCCTTGGCCTTCGCCAGCACCGCCTCCAGATCCAGTGTGGAGCTGCCGGAGCCGGAGGTGCCCGCCCAGGGGTAGGTCCCGCCCGCGTCCTTGATCAGCCCGGCGACGTAGCTGCCGCCGTTGGGCATGTACCACTGGCCCTGGTACATCTGGCCGGGCAGCACGGTGACCGGCGTGGCCGCCTTCGCTTTGGCCGCCAGCGCCGTGTAGTCGGACTCGATCTTTCCGAACACCTCGTTCGCTTCGACCTCGGTGCCGGTGAGCGCGGCCATCAGCTTGATCCACTCGGCCCGGCCGAGGGCGGTGGACTCCAGCCATTCGGCGTTGGCGACCACCTTGATCCCGGCCTGGCGCAGCGGTCCGTACGCCTTGTCCTCGGTGCCCTGCGTCATGAGCACGTCGGGCTTGGCGCCGATGACCTTCTCGGTGTCCACCTCCTTTCCGGAGGCGTACTCGGTGATCGCGCCGGACTTCACCCGCTCCAGTACCTCGGGGGAGGTGATCTGTCCGGCGGAGGCCACGGCCTTGAGCCGGTCCAGCACGCCCAGTTCGGTGACGAAGGGAAGGTGTGTGGTCGAGGCGGAGTACAGCGACTCGATGGGCGTCTCGACGGTGACCGCGCCCGCGAGTTCCCCGGTCAGTTTGGGGGCGGGCGTGCCGCAGCGCACCAGCACGTACGTCTCCGGCTTGGCGCCGGGGGCGGGCTGATTGACCGTGACGACCTGGTAGTTCTTGGCATACGTCAGGGTGAAGTTGGCGGCGTGCCTCAGGGTCTGCTTGACCGGGAAGTAGTCCGTGTTCGCGTCATAGGAGGTGACACAGCGACCTTCAGCCGCCGAGGCGGCCGTCGCGGGGGATGCGGACGGTTCGGTTCCGCCGCAGGCGGTGAGCAGAACCGCGGGCAGTACGGCGAGCAGCGCGCCGCCGATCGGGCGGGGGATACCCATCGATGATCTCCTGGCGATAAGCCGCGCCCACCGTTCCTCGACGGCACACGCGGCGGCCGAGGGTCGGATCGCCCGGGAGAGGCCCGCCTGTGCGGGCAGCGCGAAGCACGCCACGCCGGTCGTACGGCATGCGGCCACCGTCCTCTCTTGGGGAGATCCGCCCCAATTTCCATGAGGAGGCGACCGCGTGAGTCTCCTGGCTCTCGGGTCGAAGCTCGCCCCGGCCTTCCCACCCGCGTATGGGCAGTGGCGTCGTCGGGGTTCGCTCGCCGATCACAGTGGCGGGACCGCGCCGGATTCACACCGGCTTCCTCGTTCCGCCGTCGCCTTTGTGGTCATGATCGCATACGGCGCATAGCCGACACAAAGGCCATGGTTGAGGGGCCGGGGCAATGCCTCGGCCCCTCAACGGGGCCGCAAGGCGCGGGGCGGTTGAGGGGCCGGTGGTTTCCGGTGGGGGTGGCGGGCCTGACCGTCAGGCGATGACGTGGGTGTGGAGTTCCACGGCTGGGGCGGTCATCGGTCAGCTCCGGACGTCGATGACGACGCTGACGACGAAGAACAGCACGAGCAGGGCGCCGCCGGCGATCGCGGCCGTGGCGGCGGACGCGCCCGCGAGCACGACGCCGAGGGTGAGGGCGAGGGCGGCGACGACGGCGGCGGCGATCTTCCAGTCGTCACCGATGATGAAGTCGTACCAGAAGTGGGCGAATCCCTTGATGAGTTTCATCGGGCGGTCTCCGGCTTGAGGTGGGCGGTCTGCGGCTTGAGGCGGGGCAGGTAGCGGACCAGGACGCGGGAGATGAGGAGCCAGCAGGCGATGAGGGCGAGGATGGCCCAGTCGCCGCCGGGCCATTCGAGGCTTTCGCCGGTGTGGGTGAAGACGCCGAGGCCTTCGACGGCCCAGTAGGCGCCGAAGCTGGCCAGGAGCAGGCCGACGCCGTACTTGAGGGCGTTCTCGGGGATGGCGGCGAGCGGGCGGTGCAGGATGAGGCCGGCGAGCAGGACGAGGATGCCGGCGGCGGCGGCGCCGCCGATGGCGGCGGGCATGTTGGCGGCGCTGAGCCCGAAGGTGATGACGACGAACACGACTTCGACGCCTTCGAGGAAGACGCCCTTGAATGAGATGACGAAGGCGAAGGTGTCGATGCCGAAGCGGCTTTGGCGTGCGGCCTGCCGCGCTGCCTCCGTCTGGGTGGCGTATTCCTCCTCCTCGTCGTGCATGGCCTTCAGTCCGGAGGAGCGCAGGACGGCTTTGCGGAGCCATTGGAGGCCGAAGATCAGCAGGAGGGTGCCGACGACGAGTTGGAGGAGTGATTCGGGGAGCCAGGTGCTGAGGGCGTATCCGGCGGCGGCGGTGAACGCGGTGAGTGCCACCAGTGCGGCGAGGGTGCCGGCGAGGGCGGAGCGCCAGCCACGGGTGACGCCCATGGCGAGCACGATGGTGAGAGCTTCGACGAATTCGACGAATGAGGCGGCGAAGGTTGAGGCGACGAGGCCCCAGGTTGCGCCTGTCACGGCGGCTCCTTGATTTGTAACAGATGTTTCACTGCATCTAATGCTTCAGGGTGTATGTCGGATATGTCAACTGGGTAGCCTTGGGTGCCATGACGATCGACGAGCGTTTCCTGCAGCTCGTGTACCGGGTCCCCTCGACGACATCGCGCGCCCGGGTGGCGGTGTGGCGTGAGCTGAAGCGCTTGGGCGCCCTCTACATCCAGCAGGCCGTGTGCGTGCTGCCGGACCGTCCCGGCGTCCGGGAACGCCTGGACAAGGTCCGCGAGCGCATCGACGAGCTCGGCGGCGAGAGCATGATCTTCGTGCTGACCGAGGTCGAGGAGCGCGAGCGCCACGCGCTCGTCGAGTCGTTCCGCGAGAACTCGGCGAAGGAGTACGCCGAGATCGTGGAGGAGTGCGAGACGAAGTTCTTCAAGGAGATCGAGTTCGAGCGGTTCCGGGAGAACTACACGTTCGAGGAGGCCGAGGAGATCCGTCAGGACCTCGAGAAGCTGCGCCGCTGGCTTCGCAAGGTCGAGGCGCGCGACTGGATGGGCGCCCCCGGCAGGGACCTGGCCCACGAGAAGGTCGCGGAGTGCGAACGGCTTCTCGACCTGTTCGAAGCCGATGTCTACGAGCGGGTCGGCGACCCCGGCGGGGTCTGACGAGCCGCGCGGCAGGAAACCGCGCGGCGCGGAGCCCCCGCCGCACCAGGTCACCCCGCACCAAGCCGTACGCGGGAGAAGCCCCGCGCACGACGGTCCCGCCGGGGCGGCGCCAGGCCCCGGAGGAGCTCGTACGGGCGATCATGCCGGGAGGGACACCGGACGCCGGCGCAACGGGATGACGAGCGGGCGTCCGCTCCGCGGGTTGACGCCGATCTCCACGTCCAGCGAGAAGACCGTCCGCATGGTCTCCTTGGTCAGCACCTCCCGCGGCGTTCCCTGGCAGACGAGCTCGCCGGCGGCGAGGACGAAGATGTGGTCGGCGTACTCGGCCGCCATGTTGAAGTCGTGCAGGACCATGGCGATCGTCTTGCCCTCCTCGCCGTTGAGCCGGGCCAGCAGGTCGAGCAGTTCGAGCTGGTAGGTGACGTCGAGGAAGGTCGTCGGTTCGTCCAGCAGGAGCAGGCCGGTCTGCTGTGCCAGGCACACCGCGATCCACACCCGCTGGCGCTGGCCGCCGGAGAGCTGGTCGACGTACTGGTCGCGCAGCGCCGCGGTGTCGGTCGAACGCAGCGCCCACTCGACCATCTCGCGGTCCTGCGGTGAGGGCGCGCCCACGGTACGACGGTGCGGATGGCGCCCGAACCAGACCAGGTCCTCCACGGTGATGGCCTCCGGGGTGGTGAGCACCTGCGGGAGGATCGCGAGCCGCCGGGCGATCTCCTTGGTGGGCAGGGACTGGATGGAGGCGCCGTCCAGCAGCACCCGGCCCCCGGCCGGGCGTAGCAGCCGGGCGAGGCTCTTCAACGCGGTGGACTTTCCCGACCCGTTCGGACCGATGAGGACGCTCACCTGGTTGTCGGGGATCTCCAGGGAGAGGTTCCTGGCCACCACCTTGCGGTCGTAGCGCAGTTCCACACCCTCGGCGGAAAGGCGCATGTCGGGCCTACCTTCCGGTTCGCATGAGCAGGTAGAGGAAATACGGCGCGCCGATCACCGCGGTGATCAGGCCGGCGGGGATCTCCAGGGGAGGGCTGATCCCGCGACCGAGGGTGTCCGCGCCGAGCGTGAGCAGGACGCCGACGGCGGCGGCCATGGGCGTGAGCGCCGCCATCCGGCCGCCGATCAACCGCCGGGCGATGTGCGGGGCGATCAGGCTGACGAACGACAGCGTGCCCGCGGCGGCGACCGCGCCCGAGGCCAGGACGACGGCCACCGCGATGGCCAGCCGGCGGGTGCCCTCGGCCCGCTCGCCCAGCCCGACCGCCATCGGATCGCCGAGCCCCATCACGTCCAGCCGCCGGCCGAGGAACACGACCACGGGAAGGCAGACGACGACCCACGGCACCGTGATCGCCACGGTCTGCCAGGTCCTCCCGAAGAAGCTGCCGGCCAGCCAGATCAGCGAGCCGTTCACGTTCTGCGGATAGCGCATCAGCAGGAAGCGGATCACTGCCTCGCAGCAGGCGCTCGCGGCGACTCCGACCAGGGCCAGCCGGATCGGCGTGGTGCCGCCCCGGTACGCGAGCGTGTACACGACGACGGTGACGGTCACGCCGCCGGCCAGCGCGGCGACCGGCAGCAGGCTGAGCGGGGTGGCGGGCAGGATCAGCACCACGAACAGGGCGGTAACGCCGGCGCCCCTGGTCACCCCGAGCACGTCCGGCGAGGCCAGCGGGTTGCGGATGACGCTCTGCAGGACCGCGCCGGAGGCGCCGAGCCCCGCGCCGACCGCCCAGCAGAGGATGATCCGGGGGATCTGGTAGTCCCATATCAGCCGGCTCAGCGCGTCGTCCGCCCGGCCGGTGAGCGCGTCCACCACGTCACCGAAGGGGAGCGGGACCGAGGCCACCGTGAGGCTGTACGCGGTGACGACGACCGCGAGGCCGGCGGCGGCGAGGTACCACCTGCCCCGCGCGGTGCGGTGGGACGCGGCGGTCGAGGCCGGCGACGGCGAGGGCGCGATGGCGGTCATGCGGATTTCCTGTCTCGCCGGGCCAGCCAGACGAAGTACGGCGCGCCGAGCAGCGCGGTGACGACGCCGGCGGGCACCTCGTTGGGCGGGTTGACGAAGTGGCTGACCGCGTCCGCGAGCACCAGCAGCGCGCCCCCGAAGAGCGCCGACACCGGCAGGAGCCGGACGTGGTCGGATCCGACCAGCCGTCGCGCCATGTGGGGGACCACCAGGCCGACGAAGCCGATCGGCCCGGCCACCGCCACGCAGGCGCCGCTGATCAGGATCACCAGCGCGGCCCCGCAGAGCCGTACGAGCGCGACCCGCTGGCCGAGCGAGCGGGCCATCTCCTCGCCGAGGGCGAGAACGTTGAGCCGGCTCGCCATGGCGAGGCAGCCCGCGATCCCGGCCAGGGCGACGGGCAGGATGGTCCACGCCTCGCGCCACTGGCTCAGGTTGACCCCGCCGACCAGCCAGTAGACCACGCTCTCCGCGTTGTTCTCGTGAAAGATGATCAGTCCCTGGGTGAGGGAGAGCAGCAGAGCCGAGACGGTCACGCCGCCGAGGATCAGGCGGTTCTCGCGCAGCCCGGAGCCCTTGCTCCGGCCGGCTAGGGCGAGTACGGCGCAGCCGGCCGCCGCCGCGCCGCACAGCGCGAGCGCGACAGTGGACACCTCGGCGAGCCGCGGCACCACCGTGAGTGCCAGCACCACGGCGAAGCTCGCGCCCGCGGTGACGCCGAGCAGGTCGGGGGCCGCCAGCGGGTTGCCGGTGACGCCCTGCATGACCACGCCCGCCGCCGCCAGGGCCGCCCCGACGGCGAGGGCGACGAGCACACGGGGCAGCCGGATGTCGGCCACGATCATCTCGCCGGGGGTGGACGCGTGGCCGGTCAGCACGCTGATCACCTCACCGGCCGGGACCTGTACGGCCCCCAGCGTGAGATGCCACACGGCGGCCGCGATGACGAGGACGAGGCCACCCGCCGCGGCCGCGAGCCACGGCCGCGCCGGGTGCCGTCGCCGGAGGGTCGCCGTCATTTCGCGTTCAGGAGGAGGTCGGCCGCCTGCTCGGCGACCATCTCGGCCGCGGTCACCCCCCGGTTGCGGGCCCACACGTCCGGGTCGACGGAGAACAGGCGGTTCGACGCCACCGCCGGTATCCCCGTGAAGAGCTTGTTGGCCCGCCACGCGGTGATCGGGTTCTGGGGGGTGTAGTTCGCGATGAACATCGCCTCGGGGGCGGTCGCGACGAGGGTCTCCAGCCCCATGTCCGCCTGCGGTTGGGATTGGTCGGCCGGAAGCGCGGGCTCCAGGCCGATCGCCGACAGCACGCTGGGCACGAACGCCGCGCCATTGTGCGCGCTGAACGTCTTGTCCGCGGCGACGGCGAACAGGGCCTTCGGCTTGGCGGGCAGCCCGTCGATCCTCGTCTTGATCGAGGCGAGCTTGTCCTGGAGACCCGTCACGGCCTTCTCCATCTCGGCGCACCGGTTGAGCGCCTGGCCGAGAACGCGCATCGCCGCGATGTTCGCGGCGAGGTCGCCCTCCTGGCTGGTCAGCGCGATCGTCGGGGCCATCGCCGAGAGCTGCGGATAGATGTCGGCGTTCCGCTTGGCGTCGATGATGATGAGGTCGGGCCTGAGCGAGGCGATCACCGGCAGGCTGGGCGACTTGCGCAGTCCGAGGGAGGTGTAGTCGCCCAGACGTTCCCTGATCGGTTGGATGATGCGGTTCCGGTCGCTGTCGTCCGCCACGCCGACCGGGCGCACGCCCAGCAGGCCGGCCCCGTCGGCGAAGGAGAACTCGGTCACGACGACGCGGGACGGATCGCCTGTGACGGTCGTCGTGCCCAGCGCGTGCGCGATGGTCCTCTCGGTCTTGCCGCACTGACCGGCGCCGCCCCCGGCGCCGTCTCCCGCGCCGCCGGCGAGGCCGGCGGCCCCCTGGGAGCCCGTGGAGCCGGCGGTGCCCCCGCACGCCGCCAGCGAAATGACGAGGAGCAGCGCGATGGCCGCCGGCCTCAGGGTGGAGAACTTCATGGTGAGGGGCACTCCTCTTCGGTACGCCGAGAGTTCAGGAGTAGAGGTTGACAGGGATCAGGTCGTAGCCGTTCTCGCAGGGGTTGCCGGAGGTCAGCCAGTAGTCGCCGGAGGTGAGGTCGACGAGGCTGGAGGCGACGGTCTGGTAGCGGTCGGTGTCCGGCTTGTTTGGGTTCGGATGATTGCACACCGATTCCGGCCAGCCGAAGTGGTCGGACATCGTGTCGCGGATAACCGCTCTGACCTTGGCCGGCTCCGTGGTGTCTCGCACCGCGCGCAGCCCCTGCCGGATGCGCTGCACCCGGTAGAGGGAGTCGACGGCGAAGGGCTTGTAGGAGTCGTTGATCTGCTCGGGCACGAACGCCTCGAAGTGGTTGCCGTGGACCAGGACCCCGTCGTCGGGATACATCCAGTGGTGGCGGCCGGGGGTGGTCTCGATGTCGATGGCGAAGCCGTCGCGGTGCGTGAGCAGGATGTTCGTGGAGAACCCCTGGCGTACGTGGAAGACGGCGTCGAGCGCGTCGTGCATGTTCCAGGAGTCGAGCGCCTTGCGGCGGACGAACGGGCCGGGGACGCCGAGCCCGGTGCCGAAGCGGGGACCGAGTCCGTTGGCGTTCAGGGCGATGCCCGCCGAGTTGGCCCCCTGCCGGCCCACCTGGCCGGCCTCGACCTGCATGATGATCGTCGGCTTGCCCGGCTGCTCGATGCGCAGCATCATGACCGTCTCGGCGGTCGCGCACTGCCAGTCCCAGTTCTGCCCGCAGTAGACGCGTCCGTCGCCGGACGCCTCCGCGAGCACGGCGAAGGACGAGCACTCCTCCTCGGAGGCGGCGAAAGGATTTCCGTTGTGCATCTCCCCGCGCCCGTTCAGGGCGAGGATCTCGTGGAAGGTGCGATTGGCCCCTTCGGCGATCCCGCGCACCTCGTCGAGGATCTCGGGGTGGTACGCCTCGATGAGGGGCACCCAGCCCTGTGTCTGCTCGGTGACGGAGGCCCACGGCAGGCCCGCCTTCTGCGCGAAGCTGTGCGCGTACCACTCGACGGCTTTATCGATCTTGTCCCGGGCCGCCTCGCCGTACTGGCGGCCGCGTTCGCGAGGGGTTCCGGAGATTTGGACGAGATCCACAGCCATGATGTCTCCTTCGCATCGGCTGGTGTACGGGTAAGGTAGAGGTCACTACAAGGTCGGTCAAGGGTGTGATGTGTCTACTACAGCGATACCGGTGAACGCCCTGCTGGAACGCGTGCAGGCGCGGCGTGGAGAACTGAGCCCTGCGGCTCAGCGCGTTGTCGACTTCCTTCTGGAGAATCCCGAAACCACGGTCTTCCTCTCCTCGGCGGAGCTCGGCCGGCTCACCAGGACCAGCGACGCCACGGTGATCCGCACCATCAAGCGGCTCGGCTACGGTGGGCTCGACGAGCTGCGCGAGGAGGTCAAGCAGGCGATCGACGACCGACTGAACCCCGTCCGTCGGCTGCAGCGCAGCCTGGACTGGGCCGGGGCCGATCCGGAGACCGTGCTCGCGCACACCCTGGAGCTGCACGCGACCCTGCTCGAGGACGCGCGGCGCACGCTGTCGCCCGCGCAGTTCAGCGGCGCCGTCCAGCTCCTGGACCGGGCCTCGTCGGTGCTCGTCTTCGGCATCGGCCCGCTCGGGTTCGTCGCCGACTACCTGGCGCTGCGGCTGGTCCGCGTCGGCGTCCCGGCGTACGGCGCCACCGCCACGGGTTTCCGGCTGGCCGACGACCTGCTGAACTTGACCAGGCACCACGTCGTGGTGATGTTCGCGTACGACAGCATCCGGCGGGAGACCGAGGTAGTGCTCCAGCAGGCCGCCAGGGTCGGCGCCCCGGTGATCCTGATCACCGACTCCCTGGGCCGGGTTCTCGGCCCGCAGGTGCAGGTGGTGCTCAGTGCGCCGGTCGTGCGCAGCAGCATGCTCAGCTCCTATACGACGTCACTGCTCGTGGCGGACGCCCTGGCGCTGTCAGTCGCGTCCAGGTCGCGGAGGCGCGGCGAGCGCCACTTCGCGGAGCTGGAGCGGCTCCGTGCGCTGCTCGGCCGTCAGGAGCACGTGGGCTGGTCGTCGCTCGGGCCGGACGCCGGCGCGGCCGATGGCGAAGAACGCCATGAGGAGGAGCCCACCGATCCCGAGGATCCCCGCGGACGGGGATGACTGGCGTTTCCGCGAACTCGACCAAGGAGACCATTCCGGCGCCCGATAGCAGCTCTGACGTGTCGCCTACATTCATTCGGCTCCTTATGTAGTGACTACTACAGGCTCACCGCAATAGTGCCCCGGGAGCGACGCGGGCGCAAGGGGGCGAACGCTCCGGTCGTGGCACGCGGGCCGAACGCTCCCATGAAGACGGGCGAAGCCGCCGGCGGTCGGCTGCAGGGGGCGCTCAGCGGTTACCTGAGCCGCGGTCAGGGGGCGCAGATGTCCCGATATGACGCGCCGGGGAGATCACGGGCCCATTCGGCCTCGGTGAGCGTGCGCCCGGCACGGGCGCAGACGGCGGCGACGAGGTCGTCCGGATCGACGGCGACCTCCCGCAGCGTCCCGGTCGCGTCGAGGATGCGCAGGACGCGGCCGCCGGAGGCGAAGGCGGCGGTCTCGACGTCGGCGCTCCCGCCGGGTATCGACGACCCCATCTTGGCGGGTGTCGCGGGATCCCAGAGTTGAACGGTCCCGTCCCCGAGCACGGACGCGACCACGTCGCCTCTCGGGGAGAACGCGAGGCCGGAGATCCCGGAATCCGTGGAGGTGAGCCGGAAGACGGGGCCGTGTCTGCGGTCCGCGGCGAGGTCCCAGAAGGTCAGGCGGCCGGCGATGTCTCCGGTGGTGAGGATCCGACCGTCGGGGCTGAACGCGGCGGAGAAGACCATGGACGCGTCGATGCCGCCGGGCCCCACCGCGGGGCCGGAGGGACGACCCGTGGACAGGTCGATCAGGTGGTTGGCCGTGGAACCGAGCGGGACGACCATGGTGCTCCCGGGCCTGAAGGCGATCTCCATACTGCCGGGCAGGTCGATCGTCTTGATCCAGCGGCCCTGCCGCATGTCCCGGACGAGAAGCCGGTGATGCCGCTCCTGCGTTCCGTCCTGCTCAGGGGTGTCCGCCAGTACGGCGAGAAGGCCGCCGTCGGCGTTCGCGGCCAGGCCGGTCGCGTACCAGCCCCGGGGAAGGGTGACGCGCTCCGTCTGCGCGTGCCGCCCGGTGTCCCAGACGCGGATGACGTCGCCGGCGAGGCCGTCAACGAAGGCGAGCAGGCGCCCGTCGCCGCTGAACGCGAGCTGCAGGATGTTCTCCGCCTCCGTCAGCCGGATGGGCGCGCCGAGGGTGCGGCGGCGTGCCGCGTCCCACAGGACGAGCTCCCGGGCGTCGGCCGCGTGCGTCACCAGGAGCCGGCCGTCGGGGCTGAGCAACGCGCTGTCCGGCGGGGCCCCGGGTAGCCGCGGCGGGGCGAGGAGGTCGGAGATGTCGAGGGCCACGACGGTGTCGTCCACCAGGTAGCGCAGGGTCGTGCCGTCGAAGCCGAATGCCTGCGCGTCCACCCGATAGGTCAGCAACGTTCTTCCCGTCGCGACCTCGATGAGCTGGACGTTCTTGTCACCTCCGGCCACGAGGAGGCGCCCGTCCGGGCTGAAGCGGACCCGGCCGCCGTTCGAGTCCCAGCCCAGACCCGGCTGAGCCGGGAGCAGCCGTCCGGTCCTGAGGTCGATCAGGGAGACGCCCGACCGCGTGGCGCAGGCCAGGGTGTGGCCGTCCGGGCTGATCGCGATGGACTGGGCGGCTCCCGTGCAGGCGTCCTTCTCGTGCCATCGGCGCACCGGGTGGCCGCCCGGCAGGCGCCAGAGGTGGAACCCGCCGCGAAGGTCCGCGAACGCCACCAGGTCGCCCGACTGGCTGAAGGACGCGTTCATGACCCCGGAGAGTGAGGAGTAGGTCGCGCCGGTGCGGATGTCCCACAGCGTCGTGCCGTCCCCCTGGTGGATCTCCAGATAGCGGTCACTCGTGCCGGCCACCACGCCGGTGAACGGCACCGCGGGCTCCAGCTTGAACACCTTGCCGGTCGGCTTGCCGGTCGTCGTGTTCCACACGTGAACCGCGGTCGGCGGGCCGTCCCGCCGCCCCGACGCCACCGCGAGGATCCTGCCGCTCGCGCTGAGCGCGGCGCCGATCAGCACGTCGCCGTCGATGCCCAGGCCGTCCCATCCGCCGATCCGCTTCCCGCTCCTGAGGTCGTAGATCCGGACGCCCCGGGCGGTCACGCCGACCAGCCTGCGCCCGTCCGCGGAGATCATCCGTACGGACTCGCCGGTGGACTCGGGGTCGGTGAAGACCGCGCGCTCACGCTGCGCCCAGGAGTTCTGCAGCGCGCCCCGGGTCTGGGTCGTCCTGGCCAGCCGCCAGGAGGCGGCGCCGAGCAGCATGGCCCGCACGGGGTCCGACGTACGGATGCTGTCGGCCTCGGCGGCGGCCTGGCCGGCGAGGGCCTGGTCCCGCTGCTGCGCGACGACACCGCTCTGCCGTACGGCTGTCGCGCCGGCCGCGACCGAGACGGCGAGCAGCGCGGCCAGGACGGCGGTCAGCAGCCTCCGGCGGCGGACGCGGCGGCGGGTGGCCCCGTCGCAGGCGGCGAGGAAGTCGCGCTCCATCGGACCGAGCCTGAGGTGGCGGCGGCCGGTGGCGGCCCAGCGCACGGCGGTCTCCAGCCGGCCGCCCTGCAGGGTGTCGCCCTCGCGCCGCCCGTGGCCGTCCCATTGCCGGGCCGCCGCCCGGATCATCTCGTGTACGGCGAGGCCGTGGCGCTCGTCGTCCACCCACGCCCGCAGGCGGGGCCAGGCGCGCAGCAACCCGGGCCGGGCGAGCGCGATCTCGTCGCCCCGGGGCGCGACCAGGTAGGCGAAGACGTCGAGGATCCGCTGGAGAGCCGCCGTTTCGTCGGCGGGTCTGCCGTCGAACAGTTCGGCATGGGGGACCGGCCGGAGCGTGATCTCCCCGCCCTCGCCCGCGCGCACCATCCGGAGGAAGACGTCGGGCACCAGGTTGCGCTCGGTCTCGCTGAGGAATCCGTACGCGTCCTCGGCGAGCGTCGCCAGACCGGGATCGGGGGCGAGGCCGAGGCCCAGCAGCCCGGCCTCGGCGCTGCCCGCCCTGAGGAGGTCGGCGGGGCTGTCGCCGGAGCCGGTGAGCAGACCGAGGAGGAGCTCCCGTGCGGTGGGCCGCCCGAGCGGGTCCTTGCTGAGGGCGGCCTCGACGAGCGGGCGGAGGGAGTCGGGCAGCCCGCCGAGATCGGGGTCGGTCGCCAGCACGCGGTGCATGACCGCCCCCAGGCTCTCCGCGCGGAACGGGTCGTCGCCGCTCGCGGCGTACAGGACGATCGCGCCCCACGAGAACACGTCCGCCGGAGCTCCCGCGCGCCGGCCCATGAAGACCTCCGGCGCCATGTAGGTGGGCGTACCCGTGACGAGTCCGCTCGCGGTGAGGGACATCTCCAGCGTTCTGGCGACCCCGAAGTCGATCACCCGTGGGCCGTCCGGCCCGAGGAGCACGTTGTCCGGCTTGAGGTCCCGGTGGATGACGCCGGCGTCGTGAATGGCCGCCAGCGCGGTCGCCACGGCCGTTGCCAGGCGGTGCAGGTCGTCGCCGCCGAACCGGCGGCCCTCCGCGACCGCTCTGCGCAGGCTCGGCCCCTCGACGTACTCGCTGACGATGTACGGCTTGGGCCCGTCGAGGTCGACGGCGAGGACGCGGGCCGTGCAGAAGGAGGCGACCCGGCGGGCCGCCGTGGCCTCCTTGCCGAACCGGGCGCGTAGGGCGGGATCGCCCGCCGCGTCGCCGTGGAGGACCTTGACGGCGACCCGGACGCCCTCGGGGTCGTAGGCCTCGTAGACGACGCCCTGCCCGCCCGCGCCCACACGTCCGGCGAGCCAGTAGTCCCCCAGCCGCGGAGGGTCTCCGGGAAGCAGGGCAGATGCGAGCGCCATACGATCGGCTCCCTCCGGCTGGTCACGAGTACGAGCGATTAGACACCGGACGAGGGGGAGAAGTTCCGCGTTCTTTCGCCGTGTGCCGGGGCCATGAGTTCCGGACAGCGTGCGAGCCGCTCGCTGACGAGGCAGCGGACAACCACCACGAGTTCAGGCCACCGGCCGGTACGCCTCAGTTGGACGCGTACGGCGGCTTCCCCGGCGTCGCGCCTCGTCGGCTCGCGTTCGGAGCGCGAGCGAACGACCGCATCCGGGGCATGTCATCAGGCGGGCGGCACAGGGGACCCGGGGGGAGATCATGACGACAGCGTTCATCCTGTGGGGAGGCGGCAGCCTCGGCGCCGTCCAGGTCGGCATGCTCCGCGCGCTCACCCGGCAGGGGATCCACGCCGACATGGTGGTGGGCGCGTCGGTGGGCGCGCTCAACGGCGCGTACTACGCCGCGCGGCCCGATGTGGAGGGCGTGGAGGAGCTCGCCCGGCTGTGGCTGTCGGTGAGCAGCCACGACGTCTACCCGCTGAGCAGGACGGAAGCCCTGCGCAGCTTGGCGGCCAACCTTCCCTTCCACCCTCTTCGCGGCGCTCTGCAGGCGTTCGGGGCGTTGAACTACGCATTTCCCATCAATCCGGTCACGGTCACCGAGGCGATGCTGGGCCGTCGCAACTACCTGTTCGACAACCACTCCATGCGGCGGTTCCTCCAGCGCATACTTCCGATCCGCGATCTGGAGGAGACCCGGGTCCCGCTCTCGGTGCTGACCGCCGACGTCCGCAGCGGGCACGCCGTCGTCCTCTCCCGCGGATCGGCGCTGGCGGCCCTGCTCGCCAGCGCCGCCATCCCCGGTCTCTACCCCACCGTCACCATCGACGACCAGGTGTTGATGGACGGCGGGGTCGCGGACCAGACGACTCTTGACTACGCCGTGGACGCGGGGGCCGACGAGGTGTACCTGCTCGCGCCCGGTTTCTCCTGCCATCTCCCGGGGGCGCCGTCCACGGCGATCGCCATGGCGTTGCACGGATACAACCTGCTCAGCGAGCAGCGCATCAGCGCCTCCATCCGGCACAACACGTCACGTACGCGGATGCACGTGCTGCCGCCGCTGTGTCCGGTGGAGGTCTTGCCCATCGACTTCGCGCAGACAGCCGACCTGATCGACCGCGCCACGCGAGCCACGGCGCACTGGCTGGAGCGGCGCGAGCCACACCCGGGCCTCACCCGGTCCCTGGACGATCGCCATGCCCGGCATCCGGGCCACGGGAGGGCGGCGGGCAGGTGATCGAGGGGGCGGACACTCGCGTGGCGGAGCGTACGAACTGAGCGTCGTGCGTGGGCTGACCAGGGCCGATATGCGATCGGATATCTGTTCATTATTGGTAGCGATATTTGACATGTTTTATCCGCATTGCTGGACTTGCTGGCCATGACGCAGAGCGCGCATTTTCTCGAGTACGCCCAGGACCGCACGCGGACGCGCGGACGCCGGTGGGGTACGCCCGTGTCGGCTCCGCTTTCCGGCGCCGGGAACGCGCGGTGAATGCCGAGCGGGCTACGCTCGTGAAACGCGCGGCGGCCGCCGCCGTCACGCTGGTCGGCGGAATGGCGCTGGCGTTCGCCGCGTTCGGCGAAGGCGCCCTGAACAGCCTCTTCCTGGTCGTCGTACCGGGACTGCTGGTCGCGGTGTTCGTCCTGCCGATCTGGTCGGCGGTCCGCCACGGCGGCCGACGCCGGATCGGGTGGTGGGCCGCCGCTCTGCTGGGCGCCGGGCTGCTGCTCCTGGCTGTGATCGAACCGAGGTACGCGCTGCTGCCGGTGCTCGCCGCCGCGCTGTTCCTGATCTTGGGGTGGCCGTTGACCGCGACCGCCGCCTGCGTGATGGCGGTCGTGGCCGTCAGATCCGTACGGTCGTCAGGGCTGACGGCCCGGCGGACGTGGGCGCGGCTGTCGTGGGCCGGGCTGCTGGGCCTCCTGGCGACCTACGGATACGGACTCACCCGCCTGGACGCCGGGATGGTGGATGTCAAGGACCGGGTGTGCCGCTTCGACTACGACGCGTCAGGCGGGGCGGCCGGATCCGGTGGAGAGCAGAGCCTGCTGCCGCTCAGCGACACCTTGTGCGGCGCCGACACGGTGCCCGGGTTCGTCAACCCGCTGCTGGCCGTCTTCGCCGTCCTCCTGGCGGTGTCCGTGGCGGGCTACATCAGGGCCCGGCGCCGGGCGAGGTGAACCGCGCGCCCCGTCGTCACGGTCGAGGATGGCCGCCGTCGACGAGCGGGCGTGCGTCCCGGGCAGCGGACACCGCGGGCCTCCGGCGCCGGGCACGCTGTCGGGACCGGCACATCTTGATCGGTCCGCCTTGTAGGTGCCGGTCCTTGGACCGACCGCCCCATCAGGTGAGGATCGGCGCCATGGACCTGCTGAACACTCTGGTGGACAAGGGGCTGCGGCGCGAGACGCCGACCCGGGCCGAGGCGCTGGCGGTGCTGGCGACCGGCGACGACGACCTGCTCGACGTGGTGGCCGCCGCCGGCAAGGTGCGCCGGCGCTGGTTCGGCCGCCGGGTCAAGCTCAACTACCTGGTCAACCTGAAGTCGGGGCTGTGCCCCGAGGACTGCTCGTACTGCTCGCAGCGGCTGGGGTCGAAGGCGGAGGTCCTGACCTACACGTGGCTGAAGCCGGAGCAGGCGGCGGCCGCCGCCGAGGCGGGTGTGGCGGGCGGTGCCAAGCGGGTGTGCCTGGTGGCGAGCGGACGCGGCCCGACCGGGCGGGACGTGGAGCGGGTCGCCGACACCATCGCCGCGATCAAGGAGCGGGACGCGGACGTGGAGATCTGCGTCTGTCTCGGGCTCCTGGCCGAGGGGCAGGCGGCGCGGCTGCGGGAGGCCGGCGCCCACGCCTACAACCACAACCTCAACACCGCCGAGGCGGTGTACGGCGACATCTGCACCACGCACGGGTTCGCCGACCGGGTCGGCACCGTACAGCGGGCCCGCGCCGAAGGTATGTCGGCCTGCTCCGGCCTGATCGCGGGCATGGGGGAAACCGACCAGGACCTGGTGGACGTGGTGTTCGCGCTGCGTGAGCTGGACGTGGACTCGGTCCCGGTGAACTTCCTGATCCCGTTCACGGGCACCCCGATGGCCGGGGAATGGGCCCTGACGCCGCAGCGTTGCCTGCGGATCCTGGCGATGGCGCGGTTCGTCTGCCCGGACATCGAGGTCCGGGTCGCCGGCGGCCGGGAGATCCATCTGCGGACGCTGCAGCCGCTCGCGCTGCACATCGCGAACGCGATCTTCCTGGGCGACTACCTGACGAGCGAAGGCCAGGCGGGCAAGGCCGACCTGGACATGATCACGGACGCGGGCTTCGAGGTGGAGGAGCGGGACGCCGCCACGCTGCCCGAGCATCGACGGGACCCGGTCGCCGCCGGAGACGGCGTGCTCGACGGCGACGGCGACGGTGACGGCGACGGTGACGAGGACAGTGACGGCGACGGCCCGGAGCGGGAAACCGCCGGATCCGCCCGTGCCGACCTGGTGGCGGTGCGCCGCCGCGGCGCCGGTACGGATCTACCGCCGAACGCCTGACGTACCGCACGTCCTCGGCCTGCCGGAGCGTGTCTCGACGGCGCACCGCGAACCAAGGTCGTCCATGGTGCGTTCCAGTCCTTGCCCAGCGGCGATAGCGGCGCCGGGGACAGGGGGAAGGCCATCCGGTGGGGGAGGACGGCGGCCACCCGGCGCCTCGGCCGAGCTCCTCCCGCGATCCTTTGGGAGGAGCCGTGTCGCTGTTGTTCGGGCAGGTCGCGACCTTGGGGTGGGTGGCCGTCAAGACGATCCTGCTCTACGTCACCGCCGTGGCCGGCCTGCGGCTGACCAAGCGACGCATGATCGCGGAGCTGTCGCCGTTCGACTTCGTGGCCGCGGTCGCCGTCGGCGCGATCGTCGGGCGCACCGCGACGGCGTTGGACACCTCCTACCTCACCGGAGCGGCGGCCCTCCTCACGGTGATCGCCGTCCACGCCGCCATAACGCAGCTGCGACTGCGCTACCCGTTTCCCCACTGGTTCGATCACGCGCCGCGCGTTCTCGTGACCGAAGGAAAGATCCACCCGAGGCAGCTCAGGCGGTCCGGACTCACCGAGGGGGACCTGCACACGATCCTGCGCCAGCGGGGTGTCATGTCCCTTTCCTCCGTACGCTACGTGATCTTCGAGGCGAAAGGGGTGATCAGCGTCATCGGCAGCGGCACCGACGTGGGGGACGTCGCCCAGGAAGCGCTGGAGCGCGTGGAACATCCGGCCACCGGTGAATGATCCCCCGGCTTCGCCGACGGACGCGGTCGTCCCGGCGACGTCCGCGGCACCCGGCCGGTCAGTGATCGGGGGCGCGCTGGACGGCGATCGCGGCGGCGTCGTCGGCCAGGCGTCCGCCGACGTGGGCGAGCAGATCGGCGCGCAGGTGGTGGACGAGCGCCGGAGGGGTGTCCCCGGCCCAGGAGGCGGCACGTTCGGCGAGTGGGTAGAAGAGGCCCTCGGGGCTCCGGGCCTCCACGACGCCGTCGGTGTACAGCAGGAGCAGGTCGCCGGGTTCGAGGGTGAAGGTGTCCGCGCGGTAGTCCGGGGCGGCCAGATCGCCCAGGCCCAGCGGCGGCGCGGGACACATGGCATGAAGCGTGATGACCTGCCGGCCGCGGAGCAGCAGGGGAGGCGGGTGTCCGCAGGACACCATGCGCATCCGCGGCTGCGCGTCCGGGATGTCGAGGATCACGGCGGTGATGAAGCACTCCCCGGCCTTCTCCGGTTCCGAGGATTCGGCCAGGTTCCAGCAGACGCTGTGGTCCAGATAGGTGACGAGATCGGACAGGGCGGCCTGGCGGTGGGCGGCCTCGCGGAAGGCGAAGAGCAGCAGGGCGGCGTCGCTGACGGCGGTCAGGCCCTTGCCCATTACGTCGCCGACGATCAGCCGGGTGGCGTCGGCCGTTCGCGCGGCCGCGTAAAGGTCGCCGCCGATCTGCGCGTGTTCCTGCGTCGCCAGATACATCGACGCCACGCGCAGCGGCCCGAGCCGCTGCGGCAACGGCCGGAGCACCACCCGCTGTGCGGCCTCCGACACCGTACGCACCTGCGCCAGTTCACGAACGCGCCGATCCCGCAGGTACCGGAACGCCGTCACGATCACCGAGACGACCACCAGCGAGATGATCTGGGACTGGAAGTACATCGTGCTGAGCAGGTGCTGGTCCAGGATCACGCCGACGGACACCAGGCCCACGACGGCGATCGCGGCGACCATCGCGGTGGCGAAGGCGCCGGCGAATGACGCGGTGATCGCGGGCGCCACGACCAGCAGCGGCCCCATCGGGATCCCGATGGGGGTCAGCAGGTCGGCCACCATGATGGCCGCGATCAGGCCGAGCGGGAACGCCAGCAGGGCGTCACTGGCCTGCCAGGGGCGATGCCGGTGCGGTATCAGCCGCCGCGGGCGCATACCTCCTGCTTACACCCGGCCGCGCCGCGCGGTCCCGGTAGGTACCGCGCTGCGGTCCGGAGCGGCGAGGAGGGCCCGGCTTCGGCGGGAACGCGACGGGGCCGCCCGTCATGACCGGGGCCGGCGACCGGCCCATGTTGGCCCAATCAAGTAGATCGAAATTGGCTCTGCCATTGGGCCAAGCGGCACTTTACGTTGATGGTGTCGGACTTCGCCCGCCTGGGGCGAGACCTGGTGACACGAACGAGGAGACGGTGACGTGACGATCGCGGACATGTGGTTCGACCCGAAGTGCCCCTGGGCCTGGATCGCGTCGCGCTGGCTGCTGGAGGTCGAGCGGGTACGCGACGTGCGGGTGCGCTTCCACGTCATGAGCCTGGCGATGCTCAACGACGGCCGCGACGACCTGGAGGAGTGGTACCGCGAGTGGCTCCGCGACGCCTGGGGTCCGGTGCGGGTCGCGATCGCGGCCGAGCAGAAGTACGGCAACGAGGTGCTGCGCGACCTCTACACCGCGCTCGGCACCCGGATCCACCTGGAGAAGGCGCCGGTCGGCCGTGACCTGTACGCCGCCGCGCTGGCCGAGGTCGGCCTGTCCACCGCTCTCGCCGACGCCGCGGACGGCACGGACTACGACGAGGCGCTGCGGGTCAGCCAGCGGGCGGGCCTGGACCCGGTGGGCGAGGACCTCGGCACGCCGGCGATCCACGTGCCGGGGCCGGACGGCCGGACGATCGCGTTCTTCGGGCCGGTCGTGACGCCGACGCCCCGGGGCGAGGCGGCCGGGCGGCTCTGGGACGGCGTGCTCCTGACGGCGGGCACCGAGGGGTTCTCCGAGCTGAAGCGCGCCCGCACCCGTCCGGTCGTCGGCTGAGAGGGGCGAGGCGACCGATGCTCCGCCGGATCCTCCCGCCGCAGGGACCTCCGCGCCTGCTCGCGCTGGCCCAGCTCGCCGGCGCGGTCGGCGACGGCGCGTTCATCGTGTGCTCGGCGTTGTTCTTCACCCGGATCGTGGGGCTGTCCCCGACACAGGTCGGCTTCGGCCTGACCCTCGGCTGGGGCGTCGGCTCCGTGGCCGGGATCCCGCTCGGCCACCTCGCCGACCGGCGGGGCCCCCGGGGCACGGCGATCCTGCTCGCGGTCGCCACCGCCGCGGCGATCGGGTCGTTCCTCCTCGTCCGGTCGCCCTGGGCGTTCACGGTGGCGGCCTGCCTGTATGCGAGCTGCCAGTCCGGGCTCACCGCCGCCCGGCAGGCGCTGCTCGCCGGGCTCGTGGACCGGGAGCGGCGGACCGAGATCCGCGCCTACCTCCAGTCGACGGTCAACGGAGGGCTCGCGCTCGGCGCGGCGCTCGGCGGGGTGGCCCTGCAGCTCGACACCCGGGAGGCATATCTCACGATCTTCACCATGGACGCGGCGAGCTTCCTGGCGGCCGCCCTGGTGCTGCGCCGGCTGCCCGCCGTGGCGGTCCCTGCCGCTCCGGCTCCGGGGACCGCACCGGTCGTCGCCGCCGGCCCGAAGCTCGCCGTGCTGCGGGACCGGCCGTACGCGCTGGTCACGTTCCTCAACATGATCATGATGCTGTACATGCCGCTGCTCAGTCTGGTGTTGCCGCTGTGGATCGTGGGGCACACAGCAGCTCCGCACTGGACGGTGTCGGCACTGCTGGTCGTCAACACGGCGAGCGTCGTGCTGTTCCAGGTACGGGTGGCCCGCGGGGTGACGGGTCTGCGTACCGCGTCGCGATTCGTCCGGCGCTCCGGCGTGGTCATGCTCGCCGCGTGCGCCGTCTTCGCACTGTCGGCCACGGGCGCCTCGGCCACGGGCGCCTCGGCCTGGACGGCCGTGGCCGTCCTGCTCGCGGGCGCCGCCCTGCAGGCGATCGGGGAGATGACGCTGTCGGCCGGCGCGTGGGAGATCGGCTTCGGCCTGGCGCCCTCGGACAAGCAGGGCCAGTACCAGGGCTTCTTCGGCAGCGGCGCGGCGATCGCGCGGATGCTGGGGCCGCTGCTGCTGACCACGCTGGTCATGGGCCATGGGACGCCCGGCTGGCTGCTGCTCGGCGGCCTGTTCCTGGCGGCGGGCGCGGCGATGGGCCCGGCCGTCCGCTGGGCGGAGCGCACCCGGGCGACGGAGCCGCCCGGGCCCGAGCCCGTACGTACGACGCCCGCCGGGTCCGATGCCACACCGGAGGCCGCCGGACCGGAGCCCCTGTCTGCGAGCGGCTGCTGAGTCCGGCGGCCACGAGGCCCCGCGACGATCAGAAGTACAGGGGAGCGCGGAGCTTGGTCCGCTTGGCCGGCAGGTCGGGTTCTCCGTCCCTCCAGCCGGTCTGCTCGATCGCCTTGAAGGAGAAGACGTCCCCCGCCCGCTCCTGGTCTGTGGTCGTGCCGGCGACCAGATCGAACGAGAGCGGCCTCCCGGAGCTCGGATCGATCACCAGCCGCTCCTTCCTCGGCACCCCCTTCTCGACCCGGGTGATGGCCTGTCCGGTACGGCCCAGCGCGTCCACGACCTCGCCCGTCGCCGTCACCCCGGGCAACGAGGCGAGCATCTCGTAGACGGCGGACGTGACCTCCGGCGAGATCGGGGTATTGCTGACGAGGTTCGTGCCGATGTCGAACAGGTACCGGCCGATGTCGGGGTCGGCGTCGTTCGTCCGCTTGATCTCCTTCGCCACGAGGGGTTCCAGGTAGGCGCGGAGCCCCTCGCCGGTCGTCGGCAGCTTCTCCAAATCGGCCAGCGTCATCGGGGTGGAGGGCAGGAGGCGCCCGACCGAGCCGCCGCTGGGCCACTGGTAGGCGTGTGGCTCTTCGGGCTCGGCCCGGATTTCCTCGCTCGGGGTCCTGATGGTTTCTCCCCCCTTCACGATCTCTTCGGACGGGTACGTCCAGACCTTCGGCGCTCCGGCGGCGCGCCACGCCTCCTCGTCCGCCGGGGTCGCGGGCGCCGCGCCGAGATACCGCTTGATCACCGAGGTGGGCTTGTCCGCCGCCCGGGGAACCCACAGCTCGTAGGAGTACGTCAGGAGCAGCGTGTAGCGGCCGGTGGGGTCCTTCTCCAGGCTGCCCCGGCGGATGCGCTGCACCCAGTGGTCGCCGTCCTCCGTGTTCCTGACCGCGTTCGCGGCGGTCAGGAGGATCTGCCGGGCCGACAGCCGTTCAGCCGAGGCGGTGGCCGTGATCGACGGCAGGGGGTGCTGTGGCGCCGCCCCTGAGGTGATCACCACGGTGGCCGCCGCGGCGACGCCGAGAAGCCCGGCGGCCACGGCCGTCCACCTGGCCGTCCTGAGCCCTGTTCGGCGTACCCGGGCACCCGCCGGGGCGTCGTGGATGGTGGCCAGCAGCCTGGCGCGGCCCGCTTCCACCACCTCCTCGGTCGGCGCGGACGGGGACAGCAGGTCGCGGACTTTCGTCAGGTCATCCATGGGTCTCTCCGAGCATGGGGTTGACATTGCCGAGGCGGGCTCGGAGTTTTCTGCGGACCCGATTGAGCCGGGACCCGACCGTCCCGAAGGGGATGTCCAGCGCCTGGGCCACCTCCTCGTAGGTCAGCTCGCCGAGCGCGACGAGCACCAGCACGTCGCGGTCGCGGTGCGGAAGGTCGCCGATGGCCGCCGCGAGCCGCCCCTGTGTGCTTGCGGCGGCCACCCTGGTGGCGACCAGGTCCTCGTGGCCGTGCTCCGCCGTGGTGTCCGGAGGTGTCCGCCGGAGCGCATCCAGCCTCCGCGTCTCGCTCCTGCGGTGCTGCGCCACGAGATTGGTCGCGATGCCGTACAGCCAGGGGAGTACGGCTCCGCGCGCCGGGTCGAAGGTGTCCCGTTTGCGGAAGGCGACGAGGAAGACTTCGGCGGCCAGATCGTCGGCGATCTGGCTGCCCAGCCGCCCACTGATGTAGGCGTAGATTTCCCGGAAATGTCGGTCGTACAGCGCCGCGAAACGGTCGGGTCGGTGGCGGGACTGCGCGATCAGGGTCGCGTCGTCGATCACGGCGGACAGCCTGTCTCTCTCCGCTGTCACGGGCCCTCCTCGTCCGTCCGGCGACCGGGGCCGCGTCTACTCGTGTCGTCGGGCAGGAGGCGCCCCTTCAGTGTGATCACACCCAGTACTCCGCCGCAGAGCCGATTACCCTTCACGCTTTTTCCATCAGGTCCCACGGCCTCCGGTCGATCGGCTCCGTAACTCGATGTGGAAGATCCGATCTACCTAAGCGGTCGGCTCCGGAAATCCTTCGGGTGGCCTGCCGGGCGATCGGGCGCGTCGGCCCAGTCGCGTGCGGCCGGCAGCACGATCTGCGCGCACCCGCGTCCGGTACTCGGGAATGTCCGAAGTGAGCACCACGGGGTTGTCGCCGTATTCGGCGCTGGGGGTCACGGCGGGCGGCGTGGCCTTGAACATCGGCATGTCGGCGGGCACCGCTGCCATCATCGCGGCGGTACCGGGCGCCTCCGCGAGCCGGGCGAGCCGGCCGAGCTCGGACTCCGGGACGCCGAAGAACAGTTCGTCGGCGATGCCCAGCGGAGCCGCCACCTCCTGCCTGAGTACTTGCGAGATCGGCTTGCCGGTGGCGGCCGCTGTCCGGATCGGCGACGCCCGCCACCGCGTCCACCACCAGCTCACCGTGCCGCTACACCGCGACCTGAACACCCAGCTCGGCGCCCGACTCCACCAGCTGGTCAATGGCCTGTTGCACAAGCTTCTGCATGATGTTCATGCCCTCTCGATCTTTGGTTGCGGCGCTTGTGGGCACCCTTCACCCGAGAGTCGGTACCAACGGTGAGATCTCGACATCCCCACAGCGCTACTCGGCGCTGCCCGACCACCAGGCTGGCCAAGCTGGGGATGATCTGGGACGAGAACCCAAACGAATGGGAGCATGCGCCCGCCCATTCGCGGCCCGCACCGGCCACCCGGCCATCTCCACCGCACGGCGGGGGCCCGGCGGCGCCTGCATCGGCCGGACGCTTCAAGCCGGCCGCCGGGCGGCCGCCCCGCTGGCCCGGGATTCGAGGTAGCGCCGCTCGGCGATGCTGGCGGTGGACTTCGCGGCGCGCCGGTGGTGTTCGTACGCCCCGGCCGTGTCGCCGGTCTTTCCAGCAGATGCGCCCGTACGGGCAGCAGCGGTGGTGCCCGTCTATCTGCAGAGCCGGGCCACGGCAGCCTCCGATGATGGCGGCAAATGCGGAGGGCACCAGTAGAGCACGAACGCCCCGAAGGATGAACTTGGGCAAACTCACACGAACCCGCGCGACTCCCCCCGCCGATGTCCGGCGCGTGAAGCGCCGGCACCTGGACTTCCGGCACGCACAGTTCGGCCATGCTGCCGGGCCGGTCGGTGGGTGGGCCCGCATCACCGGTGATCGACCGCCGCGCCGAGTCACTGCCTGTTCGCGCATCGTCTGCGGCGGCCCAAGGCAGGCGCGGAGGGGAGCTCCGGCACGCCGACGTCCGACGCGTGCAGTCCTGGAGCGTGGAATCCAAGTACGTGGGAGTTCCGGCACGCGGGTGCCCGGCGTGTGGGGCTCCGGCGTGTGGGGCTCCGGCGTGTGGGGGCCTTGGCGCGTGGAGTTCGGGCATGCTGCGGGGCCGGATCATCGAGTGGCCGCCGCGATCAAGCTCGTCGATCACGGTGGCGGGTCACGGCTCGCCGTTCGTCGATCATGGATCGGGACTCGCGGCTCGCCGTTCGCGGGTCGCGGATCACCGACCGCGGATCGCCGGTCGCCGGTCGAGGATGGCTGTTCGCGGGATTGTTGGTCACTGTCTGTCGGTCCAGTGTCGGGGGCGGAGCTTGGAATACCGGTGGAACCGCATCGACACGGTCCCGTCCCCCTGATCGATCACCTCTACCCGGTCCGGGTGGCGGGACTTCCACTTGTTGTCCGCCGCGCACAACGGCGCCAGGTTGTCCAAGTTCGTGTGGCCGGTCGGATACCAGGGTTCGATGTGGTCGATCTCGGCCAGATAGGCGGGGACGTCACACCCTTCACGACAGCAGGTCCGGTACATGGCCAGGATCGCCTCCCGCTGATCGGCCGAGGCCAGCCGGCGCGCCCGCCCGAAGTCCCGCATGATCCCGTCCGCGTCGCGGAGCACCCGCCTCAGTTCGGCGGTGTAGGCCATCCTGCGCG
>NZ_BBYJ01000030.1 GCF_001528665.1 Microtetraspora malaysiensis
CTACTTGAAACCGCGCAGGCGGAGACTGTTGCTGACCACGAACACCGACGAGAACGCCATCGCGGCACCCGCGATCATCGGGTTCAGCAACCCCGCCGCGGCCAACGGCAACGCCGCCACGTTGTACGCGAACGCCCAGAACAGATTCCCCTTGATCGTCCGCAACGTCCGCCGCGACAACCGGATCGCGTCCGCCGCCACCCGCAGATCACCCCGAACCAGCGTCAGGTCCGACGCCTCGATCGCCGCGTCCGTACCCGTCCCCATCGCCAAACCGAGATCGGCCTGCGCCAGCGCCGCCGCGTCGTTGACGCCGTCCCCCACCATCGCGACCGTACGGCCCTGACCCTGCAGGCGCTTGACCACGTCCACCTTGTCGGCGGGCAGCACCTCGGCGATGACCTCATCGATGCCGACCTCGGCCGCGACCGTCCGGGCCACCGCCTCGTTGTCGCCGGTGAGCAGCACCGGAGTCAACCCCAGCGCGCGCAACTGACCGATGGCCTCGGCCGAGGTGGCCTTGACCGTGTCCGCCACGACGAGCACGGCGCGCGCCGCGCCGTCCCAGCCCACCGCCACCGCGGTACGCCCCGCCGCCTGAGCCGCCGCAAACGCCCGCTCCAGCTCGACCGGCAGGTGCTGGGACCACTCGGCCAGCAGCTTCGGCCGTCCGACCAGCACCGCGTGCCCGTCCACGATCCCCTGGACGCCGAGTCCTTCGATGTTGGCGAAGTCCTCGGGCGTGGGCAGCGTGCCGACCCGCTCGGCCGCGCCACGCGCGACGGCCTGGGCGATCGGGTGCTCGGAGGCGTGCTCCAGCGCTCCGGCCAGGCGCAGCACCTCATCCTGGTCCTGGCCGTCGGCGGTGTGCACCTCGACCAGGGTCATCTTGCCCTCGGTGACCGTGCCGGTCTTGTCCAGCACGACCGTGTCGATCTTCCGGGTGGACTCCAGCACCTCCGGGCCCTTGATCAGGATGCCGAGCTGGGCTCCCCGGCCGGTCCCGACCAGCAGCGCGGTCGGGGTCGCCAGGCCGAGCGCGCACGGGCAGGCGATGATCAGCACGGCGACCGCCGCGGTGAACGCCGCCCCCACCCCGTCCCCGGTGCCCAGCCAGAAACCGAGCGTGCCCAACGCCAGCGCGATCACGACCGGGACGAAGATGCCGGAGATCCGGTCGGCCAGCCGCTGGACCTGCGCCTTGCCGGTCTGCGCCTCCTCCACCAGCCGGGCCATCTGGGCCAGCTGGGTGTCGGAGCCGACCCGGGTGGCGCGGACCACCAGGCGGCCGCCGGCGTTAACGGTCGCGCCGGTCACCGCATCACCCGGCCGCACCTCGACCGGGACGGACTCCCCGGTCAGCATCGAGGCGTCGACCGCGGAGGCGCCCTCCTCGATCACGCCGTCGGTGGCGATCTTCTCGCCGGGGCGGACCACGAACCGGTCCCCCACCGCGAGCTGATCGCTCGGGATCCGGACCTCAACCCCGTCCCGCAGCACCGCGACATCCTTGGCGCCCAGCTCCAGCAGCGCCCGCAGCGCGGCGCCCGCGCGGCGCTTGGAACGCGCTTCGAAGTAGCGTCCGGCCAGGATGAACGCCGTCACCCCGGCGGCGGCCTCCAGGTAGATGTTGCCGGAGCCGTCGCTGCGCTGGATCGTGAAGTCGAACGGGTGGGTCATGCCGGGGGTGCCGGCGGTGCCGAAGAACAGCGCCCACAGTGACCAGCCGAGCGCGGCGATCGTGCCGAGCGACACCAGCGTGTCCATGGTGGCGGCGCCGTGGCGCAGGTTGGTCCAGGCCGCCTTGTGGAACGGCCAGCCCGCGTACACCACGACCGGGGCGGCCAGCGTCAGCGACAGCCACTGCCAGTTGGTGAACTGCAGCGGGGGGATCATCGCCATCGCGACCACCGGGACCGCCAGGACCAGCGCGGTGATCAGCCGGGCGCGTAGCGGGCCGAGCTCGTCTTCCGGCTCTTCCGGCCCGCCGCCGTTCTCGTTCTGCTGGCGGGGCGGGGCGGGCAGTTGCGCGGTGTAGCCGGCCTTCTCCACTTCGGCGATCAGGTCGTGCGGGGCGATGCCGTCGGGGAAGGTGACCTTGGCCTTCTCGGTGGCGTAGTTGACCGTCGCGGTCACGCCGTCCAGCTTGTTGAGTCGGCGCTCGATCCGGTTGGCGCAGGACGCGCAGGTCATGCCGCCGATCGAGAGCTCGAGCGAGCCCAGGGACTGCTCCTCGACGGTGGCAGACTCGGTGACGGAAGTCATCGTCTCTCCTCTCTCACGTCACACCCGCGTCAGTGCGTGTGCTCGCCGTGCCCGGCGGAACCGGACGGGGACTCGTCATGGCCGCCCTGCTCCCCGGACGCCGGGGCACCGTCCGCGTGGAGGGTGAAGTCCGCGGTGCGGACCTTGCCGTCGTGCTGGAAGTCCAGGAAGAGCCGGTAGTCACCGCGGCTGGGCGCCTCGGCGTAGAAGACGATCTCCGGACCCGGCTGGGTCTTGCCGTCGCCCGGCTCGCCATCGGGGTGCACGTGCAGGTAGGCCAAATCGCCGCCGCGCAACGCCACCAGGTGGCCGTACGCGCCGAGGTAGGGCTGCAGGTCGGTGACCGGCTTGCCGTCCTTGCTGACCTTGAGGGTGATCCGGCTCGTCCGGCCGGGGGCCAGGTCGCCGTCGAGGGTGACGGTGTATCCGTCCACCGTCGCCGTACGGCTCACGCCCGGCAGGGCCTTCGGCGCGTAGTCGCCCGCGGCGTACAGGTCGGCGCCGAGGGTCATGCCGCTGCCGCCTTCGGGGGCGAAGTCGGCGAACATCCGGTACGCGCCCGCCTCGGGAAGGGTCAGCGGCACCGACCACACACCGTCGCCGGCCTCGGCCGGGTGCAGGTGCTGGAAGTGGGAGAGGTCCCGGGAGACCACGATGAAGTGCAGCTTCTTTTCGTGCTGCACCTGGTAGCCGGTGACCGGCTTGCCGTCGGGCCCGGTGACCGTGAACCGGAAGTCCGTGTTCTTGCCCGGCTCGACCGTCGTGGTCAGCGTGGTGAGCGTGTAGCCGTTCTGGGACACCTCGAGCCCTCCTGGAATGGCCGCCGTGCCGGCGGGGGTCGCCTGGCCGGCGGCGGTGGGGGCACCGCCGTGGTCGCCGTGGACGCTGTGCTCCTCGGCGGCCGGCGGGGTGCCGACACCTCCCACGGCGGTGCCGACTCCGAAGGTCGCGCCGAAGACCACGGCGAGGCCGAGAACGTACGCTCCGAGCTTGGCGGGGGTGTTCATCAGCGATCCACCACTTCGTATCCGGCCTCTTCGACGGCGGCGGTGACCGCGGCCGCGTCCACGGGACCTTCGCTTTCAACTGTCACCAGGCCGGTGGCGAGGTCCACCTCGACGCGCGTGACGCCGGCGACCTCTCCGACCTCTTCCTTGACCGAGCTGACGCAGTGGCCGCAGGTCATGCCCTTGACGGTGTAGGTGGCGGTGGTCATATCGATCACTCCTGTGATTCGTGAATGTCGGTGAAGTTCAGGAACGGACGAGGCGGGCGATGGCGTCGGAGGCTTCCTTGATCTTCGCCTCGGCTTCCGCACCGCCCTTCGCCGTAGCATCCGCGACGCAGTGGGCCATGTGCTCGTCGAGGAGAGCGAGGGCGAAGGACTGGAGAGCGCGACTGGCCGCAGAGACCTGGGTGAGGATGTCGATGCAGTATTTGTCTTCTTCGACCATCCGCTGCAGACCCCGGACCTGCCCCTCGATCCGGCGCAGCCGCCGGAGGTGCTCCTGCCCGGTGTCGCTGTATCCGGCCATCTCCCCGCTCCTCTCGCTCAGGCTGCTCATGTTAACACCATACCCCCCTATGGTATTTCGCCGAGTTCGGGGTACCCGGGCGCGCTCCGGATGGAGCGCGCCCCGTCCCCGCGTCAGGCTCCGACCGACGACGCCTCCCGCTCCCCGCTCTGTACGGCGGCGGCCTTCCGGCCGCGCATCAGCAGGAGGGTGAGCAGGGCGCCGAGCACGGCCACCGCGCCCGCGCCGACGAAGGCGGCCTGGAAGCCGTGGGTCAGCCTGGGCAGGTTCCCCAGCTCGGCCGCCCCCTGCGACGTGGCGATCGCGGTCATAACGGCCAGGCCGAGCGCCGAGCCCACCTGGTAGGTGGTGTTGACGATGCCCGAGGCGAGGCCGCTCTCCTCCGGCCGGGCGCCGGACATGGCCGACATCATGGCCGGAATGTAGGCCAGCGACATGCCGACCGCCGCCACCAGCGACGCGGGCAGCACATCGGCGGCGAAGGAGCCGTCAGGGTGGACCAGGGAGAGTCCCCCGACGCCCGCGGCCAGGACGAGCAGGCCGATCACGATGAGCGGCTTGGCCCCGAACCGGCCGAGCAGCCGGGCGGTGATGCCGATCATGAAGATCATGATCGCGATGGTCATCGGAAGCAGCGCCGCACCGCTCGGGAACGCGCCGTATCCCAGAACCTGCTGCAGGTAGAGGTTGAGGAAGTACCACATCGGGATCCACGCGGCGCCGAGCAGCGCCATCGCCAGGTTGGCCGTGGCCAGCCCGGGGGTGCGCCAGATCCGGAGCGGCATGAGCGGCTCGCGGACCGACCGCTGGATGACGAGGAACAGCACCAGCAGCACCACGGCTCCGACGCCCTGGACGATGGTGGCGCCGGCGCTCTGCTCGGGCGCCCGGACGATCGTGAACACGGCGAGGGCGATGCCGGCGGTGACCGCGACCGCGCCCAGCAGGTCGACCGATCCGCGCCTGCCCTGGACGGCCGGAAGCAGCGCGGGGACGGCGGCCAGCGTGGCCAGGCCGATCGGGACGTAGACGATGAACACCCACGGCCAGCTCAGGTATTCGGTGATGACGCCGCCGAGGAACACGCCCGCGGTGCCACCCGCCGGGGCGGCCGCGCCGTACAGGGCCATGGCCTTGCCGAGTTCGCGCTGGTCGTGCCCGAAGAGCATCATGAGCAGGGTCATCGCGGCGGGCGCGATCAGTGCGCCACCCACGCCCTGGACCGCCCGGCCGATGATCTCCAGCGCCGGGTTGCTCGCCGCCGCCGCGACGACGGATCCGGCGATCAGTACGACCCAGCCGGCGGTGAACACCTTGCGCGCGCCGAGCAGGTCGGAGAGCCGTCCGCCGAGCAGCAGCAGCCCGCCGAAGGCGACGACGTACGCGTTGAAGACCCACTGCAGGTCGCCCTGGGAGAAGCCCAGCTCGCGTTGCATGTCCGGTAAGGCGACTCCAATGATCGAGGTGTCCATGATGACCATGAACTGCGCGGCGGCGAGCACGATCAGCGCCTGCCACCTGCGCGGATTGACGGCATTCATGCCTGTCTCCTGGTTCTTCGCACCATAGGATGCGAAACGGGGATTGGGTGTGATGACGAGTCCGACCGGCCCCAGGTGGGCGTGCACGGCAATGCACGCCCACCCCTTATGTCCCGGGACGTTCTCCCGGCTCCCGGCGGGGGCCACTACTTCGCGGCCCTGCCGCGCGGCCCCTTGAGGGCTTTCCGCGTGACCTTTGCTAGGCCGGCGTCCCGGCCAGCTCGTAGCCGGCCTCCTCCACCGCGGCGCGGATCTCCTCGTCGGAGAAGCCCGCTCCGCTGACAGTGACGGCTCCGGCCGCCAGATCGACGGCCACGCCGGTCACCCCGGCGACCTTGCCGATCTCACCGGAGACCGACGAGACGCAGTGACCGCAGGTCATGCCGCTGACCGAATAGACCCGCGTGGCGCCGTCACCGATCGCCACGGTCGTGGCAGCGGCCTCTCCGCTACAGCAGGAACATGCCGTGGACATGAGCTTCCCTCCTTGGCCAGATACCCATGGGGGGTATCCATCGGCGAGAAACGTAACATACCCCCTAGGGGTTTCTCAAGCGGTGGGGATCAGGAAGTTGCGGCTTCGAGGACATCCCCGGCGGCGATTCCGCGCTTCAGCCGGTTCAGTTCCTTCGGCGCGTTCACCCCGACGGCGCCCACGAGGACACCACCCCTGAGGAAGGCCACGACGAAGCTGCCCTCTTCCGGCGCACCGTGCACCGTTCGCGCCTCGTCGGCGAGGTGGGGCAGGCCGGCGGTCTGGATCCGCGCCCCATGCGTGTGCGTCCCGAACGCGGGCACGTCCGCGTACGGCACGGCGCTCTCGGGGCCGGCGAGAAGGTTGCGCGCGGCCACCGCCCCCTGGGCATTGGCGTTGGCCCAGTGCTCCACCCGCACGAGCGCGCCCCCGTACAACTCGTGCCGCCAGCGCGCGACGTCGCCGGCCGCGACGATGGTCGACGTCCCCTCGGCGAACAGCGACGGCGTGCAGACCACTCCGTCGTCGAGCGTGAGACCGCTGCCTTCCAGCCACTCGACGTTGGGCACGATGCCCATGCCCGCGACGACGAGGTCGGCCGGGATCGACCGCCCGTCTTCGAGTCGCACGCCGGTCACCCGGCCGTCCCTGCTCTCGAAACCGGCCACCCGGATGCCGGAGATCAACTCGACACCGTTCTTCTGGTGGTGGGCGGCCAGCCACCGCGCCGTGTCCACCCCGAGGACGCGGTGCATCGGGTAGGGCCCGGCGTCGACGAGCGTCACGGTCAGGCCGAGCGCCCTGGCCGTCGAGGCGATCTCCCCGCCGATGAATCCTCCACCGACGATGACCAGGTTCCGGTGCCCGGCATCGAGCTCGGCGCGCAGCGCCAGCGCGTCGTCGATCGTGCGCAGTTCGTGGACTCCCCCGGGCCGTTCGGCGAGCCGCCGCGGCCTGGCTCCGGTCGCGATGACCAGGCCGTCGAACGGGATCTCCGTGCCGTCGTCCAGGGTTATGGAGCCACCCCCGGTGCTCGCGGTGGCGGCACCCGGGCTTCTGTCGACGCGCAGCCTTACGGCCCGCCGGTTCCCGAGCCACTCCCCGCCGAGTTCCTCGGCACCGGGAAGGGTCACGTCGTCGTCACCGCGTAGCACGCTCTTCGAGAGTGGCGGACGGTTGTACGGCCGGTGCGTCTCCGCGCCGATCAGGGTGATGTCACCGGCGAATCCCTCGCTACGCAGGGTCTGCACGGCGCGCAATCCGGCAAGGGACGCGCCGACGACCGCGATTCTGCTCATGTCTGCCATGTCGCTGAACCATACCGGGGTAGGGTAGGGCTGGCGATGTGATGTGGATCTCACAGTACCTATGGGGGGTATGTCTTGCGGTGTCGCCGCCCGCATGACTATCTTTCCCTGGACGTTACCCACCCGGGGTATTTGCGAAGGAGCGACATGAGCGTCAGCACGTACACCGTCACCGGCATGACCTGCGGCCACTGCGTGGGCACGGTGACGTCCGAAATCGGCAAGGTCACCGGGGTCACCGGCGTCGAGGTCGAGCTGGCGACCGGCAAGGTGACCGTGACCAGCGACAGCCCGCTGAACGAGACCCTCGTGCGGGACGCCGTCGAAGAGGCGGGCTACGAGCTCGTGGCCGGCTGAGCGAGCCATACCGGGCAACCGACGGCCGAGCCGAGGCGGGAATCTCTCCTTGGCTCGGCCGTAGCTCGTAACAACCTCAGCCGCCACCTGGCGTGCTACCTGCTCAGCTGACGAGGCAGGGGACCCGCCGCCGCCCAGAGCGGTGGCGTGCGCGCGGCGGCGCGGCGCCGGCGGACGTCACCGTGCTTCTGGTGCTTTACGGCGCAGGAGGCGCGGCCGGGAACTTCATCGCCGGATACACGGTGAACAAGAGTTTGCGGGGCAGCTTCATCGCCGGCCTCGCGGGACTCGTGGTGTCCTTGCTGTTGCTGCTCACGGTCGGTCACGGGCCGGCCGGTTCGATCATCTCGCTGACCCTCTGGGGAGTTTCCTTCGGCGTCGTGCAGCTGTGCCAGCTCAACATGACGCAGGCCGCCGCACCCGACACCTTCGAAGCCGCGATGTCCCTCAACACCATGGCCTACAACACGTCCATCGCCCTCGGCGCGCTCTTCGGCGGACTGTTCGCCGACCATCTGGGCGTCACAAGTGTCGTCTGGTTCGGCCTGGCACTGACCGCGGCCGCGCTGCTCCTCACGCTCGGCACCCGCCAGAAGACCGCACGCACCGTCCCCGACGACGCGTTGGCGCCCGCCGGCAAATAGGTTGTGTCGGTTACCGGTACGAAGGAGGCGCGTGGGCGAGAGCACGTCGCCGGCCCGATTGGAGCAGTTGGCCCATCGGCTGGAAGAGGCGGTGGACAAGCTGCGCGGCGTCCCCGTCGGCGTCGAGCTGCTGGACGACGGCGAACTCGTCCAGCAGCGGATCGCCGAGGCGGTACGTTCGGCCCACGAGCTGCGCGCGATGCATCCGGTGGGCTCATCGGAGAAGGGGCGCGAGGAGCAGAAAAGCAGGAGAAGTGTGCTCGACGCCTTGCAGCATGGCATGGCGATGCGCACCATCGTCCACGCGAGCGTGCTGGACGATCCGCGCAAGCGGCCCGAATCAGGGAACTGCACTCCTCGGGTGACCTCCACCGCGTCGTCGACGAGCCGATTCAGCAACTGCTCATCTTCGACCGCGCCGTGGCGTTCGTCCGGACGACTCCCGTCCCGTACTCGCCGGGCGCACTGATGATCAGGCAGCCGAGCCTGATCACCACTCTCATCGATCTGTTCGAGCACACCTGGAACAGGGCCCGGGAGGTCACCGAGCCGGTGCTGCGGCTGACCGCGCGTGAGCGCCAGGTGCTCGGGCTGATCGCCGAAGGGCGCTCCAACAGCGCCGTTGCCCGCGCGCTGTCGATCACCGAGGCGGCTGTCGGGAAGCATGTGGCCGGCGTGTTCGCCAAGCTTGAGCTACCGGCGACCGAGGACGTCAACCGGCGGGTGCTGGCCGTGCTCGCCTATCTGCGCGGCACCGCGAGGTAGTGCCAGGTCTACCTCGTCCTCGTCTTGGCCCCCTTGTACAGACGATCCGGCGTCGTTTCAATGAATGACATGCAACGAATGACTGGATTGCTGGTCGGCGCGGTCTTCGGCGCGGTGTTTGTGGTCGTCAACGCCCAGAGCCCGCTGAATCCCGTGGCCGCGATTCTGCTGAAAGTGGCTGCCTGTCTGGCAGCCGTAGGTGTTCTGGCCATGTGGTTCGTCTCCGCTCGGGGGGAGCGTGGTTCCGCCGAGGGAGCGCAGCGGAACATGTTCAGCCGTGGCTACCTGGTCGTCGTCGCCGCCGAGGTGATCCTGCTCTTCGGCGGACTCCGGGTCCTCGCGATATGGGGGCGTCCGGTAGAAGGCAATGTGGCCTGGGTGGCGTTGGTGGTCGGCGTTCACTTCATCGCGCTTGCGCCGATCTGGAAAGACTGGAGCATCGCCGTACCCGGTGTGGTCCTCACCGTACTGGGCGCCACCGGCCTTGTCCTGGCCTCGACGGCCGCCGTCGCCTGGGTGCCGTTCGTCAGCGGGGTGCTGTCCGGAGTAGTGCTTCTGACCGGCAGCGTCGCCCTTGGCTGGCGTGCGGTGACAGCTCGAACGGCCTGAGCAGCATGTGCGTCCTTCCGGCCGCGTGACAGGCTCAGCTCTCCTGGGTGTCCTGCCGAATGCGCGTTCACAGCACCGCGCCGCCGCTCAGCCGGTCGCTGATCAAGGAAATACCGACGATCACCATGCCGACACCGGACACGCGGCTGAGGACACGCGCGGCCGCGGGCCGGGAGAGCAGGAAGGTGCGTGCCACCGAGCCGAGGGCGAGGTAGAACGCGGCGCAGGTGACCGTGAAGACCAGGCCGAGGGCGGTCATCTGTACGGCCAACGGCCAGCTCCGGTCCGGGCGGGTGAACTGGGGAAGCAGAGCGATGAAGATCAGCAGGCCCTTCGGGTTGAGTCCGCTGACTCCGATACCTTGCGCGAGCGTCGCCCACCCTGTTTTGCCCCGCGCTTCCACCACGCCGTCCACAATCACGTCGGAAGCCGCAACGTCCGGCACGGAAGGCGCGGCGAATGTCCGCACACCGTGCCAGATCAGATATCCACCGCCGAGCACGGTCAGCACGGTGAGCGCCTTGGGGTTTTCCGCGACGAAGGCGCCGAGACCGGCGGCGACGACGAGCGTGATCGCCGCGTAGCCGAGCACGAGCCCGCCCACGGCGGGGACCACCGACCGCCCGCGTAATCCCGCGCCGAGGGTGAACGCCCAATCCGCGCCCGGCACCATGATGAGCAGCAGGGCGACACCCCAGAAAGCGAAAACGGAGCTGACGGGCATGGCTTCTCCCCTGTGGCAAACGGACTCTATGCGGGAAGTTACCTGCGAACAGCCGGAAAGTGATTCCAACTTCTTGCTGGTACGGCGGCCCAAATAGAAGAATCCCGCTCATGGACGCCATCGACCGGAAAATCCTTGCCGCACTCCAGGAGGACGGCCGCCTCACCATCACCGAACTCTCCGCACACGTCGGGTTGACCGTGTCGCCCTGCCACCGTCGGCTCCGCGAACTGGAGCGCACGAAGACGATCCGCGGCTATCGGGCGGTCGTCGCCCCCGAAGCCGTCGGGCTGAACTTTCAAGCGCTCGTCTTCGTGACCATGCGGCAAGAAGACCGCGGCACCCTTCTCGGTTTCGAGGAAGCCGTCGCCGAAATCCCCCAGGTCGTCCAGGCGCAACGCCTGTTCGGCGACCCCGACTATCTCCTGCGCGTCCTCACCACCGATCTCGCCGCCTACCAGCGCCTGGAAGACGACCGGCTCGCCGCGCTCCCCGGCATTCAGCGACTGACATCGACCCTCGTCATGAAGCAGATCGTCGACGACCGCCCCCTGACCGGTCCGGAAAAGTAAGCACGAGAATCCGGACGACACCGCGCCGCCTCCGCGCTCTCAGCTCCGGGGTGATCGCGGAGTGCCCCGTCCACTCCTGGTCAGGCGGTGGGCGGCCCTGCGGGCAGGACGGCGCGTGGGCGGGGCGGCGGCCCCTCCCGGCGGCCCCACTCCCTCGGGTAGCCGAGGGACACCTCCTCGAACGGCACCCCGTCATAGCAGGTGCTGCGCGGGATGTGCAGGTGGCCGTAGACCATGACGGCGGCGTTGAACCGCTGATGCCACTTGGCGGTTCGCTCGGTGCCGCACCAGAGGGCGAACTCCGGATACCTGAGCACGAAGGTGGGATCCCGCACCAGCGGATAGTGGTTGACCAGGACGGTGGCGAGCTCCGGGTCGCGGTCGGCCAGCCGGCGTTCGGTTTCCGCGATCCGGGCAGCGCACCACGCCTCCCTGCTCGGGTACGGGTCCGGGTGCAGCAGCCATTCGTCGGTACACACCACACCGGCGTCGTCGGCGTGATCCAGCGCCTGCTCCATGGTGGTGGTGCCCTGCGGCCGGAAGGTGTAGTCGTACCCGATGAACAGTGGGGCCACCGTGACCGGGCCGCCCGCGCCGCGCCACACCAGGTAGGGGTCCTCCGGGGTGACCACGCCGAGGGAGCGGCAGAGCTCCACGATGTGCCGATAGCGCGCCTCACCCCGGAGCCGCACGGGGTCCTCCGCCGGCGTCCACAGCTCGTGGTTGCCGGGCGCCCACACCACCTTGGCGAAGCGCTCGCTGAGCAGGCGCAGCGCCCACTCGACGTCGGCCATGAACTCGCCCACGTCACCGGCGACCAGTAGCCAGTCTCCGTCGTTCTCCGGCTGCAGCCGCTCGACGATCTCGCGGTTCTCCGGGTGGCGCACGTGCAGATCGCTGATGGCGAGCAACCTCGGCGTGGAGATCATGGTGGAGATCCTAGGCGTGAATGGGTCAGTCGATCGATCTCCGGGCCCCCGTGTGACGGCTGATCGTGGGCGCTTCGTCGTCCTCCTTGAGCAGCCAGGCGAGCCTGGCCGCGGCGACCGCCTGACGCGGATCGCGGGCGGGCGACTCCGCGACGAGGCGCTCGAACACTTCGATGTCCTCGCTGCCGGGCTCGCTCTGCCCGAACGTCCACAGCGCCTCGTGGTCCTGGGTGTCGAGGACCGCGGACCGCAGCGCCGTGACGAGCTGGTCGCGTTCGGCCCTGATCGCCGGCGCCTCCGACCGGGCGAGCAGCGGGGCGTGCGCCGCCGCCACCGCGGCGCGGATGTCGCCGGAGCGCAGCGCGTCGCGCACGGTCAGGAAGTCGGCTTCGACCTCGGCCCGCAGCCGGTACGGCTTGGCCGTCATGGCGGCCTCGCCGAGCTGGGCCCGGAGCCGGTGGATCTCGGCGCGTACGGTCGTCGGGTTGCCGTCGTCGCCGTAGAGCTGCAGGGCGAGCTGCTCGGCGGTCAGCCCGGCGGGGCGCAGCGCGAGCAGCGCGAGCAGCTCGGCGTGCCGCAGGGTGAGCGGCAGCTCCCGGCCGTCCAGCACCGCCACCGGCCGGTCGCCCAGGAAAGACAGCGACAGTATGGGACGCGGCGGCGCCGGGGCCGTCCTCGGCAGCCGGACCAGGTAGCCCTCGGGCAGCGGCTCGACCAGGGCCTCACGGCCGTCCGCGAGCGGCACCCGGTCACTTCCGGGCCGTATCGCCAGCCGCTCGGGCCACGGCCCGCCGAACGGTTCCGCGGCGATCACCCGCCCCGTCGCGGTGACCAGCGCGCCCGGCTCGCCGCGCAGGCCGATCAGGCGGGGC
The DNA here is from genome assembly GCF_001528665.1 of Microtetraspora malaysiensis. Lineage (GTDB taxonomy): Bacteria > Actinomycetota > Actinomycetes > Streptosporangiales > Streptosporangiaceae > Microtetraspora_A > Microtetraspora_A malaysiensis. Next base: position 12,596 of record NZ_BBYJ01000030.1, read on the forward strand.
AGGTGCTTCACCCGCAGCCGCTCGTCCCGCATCTCCATCTGCCTGCGCAGGTGGCTCTCCGCGAGCCGCGCGCTGGCGGAGACCAGGGTGACGACGGCGGGGTGCAGCTCGTGCAGCAGCCCGCTGATGTCGATCACGCCGAGCGTGCGCCCGCTGTCGGGGTCGTGGACGGGCGCGGCGGCGCAGGTCCACGGGTGGTAGGTACGCACCAGATGCTCGGCGGAGTAGATCTGCACCGGCGCGTCGACGGCGAGGGCGGTGCCCATCGCGTTCGTCCCGATGGCCCCCTCCGCCCAGCCCGTGCCCTCGCACAACCCGACCGGGTCGGCGATCCGGCACAGCCCGGCGGGCCCCTCCCGCCACAGGATGGTGCCGGCCGCGTCGGTGACGATCATGACGTATGACGACTGGTCGGCGATGCTGACGAGCAGTTCGCGGAGCAGGGGCAGCACGTCACGCAGCGGATGCGCGGAGCGCACGTCCGGTACGTCCTCCGGCTTGTACACCACCGGTGGGCGGAAATGCTCCGGATCGACCCGCGCCGCGAGGGAGCGCCGCCAGGAGTCCAGGATCACCGAGCGCGGCGCCGCCCGCGGCCGGTCCCCGCTCAACATGGCCTCGCGGACCTGCTGCAACACGGAGAACTGCGCGGCCGGATCAGATGCCACATCCACGGTGGTCGCAGCTTTCGCGATCTCAGCGTCCAAGGTGCACTCCGCGGCGACGTCGGCGAGGGCGGTTGCGTCCACCCGAACGAGCGCCCCCGTACCTGGTCTTGCTCACAGCAGCATGCCTTGCCGTTCCGCCCCGAACAAGGGCGATACGTCCCCCGTTCAGGCCTCTGCAACGGCGGTGCAACGTCGGCGCTTTTACCTTTTGCCACATCTCGTCGGTCCAGGACCCAGGAGGGCGAACACATGGCGACATATGCGGCACCAGGGGATTCGGGGAGCGTGGTTACATTTCGCCCACGCTATGACCACTTCATCGGCGGGGAGTACGTGCCGCCGGCCGGTGGTGAATATTTTGCGAACCCCACTCCGGTCACGGGTGCGACGTTTACCGAGGTCGCCCGGGGAACCGCCGCGGACGTCGATCGGGCCGTACGCGCCGCCGAGGGCGCCGCGGTCGCGTGGGGCCGCACCTCGCCGGCGGAGCGCGCCGAGGTGCTGAACAAGATCGCCGACAGGATCGAGCAGAACCTGGAGGCCATCGCCGTCGCCGAGTCCTGGGAGAACGGCAAACCGGTACGGGAGACCCTGGCCGCCGACATCCCGCTGGCTGTCGACCACTTCCGCTACTTCGCCGGAGCGATCCGGGCCCAGGAGGGCGGCATCTCCCAGCTCGACGCCGACACCGTCGCGTACCACTTCCATGAGCCGCTCGGCGTGGTCGGGCAGATCATCCCGTGGAACTTCCCGATCCTGATGGCCACCTGGAAGCTGGCCCCGGCGCTGGCCGCCGGCAACACCGTGGTGCTCAAGCCGGCCGAGCAGACCCCCGCGTCGATCCACGTGCTGCTTGAGCTGATCGCCGACCTGATCCCGGCCGGCGTGGTCAACGTGGTGAACGGTTTCGGCGTGGAGGCGGGCAAGCCGCTCGCGCAGCACAGCGGGATCCGGAAGGTGGCGTTCACTGGGGAGACCACCACCGGGCGGCTCATCATGCAGTACGCCAGCGAGAACATCATCCCGGTCACCCTCGAACTGGGCGGCAAGAGCCCGAACATCTTCTTCGCCGATGTCGCGGACGCGCCGGACGCCTTCTACGACAAGGCGCAGGAGGGCTTCGCGATGTTCGCGCTGAACCAGGGCGAGGTGTGCACCTGCCCGTCCCGCGCGCTGATCCAGTCGTCCATCTACTCATCGTTCCTGGCCGACGCGGTGGAGCGGGTGCAGAAGATCAAGCAGGGCGACCCGCTGGACACCGACACCATGATCGGCGCCCAGGCGTCCAACGACCAGCTGGAGAAGATCCTTTCCTACATCGACATCGGCAGGAAGGAAGGCGCGAAGGTCCTCACCGGTGGCGAGCGGGTCGACCTCGGCGGCGACCTGTCCGGCGGCTACTACGTCCAGCCCACCGTGTTCGAGGGCGACAACAAGATGCGCGTCTTCCAGGAGGAGATCTTCGGTCCGGTGGTCTCGGTGACGAGGTTCGACGACTACGACGACGCCATCACGATCGCCAACGACACCCTGTACGGCCTGGGCGCCGGGGTGTGGTCGCGGGACGGCAACACCGCCTACCGGGCCGGCCGGGACATCCAGGCGGGCCGGGTGTGGACGAACTGTTACCACGCCTACCCCGCGCACGCCGCGTTCGGCGGATACAAGCAGTCGGGCATCGGCCGCGAAAACCACAAGATGATGCTCGACCACTACCAGCAGACGAAGAACATCCTGGTGTCATACTCTCAAAACGCCCAGGGATTCTTCTGATCGAGCGGTCCGTACGCGAGGGGCGCCCCGGGGTTTCCCAGCCGCCCCTCGCGTACCGGCCATCCCCGAAGCAGGGAGCCTCGCACATGGCAGTCAACCGGGTGGACGTCACCGCCGACGCGGCCGTCCTGCTGCGCCGCCTCGCCGGCACGCACGGCCCGCTGATGTTCCACCAGTCAGGAGGATGCTGCGACGGCAGCTCCCCCATGTGCTACCCGGCCGGGGAGTTCCGCACCGGGAACGCGGACGTACGCCTCGGAGATCTCCGGGTGGACGGCGTGGGCGAGCCGATCCCGGTGTGGATGTCCGCGTCACAGTTCGAATACTGGAAGCACACCCACCTCACCATCGACGTGGTGCCGGGCCGAGGGAGCGGCTTCTCACTGGAGGCCCCGGAGGGTGTGCGTTTCCTGATCCGTTCACGGCTGCTCACCGACCAGGAGCTCGCCGAACTGGACGGCCGCGAGCAGCAGCCCGTCCCGGCCGAGGAGAGGTGAGCGTGTCCGGCCCGCTTGCCCCGTCCGGCGAAGAAGGCGCGCGTGACACGCCCGGCCCGCCTCCGGACCGCGTACGACCGGCCGACGAGGTGTGGTCGAAGCTCGGCGCCGCGCCCGGCCTCTGCGGCGTCTGCACGCATCGCCTGGTCAACGAGACCCGGCGAGGCACCGCGTACCTGCGGTGCGGACGGGCGTCATGGGACGCCCGTCTGCCGCGCTACCCCCGGCTGCCGACGGAGCGATGCGTCGGCTACGAAACAAGTGACGGGATCGAAGATGGGTGACTACCAGGACGCCTACACGGCGAGCCTGAAAGATCCGGAAGCCTTCTGGCTCGCGGCCGCCGACGCGGTGACCTGGTCGCGCCGCCCACAGCGCGCGCTGGACGCCGACCGCGCGCCGTTCTACCGCTGGTTCCCGGACGGCGAGCTGAACACCTGCTACAACGCGCTGGACCGGCACGTGGACGCGGGGCACGGGGATCGGCCCGCCCTGCTCTACGACTCGCCGGTGACCGGCGCGTCCGCGCGCTACACCTACGCCGAGCTGCGCGACCAGGTGGCGCGGTTCGCCGGGGCGCTGCGCGGGCTCGGCGTCGAACGGGGCGACCGCGTGGTGATCTACATGCCGATGGTGCCCCAGGCGGTGATCGCGATGCTCGCCTGCGCGCGGCTGGGCGCGGTGCACTCGGTGGTGTTCGGCGGGTTCGCCCCGAAGGAGCTGGCCGCCCGGATCGACGACGCCGCGCCGAAGGTGCTGGTGTGCGCGTCCTGCGGGATCGAGCCGAGCCGGGTCGTCGAGTACAAGCCGATCGTGGACGAGGCGATCGCCACCACGCCGAACCCCCCGGAGAAGGTCGTCGTGCTGCAGCGCGACCGCGTGCGGGCCCAGATGGGCGAGCGCGACGTCGACTGGGACGAGCTGATGGAGGCGGCCGAGCCGGTCGGCTGCGTCGACGTGGCGGCGACCGATCCGCTGTACATCCTCTACACCTCGGGCACCACCGGTAAGCCGAAGGGCGTGGTGCGCGACAACGGCGGCCACGCGGTCGCGCTGACCTGGTCGATGTCCAACATCTACGACATCGGGCCCGGCGACGTCTGGTGGACCGCGTCGGACGTCGGCTGGGTCGTCGGCCACTCCTACATCGTGTACGGACCGCTGCTGGCCGGCGCGACCACGGTCCTCTACGAGGGCAAGCCGGTGGGCACGCCGGACGCCGGTGCATTCTGGCGGGTGATCTCCCAGTACGGCGCCAAGGCCCTGTTCACCGCCCCGACGGCGGTGCGGGCGATCAAGAAGGTCGACCCGCAGGGCCGCGAGGCGGCGAAGTACGACCTGTCGGCGTTCCGTTCCCTCTTCCTGGCCGGCGAGCGGCTCGATCCGGAGACCTACCGGTGGGCCTCGGAGAAGCTCGGCGTGCCGGTCGTGGACCACTGGTGGCAGACCGAGACCGGATGGGCGATCGCGGCGAACCTCCGCGGCCTGGAGCCGATGCCGATCAAGCCCGGCTCCCCCACCGTGCCGGTGCCCGGCTACGACGTGCGGATCCTGGACCCGTCGGGTCAGGAGGTGCCGCCGGGCGACGACGGCGCGATCTGCGTCAAGCTGCCCCTGCCGCCCGGCACCCTGCCGACATTGTGGGGCGACGACGAGCGGTACCTGTCGTCGTATCTGTCCCGGTATCCCGACTACTACCTGACCGGTGACGGCGGCTACGTCGACTCCGACGGCTACCTGTTCGTCATGGGGCGCACCGACGATGTGATCAACGTGGCCGGGCACCGCCTGTCCACCGGCTCCATGGAGGCCGTACTGGCCGCGCACCCGGCGGTGGCCGAATGCGCGGTGATCGGCGTGCACGACTCGCTCAAGGGGCAGGTGCCACGCGGCTTCGTCGTGCTGAAGGCCGACGTGGACATCGCGCCGGACGCCCTCCAGGCGGAACTCGTCGCGGCGGTGCGCCGCGACATCGGCCCGGTCGCCGCGTTCAAGGAGGTGGCGATCGTGGACGGCCTGCCGAAGACCCGCTCCGGGAAGATCCTGCGCAAGTCGATGCGCGCGATCGCCGACGGCCACGACGAACCCGTGCCCTCGACGATCGAGGACCCGGGAGTGCTGGAGGCGCTCCGCCCCCACCTGCGCCGGGAGTGACCCGACCGTACGTCCGGCTTGCCGGCTGAGCGGCGAGATCGGAGGCGGCGGCGTGCCGGGCGTGCGCGATGGATTTCTGGCACGCCCGGCGATGTTCGGAGCGCTCGGGTACGTGGGCCTCGGCGGCTGCGCGGGCGGTTCACCGCATCTACGCTGCCGATCATGGCCAAAATTCGTTCGGTCGCCACTCTCACGCCTCACTTCCGGGATTTCCTCCCCCTGTGGGTATCCCGGCAGCCGTGGTATCTCGGAACCGGCATCCCGTCGTTGTCTCCGGTCGGCTTCATCCGGTTCGACGACCCCGCCGGCGAGGTCGGCATCGAGACGCATCTGGTGACCGACGGCTCAGCGATCTATCAAATCCCGATGACCTACCGCGGCGCTCCCATCGAGAACGCCGGGGCGGAAGAAGCGCTCATCACGACGGCCGAACACAGCGTGCTGGGAACCCGCTGGATCTACGACGGCGAGGCGGACCCCGTCTGGATCAGCGAGGTCCTCCGCCTGGTCCGAACCAACGGGACCTCCGACCCTGGCCATGAAAAGGGCGCGAGAGAGGCGTACGCGCAGGGCCGACACGTGATGCCGGGTGAGCTGACCAGTGATTTGGTGACCATCGAGTTGAGGCGGGCGCCGACCGTAGATCCGCCTGCCGGCGAACCTGACATCGTGGGCCTGATGACGGGGACCTGGTATCCGAACGGCCCTGACGCCGCCGTCGCGACCGGCTGCCTCGCCGTGGTTCGTCAATCGGGCTGACCGACGCCCACGACGAGGCCGGGCCGGATTCAACCGGTTATTTGGACGACGCCCGCTCCGACAGGAGGTCTCGGAGCAGGCCGAAGCTCTGGTCGCGGAACTCGAAAAGGCCGTGCTCGATGCCGTGCAGGACGTCCTCAGCCGCGTCCGCCAGCTCCCAGAAGCGGAGCTTGCGCTCAAGACTGTCGGTGAACGGCACGCCCCGAAGCTCCTGAAGGCGCCGGATGAACCCCGCCCCCGTCTCGGACCAGAGGTAACACAGGTCATAGTCCGGGTCGCCGATCGCGGTGTCACCGAAGTCGATCAAACCGGTCACGTCCGCACCGGTCACGAGGAGGTGGTCGAGGCTGATGTCGGCGTGGATCAGCACCGGCTCGTAGTCAAAGCAGGAGTCGTCGCCGAGGTAGGTCTCGAAGGCGGCGAGCAGCGCCCTGGACTCTCCCGACGGAAGCGCCGGGATGACCTCGGCACGCAGCAGGTCCAGGCACTCGCCGAACTCCGCCCGCGGATCCCATTCGGGTACGCCGAGCTCGCGTGCGCGTCCGGTCGGGAAGGCGTGAATCGCGTCGATCAGCGCGGCAACGCGGCCGATCGGCGCGGGCTCGTCCAGCAGCCCGCGCCGGTGCCACTCCTCCTCCGACAGCGATTCACCCGGTACGGCGGGATAGCAGCAGAACTCGCCGGGGCCGAGCGGGTTGGGGGCGGTGAAGGCGAACTGCGGGATCGGAAGCGGGAGATGTCCGGCGAGTTCGGGCAGAAGGGCGGCCTCGCAGGCGATCCCCTCGGCGCCGTCCTCGTTGCGCGGGAAGCGCAGGACGAACGGCGTGCCGCCGTCGCCGTCCGGGAGGTCGAGTCGGAGGGCGACGCTCTCCATCCCCGCGCCCAGCGGGCGCATCGCACCATGCGCGAGATCGTCGCGGACGCTCGCGAGCACGGAGCGAACCCGTGATTCCCAGTCGTCGGGGAGGGTGGCGTTCCAGATCATCGTTGTTTCCCATGGGTTGGGCAGGCCCGAAGCCGGGATCAGAATCGGGCGTCAGGCTAACGGCGCCCTTCCGGGAGCGCCATCGATTTACGATCGGCTTCTCCCCGGCCGGCCGTAGCTGAACAAACCCCGGCGTCAGGAGATACCGGTACGGCCGTACGACCGCACACGTTCACACAGACAGTGATAACTATGCGCCGGATCGTAGCTATATAGGGACTTTCGTCCCGGCGATCCGGGTCTCTGGCCAGCGGACGGCGGCCCCCGCTCGGCGGAGGGTGGATGGAGAGGCGGTGCGGAGACAGCCGGCCGGGGCGATCACTCACCGATGGGACCAGGCCAGTCGTGAAACTCGTTCAGGAGACACCGTTCCGATTCCGGATCGAACGGCACGGGCCGATGCGGGTGCCCGGGGTCGTGTTCACCACCCCTGACCTCCTTCCCGAAGAGGAGGCCCTGCGGCAGGTCGCCAACGTGGCGACTCTGCCGGGCATCGTCCGGGCGTCGTACGCCATGCCCGACCTGCACTGGGGGTACGGCTTCCCGATCGGCGGCGTGGCCGCGACGGACGTGGCGGCGGGGGGAGTCGTCTCCCCCGGCGGGGTCGGATTCGACATCTCCTGCGGGGTTCGCCTCCTCGCCGCCGACCTGCTGCGCGAGCAGCTCGCTCCTCGGCTGAACCGGCTGATGGACGAGCTCGACCTGGCCACGCCGCGCGGGCTCGGACGCGGCGGCGTGTGGCCGCTGCCCGGGTCCGCGCAGCTCGGCCGTGTGTTGCGCGAGGGGGCACGCTACGCCGTGGAACAGGGGCACGGGGTTCCCCGCGATCTCGACCGGTGTGAGGATCAGGGCGCGGTCGCCGGCGCCGACCCGGCACAGGTCAGCGGCCGGGCCGTCGAAAGAGGCGCCGTCCAGGTCGGCAGCCTCGGTTCGGGAAACCACTTCCTCGAAGTCCAGGCCGTCGCCGAGATCTACGACGCCGAGGTGGCCGCCGCGTTCGGCCTCCGGCTCGGGCAGGTGTGCGTGATGATCCACTGCGGCTCGCGCGGCCTGGGGCACCAGATCTGTAGCGAGCACGTCCGTTCCATGGACAAGGCCATGGCGCGGTACGGCATCCACGTTCCCGACCGGCAGTTGGCCTGCGCCCCCGTCGATTCACCGGAGGGCCGGGCGTATCTGGGCGCGATGGCCGCCGCCGCGAACTACGGCCGGGCCAATCGCCAACTGCTGTCCGAGGCGGCCCGGCGCGTCTTCGAACGTGTCACCGGCGCCGCCCTCGACCTCGTGTACGACGTGTCGCACAACATGGCCAAGCTCGAAGAGCACGACGGCCATCGGCTGTGCGTCCACCGCAAGGGCGCCACCCTGGCGCTCCCGCCGCACCATCCCGACCTCCCCGCCGACCTGGCGCCCTTCGGCCAGCCGGTGTTCATCCCCGGCACGATGGGAACCGCCTCGCACGTCCTCACCGGGGTGGCCGACGGGCCCGCCTTCCACTCCACGTGCCACGGCGCGGGCCGGGTCCAGAGCCGCCACCAGGCCGCGCGCTCCATCCAGGGCCGCGACCTGCGCGACCGGCTGGAGGCGCGGGGCATCGCCGTACGCGCGTCGTCGTGGCGCGGCCTGTCCGAGGAGACTCCGACCGCCTACAAGGACGTCGACGCCGTGGTCGCCGCCGGCGTCGGCGCCGGGCTGTGCGGCAACGTCGCCAGACTGGTGCCGCTCGGCGTGGTGAAGGGCTGACCCCATGGAACGGCACCCCGAACCCGGTTCAGGACCGCCTCCGACCCGGGGCCACACCACCCTGCCGCACACCGCGGACGTACGCATCAGGGCGTGGGCGCCGACGCGTGCCGAGTGCGTCGCGGAAGCCGTCCGCGCGATGGTTGAGGGCTTCGCCGACCTCTCCGACGCGGTTCGCTGCGGCACTCGGTCGTTCCAGGTCGAGGCCGGGCCCCCGGAGGACCAGATCCTGGCCGTACTCGATGAAGTGATCTATGAGATGGACGTCGGCGCCCGCGTTCCCTGCAGCGTCGGCGTCCGCGAGGACGAGGACGGGCTCCATCTGACCCTGGGCATGACCGACGTCTCGACCGTCCCCCAGATCGGGGCGGTTCCCAAGGGGATCTCCCTCCATGACCTGCGATTCGACCGCGCACCCGAAGGATGGGTGTGCACGGTGACCGTGGACGTATGACCGAGCGCGTGCGACCTCATCCGCCCAGGTCGGGCGGCCGATTCAACGACCCTGAAATGTGGCCAGCGTGCGGGCCGCGGGCGTGAGCGCGGCGGCCAGGCGTCGGCGGTCGGGCTCGGGCAGCCCGCCGAGGTCGTCGTCGAGGTCGGCGAGCAGGTCGGCCACCACCTCGGCGGCCAACTCGGCGGTGCCGGTGGCCGGGCCGAGTTTGCTGCGGGCCGCGTCGACCCGCGGCGGGGTGAGCCGCTCCACCGCGGCCGCCAGCAGCCAGGCCGGCACTCCCGTCACTCCGCCGGGCGGCGGCACGAACGGCCGGGCGCCGTTGTAGCGGGCGTCCTCGGCGAAGTCGGGATGTTTGACCTTCAGTACCGGCCGCGGTCCCCGTTCGCCGGTGTCCCAGGAACCGGCGGGCTTGAGGACGTAGCCTTCGGCCCGGTTGCCGGGGAGTTCCGGAAGGCCCAGCATTCCGGGCACGAGCGTCGGGAAGTCCACCGTCAGCTCCGCCAGCTTCTGCCGCCGGCCGTGCCCCAGCAGCGGCACGCACTCCAAGCCCACGCCGGACACCAGTTCCGCCAGCTCGGCGCGGCTCATCCAGCGTGGTCCCGACGGTGTCTCGACGGCGCCGTCGAAAGCCAGCCATATCAGGTCAGGGCTGTACCAAACGCCGGTCTGCACCGGGCCAATGTCCTCGACCGGCGATACCCGCGGGTGCGGATAGCCTCCGCCCGCCAGCTCCCCGTACAAGATCACGTTATGTCCGGCGGCCCGGGCCGCTGCCGCCGCCGCTGTCGCCAGCACCGGCCACAGGCGCGTCAGCCCGAAGAATGTCTCCAGCCGATCCTCGCCCAACAGCCCGCGCCGTCCGGCCGCCCGCGCGGTACGGCCGTCGCTGACCAGCGCGAGATGCGCACCGTGCACCTTCTCCTCGGCCACCCAGCTCCCGCCGGGCAACGTCCCGTCGCCGAACCGCTGCGGGATCTTCGGGTACCACACGGTTCTGACCTCCGTTCCGTGCCCGGACACTTCGGCGGGCAGTTTCGCCGACGCCCACCTGGAGATCAATTCATTTTCCGGCTCCGAATCGCCGTTCCCGATCCAGCGATGACGTAGCCGCCGCCCTCACCGACGAACAGGGCGGTGGTCCCCTCCCGTACGGCGCAGCCCGATCCGGAACGGAGAGGCGGGGCCCGCGGGCCGAACGGCGAGCAGGATGAGGACCGCGTAGGTCATCTGGTAGGCGTTCACGCCGAGGTTCCACCCGGCCGCCGGCTCCCACACCTCCCAGCACCGGGCGCCGACCGTGGACAGGTCGTACGCGATGAACGCCGGCTTGAGAAGGGCCGGGAGCAGCACGTACACCGCGACGACGCGGGCCACGACCCGGCTCGGCCGTCTCCCCCGGGTGATCAACCACAACGCGAAGGCGAGCGGGACGACGACGAAGTTCCATCCCAGGAACGACGCCCAAGCCGATGACGGGTAGACCTCGGTGTGGAAAATGTGGGCCGGACAGGTGGGCGGATTGATCAGCATGTAGCTACTGATCAGCATCGACTCCGGGAGCAGTCGCAGCGCCAGGGGCAACAGCGCCATCGCGGTCGCGACCGTCCAGAGCCGGAACCCGCGTGACCGCCACATGTGAATCCGACTCCTCACCACCCGAAATAGACCAGGGGCACCTTATCCGCAAAAGGATCCAAATGTAGGGCGTTACGTTTCCGCCCCAACCACTGCCACTCCCCCGGAAAAGCGGCGGCGGCACCCATGACGATCGTCATGGGTGAAGTCACGATTCACGCCACTTATCGGCAAAGAGCGGCGAATCTACTGTCGAAGTCATGGAGAACTCGGCAGTCCTCTTTCACGAGGTGAGCAAGCGTTTCGGCACGACGCGGGCCCTCGACCACACGAGCTTCACGGTCGGTCGAGGCGAGACGGTCGCCCTGCTGGGACACAACGGCGCGGGCAAGTCCACCGCGGTCGACCTCATGCTCGGGCTCCGCCGCCCGGACGAGGGCGACATCACCATCCTCGGCACGTCCCCGTCGCGGGCGGTGGCGAGCGGCCGGGTCGGCGCGCTGCTGCAGACCGGCGGCCTGCCCGACGGGGCGACGATCCGCGACATCGTACGGCTGGCCTGCGGCCTGTACGGCGGGAAGCGCCACGTCGGCGAGGTCCTGGAGCTGGCGGGGCTGACGGAACTGGCCGGCCGCCAGGCGACCGAGCTGTCCGGCGGCCAGGCGCAGCGGGTGCGGTTCGCCATCGCGGTCTCCGGCCGTCCCGACCTGCTGTTCCTCGACGAGCCGACGGTCGCTCTCGACGTGGAGGCGCGCCGCGAGTTCTGGGCCGTGGTCCGGGGCGCGGCCGAGGGCGGCGCCAGCGTGGCCTTCGCCACGCACTATCTGGAGGAGGCCGACCAGTTCGCCGACCGGGTGGTCGTGCTGAGCCACGGCCGGGTGGTCGCCGACGCCACCCCCTCCGCGATCAAGGCGATGGCGGGGGGCCGCACGGTCCGCTGCGTGCTCGCCGCGCCGGACCCGCAGCGCCTGCTCGCCCTGCCGGGCGTGGTCGACGTGACGATCCACGGAAACGACGTACTGCTCCGCACGGATGACGCGGACCGGACCGTCGAGATGCTCTACACCTCGATCGGCGGCGTACGCGACCTCGAAGTGACCGGTGCGGGTCTGGAAGAAGCCCTTATCTCCCTCTCGTCGAGGAAGGACCAGTCATGATGTCGTTCATGCGCTTTGAGATCACTCGTACAGCGCGCAACGTGAAGTACCTGATCTTCCTGATCGCCGTCCCCGTCGGGTTCTACCTGCTCTGGGGACGCCAGAGCGGCGATCAGGACGGCGTGCAGATCTCGGCGCTGGCGCTGGTCGCGATGGCCGTGTACGCCGCGACGGGCGGAGCGCTCATGGCGGCCGGGGGCGGAGTCGCCGACGACCGGGCCCAGGGGTGGATCCGGCAGCTGAAGGTCACCCCGCTCAGCGACGCCCAGTGGCTGGCCGGCCGGATCGTGCTCGGCGTCCTGATGGTCCTGCCCGGCGTGGCCGGCGTGTCCCTGGCGGGGCTGCTCGCCGGCCACGTGCACCTGCCGGCCGGGCGGTGGGCCGCGCTGATCGGGCTGTTGCTCGTCGGCTCGCTGCCGTTCGGGCTGCTCGGCCTGTTCCTCGGTCTCATCCTGCGGGGCAAGACCGCCCAGCTCGGCATCGTCGTCGTCTTCTTCGCGCTCGCCGTGCTCGGCGGGGTGATCGGAGCGGGCGCCCTGCCCGGAGTCTGGGAGAAGATCCGGCAGCTCACCCCGTCCTACGGGCTCGTCCAGGGCGGCAACGCGGTGATCGCGGGGCACGCGCCCACGGTCACGCAGGCCGTCGTGCTGGCCGTCTGGACCGTCGTCGCCGGTGTCGCCGTGATCCTGCGGTGGCGGCAGAGCTCGGGCGCATGAGCGCCGTGTCCGACGGGCCGGCGGACGGCTCCGCGCAACGGATCACCTCGGTGTGGTCGGCGCGGAGCTGGTCCCGTTTCATCCTGATGATCGTGGCGACGGTCTTCGCCTCGATCGTGTACGTGAACGGTGCCCACCCCGCGTGGGCCGTCGCCCTCACCCTCGGGCTCGCCGCGCTGACCGCCGTCCTCGGCGTGGTGGCCCGGGTCGTCCCGGACGATCGGGAGAGTCACTGGCTCCTCGCGTTCGGGGCGCTGGTGGTGCTCGCTCTCGGGCTGGTGGCGTGGGGTGGCCCTGAGTGGGCGGTGAATGTCGCCTGGGCGACTTCGGCCGCGGGATGGAGCCGCAGGAAGCGAAGGAAGCCGCTGATCCTCGGCGTCGGCGCGGTGACCGGGCTGCTCGTCCTCGCGCACGGCGCGGACGCCGGACAGGCCGTGATCCTCACCGCGTCCGTCCTGCTGATCGGCATGTTCTCGGCCCAGGCGCGCAGGAGCGCCGAGCTGATCGACGAGCTCCGGGAAACGCGTCGGGAGCTGGCCCGGCTCGCCGTACTGGAGGAACGCAACCGCATCGCCCGCGACCTGCACGACCTGGTCGGGCACAGCCTCTCGGTCGTCGCGGTGAAGACGGAACTTGCCCGCCGCCTGCTCCCCATCGACAAGGAACGGACCGACGCGGAGCTGAAGGACATCGACGCGACCGTGCGCCGGGCCCTCTCCGAGGTGCGGCAGGCCGTCACCGGCTACCGCCAGCCCACGCTCGCCGCGGAACTGTCGTCCGCCGTCCAGGCAGCGGAGGCGGCGGGCATCGCGTGCACCGTACGCGCCCCGGACACCTGGGATCTGCCGGTGCCCGTGGAGGGCCTGCTCGCGTGGACGGTGCGCGAGGGGATCACCAACGTCCTGCGGCACAGCGGCGCGTCGTCGTGCGTCATCACCGTGTCCGCGGACCCTTCCGTGTCGGTGGAGGTCGCCGACGACGGCTCGGGCGCCCCGGACGGAGGACGTCCGGGCAACGGGCTCGCCGGGCTGAGCGAGCGGGCCCGCGCCCTCGGCGGGTCGCTCACCGTGGGACGCCGCGACGGAGGCGGCTTCCTGCTGAGGATCGAGGCGCCGAAGGAGACACGATGACGATCCGCATCCTGCTGGCCGAGGACCAGACCATGTTCCGGGGCGCGATGGCGGCGCTCCTGTCGCTTGAACCCGGCTTCGAGGTGGTCGGCGACGTGGCGCGTGGCGACCAGGTCGTGGGCGCCTGCGAGGCGTTCCGTCCCGACGTGGCGCTGCTCGACATCGAGATGCCCGGCATCGACGGGCTGGAGGCGGCCAGGCGGCTGCGTACGGCGGTGCCCGAGACGAAGGTCGTCATCGTCACCACCTTCGGCCGGCCGGGCTACCTGCACGCCGCGCTCTCCGCCGGAGCCAAGGGGTTTCTCATCAAGGACACCCCGATCGAGCAACTGTCGGCCGCGATCAGGAAGGTCGCGGAGGGCGGGCAGGCGATCGACCCGGCGCTGGCCGTCGCCGCGCTCAGCGAGGGGGCGAGCCCGCTCACGCCGCGGGAGAGGGACGTGCTCGCCACCGCGCGCGGGCACGGGACCATCGCGGACATCGCCCGTGGCCTCCACCTCTCGGCAGGCACGGTGCGCAATCACCTGTCCGCGGCCATCCAGAAGCTCGGCGCGCGGACCAGGGCCGAGGCCGTGGAGATCGCGGAGCGCAAAGGCTGGCTCTGAGCGGCTCACCCACCGCTCAGGAATCCCCGTACGACGTGCCCGAGCGATCCGGCCGTCGAACACCGGGTGCGGCCTCGCCGCGCGCGGGTAGTGCTCAGCCGCGGTTTTGTCCCCCAAATGTGATCACTCATTACTAATGTGATCAATGTGCGGAAAACGATCATGGCGGCTTTTGCCGCGGCAACATTGCTGCTCACCTCCGGCGCCCCCGCCTTCGCGGCCACCAGTACGCATTCGCACACGACCTCGGCCGGCTGGTGTCAGAAAAAGCAACCGTCAGGCAGGTACTACTACCTGCACAAGAAACACTGGGACTGCGTCTCGCCCGGCGCCTTCTGTTCCACCGCCCAGCGCAACGCCTACGGATACTCCATGCGGGCCGCCGCCCACGCCAAGCGATACAAGTGCGTCAGATACCCCAGCAACACCTGGCACTGGAAGCCGAAGCCCTGACCGCTCGCCGACATTACCGACCGGACGGCACCGCCGCGTTCTCCCTCGGCGGTGCCGCTCTTCTCTCCCCGCCCGTCCACAGCGCCCCGCTCACCGTGATCAGGACCGCGGGGCACGGTCGTGGCCCAACCTGGCGGTGAGCGTGGCCGCCAGGTGGCCGCATCCGGCCATCTGGCCCGCCGACTCGCGGCGGGGACCGGACGGCGGCCACCTGTAGCATGCCGCTGGCCCGATCGACCGAGCACCACTCCACAAAAGGAGCGCCTCGTGCGAGACATCACCGTATTCAGCGGCAGCGCCCACCCCGAACTCGCGGCCGAAATCTGCGCCCACTTGGGAACGCCGCTGCATCCGGTCCAGATCAAGCGTTTCGCCAACGACTGCCTGGAAGTTCAGTTGCAGGCCAACTGCAGAGAACGCGACGTGTTTCTCATCCAGCCTCTCGTCCCTCCGGTGCAGGAACACCTCGTCGAGTTGCTCCTGATGCTGGACGCCGCCCGGGGCGCCTCGGCCGCCAGGACGACCGTGGTGATGCCCCACTTCGCCTACGCCCGGTCGGACAAGAAGGACGCCCCCCGCATCTCCATCGGCGCGCGCCTGGTCGCCGACCTCCTGGTCGCCGCGGGGGCGAGCCGCGTGCTCACGATGACCCTGCACTCGCCCCAGGTCCACGGATTCTTCAGCGTTCCGGTCGATCATCTGCACGCCCTGCGCGAGCTTGCCGCGCATTTCCGCCAGTACGACCTCTCCAACACCGTCATCGTCTCCCCCGACCTGGGCAACGCCAAGGAGGCCGCGGCCTTCGCCCGGCTCCTGGGCGTCGAGGTCGCGATGGGAGCCAAGCAGCGGCTGAGCGACGACCGGGTCACCATCAGCTCGGTGATCGGCGATGTCACGGGCAAGGACGTCATCGTCCTGGACGACGAGATCGCCAAGGGCACGACGGTGATCGAACTGCTGGACCGGCTCCGGGAACGCAAGGTCGGCTCGATACGCGTCGCCTGCACCCACGGCCTGTTCGCCGGCGGAGCGGTCGACCGCCTCGGCAGCCAGTCCGATGTGGCGGAAATCGTCTGCACCAACACGGTGCCGGTCCCGGCGGCCGCGCCCGGTTCCAAGCTCCGCGTCCTGTCGATCGCACCCGCCCTCGCCGAGGCCATGCGTCGCATCCATGACGGCGAATCGGTCAGCGCCCTGTTCGACGCACCTTGACGGCATAAATCACGCCATAGCGCGGTCCCAGCCATTCAGCCGAGGGCCCAGGTCAAGGAGCATCCCTCGACCTGGGCCTCATATTTCCCGGAACACCCCGGCCGGGCTCAGACCTGCTTGAGGAACCCGCCGTCGACGGCGAAGTCCGCTCCGGTCGTGCTGGCCGAACGGGGTGAGGCGAGCAGGGCCACCACGTCGGCGACCTCCTGGGGGTCGACCAGACGACCGGTCGACAGCTTCATCATTTCGGGCGCCACCTGGTCCATGACGCTGTCACGATCGGTTCCGGCCTGGGCCGCGATGATGTCGGCCGCGCCGCCGCTCTCGGTCCACCACGCCGTGCGCACCGGGCCCGGCGAAATGGTGTTCACCCGGATGCCCTGGGGAGCGAACTCCTCGGAGAGGGCCTTGGTCAGGTTGTTGAGTCCCGCCTTGGCGGCGTTGTAGTCGACGTTCATGGGAGCGGGCAGGCGGGCGCTGCCCGAGGAGATGTTCACGATCGAGCCTCCGCCGCGGGCCAGCATCGGCGTGATGGCCGCCCGGACGGCCCGTACGACCGAGAACAGGTTGAACTCGAACATGACCCGCCAGTCCTCGTCGTTCGGGGCCAGGAACGAGAAGCGCGGCAGGGCCACGCCGGGCGGCGGCCCGCCGGCGTTGTTCACCAGGATGTCGAGCCCGCCGAACTCGGAAACGGCCCGCTCCACGATGTGCCCGGGAGCCTCCGGGTCCGTGAGATCGGCCGGAACGTGGACCAGGTCGCCGGTGAGCGCGCCCAATTCGGGGGTGCTCTTCCGCGAGGCGGCCACAACGCGGACACCCTCGCCCAGGAGAGTGCGCGTGACGGCCAGACCGATGCCCTTGGACGCGCCGGTGACGACGGCGACCCGGCCGGAAAGCTGGAGATCCATATGTACTTCCCTCGTCGTGATTTCCGCCCGGAAAAGGCGGACGGTTTCGTTATAAAAACCGTATGAGCGGGCGCGTGACGAGGACCGGCGCGATTCAGACGAATAATTGCAGCGGAAATCGGACCCGAAATTCTGCGTCTCCGCGCATACGCCTCGAACGCGACGGCGCCGGCTCCGGCTCTGGAACCCCTCATCGCTCTTCTCCCACGGCGGAGCGGCGACCCGCGCAACGCCTCCGAGCCGGAGAAGTCGCAAGGTCCCGTGCCGTAGGGACCGAAGTCCCTGGGCCGACAGCCGGCACCCCCACAAGGCTGGGAGAACAGGACATGTCCCATTGGGGGGTGGGATCCGATGACACTTCACGAGTCCGGTACGGGGAGCACAGCCGAGGAGACGCACCGGCTGACGGTCGAACTGGACCTTCTCAAGGGCCGGGTGAGCCGCCTGGAGCAGCAGGTCCGGACCCTGGCGGAGGCGAACCTGGCCCTCGCCCGCGGCATGGAGGCGAACCCGCTGGAAGAACCCGACCAGACACGCCCCGCGCACAGCGCCCGGCTCGCCCACGAACTGCTGCTCGCCGCCGACCTGGTGCCCCCGAAAGCCGAATCGGAGTAATCGCCGGTAGTCCGTACCGCCGCACCGGCCGCCGCCCACCGCGGAGCACCGAGCGTGCCGTTCTCCGGGCCCGTCTACGGGCAGGAGGGCAGTGGTGGAAAGGCGAGACATGGAACGTGGCCGCTTGCGGGTGTATCTGGGCGCCGCTCCGGGGGTGGGAAAGACCTACGCCATGCTCGAGGAGGGGCAGCGCGTCAAGGCCGGCGGCGCCGACGTGGTCGTCGGGCTTCTCGAATCGCACGGCCGCCGGTTGACGGCGAAGATGGCCGAGGGGCTGGAGGTCGTCCCCCGCCGCACCGTGATCTATCGGGGTCGGCCGTTCACGGAGATGGACACCGAGGCGGTGCTGGCGCGCCGGCCGCAGGTGGCGCTGGTGGACGAGCTGGCGCACACCAACGTGCCGGGGGCCGGGAAGGAGAAGCGGTGGCAGGACGTCGAACGGATCCTCGACGCGGGTGTCGACGTGGTCACCACGGTGAACATCCAGCACCTTGAGTCGCTCAAGGACGTCGTGGAGCAGATCACCGGCATCAGGCAGTCCGAGACGATCCCCGACGAGGTGGTCCGCCGCGCGGACCAGATCGAGCTGGTGGACCTGACGCCGGAAGCGCTGCGCCGCCGCATGGTGCAGGGATACATCTATCCGGCCGACCGCGTCGACGTGGCGCTGACGCACTACTTCCGGCCGGGCAACCTCACGGCGTTGCGGGAGCTCGCCCTGCTGTGGCTCGCCGACCGGGTCGAGGAGGGCCTGCAGCGCTATCGGGTCGAACACGGCATCGCGACGCCGTGGGAGACGAAGGAGCGCATCGTGGTCGCGCTGTCCGGCGACGCCGCCGAGCAGGCGCTGATCCGGCGCGCCGCGCGGATCGCCGACCGGACCCCCGGAAGCGAGCTGCTCGCGGTGCACGTGATCCGCACCGACGACGCGCCCGGGGCCGACCCGGCGGTCCTGGCCGGTCAGCGGGCTCTCGTGGAGTCGCTCGGTGGTTTCTATCACCAGGTGGTCGGCGCCGACGTGGCGGCCGCGATCCTGCAGTTCGCCCGCGCGGAGGACGCCACCCAGCTCGTCCTCGGCGGCGCCGGGCGCGGGCGGCTCGCCGCGCTCCTGCTCGGCGACCGGGTGGTGGACAAGGCGACCCGGATGGCGGGCGCCATCGACGTCCACGTCCTGCCGCACAAGCGGAAGACGCGCGCGCCCACCCTGACCTTGCCGTCGCTCACGCGTGGCCTGGGGAGCGCCCGGTTCCGGTGGGGCGTCACGCTGGCGGCGCTGCTGGTGCCGGGCCTGACGCTGGCGCTGGTCTGGCTGCCCGGCCCCGGCCTGGCGGGCGTGCTCCTGCTGTACCTGCTGGCCGTGGTGACCGTCGCGCTGGTCGGCGGGCTGTATCCGGCGCTGGTGGCGGCGGTCGGCGCGGGCGTGCTGGCGGACTACTACTTCGTCCCGCCGATGGGCTCCCTGGCGATCGGACGGCCCGCCAATGCGGCCGTCCTGGCGGTGTTCGTCGTGGTCGCGTCGATCGTCAGCGGGGCGGTGGAGCGGGCGGCGCGCAGGTCGCGCACCGCCGCACGCTCCTCTGTGGAGGCGGCGACGCTCTCGGACCTGGCGATCGGCGCGCTGCGCGGGGGGAACGATCTCCCCGCCCTGCTGGAGCGGGTACGGGTGACCTTCGGGCTGGACTCGGTCAGCCTCCTGGAGAGCGACGGTGCGGGCGGGCACCGCTGGTTCGTCGTCGCCAGCTCGGGGTCCATGCCGCCGGAACGTCCCGAGGACGCCGACACGGAGGCGGCGATAGGAGGCACCCTGGTGCTGGCCGGGCACGGCCGTTCTCTCGACGCCGGCGACCGGCGTGTTTTCGCCGCGTGCGCCGCCCTTGTCGCGGCCAGCCTGGAGGAGCGGCGCAGCGAACGGCGGGCCGAGGAGCACCTGGCGGACCGGCGGCGCACCGATCTGCTGCGGACGGTCGCCGGCGATCTGGAACCTGAGCTGGCGGTCGCACGGCACGCCGTGGAAGGACTGCGCGACCGAACGGCTCCCCGTACGGAGGACGAATGGGACGAGCTGTGCGCTCAGGCCGAAGGCGCCGTCGAGCGGGTCCACGGCCTGGTCGCCGATCTCGTGGACGTGAGCCGCCTGAACGGGGCGCTGGACGTCTTCCTCCGCCCGGTCGACGTCGGCGACGTCCTGATCGTCGCCGTCGACGATCTGGGGCCCGGAGGGCACGATCTGGTCCTGCGCCTGCCCCAGGAACTACCGAATGTGATCGCCGACGCCGTACTGCTGACCCGGCTGGTCACCTACCTGGCCGCCGACGCGCTGCGGCGGAGCTCCGCCGATGCGGCGCGTCTCCACATCGAGGCGGCCCAGGTGGACGGACGCGTGGAGATCCGGCTGGTCGATCACACGGCCCCCGTCCCCCGGATGTGGGAGCGGGACGCCGACGGGCGTCCGGTCGGCATCGTGCCCCGCGTGTGCGCCGACCTCGCCCGGGCGATCGGCGGCGTGCTGCGCTGGGAGGAGATCGCGGGCGGCGGTTGCACCGCCGTGCTCAGCCTTCCCGCCGCCGCGTCCCGTGCGCCGGCCGCGCCCGACGTGGCGCGTCCGGGTCGCTCAGGAGGCGGCGGCTACGCGGGCGCGTAGGTCAGGCAGTCGGCCTCGCTCCGCGACTGCCCGACGACGATTCCGGGAGCCTGGCATTCGAGCTGCGTGTTGTATCGGCAGTCGGACACCTTGCACGCGCCGACCCGGCCGGTGGTGGCGGGGTCCCCGCCCTTCGAGGAGACGCCGAAGAAGGTGTCGCACTGGGCGAGGTGCGCGTCCCCGATCGTGATCGCGAGCGCGTGGCAGGCGCGATCCCGGTTGTACGCGCACGACTCGACCTGGCACTCGTTGACTGTGGGCATCTCCATCGCTGCGGCTCTCCCAAGGATCAGGGGCCGCCCCGTGGAGCCTCCCCGCTCGTCTGTCCGTCCGATTCGCCAGGTGGCACATGGGCGCGCACCCGGCGCCCCTCTCGTACCGCTCGGCAACGCCCTTCACGCCCATGCCGCGCCCAACTCTTCGACAAGGTCGCTCAGCCGCCGGGCGGGGAGAGCCGCGGAGAGCCCCCGGTTTCACCGCTGATCCAGGCCGGGCATCTCCTCGATCGTCATCCCCCGGGAGAGCATTTCCTTGAGCGCCGTCTGGTACAGGCAGTGGCTCAGCCTGGCCAGGGCGCGGGCGGCGGCCAGTTCGTCGCCGACCTCCGGAACGAGCCGGTCGTCCGGACTCCGGCGGGCGTGGCCGGCGCCGGAGACGCTGACGCCGTCCGCGACGGCCAACGCGGCACGGGCATGGGTGTCGTCGCCGTGCTCGCTGATGTCGATGACGACGTTCCACCGTTTGTCGGTCATCCTCGAACTCCTTCGCCCAGATCGTCCGCTCAGCCGGCGATGTCCTCCGGGCCGATGGCGGACAGCTTTCGCGTCAGGTCGGCCAGTGCCCGGGCGATCGCCAGCTCGTCGCCGATGCCGGGGACGGGAGCGTCCGTCGGGTCGCGGCGCGCACGGCCGACCCCCACCACGTGGGTGTCGTCCCCGGTGGACAGGACCGCGCGAGCGGTGGTGGCGTCGTCGTCCTCGTCGACGTAGATCCGGATGCTCGACCGCTTGGCTTCCATGGTCGCCCCCGTCCCATGGTGTGGACGGCACGTGCCCGTCGCCGGCGCCGCGCGCCTCTCACGTTTCCATCCCACGCCCTGACGACCCGCGCTCCCCAGAGGCGAAGGTCCCGCCGTACGGCCGCGCGGAGCCTCCCTGGTACGCGGGAACGGTCACCGAGTGGGCTCGATCATTCCCCCGACTCAGCGGCAGGATCCGTCGGGCCGGCCATTCCGGCGGGCAGCAACAGGAAGACCTTCCTCTCCAGGCGGTCCATCCTGCCCCGCCGTCCGAAAACCAGTCCGGCGGCGAAGTCCACGAACTGCTTGGCCTCGCCGTCGGGCAACCCCGTCAGATCCATCACCACCGGGGTGCCAGTGCGGAAGTAGTGCCCCACGTACAGCGCCTCGTTGTAGTCCCGCGGACGCAGCGTCTTGATCACCGCTCCAGTCTGCCCCCGGGGTGGCGAGCCGCCAAGCTCATCCCCTGCGGGCCTACGCGAGGCGGAACCTCCGCACTCGCCGCCATTATGCGGGAATGAGGAGATTCTGGAGCGCCATCGAGGCCCGCCTGCTGCGGCGGCGGGCAGAGCGGAGCGACCCCGCCGAGGCGGAGGTCGAGGCGATCGCCCGGGCCACCTGGTCCCTGTTGCTGGAGGCGCTACGTCATCTCGCCCTGCCCGCCCACGAGCAGATCCGCTGGATCGGGAACATGTGCGTGGACGAGCTGGCCCTCGACTTCGACGACACCTACCAGGTGTCGTGGGCCGCGCAGGAGATGGGATGGATCTCCGCGGAGCTGTCGCGGCACCTCGACGAGATCGACCGGCGCCTTACGCAGCTCTCGGGTGAGGGCGAGGCGCCCTGGAGCGAGGAGGGCCTGTACCAGCACCCCACCTGGGCGACGCTGCGCGAGCTGGCCGCCCGCGCCATCGCCCTCATGCCGCCGGAGCCGTGGCTCGCCGAGCCGCCACCTGCCCGGCCCTGAGGGCTTCCGGTTCAGCCGGCCGCGTTCTCGCCCGCGAGCACGCCCGCCGGGGCCCGCCGACGGGCCGGGATCGCCAGCGCCAGCAGCGCCGCCACCAGCGCCGCGCTGCCGCCGATCACGAAGCTGGTACGGAACCCGGTCATCGAGGGCACCGAAGCCGGCCCCAGAGGCACCACCATGTGGCTGAGCACGACGCCGACGACGGCGCTGGCGCTCGACGTGCCGATCGAGCGCATGAGGCTGTTCAGGCCGTTCGCGGCCGCCGTCTCCGAGGCCGGCACCGCCGACATGATCAGCGCGGGCATCGCGGCGTACGTGAACGCGATCCCCGCCGAGATGACCGCGGAGATCAGGCCGATCTGCCACACCTGCCGGGTCATCCCCAACGCCATCGCGTACCCGCTGAGGATCACCAGGCAGCCGATGACCAGCGAGGTCCGCGGGCCGCGGGCCGCCGAGATGCGCGCGGACAGCGACGAGACCACCACCATCACCATGCCGCCGGGCAGCAGGCACAACCCGGCGGCCACCATGGACCGGCCCAGGCCGTACCCGGTGGCCTCCGGCAGTTGCAGGAGCTGCGGGAGGACCAGCGCCTGCGCGTACATGGCGAACCCGACCACGACAGAGGCGAGGTTGGTCATGAGGACCCGGGGGCGCGCGCTCGTCCGCAGGTCCACCAGCGCGTCACGGGCACGCAGCTCGTACCGGCCCCATACGAGCAGCACGAGTGGCGTCGCGCCGAAGAGGCCGAGCGTGACGGGGCTCGACCAGCCCCAGTCGCCGCCCTTGGAGACAGCGAGCAGCAGACAGATCAGCCCGGCGGAGAGTCCCAGCGCGCCGACGACGTCGAAACGGCCGCCGCTGCGCAGCGGAGACTCCGGCACCAGGGCGACCACCAGCGCCAGCACCACCACGCCCAGGCCGGCGGACGCCCAGAAGAGCACGTGCCAGTGGACGTACTGTGCCACCGCGGCGGCGGCCGGCAGACCGAGCGCCCCGCCGATGCCCATCGAGGAGCTCATCAGCGCCATCGCCGAACCCAGCCTCGCGGGCGGCAACTCGTCGCGCATGATGCTGATGCCGAGCGGGATCACCCCGATGCCGAACCCCTGCAGCGCCCGCCCGGCGACCATGGGCACGAGCGAGCCGCTCAGCGCGCACACCACGGACCCCACGACCAGCAGCGCCAGGCAGAGCAGCAGCATCCGCCGCTTGCCGTACATGTCGGCGAGCCTGCTGATGACCGGCGTGGCCACCGCGCCCGCCAGCAGCGTCACCGTGATCACCCAGGACGCGTCGGAAGCGGTGGTCCGCAGCAGAACGGGTAACTCGGCGAGCAGCGGAAGCACGAGGGTCTGCATCAGGGCGACCAGGATGCCCGCGCAGGACAGTACGGCGATCACGCCTCTGGCGCGTCGTGAGCCGGTCTCAGCGCCTTCCTCATGACCGGTCAGTGACGTCGCGCGCAAAAGGCCTCCGCTTGCGGATCCGGCGGAGCGGCCTATATCCCGACACCGCAGTCTCGGTGGTACATGTCATATGCATCATGCACAATCGCTCATGTCAGGACTCAGGCGGGCCTCACTCAGCGCGCCCTGGCCCCCGCGCGGCGGCTCCTGTGGCCCTCTCCCGCACCGGGATCCCCGGAACCCGGCGGCCTGCGTGAGAGTCGGCCCCCGATACCATCGGCGGCGCAACCGTGCGCCATTCTTAGGGGCAATTGATCGTGGAAACCTCCCGCCTCCAGGCGATCCGTACGCGCATGGTCAAGCTGGCCGCCGCGGCCGTGGCCCTCATCGTGCTCGGCGTCATCACGCTGGCGCCGGACGGCCGCCGGGAGGGGAGCGCCCCGTCCGATCTCGTCTCGTTCCGCCCCGACGGGACCATCCTGATGGCGCTCCCCGGCGTGGCCTCCCCCGTCCTTGAGGTGTACGAGGACTACCAGTGCCCGTACTGCCGCGACTTCGAGCAGCTCAACGGCGGCACCGCCAGGGATTGGGCGGCGCAGGGCAAGGTCGCGTTGGTCATCCACCCCTTCACGGTGTTCGGCGAGAACTCCGGCGTGACCCGTGACAACTCGCGCCGGGCGCTCATGGCGTCTCTGTGCGTCACCGATCCGCGCAAATGGCTCGCCTACCACGACGAGCTGTACGCCCACCAGCCCGAAGAGACGCGGGAAGGCGGCTTCGCCGTCGAGGAACTGGTGCGGTACGCCAAGGGGGTCGGCCTCGCCGAGGAGGAGTTCGCCGCCTGTCTGAACTCGGACAAGACCTCCGCCCGCGCCGACGCGCTGTCGAAGCTCGCGTTCACGCGCGGGGTGCAGGGCACGCCCACGATCCGCCTGGACGGGCGCGACCTCGACTGGACCAAGCCGTGGGCCGCGCCCGTACAGCAGGCGTGACCCCGGGGCCGTGAACGGCCCCGGGGACGGCCCCGCACCGCTCCCTCGACCCCGGCGAACGGTTGCGGACCGCGCGCTTCAGACAGCCCTGCTGAGGCTCTCGAACTCGTCGTCGGTCAGCTCGACCTCCGCCGCCGCCACGTTCTCCTCCAGGTGCGCGACGCTTGACGTGCCGGGGATCGGGAGCATCACCGGCGAACGGCGCAGCAGCCAGGCCAGCGCGAGCTGGGCGGGAGTCGCGCCGTGCTCCTGGGCGATGCTCGCCAGCGGGCCGCCCGGCTTGGCCAGCTCACCGGTCGCCATCGGGAACCAGGGGATGAAGCCCAGCCCCTGCCGCTCCGCGTACTCCAGCACGGCCTCCGACTTGCGGTTCGCCAGGTTGTACAGGTTCTGCACTGAGACGATCTCGGTGATTGACCTGACCTGCTCGATCTCCTCGACCGAGACCTCGGACACCCCGATGTGCCGGATCTTGCCCTCGGCCTTCATGTCGGCCAGCACGCCGATCTGGTCGGCGACCGGCACCTGCGGGTCGATTCGGTGCAGTTGCAGCAGGTCGATCCGCTCCAGCCGCAACCGGCGGAGCGACATCTCGACCTCCTGCCGCAGGTATTCCGGCCGCCCGACCGGGTGCCACTCCCCGGGACCGGTGCGTACGAGCCCCGCCTTGGTCGCGATCACCAGCGATTCACCGTACGGGTACAGCGCCTCGGCGATGATCTCCTCGCTGACGTAGGGACCGTAGGAGTCGGCGGTGTCGATGAAGTCGACCCCGAGCTCCACGGCCCGGCGCAGCACCGCGCGCGCCTCGCCCCGATCGCGCGGCTCGCCCCAGACGCCCGGCCCGGT
This sequence comes from Microtetraspora malaysiensis, assembly GCF_001528665.1. GTDB lineage: Bacteria > Actinomycetota > Actinomycetes > Streptosporangiales > Streptosporangiaceae > Microtetraspora_A > Microtetraspora_A malaysiensis. The sequence goes on from NZ_BBYJ01000030.1 coordinate 37,885, forward strand.
GAGCTGCATCGCGCCGTATCCGAGCCGGACGACCGGCAGATCCCCACCGAGAAGGAAGGTGCCGCTGCGTTGCGCCGGAAGGCGCTCCGCCTGTCCTGCCATGTGCCACCCCCAAGAAGGTCGTACGACGTGTCCCACCCAGTCTCCGTGTGCCACGAAACGGACGCGATGGAGCCCCCGGCGGAGACGACCCGCATCCGTCGGCGGGAAGAATGTCGGTCCCGGTTGATAGACCTGCGGCATGGAAAGTCTCACTGATCAGGCCGCCGGTGTGGAGGAGTTCCTGCGGATCGTGCGGGGGCTTCCGGAGGCCGAGCTTGGTGCCCCGGGGACTCACGTCGGTGCGAAAGTACGCGGCAAGGGGTTCGCCTATCTCAACGAGGACAAGGGCGTCGCGCTGGTGAAGGCGGAGCTGGAAGAGCGGGAGGCGCTCGTCGGGCAGGACCCGGAGGTCTTCACCCGCTCCTACACGTCGGGCCGCTTCGGTTGGGTGGAGATCCGGCTGGACAGGGTGCCGCCGGACGAGCTGGCCGAACTCGTCACCGAAGCGTGGTGCCTCACCGCCCCTCGGCGCCTGGTCGAGGAGTACGAAGCCGGAAGGTGAGCCGGCTCGGCGACCCCACGACGTTCCCGCCGTCGGCAGGAACGCCGCCAGGTGGCCGGCAGATCAGGAACGTTGTCCGCCGCCGGTGGCGAGCTCCTTGACGCGGCCCACCACGCCCTCCTCGGGCGCGAGCGGGGGCGTGTCCATCCCCCAGCCTCGCTGCAGGCCCTCCAGGAACTCCTCCAGCGCCTGCCGCCCGTTCCTGAGCGGGTGCCAGCCGAGCTCGTCGTGGGCCCGGGAGACGTCCATCAGGGGGATCTTCAGCGCCATCTCCAGCAGGCCGGGCGCGGCGGGCACCAGGCGCAGGTGCCAGCCGGCCGCCAGCGCCGTTCTCGCCACCAGGGCGGGCATCCGCACCACCCGCGTATTGAAGATCTCCGCCAGAATCTGCGGCGTGATGACCGGGTCGGCGGCGAGGTTGAAGGCGCCGATGACGGGCCGGGTCACCGCGAGCCGGTAGGCCTCCGCGGCGTCCTCGGCGTGCAACGCCTGGAACCGCAGCCCCGGGATGTCCGGCACGAAGGGGACCCTCCCCGGACGGACCAGCCGCCCCGGCACGAGCGGGCCGGCGAAGATCCGCCGCTGCTCGCTGGCCGCCTCGCGCTTGAAGATGAAGCCCGGCCGCATCCGGACGACCCGGATGTCGGGGTGGTCCCGTTCGAAGATGTCCAGCAGCCGCTCGACGTAGGCCTTCTCCCGTCCGTACGCGGCGTCCGGCCAGCCGTGGGTCGGCCAGGTCTCGTCGACGGCCTGCTCCTTCGGCCCCGGCGAGTACGCTCCGACGGACGAGGCGTAGACCAGCGTGGGCACGTGCGCCTTTCCGACCGCGCGGAACACCCGCTCGCTGCCCATCACGTTGACCCGCCAGGTCGTCACCGGATCATGGGTCGGCTGGAACAGCCAGGCCAGGTGGACCACGGCGTCGGCGCCTGTGAAGATCTTGGCCAGGTCCGCCGTGGCGATGTCGGCCGTCCGCCACTCTGTCTTGCCGGGCCGCCACCCGGGAAACCGCCGGGCGACGCCCACGATCGAGCTGACCTCCGGATCCGCCTCCAGCGCGGAGACCAGGCTTGTCCCTACGTTGCCGGTCGCTCCGACCACGACTACTCGCATGCGCCCCCGCTGCCCCGGGCAAGGCCGTCAAAACCCTCCGGCCTGCGGGTTCACCCGTTTCCCGCGCGCCGCGTACGGGCATGAGCCGATCTCTGGGAAAGAAGGGTGCTCATGCTGAGGATGCTGGTGCGCGGCGCTGCCGGGGGCGCCCTCGCCACCGTGGCGCTGACCGCGGTGTCGCTGGCCGGAGATCAGGCCTGGCTCATGCGTGACCGGCCGTCCGGACGCGTCACTCCCGGCCCGCTGCCCCGCCGCCGGGCCCGGCCCACCGAGTCCCTCACCCATTTCGGGTTCGGCGTGGCGTCCGGAGCCGTGCTCTGCGCCCTGTCGCGCGGGCGGGCCGGCCTGCCGCTCGGCGTCGGGTACGCGCTGGCGGCCTGGGCCGCGAGCCAGCGCGGCTGGGTGCCGCGCATCGGCATCCTGCCGCCGGACACCCGCGACGACTCCTCCCGCACCGCCGTGCTCGCCGCCGGCCATGTGGTGTACGGAATGGTACTCGTGGCCACGGTCAACCACCTCGCCCGCCCCTGAAAGCCCCGGCGGCCCGGCTGAGCGTGAAGGCCTCCTGGACGTGACCTTGAGAGACAAGCCGGGGGCACCTGATTGATTCCGGCGCCACCGTGCCCGGACCCCTGTACGACCGAGCCGGAGCCGCTGCTGGAGGAGCCGGCGACAGCGTCACTGAAACAACTCGGAATCTGCCGCTTCACAAGCCTCGTTCAGTGTGACCAGCGGCCGGTGAAGAGCTCCTCGCCCGGTGGCGAGCCGGGCAGCGGGACGGGTCCCGGCCGCAGCCCGTCGAGCACGATCGTGATCAGCCGCCGGCGAGCCTCGGTAGCGGCGGGCAGCAGGTCGTCCCTGCCCTGCTTGCGAAGTTGATCGATCATCGGGGAGCGGCCGAGCTGTTCGATCAGCAGTGAGATGTCGACCGCCGCCACATCGGTGCGAAGGACACCCGCTTCGTGTGCTCGCCGTATCAGCCTTTCCAGCAGCTCGTCGCCGAGGCGGGCTTTGACGCTCATCTCCTGCGTCACCTCGATGGTGCCGGCCACGGGCGCCAGCGAGCCCTGCCCGAACTCGACGCATCCCTGGACGAAGCTCGCGAGTCCAGCCCACGGATCGGGGCTGGCCAGGCCCTGCTCGGCGACGTCGTTCCAGTGCTCGAGGGAAAGCAGGCTGAGCCGTTGAAACAGCTCCTCCTTGGTCTTGTAACGGCGGTAGAGACTGCCGATGCCGACGCCGGCCCGGGCGGCGATGGCGGCCACGGACGCGTGCGCGCCGTCTTCGGCCAGCACGTCGCGGGCGGCCTGGAGCAACGCATGGTCGTTGCGTTCTGCGAGAGCTTTGCGTGTGGTCATCGCCACAGATACTACCAGTTGCGGAGCGATTCGCTCCGATGTAACGTTCGAAGCGGAGCGAATCGCTCCGCTAGTTGAGGAGAGATGACATGAACACCGACATCAAGGCGATCGAACAGCTTGTCCGCGACGCCGAAGACCTGCAGAGCGACGTGGCCGGCTTCACCGGGCTGCTGACCGACGACGTGTCCCTGGTCAACTTCACCGGCATCCGGCTGCGTGGCCGCGAACAGGTCACGCAGGTGCTGACCAAGGCGCTGGAAAGCCCGCTGAAGGACGTGCTGACCAAGAACGAGCTGCTCGAGGTCACCTTCCTTCGCCCAGACGTGGCACTGGCCAACCTGATCAAGCACGTCAACGACGGCCGCACCGGCGCGCTGACGTTCGTCCTGGTGAAGGACGACGGCACCTGGCGGATCGCGCTGGCCCAGACCACCCCGGTGGTGACGCCCTGAGCGTGGCGACGGGCCTGGGCCGAGTCGCCCGAGGTCAGGTTGATCAACATCGTGCCGTCCAGCTCGCTCTCGCTCGCGCCGAGCAGCTCATGCCTGGCCTGGTAATCGGTGACGAGATGATCGTGAGGGAACCTGCCTTGAGCGCGTCGCCAACCGTTGGCGCCAGCCGTGCGCCCTCTGCCACCAGCTGGCCTTGGAGGCCGTGCGATTCCACACGGTTGTGGGATGCCCGGCGTTCAGGAACGCGGCCGAACGAGTGGCCAACGAGGGCTATCCCCCCTTTGACGATGCCGACCAGGAGCTCGTCCCTGCCTGAGCCATCTGCTGGGTCTTCGGCCGGTGGCCCGGGGACTCGTTCGCAGGGATCTTCCAGGCGTCTTGCGCGGCTGGCGGGAGCAGGCGGTGGCGTTGCCGGCCACGGCGGAGCGGCCGAGTCACCCAGAAAATCAAAGAGGCCGGTTCCGAAGATCGGAACCGGCCTCTGGCCTGGTGGAGCTATGGGGATTTGAACCCCAGACCCCTTCGATGCGAACGAAGTGCGCTACCGGACTGCGCTATAGCCCCAATGCCTCGACTAGATTAGCAAACATTCGGAGTCGTTCGCGCCAACCCCGTCGATCCCCGTCAGTCGCCGACCGCACGCCTGCCGGAGTACTGGTCGGAGTACTGGTCGAAGACCGGGACCCGCTTGCGCGCCTCCAACATGATCACTTCCGCCTCGCGGGCCATGGCCTCCATGGCGCGCCGGCGCTCACGCTGCTTCGCGAGCCGCTCCGCGCGCGCCTTGGCGGCCAGCTCGCGCCGCTCCGCGTCCACGCGTACGGCGACACGCAGCACGGCGAGGTACGCGACGAGGAGGACGCCTGAGGGTGCCACGGCCCACCACGGCATCACCCTGACGGCGGCGGTGACGGTGGAGGCGATGACGAGCAGGATGCTCCAGAGCATCCGCCTGCGGCGGCGGGCGATGATGAGCGCGCGATGCCGCCGAGCGGCCCGGCGTGCGCGCGCCGCGCGATCCTCCCGGGGCCGGTCCGCGCCGTCGGCGGCCGGAGCCGCATCCGAGCGGTCCGCCTTGTCACCGGCGTCGCCGGCCGCCTCGTCCGCAGAGGACGCCTCCTGGGAGACACCGACACCCGAGGCCCCCGAATCAGCGGACAGGGCGCCCTGCCTGGCCGCCTCCACGACGGGGGCGGGTAGCGGAACGGTGAGCGGAGCGGAGCCCGCATCCGCGTCGGCCTCCTGGACGGACTCCGGCTGCGGACTCTCGATGACCGTGTCCGCGTCAGCCGCGGGCTCGGCGGGCTCGTCCTCGTACAGGTCGTCGATGGCGTGCTTGTCCCTGCGCAACCACATCGGCAGCAGGACCCCGAGCCACATGACGACGATGGCGAGGTAGAGGAGGACGCTACCCATGCGACCACCTCCGGAGATGCCGAGCACACCTGCGGACTCTGGACGTCGGAGATGTGCTCACGTCACGCACCGTAAGACTGCGTGTCACTGATTGACGAGCATTCGATGCGGTGTGTCGCGAGATCGTCAAAGCTCTTCATGTAATTTGATCCCGGTGAGTGATCACCGGAAACGCTCACTGTCCCGGGGTCGTCTCCGTGCGCCTGGACGCGGCGGCCTCGCGGGCGCGCCGCCACTGGACGAGGAGCCCGCGCGGGACGTCCTCGACCGTCAGCGCGTAGCAGATGTGGTCCCGCCACGCGCCGTCGATGTGGAGCTGGCGCTTGCGGACGCCCTCCTCCCGGAAGCCGAGCTTCTCCACCACTCTGCGGCTGGCGTGGTTCTCGGGCCGGATGTTGGCTTCGAGGCGGTGCAACCCGGTCGTGAAGAAGCAGTGGTCGACGGCCATGGCCAGCGCGGTCGGGATGATGCCGCGCCCGGCGAGCGCGCCGTCCACCCAGTAGCCGACCTGGGCGGAGCGGGCGGAGCCCCAGACGACGGCGCCCACGGTGAGCTGCCCGGCGAACTGCCCCTGGTAGGTGACCACCCAGGGCAGCGCGAGCCCCTGCCGCGCCTCGCGCCGCAGCGTGCCCACCATCGACACGTACGGCCCGAGGCCGGTCCGGAAGAGCGGCGTCTCGGGGTTGCTCGGCTCCCACGGGCGCAGCCAGTCGGCATTACGCAGCCGCGTCTCCCGCCAGGCCCGGACATCACGCAGCCGCAGGGGGCGGAGCCCGACGGGCCCCTCGGTCAGGGCCGCCGGCCAGCCGCGAAGTCGATCCACGGGTCAATCATCTCCCGGAAGACGGCCAGGGCGCCACGCTGGTACCGGAACCGGTCACCGGCGGTGGTCGCCGCCCCGGATCTGGTCCACGGCGTGGGCCAGGATCGGGGCGAGCACCGCCATCCCGTCGCGTACGCCGCCCGAGGAGCCGGGCAGGTTGACGACCAGTGTGGACCCCGCCTGTCCGGAGAGACCGCGGGACAGGACCGAGGCGGGCACCTTCTCGCGGTTGGCCTGCCGTACGGCCTCGGCGATGCCGGGGATCTCGCGGTCGAGGACGCGGCGCGTCATCTCGGGTGTGAGATCGAGAGGCGTGAGGCCGGTGCCGCCGGTCGTCACGATGACGTCGTAGCCGTCGGCGAGGCCTTTCCGGAGCGCCACCTCGACCGGTTCCCCGTCGGGGACCACGGCCGGGCCGTCGACGGTGGCGCAGCCCGCCTCGGCGAGCAGCCTCGCCAGCAACGGCCCCGAGGTGTCCTCGTAGATCCCGGCGGAGGCGCGGTTCGAGACGGTGATCACGAGTGCTTTCACGGGCGCGTCCAGACGCCGGCCTTGCCGCCGGTCTTCTCCTCGACGCGCACACCGGTGATGACGGCGGCGGGATCGACCGCCTTGACCATGTCGATCAGGGCGAGCGCCGCGACGGTGACGGCGGTCAGCGCCTCCATCTCGACGCCGGTGCGGTCGGCCGTCCTGACCTTGGCGGTGATCTCCACGCCGCTGTCGACGACGTCGAGCACGACCTCGACCCCTTGGACGGCGATCGGGTGGCAGAGCGGGATGAGGTCGGGAGTGCGCTTGGCGCCCATGATTCCGGCGATCCTGGCCACGCCGAGCGCGTCGCCCTTGGGGACGTCGCCGGCGCGGAGCGCGGCCACGGCGGGCGCGGCGAGCAGGACGCGCCCGGTGGCGGTCGCCGTACGGATCGTGACGTCCTTGGCGGAGACGTCCACCATGCGTGCCGCGCCGGTTTCGTCGATGTGCGTCAGGTCGTGCGTCGTTTCGCCCGCCGACTCGCGGGTCGGGTCGCTCATCTCTCCTCCTCGCCCGGTACGGCGGCGCGTACGCGGGTCAGGCCGTGCCCGCTCACAGCGGGATCACGTCCACTTCGGCTCCCTCGGGGAGCTCGGTCACGTCCTCCGGCACGACGACGAGGGCGTTGGCGGAGGCCAGCGCGGCGAGCTGGTGCGAGCCCTGCCCGACGACGGGGGCCACCGTGCTGCCCTGGGCGTCCCGCGTCAGCACGGCCCGCAGGTAGGAGCGTTTCCGCGCGGGCGAGCGCAGGGACGCCGTCATGGTCGCCCGTACCGTCACGGGAGGCCCCTCGGGCAGGCCGCGCATCTTGCGCAGGGCCGGCTCGACGAAGACCACGAACGACACGAACGACGAGACCGGGTTGCCGGGCAGCGTGAAGATCGGCACCTCGTCGTCGCCGACCACGCCGAAGCCCTGCGGCATCCCGGGCTGCATGGCGACCTTGTCGAAGACGACCTTGCCCAGCGGGGCCAGGGCCTCCTTGACCGGCTCGTACGCGCCCATGGAGACGCCGCCGCTGGTGATCACCGCGTCGGCCCGGACGAGCTGGGCCTCGAGCGATTCGAGGAACCGCTTCGGGTCGTCGGTGACCGCCCCGGCGCGGAAGACCTCTCCCCCGGCCTCCTGTACGGCGGCCGCCAGCATGAAGCTGTTGGACTCCCAGATCTGGCCGTGGCCGAGCGGCGTCCCCGGCTCGGCCAGTTCGGCTCCGGTGGACATCACCACGACGCGGGGGCGGGGCCGTACGAGGACCCGGCGGCGGCCGACCCCGGCGAGGATGCCGAGCTGCGCCGGTCCGATCACGGTGCCTTCGCTCAGCACGATGTCGCCCGGGCGCACGTCCTCCCCCATGCGCCGGACGGCGTTGCCCTCAGGCACCGGCCGGTTGACGGTGACGCGGGCCGTGCCCCCGTCGGTCCATTCGACGGGGACGATGGCGTCGGCACCCGCGGGCACGGGCGCGCCGGTCATGATGCGCGTGGCCATGCCCGGCCCCATCGCGCGCAGTTCGCTGTCTCCCGCCGCCACCTCCTCGATCACCGGGAGCACGACCGGTGTGCCGGCCACGTCGCCGGCGCGTACGGCGTAGCCGTCCAAGGCCGAGTTGTCGAAGGGAGGAAGCGCCACGGGCGAAGCGACGTCCTCGGCGAGCACGGTGCCGTGCGCGCGTTCGAGATCGATCTCGAGCGGGGCCAGCGGCCGCACGGTCGCGAGGATGTCGGCGAGGTGCCGATCGACGGATTTCATGCCTCTAGGATCCCGCTAGGACCCCGCCTGGTCGAGGAACTCACGCAGCCACGGGATGAACTCCGGCGCGAGGTCGTCGCGCCCGGCCGCGAACTGGACGACGGTCCGCAGATAGTCGAGCTTGTTGCCGGTGTCGTAACGGCGGCCGCGGAACAGCACGCCGTGGACGGGCCCGCCCTCGTCGGAGCCGCGGGAGGCCAGCGTGCGCAGGGCGTCCGTGAGCTGGATCTCGCCGCCGCGGCCGGGCGGGGTGTTCTCCAGCACCTCGAAGACGGCCGGGTCGATCACGTAACGACCGATGACCGCCCAGTTGGACGGCGCCTCGTCGGCCGGCGGCTTCTCCACCAGGTCGGTCACGCGCACCACGTCGTCCTGCTCGGTGGCCTCGATGGCGGCGCAGCCGTACAGGGAGACCTGCTCGCGCGGCACCTCCATCAGGGCGATGACGCTGCCGCCGTAGGTGCCGCGTACCTCGATCATGCGCTTGAGCAGGGGGTCACGGGGGTCGATCAGGTCGTCACCGAGGAGGCAGGCGAACGGCTCGTCGCCGACATGCTGCTTGGCGCACAGCACAGCGTGGCCGAGGCCCTTGGGCTCTCCCTGGCGGACGTAATGCATGGTGGCGAGGTCGACGAGCTCCTGGACCTGCGAGAGGCGCTCCTCGTCGCCCTTCGCCCGCAGCGCGTCCTCCAGCTCGTACGCGACGTCGAAGTGGTCCTCGATCGACCGCTTGTGGCGGCCGGTCACCATCAGAACATCGAGCAGACCAGCGGAGACCGCTTCCTCGACGACATACTGAATGGCCGGCTTGTCGACAATCGGCAACATCTCCTTGGGCGTCGCCTTGGTCGCGGGCAGGAACCGGGTGCCGAGACCCGCCGCCGGCACGACAGCTTTCGTTACGTTCTCAAAGTCAGCCATGGTGGAACACTAATGGAGCAGGCTATGGACAAGATGAACCTGCGGCGACGGATTCTTAACACACGGTCAGGACTCGATGAGAAAACCTTGCGCGATTCGTCCGCAGCGGTCAGAGAGAACCTGCTCCAGCAACCCTGGGTCCAGATGGCCGGACTGGTCGCCTGTTACTGGTCGATCGGGTCCGAGCCGTCGACGCACGGCCTCGTCCTCGCCCTGTGGAAGCACGGCACGACCGTGATGCTGCCGGTGCTCCAACCGGACAACGATCTCGACTGGGCCGTGTACGACGGTCCCGACTCCCTCGCCCCCGGGCCGTACGGGATCATGGAGCCGGTGGACACGCGACGCGGCGTGGACGCGATCAGGACGGCGGCGCTGGTCATCGTGCCCGCGCTCGCGGTGGATCCCGCGACGGGCGTCCGCCTCGGGCGTGGCGGCGGGTCCTACGACCGCGCGCTGGCCAGAGTGGGACCCAACGTCCCGACCGTGGCACTGCTGCATGAAGGGGAGCTGATCGAGGGGATTCCCGCCGAATCGCACGATCAGCGAGTCATGTTTGGGGCTTTACCGACCGGTATTATTCGGATGCAACAAATGTGACGCCAGCGCCGTCGGAGCGCGAAAGGGGGGCAGGTGGGGCTGAACGTATGGCTGCTCCTGTCCGCCATCGTCGTGATCACGGCAATCGTCTCAGTCCGCCTCGCCCATCGCACCGGCCTCCCCAGCCTGCTGATCTACCTCGGCCTCGGCCTGCTGCTGGGTGAGGCGGGCTTCGCGCACATCCACTTCGAGAACGCGGCCCTCTCCCAGCAACTCGGTCTCGTCGCGCTCGCCGTCATCCTCGCGGAGGGCGGCCTCACCACCCACTGGCAGAGCGTGCGCCGCGCGGTGCCCTCGGCCCTGGTCCTGGCCACGGTCGGCGTCGCCGTCAGCATCGTGGTGTTCGCGCTGGCCGTGTACAACATGCTCGACATGAGCTGGCGGATGTCGCTGCTGCTCGGCGCGGTGCTCGCCTCGACCGACGCGGCGGCCGTCTTCTCCGTGCTGCGGCGGCTTCCGCTGCCGCCGCGGCTCGCGGGCGTGCTGGAGGCGGAGTCGGGTTTCAACGACGCGCCGACCGTGATCGTCGTGACCATGCTCAGCCTGCCCTCCGAGCCCCTACCGTCCGTGTGGGAGATCCTGGTCAACGCGGCGTACGAGCTGGCGGCGGGCGCGGCGCTCGGGCTGGCGATCGGGCCCCTGGCGGCGTACCTGCTGCGCCGGGTGGCGCTCCCCGCCTCCGGCCTCTATCCGATCGCCGTCATGGCCGTCGCGTTCCTCACGTACACGGGGGCCGTGCAGCTCCACGCGAGCGGTTTCCTCGCCGTATATCTCGCGACCCTGATCATCGGGAACAGCCGGCTGCCGCACCGGGCCGCCACCAGGGGCTTCGCGGAGGGCTCGGCGTGGCTGGCGCAGATCGGGCTCTTCGTCATGCTGGGCATGCTCGCCAGCCCGGCCGAGCTGCCTCAGACGATCGTCCCCGGCCTGCTGGCGGGCTTGGTCCTCGTGCTGCTCGCCCGCCCGATCTCCGTCGCCGTCAGCGCCCTTCTCGTACGTCTCGCCCGGATCGACCGGATCTCCTGGAGGGAGCAGGTCTTCCTCTCCTGGGCCGGGCTGCGCGGCGCGGTCCCCATCGTCCTGGCCACGATTCCCTGGGCGGACGGCATGATCGGGGCCAAGGGGGTGTTCAACGAGGTCTTCATCATCGTGGTCGTTTTCACGCTGCTGCAGGGGCCCACCCTGTCCCTCCTGGCCAAGGCGCTCGGCATCAGCGCCGAAGGGGAGGCCCGGGACATCGACGTCGAGGCCGCGCCACTGGAGGAACTGAAGGCCGACCTGCTGCAGGTGCGAATACCCGTCGGCTCGCTGATGCACGGCGTGGAGATCTTCGAGCTGCGGCTTCCGACGAACGCGGCGGTGACGATGGTCGTACGCGAGGGACGCTCCTTCGTCCCGACGCCGACCACGCAGTTGGAGGCTGGGGACCAGCTCCTCGTGGTGACCACGGCCGCGCAGCGGGAGGAGGTCGAGCGACGCCTGCGCGCCGTGAGCCGCAAGGGCAAGCTGGCCGGCTGGTACGGCGAACGCGGCACCACTTGAAGCCGCCATCTCACCATGTGGACGCCCGGTGTCCCGGCATGTGATGGCGGCATCTCTTGAAGTGCGACCTCCGGAACGCGCCCGAACGGGCGTGAACGCCCCGGCCGCCGCCCGTTCCGCGTACGGCACCGGCGTTCCGGCAGGTCACAAGGGGCTCCCCGGTCGCCGGTAGGCAATAAACAGGCCCTGAGTAGCGTTTATGCTTCTCGGCTGCGTACCATTAGCAGTCGCACCGGTTGAGTGCTAGTTTCAGGAGGAGCGCGTGCCCACCTACCAGTACGCCTGTACCGCTTGCGGTGAGCAGCTGGAGGCAGTCCAGAAGTTCTCGGACGCCCCGCTCACCGACTGTCCGCAATGCGCCGGCAAGCTGCGCAAGGTGTTCTCCGCCGTCGGCATCGTGTTCAAGGGATCCGGTTTCTACCGCACCGACAACCGGTCCTCCAACTCGTCGAAGTCCACGACGTCGACCTCCTCGGCCTCCGGCGACTCGTCGAAGACGGAGTCCGCCCCCGCCGCGAAGACCGAGTCCGCCGGTTCGTCGGCCGCTCCGGCCGCCGCGTCGAGCAGCACGTCCGCGGCTTAACCCCCGGACAGTCCGGTACGGCCCCAGGCCCGGCTCGGCCGGGCCTCGCCGGGCGGCAGGCGTCCCCTGCGGGGTGCGGCGCCACACCGGACAGCGTGGAGTGCCCGGCATGGCCGGCGGCGAGCAGCGCGCGAAGTTATCCACAGGCCCGAATCGCCCCCGGCGCCCTTTCGCTTAGGGTCGCCCCATGGTCACTCGCGCAGACATCGGCGTCATCGGCGGTTCGGGGTTCTACTCCCTGCTCGACGACGCCGAAGAGATCCAGGTCGCCACTCCGTACGGGCCGCCCAGCGACACGATCACGCTGGGGCGCATCGGCGGGCGCTCCGTGGCGTTCCTCCCCCGGCACGGTCGCGGACACGTGCATCCGCCTCATCGCATCCCTTACCGCGCCAACATGTGGGCGCTGCGGTCGCTCGGCGTCCGCCAGGTCCTCGCGCCGTGCGCCGTCGGCTCGCTCCGCGCCGAATACGGCCCGGGCACCCTCGTGGTCCCCGACCAGATCGTGGACCGGACGATCAGCCGTGAGCGGACGTACTACGACGCCGGCGCCGTCCATGTGTCGTTCGCCGATCCCTACTGCCCCAACGGACGCGGCGTCGCCGTGAGCGCCGCCCGCGAGAGCGGGTGGCCCGCCGTCGACGGCGGCGCGCTCGTGGTGATCGAGGGGCCGCGCTTCTCCACAAGAGCCGAGTCCCAGTCGTACGCCGGGTCCGGCTGGTCGATCATCGGCATGACGACGATGCCCGAGGCCGTGCTCGCCCGCGAGCTCGCCCTGTGCTACACCTCGATCTCCCTGGTCACCGACCATGACGCCGGGGTGATGGCGGGCGAGGGCGTCACCCACGAGGAGGTCCTCGCCGTCTTCGCCGCCAACGTCGAGCGGATGCGGGGGCTCATCGAACGGGCCGTAGCGGCGCTGCCGGAGGAGCGCGACTGTCCCTGCGGCAGCGTCCTCGACGGCATCCCGCTCCCGATCGCGCTCCCCTGATCCTGATGCGTGCCCTGAGCCGTCGGCTCGCCCGGCATCGCCGCCTCATCGCCGCGTCGCTCGCCGCCATCTGCGTGGCGTGCGCGCTGCTCTCGGTGCGGCCGCCACCTGGCGTCGCCGTCGTCACCGCGGCCCGCGACCTCCCCGGTGGCCGGCTGTCCGCGGCCGACGTCACCGTCGTACGACTGCCGCCCGAGGCGGTGCCCGACGGAGCGTTCGACGAACGTGCCTCGGTCGTGGGCGGGGTCCTGTCCGGGCCGGTGCGCCGGGGAGAGCTCCTGACCGACGTCCGGCTGCTGGGGCGCGGTTTCCTGGCGGCTCTGGGCTCCGGGCTGGTCGCGACGCCGGTGCGGATCGCGGACGCCGACGCGGCCGCCCTGCTCTCGCCGGGCGACGTGGTCGACGTCCTCGCGGCCTTCGGCCAGGAGACCGCTCAGGCGGTCACCGTCGCCCGGGAGGTCGCCGTCGTGACCCGGCCGGTGACCGGGACGATCGAGGGCGCGCTCCTGGTGCTCGCCACCACGAGCGAGCAGGCGCTCGCCCTCGCCCGGGCACAGTCGGCCAGCCGGCTCTCGGTGACCGTCCACCCGCGATAGCTCCGCAGATCATGAGAAACAGTACGGGCGCCTGCGCGATCGAGGAACGGGAGCTGAGCGCCCTGACAGCGCGCAGGCGCACAGCACGGGATCGCCATGATCGCCGTCTTCGGACGCCCTCCCGGGACAGCCAGGATCGCCGTCTTCGGACGCCCTCCCAGGACGACTACGAGGCGACGACCGTCGCTTGGGTCCGACGCCTCCCCTTTCGGGGGGTCGGGCGCCAGGTCACCAACAGGGCCATGGCCAGCAACAACTCCGCGATGTCGCCGCCGTAGTACATGATCTCGGCGGCGCCACGCAGTTCCGCCACGGGCACCCGTACGTCGACGAGGAGCCCGGCATACATGAGCTGGGCCAGCGCGGCGTGCACGGTGATCGCCACACCCAGGACCACCAGCCTCGTCCGCACGGATGGTCGCCGGGGTGCCGGGTCCGGCCCCGCGACGGCCCACCCGAACAGGTACCCGGCCAGCACGAAATGGAGGTGCACGAGGTGATGCGGCACCTGGCCGTCCATGACCAGCCGGTACAGCGGGGTGAAGTACAGCGCCGCCATGCCGCCCAGGTTGAGCGCCAGCGCGAGCCATGGATCGGCGAGCACCCGCGCGGGCCGGCTGTGCAGCAGTCGCGCCACGCGACGCCTGCCCACCGCGGGGAGCGACCGCAGCAGCAACGTCAGCGGAGCCCCCAGCACGAGAGCCGTCGGCGCCAACATCCCGAGAAGGAGATGTTGCAGCATGTGGCCGCGGAAATCGTGTTCGGCGAAGGTCGCGACCGGCGGGAGCAGCGCGACGGCGAGCAGCACCGCACCAATGACGGCGCTCGCCACCCGCCCGCCGCTCCACCCTCTGGGCTCACGCCGTCGGCCGCGGGCGAGCAGCAGATACCCGGCGACGGCGACCACGATGACCGCGATCAGCGGCCACGCGGTCGTTCCGGCGTGCCCCTCGTGCGCGTGCCCGGTCACCAGGCGGAGGCCGCTGCGGTCGCGCCGACACGGCGGGCGCCCCGCTGCAGCAGCCACCCTCCGGCGACGAACAGCGCGCCCAGCACGAGGAAGCCGATGTCCCACCACATCTGGTACGGCCCGCTGCGTACGTGGTGGATGGCGAGGATGTGGTGGTCCACGATGCCCTCGACGAGGTTGAACAGGCCCCAGCCGACCAGCGCCCAGCCCCACAGCACCCGCGACGCCCAGATGCGCCTGCGGCGATGGGACATTCGCGAGTACAGCATGGCCAGACCCACCAGCACCGCCGTCCAGGTGAACACGTGGAAGAACCCGTCCCACATCGTGTTCATCCGCAGACCGGGCACGGTGTCCACCGGGTAGTAGCGCACCCCGATGTTGTCGCTGTCGGTGCCACTGAGCATGTGATGCCATTGCAGAACCTGATGGAGCATGATGCCGTCCACGAATCCGCCGAGCCCCACGCCGAGGATCACTGCGGGCAGGGCGATGTCCGGCGTCACGTCGGCCGCCCCGCCGACTCCGCCGCGTCTCCTCGGTCCGCCGGTTCCCCCCGCCTCGCCAGGTCCGGTCGGCCCACCCGGCCCGTCGGACCCACGCGGCCCGTCGGACCCGCCTGGTCCGCGCCGCCTGCCTGGTCCATCAGGTCCGTCCGGTCCCGTCGCTCTGGTCGCCATCATCAACCCTCTCCTGCCGTCACACCGACGCCGTCTGGAGGAGCCCACACGGATCCGATGCGTCCGGTCCCGCCCCGCTCGCTCGGCCCCCTGGTCCTGCCGCGCTCGGCCGGTCACCGGTGCCCGGCCCCGTCCAGTTCCTCGGCACTCGGCGGCCGGCCGGATCCGGCTTCCCCAGAGTTCGCCACGTCAGTGGGTTGGCACCCTGGACCGACCCGCCTTTCCCGTCCCCTCACCCCATAGGACCGAGGGATCGAGGACGGCGGCCGGCGCACCAGCGGATCAGGACGACACCCGATCAGACCCGATGCTAAGCGGGGAAACCGCAGATCAGAGCGCAGGAAACGCCGTTGGCCACGGTGTCTGATCGGCCGCCCGCCGCCGCTTCACCGCCTGGGCGGGCGGCGGCCCGATCGATCTCGCCGGATTGTCGGAGGGCCTCCCTATTGTCGCGATCATGACGAACGCCTGAGATGAGGTCCGCACCGCGATCGACGCAGAGGACGCCACCGCCGTGGCGGCGCTGGTGGCCGGCTTCGATGGGGACACGTCCCCGGCCAGGCCGAGCAGTACCGACCGGGGCGAAACGGATCAGAGCAGGGAACCCACCTTGGGGTCGTACTCCCAGTGCCACGGCTCGAAGGGGCTGCGATACGACCAATCGGGGTGAATGAAGCCGAAACGCTTCGAGTTTGCCTCAAGCCAGTTGAACTGGACAGACCGGAAGATCTGCACCCCACCGCAGAGATCGACGGCCATGCCCAGGCCATGGTTGCTCTTGCCGGGCGTGGCGGCCAAGCCGGGACGCTGGTAGTAAACGGCCTGCTGTTCGGGGAGGCTGCGATAACTGTCGGAGACGCAGATGGGCGCGCCGAACCGATTCTGGTAGGCCACGTTGAGATCGGCGAAGGCGATCGCCGCGTCGGCGCGCAGCTCCTCGCCCTTCTGCGGAAGCGGGCAGAGATAGGCCCTCGGGAGCAGGCCGTTGGGGTACTGCGCGGCGAGGTCGACCCGCGTCGGGTCGCAGGCGCCCGTACCGCGATTGTTGGCGTTGACCTTGACGCCCAGTTTGACCAGCGCCCGCGTGAGCGATTTGACGAGGGTGTTCGATCGCTTGCGCAGCGCGTCGATCTCGGCGTCGAGCTGGGCCTCCTGGAGCAGGTTCTCCGCGCGCAGCTCCTGGGCTTCCTTGGCCAGTTGCTCGCGCTGCTGGAGGAGCTTGCTCGCGTCGGACACGACGTTGTTCTGTTCCGCCACTATGTGGTTGACGTCGCTGAATGCCCGGAGGGTGGACGTGCCGTCTCCGGCGGGGAGAAAGCTCCCCATGCTGTTCGCCGCCGGGTCCTGGTAGAGGTACTCGACGATCTCGGACAGGGGTTGGCGGATCTTGGCCAGTTCCTGATCGGCCCCCTGGAGCTGGGTCAGCTTCGCCGCGACCCGTTTCTCCAACGCGTCGAACTGCTTCTGCCGAGCTTTGAGCGCCCTGTTCGCGTCCTCAATGCCCTGGAACGCTTTCTGGGCCTCACGACGCAACTCGGTGAGGTTGGTCGGCTCCTTGATCGCGACGACGGCCGCATCTTGGCGTACGGCGCCGCTCGCAGGGGCGGTGCCACTCGCATGGGCGGGGCCGCCGGCAGCCCCGCCGGCGAGCGAAGTCATCGCCGTGACAACCGCGATCAGGCCCGCCGATCGAGGAGATGGCACGATGACTCCTCCATTGCGAATTCATGACCCGGGTCAGGGACGCACGTTACTACAGCGAGCCGAATGCCCGAGGTCGCGCGTCAACCTGTCAGGTGGTCTGGTGCGCCCGCTCCTGGCACAGCTCCCACAGCCAGGTGTCCTGCCATTCGCGTGCGCATGCGAACTCCCCGGATCTCCGCTCGACCGTCCTCACCGGCGGCCGCTTCCGGCCAGATGACGTCGCCTTCCGCGGTGGCCGCTTCCTCTCCCCCGCCCCTGGCCGCGCAGCCGGCCTCAGCGGGGACTTAGGGCGGCGGACCCGCGGACGCGGCATGATCCCCTGATAGAGCGGCACCAGCGCCTGATAGAGCAGGTCAGGCGGCCCGGGGCGGACAACTACTCGTGGCGGCGGTTGCTGCGGCGCCGCCTCGGCGAGCGACTCATGCCCCGGGTCTCCGTAGCCGGCCAGCTCGCCCGCGAGCAGGCCAAAGGCGAGGATCGCCGGCGCGAGCATCGCCAGGAGAAGCAAGCGGATGCCGCGATTCCGTCTACGTCGCCACATAGTCACGAAGCGTGACGATAATCGGGTAAGCTAGCACCGGCCTGAGCGCTTGCCAGGGCTTTACCGCCCATCAGGGCAGCGATGACCATGAACTCAAGCGACTTATCGGCCCCAGCGGCGCACGTGGTGCCAACCTTTCGCTAGGCTTACGGGGCACGTATCGCCTCCGTAGCTCAGGGGATAGAGCACCGCTCTCCTAAAGCGGGTGCCGCAGGTTCGAATCCTGCCGGGGGCACTTCTTTGACCTTGCTATTCACCGTCTGACCTGCACTTCCGTACAGGAGCAGCCGACGGGACAGAGGCAGCCGAGAGCAGCGATATGCAGCCGTAGGCCAATGATCGCGAACCATGCGCGAACCAATCGTGGCGCTGTTTCCGCAGTTCGCAGGCGGGTTTTCGGCACGGCTCCGCCAAGCGCTCCCGTCAGATACACGGGCAAGGCGATCACTTCTCATGGCCCGTCACCGAATCTCGGACGGGTAATTGATCTTCAGCGGGGAACCCGCCAGGCTGGCTACCTCTTCAACGCTGGGAGGTGGTCATGGCTCGCCGACCGGAAGTGTTCGTCCGGCCGTTAACCATGGAAGAAGGCCGCAAGCTACAGCGGATCACGCGAAACGCGAAGGATCCGGTCAAGCTCCGGCGGGCGATCGTGGTCATGATGTCCGGCCAAGGCCAAAGCGTCCCGGACATCACCTCGTTGATGCAGGTCAGCGACGACTACGTGCGGGATGTCATCCACGCCTTCAATGAGAAGGGGTTCGACGCGCTCGACCCAAAATGGAGCGGGGGCCGTCCACGAACGATCAGTGGCCAGGTGCGTGAACACATCTGCCTGATCGCCAAGACGGCCCCCGCCGAATGGGGCATCACCGGACACTCCACCTGGAGCCTGCGCACCCTGGCCGAGCACCTCATCACTCGCGGGGTGGTGGCGGCGATCAGCCGCGAGCACCTGCGGCGGATCCTCCGCAAAGGCGGGGTGACCTGGCAGACCACCACGACATGGAAGTCCTCCACCGACCCGCACTTCATCGCCAAGATGCAGCGCGTCCTGGACCTCTACGATCACCCACCCGCCGATGGGCGAGCGACCTGGCGTCGATGAGTTCGGGCCATTGGACTTGAGAGCGGAGCCCAGAACGAACTTCGCCGCCGGCTCGCCGATCAGAAGCCGGACCGGTTACCTGGCCAAGGTTACGTGACGGCCCCTAGCATCGGGGTTCCCCGGTCCCGCCTCTCGGATGCCCCCACCGCGACGGACGCCCGGCCGACTCTCGACGGAGCCCGCGTGCCCACGATCGACCCCCGACGTCTCCTCGTCCTCCGTGCCTTCGTGCTGTCCGACTCGGTCACCGCGACCGCGGCGGCGCTGCACCTGACGCCGTCCGCGGTGTCGCAGCAGCTCGCGGCGCTCGAGCGCGAGGTCGGCCACTCGCTCGTCGTACGCACGGGGCGCAAGCTGGCGCTCACGCCGGCCGGGCGCATCCTCGCCGGGCACGCCGAGGAGATCAGCTCCCGGCTGAAGATCGCCGAGGCCGACCTGGCCGCGCACGCGGGCGGTGTCCTCGGGCAGCTCCGGATCGGCGCCTTCCCCACGGCGATCAGCTGGTTGGTGGCACCCGCCATCGTCGAGCTGCGCCGCCAGGCGCCGGGCGTCGACGTCACAGTCATCGACGCGGAGGTGCACATGAGCCACCGGATGCTGATGCGCGGCGATATCGACGTGACCGTCAGCCTGGAGTACGAGTCCGACCCCGAGCGCGACTCCCCCGACATCGTGAAGTTCCCGCTCTACATCGAGCGGTTCAAGGCCGTCCTCCCCCACGCGCACCCGCTGGCCGGCGAGGAGGGCATCGCGCTCACCCAGCTCACCGAGGACGGCTGGATCATGCCCTCACCCGGTAACCCGTGCCGCACGATGGTGCTGCAGGCGTGCGCCGAGCTCGGCTTCCACCCGCCGATCACCCACGTTTTGGACGACTACCGCGCCGCGCTGGCGCTGGTCGCCGCCGAGGCGGGGATCTGCCTGGTGCCGGAGTCCGCGCTCTCCGCCCGCGACTCCGACTGGGTGACGATCCTGCCTACGCGCGGCATCGCGCCGCTGCGCAAGGTGATCATGACGACGCGGCGCGACAACCAGGGCCACCCCGTCGTACGCGCGGGGCTGGAGGCGATGCGGGCCGCCGTCGCCGCGCCGGACTCGGAGATCTACGGCCCGCTCGCGCGGTCCGACACCTTCAGCGTCGAGTGACGGCTCCGGCCGACGGCGCGTTCTCGCGGAGGAAGGCGTCGACGTGCCGGTGGTACTCGTCCGGCTTGTCGCGGCGCACGCAGTGGTGGGCACCCTCGATCACGACGACGTCGAATCCGGGCGCGACGGCCGTGAGGCGCTCACGGGAGTGCTTGTCGACGATGACGTCGCCGGTGCCGGTGACGAGCAGCGCCGGTACGCCGGCCGGGCCGACCGTGATCTGCCGCGCGGTCGGCGTCCAGATCCGGCGCTTCTCATGGAGCCGCTGCTCCATGTAGTCGGTGTCGACGGCCTTCATCGCCTCGGCGAGCGGACGCAGCTCCTGCTCCGCCCAGTGGGGATTGAGCTCGCGCTGCATGTCCATGAGCTCCTCGACCGACGCCGTGTCGGCGTAGTCGAAGGGGTCCTTGGGGGGCTGCTCGACGCTGAGCCACGGGTTGGGACCGGCCTCCGGCACCCACCACGGCGGGTCCTCGAGCACGACGCCGGCCACGAGGTGCGGGGCGTCGGCGGCGACGAAGGCGGCGATCCGCGCGCCCATGGAGTGCCCGACGATGAGCGTCTTGCGCCCGGTCTCGTCGAGCATGTCCTTGAGGATGTCGATCGCGTCCTGCACCATCACGTCGGTGGACGGAACGCCCTCGTGCTCGGGCAGACGGCTGGGCGACTTCCCATGGCCCCGCGCGTCCGGCGCCACGATGTGGTAGTCACCGCCCCAGCGGTCGACGGCGTCGCCGAAGCACGCGCCGGACTCCACGGCGCCGTGCAGGATGAGGATGGCGGGCGCATCTGCTGCGTCCCGCCCGTATTCTCGGACGAACAGGTCGGTTCCCACGTGTCCTTCTTCAGTACTCTGTCGCGCCGGCCTCCGGCCGGCTCACGACGGGGTGGTCGTTCGGTGAGTCATGTTCATGATCGTGGCACGCCTGGTCGGCGTCGCGCAACGCTCCCGCAGGTCAGGCGGGCAGCTCCGCCTCCGGTGTCGCCTCGACCAGCGCGCGCGTGCAGGGGTGCTGTGGGGAGCGGAAGATCTCGTCGGACGGGCCGGTCTCGACGATGCGGCCGCGCTGCATGACGGCGACGCGGTCGCTGTAGAGCCGGATCACCGCCAGGTCGTGGCTGACGTGGAGGAACGAGATCCCCTGGTCGCGTTGCAGGTCGGCCAGCAGGTTGAGGATCTGGGCACGCACCGACACGTCGAGCGCCGAGGTCGGCTCGTCCGCGATGATCAGGTCCGGCTTGAGGGCGAGCGCGCGCGCCACGGCGACGCGCTGGAGCTGCCCGCCGGACGCCTCGTGCGGGTAGCGCCCCAGGTAGTCGGCCCCGAGGCCGACCGACTCCAGCAGCGCGACCAGCTCGGCGGTCGACGTCGTCTCGCCGTGCGCACGGAAGACGTTCTCCAGCGTCTGCCGCACGGTCTGCCGCGGGTTCAGCGACGCCAACGGGTCCTGGAAGACCATGGCGACGTTGCGCCGCAGCCGCCGCAGTCCTCGCCGACTGAGGCCGGCGACGTCCTGCCCGTCCGTACGGACGGTGCCGGACGTCGGCACCACCAGGCCGTTGGCCATCCGCGCCAGCGTGGACTTGCCCGAGCCGGACTCGCCGACCAGGCCGAGCGCCTCGCCCCGCTCGACGTGGAGCGAGACGCCGTCGACGGCGAGGAAGCCCTTGCGCCGGCGGCCGAAGCCACCGGCGGTGCGGTAGCGCTTGCTGACGTCGGTCATCTCCAGGATCGGCTCGCTCACCGGGCGACCTCCTGCGGTGCGGGGAGACGATCGAGGTGGCAGGCCGCAAGGTGCAGGCCGCCGCCCTCGCTGGTCGGGCGGACGGTGGGCAGCGGCGCCTCGACGACACAGCGCTCGCCGACCTGGTCCGCGAGGCCGCAGCGCGGCGCGAAGGCGCAACCCGGCCCGGCGTCGCGCAGCGACGTGGGTGCGCCGGGGATGGCGCGGAGCCGGGTCCGCTCCCCGCCAGTGTGGAGCCGGGCGTCCAGCCGCGGCGTGGCCGCGCGGAGACCGGCGGTGTACGGGTGGGCGGGCTGATCGAAGATGTCGCGGAGGCTGCCGTACTCGGCCTGACGGCCGGCGTACAGCACGAGGACGTCGTCCGCCGCGCTCCCCACCACCCCGAAGTCGTGGCTGATCAGGAGCATCGCCATGCCGTACTCCCGCTGGAGCTCGCGGAGCAGGGCCAGGATCTGCGCCTGCACCGTCACGTCGAGCGCGGTGGTCGGCTCGTCGGCGATGAGGAGCGCCGGCCGGTTCACCAGAGCCATCGCGATCATCGCGCGTTGCCGCATGCCGCCGGAGAACTCGTGCGGGAAGCGGCGTACGGCGTCCGCGGGCTCGGGGATGCCGACCCGGTCGAGCATCTCGACCGCACGGGCCCGCGCAGCGCGGCGGGTGACCGACGGGTTGTGCAGGCGGACCGCCTGGGCGATGTGCGCGCCGACGTCGAGGTACGGACTGAGCGCGGACATCGAGTCCTGGAACACCATGGCCACGTCGAAGCCGCGGGCCCGGCGCAGCTCGCGCTCGTCGGCGGAGAGCATCTCCCGGCCCGCGACGACGATCCGGCCCCGGGCGCTCGCCCCGCGCGGCAGCAGCCGCATGATCGCCCGGCCGGTGATCGTCTTGCCCGACCCCGACTCGCCGACCACGGCGAGCGTGCGGCCGCCGTCCAGACTCACAGAGAGGTCCCGGACCACATCGGCGGTGACGCCGCCGCTGGTGAACGAGACGCACAGGTCCTCGACCTGGAGTACGGGGTCAGGCACGGCGGATCCTCGGATCGAGAAGCGGCATCAGCAGGTCGGCGATCAGGTTGCCGACGATGATGAGGAAGGCGGAGAAGAGCGTCACCCCGACGACGATGCTCAGGTCGGCCTCGTTCACGGCGGACAGCAGCAGGTCGCCGAGTCCGTGCAGGCTGAACACCCTCTCCGCGATCACCGACCCGCCCAGGAGCGCGGTGACGTCGAGCGCGAACATCGCCGCGACCGGCACCATCACGCCGCGGACGGCGTGCCGGTTCACCTGCCGGGTCGACGCGCCGCGCGCGGTCATCGCGACGAGGTGGTCGGCCGAGAGCTCGTTGAGGAGCTGGGTGCGGGTGACCCGGATGTAGCCGGCGGCGAGGATGAACGACAGCACCATCCACGGGCCGATCAGGTGCCAGGCCCAGTCCGTCGGTGACTCCGAGAACGACACGAAGCCGGAGTACGGCAGCGCGTTGAGCATGAAGCCGAAGACCTGGACGACGAGCAGGCCGACGAGGAAGGTCGGCACTGACAGCCCGAACATCGCGAAGCCGGTCGAGAACCGGTCGACGATCCCGCCCTTGCGTATCGCCGACAACGCGCCGAGGCCGATGCCCACGACGAGGCACAGGACGGCCGCGCCGAGCGCGAGCGACAACGTGACGGGCAGCCGCTCGGCGATGAGCGTCGTGACGTCGCTGCGGTTCGGGAATGAGTAGCCGAAGCAGGGCGCGTCGCAGTGCACCTGCTGGGCGCCCTCGCCGTACGTACGGCCGACGAAGAGGCCCTTCACGAACTCGGTGTACTGCCACACCGCGCTCTGGTCGGTCTGCATGTAGGCGCTGACCTTGGCCCGGGTCTCGGGCGGGCACGGCTTGCCGCACATGGCGCGGGCCGGGTCCTTCGAGGCCCCGAAGAAGAGGGCTATCGTCACGAAGGCGATCGCGAGGAGCATGAACACCGCGGTGACCATGCGGCGGGCGATATAGACGATCATGCAGCATCCTCCGTGCGCACGTCGAGGACGTCGCGGAGCGCGTCACCGGCGAGCGTGGCGCCGAATACGATCAGGAACACCACGGCGCCCGGGAAGAGCATGTACCAGACGTCCGCACCGCTGTAGATCCACGACAGCGAGTCCGAGAGCAGCTTGCCGAGGTCGGGGACGTCTCCACGCAGGCCGACGCCGAGGAACGACAGTCCCGCGACGACGCTGACGTTGCCGGGCAGCGACATCGCGAACAGGACGACGACCAGGCCGAAGAGGTGCGGCAGCATCTCACGGCGGATGATCTGCCAGGGCGGAGCCCCGGTCGCGCGCGCCGCCTCGACGAAGGCGCGGGCGTTGATGGCGCCGGCCTGGGCGCCGATGATCCGGGCCGGAACGATCCAGCCGAAGAAGGCCAGTACCAGCACGAGGACCAGGCCCCGCGGCATCTCCGGTGGCACGATCGCCATGATCGCGATGACGAACATCAGGCCCGGGAAGCCGAACATGAAGTCGATCACCCGCCCCGCGACGGCGTTGAGCCAGCCGCCGAAGTACCCGGTCGCCGTACCGAGGACGGCGGCGAAGGCGATCGACAGGATGCTCGCCCCGAACGCGATGAACAGCGACGAGCGGATGCCGTAGACGATCTGGGCGAACAGGTCGACGCCCGTCACCGGGATGACGCCGAGCCAGTGGTCGGCGCTGACGCCACCGAAGGCGCCCAGCGGACGGCCGCCGTCCGGGTCGAGCAGATCGGTGTGCAAGGTGCTCGGGTCCTGTCCCTCGATCCACACAAGCAGTGGGGCGCAGAGCCCCGCGACGAGCGGCACGACCAGCATGACCAGGCCGGCGACGCCGGACCGCTTCCGGAGGAAGCGGCCGAGGACCGACTGCTTCCGGAGGAATCGGCGGAGGGCCGGCGTACCCCGGCCCTCCGTCTGCTGGATCTCAGCGATCGACACGGACGACCAGCTCGTTCGCGAACGGCGGGTAGGCGGGGATGAAGTAGTTCTTGATCTTCGAACCGGCCAGGGCCTGCGTGCGCTGCACGAGGATCGGCACGATCGGGGCGTCCTCCATGATCTGCTTGTCGATCGCGGCCCACATCTCGGCGGCCTTGTCGAGGTTCGGCTCCGCGGTAGCGGCCTCGATCGCGGCGTCCACCTTGGGGTTGGAGAAATTCGAGGCGTTGCCGCCGCCGTTGCCGATCTCGCTCGACGCGAACAGCGGCTGGATGGTGCTCATGCCGCTCGGGAAGTCCGCTCCCCAGCCGTTCGTCGTCATGTCGTAGTCGCCGTCGGCGGACGAGATGAGCTCGTACCAGGTGTCGCCGTCAAGGCCCTTGAGCTCGACCTTGACGCCGACCCGCGCCAGCGAGTTCTTGATGCTCTGGGCTTCCTTCTCCTCGATCGCACTCACGTCGGTCGGGTAGGTCAGCGTGAGCTTCAGGTCGGAGACGCCGGCGGCGGCGAGCAGCTTCTTCGCCTTGTCGACGTTGCCGGTGTCACCGCCGTCGTACAGGTTGTACTCGGTGTAGCCGGGGATGCCGGGCGTCATGATGGTCGAGGTGATCTGGCCGCCGAACTTCGGGCCGCCGTACACGCTCTGCAGCTCGGCCTTGTTGATCGCGTAGTTGATCGCCTGCCGCACGCGGACGTCGGAGAGGACCGGGCGCTTGACGTTCATGGCGAGGTAGCGGAAGTAGCCCGACGGGCTGTTGGCCATGCGGGTGGAGATCGACGGGTCGGACTCGATCCGCTGGAACTGCGCCGGCGAGATGAGCGCGTTGCTGATCGCGGTCTTGTCCTCGCCCTTGTCGTCGATGAGGCGCTGCACGATCGTGTCGTTGTTCAGGCCCATGTCGAGGACGATCTTGTCCGGGCCGGCGAACCGGACCTGGTCGGTGTCGGCCTTCCAGTTCGGGTTGCGTTCCAGCACCGCCTGCGAGCCCTTGCGGAAGCTCGTCACCTGGTACGGGCCGCTGGCGACCGGGTGCTCGCCGTACGTCTCCGGCTCGGTGTCGGCCGCAGCCGGCACCGGCGCGAAGGCCGGCATGCTGACGATCCACGGCCAGTTGCCGAACGGGCGCGTCAGGTGGAAGACGATCTTGTGGTCGTCGACGACCTCGATGGAGTCGAGCTCCTTGCCGTCGTACGGGCCGTCGTAGTCGGTGCCGCCGACCAACAGCGTCTTGTGGTAGCCGAGGCCACCCTGGAACATCGGCGCGAACGACCGCTCGACGCCGTACTTCACGTCCTGCGCGGTGATCGGGCTGCCGTCGGAGAACTTCAGGCCCTCCTGCAGCGTGAAGGTCCACGTCTTGCCGCCGTCGTCCGTCGTACCGGTGTCGGTGGCGAGGTCCGGCACGAGGACCGTGTCCTTGTCCGGGAACGTCTGCCACGACGTCAGCCCGCGGTGCACCCACCGCAGCCGGGTGGTCGGCACCATCTGCGCCTTGGCGGTCTCGAAGGACTCGGTCGCGCGCCGCGAGAGGTAGTGCAGGGTCCCGCCCTGGGGCACGGACTCGAGCGCCGTCGTGTTCTTGTCCTTCGTCGGCTCGGTGGACTGCGAGTTCGCGTTGCAGCCCGCCATCACGAGGGCCAGGACGAGCGCGAGCCCTGCGGGCACCACTCTCCGGGATCGGTTCGCCATAGATCGCGCTTCCTATGAGGCGGTCCCGATCGGCCGGGTCCGCTTTGGATCTCAGGAAGGGAGTCTGTTGGCGGGCGAGAGCGCGCGTCCATCGAGGAGTTCTACAGGGGACCTTTCAGAAAATCTGAAAGATCACGGAGATTTGCGCGCGCGGCGTCCACGATAGTCCGGCGGTCCCGGTGGCTGGAAGACCGCGGCGTACGGGGCGAACCCCCAAACCTACGAGTTCGGGGGTTCTTGTTTCGGTGCTGGTGCGACGCGCCGCTCAGCGGTCGCACCCTGACGTCTTTGAAGCGCCCCGGGCGCGTCGCTCAACGGTCGCGCCGGCGCCGGATCTTGCCGCCCACACCGCCGAACAGTGCCAGGCCCTTCACCACAACCACCGGCGCCGACGGGTCGATGTCCGAGCTGCCGTGCACATCGAAACCGCCGAAGACGCCGACGCCGTGGCAGCGCACCTCCACCCCCTCAGGCACGATGATCTCGGCCCCACCGAAGATCGCGTTGACCGTGATCTCAACCTCTTTCGCCTCGAACTCGGCGTCGGTCAGATCAAACTGGAGGCCGCCGAACATGGCCAGCGCTCTGGTCCGCCGCCGCACCCGCCAGCGGCCCTTGCGCTGGGCGCCACCGAAGATGGCGACGATGTTCTCGGGCTCGGAGCTCCCACCCTGCACGTAGGACACCGGGCTCGCGGTCGGACGGTGCTGCTCGACCTGTAGGTCGTCGGTGAGGATCTCGAGCTCTCCCACGGTCTTGGCCTGATAGAGCCGGTCCAGGCGATCGGAGTACTCCTCATGACTTAGCTGACCGGTGCTCAGGGCTTCACCGAGCACGGCGGAGACCTGCTCCCTGTTGCTGTCCGAGGCGCGCAGGTGTGACATCTGGGAGTCCCTACGCTGAGGGGGATTTTCCATGCTAGTCACGATAGTTCTCATTCATCCTGACGGCGGAGCTCACCAAGGGCCCACGTTGGATGTTCCCAGCGCCAGTGCCGATTGCCTAGTGCGCTGCCCGCCAAACGTTCACATCTACACAACCTCCGCAGACACTCAATGCGGTATACGCTGTATACATGAAGACGGCCGACAAGATCATACAGGCGGCCCGCGAGATCCTTGTGGCCGAGGGCGCCTCCGCGGTGACCATGCGCCGCGTGGCCGACGCCGTCGGCGTGACCGCGATGGCGATCTACAAGCACTATCCGAACCGCCAGGTCCTGCTGGACACCGTGGTGGCCGACGCCTTCCAGGAACTGGCCGCCGGCTGGGGAAGGCGGGCCGAGGGCGGCGACTGGGAGAGCAGAGCGCTCGGTCTGATGCACGACTTCCTCGACTTCGCGCTGAGCACCCCGCACTTGTACACGTACCTGATGACCGACCAGAGGGAACAAGCCCGCCGCTTCCCCGACGACTTCGCCGGAGGCGCCTCACCCGCCTTCACCCCGACGGTGTCGATCATCGAGGAGGGCATGCGCCTCGGCCTGCTCAAGGAAGACGACCCCCTAGAGGTCACGCTGGCGCTCACCGCGAGCATCCAGGGCCTCGTTCACCTCTACCTCGGTGGCCGAATCGGGCTGCCCGAGGACGACTTCCGCGCGCTGTGTGAACGAACGGCGAAAAGGATCCTCGATGGCGTCAAGGCGTAAGTGGTGGATCGGCGCCACGGTGACCGTGGCCCTGTTGGCGGGTGGCACGGGCTACGGCGCCTGGTACGGCAGCCAGCAGGCCATCGGCGTGGTGCACTACGGCAGCGACAACACCAACGTCCTGGCCGGACGGCCCGGCGCGGTGACGCTGACCGAGACCCCGGAGACGACCAGGCCGGGCGTCTACTGGCTGGAGTGGTCCGGCGCCTCCACCATGCTGGGCGAGGTGGTGTCGCGGGCCCCCGGCCTGGTGACGCGTCAGGTGCTGCGCGGAGCCGTCCCATCGGTCGGCACACCCGGCTACTTCACCGCGGTCCCGCCCGGTGACCCGCAGGTCAGCTGGGGCGTTGGATTCACCGAGTTCATGGTGCCCACGGAGCTGGGTCCGGCTCCCGCCTGGTACGTGCCCGGCAAGGGAGACACCTGGGTCGTCGCAGTGCACGGTCAGAACGGCCGGCGCAAGGCCGAACTGAAGATCCTTCCGGCCCTACGCGAGTTGGACCTGCCCTTCCTCGTCATCAGCTATCGCAACGACGAAGGCGCGCCGCCCTCTCCCGATGGACTGCTGCACCTCGGGGACACTGAGTGGCGCGATCTCGAGGCCGCTCTTCACGCAGCGCGGGAACGAGGAGCGCGCCGCTTCGTCCTATACGGGACTTCGATGGGCGGTACGGTCATCGGCCAGTTCCTGCGCGAGTCCTCCCTGGCCGGAACGGTCGACCGGGTCGTGCTGGACGCCCCCATGTCCGACCTGGTCACGACAGCGGAGCAGGGTGCCAGGCGGGTCAACTTCCCCGGTTTCCTGGGACGACTGTCCAGCCTGGTCGTCGAGTGGCGCACCGGCGTCGACGCCGACCGGCTCAGCCTGATCGCCAACCCGCCGAAGGCCCGCCCGCCGATGCTGGTGATCCACACCTTGGCCGACGAGGAGCACCCCATAAGCGAGTCACGCGACTTGGCCGCGGTCGGCAAACGCCTGGGCTGGCCGATCCGCCTGGAGGAGTTCACGGCAGGCGGGCACACGGAGGGATGGAACACCGACCGGCCCCGGTATGAGCGGCTGGTCCGCGACTTCCTGGCGAACTGACCAAGCCCGCACCGCAGCCATCGTCAAGGGCCCCGTGCGCCCCCGTGCACGAGCAGTCCCGTGTCGTCGTCCTGGACGACCGCAGTGTGCCGACCCGATATCCACCGAGTTGCCCGCGGATGTCCGGCCCCATCTGCCGCACCCATCCCCGGGTGTTAGGCGAAGCTAACCTTAGATAACCTCAGGCAGGGAGGTTGTCATGGGACCTGGTGAGTTCGCCAGAGGTGCATTGATGCGGCTGAGCCGGGTGACGGGTGACCGACGACATCGCCGCCGACTGGCCGAGTTGGGATTCGTGCCGGGTGCGGTGCTGTCGGTGCTGAACCGGGGCATGCACGGCGGGCTCGTCCTGGCCCTCGGTGACGGCCGGGTGGCCGTCGACGCCCTCACGGCCACGACACTGGTCGTGGAGCCGGCCGGTGAATGAGCGACCGCTCACCAAGACTCTGCTGACCAAGCCCTGCTGCGAGGACGACGCCCCCGGCAACGTCAATGCGGGCGACCCGCGGGTCGCTCTCGTCGGCAATCCCAACGTGGGCAAATCGACCCTCTTCAACATGCTCACCGGCGCACGGCAGCGGATCGGCAACTGGCCCGGCAAGACCGTGAGCGTGGCGCAGGGCACCTGGCGCTCGCCCCACGGCGACATCACGCTCATCGACCTGCCCGGCACGTACAGCCTGCTGCCCGGTTCCCCCGATGAGGCGCTGACCAGGGACCTGCTCGTCGACCGGGGCATGGACGGCCGTCCCGACCTCGTCGTGATCACTGTCGACGCCGCCAACCTCGCGCGGAACCTCTACCTGCTCGCCCAGGTGATGGAGACGGGCGTGCCGCTCGTCGTCGCGCTCACCATGGTCGACATCGCGAAGAGCCGAGGCATCCGCATCGACGCCGGACGGCTGGCCGAGCTTGTCGGCGCGCCCGTCGTGCCCGTCGTGCCCCGCCGAGGCGAGGGTGTGGACGAACTCGGCCGCGTGATCGGGGAGGCCCTGGCCGCTCCCCGCCGGCCGGCCGTACCCGTCCTGGGCGCCGACCTGGAGGCCGCGCTGGAGTCGGTCACCGCCGAGGTGCCCGGCGAAGCCGCCGCCCGCTATCCGGCCCGCTGGCTGTCGATCGCCCTGCTCGCGGGAGAGCCCGTGCCCGGCGTCCCGGAGGAAACCACCGCCGCCGCACGCGCCCTCGGCACCGCCCTGAACACGGACGACGATCTGGACGACCCGGAGCTCCTGATCGCCGAGCAGCGCTACGCGTGGGTGCACGAGGTGATCGCGGACGTCGTGACCCGAAACAGCGCCGGGCACGCCACCTGGTCGGACCGGGTTGATCGGGTGCTGACCTCCCGGTGGGTCGGGCCGCCGATCTTCCTGGGCGTCATGTGGGCGGTGTTCGTCCTCACCACGACCGTGGCGGAGCCGCTCATGACCGGCCTCCAGGGGCTCTTCGACGGCCCGGTCGCCACAGGGGCGGGCCGCCTGCTGGACGCGATGGGGGCAGGCGACGCGATCCGGGGCCTCGTGATGAACGGCCTCGTCTCGGGCGTCGGGCAGGTGCTCTCCTTCGTCCCCCTGATGGCCATCATGTTCGTGCTGCTGTCCGTGCTGGAGGACTCCGGCTATCTGGCCAGGGCGGCGTTCGTCGTCGACCGGCTCATGCGGCTCATCGGCCTGCCCGGTCGCGCGTTCCTCCCGTTGATCGTCGGCTTCGGCTGCAACGTGCCCGCCCTGGCCGGCACCCGCATCCTGTCCGACCGGCGGCACCGCCTCCTGACCGGCCTGCTGATCCCGTTCGTCACCTGCAGCGCCCGGCTCACCGTCTACGTACTCGTGGCGACCGCCTTCTTCGGCAGCGCCGCCGGCACGGTCGTCTTCGCGATGTATGTGTTGTCGATCGCCCTGGTGATCGGGATGGGCCTTGTGCTGCGCGGCACCCTCTTCCGCGGCATGGCCGAGGAGCCGCTCGTCCTCGACCTGCCGCCGTACCGTCTGCCCGCCGTACGGGTGATCGGCGCGCAGACGTGGCTCAAGCTGCAGGCCTTCCTGAAGACGGCCAGCGGGATCATCGTCGCCACGGTCACGCTCGTGTGGCTGTTCTCGTCGATCCCGTTCGGAGGCCAGGGCTCGTTCGGCCGCACGCCGATCGAGCACAGCGTTTTCGGCGCCGCCTCGCACGCCGTCGCCCCCGCCTTCGCCCCCGCCGGGTTCGGCGACTGGCACGCCTCCGCCGCCCTGATCACCGGGTTCGTCGCCAAGGAGGCCGTGGTCTCCACGATGGCCCAGACGTACAGCATGGGCGAACCGGCTGACGGGAACGAACCGGGCGGGCTCGGGGCCGCCCTGCGGGCCACCATCGAGCAGACCTCGAACGGCCATCCGATCCCCGCCGTGCTGGCGTTTCTGGTGTTCCTGCTCGCCTACACGCCGTGCATGACGACCGTGGCCGCCCAGCGTGCCGAGATCGGCGGACGGCTCACCCTCTTCGGCATCGGGATGCAGCTCACGCTGGCCTGGCTGCTGGCGGTGGCGGTGTTCCAAATAGGAAGCCTCTTCCTGTGAGCGCGCTGCGCAGGGTCCTCGAAGAGATCACCGCGGCCCGCGGCGGGACGAGCCTGGACGAGATCGCCCGACGGCTGGAGATCGGCCGCGACGAGGTCGACGCCATGGTCGCCTACTGGATCCGCAAGGGCCGCCTCTCCGCCGACGACATCGCGGCCGCCTGTCCGAGCGGCGGCTGCGGCGGCTGCGCCCTCGGTGACGACGGCAAGCCGGGGTGCGGCACGCGACGGGACGGCCCGGTGCTGCTCGCGATCACCGTGCGCCGCCCCGAGGCCCGGGAGAGCGGGAGATAGCCGTCGGCGGTGGGACGCCCACGGCTGTCGACCGAATCACCCTCGGAGGCCCGCCCTGGCTCCTGAAGGGAGCGAGACACTTGACAGACAGTCACTCTCGGTAGTTGAAATGGCGCTGTCCGTTGCGATTGGGTGACGTCGACAACGCGGCCCCGACGAGCGGCGGCCAGCCCTGCGACGGCTCGTCCTTGCAGGACTGGACGGTCCGGGCTGAGCAGACCGACTCCACCAGCCCCACCGGCTGGTACACCTACCGGCCGCGCACCAACTGCGCGCGGTGATCGGACGACACGGGGTTACCGTCGAGAGATGACCGTGGTCAAGGCCGTCCTGATCGACATCGACGGCGTCCTCACCATCTCCTGGCGGCCGATACCGGGCGCGGTCGACGCCCTGTCGCGGCTGCGCGACCGCGGCAGGGCGATCGCGCTCGTCACCAACACCACCTCGCATACCCGGGGGTGGCTGGCGCGGACGCTGGCCGACGCCGGGTTCTCCGTCAGTCCGGACGACATCGTCACCGCGCCCGCCGTCACGGCCTCCTACCTGGCGTCGCGCTATCCGGGGGCGCGCTGCACGCTGCTGAACAGTGGGGACATCCGCGAGGACCTTCCCGGGGTGAAACTGGTCGAGGACGACCCCGACGTGGTGATCGTAGGCGGCGCCGGTCCCGAGTTCGGCTATGAGGCGCTCAACCGAGCGTTCGCGCACCTGCTCGGCGGGGCCCGGCTGGTGGCCATGGCGCGCAACCTCTACTGGCGCACCGACGAGGGGCTGCGACTCGACAGCGGAGCCTTCCTCGTCGGTCTGGAACAGGCCGCCGGGGTGGCGGCCGAGGTCGTGGGCAAGCCGTCGCCGGCCTTCTTCACCGCGGCGCTCGGCGCGCTCGGAGTGAGCCCGGCCGAGTCGGCCATGGTCGGCGACGACGTGCAGGCGGACGTCCTCGCCGCGCAGCGCTGCGGGATCGGCGGCATCCTCGTCCGCACGGGCAAGTACCTGCCGCGCGCGCACGAACTCGCCGACCCGCCCCCTGACCACGTCATCGACTCCTTCGCCGACCTCCCCGAACTGCTCAATGCGCTGGAGGCATAGACCCCCGCGCGCTCGCGCGAGAAAGCGGCGAAACCCACGTGACCACCAGCAGACGACACAGCAGCACCCGGCCAAACGCCCTCGATCCGTACATATCCCGGGATCCTTTTACATCCTGACGCACAGGAGTCTTTGATCTAATATTCAGGCTTATGTCGGGTAGCTGGGCTCGATTAGCCCGTCAAGGGCGTTCGCCGGATCCTGGTCACCCGTCAGCGCCTACCGTCACGATCCTCCCGATACGCTCCGGGAGCCGATCACGCGCATGACGGCCCCGATCAGGCGGCGGTTTTCCGGGGCGGCACCACCGTCGCCGATCGTGAAGCGGCGACGGGTGTAGCTGTAGGCGATGCCGCTGCCCGGGTCGGCGAAGGACTGGGCGCCCACGGCGCCGCTGTGGCCGAAGGAATCGGCGCCCAGCTCCGGATAAAGGACCCCCACGGACTCGAAGCCGAGCAGGAAGTGGTCGCGTTCGCCGGTCACCGCGTCCACGCCGGGTGTGTGCGGCTTGGTGAACTCGGCCAGGGTCGCGGCGTTGAGCAGCGGGGGTCGCCCGTCGACCTCGCCGATGGCCGCGGCGTACAGCGTGGCGAGCCCGCGCGCGTTCCCCACGCTCCCGGCCGAGGTGGGGCCGAGCGCCCGGACGGCCCGGGTGTTGGCGAACTCGACCAGGTCCGTGGGTGGGGTCGCGTTCTGGTTGAAGGCGATGCCCATCAGGCTGTCCGAGGCGATCGGGCCGGCCAGGGCCTGCTTGGCCGGCGCCAGCGGCTGCACCGGCAGGTAGCGCGGCTCCTGCTCTTCGGGGAGGCCGAGATAGAAATCCAGCCCGTAGGGGGCGCGCACTCGCTCTTCGTACAGCTCTTGCGTGGACCGGCCGGTGACTCGGCGCACCACCTCGCCGGTCAGTGCCCCGATGACGAACGCGTGGTAGCCATAGGCGCTGCCCGGCCGCCAGTAGGGTCGCTGTCCGGCCAGCCGTTGGGCGAGCAATTTGTCGTCGGCCAACTCTGCCGCACTGAAGCCGCCTTCCACACCGATCACCCCCGCGCGGTGCGCGAGCAGGTCCCGCAGGGTTATCTCGCCCTTGCCTTCGGCGGCGAACTCCGGCCAGTAGTCGGCGACGCGCCGGTCGAGATCCAGGGTCCCGTCCTGTACCAGCAGCGCCACGACCAGGTGCGCCGCGCCCTTGCCAGAGGAGTACAGGGCCAGCAGCGAGTCGCCGCTCAGGTCCGGGCCGGTCCACAGGTCCACGACCTGACGGCCGTGGTGGCGGACGGCGAGTTGCGCGCCGAGTCCGTCCTCCTCTGCGGCGAGGGTCGCGAAGACCTGCCGGACCTCATCGAACCCGGCGGCGACCATACCGTGAACAGTCACGGTCACTCTCCCTTCATCTTGGCGGCCAAGGCGTTCAGCAGGTCCTGCAGCAGGCGGATGGTCGTCTCGTCGATGAGGTTGCCCGCCTCGTCGAAGCGTTCGTGCGCGCGGAAGACGATGAGCTCGGGTTTGACGACGACGTCGGAGTCGGTCCACACGAACACCTGGCGCAGCGCGAGCTGGGCACGCACGGAACCGAAGTTGGTCGGAGAGGCGCCGGCGACGGCGACGGGCTTGCGCAGCAGGGGAGCTCCCTCGGCGCCCGTCCAGTCGGTGCTGGCCCAGTCGATGGCGTTCTTGAGCACGCCGGGGATGGAGTAGTTGAACTCCGGTGTCACGATCAGCAGGCCGTCGGCGGCGTTGACCTTGTCGCGAAGGTCCTGCGCGGCGACCGGCCTACCGTGCGGGGTGTCCAGGTCCAGGTCATACGGCGGGATGTCGCGCAACCGGTCATAGATCTCCACGCTGACCCCGGGGGGCGTGAATTTCTGGGCGGCGCGGAGCAGGGCGGTGTTGTAGGAGTCGGCCCGCAGGCTCCCGGAGATCCCCAGGATCTTGAACTCGGTCATCAGCACCTCTCGTGGAGTCGGTACGTCCCGGCCGAACCGGGTAACTGAACTGAACTGTACAGAACAGTACAGGTGAACTCAACTGTACAGTTCAGATAAGATGGCGAGGTGACCACGACGAGCAGACGCGCCCCATCGGGAGAACGCGCGACACGCAAACGGGCCGCTATCGTGCGTGCGGCACACAAGCTCTTTCTGGAGCAGGGCTTCGGCATCGGGATGGACCACATCGCCGCCGAAGCGGGAGTGTCGAAGGTAACCGTCTACAACCACTTCGCCGGCAAGGAAGAGCTGTTCACCGAGGTGGTGAACGATGCGCTCGAACAGGCGCTCGGCCGGACCATGCGCGCCATGCAAGAGCGCCTGCGCACCGGCGACGACCTGCGTGAGGTCCTGACCGCCACCGCCCGCGACTGGGTCGAGGGGCTGGTCCAGCCCGAGGTGCTCGCCCTGCGGGCGTTGATCACCGCCGAGGCGCGGCGCTTCCCCGAGCTCGGCCGCGCCTGGCGCGAGCAAGGGCCCGACCGTTTCGCCGGGCCGCTGGCAGCGGCGCTCGGCGCCCGCGACGACCTGGACATCCCCGACATGGAGCTGGCGATCACTCAGTTCTATGCGCTGGTGCTGTACCCGCACATCGTGCACAGCGCCTACGGCGACAGGCTCGATCCACGCCTCACCGACGACCTCATCACCAAGGGTGTCGACATGTTCCTGACGTACTACCGGAAAGGACAGCACACCGGTTCGCGCGTCGAACCCCGAAGGAGCCCCGAGTAACCGCAGCCGCCAGGTGGGGGCGCCTCTGACCTGCTCGTACGGCGCCCTGTCCGGGTTGTCCGCTTTACCCGCGGCGGCCTACGCTGAGGAAAAGGCACCTCGTTAGGTGAGGCGTCTGTCCGGATACAGGCCACTGACCCCACGACGTCGAGAGACGCCCAGGGTCAGGACACCTTTCCCCGGCTTAAGGGGTGAGGCCAGGTGGCTTCCCGCGCGGGACGCGGGCATACGCCGGGCAGTGCCGAAGCTCTTACGAGATGTGGGGTGCACCGCCTGTCACGAGGTGGGCCCCGTCTTGGAAGCAGCGCCGCCGGGAAACGGCGGCGCCCGGCCGGACGGAGGTGATGACGTGTCCGAACGCTGTCCCAGCCGAAGTCGGCTCAAGGTTCGCGTGTCCTCGTCCGCCTCCGGCATGCGGTAGCCGCCCGCTCGCGTCCCTCCCCTGGTCCCGTCACGTACGGCAGGCGCGAAGACGGCGGCGCGACGCGTGCCCCGGTTGGCCCGCTCCGGGCCGAGAGGGGTTCGTCATGGCCACAGAGTTCACCGCCCCCGGCCGCGTCGGCGCGCCGCCGGACCACGCCCACGCGGGCGACATCCGCGGCGCGCTCGGCACCATCCGGCACGGCGAGACGGCCGCCTCCGGCCTCTCCGCCAAGTTCAAGACGCTGCTGGCGATCATCGGCCCCGGCCTGATCGTGATGGTCGGCGACAACGACGCCGGCGCGTTCGCCACGTACGGGCAGGCCGGGCAGAACTACGGCACCGCCCTGATGTGGACGCTTCTGCTGCTCGTGCCGGTGCTGTACGTCAACCAGGAGATGGTGCTGCGCCTCGGCGCGGTCACCGGCGTCGGGCACGCCCGGCTCATCCTGGAGCGGTTCGGCCGGTTCTGGGGCGCGTTCAGCGTGATCGACCTGTTCATCCTCAATGCGCTCACCCTGGTCACCGAGTTCATCGGCATCACGCTGGCCGCCGGCTATCTGGGCCTGCCGAAGATCCCGTCGGTGATCCTCGCCGGGCTGGTCATCATGGCGGCCGCCTCCACCGGTTCGTTCCGCCGCTTCGAGCGGATCGCGATCGCGCTCTGCGGCGCGTCCCTGCTCCTGGTGCCCGTGTACGTCATGGCGCATCCGGCCTCCTCCGAGGTGGCCCGCGGCTTCCTGCTGCCCTCGCTGCCCGCGGGCCCCGGCGGCATGGCCCCGCTCATGCTCCTCGTCATCGGCGTCGTCGGCACGACGGTCGCGCCGTGGCAGCTCTTCTTCCAGCAGTCCTACGTCATCGACAAGCGCATCACGCCGCGCTTCATCAAGTACGAGAAGGCCGACCTGTGGATCGGCATCGCCGTGGTGATCGTCGGCGCGGCGGCCATGATGGGGGTCGCCGCCGCCGCGTTCGCCGGGACCGAGGCCGCCGGGAACTTCACCGACTCGGCCGGCATCGCGCACGGTCTTGAGGCGTACGCGGGCCGGGTCGCCGGGGCGCTGTTCGCCGTGGCGCTGCTGGACGCCTGCGTGATCGGCGCCTTCGCGGTCTCCCTGTCCACCGCGTACGCCGTCGGGGACGTCCTCGACCTCAACCACTCGCTGCACCGCGGCATCCGGAACGCCAAGGGCTTCTACGCGGTGTACGCCGGGCTGGTCGCCGCCGCGGCGGCCGTCGTGCTGATCCCCGGCTCGCCCCTCGGCCTGCTCACCGAGGGCGTGCAGGCGCTGGCGGGGGTGCTCCTGCCCAGCGCGTCGGTGTTCCTGCTGCTGCTGTGCAACGACAGGGCGATCCTCGGGCCGTGGGTCAACGGCCGGGCCACCAACGTGTTCACCTCGCTGGTCGTCGGCGTCCTCGTCACCCTGTCGGTGATCCTCACCGCCGCCGTTCTGTTCCCGGGCATCGGCGAGAGCCAGATCTTCATGATCATGGGCGGGTGCGCCGCCGCGGGCGCGGTCGTGACGGGTTACGTCCTCGCACGTCGGCGCCGCTCCGCGGCCGTGCCGATCGACCGTACGGGCCGGGACGACTGGCGGACGCCGCCGCCGGCCGAGCTGGGCAGGCCCGTCCTGTCCGCGACGCGCCGGCTGGGCATGGCCGTGCTGCGCCTCTACCTGACCGTCGCCACGGTGCTCGTCATCGTCAAGATCGTCCAGATGGCGCTCGGGCACTGACCCGGCGGTCGCCCTCCGACGCCGCCGTCCGGGAGGCATCCGGGAGAATGGCCAGGTAGACCAGGTAGAGGGGGTGAGAGCGATCGTTCACGAATCCCGCGCCTGCTCGCCGCCGCTCGCCTTCGGCGTGGCCCAGGCACTCACCGTGGAGGCGCGCCTGCCGCACTACGGCCACACCGCCGGCCTGGTCGGTTTCTTGGTGCTGGTCACCGTCTTCATCCTCCTCGTGATCGCCATCGCCCGGTCGAGGAGGAGATGAGCCACATGAGGACGCGGTCGGCGGGCCGTCCGGCGTCGCCGGTACGGTCGGCGGGTGACCGGGGAAGAGTGGATCGGGCACCGGCCGGCCGTCTTCGGGGTGGCCTACCGGCTGCTGGGCAGTGTCAGCGACGCCGAGGACGTCGTGCAGGACGTGTGGTTGCGCGCCACCGCGGCGGACCTGTCCGAGATCGAGGACCTGCGGGCCTGGCTGGTGACGGTGGCCGCCCGCCGGTGCTACGACCTCCTCCGCTCGGCCCGCGCCCGGCGCGAGACATACGTCGGCCCCTGGCTGCCCGAGCCGCTGCTGACCGGCCCGGACGCCTCCGCGCCGGTGCTCGTGGACGAGTCGGTGAGCACGGCGATGCTCCTCGTCATGGAGCGGCTCACGCCGCCGGAGCGGGTCGCGTTCGTGCTGCACGACGTCTTCGACGTGCCGTTCGCGCAGATCGCGAACGTCCTCGGGGCCACCCCCGCGGCCTCCCGCCAGCTCGCCTCGCGGGCGCGGCGCCGGGTGGCCGCGATCAAAGAGCAGCCGCGCGCGAGCCGCCAGGAGCGCGAGCGGGTGCTCGCGGCGTTCCGTTCCGCGTATGAGGCCGGCGACCTCAAGGGGCTGGTCGAGCTCCTGCATCCGGACGCGGTGTACGTCACCGACGGCGGCGGCAAGGTCTTCGCCGCCCGCAAGGTCATCATGGGTGGCGAGCGCATCGCCATGGTGCTCTTCCGCGTGGCCCGGCAGCACCGGTTCGGCCCGCACGCGCCGCGCGAGGTGGGCGGCGAGCTCGCTCTGGTGGTGTGCCGCGACGAGCGGACCACGCTGGTCGACACCTTCGACATCGCGCCCGACGGGCGGATCCTGGCGATCCGCCGGGTGCTCAACCCGGACAAGCTCGCGCACCTCGCCCCGGCGCGCTGAGCCTCTCCGTGAAGATTTTCCGGCGAAGCCGTCACATTCGCCGGTGCTGTCCCGTCTCCCTGGCGACAACCTGACGAGTCCGAGGAAGGGAAGCACGATGTCACGCTTGAACATCCACGAACTGGCGCCCGAGGTGTACAAGGCGTTCATCCAGGCGGAGCAGGCGCTCCGGAAGGGACCCCTGGACGGCGCGGTCCGCGAGCTGGTCAAGATCCGCGCCTCGCAGATCAACGGCTGCCTCTACTGCATCGACATGCACATCCACGAGGCCCTGGGCCACGGCGAGACACAGGATCGGATCTTCCAGCTCCCGGGCTGGCGGGAGTCCGAGCTCTACACCGACGCCGAGCGCGCCGCCCTGGACTACGCCGAGGCCGCCACCAGGCGGCCCGACGGCGTGTCCGACGAACTCTGGGACGCGGTGACCGCCGCGTTCAAGCCGGAGGAGGCCGCGAACCTCGTCGCGCTGGTGGCGCAGATCAACCTGTGGAACCGTCTCGGGGCGACCATGCACATACGTCCTCCGAAGCGGGGCTGACGGGCACCCGACGCCCTTCAGCGCCTGTGAAACCGCGGTGATCCGGGCCGGTTCGCCCGGATCACCGGCTGCCCACGCGTAACGCGAACTTTGGCTCCGTCCAAAGGTAAAGGCGAGATAGATCGTCTTTTGGACGGAGAAGAAGGCATGAACTTAGGCAGTGGACTGATCGCCGCCGTTCTGGCCGGATCGGTCGGCATGACCGCGCTTCAGGCACCACCATCGCCCGGCCCGGGGGATGTCCGACACGATGACGGCGCATCGGAGGGCGGCGTCACACTGATCACCGGCGACCGGGTCGTGGTGACCGGCCGGGGCCACCGGGTGGAGCCGGGACCGGGACGGCAGGTCTCGTACCACACCCGCCGGCGCGACGGGCACCTGTACGTGTTCCCCTCCGACGCGATGCCGCTGGTCGCTCAGGGGGTCCTGGACGAGCGGTTGTTCGACGTCACCCAGCTGCTGCAGTGGCGTTACGGCGACGCCGACCGGGCCGACATCCCGCTGATCAGCCAGTCTGCCGAGGGAGTCGCGCCCGCCGCGCCGCAGGCGGCGCGGCAGACCATACGGCTGGACACCCTCGGCATGGGGGCGTTGCGCGTCCCGAAGGCCGATACGGCCAAGACGTGGAAGGACCTCGTCAACGGGCCGCGGGCCCTGGCCGCCGGGAAGTCCCGGCTCTGGCTCGACGGACGCCGCGAGTTCACCCTGGACCGCAGTGTCTCGCAGATCGGCGCGCCCGAGGCGTGGAAGCAGGGCATGACCGGCGAGGGTGTCACGGTGGCCGTGCTCGACAGCGGCTACGACCCCGACCACCCGGACCTGAAGCAGGTGGTCACCCAGTCGCGGAACTTCAGCGACGCCCCGGACGTCCGCGACAACGTCGGCCACGGCACGCACGTCGCCTCCATCATCGCCGGCGCCGGGGAGAAGTACCGGGGTGTGGCGCCGGGCGCCAAAATCGCGGTCGGCAAGGTCGGCGAAGAAGGCATCACCGACTCGGCGCTGCTGGCGGGCATGGAGTGGGCCGCGGTCGAGGTCAAGGCCAAGATCGTCAACATGAGCATCGGCGGCCCGGACGCTCCGGAACTCGACCCGATCGAGCAGGCGGTGAACACGCTGTCGGAGCGGACCGGTGCGCTGTTCGTCGTCGCCGCCGGCAACGAGGGCTCGAATCGCCAAACGATCAGTAGCCCGGGGAGCGCGGACGCCGCGCTGACCGTCGGCGCGGTGGACAAGTCCGACCGGATGGCCGAGTTCTCCAGCCGCGGCCCCCGCCTGGGCGACCACGCGATCAAGCCGGACGTGACCGCCCCCGGTGTGGACATCATGGCCGCCGCGGCGGCCGGCACGGCCGACGGCCCTTATGTCTCCCATAGCGGCACATCGATGGCCGCCCCCCATGTGGCCGGAGCGGCGGCGATCCTCGCCCAGCGCCACCCGGACTGGAACGGTGCGCGGCTCAAGGCGGCGCTGATCGGCTCCGCCACCCCCACCGCGGACGTCGGGCCGTACGACCAGGGTGCGGGCCGGGTGGATGTGGCCCGCGCGGTGGCGCAGCAGGTCGCAGCCGTTTCGGGCAACGTCTCGGCGGCCTTCCCCTGGAGGGATTCCGGCAAGAAGGAGGCGACCAGGACGATCACCTATGCCAACTCCGGTGACTCTCCCGTCACCCTCGACCTGGCCGCCGACGAGGACATGCTGTCCTTGTCGTCCGCCCGGCTGGAGGTGCCGGCGAAGGGGGAGGCGTCGGTCACGGTGACCATCAACGCCGAGCAGAAGGCCCCCGGCGACTACGCCGGGGTGATCACGGCCAGGTCCGGTGACACGGTGGTCCGGACACTGGCCGGCGCCTACGTCGAGCCGGAGTCCTATGATGTCACGGTCACCGGCACCGGCAGGAACGGCGAACCCGCCTTCGGCCTCGGTGAGGTCTACAGCCTGGAGACGGGCGCCACATACCAGCTGTTCCTCAGGGACGGAGTGACCAAGATCCGGCTACCGGTCGGCACGTGGAACCTCTACGCCGACCTGTTCGAGGAGACCTCGGTGACGACGGCCCATATTCCGGTGACGGTGGGCAAGACCGACCAGAACGTGGTGCTGGACGCGCGTCAGGCCAAGAAGATCGAATTCGCCGTGGACGAGCCGACCGCCGCGCGTGAGCCCTCACTCCAGGTCACTCTCGCCAATGGTTCGTGGTACTTCGCGTGGTCCGACGTCGACAGTCCCCAGAACGAGCATTTCGTGCTGCCCGTACGGCAGCCCGGCCTCCGCTACATGGCCCACACGGTGTGGCACAAGAAGGACGCGACCCCGAGCCCGTACCGCTATGACCTGGTCGACTACCATGCCGACGGCATTCCGGACGACCCCTCCTCCACCGCGCGGACGCGTGATCTGGTGAAGGTGACCGCGACCTACCGGGCCTCCGGCGTGGCGGCTACGGGATCCGTCCGGACGGGCCCCCGTCTCCCCGGGCTCGACTGGGCCTGGGAGTTCCCAACCCACGAAGTGGGTCTGCCCGGCACCGTCACCCACTACCGGACCCCGGGCTTCACCTGGGACACGGAGGTCACGACCGGCTCGTCGTGGGTGCGCGACACCGGGAGACAGCTGGATCGAGGGCCCGTCCGGGAGACGTGGAACACGGCGGTGACCGGACCGGCCTTCGCCACTCCCGGCGGCAGCCGTACCGGCGACGAGCTCCGCTTCCCGGCCAACCAGCTCTTCATGGACGGCACTCCCGGGCGGACCGGCGGTGACGGTGCGGCCACCGGAACGGTCACCCTGGCCAGAGGCGGCGAGGTGATCGCCAAGACCGACCTGGCCGACTGCGACTGGGAGTCGCCGCGGTGCCTGCTGTCGGCGGAACTTCCGGCGGAGAAGGGCGCGTACACGCTGCACGCGTCGGCAGGCAGGCAGGTGCCGTACGCGGCACTGTCCACGGCGGTGGACGCCGTCTGGACCTTCCACTCCGCGACCACGGAGCAGTCGCGGCCGCTGCCGCTGATGGCGGTGCGCTACGCGCCCGAGGGGCTCGACGACCTCAACCGCGCCACGCGGGGATCCGTGACCCGGGTGCCGATCCGGATCGAGCGGAATCCGGGAGCGACGGAGGCCGCGGTGCGGTCCCTCAAGCTGGAGGTGTCCTCCGACGACGGCGTCGGCTGGCGCGCGGTGCCGGTGATCCCCGCCGGATCAGGATGGACGGCGCTGCTGGCCAACCCCGGCACGCCGGGCTTCGTCTCGCTGCGCGCCACGGTGACGGACGCCGCCGGTGACAGCGTCGTCCAGACGATCACGCGGGCCTACGCCGTTCGCTGACCGAGCCGAGGGCGGGGCGCGGATCCTGCGGTCCGGTGCCACGCCGAAACATACGGTGGCCGTCCCGAAGGGGACGGCCACCGCATGGCCACCGTATGGTCACGCCTCCCCGCACCTGGGGAAACGATCCCGAGGGAGCGACGTCAGGAGGCCGCGGCCACCCGCGCGGCGCTCTCGTCCGCGTCCTCGCTCGGGCCCTCTCCCTGGCCGTCCGCCGCGGCGCCGTCCGCCTCCGCGACGGTCTCCCCGCCCTGGGCGGAGTCGGCCGCGTTCGCGTCCGCGTCGGGGTACGCCACGATGAACTGCTCGATGACCTCGTCGGGGACCTTGCCCCGGGCCGGGACCTCGATGCCCTGCTCCCGGGCCCATTCCCGGACGTCGGTGGCGGTGTAGCCGCGCAGCCGGGGCGAGAGGTCGGCCGCCGCCTTCTTCGACCGCGACGCCTGCTTCACCTCGCGAGAGTTCTCCAGGACCGTCTCGATGAACGCGAGAGCCTCGCTGAGCCGCTCCTGGTTGGCCTCCGACAGGTCGATGGCGAAGGTCCGGTTCAGCAGCGGAAACTCCCGTCTCGCCACGTCTTCGCCCTCGGAGTGGTCGAGGTCGTCAACCAGAATCACCTTCTGCGCCACGTGCAGCCCTTTCCGGGTCGATCTCCATCTGTCTTGGACCGTGGCATCCTACTGGTGCTTCGCCGTTTCGATCATGTTATCGAGTCGCGTCGGTCGTGGCGCGGCCGTCCTGCTCACGTGGGAGCCACTCGTCGCCCCACGCGACCTCCCGCGCGGCGCGGTACGTCTCCCCCTGCCGCTTGGACACCGTCAGGTCGGCGACCTGGCCTTCGTCGGTGCAGAGCCGCAGCATCACCAGGCCCTTGCGCTTCTGCGGATGGCGCAGGACCCGGCTCTCCGCGCGCGGCCACCGTTCGGCCGACACCGCGATGTAGGAGAACTTCTCGTCCTCGAAGCTCAGCGTGCCGTCCTTGATCTGCCGGTGCAGCGCGCCCCGGTTGAGCCGCACGGAGAAGTGGCACCAGTCCTGGGCACCGCGGATCGAGCACTCCCGGTCGTGCGGGCACGGCGCCACCACATGCGCCCCCAGCTCGATCAGCAGGTCCCGGGCCGCGGTGATCCGCGCGTGGCCGGCGGGCGTTCCGGGCTCGACGATCACGAGGACCCGGGCGTCCTTCGCCAGGGAGCGGACCACGTCCTCCTGGGCGGCGGGCGACAGCTCCCCCAGCGCGTACGACATGGTGACCAGGTCAGCCGGAGGCTTCGGGACCGCCCGGTCGATGACGACCTGCTGCCAGCGGGCCTCGCGCACGGCGGCCGTCGGCGACCGCTTCGCCAGCCGCTTGCCGAAGCCGATGGCCGACGGCGACTGCTCCAGCACGCTGACCTGCCGGAGCGTCGGCCAGACGTCGCCCGCGGCCCAGATCGCGCTGCCGGTGCCGCCGCCCACGTCCACGTGCGTCTCCGGCGCGAACCCGGGCGCGAGCGCGGCGACATGGTGCAGCGCCGTGCGCACGGCCGCGTACGTCGCGGGCATCCGGTACGCGGCGTACGCGGCCACCGCAGTCTCCGAGCCCAGGACGGGCGCGGCCCGGTCGAAGCCCTCCCGATACTGCGCGATGATGCTCTGCACGGAGCGCGTCAGTTCGGGTACGGCGAAGCGTCCGAGTGCCTCTTCCAGCACGTCTCTGAGGTCTTGGGGAGGGGCGGCCACGCGGACCATGATGCCCGCCGCCCGCTCCCGGTGTCGAAATCCCTTCGACGCGGCGCGACGCGGATTTGATACTCGATCAATGAACTTCTCAGTACGGAAGGGCGAGCCCGCCGAGGCCGCGGACGTGTTGCGGGTCAAGAACGCCTCGTGGCAGGAGGCGTACCGGGGCGTGGTGCCCGACGACTTTCTCGACGGGCTCACCGTCACCCCGGGGGCGGTCGCGCACTGGCAGGCCATGATGGCCGACCCCGCGTGCGGCGTCGTCGTCGGCGAGGCCGCCGGGCGGATCGTCGGGCTCAGCGCGTACGGCCCGGCCGGGAACGGGGTCCCCGGCGGAGAGGTATACGCGATCTACACGCTGAAGGAGTGCTGGTCGAGCGGGCTCGGGCCGGAACTCATGGCGTTCTCGCTGGCCCGGTTGACGGAGTCGGGACACGGCGAGGCCGGACTCTGGGTGCTGGAGAACAACCCGCGGGCGCGCCGCTTCTATGAGAAGACCGGGTTCGCTCTTTCCGGACGCACGCAGGCGGAGGAGATCTCCGGCGTCCGGCTGCCCGAGGTCCACTACCGCATGGCGCTCACCCCCGATCAGGGCTGAGGCCGGCTGGGACGCCGGCTGCCACCAGGCGGAGCGAGCGCGATCACGCCCGGCCGGTCAGGCGGGCGATCTCGTCCCGTACGGCACGGCTGAGCCCGCCGAGGAGCCGGTCGGCGCGGCCGTCCGAGGTCGCGGACAGCAGTCCGGCCACGACGGCGGGCGGCACGTATTCGAGCACCCGGCAGGCGCGGCGCAGCGTC
The DNA here is from genome assembly GCF_001528665.1 of Microtetraspora malaysiensis. Taxonomy (GTDB): domain Bacteria; phylum Actinomycetota; class Actinomycetes; order Streptosporangiales; family Streptosporangiaceae; genus Microtetraspora_A; species Microtetraspora_A malaysiensis. The sequence continues at coordinate 82,830 of NZ_BBYJ01000030.1, forward strand.
ATCGCCTCCACCAGGCGGACCGCCGCGGGGACGACGCCGAGCGCGCCGAGGACGGCGGCCGCGACCCGGTCGTCCGTGTGGGCCAGCATGCTCGCGCTCCGGCTGAGGGGCATCGCGCGCACCAGCCCGGCCACCAGGTCCGGGGCCATGTGGTCGGCTATCCGTCCGGCCCGCGAGGTCGGTAGCAGCGCCAGCACCTCGGCCGCCGCGGCCGGGTCGCCGGCCATGCCGTCCATGAGGCGTCCCGCCGCCCTCGGCTCCGTCGAGGCGAGCAGCTCGGCGGCTTCCTGCCGGGGCCGTTCGAGCAGCGGGCGCTCCCTCTCCCGGCCGTTCTTCTGACCGCTCCCGCGCCGTCCCTCCGGGCCGGGGCCGCCGAGAATGTGTCCCCCCGGAAGGTGACAGATCGGACCGCGGACGACCGGGGGGCGGGACACGGAAGCGAGGATCGCGTCCAGCCGCTCTCCGAGCTCGGCCGCGCCCATCCGCCCGGCGGGGTCGGTGACGAGCAGCCCGGCGATCGCGTCGGCGAGCGGGCCCGGTCGCCGGAAGCGCGGCAGGCGCCCGGCGGCGGCCGCCCGCGCGGTTTCGAGCGGCCCGTCACACCGGAACGGCGAGTAGCGCTCCAGCGCGCAGAACAACGTCACCCCGAGCGACCACAGGTCCGAGGCGGGCCCCACGGCGTGCCCGTCGATCCGCTCCGGCGCCATGAACTCGACCGTTCCGAGCAGCATGTTGGTCGAGGTGAGACCGTGCTCCCCCGAGATCCGCGCGATGCCGAAATCGACCAGGAAGACCTGGTCCTTGGGATCGACGATGATGTTGGCCGGTTTGACGTCCCGGTGCAGCACCTTCGCCTCGTGCACGGCGGCCAGCCCGGCCAGCACGTCGCGCCCCACCCGGGCGATCTCCCGCTCGGAGAGGATCTGCCGCTCGATGCGGCGGTCCAGTGACGCGCCCTCGATGTACGCCATGACGATCCACGGCGATCCGTCGTCCATGAAGGCGTCGTAGATGTGGACGACCGCGGGATGGCGGATCCCCGCGGCGGCACGCGCCTCGCGCAGCGCCCTCTTCCGGCGTACGGCCATGTCCTCGCCGTACGCCGCCAGCACGACCTCTTTGAGCGCGACGGATCGCCGCAGCGTACGGTCCCAGGCGAGCCACACCGTGCCCATGCCGCCCATGCCGAGCCGGGACCTCAGCTCGTACCGCCCTTGCACGATTCGCGCGGTCACCGGTGCGCCTCAGTCCTCGTCGGGGAGCAGCTCGACGCCGCCCGAGCGCTCCGCGCCCGGCCCCGGCATGCGGAGGGTACGGGTGTCCGCCATGCCGCGCAGGGCCTCGTCCTCCAGCGACCCGTACGCGTAGCCGGAGTCGGCCGGGTCGGCCCGGGTGCCGTTCGGTCCCTCGGGCGGCCGCGCCTCCTCCTCGAACCGGGCGGTTGGGCGGCGCGGCTCGTCCTCGCGCGGCGACCAGATGCCCCAGACGCTGTCCGACCCGCCGGGCGCGGCGGACCGGGCCCGGGACGCCGAGCGGACGCCGAACTCGTCCCGCATGCCGTCCAGGTCCCGGCGCTCGGCGAGCGTGAGCGCCTTCTCGTAGATGCCGGGCCGCTGCATGAGCTTCACCGCGACCGGCAGGCATTCGATGAGCAGGAACAACAGGAACAGCAGCAGCCGGGCCATGCTGAGGGTGAAGTCCTTGCCGGTGAGCTCGTTGAGCGCCCGGAGCCGGGTGAGCAGTCCGTCGGTGGCCAGGTTGTCCTCGTCGAAGGATTGCTGGATCCGGCCCTGCTGCTCGACCGCGGTGTCGAGCTGGCTCTGGGCCTTGGGCAGGGCCTCTTTCGCGGCGGCGAGCCGGGTCGCCTTGGCCTGTTCCCCGGACGAGTTCAGCTCGTCCTTTCGATCCTCTATCTGCCGGGTGAGCAGGTCGACGAGCTTCTTGTCCTTCTCGTACGCTTTCCGGCTCTCCTGAGCGAGCGGGCCATCACCCTTTTTGGGGCAGTTTGCTCCACCGTAGAGTTGACACTGCAACTCGTTGTAGTGCTTGTCCATTTGCTTCCGCGCATCGGCGCGCTGAGCGGACAACGCCTTTATCTTCGGGTCCTGTTCTATGTCAAGGGGGACGTCGCCGCCGGAGGAAATCACCCGCTGCAGATCGGCGACCTCCTTGCGGAGCTCGTCCACCCCCTTCCCCACCTCGCCCTGCTTCTGCTGCCGGGCGAACAGATCGGCGCGTTCCTGCTTCATCTCGACGATCTGCGTGTCGATCTCCGCCTTGAAGACCTGCAGCACCAGCGGAGTGGAGATCACCAGACCGAGCACGAAGGCGATGAGGATCCGGGGGACGGCCATCTTCCAGCGGTTCGGCGCGTCCGCCCTGATGGTGGAGACGAGCCACCGGTCGAGGCTGAGGATCGCCAGGCCCCACAGCAGCGCGGCCAGGACGGCGAGGACGATGTTGACGCTGAGCGCGCTGCTCAGGGCGAACGTCATGGAGACGACGGCGAGCACGCTCGTGGTGAGCACGGCGCCACCGATGCCCTCGAACTTGGCGCGTTCGGTCGGACACGTCCGGAGGACCTCGGGGCGCGCTCCCGACAGCGCGATCAGAACCGCGGACAGCCCGGCCAGGAAACGTCTCATGCTCCTCCTCGGGAATGGGAGTCTCACCATGTCGACGACGATCGGGCCGCCGCCGGTTCCCCCGGAGGGGTTATCATAGGCGCCCAATATCACATTTCCGGATACCCAATAGGATTTCGCCTAGGAAGTCCCACAACACCTCGCCCGAGTATCACAGCATAACGTTAAATGCGCTAAGTAATCTGGATATCGGGGACGCAGCGCCGCTAATACGACATACCTATGGAGGACTCCTCGTGCCGGAGCCCGACAGGGATCTGAGCAGGAAGGCGATCGCCCAGGCCCTGGCCGACCTCGCCGACACCGCCCCCCTCACCCTGGTGGAGGTCGCCACCGACGGCGTCACCACGTTCCTGCTCCAGCGGGACGGCAACGGCAGCCCCCGCGGCCGGAGCTGGTCGGCGACCTGGCCGGACCTCGCGGGCGAACGCGGATGGGACGCCGACCCGGCCGAGACCCGAAAGGCCGTGCTACGTGCGTCCCGGGCCCCCTCGCCCTTCGGCGAGGTGATCCTGGTGGCCGCCTCCTCCGGCGATCCGAAGGCCGAGCAGGCCCTCGACTGGCTGCGCGCGGCGCATCCCGCCGCCCAGGTGCTGCGGGCCGAGGCCCCGGTCGCCGCGCTCGTCCGGGAGGTCATGGCGGACGATCCGCTGACCCGGTCGTACGAGCTGGTGGTCGTCCTCATCGACCCGGGAACGGACCGGCCTCGGCTGACCAGCAGGCAGCTCTTCCCCCTCGGTTCCCGCCCGGGGGCCCGCACCCGGGTCTCCGTCCGCTGCGAAGCCGTCGGCCCGAACGGCACCGCGTTCGCCGTGGTCACCTGGCAGGGCCCCGAGCCGCGACTGCTGTCCGTCCAGTCCGCCCCGCTCGCGCCCGGCCGCTACGAGGTGACCGCCGAGCTGGTACGGCCCGGCCGGGTGAGTTTCACCGGTCTGCCCGCGCTCTCACCCGACCCCAGAGACTGGAACCAGCTCGTCTCCGCGCTCCCGGACCGGCTGCCGGGGGGCCTCGGCCCCGCGCACCTCGTCTGCGCGGTGGAGGTCTGCGGAGCGGACGACCAGGTCGCGGAACGGCTGAGCCGGGCCCGCCAAGTGATCAACCTCGCCTCCGGCGAGCTCGGCGACCTGCTCCAGGTCTCCCTCCTCGCCTACGCTGCCCACTCGTACGACGCGTCGGCGCCGGAGTTTCCGGTGCGCGTCCCGGCCTGGAAGGCCGGCGCTGGCGAGGCCCTGGACGCGCTCGACGCGCTGGAGGAACAGGGAGCGGTGGCCAGGGGGTACCCGTACCATCCCCAGGCGGCGCAGGTCGAGGACATGCTCGCCGTGGTCGCCGAACGGCTCGACTGGGCGGATCCGACGCCCACCGTCGTCCTCACTGTCGGGGGCCGCCCGCCGCATCCGGCGCGCACCGACCCGTCCATGATCCTGCCCTGCCCCCGCCGGCACGACTGGCGGAAACTCCTCGCCTCCCTGCGGAAGCGGCAGGGCACGGTCCTGGGCGCGATCTGCGACCAGGCGACCGACCAGACGCACCAGGCGTGGCACGGGATCGGCGCGACGGCCCTGGCCCACCTGGAGGCGGTGGACGTGCGCGGGCTGGCCGCCGCTCTCGGCCTGGTCGCCTCCTCTCCCGTCCATCTCCCGTTCCCCCTGCTCGACGAGACGGAGTGACAGAGCGTATGCAGTCCGAACCGAGCCGGGGGCGTCCCGATCACAACATCTCCATGTGGGGCGCCCCCGGCAGCGGCAAGACCACTCTGCTGGCGGCGTTGTTCATCGCCCTGACCAGGAGGAACGACGACTGGAAGATCGTCGGGTCCGACCCGGCGTCGTCGGACTACCTGATCGAGAGGACCAACGCCCTCTCGCGGGGCAAGGTGTTCCCCGAGGCGAGCATGGCCCTGGAGCGCTACCACTGGACGCTGATCGGCCCCGCTCCCCAGAAGACCGGCCTCTGGGGCAGGAAGGCCAAGCCCGGGCCTCCGGCCCGGATCGGCCTCGGCATGTTCGACGCTCCCGGAGGGTTGTTCGGCACGGGACGGCGTCCGGCGGGCGGCGTGGGCGCTCCGGACGGCGCGGGCGACCCGCGCCGGCAGGAGCTGCTGGACAGCCTTGAGCAGAGCCGGGGCATCGTCTTCCTCTTCGACCCGATCAGGGAGTTCACCTTCGGGGACGCCTTCGACCACATGCACGCCCCGCTCGCCCGGCTCGCCGAGCGGATGCTCGCCTCCGGGGAGTTCACCGACGGGAAGCTGCCGCACCACATCGCCGTGTGCGTCACCAAGTTCGACGACCCCCGGGTGCTGGAGACGGCCGAGAAGCGGCGGCTGCTCACCGTGGACCTCGACGATCCGTACCGGCTGCCCCGGGTGGCCAGCGAGGACGCGCGGGAGCTGTTCCACGAGCTGTGCCAGGTGTCGGCCAGCGGCAACGCCGACATGGTGCTCAACGCGCTCGACCAGTACTTCCACCCGGATCGGATCCGGTTCTTCGCCACGTCCTCGATCGGCTTCTACGTGGACCGGCGTACCAAGCGCTTCGACTGGGACGACTTCCAGAACATGGTCCCCGGGGAGGCGGACGAGGACTCGCGCATCCGGGGGCAGCTGCATCCGATCAACGTGGTGGAGCCGATGCTGTGGCTGGGGCAGCGACTCGCCGCGATCCGGCCATCGACGGAGATCTCGTGACCCGGCGCGAGATCGGCTTCGAGTGGGCGCTGGAGGGGAAGCGGCCCGGCGCCCACGACGACTACGAGCTGCTCTCCTGGAGCGACGACCGCCTCGGGCCCGAGGTCTTCGAGGAGATCAGGAGCAGGTACGCCACGGGTCTGTCGGCGGATCTGCCCCAGGTGACGATCGCGGTCGCGGCGACCCGGGAACGCGAGCGGGTGTCGCGCCACATCGTGCTCGCGATCCAGGACTGGTCCGGGCATCGGGACGCCACCAACCGCAAGATTGTCTACACCCGCTGGTTCTACGTCCCGTACCACGATCTGGCCGCCCACCCGGTGTCCTACGCGGCGCTCTACCACGCCCTCGCGGGCCTTCCGGTGACCCCGTCCCCTCCTCTGGCCGTTCAGGTTCCGGAGTTCGACCCCACGACGGGGTTCGGCGAGGAGGGCGTCCCCGGTCCGGACGCGCTCTCCGCCGCCGCGCTGCTGCTGACCGGGCGGCCCGTCTGCGTCGTGGGCGCGGACAGCGTCCCCATGATCGAGCGGTTGCGCTTCCTGGACGCCGTCGCCGCGCTGCTGCCGTACGGCATGCGGGCGCGGCTGACCGCGGCGACCTGGACCAGCAGCACGGCCCGGCACAAGATCAGGCTGTCGTTCGCGCGGCACGCGCCGGAGGACGCCTACGAGGTGCGGTGGCGGCACGGTGCGGAGATCACCCGGCGGGACAGCCCGGCCCACGTGTGCCTGGACCTGCTGACCCGGTCCGACGTCCGGCTCGCGGACCTGCTCCGGGGGCTGGCCGGGGAGACCGAGCCGCTGTCGTTCGGCCCCGCCGACCGGCCGATGGCCGTACGGCTGCTCGAACGCTCCGGCTATCCCAAGCTGCGGCCCGACTCCGCGGACGAGGCGGAGCCGGAGCCCCGGGGAACGGAGGAGACCCCGGACGGCGGTGAACCGGACCATCCGGTGAAGCGGGGAACGGCGGCACCCGCCTCCGGCGCGCCCGATCCCCCCGGACGCGAGCCGGCGCCGGAGCGGAACGACGGCGACGCCCTGCCGGCCGGAACGTCCCCGCCCGCCGGGAACGCGCGGCGGCTGACCCTGCCCGTCCGCAGCGTGTTGACCTGGCTGGGCCGCGGCCGCGGCCGCGGCAGGTCGCCCGCACCCGGCGCGCCGCCGGATGGCACGGCCGCGCCCACCACGCCCTACCGGCGGACGGCGGACGAGGGGCCGGCGCCGGGTGCCGTGCCGCTCTCGATGCAGGCCGCGCTCGGCGGGCTGGAACATGCCGATCGCGGGAAGCAAGCCCGGTCCGGCCGGGGCCCGCAGGCCAAGGTCACGGTGACGGTGGCCTTCGCGACGCTGGGCATCACCTTGATCGGTCTCGGCGTGGTCGCGCTGGTGCGCGCTCCCGGGGGCGATCCCCCCACCGGCCCGGACGTCGCCGAGGCGCAGCCGGGCACCGTCGTCATCCAGGCGGCGAACCGGCCGGAGGACGCGTTCGCGACGAACGTGGTGGCCGAGGTCGTCCGGCGCTCGGGCTATCGGTTCGAGATCCGGCGGAGCGACATCCCCGCCGCCGCCGCGCCCGTCGAGAAGCCGGCCGTGGTCCTCATCGCGGGCCCGGACTCCGCGCTCACGGGAGAACCGCCACAGGGGTTCGTCCAGGCCGGCACCATCCCGGTGCCGAGCGCGGACGTCCTGGTCTACGACATCGGGCAGATCACGCCGGAGAAGTTGCGCGCGGCCCTCAAGGGGCAGGACAAGGACGTCCGCGTCTCGCTGCCGGACACCGACCCGGAGCTGGCGGAGGCCCTGAAACGGCGCTATCCCTCGCTGCGGCTGCAGCCCGTCCCGGCGCAGGACCCGCTGCGCGCCCTTCGCGACAAGGTGGTGCAGGCCGCCGTCGTGCCCCGCACCGCCGGCGACGGCGGCTACGCGCGGGTGGACGGGCCCGACGGGCTGCCGGGCCGTACGATCCTCGCCTTTTACAACGAGGCCGCCCTCGACGTGCTCCACGACGCGCTGGGCAGGGTCGCCGGGTCCATCGACCCGGGCGCTCTGGCGTCGGCGGAGTACGACTGGCCCGGGAAGGCGGCCGCCCGTGTGGTCGGCGCGGTCCTGCCGCCGGGCGGTCCGTCCGTCGTCTCGCGGGCCGGTGAGCGGGAGAGCGACCAGGGGCAGGACTCGCTCTGGCTCGCCCTCGTCCTGATCGCCGCCGGAGGCGTGGCCGGCTTCGTGGCCCTCATCGTGGCGATACGCGGTCCCTCCCGGTTCGAGCCGCGACCGTAACCCGGCCGCCGCTCCTCATCCGGGCGTGTCGGGCGAGTGCCGGAGACCCCGTACGTCCGGCGTGTCGAGCCCGGTTCTTGCCAATCTGCTCACTTCCGCGGGGTGATCCGGCCCGGTGGCTGCCGATCTGGCAGGGAATCGACCGACCTGTTGCCCGGTCTGACGCGGCAAATCAGACTACGCGTGCATAAATGACAGCCGTGGAGGTTGCGATGGCACGCCAGCATTCCCACCCGTTCGTCCCGTACCACCCGGAGCGGTACGACGAGCCGGAGATGATCGCCCGAGGACGGGCGTTCTACGAGCACCTCGACCAGCGCAGGAGCGTTCGCTTCTTCAGCGACGAACCGGTGCCGCGCGAGTGCCTGGAACTCGCGGTGCGCGCCGCGAACACCGCGCCGTCGGGGGCGCACCAGCAGCCGTGGAAGTTCGTGCTGATCGGCGACGCGGCGACCAAGAAGCGCATCAGGGAGGCCGCCGAGATCGAGGAGCGGCAGAACTACGAGGGCGGCCGGCTCACCCCGGAGTGGCGGGCGGCGCTGGCCCCGCTGGAGACGACCGCGGACAAGGGCTACCTGGAGGTGGCGCCCTGGTTGGTCGTCTGCTTCGCCGAGAAGTACGGCGTGCGGCCCGACGGCGCCCGGGTCAAGCACTACTACGTCAACGAGAGCGTCGGCATCGCCTGCGGCCTGTTCATCGCGGCGCTGCACGGGATGGGTCTGTCCACGCTCACCCACACGCCGAACCCGATGGCGTTCCTCAGTGAGATCTGCGCGCGGCCGGCCAACGAGCGGCCGTACATCCTTTTCCCGGTCGGGTACGCGGCGGCGGACGCGGAGGTGCCCGACCTGATGCGTAAGCCCGACGCCCTGGTGGAGTTCACCCCGCGCTGATCCTCGCCGCCGCTACGGGCGCACCCCGGCTTTTGGGCCTTGTAACGGCGGGATGTCAAAGCTACGATCGCCACAACTCTTAGGAAACTTTATTAAAAGATTAGCTGACACCTCCCACCCCCCGATCCCCCTTCACCTGGCCTGACGACCGGTGGAGCCGCCACCGTCCTCAGGCCGGTCACGCGGCCGCGGCGCACTCTCCCGCCCCGGCCGCCGCCCCGTACGGCTCGCGTCCGCCACCTCCTCGGACGCGAGCCGTACGGCACCCCCCACTCCGACCCGAGGTGAACATGAAGTCACGTGCCATCCTGGTCGCCCTGGCGACCCTCTTCCTGAGCCTCGTCGCGCTACCCGCCCAGGCCACCGCGACACCCACCCTCGGCGCCTCGACCACGCTGGCCGCCTATCCGGCCTGGCAGGCGTGGACGGCCTACAGCGCCGGCACGCGCGTCACGTACAACGGCGTCGACTACGAATGCGTCCAGGCGCACACCTCGCTGCCCGGATGGGAGCCGCCGAACGTCCCCGCCCTGTGGAAGGTCGCGGGCGGCGGAGGCGAAACCACGCCGGGCGCGCCCGGCACGCCGAGCGTCACGGGCGCCACCGACGGCTCGATCTCCCTGAGCTGGGGCGCGGCCGGTGGCACCGTGACCGGCTACCGCGTCTACGAGGGCGGCACGCAGGTCGCCCAGGTGACCGGGACCACCGCCACGATCTCCAACCTGGCAACCTGCTCGTCGCACACCTACACCGTCAAGGCGTACAACACGGCGGGCGAGTCGGCGGCGAGCGGCGCGGTCACCGGAAGCACCACCGGCTGCTCCAGCGGCGTGCCGGGCAAGGTGGGGACGGTCACCGCCGGACAGATCGGCGACACCGGCCTCACCCTGAGCTGGCCGGCCGCGACCGGCACGGTCACCGGCTACCGGATCCGCACCGGCGGCACGGTGGCGGCCACCGTCACCGGCACCTCGCACGCGATCACCGGCCTGACCGCCTGCACGCCCTACACCTACACGGTCACGGCGTACAACTCGGTCGGCGACGGCCCGGCGAGCGACCCGGTCACCGCCACCACGACCGGCTGCCCGATCGGCCCGCTGCCCAAGCACTTCCTCACCGGGTACTGGCACAACTTCGACAACAAGGCGGCCAAGCTGCTGAAGCTGTCGGCCGTGCCGGACGAGTACGACCTGATCGCGGTGGCTTTCGGCGAGGCGACCTCCACCGCCGGTGAGGTGAGCTTCAGCGTGGGCGCCGACCTGGCGGCCGGGCTCGGCGGCTACACCGACGCGCAGTTCAAGGCGGACGTGCAGTCCCTGCGCAACCGGGGCAAGAAGGTCATCCTCTCCGTCGGCGGTGAGAAGGGCCGGATCCAGGTCGGCAGCGCCGCCGCCGCGACCAAGTTCGCCGACTCCGTCTACGCCCTGATGCAGAGCTACGGCTTCGACGGCGTGGACATCGACCTGGAGAACGGCCTCAACGCCACCTACATGTCCCAGGCGCTGCACTCCCTGCGGACCAAGGCCGGCGCGGGGCTGATCATCACGATGGCGCCGCAGACCATCGACATGCAGTCGACCGGGATGGAGTACTTCAAGCTCGCGCTGAACATCAAGGACATCCTCACCGTCGTCCACACGCAGTACTACAACTCGGGCTCCATGCTCGGCTGCGACCAGTCCGCCGCGTACTCGCAGGGGACGGTCAACTTCATGACCGCGCTGGCCTGCATCCAGCTTGAGAACGGCCTGCGCCCCGACCAGGTCGCGCTCGGCCTGCCCGCCGGGCCCGGGGCGGCCGGGGGCGGCGTCGTGTCACCCTCCCTGGTCAACCAGGCCCTCACCTGCCTGGCGACCCGTACCAGCTGCGGGACCTTCGTGCCGCCGCGCGCCTACCCCGAGATCAGGGGCGCGATGACCTGGTCGATCAACTGGGACGCCAGCAACAACTGGAACTTCTCCAAGACCGTCAAGCCTCACCTCGCTACCCTCCCTTAACCCCCCAAGGAGTGCGAATGAGATTGCGTCGCATGGCGACGGCGGCACTCGCCGCCGCCGCGATGTCCACCCTCGGCATCGCCGCCGCCAGTCCGGCGGCACTCGGAGCCTCGACCACGCTGGCCGCGTATCCGGCCTGGCAGGCGTGGACGGCCTACAGCACCGGCGCGAAAGTCACGTACAACGGCGTCGACTACGAATGCGTGCAGGGACACACCTCGCTGCCCGGATGGGAGCCGCCGAACGTCCCGGCCCTGTGGAAGGTCGCGGGCGGCGGAGGCGGCGACACCACGCCGCCGTCGGTTCCGGGGAACCTGCGCAGCACGGGCAGCACGACCGGCAGCATCTCGCTGGCCTGGAACGCCTCCACCGACGACACCGGTGTCACCGGCTACAACGTCTACCGGAACGGCAACCTGGTGACGACCGTCACCGGGACGACGTACACCGACACCGGCCTGTCCGCGGGCACCTCCTACAGCTACACGGTCCGCGCCCGGGACGCGGCGAACAACCTTTCCGACCCCAGCAACACGCTGACCGCGAGCACCCAGAGCGGCAACGGCGCGCCGGGCGCCCCGGGCACGCCGACCGTCACCGGCAACGCGGACTCGTCGATCTCGCTGTCCTGGCCGGCCTCCAGCGGCACCGTGACCGGCTACCGCGTCTACGAGGGCGGCACGCAGGTCGCCCAGGTGACCGGGACCACCGCCACGATCTCCAACCTGACGACCTGCTCGTCGCACACCTACACCGTCAAGGCGTACAACGCGACGGGCGAGTCGGCGGCGAGCGGCGCGGTCACCGGCAGCACCACCGGCTGCCCGACCGGCGGCCGGATGCCGGGCGCGCCGTACCTCTACATGGGCTGGGGCGACCCGCCGAACGCGGCGACGGTCATGGACGCGACCGGGATCAAGTCCTTCACGATGGCGTTCATCCTGTCCGGCGGCGGCTGCACGCCGAAGTGGGACGGCCAGCGGCAGCTCTCCGGCGGCGTGGACGCCCAGACGATCTCGACGGTCAAGTCCAAGGGCGGCGGCGTCCAGGTCTCGTTCGGCGGCTGGCAGGGCAACAAGCTCGGCCCGAACTGCTCCACCCCGGCCGCCTTCGCCGGGGCCGTGCAGCAGGTCATCGACGCGGTGGGCCCGGCGGTGGTCGACTTCGACATCGAGAACACCGACGAGTTCGAGAACTACACGGTGCAGGACCGCATCCTCAACGGCCTGAAGACCGTCAAGCAGAACAACCCGAACGTCAAGGTCGTGGTCACCTTCGGCACGACCACCTCGGGGCCGAACTCGCACGGCGTCCGCCTGATCAACCAGGCGAAGGCGCTGGGAGTCCCGATCGACAACTACACGATCATGCCGTTCGACTTCGGCGGCGGCGCGAACATGTACCAGAACACGGTCAACGCCTCCGAGGGCCTGAAGAACGCGCTCAAGTCCGCCAACGGCTGGACCGACGCCCAGGCGTACGCGCACATGGGCATCTCCGGCATGAACGGCCTGTCCGACCAGCAGGAGCAGACCAGCCCGGCGACGTGGACGCAGATCCGTGACTGGGCGCTGTCCAAGGGCCTGACCCGCCTCGCGTTCTGGTCGGCGAACCGCGACCGGCCGTGCCCGGGCGGCGGCGTGGCCGAGAACTGTAGCGGCATCGCGCAGCAGAACTGGGAGTTCACCAAGATCACGGCCGGTTTCTGATCGGCGGGCTCCGTGGATCCGCGTCGCTTCGCGGGTCCACGGACCGCCCTCGGCCGGTACGGCTCGCGCCCGCGACCGCGCCCGCGACCGTGAGCCCTCCGCCCGGCCCGGCGAGTTACCCCCCGCCCGGCCGGGCGGTCCCCGCTCGGCGTCTCACCAGGCGACGGGCAGCGCCGCGAACCCGCCGGTGAGCCGGTCGGAGCGCACCTCCAGCTCCTCGTACGGCACGGCCAGGCTCAGGGTGGGGAAGCGCGGGAAGAGCGCCTGGAACACGGCGCGCAGCTCGATCCGGGCCAGGCTCGCCCCCAGGCAGTAGCGGCCCGCGTAGCCGAACCCGACGTGCGCGTTCTCCGTCTCGCGCCCGATGTCGAACCGTTCCGGGTCGGGAAAGACCCGCTCGTCCCGGTTGGCGGCGAACGTCGCCAGCACCACCAGCTCACCGGCGCGGACCGTCACGCCGCCGATCTCGACGTCCTCGTGCGCGTACCGGACCAGCCCGTGCTGGCTGGGCGCGGCCATCCGCAGGATCTCCTCCACCGCGGCGGGGGCCCGCCCGGGGTCGCGGGCCAGGGCGTCCCGCTGCTCCGGATCGCGCAGGAGGAGCAGCACGCCGTAGTCGATCTGGTTGACGGTCGTCTCGTGCCCGGCGAACAGGAGGCCGCCCGCGATCCTGGCGATCTCCGCCTCGGGCAGCTCAGCGGTGGCGAGGTCGGAGTACACGTCCTCGCCCGGGTGCTCCCGCTTGGCCCGCACCACGGCGAAGCTGTACGCGTTCATCTCCGCCTGGGCGGCCGCGGAGCGCGCCGGGTCGGTCAGGTCCGTCATCTCCTCCGCGATCGCCCGGAACCGCTCCCTGTCCTCGTACGGCACGCCCAGCAGCTCGCAGATCACGTGAATGGGCAGGGGGGCGGACAGGCTGCCGTGCAGATCGGCGGGCGGCCCCTGCGCGGCCATCCGGTCGAGCAGTGCGTCCACGAGCAATTCCACGCGTCCGGTGAGGCGTTGTACGCGCCGCGCGGAAAAGGCGGGTGTGAGCAACCGCCGCATGGAATCGTGGACCTCGCGTTCGGTGGCGTGGTCGCCGGTCGGGCCGCCCGCGAACGCGCTGTTGGACAGCCGGGGCGCCGACGCGGGGGTGGGGTGCGACCGGCCGAGCCGCTCGTCGGCGAAGACCTGCCTGATCTCCTGCCAGCCGGTCACCAGCCAGGCCTCGTCGCCGGTCGCGGTCCGCACCCGGGTGATCGGCTCGTCGGCTCTGAGCTGGCCGAACTCGGGGGCGAGCGCCAGGACGTCGTTCCGCGCGAACGGCAGCCGAGGGAGTCCGGACATGGTCGTTTCCCTTCGCGACAGAACGTGGACCTTTCCCAGGTCTCTCCGCTCTGCGCCGAAACAAGCCAGACAAAGCACCCTTTGACGCCGTTTTCACCCTTACACGACAAATAGCGCTTTATGTCACTTTTATATAATCATGTCGTATTTATAAGATCGTAAACAGGATTAGCGCCGACCAAAAGTGGACATTTGGACGTTTGGCCGGGACAAGGCGGAGCCCGGGGCTCTAACGTTCCAAATCATGCACCAAACGCCTGGCTATCAGCAGCCACACGACCCCCCACAGCAATGGCACCAGCAGGCGCCGCAACCGCAGCCGCACTCCCCGATGCAGCCCCCCATGCCCACGCCCACGCCTCCCCCGCCGACGCCGCCCACCTCCCGCCGCAAGCCCGGCAGCAAGATGCCGTTGTTGATCGTCATCGCGGTCGTGGTCGTCGCCGCCGTCGTCGGCGCGATCATTCTCCTGACCGGCGGCGACGACTCCGCGTCGGAGGCGAAGCCGGCCAAGAGCGGGGCGGCCGCCCCCACCACCGAGGCGCTGCCCGGCCCGACCTCCGCGCAGCGCGCGGTCTACCTGGCGGCCCTCCGGGAGATCGCGCCCGAGCTCGCCGAAAACGAGGACCGGGCGATCCGGCAGGGCGGCCTGGTGTGCCAGCGCATCCTCAAGCCCGAGGACGGCGGCATGAGCCTCCCCCAGTTCACGGTCGCGGAGCTGTCCAAGGGCGGCGGGGCGATCACCCGCGTGCAGGCGTTCAAGGTGATCATCGCGGTCAAGGCGTGGTGTAAGCCCTGACCCTGAACCGGCGCTCCCCAGGTCCTCCCGGGCGGAACGCCGCAACACGGCGGATCGCGGGCCGGGTCCGGGCTTCGGCTACGGACCAGGCCCGAAGCCACCGTTCCCCCACGAGACGCCGCGCCTCGGCCGGTTTCGGCGGCGCGCGCCTCGTGGTCAGGACGAGGGGACGAAGCCGAGGTGCTTGTCCACCACATTGATCAGCGGAGCCCCCGCGACGTACCTGCGCAGATTCTCCAGGAAGGTCTCCGCGAGGGCGTCCCGCCACCCCGCCGCGTCGCCGCTCATGTGCGGGGAGATCAGCACCTGGGGGAACGACCACAACGGATGCCCGGCGGGGAGCGGCTCCTCCTCGAACACGTCGAGCGCCGCCCCCGCGAGCCGTCCCGCTCGCAGCGCCTCGACCAGGGCGTCGGTGTCCACCGTCTCGCCCCTGCCGACGTTGATCAGCCGGGCCGACGGCTTCAGCGCCCCGATGACGTCGGCGTCGATCAGCTTCCTGGTCTCGGGGGTCAGCGGCGTGACGCTGACCAGGTAGTCGACGTCCGCGACCAGCGACGGGAGCCGTGAGGAGTCGAACACCTCACCGAAGTCGGCGTCACCGTCCCGCGTCGAGCGGCCCGCGCCGAGCACCGTGAGCCCCACCGCGCGCAGCATGCGGGCGATCGCCCGTCCGATGGCCCCGGTGCCGACGATCATGACGGTCTTCCCGTCGAGCCGCTCCGTCACGCGGTGCTCCCAGCGGCGTTCCCACTGCAGGCGCCACGATCCCGGCATGTCCTTGGCGAAGGCGAGGACGCACGCGAGGACATACTCGGCGATGGGCCGGTCGAAGACGCCGCGCGAGTTCGTCACGACGACGTCGGAGGCGCGCAGCTCGTCGAAGAGCATCCGGTCCACGCCCGCCGCCGCCACGTGGATCCAGCGCAGCGCCTCGGCACGGTGCCAGACCGCGCGCAGGGCGGGCGAGAACGAGTCCCACAGCAGCAGCGCGTCACTCCCCGGCAGCGCGTCGCCCAGCTCCGCTCCGCGGGCGTACCGGACCTCGCCCGCCAGGTCGTGCAGCCGGTCCCGCGAAGGCGGCAGGTCGTCCCCGTGGAGAACGGTGAGGACGACGTTGCTCCCGGCGCCGTCACCGGTGCCGTGCCGCGTCGTTCCGGGCGGGGCGACCAGTCCGGATCCGCGCGGCTTCGTGACAGGCAGACGTGCCTGCATGGGTACGGTGGCTCCTTCGGTGGGACGTGGCAGCGAGGCTCGTCGGTCGCACCGCACGCGGCTGATCGCGCTCGCATCGTGCGGGAGGTTCCCGGCGCCCAACCGCCGTAATCTCCACGATTGCCGGTAATCGGGTTTGCCCGGCTCGCCGCCCCGACGCCCGGGAAGCGAACGGCCGCCCACCCGATCGCCGGGAAGGCGGCCGTCTCGTCCAGGGCTCGATCAGCGGGTGGCCCGGTCCGCCGGCGGGGCCAGCAGCGGGGCCAGCGCCGCCTCCAGGTCCGCGACCCCGACGTACACGACGCCGGTCATGCCGAGCGCCACGGCGGCCTCGACGTTCTCCGCCCGGTCGTCCACGAAGAGGCACCGGTCCATCGGGACGCCGGCCCGCTCGGCGGCGATCGCGTAGATGGCCGGATCGGGCTTGACCACGCCGACCCGGGCGCTGTTCACCACGTCGTCCGCGAAGTACGCGAGCCCCAGCCCGGCGAGGTCGTCCTCCACCTCTGGGGTCGCGTTGGTCACCAGCACGACGGGCACCTGTGCCTGGGCGAGGCGGAGCAGCTCCAGCACCTTCTCGTCCACGCGGAACGGCGTCCGGGTGAACATGGCGGCCAGCTCGCGGGCCTTGTCCTCGGACACGTGATCGGCGAGCGCGGCGGCGATGGTGTCCCGCCACTGCTCCACGGTGTGCTCGCCCCGGAGCACCGGCAGATCGTTCTCCGGCGCGAGCGCGAGCCCGGCGGTCGTTCCCTCCGCCACCCCGGCCGCGCGTTCCATCCGGGTCAACTCGGTCATGTCATAGAAGCGGATCACGCCGTCGAGGTCACACAGAACGGCGTCGAAGGGCCTGCCGTTCAGCGCGTGGACATTGGCGTGAGCGCCGGCGTGAACATCGGCGTGAACATCGGCGTGGGGGTCGACCTGGGGATTCGTCACGGCTCCTCCATAGCACATCCGCTCCGTGCCCCTGCTCCGCGGCCGCGGACCAACCGGTCTGTCCCCCTGGTGCCGGACGCCCCCAGGCGGGTCAGCCCGCCGGGACGTCCGGCTCCGCGGTCCGGTCTGCCGCTCCCCCTCCGGCGTCGCGCTTCGCCTCGCGGCCCGCCTGTTTGAGCGCGAGGCGCAGCGCGTACTCGATCTGGGCGTTGACGCTGCGCAGGTCGTCGGCGGCCCATCTGGCGATCGCCTCGTAGACGGCCGGGTCGAGCCGGAGCAGGAGCTTCTTGCGTTCGACCATGGTCAGGACGCGTCAGGCATAGAGGCTGCCGGCGTTGACCACCGGCTGGGTCGCCCGGTCGCCGCAGAGGACGACCAGGAGGTTGGACACCATTTGGGCCTTGCGCTCCTCGTCGAGTTCGACCACGCCCTGCGCGGCGAGCCGGTCCAGGGCGAGACCCACCATACCGACCGCGCCTTCGACGATGTGGGCGCGCGCGGCGACCACCTGGGCGGCCTGCTGCCGGACCAGCATGGCCTGGGCGATCTCGGGGGCGTACGCCAGGTGGGTGATCCGGGCCTCGAGCACCTCGATCCCCGCGAGATCGGTGCGCTCGCGCAGCTCGGCGGTGAGCTCCCCGGCCACCTCGACGCCGTCCCGCAGGCTGGTCCGGCCCTCGACGTGCGAGTCGTACGGGTGGCTGGTGGCCAGGTGGCGCACCGCGGCCTCCGACTGGATGGCCACGTACTCCTCGTAGTCGTCCACCGCGAACACGGCCCGCCCGGTGTCGACGACCTTGTAGACGACGACCGCGGCGATCTCGACCGGGTTGCCGTCGGCGTCGTTGACCTTGAGCTTGGCCGTCTCGAAGTTGCGCACGCGCCGGCTCACCCGCTGCTTGGTCGTCAGCGGGAGCACCCACTGGAAGCCGGCCTCGCTCACCGAGCCGACATACCGGCCGAGGAACTGCACGACCTTGGCCTCGTTGGGGTTGATCACGGTGAATCCGGTCGCCGCGATGAAGAAGACCACGATCCACGCGACCACGGCCAGGCCCGGGAGCGCGAAGTCGCCCGGGTCGTCGCTCATCGTTCCACCGCCCACCCCGTCTGCCGACAGGCTGCGCAGCGCGAATACGGCGACGACGCCGCCGAGCACCAGCAGCCCGACCAGTACGGCGAAGCCGTTCAGACGGAACGCCCTACGCTCCATCGTTCCCCCTTGCTATTGAAGTGATATCACCACGATAGCCCAAAGCTAGCCCATCCGCGCAAGCCGGACATTTACCGACTCGATGGTTTTGGGCCTTGCCGCAGTCATGAGCGCAAGTTACGATCCGGCTAATTATTAGGAAACTTTCCTTACGGAAAGAGCTCTCACATGCGCCGATTAGCCGTCCTACTGCTCCCGATCGCCATGATGGTCGCGTTCGTCGCGGCCCCCGCACACGCCGCCGGCCGCCTCACCGCCGCCTTCACCCTGACTGGCAACCAGGGCAAATTCGTGGTGAGCAACCCCGGCAGCTCAGCCGTCACCGGCTGGTCCATCCAGTTCGAACTGCCCGCCGGCGTCACCGTCAGCAACGCCCAGAACGCCACGACCACGCAGACCGGCACGCGGGTCAAGCTCACGCCGGCGTTCTACATCAACACCGTCGGGGCGAACGGGAACACCGAGCCGTACAGCCCGGCCTTCACCCTCAGCTCGCCCACGCAGCCCACGAGCTGCCTGATCAACAACGCGAACTGCGACGGCAGCGGCGACCCGCCGCCTGCCACCGCGCCGGTCGTGGCGAGCTTCTCGCTCAGCGGCAACCAGGGGAAGTTCGTCGTCGAGAACAACGGCGACGCCGCGCTCGACAGCTGGTCGATCCAGTTCGAGCTGCCCGCCGGCGTCACCGCGAGCAACGCCCAGAACGGCTCGCTGAGCCAGAGCGGCCGCCAGGTCACGCTCAGCCCGGCCTTCTACAACACCAAGGTGAACGCGCACGCCACCACGGAGCCGTACAGCCCGACGTTCACGCTCAGCTCACCGGTGGAGCCGACGAGCTGCCGGGTCAACGACGTGCCGTGTGACGGCTCGGCCGACACCCCGCCGTCGGCGCCGGGCAACCTGCGCTCGCCGGTCAAGACCACCAAGACGGTCTCCCTCGCCTGGGACGCCGCGACCCCCGGCACCCTGCCCATCACCGCGTACGAGGTCTACCGGGGCGCCGAGCTCGCCACGACGGTCACCGGCACCGCCGCGACGGTCGCCGGCCTGACCCCGAACACCGAGTACACGTTCACGGTGAAGGCCAAGGACCGCAAGGGCACCCTCTCCCCGGCGAGCACGCCGCTGAAGGTGACCACCAGCAACCCGGCCGACGACACCCAGCCGCCGACCGTGCCCGCGAACCTACGCAGCACCGGCAAGACCTCGTCCAGCGTCTCCCTCGCCTGGGACGCCTCGACCGACAACAAGGGCGTCGCCGGATACGACGTGTACGTCGGCTCGACCCTGGCCACGAGCGTCCTCGGCACGACCGCCACGGTCACCGGGCTCTCCCCGTCCACGGAGTACTCCTTCACCGTGCGGGCCCGCGACCTGTACGACAACACGTCCGCCGCCAGCGCGGCCGTGAAGGCGACCACCGCCGACATCGTCGAGAACGGGTACGCCCGGGTCGGCTACTTCGTCCAGTGGGGCATCTACGGCCGGCAGTACTTCGTGAAGAACCTCGACACGACCGGGGCGGCGGCGAAGCTGACCCACCTCAACTACGCCTTCGCCAACATCGACCCGGTCAAGCTGACCTGCCTCAACGGCGTCACCAAGGGCACCTCGTCCGATCCGCAGGACCCGAGCCAGGGTGACGGCGCGGGCGACGCCGACGCCGACTACGGCCGGCCGATGAGCTCGGCCCAGTCCGTGGACGGGGTCGCCGACACCGGCTGGGAGAAGCTGCGCGGCAACTACAACCAGCTCCGCAAGCTCAAGGCGAAGTACCCGAACCTGAAGGTCCTGATCTCGATCGGCGGCTGGACGTACTCGAAGTACTTCTCCGACGCCGCCGCCACCGACGCGGCCCGCAAGAAGTTCGTCAGCTCGTGCATCGACATGTACATCAAGGGCAACCTGCCCGAGTACAACAGCGCGGGCGGGCCGGGCAGCGCCGCCGGGATCTTCGACGGCATCGACCTCGACTGGGAGTGGCCGGGCGCCGAGGGGCACCCGGGCAACCACGTCGGCGCGAACGACAAGGCGAACAACACCGCACTGATCGCCGAGTTCCGCAAGCAGCTCGACGCGCTGACCGCGGAGACCGGCAAGCGGTACGAGCTCACCGCGTTCACGCCGGCCGACCCGGCGAAGATCGAGGCCGGCTGGGACCTTCCCGAGGTGGCCAAGAACCTGGACATCTTCAACATCCAGGGCTACGACTTCCACGGCTCGGGCAGCGACAACTCCTGGGAGCCGAACCGGACCGGCCACGCGGGCAACCTGTACACCGACGTCGACGACCCCTACTCGTTCCACTTCAGCGTCGAGAACGCGGTCAACGCGTACCTGCAGGCCGGGGTGAACCCGCGCAAGCTCACCATCGGGCTCGCGTACTACGGCCGCGGCTGGCAGGGCGTCACCGACGGCGGCAAGTACGGCGAGTGGCAGTCCGCCACCGGCGCCGCGCCGGGCCAGTTCCAGGAGGAGGCGGGCACCCGGGGCTACAGCAACCTGGTGGCGAGCGTGCCCGGCTGCCCCGTACGGCACGACGAGCAGGCGGTGGCCACCTTCTGTTACACCGGCAGCGCGAGCCAGCCGGGCCAGTGGTGGACCTTCGACGACACGTGGTCGATCGGCAAGAAGACCGCGTGGCTTCGCAGCAAGGGGCTGCTCGGCGTGATGATCTGGGAGATGTCCGGTGACACCGGCACGCTGACCAGCGCCGTCGACGCCGGCCTGAAATAACCCTTGTCGGGAAATTTCAGGAAATGAAGGTTCTCCCGGCGGGGGCGGGCGAGGGACACACCCGCACAGCGGGCACGTCCCCGCCGGGAGAACCGCAAGCCCGGTGGTCGCGGGTCAGCGCTGGGCCGGAGGCTGCGGGCCCCTGGCATACATATCGGCGACGTGACCGGCGAGCACCGTGAAGAAGCCGATGAAGCCGAGCAACGCCAGCACCGCGCCGACGATCACATCGTTGCGCGTGGCCGCCGTCCAGGCCGCGCCCTCCGGCTGCTGGCCGGTCACGAACGGCGCGGCGACCAGCCAGACCCCGGCCACGAAGAGCAGGCCGACGCCGGCGATCCCCCATCTGCTCACCAGTCCTCCTCGTTGTGCCTGTTGCCCGTCCGCTCAAGCTGGTCCGCGGCGAGCGCCGCCACCAGCGGCTTGAGCAGGCTGTGCAGGTCCTCTGTCGTCGGTACGGCCACCGGCGCGGGAGCGGGCGGCTGCTCCGCCTCGGCCGCCGCGGCCGGCTCCTCGACGGGACGCTCGGGCAGAAGTCCGTCGGCGCGGAGCTGCCCGCGCCAGGCCCGCGCCCACACCCCGATCGTGGCCAGGGCGATCACGCACACACCCGCTCCCGTCCACATGTCCACCCGCACCGCCGTCCCACCCGAGGGGTAGTCCAGCCCGTACGGCGCGAGCAGCAGCCAGACACCGCCGGCGAGCGCGGCGGTCGCCGCGATCAAGCCGGCCAGATAGCGGGTCATTTCTTCTCCTTTTCCGTCAATGCCGCGAGCAGCACCTGGCCGGCCAACGGCCTGATCAACCTGCGCGAGGCCAGCCGGGCCCGCACATGGTCGTCCCCGCTCCCGTCCGGACCCTGGTCCGGGAGGAGCCGGGCCGCGGCCGCGACCAGCCGGGGCGAGTGCCCGCGTTCGAGCCGGTCGGCCAGCCAGGCGAGGGCGACGCCGGTGACCGCGAGCGTCACCGCGCTCGGCCGCACGGTCACCTCGCCGCGCAGCGGCACCTCCTTCAGGAAGAACGCGAGCAGCAGGCTCGCCACGGCGAACGGGATCGCCCACAGGTAGACGGCCTGGACCGCCGTGGTGAACGCTTCGAGCAGACTGTGGAGCTGCGCGGCGGGCAGCCGGGTGAGCAGGGTGGGATCGAGCTGGGCGGCCTGCGCCGGCAGCCCGGCCCTGGCCAGCTCGTCCTCCAGGGTGCGGATCTGGATCGTGCCGAACAGCGCGGTGCCCAGCGAGCCGCCCAGCGTGCGGAAGAACGCGATGGCGCTGGAGGCGGTGCCGATGTCGCCGGGACGCACCGCGTTCTGCGTCGCCACCAGCGGAACCTGGATGAAGGCGCCCACCCCCAGGCCGACCACGACGGTGAAGGCCATGATCAGCACCATCGAGGTGTCGATCTCGACCAGGCCGAGCAGGTAGAGCCCCACGGCCAGCAGCGCCGCGCCGATGACGGGCATCGCCTTGTAGCGGCCCGTCTTGGAGACCGCCAGGCCGCTCACCAGGGAGGCGACGATCACTCCGCCGGTCAGCGGGACCAGGGCGAGGCCGGACTCCGTCGCCGACTGCCCGCGCACGATCTGGAAGTAGGTGGGCAGGTAGACGACCGCGCCGAACAGCGCGACACCGGACAGCAGCGACAGGCCGGCGCTCACCGCGACCACCGGGTCGGCGATCACCCGCGGCGGCAGGATCGGCTCTGCCGCGCTGCGCTGGCGGACGGCGAACGCCGCCGTCAGGCCCACCCCGGCGACCGCCAGCCCGATGATCTGCGGCGATCCCCAGTCGTACGTCCGGCCGCCCCACACAGTGACCATGAGGACGGAGCACACCGCGGCGACCAGGAGGACAGCGCCCGGATAGTCGATGCGGTGCCGCACCGTGGCGCGGGGCAGGTGCAGCGCGACCGCGATCACGGCGAGCGCGGCCACGCCTATGGGAAGGTTGATCCAGAAGATCCAGCGCCAGGTGGCATGGTCGGTGAAGAAGCCGCCGACGAGCGGGCCCGCGACGCTGGCCAGGCCGAAGACACCTCCGAAGAGTCCCTGGTAGCGGCCCCGGTCACGCGGCGGGACGACGTCCGCGATCACCGCCATCGCCAGCGCCATGAGCCCGCCGCCGCCGAGCCCCTGGACACCCCGGAACACGATCAGCTGGGCCATGTTCTGCGCGAGGCCGCACAGGATCGAGCCGATCAGGAAGATGACGATCGCGCCCTGGAAGATCTGCTTGCGGCCATACAGGTCGGAGAGCTTGCCGTAGAGCGGGGTCCCGGCGGTGGAGGCGAGCAGGTAGGACGTGACCACCCAGGAGAGCTGATCAAGCCCGCCGAGCTCCTGCGCGATCATCGGCAGCGCGGTGGCCACGATCATCTGGTCCAGGGCGGCGAGCAGCATGGCGAGCATGAGTCCGGCCATGACAAGCCGGATCTGCGCGCGAGTCAACAACGACAACCCCCGCTTCGATCACTATTAGTGATTCAGACACTACGCAGAGATGAGAATCGCTGTACGAGAAATGACCATTCTTCTCCTCCCCCGCCTGCCTTCGGGCCCCGCGTGGACGTCAAGGTCTGCGCGCTCCTGTTTTGCCGGCGGACGCGAACAGCGCCGCCCCGCAGGACGGCGCTGTTCTGTCAAAGCCGGGAGCCGTGGCTCAGATGGTGACCCGCACCCCGTACTCCTCCATCCAGGCGTTGAACTGGACGAGCTGCTCCATGGCCGTCCTGTTCTCCTGGAGGCTGGTCGTGCCCACCTCGTGGTCGAGGACGTTCCGCGCCTTGGCCAGATCGAGCAGCGGCGCGATCGCGAGGTCGTCCCGGCTGAGCAGCCGCGCCGACTCCACCTGGAGCGCCCGCTCGTACGCGGGGTCCTGTGTCGAGGGGTACGGGCTCTTGCGGCGCTCGACGACCGAGCGCGGCAGGACGTCGCCGGTGGCGGCGCGCAGCAGGCTCTTCTCCCGGCCGTCGAAGGTCTTCATCGCCCACGGGGTGTTGAAGACGTACTCCACCAGACGGTGGTCGCAGAACGGGACACGCACCTCAAGGCCGACGGCCATGCTCATCCGGTCCTTGCGGTCGAGCAGGATCTGCACGAAGCGGGTGAGGTGCATATGACTCACCTCGCGCATCCGCTTCTGCAGGCCGCTCTCTCCGGGCAGCGGCTCCACCGCGGCCAGTGCCTGCTGGTAGGAGTCCGCCCGGTAGGCGGGGATGTCCAGCTTGCGCAGCAGCGGCTCGTCGAACAGCGTGGTGAGGCCGTTACGGTGGCCGACGCCCACGGTGGCCAGCCAGGGGAAGGTCCCCGCGTTCACCGTGTCCGGGTCGTGGAACCACTTGTAGCCGCCGAACACCTCGTCCGCGGACTCACCGGACAGCGCCACCGTCGAGCGCTCCCTGATCGCCTTGAACAGCAGGTAGAGCGACGTGTCCATGTCGCCCATGCCCATCGGGATGTCACGCGCCCGCAGCGCCGCGGCGCGTACGGCCGGGTTCATCAGGTCGGCGGAGTTCAGCACGATGTCGGTGTGGTCCGCGCCGATGTGCTCGACCACGTCGTGGACGTACGGCCCGTCGGGGGTGTCGCGCATGGCGTCGGGCTGGAAGTTCTCGGTGTACCCGGCGAAGTCGACCGAGAACGAGCGCACCTTGGTCGATCCCAGGGACCGGGCGGCCAGCGCGGTCACCGCGCTGGAGTCGAGACCACCGGACAGCAGCGTGCACAGCGGCACGTCCGAGATGAGCTGGCGGCCGACGATGTCGTCCAGCAGCCCGCGGATCGTGGAGATCGTGGTGGGGAGATCGTCGGTGTGCTCGCGGGACTCGAGCCGCCAGTAGCGGCGCTTGGTCAGGCCCTCGCGGCGGACCCGGACGATCTGGCCGGGGCGGACCTCGTACATGCCCCGGTAGACGGCGCTCTCGGGCGTCTTGACGAAGGCGAGCAGCTCGCGCAGCCCGTCGGCGTCGACCACCCGCTCAACGAGCGGGTTGGCGAGGATCGCCTTGGGCTCGGAGCCGAACAGCACCCCGGACGGGGTCGGGTAGTAGTACAGCGGCTTGATGCCCATCCGGTCGCGGACCAGGAGCAGCTCCTCGCGCCGCGCGTCCCAGATCGCGAAGGCGTACATGCCGTTGAGCCGGTCGACGAAGTCCTCGCCCCACTCCAGGTACGCCTCCAGGACGACCTCGGTGTCGCTCTCGGTGCGGAAGCGGTGGCCGCGGACGGCCAGTTCGGCGCGCAGCTCGCGGAAGTTGTAGACCTCGCCGCTGTAGGTGAGGACGGCGAGCAGCCGCCCGTCGTGTTCCGCCGCCATCGGCTGGCGACCGCCCTCGATGTCGATGATGGCGAGCCTGCGGTGGCCGAGCGCCGCGTGCGGCTCCGTCCACAGTCCCTCGGCGTCCGGGCCCCGGCACGCCATGGTCTCGGTCATGGCCCGGGCGGTGTCGCGCTCGGCTCCCAAATCACGGTTGTAGTCGATCCAGCCGGCTATACCGCACATCTTCTCTGCCCCCTAGCCTCGAAGAAGTTAGTACAGCTAAGCAAACGTGTGACCAAGGCGAATTATGCCCAGTCGACCCCTCGACCAGCTCCTCGATCTCCGCAAAACCCGATAAATGACAGACAAAGTGACCAATTGCCTCTTATGCGACAGATGGGGCATCATCGGCCCTCGCCGAGCCGTTACGGCTCCGACTCAGACTTGGGGCTCGGGGGCTCGGAGGCCGGGGGTCAGGCTCAGTCAGGGGCTCAGAGCTCAGTCAGGGGGTCAGGCGCAGGGCTCAGGGGAGTTCGGCGAAGCGCTCGACGTTGTCGCTCCTGCCGGAGACGAGCACGATGTCGCCGTACGACAGCTCGGTGTCGGGGGTGGCGTAGGTGAACTCCTCGCCGGGGCTCTTGACCGCGACGATCGTCACACCGTACTTGTGGCGCAGCTTGGACTCCCCCAGCGGTACGCCGACGAACTCCTTGGGCGGGTGGGTCTTGACCAGAGCGAACCCCTCGTCCACCTCGACGTAGTCGAGCATCCGGCCGCTGACCATGTGCGCGACCCGCTCCCCCATGTCGTGCTCGGGGAAGACGACATGGTGGGCGCCGATCCGGTGCAGGATCCGGCCGTGCTGCCGGCTGACCGCCTTGGCCCAGATGTCCTCGATCTCCAGCTCGACGAGCAGCGAGGTGGCGAGGATGCTCGCCTCCAGGTCGCTGCCGATGGCGACCACGGCGCGGTAGAAGTCCGGCACGCCGAGCTGGCGCAGAGCCTCGATGTCGGTGCCGTCCGCGGTCGCGATGTTCGTGATCTGCCCGGCCAGGCTCTGCACCAGCTTGGGGCGGCTGTCGATGGCCAGGACCTCGGCCCCCCTCCGCACCAGCTCCAGCGCGAGGGATCTGCCGAAACGGCCGAGCCCGATCACCACGACGGGGTCGTTCTTCTTCTCAGCCAACGATGACTCGCTCCTCGGGTAGTTCGTAGCGGCGGGTGCGCTCCTTGAGGGCGAGCGCCGAGCCGAGCGTGAGGGGGCCGATCCTGCCGATGAACATGAGCACCACCAGCATCAGGTGCCCGGCCGGCGGCACATCGGGGGTGATCCCGGTGGACAGGCCCGTGGTGCTGAAGGCGGAGACCGCCTCGAACAGCACCTGGTCCAGGCTGTGTGGGGTCATGATCAGCAACACGTACGTGGTTATGGCGACGAGCGCCACGCCGAGCATGCAGATCGCGACAGCCTGACGCTGCGCGGACTCGGTGAGCCTGCGGTGCCCGATGTTGACCTGAGGCTCGCCCCGGATCTCCGCCCAGATGACGAAGGCGAGCAACCCGAGCGTGGTCACCTTGATGCCCCCACCCGTGCCCGCGCTGCCCGCGCCCACGAACATCAGGATGTCGGTGACCAGCCAGCTCGACGACTCCATCTGGGAGACGTCGATGGTGTTGAAGCCGGAGGACCGCGGCATGACGGCCGTGAAGAAGCTGGCCAGCAGCTTGTCGGAGTCCTTGAGCGCCCCCAGGGTGCCCGGATTGCGCCACTCGGTCATCAGGAACACCATGGTGCTCACGGAGAGCAGCAGCGTGGTGACGACCACCGTTACACGGGTGAGCACCGTCCATCGGCTGGGGCGACGCCAGGAACGCAGCAGCTCGAATATCACCGGGACGCCCAGCCCGCCGACGATCACCGCTCCGGCGATGGTCAGGCAGATCCACGGATCGGACACGAAACGCGTCAGGCTGTCCGGCCACAGGGAGAATCCGGCGTTGTTGAACGCGGAGATGGCGTGGAAGACGCCGTGATAGAGCGCCGTGCCGAACGACTCGCCGTACCCGATCATCAGCCTGCCGGTGAGGATCACGGCCACGACCGCCTCCGAAACGAGGCTGAAGACGATGACGTTGCGGACCACCCGCCGGGCGTCGGCGACGGTGAGCGTGCTGGTTTGGGCCTGGGCCATGAGGCGGGCGCGCAGCCCCATCCGGTTCGACACGATCATGGTGAACAGGGTGGCCAGAATCATGATCCCGAACCCGCCGATCTGGACCAGCCCGGCGATCACTCCCTCACCGAAGGCCGACCAGTGCCCACCGGTGTCGACGATGGCCAGCCCTGTCACGCAGACAGCGGAGGTGGCGGTGAACAGGGCGGACACCCAGTCGGCGGACTCGCCCGAGGTGGTCGCGATCGGCAGCCTCAGGAGAAGAGTGCCGAGCAGGATCACGCTGCCGAAACAGGTCGCCAGGACCTGTGTCGGGTTCTGGAACCGGTTGAGCATGGCCGAGCCCCACCCGGTCTGCCGTCCCTTCACCTCGCCGGCCCCGCCGCAAAAGACCGCCGCACCACCGAACGCCTCCGTCAAGAGAGCATCAAGAGACCTACAACAGAGCATGGCAAGAGAGGCCACGCAAGCGACCCACCGTAACAGGAGCCGCAGGTAAAGCCGACGTCCACCGCCTTTGTCCGAAATATGGACGCAAAGCGGCGCTGACGTGCCGATCCGGCATAACAGCGTCAAGTCGGGACTCATAAGATTAGGGGGCATGGACCACCAGACCTGACGAACGGGGTACCGGGTGCTACACGAGAAGCTGTCGACCATCTACGACAACGTTTTGCGCCGCAATCCCGGGGAAATCGAGTTCCACCAGGCTGTACGCGAGGTGATGGAGAGCATCGGCCCGGTTCTCGGCAAGCACCCGGAGTATGCGGAATCGAAGATCATCGAGCGCATCTGCGAGCCCGAGCGGCAGATCAT
The DNA here is from genome assembly GCF_001528665.1 of Microtetraspora malaysiensis. Lineage (GTDB taxonomy): Bacteria > Actinomycetota > Actinomycetes > Streptosporangiales > Streptosporangiaceae > Microtetraspora_A > Microtetraspora_A malaysiensis. The sequence goes on from NZ_BBYJ01000030.1 coordinate 110,519, forward strand.
CTTCCGGGTTCCCTGGGAGGACGACCAGGGCGAGGTGCAGATCAACCGCGGCTTCCGGGTCGAGTTCAACAGCGCGCTCGGGCCGTACAAGGGCGGGCTTCGCTTCCACCCCTCGGTCTATCTGGGGATCATCAAGTTCCTCGGCTTCGAGCAGATCTTCAAGAACAGCCTGACCGGCCTGCCCATCGGCGGCGGCAAGGGCGGCTCGGACTTCGATCCGAAGGGCCGCTCCCAGCGCGAGATCATGCGCTTCTGCCAGAGCTTCATGACCGAGCTCTACCGCCACATCGGCGAGTACACCGACGTCCCCGCCGGTGACATCGGCGTCGGCGGCCGCGAGGTCGGCTACCTCTTCGGGCAGTACAAGCGCATCACGAACCGATACGAGTCCGGCGTCATCACCGGCAAGGGACTCAGCTTCGGCGGCGCCCAGGTCCGCACCGAGGCCACCGGGTACGGCTGCGCCTTCTTCGTCGAGGAGATGCTCAAGGCGCGCGGCACGTCCTTCGAGGGCAAGCGCGTCGTGGTGTCCGGGTCGGGCAACGTCGCCATCTACACGATCGAGAAGGTACGTCAGCTCGGCGGCGTCGTGGTCGCCTGCTCCGACTCCTCCGGATACGTCGTCGACGAGAAGGGCATCGACCTCGACCTGCTCAAGCAGGTCAAGGAGGTCGAGCGCAAGCGGCTGAGCGCGTACGCCGCCAAGCGCGGCGGCGACGGCGCCGTGTTCGTGCCCGGCCGCAGCGTCTGGGAGGTGGACTGCGAGGTGGCGATGCCGTCCGCCACGCAGAACGAGATCACCGGAAAGGACGCGGAGCGGCTGGTCCGCGGCGGCTGCGTCGCCGTGGGCGAGGGCGCCAACATGCCGACCATGCCCGAGGCGATCCGGATCTTCGTGGACGCGGGCGTGGCCTTCGGACCGGGCAAGGCCGCCAACGCGGGCGGCGTGGCCACCAGCGCGCTGGAGATGCAGCAGAACGCGAGCCGCGACTCGTGGACGTTCGAGTTCTCCGAGCGCCGGCTGCGCGAGATCATGCGCGACATCCACGACCGCTGCCTGAGCACCGCCGACGAGTACGGCCTGGCCGGCAACTACGTGGCGGGCGCCAACATCGACGGCTTCAAGCGGGTCGCCGACGCCATGCTGGCGCTCGGCCTGATCTGAGTGCCCGGCGCGAGCATAATTTGATCATGACCTGAGCGTGATCTGAGTAGATCCAAACCGGACGTCGCCTGTCCTGGGGGAAGCCATCGCACCTTCCTCCGGCGACGGGCGAGACGCCGCACCCCCCTCGCGTACTCCCCTGGTCGTACTCGACGTGCCTCTGGCCGGACGACGACGGCGCGGGCGTGATGGGACAGGATCCTCCCGAACCCACGTATCTGAAGGGAGCGCACCGTGCGCAGGATCTACGTCGCGCTGGCCGGCCTGCAACTGATCGCCGTACTCGCGCAGTTCTACTTCGCGGGGATCGGCGCCTTCGACCGGCCGCAGACCAGCGACTCGTACGAGCTGCACGCCACGCTCGGGATGATGGCCATCCCGGTCCTGTCTCTGGTGATCACCGTGGTGGCCACGCTGGTGAAGGCTCCGGGCCGCCTGATCGGCCTGAGCATCCTGCCGCTCGGCCTCGTCGTCGTCCAGATGATCATCATCATGCTGGGCCGGGCGCTGAACGACGGCACCGGCAACACCACCGCCGCGTCACTCGCCGTGTTCGGCCTGCACGCGATCAACGGCCTGGCCATCATGGCCGTCGCCGGGCGGGTGCTCGCCGGAGCCCGCCGGCTCGCGTCCGCTGACGGAGCGACTCCGAGAACCGTGACGGCACCGGTGCCATGACCGTTTCGGGGCTGCTCGCGCTCGACCTTCTCGCCTCGGCCCTGACCGCGCTCGCGTGGCTCGGGACCGGGGCGGCGGCCGCCACCCGGCGTCCGAAAGCGGCATTGGCCGTGCTTCCCGTGGCCGTGCTGCTGACACTGGCCCGGATGGCCTGCGTGATCGCGCTCGCCCGGGCCGGCTGGTGGTTCGTCCAGGAGAAGGTCATCATCGCGGTGCCCCTTCTCGGCCTCGCCGTCCTGGTCGCGGCCGTGCTCGCCGGGCCGCGCCTGGTCGAGGCGGCCCGTGGGCGCGGGGTCGCCGCGGCCCGGCCGATCGTGGTCATGCCTCTGTTCGGCGCCGGATTCGCCGCCGCGGCGGGGCTGGTGCACACCCTCCTGCTCGGCTATCCCGCGACCTGGAGCACCGGCCTGCTCACGATCGCGTTCTTCGGGGTCGCCCTGCTGGTGAGCTGGCGGATCGCCTGCCCTCCGGTACGCGGCCTGCGCCCCGGTATGTCCGCGATCCTCGCGGTCGGCCTGCTCGGGACCGGGCTGGCGCTCGCGCCGGGTGAGGCGAGCGACCTCGGCGGCGTCTCCGACGAGCAGCACGCGCGGTACGAACGGCGTGGAGAGCAGGCCGTACCGGTGACCTCGCTGCGCGGCCCGACCACTCCGACCGAGGGCGGCAGGGTGCGCCGGTACATGCTGACCGCGCGTACCTCCACCATCGCCCTGTCGTCCGGACAGCAGGTCACCGCCTGGACCTTCAACGGCCAGGTGCCCGGCCCGCCGATCGTCGCCGTCGAGGGCGACCTGATCGAGGTACGGCTGCGCAACGCCGACATCGAGTCGGGCGTGACGCTCCACTGGCACGGCTACGACGTGCCCTCCGGCGAGGATGGCGTCCCCGGCCTGACCCAGAACTCGGTCATGCCCGGCGAGGAGTTCGTCTACCGCTTCCTCGCCACCCAGGCCGGCACGTACTGGTACCACACCCACGAGGTGTCCGACCTCGGCGTGCGGATGGGGTTGTACGGCACCCTCGTGGTCCGCCCCCGCACCGCCCCCAGAACCGAGGGCGTGGACCTCACCCTCCCCGTGCACACGTTCTCCGGGATGACCGTCCTCGGCAACCACGACCAGCCCATCGAGCAGCGGGTCGCCCCCGGCATGCCGGTGCGCCTGCGCCTGGTCAACACCGACAACACGCCGCACCGGTTCGCCCTGACCGGCACGCCGTACCGGCTGGCGGCGATCGACGGCAACGACGTGATCGAACCCGGCGAGGTCAGTGAGGTCGGCCTGCGGCTACCTGCGGGGAGCCGGTACGACCTCGTCTTCACCATGCCGCTCGAACTCGACCCGGCCGGGAACGGAGAGGTGCGGCTGATCGTGGACGACCGCATCGAGGGGCTACGGCTGTCGCCTCCCGTATCCGGCGCCTCCCAGGCGAGAACACCCACCAAGGCCGCAAAAACGGCCGCCACCCCCTCCCCCGGACCATCCGGCGCGGTGACGTCCACCGCGAGCTGGCCGGAGCTCGACCCCCTCGCGTACGGGCGGCCCGCGACGCCGCCGTTCGACCCGAGCGCGCCGGCCGACCGCAGATTCACCCTCGTCCTCGATCAGGGCCTCGCCATGGTCAACGGCCGGCCGGCGTACGCGCAGACGGTCAACGGGCAGGCGTTCCCCTCCATCCCCACTCAGAAGGTGGCGGAAGGCGACCTGGTCCGGATCAAGGTCGTGAACCGGGGACGTGAGACCCACCCCTGGCATCTCCACGGACACCGGGTGCTCGTCCTCAGCCGCGACGGCCGCACGCCGACCGGCAGCCCTCTGTACGTCGACACCTTCGACGTACGCCCCGGCGAGGTGTGGGAGGTGGCCTTCCTCGCCAACAACCCGGGCATGTGGATGAACCACTGCCACAACCTCGCCCACGCCGACATGGGCATGGCCCTCCACCTCGCGTACGAGGGCGTCACCACGCCCTTCCACGGAGCGCACGGCGGGTGAGGTTCGGCGGGTCAGGATCACCGGGCCAGGCTCGGCACGCTCGGTAAGTCAGGCGCGGTGGCACGACGACCTGGCACGACGACGGAGGCGAAGTCCCCGTCCGGCCGGATGCGACCGCGTCGACGACCCGCCGGCCCCGACCCAGCGGTGGCCAGGCCCCGACCCGCTGACGGCCAGAACAACCCCGTAGGACGGCCGCTGCCGGGCCGACTGCCCGAGCACCACCGAGCTGCTGCAGGAGTGGCGACGGCAGGACTACCGTGCTCGCCCCGCACGCATCGACGACCGGGGGCCGAGGTAGGTGAATCCCCAGCGGTTCTTGCCGGCGCGGTGGAGTTGGTAGTGAGTGGGGTTGCGGTAGCGGTCGCGGTTGTGGAACTGGCAGGTGGGTCCGAGGTTGTCCAGGTCGGTGGTGCCGCCGTCGGACCAGTTGGTGATGTGGTCGATCTGGCAGAGGTGGGCGGGCATGGGGCAGTGGTCGACCATGCATCGGGTGTAGCGGGTGAGGATGGCGCGGCGTTGTCGTCGGGTGGCGCGGCGGGCGGTGCGTCCGACGTCGAGGACGCAGCCGTCGGCGTCCATGACCAGGCGGGTGAGGCCGGAGGTCTGGGCGAGACGGTGAATGTCGGTGACGGGCAGAAGCTGTCCGGTGGCGAGCAGCAGCCCGGGCAGCGTGCGTCCTGAGATGAGCCCGCCGGGCGTCGCCCAGTCCGCACCCCGCCCCTGTGCTTGTCCCCGCTCCTGTTCCTGTCCCGGTCCCCGCGCCTGGCCTTGTCCCCGTGCGTGTCCCGGTCCTCGTTTGCGCTGTTCGCCATCGCGGGCAGGCCGATCGTTCGGCCTACCGGCCCGGGTGTCCTGGTCGCCCGTTCTCTGACCGCGTTCGTCCGCGTCGCGTCCAGCGCTCCGGCCATGCTGCCCGCCGTCGCGAGTGTCCTGGCCAGGTGCTCTCTGGCCACGTCCGTCCGTGTCGCGTTGAGTGCCTTCATCTCGCCGCCCGCCGTCGTGAGTTTCCCGGCGATGCCCTGCGTCGTGCCCAGCGCTCTGGTCGGGTCGCCCGTTGCTGCGGGTGTCCTGCTCGCGGCTCGTGTCATCTTGATCGCTGTGGCCGAGCCGCTCATTGTCCCGGGCAGGGCGATCACGCCGCACACCATCGTGAGCGCTGCCTTCCGGCGAGCCGGACGCGTCGGCCGACGAAGCGGCAGACGCCTGCCCACCCGAGAAGGAGGACGTTCCGGCCGGTGTGGAGTCGGACGCCTTCGGCCGCGAAGGCGTGGGCGTTCCCGCTGATGAGGAGCCGGACGTCTCGCCCGGTGAAGAAGCGGGAGGGTCATCGGGAAGGGACTCGGCGTTGATCAACACCAGCAACTCGGTACCGATCTGCTGCTCCAACAACGCGATCAACACATCCGCGTTCCGCACCCGAAGCGGCCGCTCATCCCCCGCCACCCGCGGCTTCGCATACGCATCC
>NZ_BBYJ01000031.1 GCF_001528665.1 Microtetraspora malaysiensis
TGCTGAAAGAGGTTTACAACCCGAAGGCCGTCATCCCCCACGCGGCGTCGCTGCGTCAGGCTTTCGCCCATTGCGCAATATTCCCCACTGCTGCCTCCCGTAGGAGTCTGGGCCGTGTCTCAGTCCCAGTGTGGCCGGTCGCCCTCTCAGGCCGGCTACCCGTCGTCGCCTTGGTAGGCCACTACCCCACCAACAAGCTGATAGGCCGCGAGTCCATCCCCAACCGAAAAAACTTTCCACCACCATCGGATGCCCGAAGTAGTCATATCCGGTATTAGACCCAGTTTCCCAGGCTTATCCCAGAGTCAGGGGCAGGTTACTCACGTGTTACTCACCCGTTCGCCGCTCGAGTACCCCGAAGGGCCTTTCCGCTCGACTTGCATGTGTTAAGCACGCCGCCAGCGTTCGTCCTGAGCCAGGATCAAACTCTCCAAACAATGTCTTCGAGTTTTTCCTGGCCAACATTCAACATGAATGTCAACCAAAGGAATCCATCCCCCCACACCCAAAGATGCAGGTAAGGACGGGGTTGTGCATCATGCACTGGCTTTTAGCACACTGTTGAGTTCTCAAGAAACGGACGCGACCACCATCACCTCAGACTCGAAACCGAGCCATCCGCTCCGGGGCGTTATTCGCTTCGTTCTTTCTGTTTACTATTCTTCCGTGTCGCCCGGTCCGTGTCAAACCGCCCCATTTCGGAGCACTTGACCCGAACCGCGCAACTCCAGAGGAATCGCAGCCGCCCCGTTTCCGGGGCAACCCCTCCAAATTACTATCCGTTCGCAATTCTGTCGAATTGCGCCCGAACAGCCGGAATTACCGGGAAGTTGGAGGAGATACAGGAACCGTAGCACTCATTTCCACTAAGGGAGTGAGACGCGCCGGTGTGTCCTGCGAGAAAGAACCTTACCACCCCTCAGGGCCGACCGCGCACGCCTGAGGCAACCTGAGCATCATTCCCAGCTCTGGTCGCCTCAAACCTGCGTCGGCCGACCCGTATGACATCTAGGCGGGAAGTGCGGCCAACTGGGCCTCGAGGCGCGCGATGTCCTCCTCGGCCTGCGCGGCACGGGCACGCACCTTCGCCACCACGTCTTCGGGCGCCTTGGCCATGAACTGCTCGTTGCCGAGCTTCCCAAGGACCTGGGCCTGCTCCTTGCGCGCGACAGCGAGATCCTTCTCCAGGCGCTTGCGCTCCGCGACGACATCGATGGCCCCGGCGGTGTCGATCTCCACGTCCACACCCCCCACTGCGATGCGGGCGGTGGCCGTGAAGGTCTCCCCTGGCGCGTTCAGCCGAAGCAGCGCCCGGACGGCCTCCTCGTGGGGGGCGAGAGCCGTACCGGCGAGGGACAGCCGGGCAGCCACCCGCTGGCCAGGCTTGAGTCCCTGGTCAGAGCGGAACCTGCGCACCTCGGTCACGAGCTCCTGGAGCGCGGCGATCTCCTCCTCGGCTCTCGGGTCGGCCAGCTCCGCCACGGGGACCGGCCAGTCGGCCACGACCAGTGACTCTCCGCCGGTCAGGGCCCGCCAGAGCTCCTCGGTCACGAACGGCACCAGCGGGTGCAGCAACCGCAGCAGGGCATCGAAGACGTGGCCGAGAACGCGCTTGGTGTTCTCCGCGACCTGTCCGCCCTGGGAGATCTGGATCTTGGCGAGCTCGACATACCAGTCACACACCTCGTCCCAGGCGAAGTGGTAGAGGACGTCGGAGGCCTTGGCGAACTCGAAGTCCTCAAAGGCCGCGTCCACAGACGCGATCACGCTCTGCAGCCTCGACAGCACCCAGCGGTCGGCGGCGGTGAGCTCGGACGGCAGGCCGTCCGACACCGCGCCGTTCATGAGCGTGAACCTGGTCGCGTTCCAGATCTTGTTGCAGAAGTTGCGCGAACCCGCCGCCCAGTCCTCGCTGATGGCCACGTCAGAGCCCGGGTTGGCCCCGCGCAGGAGGGTGTACCTGGTGGCGTCGGCGCCGTAGCGGGCGATCCAGTCCAGCGGATCGACCACGTTCCCGAACGACTTGGACATCTTCTTGCCGAACTGGTCGCGGACCATGCCATGCAGGGCCACCGTGCGGAACGGCGGCTGCCCGTCCATGGCGTACAGGCCGAACATCATCATCCTGGCGACCCAGAAGAAGAGGATGTCGTATCCGGTGACCAGCACGGACGTCGGGTAGAACCGCTTGAGCTCAGGGGTGATCTCCGGCCAGCCCAGCGTGGAGAACGGCCAGAGCCCTGAGGAGAACCAGGTGTCGAGCACGTCCGGGTCCTGGACGTAGCCGGCCGGCGGCTCCTCGTCCGGGCCGACGCACACGACCTCGCCCGCCGGGCCGTACCAGACGGGGATCCGGTGCCCCCACCAGAGCTGGCGGGAAATGCACCAGTCGTGCATGTCGTCGACCCAGTCGAAGTAGCGCTTGGCCAGCTCCGGCGGGTGGATGCGGGTCCGCCCGTCGCGGACCGCGTCGCCCGCGGCCTTGGCCAGCGGCGACACGTTGACGAACCACTGCAGCGACAGGCGCGGCTCCACAACGGTCTTGCAGCGGGAGCAGTGGCCCACCGAGTGCAGGTACGGCCGCTTCTCGGCGACGATCCTGCGCTGCTGTCGCAGAGCGGCGACGACCGCGGGCCGGGCCTCGAACCGGTCCAGTCCCTGGAAGGGGCCGTGGGCGGTGATCACACCGCGCTCGTCCATCACGGCGACCGACGGCAACGAGTGGCGGCGGCCGATCTCGAAGTCGTTGGGGTCGTGGGCGGGAGTCACCTTCACCGCGCCCGTTCCGAAGAACGGGTCCACGTGCTCGTCCGCGACGATCGGGATGCGGCGGCCGGTGAGCGGGAGCTCCACGAGCTGGCCGACGAGGTGCGCGTAGCGCTCGTCGGACGGGTTGACCGCGACCGCGGTGTCGCCGAGCATCGTCTCGGCCCGCGTGGTCGCGACCACGATCTCCGTCTCGTCCGACCCGTACCGGATGGAGACGAGCTCTCCCTCGTCCTCGCTGTGCTCCACCTCGATGTCGGAGAGCGCGGTGAGACAGCGGGGGCACCAGTTGATGATGCGCTCGGCGCGGTAGATGAGCCCGTCGTCGAAGAGCTTCTTGAAGATGGTCTGGACGGCCCGGGAGAGGCCCTCGTCCATCGTGAAGCGCTCGCGCGACCAGTCGACGCCGTCGCCGAGCTTCCGCATCTGGCCGAGGATGCGCCCGCCGGACTCTTCCTTCCACTGCCACACCCGATCGACGAACGCCTCGCGTCCCAGATCGTGGCGGGACAGGTCTTCCTTGGCGATTTCGCGCTCGACGACGTTCTGGGTGGCGATGCCGGCGTGGTCCATTCCTGGGACCCACAGCGTCTCCATGCCGCGCATCCGGGCCCGGCGGGTCAGCGCGTCCTGGATCGAGTGGTCGAGGGCGTGTCCCACATGCAGCGAACCGGTCACATTCGGCGGGGGGAGCACGATGCTGTATGGCTCACGCCCGCTGCCCGGGTCCGCGGTGAAGAAGCCCTCCGATACCCAGCGCTCGTAGCTTCGGGTCTCGACGTCGGCGGGTGCGTACTGAGTTGGCAGTTCAGGCGTTGTCACGGTGACCAATTCTATGGCCGTCCACGTCCGCTCCCATGCCACCATCTGCGGTCGAGTGCCCGCGCGGCCGTTTCGCGCGGGTCAGGCGGACTTCTCCCTGGGCGTGCGCTGCTGCTTCGCCTGGAGCTGGTCCCGCGGCACGAGCGTCGGGTTGACGTGCTCCAGGACCGCCTCGCGGGTGATGACGACGCGGGCGACGTCCTCGCGGGAGGGCACCTCGTACATCACCGAGAGCAGGACCTCCTCCAGGATGGCCCGCAGGCCCCGGGCGCCGGTGCCGCGCAGGATCGCCTGGTCCGCGATCGCCTCGAGCGCGTCGTCGCTGAACTCCAGCTCGACGTTGTCCAGCTCGAAAAGGCGGCGGTACTGCTTGACGAGCGCGTTCTTCGGCTCGGTGAGGATCTGGATCAGCGCGTCCCGGTCGAGGTTGTGCACCGAGGTGATCGCGGGGAGCCGGCCGACGAACTCGGGGATCATGCCGAACTTGAGCAGGTCCTCCGGCATGACATCGGAGAAGATGTCCGAGGAGTCCACCTCCTCCTTGGACCGGATGATGGCGTTGAAGCCGATCCCCTTCTTGCCGATCCGGGACTCGATGATCTTTTCGAGCCCGGCGAAGGCGCCACCGCAGATGAACAGCACGTTCGTGGTGTCGATCTGGATGAACTCCTGGTGCGGATGCTTGCGCCCGCCCTGCGGGGGCACGCTCGCGGTGGTGCCCTCAAGGATCTTCAGCAGGGCCTGCTGGACGCCCTCACCGGAGACGTCTCGCGTGATCGACGGGTTCTCGCTCTTGCGCGCGATCTTGTCGACCTCGTCGATGTAGATGATGCCGGTCTCGGCCTTCTTCACGTCGTAGTCGGCCGCCTGGATCAGCTTGAGCAGGATGTTCTCGACATCCTCTCCGACGTAGCCGGCCTCGGTCAGCGCGGTGGCGTCGGCGATCGCGAACGGCACGTTCAGCATCTTGGCGAGCGTCTGCGCGAGCAGCGTCTTGCCGGAACCGGTGGGCCCGAGGAGCAGGATGTTGGACTTGGCCAGCTCCAGGCCGTCGTCCCGGGCACGTTCACCGGACTGGACGCGCTTGTAGTGGTTGTAGACCGCTACCGAAAGCGCCTTCTTCGCCTTGTCCTGTCCGATGACGTAGGCCTCAAGGAACTCGTAGATCTCGCGCGGCTTGGGGAGGTTGTCCCACTTCAGCTCAGAGGACTCGGAGAGCTCCTCTTCGATGATCTCGTTGCAGAGGTCGATGCACTCATCGCAGATGTAGACGCCGGGTCCGGCGATAAGCTTCTTGACCTGCTTCTGGCTCTTGCCGCAGAACGAACACTTCAGCAGGTCTCCCCCGTCGCCGATGCGTGCCACCCCAGATACTCCTTTGCGTGGGACCGCCCTGCTGACGCGGTCATTTCCGTCCGCCGCGCGCTCTGAGTCGGTGCGAAAACGTCATCCCGCTCAGGTATCGACGTTACCGTCTCCCAGACCCTCAGTGAGCCCCCTGACGGTGAGTCGCACCGGAACGTGCCCAAATGGGCACCGTTCCGGTGCCTTCGACTTCCTCAGGAAGCGATCGCCGCGGCGCGCTTCTTCCGCGTCGGGATGATGTCGTCCACCAGCCCGTACGCCTTTGCCTCCTCGGCGCTCAGGATCTTGTCGCGCTCGATGTCCCTGCGGACCTCGTCCGGCGACTTGCCCGAGTGCCGCGCCAGAATGTCCTCGAGCAGGTCCCGCATGCGCAGGATCTCCCGAGCCTGGATCTCGATGTCGCTACCCTGGCCGCCGCCCTCGGTGGAGGGCTGGTGGATCAGGACGCGGGCGTTCGGCAGCGCGAACCGCTTGCCGGGCGTGCCGCCGGCCAGCAGCACCGCCGCGGCGGACGCCGCCTGCCCGAGGCAGACCGTCTGGATCTCCGGGCGGACGAACTGCATCGTGTCGTAGATCGCCGTCATGGCGGTGAACGAACCACCCGGCGAGTTGATGTAGATGCTGATGTCCCTGTCCGGGTCGAGCGACTCCAGGGTGAGCAGCTGCGCCATGACGTCGTTCGCCGAGGCGTCGTCGATCTGCACGCCGAGGAAGATGATGCGGTCCTCGAACAGCTTGTTGTACGGGTTCATCTCCTTCACGCCGTACGTCGTGCGTTCGACGAACGAAGGGATGATGTAACGGCCGTTGATGTCTCCTGGCCGGATCAGCTCATTCACTTCGAAAGCTCCGCTCATGAGACGGCGCCCTCGGAGGGCACCTGCCGTGCGCTGCGCACGACGTGGTCGATGAAGCCGTAGTCCTTGGCCTCCTCGGCCGTGAACCAGCGGTCACGGTCGGAGTCGCGCTCGATCTGCTCGAGTGGCTGACCGGTGTGGAAAGCGATCCGCTCAGCCAGGGTCTTCTTCACGTAGAGCATCTGCTCTGCCTGGATCGCGATGTCCGCCGCGGTTCCACCGATGCCGCCCGACGGCTGGTGCATCATGATGCGGGCGTGAGGAAGCGCGTACCGCTTGCCCTGTGCCCCCGCGCAGAGAAGGAACTGGCCCATGGAGGCGGCCAGACCCATCGCGACGGTGCACACGTTGTTCGGCACGTACTCCATCATGTCGTAAATCGCCATTCCGGCCGTCACCGAGCCGCCGGGCGAGTTGATGTACAGCCAGATGTCCCTGTCCGGGTCGTCCGCCGCAAGGAGGAGCAGCTCGGCGCAGAGCCGGTTGGCGACCTCGTCGTTGACCTGGGTGCCGAGCACCACGATGCGCTCGCGGAGCAGCCGCTGGTAGAGCTGGTCCTCCAGGCGGAACGAGCCGTTCTCACTGCCGCGTGCGTCCGGGCCGAAGCTAGTGGGCTGGAAGAAGGTCGGCGGGCTGGTCACAGCGTCACCTTCCGATGCGTCGAAGTCGATTGGCTTTGCTTGTGACCTTAACGCGCGGCGCGGACAGCTCATGCCCCGTCGGGTTGCTGTTCGCTGACGGCGCATGGGCCCGGCGCCCCCACATGCCCAGTACCCGGGAACACGAGACCCCCGCCGCGCCGAAGCGCGACAGGGGTCGTGGTGAAGCCTGTGGCGAACGCCTACTCCGCGGACTCCTCCTGGGAGCCGGGCTCCTGAACGCCGGCCTCCTCGACGCCCTCAGCCTCCTGCTCGGGGTTGAGCTCGGCGTAGATGGCCTTGATGTCCACCTCGTTGCCGGCCTCGTCGGTCACCTTGGCGGCGTCACCGACGACCGTCTTGGCCTTCTCCCGCACGATCTCCATCATGGCCAGCGTGAGCTGGTCGTTGTCGGCGAGGTGCTGGGCCAGGGTGTTCGGGGCGACACCGAGCTGCATGGCGCGACGCACCACGAAGTTGGTGAGCTCCTGCTCGCTGACGCCGATCTCCTCGGCCTTGACGATCTTGTCGAGGACGAAGCCGGACTTCAGCGCCTTGGCGGCGCTGTCCTCGAACTCGGCGAAGCGCTCGTCCTCGGTCGTCTGGTAGAGGCGGAAGAACGCCTCGCGGCTCAGGCCGCTCTCGGCGATCTGGTGCTCGAGGTTGTGCTTGCGCGCGTCGATCTCGGCCTTGAGCGCGCTCTCCGGCAGCGGGATGTCGATCTTCTCGAGGAGGGCGTCGAGGGCCTTCTCGCGGCTCTGCATGACCTGCTCGACGAGCTTGTTGCGGCGGGCCTGCTCGCGGATGCTGTCCTTCAGCTCGTCGAGCGTGTCGAACTCGCTGGCGAGCTGCGCGAACTCGTCGTCCAGCTCGGGCAGCACCTTCTCCTTGACCGACTTCACGTTGATGATCACGTCGGCCTCATCGCCGGCGTTCTCACCGCCGACCAGGGTGGTGCGGAAGGTCTTCTCCTCGCCTGCGGACAGCCCCTCGAGAGCCTCGTCGAGGCCCTGGAGCACGGAGCCGGCGCCGACCTCGTAGGAGACGTCGGCGGCCTGCTGCTCCTCGAGGTTCTTGCCGTCGATCTCGGCGCGCAGGTCCATGACGACGTAGTCGCCGCTGGCGGCCGCACGCTCCACGCCGGTCAGCGTGGCGAAACGCTGGCGGAGGGCGTCGAGCTGGGTCTGGATGTCCTCGTCGGACACCTCGGCGACGTCGACGACGACCTCGGCGCCCTGGAAGTCCGGGACCTCGAAGGACGGACGGACGTCCACCTCGGCGGTGAACTCGACCTGCGAGCCGTCCTCGATCTTGGTGACCTCGATCTCGGGCTGGCTGACCGGGAACACGTCGGTCTCGTCCACGGCCTGGCCGTACAGCTTGGGCAGGGCGTCGTTCAGGGTCTCCTCGAGAACCACCGCGCGGCCGAAGCGCTGCTCGATGATCCGGGCGGGCACCTTGCCAGGGCGGAAGCCGGGGACACGCACCTGCTGGGCGACCTTCTTGTAGGCGGCTTCCAGGCTCGGCTCGAGCTCCTCGAACGGCACCTCGACGGTGAGCTTCACCCGGGTCGGGCTGAGCTCCTCGACAGCGGTCTTCACGGGGTGGTCTCCTTGATCAAGCTTTTGGTGATCGCGGGCGCGCCTAGCACGGATACCGCGGCGCGTTACGGGCGCCGCGCCCACGTGAGCGGCACGAAGCACCGCCGCCTTGGCACGACCCTTTGGGCAGGCTCCACTGTGGCGGGTGTCCAGCGCCAAGGTGCAGTCTAGGGCAGAGACACGCCTAGGAGCGACTGCTCACAGGTCGAGCATGATCTGTCGCAACATCCCGGCGGTCTCGTCCGGGGTCGTGCTGACCGCGCAGAGCCGCTCCATGACCTCGCCGTACCGGTCCACCTCATCCCGTTTGTCCAGGTAGAGCGCGCTGGCGAGCTGCTCGACGTAGACGATGTCGGGAAGGTCGGCGTCCTGGAACCGCAAGATGCTGAACGCGCCGCCCTCGGCGGCGTGTCCGCCGAAGCTGAACGGCATGATCTGGATCGTGATGTTGGGCTGGTTCATCAGGTCGATCAGGTGCTGGAGCTGGCCCCTCATGACCTCGACGCCGCCGATGGGGCGGCGCAGGGCCGCCTCGTCGATGACCGCCCAGAACATCGGGCCGCCGTCGCCGTCCAGGACGCGCTGGCGCCCCAGCCGCAGATCCACCCGCCGGGCGATCTCCTCGGGCCCGGCCCCGACGGCGCCCGCGGTGATCACGGCCCGGGCGTACTCCTTGGTCTGCAACAGACCGGGCACGAACTGGACCTCATAGGTGCGGATGCGGGCGGCCGCCTCCTCCAGCCCGACGTACGCCTGGAACCAGGCGGGCAGCACGTCGTTGAACCGGTGCCACCAGCCGGGCTCGTTGGCCCGCTCCACCAGCTCCATCACCGCGGAGCGTGCCCGGGGCTCCTCTACGCCGTAGAAGGTGAGAAGGTCGGCGACGTCACGTTCCTTGAACCCGACGCGGCCGAGCTCCATGCGACTGATCTTGGACTCGGAGCCCCGGATGACCTCGCCGGCCTCGTCACGCGTGACACCCTTGTTCTCGCGGAGCTTGCGCAACTGGGAGCCGAGGAGGATGCGAAGCGCCGTCGGCCCGGAGCCCGGCTGGGTCTGTGTCACGGCGCCTCCCTCTCAGTCGATGCGTGACATGCGCCGAGGGAAAGATCTGAGCCACACCTCAGCCCACACAGTGTCACCACTTCACGCCCCAATGACAAGGGCCGATCGCGCCGTGTCGCCGGAAAACGTCGTGTGCCGCTGCACAAGGCAACTGCACGTGCATTTGGGTCTTGCAGGGGCCGGTCGGCTGTCCCATCATGGCGTAGTGCATATTGGGCTAATGGTGCACTGACGTCAAAAGCGGCTAGCGGGAGGTAAAGGGCAGGATGTTGGAGAAGCCCATGCCATCCGCCCAGCTACCCCGCCGGAGCGTCCGCGAGATGCTGCGCTCCGCCGGCGCCGCGGACCAGGCGATCTGCCCGCTCGGGCCGCAGGCCGACTCCGTGAAGACCGCCAGGGACGTCACCCGCTCCACCCTGAACGAGTGGGGCCTGTCCGAACTCGGCGACGACGCCGCCCTGGTCGTCTCCGAACTCGTGACCAACGCCGTGCGCTACGCGCTCTATCCCGGAAAGACGCGGGACGAGAGCCCAATCACATTGACCCTGGTCCGCCTCTCGCCGGACATCCTCCTGGTCGTGGCCGACCCGAGCGACGAGGTCCCGACGCCCAAGGAGCCCGACTTCATCTCGGAGCACGGCCGCGGGCTCTACATCGTCGAGACGTACAGCCAGGAGTGGGGCTGGGACGCGCTCGACAACGGCGGCAAGGCCGTGTGGGCGCGCTTCCGCGCGTCCGACTGATCCAGAAAGCGTGCGGCTGATCAGAAAAATCCGTCAGCACCCGCCGCATGACGAAGGCCAGGTCATCCGATGCCGGTTGACCTGGCCTTTGTCGCAATCAGAGCGGACGACGGGAATCGAACCCGCGTAGCCAGTTTGGAAGACTGGGGCTCTACCATTGAGCTACGTCCGCACGCGCCGGTCTTCATCTGGTCTAGACTTCATCCGGTCGTCAGGGCGTAAGCGTACCGGAGTTCCGGAGCGCTCGCGCAATCGACGCAGCGGGGCGTGGCGCAGCTTGGTAGCGCGCTTGCTTTGGGAGCAAGAAGTCGCAGGTTCAAATCCTGTCGCCCCGACGAGCTCTTCCAGTGTGACGGGCCGCTTCCGGCATCGGAGGCGGCCTCATTCGTGTCCGGAGGTGCTCGTGCGGCCCCGGCCGCCGCCGGGTGAGCGAGATCGCGTGACGATCCGGCTCCCGTCATCTGGCAAACACCTGAAATGCGGCAGATCTTCTCTTTACGATTCGGGGACATCTTCTGCCTCTCCGGAGAGAAACGGATTTGAACCGCAACTGCCTGATCAAGGACCCCATAGAGGGGAACCAGTCCGAGTGGCGCCGGAGCAGTTCGGTCTCGGCGAACGAGCGGCTGACCTTCCTGAACGAGGCGAGCCGCAGCATCGGCACGACGCTTGATCTCGCGGAGACGAGCCGCGAGCTCATGGACGTCGCCGTTCCGCGCTTCGCCGACACCGCGGAAGTCCTGATCCACGACCGGCTGGTCGTGGACGGCGAGTTCCCGTCCCGCCCGCTGGACGGCACGGCGCTGGTCCGGCGGATGGCCCTCGGCGTCGCCGCCGACGATCCGCACGCGTGGGTGCGGGCCGTCCCGCTCGACGAAGTGACGGCCTACCCCTCGGAGCTCCCCCACGCCCAGTGCATGGCGACCGGCATGCCGCTCATGTATCCCCAGTTGGACGCTGAGACGGCGCGGCTGATCGGCAGCGGCCTCGACCGGGAGAGCACCGTCGCGGCGCTGCTCACCGACACCTCCTTCCTCGCCGTACCGCTCAGCGCGCGCGGACGGGTGCTGGGATGCGCGGTGTTCACCCGGCGGCCGGGAGGCCCGCCGTTCGAGGAACAGGACGTCGCGGTGGCCGAGGAGCTGGCCGCGCGGACCGCCGTCTGCGTCGACAACGCCCTGCTGTACACGCGTGAGCGCCGGACCGCCCTGACGCTGCAGAGCAGCCTGCTGCCCGCCGAGCTGCCCCACGCCCTCGGCATGGAGATCGCCTCCAGGTACCTCCCGGCGAGCGACCTCATGGGCGTGGGCGGCGACTGGTACGACGTGATCCCCCTGCCCGGGTGCCGCTCCGCGCTGGTCGTCGGCGACGTCATGGGGCACGGCACCAGAGCGGCCGCGACCATGGGCCAGCTCCGCACCGCCGCGCGCACCCTCGCGAGCCTGGACCTGCCCCCCGACGAGGTGCTCTTCCGGCTCAACCTGATGAGCCAGGACCTCGACCCGACGCAGATCGCCACCTGCGTGTACGCCGTGTACGACCCGATCACGCGCAACTGCTCGATCGCGCGGGCCGGCCACGTGCCGCCGATCCTGCTCCATCCCGACCGGTCGACCGAGATCGTCGAGATGCCGCCGGGGCTGCCGCTCGGTATCGGCAGCGACCCGTTGGAGACGCGGGAGCTGACGCTCCCGGCGGGCAGCGTCCTCGCCCTTTACACGGACGGGCTGGTGGAGAGCAGACGGCGGGACATCGACGCGGGGATCATGGCCCTGCGCCACCTGCTCGCGGGACCGCTCCAAGATCTCGAGGACATGTGCGACCTGACCATCAACAGCCAGCGGCCCGGGCACGAGCGCGACGACATCGCCCTGCTGCTGGCCCGGGTCCGTGATCTCGACCCGGACGAGATGGCGTCCTTCCCGCTGTCGGACGACCCCCGGTTCGTCCGCACGGCCCGCAGGTTCGTACGGAACACGCTGTCGGCGTGGGGTCTCATGAGCCTGGCCGACACCACCGAGCTGATCGTCAGCGAGATGGTCACCAACGCCCTCAAGCACGGGTGGCCGCCGATCGAGCTGCGTCTGCTGCGCGGCCGGACGCTGGTGTGCGAGGTCGCCGACGGCTCCTCGACGGCCCCGGCGCCGCGCACGCCCGCCCTGGACGACGACACCGGGCGCGGGCTGATGCTGATCAAGCGGTTCGCCTACCGCTGGGGAACGCGTCCCACCGCCCAGGGAAAGATCGTCTGGGTCGAGCAGCGCCTCCCCTGAACGTCTTCTTGACCCGGCCTTTTCCCGTGCCGTCCGGCGTCGCGGGTATCTCCCCCGGAAACGCACGGGGGGAGCGGTGGTGTGACCGAGACGGACGCGCACGCCGAACCGCTCCGCCTGCGCCGGCGACGTGCGGCGTCGGGCCGTCCCCGCCGTCACCTCGCGGCGGGGTTCGCGGCCCTCCTGATCGCCTTCGGGTGCGTGCTCGCGCCGCTCTCCATGGTCGCTGTGTGGACGGCGGGCGAGGTGTGGAGTGTGGATGAGGCGGCCGCCGCGCTCGAACAGCGCGGGCTTCCGGTGGATCTCGACGTGAAGCTGGACCATGTCAGGAGCCTGGTGGCCGAGAAGCTGCCGCGCCTGTCACACAGTGCCGTCTACCAGGGCCTGTGGATCGATGCCGCAAGGATGGCGCGCAAGGGGCTGCGCCTGATCACGACCGGCAGGTTCGCCTACAACTCGCTCGGCTGGATCCTTCCGGCGACCTCGGCGACCCTGCTGGCCGCGGGCTTTCTGCTGGCGCCGAACCGCCGCAGGGCCGCGCTGTCGGCGGGACTGGGCGTCGCCGCCTGCACGCTCGCGCTCGCGGCCGTGCTCTCGATCGCGCACAGCGTCTACATGAACACCGTGGCGTCGTACAAGCTCGATCTCGTGGCCGCCGAGCGCTATTTCCACACCATGACGCGGTTTCCCGACATCGGACTGCGGCTCCTCATGGTCGCCGGCGTGCTGGTCGCGGCCGCCGCGGACTTCCGGCGAAGCGGCCGCCGTACGCGCTGAGCCCCGGTGGACGGTGGGGGCGCCGAGGGTGCCACCCACCGCCCCGAGGCCCGGGCCGGCTAGCGGCCGGTGGGCCGCTTGCCGTGGTTCGCCTGCTTCTTCTTCCGTGACTTCGACTTGCGCGCTCGCTTGCCCATGCGGGAACCGCCTTCCGTCGTACAGCCAGTGCCCTCACTCTTCATGAGGCGGCCGGGCCCGTACAGCGTCGCCGCTCATATCCTCAGGACCAAACATGATTCCCCGCAAGAATGTGGCATAGTTTGTTGGAATCTGTTGATTGGAGCGGTGATGCTGGCCCAGCTACGGCAGCAGGCGATCCTGGAGCGGATCCGCAGAACCGGTGGCGCGCGCGTCGCGGAGCTGGTCCGGGACCTCGGCGTGTCCGACATGACGATTCGGCGCGACCTGGAGGCGCTCGCCGAGCGGGGGCTGGTCGAGAAGGTCCACGGAGGCGCCACGATCTCCGGCGCCGGGTCGACCGAGGAACCGGGGTTCTCCACCAAATCGGCGCGGCAGCAGGCCGAGAAGGAGGCCATCGCGCGCCGCGCCGCACGTCTCGTGCGTCCGGGCAGCTCGGTCGCGCTGTCGGCCGGTACGACCACGTGGACGGCGGCGCGGCACCTCGCCGACGTACCCGAGCTGACCGTGATCACGAACTCGCTGAAGGTCGCGGACGTGTTCCACCGGTCCGGGCGGCCTGATCAGACCGTGGTGCTGGTCGGGGGCGTACGCACCCCCTCCGACGCGCTGGTCGGCCCGGTCGCGGTGGCGGCGATCCGCTCGTTGAACGTCGACGTGCTGCTCCTCGGCGTCCACGGGATGAACGTCCGCGCCGGGTTCACCACGCCCAACCTGCTGGAGGCCGAGACCGACCGCGAGCTGGTCGGGTCGGCGCAGCGGCTGGTGGTCCTGGCCGACCACTCCAAGTGGGGCACGGTCGGCATCAGCACGATCGCCCAACTCGATCGGGCCGACGTCGTCGTGAGCGACACCGGCCTGCCCGCCGAGGCCCGCGCGGAACTGTCCGAGCGCGTGGGCGAGCTGGTGCTGGCCGATCCGTCCGAGCCGAACGAGCGGGCGGAGCCCACGGCATGAAGCGCACGATCACGCACCTGGCCGACGGGCGGGAGCTGTTCTACTACGACCGGCGCGACGACGCCGACCGCGGCGCGGTGGACCCGCGCGACCTGCCGCCGCGCCCGCCCGCCTCGCAGATGCGCTACGACCCGCTCATGGACGAGTGGATCGCGATCGCCGGGCATCGCCAGACCAGGACCCACCTGCCTGCCGCCGACGAGTGCCCGCTCTGCCCGGCGCACCCCGCCTCGGAGATCCCCTCGGCCTACGACGTCGCGGTCTTCGAGAACCGCTTCCCCTCGTTCAGTTTCATGGAGGGCGACTTTCCCGATCCCGGCGGGCTGAGCGCGGCGCGGCCCGGCGTCGGGCGGTGCGAAGTGGTCTGCTTCACCTCCGACCACGACGCGTCCTTCTCCTCGCTCGGCCCCGACCAGGTGGAGCTCGTCCTCGCCGCGTGGGCCGACCGCACCGCCGAGCTGGCCGCCCTGCCGGGGGTGGAGCAAGTCTTCTGCTTCGAGAACCGGGGCGCGGAGATCGGCATCACCCTCCCCCACCCACACGGCCAGATCTACGCCTATCCGTACGTGACGCCGCGTACCCGGCACATGCTCGACGTCGCGGCGCGGCACCGGGGCGGCAACCTCTTCGCGGACGTGCTGGCCGCCGAGCGGAAGGGGCCTCGGGTGGTGGCGGCCAACGAGCACTGGATCGCGTTCGTCCCGGCCGCCGCCCGCTATCCGTTCGAGGTCCACGTCTATCCGCATCGGCGGGTGCCGGACCTGCCCTCCCTGGACGCGGACGAGCGGGCCGCCTTCGGGCCGCTCTACACCGGGGTGTTGCGCCGGCTTGACGCGCTGTTCGGGGTGGCCATGCCGTACGTGGCGGCCTGGCACCAGGCGCCCGTGCGGTACCGGCGGGAGCTGGCCTACCTCCACCTCCAGCTCTTCAGCGTCCGGAGAGCGCCGGACAAGCTGAAGTATCTGGCGGGGTCGGAGTCGGCGATGGGGGCCTTCGTCAACGACGTCGCGCCCGAGGAGGCCGCCCGGATACTTCGCGAATCCTCGATAACGAACTGATCTCTAATCGATTACAACTTTAATTAGCGCAAACCTCGCTTTTACCACTACTATCCATCGCACCGGCGGTCACCGCCGGTGCGCCTAATCCCGGGCGCCTCGCCCGGGAGCCGGGGACCCACGACCTTGTGGCGATCCGTCCTCGTACGGGACGGACGCCGAGCACCTGGGGTGAAGGCACGCACGTGCCCGGACTTCTCCAGTCCGAACCCGTCAGCTAACCCGGCCGGCAGATGGAGAGGAGTGGGCTCTGCCCCGCGCGTTTCCGGCGGCCGCGGCCGCGCTGACCGCCGCCGCCCTCGTCTTCGGTACTGCCTCCGCCGCCGGCGCCGCCGCTCCCAAGCCAAGCGAGACCCAGCTCAAGAAGCAGCTCGCCGACCTGCGCAAGAAGATCGACAAACTGATCGCCGACTACAACGGCAAACGGGTCGAGCTCGCCAAGGCCCAGCAGTCGGAGAAGGCGGCCAAGGAGCGGCTGGCCAAGGCCGAGGGCGACTTCGAGGCAGCACGGCGGGAGATGGTCAGCCTCGCGGGCCTGCGCTACCAGACGCACGACCTCGGCCTGTTCGGCACCCCCGACCTGCAAGGGGCGGCCGTGCTGGCCCAGCTCCAGGACGAGCAGGCCGTCGTGGTCTCGCAGTTCGCCACACTCAAAGCGGAGCGCAAAGCCGCGGCGGACGCGGCCGCCGCCCTGATCACGGAGATCAAGACGCGGTCGGACGAGGTCGCCCGGCAGCGCAAGGACGCCGAGAAGCTGATCGACGACATCCGAGCCAAGCTCGATCAGCTCATACCGATCGCTCCGGGCAGGCGCTCTGCCGGCGGCTGGGCTCCGGAGCTGCCCTCGGGCAGCGACAACATCACGCCGCGGACCCGGCTGATGAAGGAACAGGTCAGCAAGAACTTCGACCTGAAGTTCACGGTCGGCTGCTACCGGGCCGAGAACGACGGCGGCGAGCATCCTCTCGGCCGCGCCTGCGACTTCATGATGAGTTCCGGCGGCGCCATGCCGAGCCCGGGCATGAAGGCCCTGGGCGACAGCGTCGCCGCCTGGGTCATCAAGAACGGCTCCAAGCTGGGCGTCAAGTACGTGATCTGGCAGCAGCGGATCTACAACCTCGGCAGCCCCGGCTGGCGGACGATGTCAAACCGCGGCGGCGTCACCGCCAACCACTACGACCACGTGCACATCTCGATGTACTGAAGCCATCCACCTCACCCCCCGCGATCGCGCGGGCGGGCACGCCTCCGCCCCCGAGGCGCGCCCGCCCGCGTGATCATCACATCGCCGGGGCTCGGCGGTCAGCCGGACAGGCGGATCGGGTTCACCAGGTCGGCGTAGACCAGCAGGCCGCCCATGACCAGCAACAGGGCCGCCATGACGTACGTGACCGGCAACGCCTTGGCGACGTCCACGTACCCCGGCATGGGACGGCGGCTGACGCGGGCGAAGCCGCGCTTGAGCCCTTCCCAGAGGCCGCCCGCGATGTGCCCGCCGTCCAGCGGGAGCAGCGGGATGAGGTTGAACATGCCGACGGCGAGGTTCAGCCCCGCGAGCAGGTTGATGAAGATGATGATCTTGTTTTCGAGCGGGACGGACGAGGCCGCGATCTCACCGCCGAAGCGCCCCGCGCCGACGATGCCGACCGGCCCGTTCGGGTCGCGCTTCTCGCCCGAGAAGGCCGCGTTCCAGACGCCCACCATCTTCTTGGGGATGTTGACCATGGCGACGGCGGTGCGCTGGGTGAAGTCCCACATCTGCCCGACGACGAAGCCCGGGCCCTGCTTCTCGACGACCATCGTCGGCGCGACACCGAGGAAGCCGACGTTCTTCTCGATCTTGTCCGGGTCGTCCACCGACGGGCGGTCCTGGGCGATCAGGTCCACGCCGATCGTCGTCTCCTTGCCCCCGCGGACCACGCCCAGGTCGGTACGGCCCGCACCGTGCGCGCGGATCAGCGCGGTCGCCGACTCCCACGAGCTCACCCGCGTGCCGCCGACGGAGACGATGCGGTCGCCCGGAAGCAGGCCGGCCTTGGCCGCCGGGGTCATCGGGTCACTCGGCCGGCAATCGCGCTGCTCGGCCTGGGTGGCCGGCACCACGCACTGGGACACCGTCGAGACGACCGGCTTGTACGTCTGGACACCGAAGCCCATGGCGACGACCGAGAACAGCGCGAAGGCCAGCACGAAGTTCATCGCCGGCCCGCCGAACATGATGATGACCTTCTGCCACCAGGGCTTGCGGTAGAAGACGCGACTCTCGTCGCCGGGGCGGATCTCCTCGGAGGCGACGGCCCTGGCGTTCTCGATGAGGCCCTGCCACGGACCGGTCGAGACGCTGCGCAGCTTGGTGGGGTCATCGCTCGGCCGCGGCGGCAACATGCCGATCATGCGGATGTAGCCGCCGAAGGGAAGCCACTTCACGCCGTACTCGGTCTCGCCGCGCCCGCGCGACCAGAGCGTGGGACCGAAGCCCACCATGTACTGCGTCACGCGCACGCCGAAGAGCTTGGCGGGGACGAGGTGCCCGATCTCGTGCAACGCGATGGAGAGGAGAAGGCCCACAAAAAGGACCAGGAATCCGGCTAAGAACAGCCAGTTCATCAGCGCGTACCCCCGTGGAGGAGAAGTGTTCTTTCCATGCGTTGCCCGTGTCGAGCGTAACCCACCGTTCAGTGGCTCATGGGCGCCAGATCAGAACGAGGGCGCAGTCGTCGTTGTGCCCCGCGGACATGGAGTTGACGATCTGCCGGGCGCCCTCCCGGTATCCGGTGGGCAGCAGCCGGCGCTCGGCCTCGCCCAGCAGACGGTCGAGCCCGGCGTCGATGTCGCGGCCCGGCTGCTCGATGAGGCCGTCGGTGTAGAGCATCAGGGCGTCGCCTTTGCGCAGCACGCCGGTGTCGGGCTCGCAGTGCAGGTCGGGCACCACGCCGAGCACCACGCCCTTGGCCGCGGAGACGTGCCAGGTGCCCGTGCCCGCGTCGAACTTGACGACGGGCGGGTGCCCCGCCGACGTGATGACGTACTCGCCGGTGGAAAGGTCGAGACTCAGGTGGGCGGCGGTGACGAACCCCTCGTCGCCGCGCTGCCGGTGCAGGTAGGAGTTGCACGCGTGCAGGAAGTCGTCCACCGAGCCGAGCAGCCCGCCGAAGGTCCCGGAGAGCATCAGCGCCCGGGTGCCGGCGTCCACGCCCTTGCCCGAGACGTCGACGACCGCGATCTCCACGCGGTCGCCCTGCCGTACGGACACCACGAAGTCGCCCCCGAAGGAGGAGCCGCCGGCCTGCTTGAGCACCACCTTGCCGCCCCAGTGCTTGGGGAGGTGCGGCAGCTCGCTCTGGCGTTTGAGCCGGTCACGCAGCTCCAGCAGCATCGCGTCGCCGCGCAGGCCCTGCACACCGAGCTTGGCGCGCGTCCGGGCCATGATCCAGGCGAGGACGGCGGTGAAGCCGACGGTGATGAGCAACCCCGGCCCGAGCCGCATGACGCCTCCGGCCACGGCCATGTAGAGGAGGGAGGCGACGACCGCGCAGAGCAGGATGGCCAGACTGCGCAGCCGGAGCTGGAGGCCGCCGATGAGCATCAGCGGTACCAGCAGGGCGGGTGAGAACCAGTGATCGGACACCTGGATGTCGAGCACGCCGACAAGCAGCGTGGCGACCATCAGGGCGATCAGGCGATGGCGATCGTTCGACGAACTCTTCCTCAGCAATCGGACAAGCGGCACCAGAAGCGGCACGCGCACCAGCAGAGCACGGAGCCGTGGAGGGATGAGCGGCGTCCGACGGGAACTCATGATGACCTCGACTGTATCCGCCCGCCGCCGATGTGGGCAGCCACTTGACCAAGGCCTAGATCACCAAGGACCGAGGGTTATTCGCTGGCCCTCGACCTTTACACGCTCCTACTGTGAGCGGATGAGTGTCCAGGTTCGTCCCATCGCAGAGTCCGGTTGGCCGGAATTCATCCGAGTCCAGCGTGAGGCGTTCAACTCCTCCGACACCGAGGAACGCGATCACTGGCGCGAGCTGTTCGAGGTGGACCGCTCGCTGGGGGCATACGACGGAGACCTCCTCGTCGGCGGCACCGTCGTGGCGGGCCTCACGATGACCGTGCCGGGCGGCCCCATGCCGGTCGCCGGGGTCACCGCGGTGGGCGTGCTTCCCTCGCACCGCCGCAAGGGCGTCCTGACCGCGCTGATGACCCGCCAGCTCGGCGACCTGCACGAGAAGGGCGAGCCCGTCGCCGCGCTCTACGCCTCGGAGGCGGCGATCTACGGCCGGTTCGGGTACGGCAGGGCCGCCGACTCCGTCTTCTTCCGCATCCCGACCGCGCACTCGGCGTTCCGGCACGACGCCCCCTCGGACCCGTCCCTGCGCGTGCGTCTCGCCGATCCGGCCGCGGCCCGGGCCGACCTGGAGAAGGTCTTCGAGGCCGTGCGGACCACCCGGCCGGGCCTGTACGCCCGCTCCGACGCGCGCTGGCGCCTCAGCGTCGTCGGGGACGAGGAGGCCCAGCGCAGGGGGAACGGTCCGCTGCGCTGCGTGATCGTCGAGGACGACCACGGGCCGCGGGGCTACGCCCTGTTCCGGGTCAAGGACGGGTGGACCGAGCACAGCGTGCCCGACGGTGAGGTCCTGCTGCGGGAGCTGTTCGCCACCGACCCCGCGGCGTACGCGCTGACCTGGCGCAGCGTGCTGGACCGGGACCTGTGCGCGCGGCTGCGCGTCTGGGCGCGCCCGGTGGACGACCCGATCGTGCATCTGCTGGCCGAGCCGCGGCAGCTCAACGCGGGCTGGCTGGACGACCTGTGGATCCGCCTGGTGGACGTGGACCGGGCGCTGGCCTCCCGCGCCTACGCCTCCCCTGTGGACCTCGTGATCGAGGTGGAGGACCGGGTGTGCCCGTGGAACGCGGGCCGCTTCCGGCTGGTCGCGAGCGCGGGACCCGGCACGGTGAAGGCCTCCTGTGCGCGGACCGGCGACCCCGCCGACGTGACGCTGCCCGTGGACGCGCTCGGCGCCGCGTACCTGGGCGGGCGTCCCCTGACCGCGCTGGGGGCGGCGGGCCTGATCACCGAGCACAGCGAGGGCGCGCTGCGCGCGCTGTCCACCGCGATGTCGTGGGAGCCGCGCCCGTGGGGCGGCCTGATCTTCTAGGCTCGCCTCATGGCGCTGCAAAACTTGCAGATTACGACGGTCGTCGCGATGCGGGCCCGGGACGTGTCCCGGCCCACCCCGGAGCAGCAGGAGGCCGCAGACCGGCGACTGCTGCGCGACGAGATGCCGCGACGCGAGGCGCGTCGCGGCAAGGAACGGCCGGCGGAGTGACGGAACGTCGGAAGGCGGGCACCGGCCCGCCTCCCGGCGCGTGATCGGAGGCGGCGGCTACGGCAGCGGCGGCAGCTCGCCGGTCGTCTCGTAGTCGGAGAGCTGGCCGATCCTGCGGGTGTGCCGCTCGACCCCGGAGAACGGCGTGGAGAGGAAGATCTCCACGAAGCGCACCGCGTCCTCGACGGGGTGCATCCGGCCGCCCAGGCTGATCACGTTGGCGTCGTTGTGCTCGCGGGCGAGCCGCGCGGTGTCGTCGTTCCACGCGAGCGCGGCCCGGATGCCGCGCACCTTGTTGGCCGCGATCTGCTCGCCGTTGCCGGAGCCGCCGAGCACCACGCCGAGGCTGCCGGGGTCGCCCGCCACCCCCTGAGCGGCGCGCAGCACGAACGCCGGATAGTCGTCCTCGGCGTCGTAGACGAACGGACCGCAGTCGATCACCTCGTGGTTCTGCTCCTTCAGCCAGGAGACGAGGTGGTTCTTGAGCTCGTAGCCGGCATGGTCGGCACCGATGTAGACACGCACAGCCCAAGTCTCGCAGGTGCTCACCCGAGACACGACTTCAGGGGCTCCACTAAAGTAACAAGCCACCGCCCCCGTGACTCCTTACCGGGCAGGCGCGGAGGCCGACAGACCAGGAGAGACATGCGCGAGATCCGCTACGTGGGCGACCCCGTCCTGCGCACCCCCGCCGAGCCGGTCACCGACTTCGACCGGGAACTGCGCCGGCTCATCGACGAGATGTTCTCGATCATGTACATGGCCGACGGCGTGGGGCTGGCCGGTCCGCAGATCGGCGTGGGCCGGCGGCTCTTCGTCTACGACATCAGCAACCGCAAGGGCCACGTGGTGAACCCCGAGCTCACGATCGACGACCCCGAGGAGGTCCTCGAGGAGGAGGGCTGCCTGTCCGTGCCCGGCAAGGAGACCGGCAAGCCGCTGTACGCCCCGACCGCGCGCGCCGCGGGCGTCACGCTCCGCGGGTTCGACCGGCTCGGCCGGCCCGTGACGGTCAAGGCGCGCGGCATGCTGGCCCGCTGCTTCCAGCACGAGTTCGACCACCTCAACGGCACCCTGTACGTGGACCGGCTGGCCAAGGACGACCGTAGGAAGATCCTGCTGCAGACCCCCTAGAGCAGGATCGCCTTCGTCTCCAGGTATTCCTCCAGGCCGGCTTCCCCCAGCTCGCGGCCGATGCCCGACTGCTTGTAGCCGCCGAACGGCGCGAGCGGGTTGAACCGGCCGCCGTTGACGGCCACCTGGCCGGTGCGGAGCCGGCGGGCCACGGCCAGCGCCCGCTCCTCGGTGCCCGCCCACACCGCCCCGGAAAGGCCGTACGGCGTGCCGTCGGCGATCTGAACGGCCTCGTCCTCCGAGCCGAAGGGCACGATCGCCAGGACCGGCCCGAAGATCTCCTCCTGCTCGATCGTCATCCCGGGCGCGACGCCCGCGAAGATCGTGGGTTCGACGTAGTAGCCGCGCTCGAGGGGGGCGTCGGTGCCGCCGAGGACGAGGCGCGCGCCTTCCTCCTGGCCCCGGTTGATGTAGCGGATCACGCGGTCGCGCTGCGCGGCGGAGACCAGCGGCCCGAGGCGGGTGCCCTCGGCGAAGGGGTCACCCACCGTGTACTTGCGCCCCGCCTCGACAGCGAGTCGTACCGCCTCGTCGTACTGGTCCCAGTGGACGAGCATGCGGGTCCAGGCCGAGCAGGTCTGGCCGGAGTTGAGGAAGGCGTTGGCGACACCGACCTTGACGGCGGCCGCGAGATCGGCGTCGGGGAGGATGAGGTTCGCGGACTTGCCGCCGAGTTCGAGCGCCACCCGCTTGACTGTCTCCGCGGCCAGCGCGGCGACCCGCCGTCCCGCGCGGGTCGAGCCGGTGAAGGAGACCATGTCGACGTGCGAATGGGTGACCAGCGCCTCGCCGACGACCGGGCCGCGCCCGCTCAGCATGTTGAAGACGCCCGGGGGCAGGCCGACCTCGTGGAAGATGTCCGCCAGCGCGTACGCGGCGAGCGGCGCCACCTCGCTCGGCTTCAGGACGACCGTGCAGCCGGCCGCGAGCGCCGGCGCGACCTTGCAGATCACCTGGTGCAGCGGGTAGTTCCAGGGCGTGATCGCGCCGACGACGCCGACGGGCTCCTTGACGACGAGCGAGTCGCCGACCCGGCCCCGGTCGAAGTCGTACTCCTCCGCGAGCCGCGCGTAGCTCTCGAGCACGCCCGCGGGCATCAGCGTCTGCACCTGCAGGGCGACCGGGTACGGGGCGCCCAGGTCGGTCGTGATCGTCCGCGCGATCTCCTCCGCCCGCTCCCGCAGCAGCCCGGCGGCCGCGGCGAGCAGCTTGCCGCGCTCGGCCGGCGCCGTACGCGACCACGAGGGAAATGCGGCGCGGGCGGCGGCGACCGCCGGCTCGACGTCGGCGGGCGAGCCGGCGGGGACGCGGTCGATGATCTCCTCGGTGGCGGGGTTGACCACGTCGACCCCCTCGCCCGAGGTGGACGAGAGCCAGACTCCGTTCACGTACAGCTGACGCATGAACCTCATCCTTGTGTGCGACTCGGGCCGGCGCCCCTGGCGCGGCGTCCAGGCTAACGCGAAGGTCGAACAGAGCCTGACAAGCGGCTAAAAATCCGCATTAGCCAGAAATGCGAGGTCAGTCGAAGATCGGGCCGCGAGTGCGGGACCGCTTGAGCTCGAAGAAGCCGTCCGTGCCCGCCACGAGCAGGACGCCGTCCCACAGCCGGGCCGCGTCCTCGCCGCGCGGGATGGGCGAGACGACCGGGCCGAAGAACGCCACGCCGTCGACGGCGATGATCGGGGTGCCGACCTCCTCGCCGACCAACTCGATGCCCTCGTTGTGCGATGCGCGGATCGCGTCGTCGAACTCCTCCGACTCCATCGCGGAGACGAGCTCGGGGTCGAGCCCGGCGGCCGTGAGCGCCTCCGCGATCGTCTCCGTCCACGTCTCCGGCTGCTTGCGCCGGCCCCCATCGTGGAACCGCGTGCCGAGCTCCGTGTAAAGGGTCCCGAGGACCTCCTCGCCGTACTTGTCGGCGGCCGCGGCGAGCACGCGCACCGGCTCGATCGCCCGGCTGAGCTTCTCGCGGTACTCCTCCGGGATGTCCTTGCCCTCGTTGAGCACGGCGAGACTCATGATGCGCCAGCGCGTGCGCACCGGGCGCTCCCGCTCGACCTCGACCATCCAGCGGGAGGTGACCCACGCCCACGGACAGAAGGGATCGAACCAGAAGTCGACGGTCTTGGTCTCGGACATATGAAGGAGCCTCCCGGTGGGCAATGTGGTTGCATCGGTGCGTAACCGATGGCCGGATCTGGCTATTCCACCGGCCGATTTGAGGGCGATTTACATCGTCAGGCCATGGCAGGATCGGTTCATCCCTCCGCGATGGAGCGGCGGGGCATGTGATGAGGAGCGGATGTGGCAGGGAATCTGACCCGTGACGAGGCCCGGGAGCGCGCTCGGCTGCTGACCGTCCAGTCTTACGCGGTCGAGCTCGACCTGACGGAGGGCGAGGAGCGGTTCGAGAGCATCACGACGGTCCACTTCACCTCCGGCCAACCGGGAGCGGACACGTTCATCGACCTGCACGGCGCGCACGTCAGGTCCGCCAAGCTGAACGGCGTGGCGCTCGACGTGAGCACCTACGACGAGGAGAAGGGCCGCCTCCCGCTGCCCGGCCTGGCCGAGCAGAACGTGCTGCGCGTCGACGCCGACGCGTCCTACATGCGCACCGGCGAGGGCCTGCACCGCTTCGTCGACCCCGTGGACCAGCGCGTCTACCTGCACAGCCAGTTCGAGACGGCCGACGCGCACCGGATGTACGCCTGCTTCGACCAGCCTGACCTGAAGGCCACCTTCGAGCTGGCCGTGCTCGCGCCCGCGGAGTGGGAGGTCGTGTCCAACGCCGCCCCCGACTCGGTCGAGGAGCTGGAGGCGCACGAGGGCCGGCACGGCACGCTGCAGGCGGCCAGGCGCTGGCACTTCCCGGCCACGCCGGTCATGTCCACGTACATCACCGCGCTGATCGCCGGGCCGTACGCCGTGGTCAGGGACGAGCACGACGGCATCCCGCTCGGCATCTACGTGCGCAAGTCGCTGGCCGAGTTCCTCGACGCGGACAACATCTTCGAGGTCACCAAGCAGGGCTTCGACTTCTTCCACCGCGTCTTCGACGTGCGCTACCCCTTCGGCAAGTACGACCAGCTCTTCGTCCCGGAGTTCAACGCGGGCGCGATGGAGAACGCGGGCGCGGTCACTTTCCTGGAGGACTACGTCTTCCGGTCGCGGGTCACCGACGCCATGGTCGAGCGCCGTGCGGAGACGATCCTGCACGAGATGGCGCACATGTGGTTCGGTGACCTGGTCACCATGCGCTGGTGGGACGACCTGTGGCTGAACGAGTCGTTCGCCACCTACATGTCGGTGCTGTGCCAGGCCGAGGCCACCCGCTGGGGCCAGGGCGCGTGGACCACCTTCGCCAACGTCGAGAAGGCCTGGGCGTACCGGCAGGACCAGCTCCCCTCGACCCACCCGATCGCCGCCGACATCCCGGACATGCAGGCCGTCGAGGTCAACTTCGACGGCATCACGTACGCCAAGGGCGCCTCGGTGCTCAAGCAGCTCGTGGCCTACGTCGGCCTGGACAACTTCCTGGCCGGCGTCCGCGACTACTTCAACGAGCACGCCTGGGGCAACACCACCCTGCAGGACCTGCTGACGGCGCTGGAGCGCACCTCCGGCCGCGACCTGTCGTCCTGGTCGAAGGAGTGGCTGGAGACCTCCTGGGTCAACACGCTGCGCCCGTCCTTCACCACCGACGACGAGGGCCGCTTCCTCACCTTCGATGTGCTGCAGGAGGCCCCGCAGGAGCACCCGACGCTCCGCTCGCACCGGGTGGCGATCGGCCTCTACTCCATGATCGACGGCGTGCTCACCCGCACCAAGCGGGTCGAGCTCGACGTCGTGGGCGCCCGCACCGCGGTCCCCCAGCTGGTCGGCGAGGCCCAGCCCGACGTGGTCCTGGTCAACGACGACGACCTCACCTACGCCAAGATCCGGCTCGACGACCGGTCCCTGCGGACGCTGGTCGACGGCGGCATCACCGCGTTCACCGACTCGCTGCCCCGCGCGCTCTGCTGGTCGGCCGCCTGGGACATGACCCGGGACTCCGAGATGGCCACCCGCGACTACGTCAAGCTGGTCGTCTCCGGCATCGACGCGGTCAAGGACATCACGGTCGTGCAGACCGTCCTGCGCCAGGCCCGGCTGGCCGTACAGCAGTACGCCGACCCCGCCTGGGTGGACGAGGGCATGGCCGAGCTGGCCCGGGCGCTGCGCGGCCTGGTCGCGTCGGCCGCGCCGGGCTCCGACCACCAGCTCGCCTACGTCAACGCCTTCACCTCGGTGGCGGTCTCGGCCGAGGACCTGGCGTTCGTCAAGGGCATCCTCGACGGCACCGCCGCCCCCGAGGGGCTCGCGGTCGACGCCGACCTGCGCTGGACGCTCACCCAGGCGCTGGTCTCCGGCGGCGTCCTGGGGGCCGCGGACATCGACGCCGAGCTCCAGCGGGACGCCACCGCCAAGGGCGAGCGTTCCGCCGCGATGTGCCGGGCGTCGATCCCCACCCCGGAGGCCAAGGCGGAGACCTGGTCGGCCATCACCGGCGGCACGCTGAGCGGCGCGGTGCTGCGCTCCACGATCGGCGGCTTCATGGACCCGAACCACGTCGAGCTGCTCGAGCCGTACGGCGAGAAGTACTTCGACGAGGTCGGCCGCATCTGGAAGGAGTGGACCTCCGACAGCGCGCAGAACTTCGTGATCGGCTGCTACCCGGCCCTGCTGATCAGGCCGGAGACGGTCGCGCGGACGGAGGACCACATCTCCGCGACCCAGCCGCCGCACGCGCTGCGGCGTCTGGTGCTCGAAGGCGCCGACGGCATCAGCCGGGCGCTGCGCGCCCGTGAGAAGGACGCCTCGACCGTCTGACGCGGCGACGTCCGATCGAACGGAAGGCCCCGGCCCGCTCAGGCCGGGGCCTTCCCGTTCTCCGCGTGCGGGAGGGGCCGGTGAAAGCCCCGCGAAAGCACGCCGCAAGTTACTCGGGGTGACATTGTGGCGTCGAACCGTTTACAGCGCGGCGGGCCACGTCTACCGTGTGCCCGACCCCGAGGAGGCCCCGTGATCACGCTCATCTCCATCGCCGTCATCGCCGTGCTGCTCTGCCTCGCCGCCGTCTCCCTCTACAACCGCCTGGTACGCGGGCGCGGCGCGGTGGACAACGCCTGGGCCCAGATCGACGTGCAACTCAAGCGCCGGCACGACCTCATCCCCAACCTCGTCGAGACCGTCAAGGGATACGCCTCCCACGAGCGTCAGGCGCTCGAAGCCGTCGTCGCGGCGCGTTCCCGGGCGGTCGGCGCCCAGACCCCGAAGGACCAGGCCGCGGCCGAGGACGCGCTCTCCGGCGCGCTGAAGGGCCTGTTCGCGCTCGCCGAGGCGTACCCCGACCTCAAGGCCAGCCGGAACTTCTCGGAGCTCCAGGAGGAGCTGTCAGACACCGAGAACCGCATCGCCTACACCCGGCAGTACTACAACGACGCGGTCCTGACCTACAACAACGCGATCCAGACCGTGCCGGCCAACATCGTCGCGGGCATGACCGGGTTCGCCCCGCGTGAGTACTTCCAGGCGCCGGGCGAGGAGCGCGGCCCCGTCCAGGTTCGGTTCTGACCGTGCTTCTCTGGCTGGCCGCAGGCGCGGCCGTCGCGCTCTGGCTGCTGCTCCTGGCCGCGCTCGCCCTCGCCACCCGCAACCCGGACGTCGTGGCGGCGCCGCCCACCGGCGATCTCGCCCCCCACTCCCCCGCGATCGTCGACCTGATCACCGGCCACTGGAAGCTGTGTGACGAGGCCCCCTCCGCCACGCTGCTCGACCTCGCCTCCAGAGGCGTCGTGCGGATCGAGGAGATCGGCCCCGAGCTGTCCCTCGTACGGCTCCGCCGCGACCCCGGCGACCTCCGGCCGTACGAGAAGCTCGTCTACGACCACGTGATGTCGCTCGCCGTGGACGGGGTCGTGGCGACCGGCGCGCTGGCCGAGGGCTCGCGGAATCTCGGCCGATGGTGGAAGAGCTTCCGCAAGAAGGTCATCGTGGAGGCCCGGGCGCTGGGCCTGTCCCGGCCCCGATGGAGCAGGGCCCAGGCGGCTCTGCTTACCGCGGCGGCGGCCGTACCCTCCCTCGCGGTCGCCGTCGCGGTCACGATGAGCGACGACGAACGCCAAGGCGGCCCGGGCGCGGCCGTGGTGACCTTCGCCCTGCTCCTGGCACTGATGGGGCGGCTCAACGGTGAGCGCGGCACGCCGGACGGCGCGCGGGCCGCGGGGCAGTGGCTGGGCGTGCGGGAGCACCTGGCGGCCACCGGCCGGTTCGCCGAGCAGCCCGCGGCGTCCGTCACGATCTGGGGGCGGCACCTCGCCTACGCCGCGGCGCTCGGCCTGGCGCCGCGCGCGGTGGCCGGCCTGCCGGTGGGCGTCCCCGCCGACGACAGGCGGGCCTGGTCCGACTACGGCGGCATGTGGCACGTCGTGCGCGTCCGCTATCCCCGTCGCATGCTGTGGGCGAGGGAGCCGCTGCCGATGCTGTTCTACGCCCTGGCCGCGGGCTTCTTCGCGGGCTTCTGGACCTGGATGGCGCTGCTGGTCGCGTCGGCCTTCGGGTTGTGGCCGGACACGCTCGTCCGTCCCACCTTCCTCGCCGTCGCCGCCGTCGTGGCGGGCGTGCCGCTGTGGTACGCGGTCGTCGATCTGACCGGCAAGGCCGAGATCGAGGGCCAGATCGTCCGGCTCCGCCGCTTCCAGGCCGGCACCAAGGGCAACAACGATCCCAAGTACGCCTACTGGTGCGCGATCGACGACGGCCGGGCCCGCGAGGTCAAGGCGTACGGCATCGGCGAGCGGCTGTGGAGCTCTCTCTCGGAGGGAGAGAGGGTGCGTGCCCGGGTCGGCAGAAAGCTCGGCTGGATCGACGCGATCGAGGTGATCGAGCGGTCCCGC
Source organism: Microtetraspora malaysiensis (assembly GCF_001528665.1). Taxonomy (GTDB): domain Bacteria; phylum Actinomycetota; class Actinomycetes; order Streptosporangiales; family Streptosporangiaceae; genus Microtetraspora_A; species Microtetraspora_A malaysiensis. The sequence goes on from NZ_BBYJ01000031.1 coordinate 28,469, forward strand.
CTCCAGGGAACGGCCGGGTACGACGACACCGAGGAACACCGCGTCGTCGCCCCGGAGAACCTCGGAGAGGTCCGGATCTTCGACCCCCGTCAGGAATGACACTTGGCCATGAGATGGTGATTCGATGAAGTCGGCCAGGGACCTGTTGATCGCGCTCGCACAGCGGTATTCGTTCGGTGACGTCGGAGCCCTCGCTCCCGCGGTCCTGGGGCCCGGAGAACGCGCCGACGAGGTGGCCGCGGTGTGCGAGTTCGGCCAGCGGCTGCTCACCCTGGACGCCGAGGACTTCGCCGACGAGAACGACGCGCGCAGCGTCCCGGCCGACCTGCGGCGCCGCGCCCGCGCCTGCCACATGCCGCAGACGTCCCGTGAGCAGCCACGCGGCGCCCTGGAGTCGCTGCGACCCTCGTACGCGCTGCTCCTGGAGGTGATCGAGATCCGCTGGAGGCGGCGCGAGCTCAGCACCATGATCTCGGCGGTCCACATCGCCAGCGAGTACCTCCCACTGCTCGCGTTCGAGCCGGCCCTCGGCCACGCGGGCGACCCGGTGCGCTGGCCCGAGGGGTTGCGCGCGCCGGGCAGCAGGTTCGGCTCGATCGGCGACCGGGAGTGCGACCACACGCGGGCGGAGCAGTCGGCGGTCGAGCGGACACTGCGTGTGGCGGTCGAGCCCGGCCAGGGCTGGCGCGCCTACTTCGACCGGCAGCACAGCCAGGTCGCCGGCGCCCTGGCCACCTGCGTGGCCCGCTGCCGCACCCCTTGCACCGCCATGGACTGGGTGCCGGAGAAGGACGATCTCGCTCTCCGCTCCCGCGTCGCGCTGGCCTTCGCCGAGACCCCGCTCGTACGGCTCCGCCACGCCGCGCCGGTCGGCCACGGCTTCGGTGTGCCGTCGCCGGAAGAGGTCCGGGACGCGTGGCAGCGCAGCCGGTCCTTGCTGGACAAGAACGAGGTCGGCCACCGGGCGACCGAGAACGACGGCTTCTCCCTGTCCGGGTTGCCCAGCCTGTTCTCCGCCGTCGCGGCCGTGCCCGTACGGCCGGCCTCCCTGCTGTCCGACGTGTCGGCCCACCTGGTGAAGCTCCTGGAGGAGCACTAGACGCGGGCCACGCAGTCGGCCAGGGCGGCGAGGCCGGTGACCAGGCCGCCGGCGAGATCGCCCGCGGCGAAGGCGGCGGTCATGGAGACCGCCACGAGCCGGCACTCCCCGTCCGTGAGCAGTTTCCTGGCCCGCTCGCCCGTCACGATCTCCAGGGCCCGGTCCTCCACGTCGACCATGATGAGGACCGCCCGGTCGGCGACGTCGCCGAGCGCGGCGTGCAGCCGTTCGGCGAACTCCCGCCTCGGCCCCTCGGCCCGCCCGAGATAGACCGCGAAGCGCAGCCCGGTGCGGGCCTCGGCCGCTCCGCGCGCGGAGCGGATGTCGTCGATCTGCAGAGGAGTCAGCGCGCGCACGGCCCTCACCATCCCGCGGAGGCGCCGCCGGTTCGGGCCCGCGGCTGCGCGGCCCCGGCCATCGCCTTCCAGTCGACGTCGATCGCCGGCAGCCAGTGTGCCGGACGGCCGGTGAGCACGAGGACGGACGTGTCCGCCCCGTGCTCGGTCTTCCCTGGCCCGCCGAACCAGACCTCCTCGCCCGGGACGGCCTCGGTCCTGGCCGGGCGCCCGAACGCGAGGACCACCAGGGAGATCAGCAGGGTGAGTCCCGCCGCCACCCCGATAAGGAATCCGACGATCTGCAGCTCACTGTGCACATCATCACGGTAACTCCGCAGGTGAGAACGGGTCGAGCCCGCCCGCGTGGGAGGCGGCGACGGGCCGGGCTCACCACACGGACGGCCGGCGTTCGCCCCAGAAGCCGCCCACGGACGCCTCGATCTGAGCCGAGAGCGAGATCAGCGTCCCCTCGTCGCCGAACCGCCCGGCGAGCATGACGCCGACCGGCAGCCCTTCGGGCGACCAGTGCAGCGGCAGGTTGACCGCCGGCTGCCCGCTGATGTTGTACGTGGCGGCGAACGGCGCGAAGCGCTTCATCCGCTCGAAGGTCTCCTCGGGCGTGTCCACGTCCTCGAACCAGCCCACCGGGACGGGCGGCCTGGTCACGGTGGGCGTCAGCACGGCGTCGTACTCGTCGGTGACGAGCAGCGCGAAGCGGGTGGCGAGCTGGAGCGCCGACTGCGCCTTCAGGAAGTCCGGAGCCGCGGTGGCGAAACCGCGTTCCCGCAGCCAGGCGGTGAGCGGGCGCAGCCGGGACTCCACCCCCTCGGCCACCGGGTGCATGCAGGCGAACGTGAACCACAGCTTCACGAACTCGGGCACCACGTCGGCGCCGAAGGGCGGATCGATGTCCACCACCTCGTGCCCCAGTGACTCCAGCAGCGCGGACGCGCTCTCGTACGCGGCCAGCACCTCCGGATGCACGTCCGCGTCCGGGACGACCGGCGTGGCGTACCGCGCGATCCGCAACCGGCCGGGCTCCACGCCGACGTAGGCGGAGAAGGAGCCGCGCTCCGGCGGCGGGGCCCAGTACAGGTCGCCGGGATTGTTGTGGGCCATCACGTCGAGCAGCGCCGCCGCGTCGGCGACGTCGCGCGTGATCGGGCCGTTGGTGGACAGGCCGGCGAGGTCGGGGATGATCGGCGCGAACGAGATGCGGCCGCGGGTCGGCTTGATGCCGTACAGGCCGCAGACCGAGGCGGGGATCCGGATGGAGCCCGCCCCGTCGCTGCCGTGCGCCGCCGGAGCCAGACCGGCCGCGACGGCGGCGGCCGCTCCCCCGCTCGACCCTCCGGCCGAGCGCGTCAGGTCCCAGGGCGTACGCGCGGGCGGGCCGACGGCGGTCTCGGTATAGCACGGCAGCCCGAACTCGGGCGTGCTCGTCTTGCCGAGCATGATCGTGCCGGCGTCGCGCAGCCGCTCGACGACGCTGTCGTCCACCGGCGCGATGAAACCCTCGTAGGCGGCGGAGCCGAAGAAGATCGGCACGTCCTTCACCAGGTTGAGGTCTTTGACGGGTATCGGCACGCCGAGGAACGGAGGCGGGTCGTCGGACGCGAGAACCTGGGCCTCCAGCTTGCGCGCTTCCTCCAACGCCCGGTCGGCGGTGAGGGTGACGAACGCTCCGACCTCTTCGTTCAGCCGCTCGGCTCGTTCCAGGTAGTGCTCGGCGATCTCGACAGGTGACAGTTCCCTGTTCCGTACGGCTGCCGCCTGCTCCAGCGCAGTAAGATCGTGAATGTGGGCCACTACCGCACGGTAGGCCCGCGGCGCGAAGATATCTAGAGACGATACCCACCTGGCGGGCCCACCAATCCGGTGAAGCCAGCCACAAAAGTATGAACCACCCAACACTAGGCAACCCGCCGAAGGCTCAACTACGGTGAGTGATGTGGATACCGGTCTAGCGCCAGAAGACGGTCACGATACGTCACCGATCTGGGTCAGTGACGAGTCGTCGGATCGACCCGCGACGCCGCCGGAAGAGGCCGCGTCCACCACCTACGCCCCGGTGGAGCGTGCCTCCCTGAAGGCTCTCGCCAGTCGGTTCGACTACCACCACCTGCTGCGACGTGCGCTGGTCGCCCTCGCCGCCGGTGTGGTCGTCGGATTCCTGCTCGGCGGCTGGCGCATCGGTCTGACCGCCGCGATCCTCGCGGCCATCGCCGACACGATGTACCGGGCACGCAGCGTGTCCTCGATCCCGGCGTGGCGGCGCCCTTCGGCGGCGGAGCGGCGCACCGAGTACCAGCTCAAGCGGCTGGAGCGCAACGGCTTCCGCACGCTCCACGCCCGCGCCGTCCCGGGCAGCGACGCGCAGATCGACCATCTCGTGATCGGCCCGACGGGTGTCTACGCCGTCGACTCCGAGAAGTGGGACAAACGGCTGCCGGTGCGGGTGCAGTCCCACCGCAAGCTGTTCCATGGGCCGTTCAACCAGAAGCCGCGCCTCGACGAGGCGCGCTGGGAGGCGTCCCAGGCGAGCGAGCTGATCGGCAAGGCCCTGGGCCGCGAGATCCATGTGGTCCCCTCGCTGGCGATCTACGGGCCGGCCATCCCCTGGCGCATCCTCAACGTACGCGACGTGGACGTCTTCTCCGGCAGCATGGTCCGCAAGTGGATCACCAAGCGGGAGCGGTCGCTCACGTCGGCGGAGATCGACTCCATCCACCGCGCCGCCGAGCGCGTTCTGCCGCCGCGCTATCCCGAGAGCTGAGCACGCGACCCGTTTCCTCCGGCGACGGCCGTACCATTTGAGGACTCACTGTCTTCGATGGGAGCGACGTCATGCCAGCCCTCAGGTCTCGTACGGTCACACACGGCAGAAACATGGTCGGTGCCCGGGCCCTGCTCCGGGCGACCGGTGTAGCCGGGAGTGACTTCGGGAAGCCCATCGTGGCGGTGGCCAACAGCTTCACCCAGTTCGTCCCCGGTCACGTCCACCTTCGCGAGGTCGGCGACGTCGTCGCCGCCGCGGTGCGCGAGGCCGGGGCGATCCCCCGCGAGTTCAACACGATCGCGGTCGACGACGGCATCGCGATGGGCCACGGCGGCATGCTGTACTCGCTGCCCTCGCGCGAACTCATCGCGGACGCGGTCGAGTACATGGTCAACGCCCACTGCGCGGACGCGCTGATCTGCGTCTCCAACTGCGACAAGATCACCCCGGGCATGTTGCTGGCCGCCTTCCGGCTGAACATCCCGACGGTGTTCGTCTCCGGCGGCCCCATGGAGGCGGGCAAGACCCCCGGCCGCAAGCTCGACCTGATCGACCCGATGATCGCGGCGGCGGACGACAGCGTGAGCGACGAGACCCTCCTCGAAATGGAGGAGAACGCCTGCCCGACCTGTGGTTCCTGCAGCGGCATGTTCACCGCCAACTCGATGAACTGCCTCACCGAGGCGATCGGCCTGGCGCTGCCCGGCAACGGCACGACCCTGGCCACGCACAAGGCGCGCAAGGCTCTGTTCGAGGAGGCCGGCCGCACGGTCGTCGAGATCACCCGGCGCTACTACGAGCAGGACGACGAGTCGGTGCTGCCGAGGAGCATCGCCACCCGTGACGCGTTCGAGAACGCCATGGCGCTCGACGTCGCCATGGGCGGCTCGACGAACACGATCCTCCACCTGCTCGCCGCGGCCCGCGAGGCCGGCGTCGACTTCGGGCTCAAGGAGATCAACGAGCTGTCGCTGCGGGTGCCGTGCCTGTGCAAGGTCGCTCCCGCGACGGCCAAGTACCACGTCGAGGACGTGCACCGTGCCGGCGGCATCCCCGGCATCCTGGGCGAGCTCGACCGGGCCGGGCTGCTGCACCGCGACGTGCCCAGCATCCACGCCTCCTCGCTCGGCGAATACCTCTCCGCCTGGGACCCCAAGTCGCCGGAGGTCCGCGACGAGGCGATCGAGCTCTGGCACGCCGCGCCGGGCAACGTTCGCACGGTCAAGGCGTACTCGCAGGACGCCCGCTGGGACTCGCTCGACCTCGACCGCGCCGAGGGCTGCATCCGCGACGCCGAGCACGCCTACACCAAGGACGGCGGCCTCGCCGTGCTGTACGGCAACATCGCCCCCGACGGCTGCATCGTCAAGACGGCCGGTGTGGACGAGTCGATCTGGAAGTTCTCCGGCCCGGCGGTGGTGTTCGAGTCGCAGGAGGACGCGGTCGACGGCATCCTCTCGGGCAAGGTCTCCGCGGGCGACGTGGTCGTGATCCGCTACGAGGGTCCCAAGGGCGGCCCCGGCATGCAGGAGATGCTCTACCCGACGAGCTTCCTCAAGGGCAAGGGCCTGGGCAAGGCGTGCGCGCTGATCACCGACGGGCGCTTCTCCGGCGGCACGTCCGGTCTGTCCATCGGCCACGCCTCCCCGGAGGCGGCCGAGGGCGGGCTCATCGCCCTGGTCGAGAACGGCGACCCCATCGAGATCGACATCCCGGCCCGCTCGATCGAGGTGAAGGTGACCGAGAGCGAGCTGGCCGCCCGCCGGGAGAAGCTGCTCGCCGAGCTCGGCGGCTACCGTCCGCGCGACCGCAACCGGCCGGTGTCGGCGGCGCTCCAGGCGTACGCGGCCCTGACCACCTCCGCCTCGACGGGGGCCTCCAGGGACATCTCGCAGCTCTCTCGCTAGTCGGTCTTCCGTCATACGGAGGGGATCGGGGCGGCCGCCCCGGTCCCCTCCGGCCGTTGCAGGGCGCTTCGGGGACGGGCTCGCTGAGAGGGGACAATCACCTCTCCGCCGACCACGCGTTCGAAAAAATGTCAGTCGGTGGAGGTAAAATTATGGTATGGCCAACGTCATTAGGAACACCCTGACGACCGCTGAGCTCGCCGCACTGGCCCTGTCCCTGGCCCACCTCGGGACCGGCCCACAGTCCGTCACCGCCCGCCGCGGGCTGCGCCACGCCTTCCAGCACCTCGACCTGAACGACGACGTCACCGCCACCACCCTGACCACGCTGACCACGCCGCTCCCCACCGACGTCGCCCGGCGCGCCAGGGTGATCGCCAACGCGATCACCGCCCGGCTGGTGCTCCAGATCCAGTACCGCGACGCCACCGGCCGGATGACCACCCGGAACGTCGAGCCGGTCACCTTCATGGCCCACCGCGACCACTGGTACCTCGTGGGCTGGTGCCGGATGCGGAGCGGGATCCGGGCGTTCCGGCTCGACCGCGTCGCCGCGGTGGAGCCCACCGACCTGCCGGCCCGCCCCCACCTTCCCGAGCGTTACCTGCCGTTCCAGCGCCGCGCCGCGGCCTGAGTCCGGTCAGCCGCAGCAACCGCCACCGCAGCAACCGCCGCCGCCACCGCTGGGACGCGGGGCGGCGGCGCCGCCCGTGACGGCCACGGTCGAGAGCAGCTTCACCGTGTCGTCGTGTCCCGAGGGACAGGTGGCGGGCGCGTTCGCCTCGGCCATGGACCTGTTCAGCTCGAAGGTCGATCCGCAGGAGCGGCAACGGTAGTCATAACGAGGCATGTCCGTAGCGTACGGCCTCGTTCAGGACGGTGGGGTCGAGCCGGGTCACCACCTGGACCAACGGCCGCGACTCGGACAGCTCGCCCGTCGCGTCACGGCGGCGACCTGCGTGCGGCCGAAGACCCGGACCGGGTGGGCCGGGGCCCCTCAGCGGAAGCTGATGGAGGCGTAGTCGGCCACGGGTTCGTACCCCAGGGCCTGATAGATGGAGTTCGAACGCGGGTTGGCCAGGTCGGCGAAGAGCAGTACCTCTGCGGCCCCCTCGTCCAGCGCCTTCCTGGTCACGGCGTACGTGACGGCCGAGCCGTACCCCTGGCCGCGGAACTCCGGCGGCGTGTAGACCGGCCCCACCCGTGACATCCCGGCGATGGGTGTCGAGACGCAGGCCAGCGCGACGGGACGGCCGCCGTCCTCCCACCACACGAGCTCGTTCCTGTTGATCCGGGCCGCGACCACCGGGGTGGGGTCGGCGCTCACCTCCACGTCGGCCTCCACCTCGAACTCCCGGATCCACTGGACCGCCCGCGGCATGTCGGCGGCGACGGCCGTACGGGCCGCGCCCGGGACGCTGGGCGGGACCGGGGTCCCGAGCCGGTAGAGGCGATCGGAGCGGCGGCCCCGCTCGGGCTCCCACCAGGCGCGGGCGAACGCCTCCGCCTGCGCAACGGGACCGTTGACGCCGGGCAGCGATCTGCCGAGGGCGATCAGCTCGCTCACCAGGGACGGGATGGCGGCCAAGGGGATGGCGGCGAGCAGCAGCGGATAGGGGGCGGTGTGGATCACCGCCCCCTCCACCGAACCTGCCTCGGTGAACCACCCCATGAGCGGATTCTCCGAGAACTGGCCGCTCCGCAGGCTCCGGAGCACGGTCAGCGCCGCCGTGTTGCGCACCGGGTCGCGCAGCAGCCAGCCCTCGGCCGCCACGGCGAAGGTCTCCGCGTCGGCGGTGAAGGTCCACGTCGGTTTGCCGGCCATCCGGGTCCTGGGTCAGGCGGCGGACTGGGCGAGGTAAGGCGCCCACTGCGGGTCACCGTCGAACTGCGCGCCGATGAGCCGCCAATGGGCGCCGTGCGGCACCACCGGGGTGACGCGCAGCGTCCACCCGAGGTCCTCAAGCAGCCGGTCCGCCTTGCGGTGGTTGCACGGCATGCAGGAGGCGACGCAGTTCTCCCAGGTGTGGGGACCGCCCTTGGAGCGGGGGATGACATGGTCGATGGTCTCGGCCCGCTGCCCGCAGTACGCGCAGCGGAAGTCGTCCCGCCGCATGAGCGCGGCCCGCGTGAGCGGGATGCGAGACCGATATGGGATGCGGACATAACGCGTCAGCCGGATCACCGACGGCACGTCGAGGGTGCGGCTGGCCGAACGCAGCACCGCCCCCCGTCCGTCCTGATGAACGACCTCCGCCTTGTCGCGCAGCACCAGGATGACCGCCCGGTGCAAGGACAGCGTGGTCAACGGCTCGTAGGTGGCATTGAGAAGGAGTACTTGGCGCATCAGCCGACCTCCTTCGCCATCTCGTGAGCCGGGCTGAGATGGCGCGGGAGCACGGCTGTGCGCCCTGGTTGTGGTCCCGTCGGTTGGGACCCGGGTGCTTCCGTCACAGGGACCTCCGCCGGACGGTCCAGCGGATGGTCACCACGGCACCGCCCTCCACCAAAGTGTGGCCTTTGCCGCGCCCCATCCGCCACCCCATAAAGCGCGAGTGAGGTTCACGATTGGGACGCCTGTTGACGTTTATCCCCTTTCGAGGCTCTTTTTACTCCTGACGAGCGGCGCGCTCCTGTCGGCGACCTGCTTTAAAGTGCGAGGCATGACCGGACTGTCGTATCCACCCGCCCGCCGCGACGACATCGTCGACGACCTGCACGGAACCCCTGTCCCCGACCCCTACCGATGGCTGGAGGACGCGGACGCCCCGGCCACCAAGGAGTGGCTGGACGCGCAGGACGACCTCTTCAAGAGCGCGGAGCTGCCCGACCGCGAGCGCTTCCGTGAGCGTGTCGCCGCACTGCTGCGCTCCGGCTCGGTCGGTCCGCCCGCATGGCGCGGCGAGCGGCGGTTCTTCATGCGCCGCACGCCCGACCAGGAGCACGCGGTCCTGTACGTGGCGGACGGTCAAGGCGAGCGGGCGCTGATCGACCCGATGGCGCTCGACCCCTCGGGGCTGACCACCCTGGACTCCTACCAGCCGGACAAGGAGGGTGCCCGCCTCGCGTACCAGATCTCGGTCGGCGGCGACGAGGAGTCCCGGCTCCATGTGCTCGACGTCGAGACGGGGGAGGTCATCGAGGGGCCGATCGACCGGTGCCGCTACTCCCCCATCGCCTGGTTGCCCGGCGGCGAGGCGTTCTACTACGTGCGCAAGCTGGCGCCGTCGGAGGTCCCCGAGGGCGAGGAGCAGTTCCACCGGCGGGTCTACCTGCACCGGGTCGGCACTTCTCCGGACGGCGACGTGCTGATCTTCGGCGAAGGGCTGGAGAAGACGAACTACTACGGCGTCTCGGTCTCCCGCGACGGCCGCTGGCTGACCGTCTCCGCCGCGCAGGGCACGGCCCCGCGCAACGACCTGTGGGTGGCGGATCTGACCGCCTCGCCGCTCGAGGCGCCCGCGCTGGTCACCGTCCAGGAGGGCGTCGACGCGCAGACGGGCCTGCACTTCGGCCGTGACGGCCGGCTGTACGTGTTCACCGACCGTGACGCGCCCCGGGCCCGGATCTGCGTGACCTCGCCCGAGACGCCGACGTACGAGCACTGGCGCGACCTGATCCCCGAGGACTCCGAGGCGGTTCTCTCCGACTTCGCGATCCTCGATGACCTGGACGAGCCGGTCATGCTCGTCGGCTGGACCCGGCACGCCGTCTCCGAGATCGCGATCCACACGTTGGAGACGGGCGTCCGGATCGGCGAGGTGCCGACGCCCGGTCTCGGCTCCATCGGCGGCATCACCGAGCGCCCCGAGGGGGGCCACGAGGCGTGGTTCTCCTACACGGACAACACCACACCGCCGAGCGTCTACCGCTTCGACGCGCGCACCGGCGAGACGTCGCTCTGGGCCGCCTCACCCGGCGCGGTCGAGGTGCCCACGGTGAACACCGAGCAGGTGGTCTACCGTTCCAAGGACGGCACCGAGGTCCACATGCTGGTGATCTCCCGTGAGGGCTCCGGCCCCCGGCCCACCATCCTGTACGGCTACGGCGGCTTCGGCATCCCCATGACCCCGGGCTACTCCGGGTCGATCCTGGCCTGGGTCGAGGCGGGCGGCGTCTACGCCATCGCCCAGCTCCGGGGCGGCGGCGAGCAGGGTGAGCAGTGGCACCGCGACGGCATGCTCGGCAACAAGCAGAACGTGTACGACGACCTGCACGCGGCGGCCGAGCACCTGATCGCGACGGGCGTGACGACGCCCGAGCAGCTCGGCATCTCCGGCGGCTCCAACGGCGGCCTGCTGGTCGGTGCGGCGCTCACCCAGCGGCCCGAGCTGTACGCCGCCGTGGTCTGCTCCGCGCCGCTGCTCGACATGATCCGCTACGAGAAGTTCGGTCTCGGCGAAACCTGGAACGTCGAGTACGGCTCCGCCTCCGTGCCGGAGGAGTTCGGCTGGCTTTGGAGTTACTCGCCCTACCATCACGTCCGCGAGGGCGTCTCCTATCCGGCGACGCTGTTCACGGTCTTCGCCTCCGACACCCGGGTCCATCCGCTGCACGCTTGGAAGATGACCGCCGCCCTGCAGCACGCCCAGGCCGCCGACCGCCCGATCCTGCTGCGCAACGAGGCAGAGGTCGGGCACGGCGCGCGCGCGGTGAGCCGGAGCGTCGATCTCGCGGCCGACCAGCTCGCCTTCCTCGCCCGGCACACCGGGCTCGCCTGACCGGCGGGTACGGCCGGGCCTGACCGGGCCCGGCCGTACCCCACGCCCCCGTGCCGACGGAGCGCGGACGTAGCGGCCGGGCCGGCCCCCTATCGGGGGAAGACGATGGTCTTGTGGCCGTCGAGCAGCACCCGGTGCTCGGTGTGCCACCGGACCGCGCGGGCCAGCGCCTGCCGTTCGACATCGCGGCCGATCGCGGCGAGGTCCTCGGGCGAGTGGGTGTGGTTGACCCGCGCGACCTCCTGCTCGATGATCGGCCCCTCGTCCAGGTCGTGCGTCACGTAGTGGGCGGTCGCGCCGATCAGCTTGACCCCCCGCGCGTACGCCTGGTGGTACGGCTTGGCGCCCTTGAACGACGGCAGGAACGAGTGGTGGATGTTGATCACTCGTCCCGCCAGCTTGGCGCACAGGTCCTCCGAGAGCACCTGCATGTATCGGGCCAGCACCACCAGATCGGCCTGGTAGTGCTCGACCAGCGCGAGGATCTCGGCCTCCTGCCGCGGCTTGGTCTCCGGCGTGACCGGCAGGTGGTGGTAGTCGATGCCGTACGACTGGGTGAGCGGCCGCAGGTCGGGGTGGTTGGAGGCGACCGCGACGATCTCGATGTTCAGCAGGCCGGAGCGCGCCCGGTAGAGCAGGTCGTTGAGGCAGTGGTCGAACTTACTGACCAGCACCAGCACCCGCGGCTTGACCGCCTGGTCGAAGAGCTGAAGGTCCATGCCGTACTCGGGCGCCAGCGCGGTGAAGGCCGCGCGCAGGTCGTCGAGCGGGAGGTCGCCGGTGAACTGGACGCGCATGAAGAAGCGGTTGGCGACGGGGTCCCCGAACTGCTGGCTCTCGGTGATGTTGCAGCCGTGCCCGGCCAGCAGCCCCGAGACGGCGGCGACCACACCGGGACGGTCCGGACAGGAGAGGGTCAGCACATAGTCAGCAGTCATGCCTTGATCCTTGGGTTTCTTGGCGCTCTCGCCTCAAACTGAGCATGATACCGCCCCCGCGGCTTCGGCTCAGCTCTCCACGTCGATGCCCGGATCGAGTTCCCGTGCCCGCGTCAGATCGGCGGCGGCCTCGTCCGACCGGCCGAGGTCGCGCAGGGCGACCGCACGGTTGGCGTACAGGGCGGCGTCCTCGCCGAGCTCGATGGCCCGGGTCAGATCCGCCACGGCGCCGTCGAGATCACCCGTCTGGTAGCGCAGGATCGCCCGGTTCGCCCATGCCCCGGCGAGGCCCGGATCCCGCGCCAGCGCCGTATCGAACGCCGCCCGGGCCTCGCCGTACCGGCCGGCGGCGGTTTCGAGCTGGCCGAGCACGCCGTGCAGGTGCGGGTTGCCCGGGTCGATCACCAGCCCCGCCTCGACGTCGCGCCGGGCCGCCTCGTCCTCGTCGAGCATCACCAGGACACCCGCGCGGTTCACATAGGCGTCCAGGAAGGCCGGGTCCAGCTCCAGAACGTGGTCCAGGTCGGCCAGGGCCGCGTCCAGGTCACCGGCGGACAGAAGCAGTTCGGCCCGGTTGTAGTACGCCTCGGGCAGGGGCGGGCCGAGCCTGATCGCGGTCTCGTAGTCGGCGAGCGCGTCCTGCGGCCGGCCCATCGCGAGCAGCAGGTTGCCGCGATCCAGATAGTGGTCGGGGAACGCGGGATCGATCGCGACGGCCCGGTCGAAGTCCTCCAGCGCGTCCGCACGCCGGCCGGCCCGGGCCAGGAGCTGCGCCCGGTTGGCGAACAGCACCATCCGGTGCTGGGGATGGGCGTCCGGGGCGAGATCCCGCTCGGCCAGCTCGATCGCCGACTCGACCAGGCGCAGCGCCTCGTCGATCCGGCCCTGCCGCAGCTCGATCAGCGCCCGCCCGTTGCGGTCGAAGCCGAGCTTGAAGGCACGCTCCCGGCGGTCCGGCAGCAGCGTCGAGACGGCGATCGCCTCGTTGATCCACCCCATGGCCCGGCCGAGGTCGCGCCGCGCCGGGTCGGGGTCGCGGGCGTCCAGCATGGCCGTGCCGTACGCGGCCGCGGCGTGGACGGCGGGGTCCACGCTGGCGCGGCGGGCGCTCTCGTAGATCTCGAACGCCTCCGCCCGGCGGCCGATCCCCGCCAGCGCGGTCGCCGTGCGGTGCGCGAAGCGCCACCAAAGGTCGGATCCGGGAGCGGCCAGACGCAGCCCGCGCGGGCCGAGCTCGGCCACGGCGTGCAGGAAGCCCTCGCCGACGCAGTGGTCCACCGCCGTCCACAGCGCGGCCAGCGCGGCCTCCCGGTCGCCGCCCAGCTCCCGGTGGTACGGCACCGCCCCCAGCAGGTGCTCGCCGGTCAGCTCAGCCGCCCTCCGGTCGTGCGCCCGGGCCCGCTCCGCCGGCGGCAGCGCCAGATAGGCCGCGTACGCCCGAGGGTCGTCGGTGGTGCCGTCCGAGGCGATGAAGTTCTCGGCGTAGTCGTCGACGCGGATGCCGGTGTCGTCCTCCGCGGGCGGCGCCGTGACCAGGACGACGTCCGTCTCGCTCCATCCGTCGGGTGACGTGGGCGCGCCCACGGCCACGGTCAGGGCGGGAACACGGCGCATGAGCACGGCCAGCAGCTCACGATCGGTGGCGTCGGCCTCGTGGACGTTGTCGACGCGCAACGCGCGCGGCCCGTCCAGACAGTCCCGTACGAACTCGGCGATGCCGTTGGCGAGGCGCAGCGTCCGCCGGGGGGCCGGCACCAGGATCCGCTCGTCCTCGTGGAGGCCGTCGCTCAGCGGCTCCGCCTGGGACGGCACGAGCGGCCGGAGGTCGGGGGCGGCGGCCCGGATCGCGACGGCGTACGCGGCGACCAGGTCGGGGGCGCGCTCCAGCGCGGCTGGGACGAGCGCACGCAGCAGCGCGCCACCGATGGTGTAGGGGCCGCGCACCCGTCGATGCCCATTGATCAGGGGCGCCACGGGCGGAGGAAGCTCCAGGGCGTGGAGGGCGGCCAGGCGATCACGGGAATGCCTCCCCCGGACCCAGATTGCGCGGCCGTTCTGCCGAGGGCTCCAGGTCACCCTTTGTGAATCACGCTCGACGTTCCGGTGAGCCGCACCGTGCCGGGCTTGCGGATAATGATCTTCTTCATCGTGCCTCTTTTCCGTGACACGGTCGCGCTTGGGTCCCCGTTCGCTTCGCGGGAGGCTTGTTCCGCCTCCCACTCCGCTCACCGCGGCCCTCGCCGTTCATGACAAGGCATAAGTATCGACACGAATCGGTAATCCGCAAGGCCCGGCAGGGTGGTTTATCTGATTAATTGCGGTGAAACAACGGGAGTAAGGTATTTCTCCCCATAGAGCACTATGGCTGTGCCGCGCGTCTCCCGCCGGATCTCGCGCCAGCCGTACTTCCGATAGAGCTCGACGGCGGCCCCCTGCTGCAGGGTGGTGTCCCCGCGCAGCACGTGGTAGCCGAGCTCGCGGGCGCGTTCCTCCAGCCGTTCGAGGATCATCGCGCCGCAACCGCGGCGTTGGAACTCCGGATGGACCCGGAGCCGGCACATCTCCGCGGTCTCGTCGTCGACGCGGCGAAGACCGCCCATCGCGACGATCCGGCCGCCGCCCGGCTCCTCGCCGACCAGGAACTCGCCCCGATCGGCGAGGTACACCGCCTGGATACGCGGGAAGTCGTCGTCGTAGTAGACGCCGTCACCCGGCATCAGGCCGACCTGGGCGAGGCCGATCTGGTGCAGCGCCAAGACCTCGTCGAGGTCCGACCAGCGGTAGCGGCGGATCCGGAGCGCCCCCGTCACGTCTGCTGCCTGTTCTGCTCGAGGGTCACGGCGGCCGCCGCGGCCGCGGCGGAGGCGTCCTCCGTGGCGGACCGCAGGCACTCCCGGAAGGCCGCGAGCGCGGGGACGTCGCCGTACTTCGACTGGACCGCCTTGAGCAGGTCCTGCGCGGGGCGCATGACCAGCTCGGTGCGGTATTCGCGCTCGATCATCTCGATGGCCTTGCGGCCCATCTCCAGCGCCTCCTCGACCTCGCCCTCGATCAGGCGGCACTGGGCGCGGTCGAAGCGGATCAGGGTCTGGTCGAGCAGGTCCTCACCGGAGTATTTGCCGAGCGCCTGCTCCAGTATGAGGTCCGCCTCCAACGTCTGCCCCAGCTTGACCAGGACGTCGCCCTGGTAGAAGTAGAGCTGCCGTTCGGTATAGCCGAAGGCCGGGTCCTCCTGGTCGTTGCTGCTCATCTGCGCGAACGCCGCCCTGGCCCGGGACAGCGCCCGCTTGGCCTGGTCGACGACCTCCTTCTTGGGACCGGTGCTGCCGGCCAGCATGGCGAGCGCCCTGGCCTCGACCACCGGTGCCATGGTCTTGGCCGCGCAGGGCGTCTGCCCGGCCATGTCCCGGCTCTTCTTCGCCAGCGCGAGCGCCTCGCGCGGGTCGCCGTAGTAGAGCGGGACCAGCGCCTCGCGGGCGCTCACCCAGGCACGCAGCGCGCGGTCGCCCGTCTCGTCGGCGGCCGTACGCCCGGTGCGGAAGAACGATCGGGCCATGCGATGGTCGCCGAGGTCGATCATGATCATCCCGCAGAGCCCGGAGAGCTGAGCCGTCATGCGGCAGAGCCGTTCCTGGATGTCGACCGGCTGCCGCCGCTCCAGCGCCTTGCGCACCGTGGAGAACTCCAGCAGCACGTCGCAGAGAAGGCGAAGCGGCGGGGTGTTCATGTACTGCCTGCCGAAACCGGTGGTCGTCTCCTCCCACTGGTCCAGCATCGCGGGCGAGACGGTCGCCGAGGCCATCGTCTCGTCCATGTGTCGTCGTATGTTCTCCACCGCACCCAGCACCTGGCCATCGAGAGCCAACGGGGTACCGGCGAGGATCTTCAGCAGCGTCCTCCGTAGCACGTTCTCGTCCTCCTCGCCCCCGTCCGCGGAAGGACTACCGCCATCCGGCTGTATCCACAGCTCGCGCACATTGGGGGAAGTGTCAGGTATTCCCTCTTCGAAATCGCAGCCGCGGACATTGCCGGGCATTCCGTGGCCGTGGCCACAGATGCACGGCCCTTCGTAGCCGAGGGCGGCCGGTTCCACCCGGTAGACGGAACACAGGTAGTGGAGGTACTCCGGTCCGGGCTTCTTCAGCCCCGACTCGTAGGCGGACAGAAGCGTCTCGCCGATCCCCGGGACGGCTTTCCCGTCCCGCTCGAATAGCGCCCGTACCTGCTCGATCACATCCGCGAGTGCGATGCCGTTCGACAGGCGGTGCGCCTTGATCTTCGTGGTGCCGAACTTCGGTCCACACGCAAGATGGATCTCGTCGGCGATCACGGCCACGGCCCGCCCGACGGCCAGACCCCGAGCCCTGACCCGCCGTGCGATCTCCGTTTCCCTGTGCTGCCTGCCGGACATCCCGGCCCCTCTCTCGCGGACGGGTGATGGCGCCGACCGCGTGTCCCGAAGGGTCCTCATCTGCTGACGCAGCGTAACGTCTCTGTCGCGCTGCGGCTACACAAGAATGATGGACCAGTTTTTGCCCGGCATGGACGAGTAGTTGAAGGTGCTGACTAAGGATCGTTCCTCAGCAGGTGGTTTTCTTCAACCTACTTGGGGGTTTGCCTAACCGCAGAGCCGACGGGCGGCGTTGACCGGTTCATGCTTGGTGAGTCATCTTGAGCCCGCCAGGACCGAAAGCCCGGGTCAAAGACGCCCGGTGCGTCGGGCTCGCCGAAAACCAAGGAGGACACCGAAGTGGAGGATGACGATTTCCAGCGTCTGGAACTCCTGGTATCCGAACTCGACTCCCGCGGCCTTCTCGCCCGGGTCGTACGCACCCAGTCAGGCCGCCCCTTCGTACGGGTGATCAACCCGAAGGCCACGAGTCTCACGGAGAACGTCGTGTGCAGGGCAACGGACTACTGGTGGTCCTGGGGAGAGCGGATGCACCGGGCGGACGACCCGGCCGGTGCGGCGCGCAAGGTCGCCCGAGTGCTCGCCGCGGTGAGCGACAACTAGTGCCGTGACCGGCAAGGTTTGCCCGGACGGAGCGGTGGTCCAGGGTCGTGCATCGCAAGGCGGAGAAGGAGGCCGGAGCGGAGCCTACGGCCGACGACGACTACGCCGCGAGGTGCCGCCCTGGGCGACGCGACGGGGCAAAGATTGACGGGAGGGGCACTAGCACATCGCGGCTCATGGGGCCGGCGGAGCGCACGGTGCGGAGCGCCCCGCGACTGCCGCGCCTGACGCGGCGGCCCGGGACGCTGTGCGCCCCCGGCCCCCACCATCTCGTGCCCGGCGGAGACCACGCCGAGCACGGCACGCCGCCGTCCGATCCTGGTCGTACCGGCCAGGCTCGGACGGTGATCGAGGAGGATCCCTCCGGAGAACGGCATGGCGCGCGCTCCGGGTGCGCACGCCATGCCCTGCCGCTCGTCGCGGTGAAACCCCTGCCCGCCGTCCCCGACGCCGGGCGGGGGAATCTGCCTTCCCCGGCGATGTGACGACGGCCGGTCCAGTCTGCACAATGAGTTAGGTTTACCTGCCCGTTGCTGACCGAACCGATCCGGGGGGATCCACCTCGTGTTCCCGTACGCGCCGACTCCGACACCGTCTTCTGAGCCGGATTTCATGGACACAGTGGGAGACTCGGTCACCGCGATGACCAACATGTGCAAGAGCGGCAAGGGCCTGACGTGCTCGGTCCTCAACGCGTCCTTCCCCGACGGCGTGTACCCCTGGGTCCCCCTCGTGGCCGGGATCGTCGACGCCCTTCTCACTCTGTGCCTGATCCTCGCCGTCGCTTTGGTGGTGCGGAGCGTCGCGCACCGCCTCATCACCCGGGTGACGCTGCGGGCCAGCGAGGGCGTCCTGCCGGAGCGGTTCAAGACCATGTCGTCCGGGTCGAGCGAGGCGAGCACCGCGATCCTCACCGAGCGCCGCAGGCAGCGGGCCGAGACGATGGGCTCGGTGCTGCGGAGCCTGTCCTCGGTTGTGATTCTGGGCACGGCCGCCCTGATGATCCTGTCCAACCTGGGCATCGAGCTGGCCCCGCTGCTCACCAGCGTCGGCATCATCGGTGTCGCGGTCGGCTTCGGCGCGCAGGAGCTGGTCAAGGACTTCATCGCCGGCATGTTCATGCTGCTTGAGGACCAGTACGGCGTGGGTGACGTCATCGACACCGGAGTCGCGGTCGGCACCGTCGAGGCCGTCACCCTGCGGATCACCCGGATCCGGGACGCCGACGGCAAGGTCTGGTATGTCCGCAACGGCACCATCAGCCGGGTCGGCAACGAGTCCCAGGGCTGGTCGCGCGCGGTCGTCGACGTGAACGTGCCGTACGAGGCGGACATCACGACGGTGCGCGAGCTGCTCAAGGGCGTCTCGACGGCGATGTGGGAGGAGCCGGAGTACCGCGACGCCCTCCTGGTCGAGGAGCCCCAGGTGTACGGCTTGGAGCAGATCTCCGACAAGTCGGTCATCTTCCGGGTCAGCGTGAAGACCGCCCCGGCGCAGCAGGCCGAGGTGGCCCGCGAGCTGCGGATCCGGATCAAGAGGGCGTTCGACGAGAAGAACCTGGCCTTCGCGGGCTGAACCTACTCGCCGGTAACTGGCCTAGGCTGAAGCGGTGACAACGTTTTACGAGGCTGTCGGAGGCGAGGAGACGTTCCGGCGGCTCGTGCACCGCTTCTACGAAGGCGTCGCCGCGGACCCGCTGCTGCGCCCGATGTACCCCGAAGACGACCTTGAGGGCGCCGAAGACCGGCTGCGCATGTTCCTCATCCAGTACTGGGGCGGCCCCAACACCTACAGCCAGGAGCGCGGCCATCCCCGGCTGCGCATGCGGCACGTGCCGTTCACGATCGGCGAGGCGGAGCGGGACGCCTGGCTCAAGCACATGGGCGACGCCGTGCACTCCCTGGAGCTCGCCCCCGAGCATGAGGAGCAGCTCCTGCGCTACCTCGTCTACGCGGCCCAGAGCATGATGAACGCATAACGCTCTCTGCCACGGGGCAGCCCTGGGGCATGCGTGAAACCCCCTGGTGGCATGACGCCGTCGTCTACGAGATCTACGTCCGCAGCTTCGCCGACTCCACCGGTGACGGGGTCGGCGATCTCGCCGGCGTGCGGAGTCGGCTGCCCTACCTCGCGGACCTGGGCGTCGACGCGATCTGGCTGACCCCGTTCTATCGCTCCCCCATGGCGGACGGCGGCTACGACGTCGCGGACTACCGCGACGTCGATCCGCTCTTCGGCACTCTGGACGAATTCGACGACCTGGTGGCGGACGCGCACGGCCAGGGGCTGCGGCTGATGGTCGACATCGTCCCCAACCACAGCTCCGCCGCCCACCCCTGGTTCCAGAAGGCCCTGAACGCGCCTGAGAGCTCGCCTGAGCGCGATCGGTACATCTTCCGGCCCTCCCCACCCGGACGGCCGGACACGGAGCCGAACAACTGGCTCTCGGTCTTCGGCGGGCCCGCGTGGACCCGGCTGCCGGACGGCGATTGGTACCTCCACCTCTTCGCGCCCCAGCAGCCCGATTTCAACTGGAACAACCCGGAAGTGCGGGAAGACTTCCTCACCACGCTGCGGTTCTGGCTGGATCGGGGCGTGGACGGCTTCCGCATCGACGTCGCCATGGGCCTGCACAAGGCGGAGGGGCTACCCGACACCGCCCTCGGGTTCGGCGCCCGGTCGCCCATCTGGAGCCGCCCTGAGGTGCACCAGGTCTTTCGCGAGTGGCGCGCCGTGCTCGACTCCTATCCCGGCGACCGCGCCGCGGTGGGCGAGGTCTGGACGGATTCGGCCGAGGACCTCGCCCTTTACGTCCGCTCCGACGAGCTGCACCAGAGCTTCAACTTCGCCTGGCTCGAGGCGCCCTGGTCGGCCGGCGCGTTCCGCGAGGTCATCGAGACCACGCTGGCGGCGATGCGGGCGCCCACGTGGGTGCTGTCCAATCACGACGTCGTACGGCAGGCCACCCGCTACGGCGAGGGCGCGGCGGATCCGGGGGCCGGGCTCGCCAGGGCGTGTGCCGCCTTGCTGGCGATGCTCGCCCTCCCTGGGTCGGCATACCTCTACCAAGGGGAGGAATTAGGACTAACCGAGGTAAAGAACCTTCCGTCGGAAGTACGTCAGGACCCCGTCTATTTCCGAACGAAGGGGGCGATGCCCGGTCGGGACGGCTGCCGGGTGCCGCTCCCCTGGTCGGGGACGGCCCCGCCGTTCGGCTTCGGATCGGGCGGGTCGTGGCTGCCGCAACCGCCCGAGTGGGCGGGGCTGACCATGGAACGGCAGATGACGGACCCCGGCTCCAGTTTGTCGTTCTATCGCCGGGCGCTGGCCGCGCGCCGATCCCTGCGGGGCACGCTGCCGGACACGATCACCTGGCTGGACGCCCCCGCCGGCGCCCTGGTCTTCTCCCGCGACCCGCTGGTCTGCGCCGTCAACTGCGGCACCGACCCGGTACGGCTACCGCCCCACGAGCGGGTCCTGATCTCCAGCGCTCCCCTGGACGGCGGCATGCTGCCGCCGGACACGGGAGCGTGGCTGCTGCGCGACCGACCTCTCACTCCTCGACCAAGAAGCGCTTGAGATGGGCGAGCTCGTCCTCGGTGAGCCGACGGGGGCGCGCGCCTTGAACGTCGTAGGCGACCATCACCGAACGCGCCTCGACGAAGACGTGCTCGTCGTCCTTGATCTCGTACGCGAGCGTGAACCGGACCGGCCTGATCTCGGTCACCCAGGTCTCGACGCGTACCGGATCGGGGCGGAACGTCAGCGGGTGGCGGTAGTCGATCTCGTGCCGGGCGACCACCAGGCCCCGGTGCGGACGGTCGCCCTCGCGGAGCCGATCGACGACGAGCATGCCGAGCCGCGCGTCCTCCAGGAAGTCGAAGAACCGCACGTTGTTGACATGGCCGAGGCTGTCGATGTCCCCGAAGCGGACCTGCCGGTGGAAGACGTGTCGCCGGTCGGCGGGGGTGGCGGCACTCATGACAGTACGGCCGACAGCACGGCCGGCGCCGTCGGAGAGAGGTTGTCCGGACACACCGGAAACCGTATTCCACCCGCGGTTTCCGCACGCGGGCGGGGTCGCGACGAGCACCGGCCGAGGCCGGGACCGGCCCCCTGCCCCGGCGACCTGCGCCGGGGCCAAGGGTCGGCTAGGGAGTGTCTGACAAATGCTGCCCGTAGCGAGCGCGGATCCAGGTGGATGCATCGCAAGGCGGAGGAGGAGGCCGTAGCGGAGCCTACGGCCGACGACGACAACGCGGCGAGGCGCCGTCTGGGCCGCGCGCAGCAGGGCTTGATTTGTCAGACACGACCTAGTCCCGGGTCAGCTTGCGGTAGGTGACGCGGTGCGGGCGAGCCGCGTCCACGCCGAGCCGGTCGACCTTGTTCTTCTCGTAGTCGGCGAAGTTGCCCTCGAACCAGAACCAGTTCGAGCCGCCCTCCCACGCCAGGATGTGCGTGGCGATGCGGTCGAGGAACCACCGGTCGTGCGAGGTGATCACCGCGCAGCCCGGGAAGTCGAGCAGCGCGTTCTCCAGGCTGGACAGGGTCTCGGTGTCGAGGTCGTTGGTGGGCTCGTCGAGCAGCAGCACGTTGCCGCCCTGCTTGAGGGTCAGGGCGAGGTTGAGGCGGTTGCGCTCGCCACCGGACAGGATGCCCGCCGGCTTCTGCTGGTCCGGCCCCTTGAAGCCGAACGCCGCGACGTACGCCCGGGACGGCATCTCGACGTTGCCGACCTTGATGTGGTCGAGCCCGTCGGAGACGACCTCCCAGACGTTCTTCTTCGGGTCGATGCCCGCCCGGCTCTGGTCGGCGTAGGAGATCTTGACGGTGTCGCCGACGGTGATGGCGCCGCCGTCCGGCGTCTCACCGCCGGTGATCATGCGGAACAGCGTGGTCTTGCCGACGCCGTTCGGGCCGATGATGCCGACGATGCCGTTGCGGGGCAGGTCGAAGGAGAGGCTGTCGATGAGGACGCGGTCATCGAAGCCCTTGGAGAGCTTCTCCGCCCGGATCACCGTCGTGCCGAGGCGCGGGCCCGGCGGGATCTGGATCTCCTCGAAGTCGAGCTTGCGGTACTTGTCCGCCTCAGCGGCCATCTCCTCGTAGCGCTGGAGACGGGCGCGGCTCTTGGTCTGGCGGGCCTTGGCGTTGGAGCGAACCCACTCGAGCTCCTCCTCCAGGCGCTTCTTGCGCTTGACGTCCTTCTGGCCCTCGACCTTCAGACGCGCGGCCTTGGCCTCCAGGTAGGTGGAGTAGTTGCCCTCGTAGGCGTAGCAGCGGCCGCGGTCGAGCTCCAGGATCCAGCCGGCCACGTTGTCGAGGAAGTAACGGTCGTGGGTGACGGCCAGGACGGTGCCGGGGTACTTCTCCAGGTGCTGCTCCAGCCACTGGACGCTCTCGGCGTCGAGGTGGTTCGTCGGCTCGTCGAGCAGCAGCAGGTCGGGCTGCTCCAGCAGGAGCTTGCACAGCGCGACGCGACGGCGCTCACCACCGGAGAGCTGGGAGACGTCCGCGTCGCCGGGCGGGCAGCGGAGCGCGTCCATGGCCTGCTCGAGCTGGCTCTCCAGGTCCCAGGCGTTGCGGTGGTCCAGCGCGTCCTGCAGCTTGCCCATCTCTGCCAGCAGCTCGTCGCTGTAGTCGGTGGCCATCTGCTCGGCGATCGCGTTGAACCGGTCGAGCATCGCCTTGGTCTCGGCGACACCCTCCTCGACGTTGCCCAGAACGGTCTTGGTCTCGTTGAGCGGGGGTTCCTGCTGCAGCATGCCGACGGTGAAGCCGGGCATCAGCCGCGCGTCTCCGTTGGACGGCTGCTCGAGCCCCGCCATCATCTTGAGCAGCGTTGACTTGCCCGTGCCGTTCGGGCCCAGAACGCCGATCTTGGCTCCGGGCAGGAAGGACAGCGTGACATCGTCGAGGACTACCTTGTCACCGTGCGCCTTGCGCACGCGCTGCATCGTGTAGATGTACTCCGGCATGACTCCAAGGGTAGTGGCACCCACGGTAGCTTCAGCCGGTCATCTCATCCCCTGTGCGCGGTGGAGGAGCCGTGGGACGCGCAGGGAGGCAGATGCGGTCACGGCCGAGCTCCTTGGCCCGGTAGAGGGCGAGATCCGCGGCGGCGAGCAACTCGATGAGATCGTTGCCGTGCATGTTCATGATGGCCACTCCGGCCGAGATCGTCACGGTGACCATGGCGTGGTCGGCCGGGACCGCCATGCGCCCCACCCGGGAGCGCAACCGCTCGGCCACCCGCCTGGCCTCGGTGACGTCGGCCCGCGGCAACAGGATCACGAACTCTTCGCCGCCGAACCTGCCGACCACGTCGTAGTCGCGCAGCTGGCTGCGCAGCGTGCCGGCGACCCCGATCAGCACCTGGTCGCCGACGAGGTGGCCGTAGGTGTCGTTGACCCGCTTGAAGTGGTCGATGTCGACGATGAGCAGCGCGAGCGTCTCGCCGGTGCGCCGGGCGCGGACGATCTCGGTGTCCGCCTCGCGCTGCCAGGCGGCGGCGTTGAGCAGCCCGGTCTTCGGGTCGGTGCGCGCGGCGGCCTGCAGCTGGGCGTGCAGCAGGCTGCGCTGCAGCAGCACCACCGGCGGCAGCGCGAGCAGCAGCAGCCCCAGGTTGAGCGCGCACGCGATGGCGACCGTCACGCCGAGGCAGAGCTCGACGGCGTCGAGCAACGCGCTCTCGCGGTTCCACAGGAGCTCCCGCCACCGGGTGTCGGGATCGGCGGTGCGCACGGCGATGGCGATGAGCGCGGTGTTGAGCGCGGTGAACAGGACGGCGCAGGCCACCGCCGCGAGAATGGGCAGCGCGCGGCCGCTGGACAGCTCGCCCGGCGCCGGGATCCACGCGTGGAACGCCACGGAGGCCGCGCACGCGGCCACTCCGATCGCCGCCGCGCTGAAGACCCTCCGGTAGACGACCGTGGCGCGGACGCGCGCCTGCAGCAGGATCTGCAGCGGGATGGGGGCGAGCAGGGCGTACACCGGTGGGAGCAGCAGCACGACGGGCAGCCACCAGGCCGACAGCAGGTCGCGGGACACCCCGGCGGGCATGCCGAGCCGTCGGGTGGCCTCGATGCAGACGGCGCCGCACACCGTCAGGGCGGCGAACGCGGCAAGGTGCGAGAGGTGGAACGGCGTCGCGATCAGCAGGTACGCGATCGCGGCCAGGTCCAGCGCGACGATGCCGAAGAAGTAGACGACGAGAGGACGGCGCTGGGCCAGCAGGGGCCACCGACCGCGCCGCGAGGGCGATCCGTCTCGCGGTGTGGCCGAGGTCTGGCTGGGTGCCGTCATCCAGTCTCCCCACGTGTCCGTGCGCTGACTCCAGCGTCTCACGATGTGTAACACAATAATTGCGGAGTGTGCGTCACGCGACGGGAACCGCTACCTTTGGCAGTCTGTGCCGTCGAATGTCCGGACGGCAGACGAGGTAACCGCTCCTTCACCAGGGGGGCCGTGTGGGAAAGGAGCAGCCATGGTGCGGGGTGTGACCTGGACCTAGTAAGGGTGCTCTCGCAGCGACGCGGAAGTCGCCATCGGCCGATACCCGGACGTTCCACCGTGGGGCACCGGCCGCGCACGGCCGATGCCCTTGCCACCGCACGCTGACCCCTCACCTGCCACCCTCCGGCACTCCGGGCGCTACCTCCGCCACTCACCGCACACCGCCTCTGGCCCCCCGCGACATCGCTTCCGGTTTCCAGCCACTCGTCGTCATGCCGCGAGCGCATCCGGCACCGTCTCGACCGGCCAGGGCACGTCGCCCGTTTCCCGCCCCTCCATGGCGCTGGAGGACGGGCGCTCGTCCGCACGTTCCGCGGCCTCGCCCGCAGCGGCATCGCCGGAAGACGCGGACGCCTCCGCCGGATGAGTGCCCCGCCTCTCCGACGGCTGGGCGTCCCCTCCCTCGGCCGGGCGAACGGGCTGGCTCTCCCGGGCCGCCCGCTGCTCCGCCGGGCGCGGGTCCCGTCTCCCGTCCGGGAGTGCGTCCCGCTCGTCCGCGTGGGGCACGGGCCTCAGCTCCCACTCGCGGGTGGCGTCGTCCATGCCCTGCCGGTCCTCACCGCTGGGCGTGCCCGCGAAGGACCGGACCGGCTTCTCGAAGCTCGCGATGCCCCACTTCAGGTCGTGGCCGAGCGAGCTGGCCTCGACCTCGGCCAGGAACCTCTGCTCGCCCTGCCGGTCCTGGAACTGCTTGATCCGGAGCCTGCCGTACACGACCAGCGGGTGGCCCTTGCGGACCGACTGGGCGACGTTGTCGGCGAGCGCCCGGTAGCAGCGGATCGTGTAGTACGTCGTGTCCTGAGTGGTCCACGTCTGGGACTGCCGATCGAGCACCCTGCGGTTGACCGCGAGCCGCAGGCTCGTCGCGCGCGAGCCGTCGGGGAACTGATACTGCCGGGGGTCGGCGGTGACGTTGCCGCTCAACGTGACGTAGACGTCGCTCATGGAGTCCTCCCCAGGTCCGGACCCTCGCCGGACACCGGGGCCGACTCTGCCCGCTCCCCCGCCGGGGGTTCTCCCCCGAATCCGGTTCTGTGGAAAACCCGGCGCCTGGGGACGGTTACTTCCGGGACGCGGCGGCCACGGCTGCGAAGTACTCGTTGTAGCGCCGCAGCTCGCCCTCGACCGGCGCGACCACCATCTCCTCCGCCACCGCGGCCACCCGGCGACGCATGCCCCTCTCCAGGCGCTCCCGTTCCTTCGCCGCGCCGAGAACGACGAAGTTCCTGCTCGCCATGCCGGACAGGAGGCCCAGGCCCAGAACGCCGACGATCAGCAACCCGAGCCACGGCAGCAGGCCGACGTCACCGAGGATCTCCATCGGCGCCGCGCCCACCTTCAGCACGCCGTACGCGAGGATCGAGCCGGCCCAGGCGACCCCCGCCACGAACAGCACGACGAGAAGGTACTGCCAGATCCTGAGCAGCCACCACCAGCCGGGGACCCGGTCCAGTGGCGGGGCGACCTGGGACAGCTCGTCGGAGAGCGTCGCGGGCAACTCGCCGGACCTCGACCGCGCCGCGTCGCGCACGCCCGCCTGCCAGACCTCCGGCATCCCCTGGGTGACACCGTCGGCCAGTGCCTGCACGGCGTTGTCCACCTCCGCCGGCTGGGCGCTGACGGCGCTGCCCACGAGGGCGCGGATCTCGTCCTTCACATCGCCGAGCCGCAGGCTGCTCAGCGGGTCGGGCCGCAGCCGGGCCGCCCACCGCGCGTACGGCCAGCCGACCCAGTCCACGGAGCGTACGCCGTACACGTTCTCCATGGCCTCGCCGACCGCGGAGACGCCGACGGCGTCGCACAGGGCGTCGGTCAGCCCCTCGCGGCGCGCGCCGTCCACGGCCGGCTCGACGTGCGAGACGTCGGCGACGTCCTTGGTGAGGGGGCTCATCAGCCGGTCGAGGTCCGCCTCCAGCCTCTGGAAGGCCGCGCGGCGCCGGACCACCGACTCCGCGAGCACCGCCTTGAGGTCGTCGACGCCTTCGCCGGTGACCGCGGAGGTCACGACCACCTGCGGGCCGTCCACGCCCTCCTTGGAGAGCAGCTCTCTCAGGTCGGCCACGCAGATCTCGCGGTCCTCCGGGGACAACCGGTCCGCGTGGTTGAGCACGAAGACCGTCACGGCGTCGTGCCCCGCCAGCTCGGTGACGTAGCGCCGGTGCACGGAGGCGTCCGCGTACTTCTGCGGGTCGAGCACCCACACCACGAGGTCGGAGACCTTGATCAGCCGGTCGGCCTCGGTGTCGGTGAGCGCCCGGATCGAGTCGTGGTCGGGCAGGTCGAGCAGGATGAGCCCGTGAAGCCGACTCTCCCCCTTGTCCAGCGCGCTGGCCCGGGCGAAGCGGTGCCGCCACTGGATCTGCAGCCAGTCGAGGAGCGGCCCGGCGCCGTCCAGGCCCCAGACGCAGGCGTGGGTGCGGGCGGTGGTCGGCCTGCGCACCCCGATGGGCGAGAGTTCGAGGCCGGAGATGGCGTTGAACAGGGACGACTTTCCGCTGCCCGTGCCTCCGGCCAGCGCGACCACCGTGTGGTCCGGGGACAGCCTGAGCCGGTCCCCGGCGCGGACGAGCAACTGGGCGGCCTCGGTGAGCGTCGCCTGGTCGGCCCGGCCCGCGCCCAGCTCGACGAGCCGCGTGAGGGCGGCGAACCTGGCCCCGAGGCCGTACTGGACGTCGGTGGTGCTGGCAGTCATCGTGCGACCTCAAGGTTGTACGTCGCCTGGTACAGGCGGGTGGCTGCTGCCTCGTCCGGGATCCCGGCGCCGTCGAGCGTGTCCACGTAGCGCAGGGTCTCCTCGTCGAAGACCATGCCGATGCGGGCGCGCAGATCGCTCCGGGCCTTGGCGCTGATGTTCCGCAGCGGCTCGGCGCCGAGGAGCGCGCGCAGCAGGCGTTGCGGCAGCGCGCCCGCGCCCCGGCCGGACGAGACGTCCGTGGCGCCGTAACCGAGCAGGCCCACCGTGAAGATCAGGGCGAGCGACTCCACATCGAAGGAGACAAACCGAGCCACCGAGCGCTTGGTCACGCCCTCGGTCCTGATCAGCTCGGTGACGTGGTCCTGCCAGGCGCCGATGGCGCGCGCGGTGCGCTGCGCGACCTCGCCGGACGAGCGGCCGAGGCCGGGTGTGGCGGCGAGCCGGTCACCCGCGCCCGCCCGCTGCCGCCAGCGCGCGACGACCTCCTCCGCGGCCCGCTCGGCGGCGGAGTTGATCATATTTTCCAGGGCGCTCCTGATCGCCGTCCTGAGCGCGCGGGCGCGTTCCGGCCCCTGCTGACCCCCCTTGCCGCCCCGCCGGAGCTGGAGAGTGCGGATCAGGTCGCCGGAGCCGGCGAAGTCCTGCCAGCGGGCCAGCACCTCTCCGCGCAGCAGCGAGCCGTTCCTGGTGGCCTCGTCGATGTCGGCCAGCGCGCCCATGTACGCGGCGTCCACGTCGGAGCGCAGGTCCGCGCGCAGCGCCACCTGCGTCTCCAGATGCCTGGCCAGCGCGGGCACCCGGTTCCTGAAGCTGTCCAGGACGCCGTTCAGGGTCGTCCGTACGGCGGCGGCGCGCCGCTCGTCGTCCACGGAGAGGTGGGCCAGCCACATCCGCAGCTCGGAGACCTCCTTGTCGGGAAGCCGCCCTTCGGTGACCGCCGTCTCCTTGATCACGAAACGCTCGGCGTCGGCCAGGCCGTACTCGTCGAGCATCCGGCCGAAGTGCTTCACGATGACGTCGCGGGACTTCTCCGGCACCCGGGACAGCACGATGACCAGCCGCGCGCCGCGTTCCTTGGCCAGCCGCAGCAGGTTCCACGAGGGCGCGTCGGCGTACCGGGAGGCGGTGGTCACGAACACCCACAGGTCGGCCGCGTCGAGCATCCGATGGGCGATCTCGTGGTGTTCCTCCACGACCGAGTCGATGTCCGGGGTGTCGAGCAGCGCCACGCCCGGCGGGAGGCGCTCGGTGGTGGACAGCACGACGCTGTCCGCGCCTACGCCCTCGACGGGCCGCTCAAGCCGGGTCAGCCCGCCGAGCAGGTCTCCCTCGGCGAACCATTCGTGGTCGTCGGGGTG
Organism: Microtetraspora malaysiensis; assembly: GCF_001528665.1. Classification (GTDB taxonomy): domain Bacteria; phylum Actinomycetota; class Actinomycetes; order Streptosporangiales; family Streptosporangiaceae; genus Microtetraspora_A; species Microtetraspora_A malaysiensis. The sequence continues at coordinate 56,833 of NZ_BBYJ01000031.1, forward strand.
GCACACCAGCACGGGCGTCCCCGTCGTGGGGCGGCGCACGCCCGTCATGCTCACCCGCTGCGCGGCGAGCGTGTTGACCAGGGTGGACTTGCCCGCCCCGGTCGAGCCCGCGACGACGATCAGCGCGGGTGCGGTGCTCATGTGCACGCGCGGGATGACGTAGTCCTCAAGCTGGGCCAGCACGGCGGCCTGCGCCTTGCGGGCCTCCTCCGCGCCCGGGATGTCCAGGCCGAAGTGCAGGTCCTCGACGGCCAGGCGGAGCTGGTCCAGCGCCTCGGTCAGCGCGGCGGAGACGGGTTCCGGCAGCGGCACCGCGCGCACCCGGGCGACGGGGTCCTCGTCAGCCTCTACGACTTCTTCTTCGGCCGCTGCCTCTTCAGGCTCTTCGACCCGCTCAACCCCGTCGGCCTCGTCGTCCGGGCCGCCGGTCGCGTCCTCCGCGTGCTCGGCGTCGCCCGTCCTGACCTCGGCGCCGTGAGGCATGCCCTCGGCGGCGCGGAGCCCGACCTCGGCGTCCTCGCTATCCGCCGCGTCGCCGCTCTCGCCCGTGATGGCGCTCGCGTCGCCGGTCTCGTCCGAGCGCCACGCCTCGTAGGCGAAAACACCCTCGCCGTCGGCCGCGTGTCCGAACGCGGCGGACTCGGCGTCACCGGAGTCGTCCGGCCGAGGCTCGGATGTCGAGCCGTCCTCGATCTGTCCCGCCCCGTCGGGCCACTCGATCGCTCCGGATCGCCCGGCCTCCTCGGCGTCACCGGAGTCGTCCGGCCGAGGCTCGGATGTCGAGCCGTCCTCGATCTGTCCCGCCCCGTCGGGCCACTCGATCGCTCCGGATCGCCCGGCCTCCTCGGCTTCCCCGTCGTCCGCCGCGCCCGGGGCGTCCTCGATCTGCGCGGGATGCCCGTCGCTCTGGAGCGCGTCGATGTCGCGAACGGCCTCGGGGGTGTCCGCGATCTCGCCGACGTGCCCGCCGTCGCCGGTCACGTCCAGGACGTTCTCGCCGTCCCCGACGGCGAGAACGTCCGGCACACCGGCGTCGTACGGCTCGGCGGGGCCGATGAACACGGTGGTGGAGTCACCGGAGGCGACGTCACCGTCGGACGCGGTGGCGGAGCGGTCGGCGGCGGTCTCGTCCCCCGCCTCCTCGGCGTGATGCCAGGGCGACGGCGCGCCCGCGGAGGGCGTATCCGAACCGTCTTCCTGACTGTCCGCCGCGTCGGAGCGATCTGCCCGGTCCGCCGTTCCGTCGTGGACGGGGGGCGCCGCGCGGTCATCTGACGTGGCGCTCTCGCCGTACGTCCGGTTGTCGTGGGCGGGCGTGCCGGACGTGTCCGGCGCCGCAACGGGGTCGAGGTCGCCGCCCGTCCGGGGCCGCGTGGTCGCGCTGAAAGCGTCCCAGCCCGAGAGCCCGTCCGCGACGGCGGCGAATCCGGCGCTGACCACATCGGCCAGGTCGGGCTGCCCGGTCGTTTCCGGCGCTTCGGCGCCCTCGCGGGCGGCGTCGGCGGCGGGTCGCGGCGCGAAGGCGTCCCAGTCGCCCGTCCTCTCCGAACCCGTACGGGCGTCACTCGGAGGCGTCGCGGCGTCGCGGGAGGCGCGTGCCGGGGTGTCCCAGACCGAGGTCCGGTCGGCGGCGGTGTCCGTCGTGGGGGCGTCCCACACGGATGTCACCTCCGGCGCGCTCTCGGGCGCGCTCTCCGTCGCCGCGGCGTCACGGGCCGGCCGATCCCAGATGGATGTCCCCTCCGCCGGAGTTCGGCGAGGGAGGGCCGCGTCGTCACGAGCGGGCGGGTCCCAGACGGACGTCTCCTCCGCCGGTCCCGGCGTCACGTCGTGCTGGGGCGCGTCCCACGCCGGTTCGCGGTGTGCCGATCGACCGCGTACGAGAGGCTCGTCGATGTCGGGCCGGGCGGCGCGGGGCGGCTCGCCCGCTCCCGGCGCGCCGGAGGCGCCGCTCAGCGGGGACGGGCGCCTCGGCTGCTGCGTGGCGAACGCGTCCCAGCCCGGCGTCGCCCACGCCGTACGGTCACCGATGCGCGGGCGGGCCGGGCGGTCGGGGGCACCGGTCGTGTCGGGCGTGCGCGCGTCTCGCTCGGCGAAGGCGTCCCAGTGGTCGTCGTCGGTGCCGGAGTCCGTCGCCCCGTGGGAGGGACGCACCGTGAAACCGTCCCAGCTGTCGCCCCTGTCCCAGTCGGAACGTGCGGGATCGCTCTGGGCCGGGTGGTCGCCGTTCCCCGATCCGGAGTCGGCCGGGCCGCCGTCCTGGATGGGACGGAAGGCGACCGTCTGCTCTCCCGGTGTCTCCGGGTGCTCGCCGGTGTGATCGATGGCCTGCTCCTCGTTCTCCGCGTGGCCGGACCGGTCGACGGACCCGTCGTCGGGCGTCTTCCAGGCAGGCGGCTTCACGAGATCCGCCCCGCTCGCACCATTTCGATCTCCTGGCCGACTCTGACGACGTCGCCGACGATCACGATCGCCGGTGGCCGCACCCCGGTCGCGGTCACGCGCTCCGCCACCGTGGAGAGCGTGGCGGCGAGTGCTCGTTGGGTGGGAAGAGTACCGTCCTGCACCACCATCACGGGAGTTTCCGGCGAACGTCCGTACCGTACGAGCGCGTCGGCGATCTCCGCGACCCGTTCGACGCCCATCAGCAGGACGAGCGTTCCCTTCGACCGCGCGAGCCCCGGCCAGTCGACCGTCGACTTCGGATCGTCCGGCGCCACGTGTACGGAGATCACGTGGAACTCCTGGCTGACCCCCCGGTGGGTGACCGGCACTCCGGCCGCGGCCGGGACGGCCACCGCGCTGGTGACGCCCGGCACGACCGTCACCGGGATGCCGGCGCGGGCGCAGGCGATCATCTCCTCGCCGCCGCGTCCGAAGACGAACGGGTCGCCGCCCTTGAGCCGGACGACGAACTTGCCCTGCCTGGCGTGCTCGACCAGCAGCTCGTTGATCCGCTCCTGCGCCAGCTGACGGCCGTACGGGATCTTGGCGGCGTCGATGAGCTCGACGTCGGGCGGCAGCTCGTCGAGGAGGGCGCGCGGGGCGAGCCGGTCGGCCACGACGACGTCCGCCTGGGCAAGGAGCTGACGTCCCCGGACGGTGATCAGCCCGGCGTCGCCCGGCCCGCCGCCGACGAGGGCGACACCGACGGGTTTGCCGCGGTGGCGGCGCGCGTCCACGCTGCCGTCGCGGAGCGCGTTGACGACCTCGTCGCGGATGCCCGCGGCCCGGCGCGGGTCGCCGCCCGCCGTGATGGCGACGCCGATCTCCCCGACCCGGCCGCTCGCGGGCGTCCAGGCGGCGGACGCCTCCTTGTCGTCGGCGCGTACGCACCAGATGCGCTTGGCCTCGGCCTCGGCGGCGATCGCCGCGTTCACCTCGCGCCGGTCGGTGCAGGCGTGCACCAGCCACGCGCCGTCGCAGTCCCCCACCTGGTACGACCGGCGCTCCCAGGTAACGCGACCGTCGGCGATCAGGTCGTCGAGGGCGGGGGTGGCGCTGGGCGAGACGAGGACGACCGAGGCCCCGGCGTCGAGCAGGGCGGGGATCCTCCGCTGCGCGACGCGGCCGCCGCCCACGACCAGGACCCGCCGCCCATCGAGGCGAAGGCCGAGCAGGTAGGGCGCCATGACCCCTATCTCCCTAATGCGTCAAGCGTGCTGTGCTAGGAGGCAAATTTACCGGTTGGCCGGTGACCGGCGGCTCAGCGGATCAGGCTCCGTCGGGCGGCGGGCTCCCCCGTGCCGTTCGCCCGACAGATCCTAGAGCAGGGCGGGTCACCGCTCCTTGTCGGTCACGCCGGCGGAGTCGAAGGTGGCGACCTCGTGCATCACCCGTACGGCCGCGCTGACCAGCGGGTGGGCGAGCAGGCCGCCGGTGCCCTCGCCGAGGCGGAGTTCGAGGTCGACGAGCGGCCGCAGACCGAGGTGGTCGAGGGTCGCGGCGTGGCCGGGCTCGGCCGATCGGTGCCCGGCGACGCAATAGGCGGCGGCGGCGGGGGCAAGGGCGACGGCCGCGAGGGCGGCGGAGCCGGCGATCACGCCGTCGAGGATGACCGGCACGCGCGCCGCGGCGGCGGCGAGGATGAACCCGGCGATCGCGGCGTGTTCCAACCCCCCGACGGAGGCGAGGGCGCGCAGCGCGTCGTCGCGCCGCTCCGGCGCGAAGCCGTCGGCCTCCCGCAGCCGGTTGACCTCCAGCGCCCGGCGCACGACGTCGATCTTGTGCTGGTGGGTGACGTCGTCGATGCCGGTGCCGCGCCCGGTCACCTCCGCCGCCTCGCGCCCGGTGTACGCGCAGATGAGCGCGGCGGAGGCGGTGGTGTTGGCGATGCCCATGTCCCCGGTGATGAGACAGCGGGCGCCGTCCTCGATCAGCTCGCGGGCCGTCTCGACGCCCACCGCGAGCGCGGCGGCGGCCTGGCCGGCGGTCATGGCGGGACCGAGGGACAGGTCGGCCGTGCCGTACGCGACCTTGCGGGCGCGCAGGCCGGGCGCGGCGGGCAGGTCGGCGGCGACGCCCACGTCGACCACGGTCACCGAGGCCCCGGCCGAGGCGGCGAAGGCGTTGGCCACGGCCCCGCCGGCCAGGAAGTTGGCCACCATCTGGGTGGTCACCTCCTGCGGCCACGGCGAGACACCCTGGGCGTGGACGCCGTGGTCGGCGGCGAAGATCGCGAGCGCGGCGGGCGCCGGCATCGGTGGCGGGCAGACGCCCGCCACCCCGGCGAGCCGTACGGCGACGTCTTCGAGCGCGCCGAGGGCGCCGCGCGGCTTGGTGAGCCGGTCCTGGTGCTCTCGTGCCCGCGCCATCGCGTTGCGGTCGGCCGGGCGGATCGCCGAGATCGTCTCATCAAGCGGGGTCAACGCGTGTTCTCCAATGTCAGACGGGGGTGGGGATCTCCGGCTCGGGCTCGTCCCTGGCCATGCGCTCGACGGCCAGGGCCTCGGTGAACCGGCGGCGTGCCGTCCACACGCCCGGGTCGGCGGCGCCGGCCAGCGCCTCCTCGTACCGGTCGATGACGACGTCGGCGAGGCCCTCGCAGTCGCCGATGACCTCGGCGCAGCGGATGTCCAGGCCCTCGTGGTTCGCGCCGTACGCCAGGGCCTGGGCCCAGATGCGTTCGAGGACGCCGCCGGCGAACAGCAGGTACGGCAGGACGATCACGCGCTTGGCCCCGAGCCGGCGGCAGCGCTCCAGGCCGCCGGGGACGCCGGGCCGGTTGTGCGACATGTACGCGGTCTCGACGGTCAGCATCTCGGGGGCGTGGGTCTCCCAGAACAGCCGGGAGACGCGGTGGACCTCGGCGTTGACGGCGGGGTCGGCGGCGCCGTGGCCGACCAGGACGACGGCCGTCTCGGCGGGGGTGATGTCCTCGGGCATCTCCTCGGTGACGAGGCGGGGCATGTCGGCCTGGGCGTCGGCGAGCCGCTCGGCGAGCAGTTCGAGGATGCGGTGGTCGGGGCCGAGCGGCCGGGCGAGGTCGAACTCCAGGGTGGGGTGACGCTCCTGCTCCAGCGCCATGGTGCCGGGGATGTCGCCGAGGGCCTCGCGGTCGCCGGTGAGGCTGAGCGGCAGCGCGATGAGGTGATGGTGGCCGTGCGCGATCAGCGAGGAGATGGAGTCGCGGAGCTGCGGCTTGGCCTTGGTGATGAAGCCTCCGCTGACCTCGGCGACGCGCTGGTCGAGTCGGCAGCGGAGCCGATGGACGAACCTGCCGAACTCGGCGACCCCCGTCTCATCGTGGGTACCGTGCCCGATGAGCAGCAGCGGCGGTTTCATCTGCCTGATCTCCCATGCCTTGACCTGCGGATTTGTAATCCGGCTCGCGAGGATAGCCGACCGTGCCGACGATGGGCACTGCTCGTGCCATCGGCAGGGTCAGACGGGCGAGACGATCATCCGGCCGGTGGCCGCTCCACACATAGGGAATTTCATTGCATTTCCCCTCTGAGCACACTGAACATTACGGCATCGGAGCGTCCGCCGGGCACCGGAACCGCCTGCCGCAGGATGCCTTCCTGGGCGAATCCGGCCCGTTTCGCCACCGCCTGGCTCGCGTGGTTGCCGGTCGCGATCACCAACTGGACGCGGTCGAAGCCGAGGTCGAGCAGGTGCGCGGTGACGAGCCGGGTCGCCTCGACGGCGTAGCCGCGCCTGCGCGCCCACGGCGAGATCCAGTAGCCCACCTCGACGTCGCCCCGCTCCCGGTCGGCCCGGTGGACGCCGACCGCGCCCGCGAACCGCCCGCCGTCGCGCGGCTCGATGGCGAAGTTGGCGCCGGAGAGGCCGGGCGCGTGGGCGTGGCGGGTGCACCACTCGACGGCGCGCTCCAGGGTGTAACCGGCGGCCCACGGCATCCAGCGGGCGATCTCGGGGTCGTCCCGCACCGCGGCGAGCACGTCGAAGGCGTCCCGCCGGTCGAACGGCCGCAGGACGATGTGCTCGCCGCCGAGCCTGCGTCCGACGACCGTGCGGCCGTCGCCGCGCAGCAGGCCGAAGACGACCAGGTCGTGCGGGCCGTCGTCCTCGAAACCGGCGCCGCGCAGCACCCCCTCGCGGATGAACCCCGCCTTCTCCGCGACCCTGATCGAGGCGGTGTTGTCCAGGTTCGCCCGCAGCTCGACCCGGCGCAGCGGCCCGGGGCCGAGCACACGGTCGGTGAGCCCCCTGAGCGCCTCGGGCGCGTACCCGCGTCCCCGGTAGGAGGGGCGGACGCCGTAGCCGACCTCGGCGATGGCCGCGGCCCACTGGGCCTTGAACAGGCTGATGGCGCCGACGATCACGCCACCCGTCTCCATCGCGAGGTGGATGCCCTGGCCCGAGCGCCACAGCTCGTGTACGCCCTGGGAGAGCCAGGCGGCGACGCCGATCGCGTGGCCCGGGGCGCCCGGAGGCAGCCCCACCTGCTCGCCTTCCTTGACGATCTCGCGTACCTGCGCGGCGTCACCGGGGCCGAAGGGCCGCAGGACGAGCCGCTCGGTGGCGATCGTGAGGCGCTCGTCGAACATGGATTCCCTCCGGTTGCGATGTTTGGGGGGGACGGGGCGGGTACGGGCCTCCACATGACCCGATTCGGGAGGTGAGGTCATGAGTATCCAACGCGGCAGCGACAAGCACAGCCCCCGGGCGGACGACGAGCGGAAGCACGAGACTGAGGGCCTCACTCAGGGCGGCGGCACCACCCACACCGAGAACGATCCACAGCCGAACGATCCGCAGCCGGGCCGCCGGCCGCCGGGGACGTCGAGCGGCATCACCCCCGCGGACGTCGAGCGCCGCAGCCACCTGGCGATGTGGCTGAGCGACGCCGAATATCCGGCCAACCGCGAGAACCTGCTGGCCCACGCCGAGGAGAAGAGCGCTCCCGACGCCGTGATCGAGGCCGTACGCCAGCTTCCCGAGCTCAAGTTCCACAACGTCGGCGAGGTGGCCGAGGCCCTGGGGCTCGGCGTCGAGCGCCACCGCTGATGAGGGGAGACCTCGTGAGACTGGACTCAGTCCGTCATCTGTACGAGCGCCGCGGACCTTTCGTCTCGGTCTATCTGGACACCACCCGCATCACGGAGGAGGAGGCCAGCGCGGTCGAGCTGCGCTGGCGGCGGATCGACGAGGAGCTGGCGGCGCGAGGCGCCTCGCCCGAGGTACGCGCCGCCGTCGGCGAGCTGGTCAAGGAGCCGACGCCGACGGCGCCCGGGCGCGCGGTGTTCGCCGAGGGGACCTCCGTCGTGCTGACCGAACCCCTGGCCGCGTCGCCCCGGCGCGAGATCGCCCGCTGGTCGCCGCTGCCCCATGTGGTGCCCATGCTGGCCCAGCGCGGAGAGACGGTGCCGCATCTGGCGGTCCTGGCCGACCACGCGGGCGCGGACGTGATCGTCTCCTGCGGCGGCCCGAAGCGCGAGCTGTCGGTCGAGGCCGCCGACTGGCCCATCCAGAAGACCGGCCAGGGGGGATGGTCGCAGACCCGGTACGAGCGGGACGCCGAGGAGACCTGGCGGCTCAACGCCGTCGCGGTGGCCGAGGTGATGGACAAGGAGGCGCACAGCATCGGCGCGGAGATCATCGTGCTGGCGGGCGAGCCGCAGACCCGCCGCATGATCATGGATGCTCTCGGCAAGGACGCGGCGTCCCGGGTCGTGGTGGCCGAGCGCGGCAGCCGCGCCCCGGGGGCCGCCGACGGGCCGTTCCATGCGGAGGTGAACCACGCCATCGAGGCCTGGCAGCGCAAACGGCACACCGCGCTGCTCGACGCCTACCACGAGGGGCCGTACGCGACCGGCCTGGCCGAGACCGCGCGGGTGCTGCGCGACGGGCGGGTGGCGACGCTGCTGCTGCGGGACGACCCGTCCTCCGACGCCACGCTGTGGATCGGCCCGGAGGGCACCCAGCTCGCCGCCGAGCCGGGCGAGCTGACCGACCTGGGGGTGGACCTGCCGGTCGAGGAGCGGGCCGACGCCGCCCTGGCCCGCGCCGTCGCGATGACCGACGCCGAGCTCTGGTTCGTGCCGGAACTCGACTCTCCCGACGGCGTCGGCGCGGTGCTCAGGTACTGATCACGACTTCGAGGGTGCGCGGGCCGTGCACGCCCTCGACCCGGTCGAGCTCGATGTCGCTGGTCGCCGACGGCCCGCTGATCCAGGTCAGGGGCCGTTCGGCGACCAGCACGGCCACGGCGTCCGGCACTCCCGCCACGACCTGGTCGGCGCGGACGACGCACAGGTGGTAGTCCGGCAGCAGCGTCAGCGCGCGACGTCCCTGGCCTGGGCCGGCGTCGAGGACGATCGTGCCGGTCTCCGCGATCGCCGCCGCGCATCCGGTGATCACGCCGTCCACGCGGTCGAGGTCGCCGGCGCTCAGTTCGGGGTCGTCCCGCACGGTCTCGTACGGCACGGTCTCGTACGGCACGGCCTCCCCCTCCGGGGGGCGGAGCCAGGCGGACGGGAGGCCGTCCGGGACGACGAGGCGGGCGGCGGCGCGGCGGGCGAGCGCCTCCCGCACCACGGAGGCGATCTCGGCCTCGGGGACCACGTGGACGATCGCCCGGTAGTCGCGCAGCCGCTCGGCGAGCAGGTCGATCAGCCGCGGCTCCGCGGTCCCGGCACCGGGGCCGGGGCCGGTCGCGCCCCGGTAGTCGCGGGGCACCTCCACGTCGGGCGCGCCCGTGACGGCGCCCCGGATGCGGGCGAGGATCTGGTCGCGGGCGTTCATCGGGCGGCTCCGTCCCTGGGTTCGGTTCCCGTCTGTCCTCCTCCGGTGCGGTCCCACCAGTCGCGGAACGACTCGCGGGGGATGTCCGGGATGTCGCGGGTGTCGGTCCACGCCGACATCGGGCCGGGCAGCCGCTTCGGCACGAACCGGCGCAGCCGCCCGCCCGCCCGCTGCGCCAGCGCCAGCCGTTCCGGCCGGTTGAATATCCAGCCCGCGGCCGCCATGCCCAGGCGCTCCGCGCGCGGATGCCGCGCCTTGGCCCGCAGGTCGACCAGCACCTCCGGGATGTCGATGGCCACCGGGCACACCTCGTAGCAGGCGCCGCACAGCGACGACGCGTACGGCAGCGAACGGTCCAGCTCCGATCCCATGCCGCGGAGCTGCGGCGTGAGGATCGCCCCGATCGGGCCGGGATAGACCGATCCGTAGGCGTGTCCGCCGGCGCGCTCGTACACCGGGCAGACGTTGAGGCAGGCGGAGCAGCGGATGCAGCGCAGCGCCTGGCGGCCGACCTCGTCGGCGAGGACGTCGGTGCGCCCGTTGTCGAGCAGGACGAGGTGGAACTCCTGCCCCTCGGTCGCGCCGGTCCAGGTGGAGGTGTAGGGGTTCATCCGCTCGCCGGTCGAGCTCCGGGGCAGGAGCTGGAGGAAGACCTCCAGGTCGCGCCAGGTCGGCAGGATCTTCTCGATGCCGACGACGCTGATCAGCGTCCGGGGCAGGGTGAGGCACATCCGGCCGTTGCCCTCGGACTCCAGCACGACCAGGGTCCCCGTCTCGGCGATCATGAAGTTCGCCCCGGAGATCGCGACCTTGGTGGAGAGGAAGCGCTCGCGCAGGTGCAGCCGGGCGGCCTCGGCGAGCGCCCGCGGGTCGTCGGTGAGGTCCTCCGGCGCGGGCCGGCCCCACTCGCCCATCCGCTTCCGGAAGATCTCGCGGATCTCCGCGCGGTTGCGGTGGATGGCCGGGACCAGGATGTGCGAGGGCCAGTCGTCGCCGAGTTGGACGATCAGCTCGGCCAGGTCGGTCTCGTACGCGGTGACGCCTTCGGCGGCGAGCGCCTCGTTCAGGCCGATCTCCTGGGTGGCCATCGACTTGACCTTGACCACCTCGGTCTCGCCGGTGGCCTTGACCAGGCCGGCGACGATGCGGTTGGCCTCGTCGGCGTCCCTCGCCCAGTGGACGTGCCCGCCGGCGGCGGTGACCGCGCCTTCGAGCTGCAGCAGGTAGCGGTCGAGGTTGCGCAGCGTGTGGTCCTTGATCGACTTGCCGGCCTGGCGGAGCCCCTCCCAGTCGGGCAGCTCGGCGACGACGGACGCCCGCTTGCCGCGGATCGTGCGGGTCGCCTTGCGCAGGTTGAACCGCAGTTGCGAGTCGCGTACGGCCGCGGCCGCGTTGGCGGGGAAGCCGCGTTCCAGGGCGCGGCCGGGCATGCCGAGGAAGGTGCGGCTCACGGCGCGGACCTCTCGATCGTCGCGGCGGCCGGGGCGTCCTCGGTGGCCTCGGTCGCGGCGAGGATCTCGGCCAGATGCATGATCTTGACTCCGGTCTTCTGGCGGGTGAGCGTCCCCCCGATGTGCATCAGGCAGGAGTTGTCGGCGGCGCACAGGACCTGCGCCCCCGTGGCCATGACGTTCCCGACCTTGTCGGCGCACATCGCGGCGGATATCGCAGGATTTTTCACGGCAAAGGTGCCGCCGAAGCCGCAGCATTCCTCGGCGCCGGGAAGCGGCACGAGCTCCAGCCCCCGGACGTTCCGCAGCAGCCGCAGCGGCCGGTCGCCGAGGTGGAGGCCGCGCAGCGAGTGGCAGGTGGGGTGGTAGGTCACCCGGTGCGGGTAATACGCCCCCACGTCGGTCACGCCGAGCACGTCGATCAGGAACTCGGAGAGCTCGTAAACCTTCGGCACCACCTCTTCGGTCGCGGCGGGGGCCAGCCGCGGGTACTGCTCGCGGACCATGGCCCCGCACGAGCCCGAGGGCACGACCACCGCGTCGTACCCGCCGAAGACCTCGGCGAAGTGGCGCGCCAGCCGTACGCCCTCCTCGCGATAGCCGGTGTTGACGTGCATCTGCCCGCAGCAGGTCTGCGCCCGGGGGAACGCGACGTCGACGCCGAGGCGGCGCAGCAGCGTCACCGTCGCCTTCCCCGTCCCGGGAAAGAGCGTGTCATTGACGCAGGTGATGAACAGGGCGACCCGCACGTACGGCTCCCGCAGGTATGGTCGGACCAAATATGGTCTGACCATACACCCGCCCACACACCCGGCCGGAGAGCCGGTCCCACGCGGAGGAGGACGGACGTTGAGCGTCGTCGACGGTCACCGGGAGCCCCGGCGCGCCCCGGAGGGCGCCCGGACGCGGGCCTTCGAGGAGGTCCTCGACCGGATCGAGGAGCGGATCGCCGCCGGCGGGCTCACCGTCGGCGACCGGCTGCCCGGGGAGCGCCAGCTCGCGGAGGAGCTCCGGGTGAGCCGTTCGTCGGTCCGCGAGGCCCTGCGCGCGCTCGCGACCCTCGGTGTGGTGTCGTCCCAGGCCGGGCGGGGCCCGGACGCCGGGGCGGTGTTGACGTCGCGGCCGGACAGCGCGCTCACCGAGCTGCTCCGGCTCAACCTGAGCCTGTCCACGCTCACCATGCGCGAGGTCGTGGACACCCGCCTGATGATCGAGCAGTGGGCGGCCGCCCGTGCCGCGGGCGACGGCGGGGCCGCGCTCGACGAGATGGCCCGGGCCGTCGCCGCGATGGACGCCGCCGCCACCCCCGAGGAGTTCGTCGCGCACGACATCGCCTTCCACATGGCCCTCGCGGCGGCCTCCGGCAACCGGCTCACCTCCGCGATCATGCGCGCCCTGCGCGACGCGGTACGGCGCTACGCCGTCGACGCGGTGCGCCGCCTCGGCGACACGGCGGATCTGCAGGCCGACCACCGCCGCATCCTCGACGCGGTGCGCGCCCGCGACGCCGAGGCCGCGACGGCCGCCGTCGCCGAGCATCTGGCCCGTGCCTATCCGAGCTAGAACGTGTTCTAATCAGGTTCCACGCGCAGACGCGACCTGAGGAGGACCGGGTGGCCGAGGACCTGAGACTGGGACTGAATCTGGGCTACTGGCAGCGGACCGCCGACGACGCCACCGGGCTCGTCCAGGCCGCCGAACGCCTGGGATACGACTCGGTGTGGACGGCCGAGGCGTACGGGAGCGACGCGTTCACCCCGCTCGCCTGGTACGGCGCGCGGACCAGCAGAATCAAGCTCGGCACGAGCGTGGCGCAGCTCTCCGCGCGCACACCCGCGGCCACCGCGATGACCGCGATGACGCTGGACCACCTCACCGGCGGCCGGCTGCTCCTCGGCGTCGGCGCGTCCGGGCCGCAGGTCGTCGAGGGCTGGTACGGCCGGCCGTTCGCCCGCCCGCTGGCCCGGACCCGGGAGTACGTCGAGATCATGCGCAAGATCTGGCGCCGGGAAGAACCTGTTACGAATGACGGGCCGCACTATCCGCTGCCGCTGCCCGGCGGCCTCGGCAAGCCGCTGAAGCTCATCACCCGCCCGCTCCGCGCCGACATCCCCGTCTACCTCGGCGCGGAGGGTCCGAAGAACGTCGCGCTCGCCGCCGAGATCGCCCAGGGCTGGCTGCCGCTGTTCACCTTCCCCGACAAGATCGACACGATGTACGGCACGGCGCTCGCCGGGACGCGGCCGGGCTTCGACGTGGCGGCCATGGTCATGACGATGGTCACCGACGACGTCCGGGCCGCCCTGGACGGCGTCAAGATGATGCTCACGCTGTACATCGGCGGCATGGGCGCGAAGACGCGCAACTTCCACGCCGACATCATCGGCCGCATGGGGTACGCCGAGGCGGCCGAGCGCATCCAGGCGCTCTATCTCTCCGGACGCAAGGAGGAGGCGTTCGCCGCGATCCCGGACGAACTGGCCGACGGCATCTCGCTGGTCGGGCCGCCCGCCCGGATCCGGGAGCGGCTGAAGCCGTGGCGGGCCAGCCCGGTGACGAACCTCCTCGTCATGGGGCCGCGCGACGAGGAGACGCTGCGGACCGTCCGCGACCTCGTCCGCGGCTAGACCCTCCCCGCCGTCAGCGGTCGCCCCCTGCACCGCGGTCACTCTTCACCCCACTCTTCGGACCTCCCTTCAGACCACCCTTCGGACCTCCCTTCAGACCACCCTTCGGACCTCCCTTCACCAGCGACGATCGATCGCCCGGCCAAAGCTGGCGGGAAGCGTGTGCCAAACCTTTCTATGGCCCGTGGCGGACGCCGGATCGGCTCCGATTAGCGCCGGTATCAATGGGATACGAGAGGGGCAAGTGACACGGAGGCCGGGGGGAGAAACACATGCGGTCCGCCTCGTCGGAAGTGAGCCGGTCGGCCGCGGCCGTCTACGCGAGCCTCGGCGCGCAGGTCGCCGCGATGGCCGCGATGGTGCTCTTCGAGCACGTACGCGGACGACGGCTGTCCCGCGAGATCGCGGCGTTCGGCGGCGATCCGCACAACCCGGCCGCCCGCGAGGTGGTCGGGGCCGTGACCGTGTTCGCGATCCTCATACTGCTGCTCGCCGGGGCCACCGTCGCGGCGGCGGTGGCCTATCTGGGCTGGCTGCGGAAGGTGCGGCCGGCCTCCTCCGGCCTCTACACGCTCGGCGCCTGGCTGGTGCCGGGCGTGAACCTCGTGGCGCCCCCGATCGTCGCCGACCAGGCCTGGCGGGAGGCGGCGCGCGGCAGGGGGAGCCGCTCCCGCTGGCTCCCGCTGCTCGCCGGCTGGTGGATGAGCTGGCTGACGCTGATCTGGCTGATCCTGGTACGGCTGCCGCGCACCCACGGTCCGGCCGACCTGACCGGCGTGGGGCCGCTCGAACTGGTGACGGCGGCGGTCGCCGCCGCGCTGTGCGCCGCGACCGTCCACCGGATCACCGGATTCCGCGACCCGCGGGCGGCCGCCGCCCCGGCCGACGCGGGCCGTCACCGCCTGCGCGTGCGGGTGGGCCCGGAGCTGCCGGAGCTCGCGTGCCAGAGCCGCCGCTGGGGCTCGGTGGGATGGGCCAGGAAGGCCGCGGCGTCGCGCACGCCCGGGGCCGGCCCGATGTCGGAGTAGGGCGAGAGCCGGTAGCCGTTGCCGTACTCGATGGGACGGCCGCCGACGCCGCCGTCGGGCTCCGGCGTCTCCTCCAGCAGGGCGCGTACGGCGTCGACGCCTCCGCGGGGCGGCGGCGCGCGCCACAGCTCGTCGAGATCGACGAGGTTCCAGCAGTTCAGGGCGCGCAGCGAGACGGCCCGCGCGCCGGTCCGCCGGACCACCCCCCGCGCGACCAGCAGCCACGACCCGAACACGGTCGCCGCCGTGTGCGCCTGCACCGACTCGAAGAACGTCAGATCGATCGGTCCGGTGGAGTCGTCGAGGGTGAGGAAGATGACCCGCTGTCCCGACCGCACGGCGGGCGTCTGGGTCGCCACCTTGACCCCGGCGACCAGGATCTCGGCGCCGTTGCGCTGCCGCAGCAGGTCTCTCGCCCGGACGACGCCGATCGCGTCGAGCAGCTCGTCATGGAAGCCGATCACGTGCCGGCTGACGTCCATGCCGAGGACGGCGAGCTCGGCCTCGACCACCTCGGCCTCGGTCATCTCCGGCAGTTCGCCCGGGGTGACCCGTTCGGCGAACGCCATCGGGAGCTGCACCGCCGCCGTGTCGCCCTTGGCCGCCACGCCGGCCGCCGACGAGCGGTCGAGCGCGCCCACCTGGGCGATCAGGTCCCGCCTGGTCAGGCGGCCGGGCCGCCATCGGGGGCCGCCGGGGCGCAGGCCGTACATCGTGTCGAGGCCGCCGACCTCGACGATCCGCTCCGCGACCGGCCGGGACGGGCGGGCCCGCTCCCAGAAGTCGGCCACCGACGTGTACGGCTGGCCGGCGACCATCCGGTCGATCTCGGCCTCGCTGACCCCGCGTACCGCGGAGAACGGCACGCGCAGGGCGTAGCCCCGGCCGAACCCTCCGGTCCCCCCGTCGGGTCCGCCATCAACGCCACTACCGACGCCGCTGTCGACACCACTGCCGAGATCGACGTCCTGCCGCCGCGGGCCCAGGTCGCCGGGCCGGACGCGGAGGGTCAGCGGCTCTCCCGTCGGCTCCTCCGTCGGCTCTCCCGTCGCCTCGCCGTACGGCTCCTCGGGAGGCGGTCCGGCCGGCTCGCCGCCGGTCTTCTCGACCCGCCAGTGCCGGCCGGAGTGGTTGACGTCCAGAGCCAGGATCCCGACGCCGCACCGGCGGGCCTCGTCGAGGATCACCCGGCTCGGATACATGCCCGGCTCGTGGGTGAGCACGCCCGCCAGGAAGGCGGCCGCGTGATGCCGCTTCAGCCACGCCGACTGGTAGGTCGGCAGCGCGAACGCCGCCGCGTGCGCCTTGCAGAACCCGAACGCGCCGAACGCGTCGAGGACCTTCCACGCCTTCTCCACCGTGGCGGGGTCGAACCCCCTCTCCGCGGCCAGCGGCACGAACCAGTCGTGGACCGCCTCCCTGCCCTCCGGCGTGCCGAGGGCGCGGCGGGCCTGCTCCGCCTCCGACAGCCCGCAGCCGGTCATGACGTCGACGACCTTCAGCACCTGCTCGTGGAAGACGACCACGCCGTGGGTCTCCCGCAGCGCCTCGCGCAGCTCCTCGTGCGCGTACGACGGCCGCCGGAAGCCGTGCCTGGCCTCCAGGTACGGCGTGACCATGTCGGAGTTGACCGGGCCCGGCCGGAACAGCGAGATGTCCACGATCAGGTCGTGCATCGTGCGCGGCTCCAGCTTGGCGACCAGCTCGCGCTGGCCGGGCGACTCGATCTGGAAGCAGCCGATCGTGTGGCCCGAGCAGATCATGTCGTAGGTGTCCACGTCGTCGCGCGGGACGGCGTCCAGGTCGACCCGCACGCCGTCGACCCGCTCGATCTCGTCCAGCGCGTGGGCCATCGCGGACTGCATCCGCACGCCGAGCACGTCCAGCTTGAGCAGGCCCGCCTCCTCGACGTCGTCCTTGTCGAACTGCGACATCGGGAAGTCGAGCATGCTGCGCTCCACCGGCGTGCGGTCGCGCAGCGCCGCGTTGCCGACCAGCACGCCGCACGGATGCAGCGCGATGTGCCGGGGCAGCCCGTCGAGCTTCTCCGCGAGCCGGAACACGGTCTCCAGCGACCGGTCGTTCAGGCCGCTGTCGCGCAACTCGGGGAGGTCGGCCAGGGCGGCCCGGATCTGCTTGGCGCGGATGTGCGGGAACGCCTTCGCGATGGCGTCGATCTCGTGCGGGGGCAGCCCCATGGCGGAGCCGACGTCCCTGATCGCGCTGCGCGCCCGGTAGGTCTCCATCATGGAGACGCAGGCCACCTGGGCCTCGCCGTACCGGCCGAGGATGGCGCGGTAGCAGTCGAGCCGGCGCGCGGACTCGACGTCCACGTCGATGTCCGGCAGGCCGCGGCGGCCCTCGGACAGGAAGCGCTCCATGAGCAGGCCGTGTTCGAGGGGGTTCACCTCGCCGATGCCGGCAAGGTAGTTGACCAGGCTGCCCGCGCCGGAGCCGCGGACCGCGCAGCGCACCCCCATGCCGCGGATCATGTCGGTGATGTCGGCCACCGCGACGAAGTAGCCGGACAGCCGCTTCCGCTCGATGATGTCCAGCTCGGTGGCGAGCCGCTCCCTGGCCTCTTTCGACCGTTCCATCCCGCGGCGGCGCAGCCCCTCCTCGCAGCGGCTCCGCAGCATCGGGACCGGGTCGCCGCCGACCTCGGGCAGGTGCGGCGCGCCCGGCGGGTCGGACAGCAGCGGGACGATCTCGACCGGGTCGAGCGCGCACCGCTCCGCCACACGGCGCGTCTCCGCCAGGAGCCGGGCCATCCGGCTCCGGTCGCCGCCGCAGACCCGCTCCGCCACCCGGGCCATCTCCTCGCCGCTCTTGAGGTACGCCTGGGAGGACTGCTCCAGGTGCCGGGCGTGCAGCGGCGCGAGCCGGCGCGCGGCGTCCAGCACGTTGCCGACCTGGTGGTCGTCGGGGTCGAGGTGGCGCACCGCGTTGGTCAGCACGGCGGGGAGGCCCGCCCAGTCGGCCAGGCCGAGCATCCGGGCGGCGACGTTCGCGTCGCGGTAGCCGTAATGGTCGGCCACCTCGACCACGACGTCGGGCGCCGCGGCGCGCCAGTCGGCCAGCAGCGCCCGCGCCTCCTCGTCGCGCTGCCCGGCCGCCGCGCGGCCGACGTCGGACCTGGGCCCGAGCAACACCACCAGCCGAGGCTCGCCCTCGGGCCCGCGCGCGTGCTCGGCGAGCATCTCGCGCGTCACGTACGGCTCGCCGCGCTCGCCCGCGTGGTGAGCGGCGGTGACGAGGCGGCACAGGGGGCCCCAGCCGTCCGCGCGGGCCAGGACGACGACCCGCCGCTCGTCGTCGCCCGCCGGGCCGTCGCCCCGGGTCTCCCCGGCGTCGCCGTGGACGCCCGCGCGCCCGCCGCGCGCCGCACGGTGGTCGTGGGCGCGCAGGACCAGGTCGACGCCGGCGATGGGGGCGAGCCCCTCAGCGTGGCATGCCTGGATGTGCTTGATCACGCCGTAGAGGCCGTCGCGGTCGGTCAGCGCGAGGGCGTCCATGCCGTGGGCCGCCGCGCGCGCGACCAGGGCGGGCGGGAAGGCCGTGCCGTACCGGAGGGAGTAGGCCGAGGCCACGTGGAGATGGACGAAGGAGGCCATCAGTCCCACGCCCTCAGCAGCAGCCAGCCGCGGCTCGCGGTGTCGAAGCGCAGCTCGTAGGTCCCGACGCCGGGGCCCATGCCGGCCTCGACCCGCCAGAACCGCCGCTCACCCGGGTCGGCGTCGGAGGTCTTCCACCACTCGCGGGCCACCACCCAGTGATCCTGGACCTGGCGGATCGCATAGAGACGGTCGCGCCAGACGAACTGGGCGGGCCGGCCGTCCCTGACCCACACCTCGATCGGATCGCCGTAAAGTCTGCTCAAGACGGATCTTCCCCCCATGGTCGGCACCCGGGGGAAGGCGGGCGCTACGTACTACTTCGAACATATGTTCTCAGAAGATCGACCGCAACCCGGTCGGGGGGAACGCGCCGCGACCCGTTCACAAAGCGCCATCATCTCGGGCCCTTCTGTTCACCAAAGCGCAATCTGCCCAGGGCTAACTGGGTTTGCTCAGTTACATCGGGTTCGCCCATGTTCGATTCAGGTACGACAGCGGGAGACAAAAGCGTGTCTGCACGCATCGCCGGCCTCGTGGCCACCCTTTCCCTGGCCATCCCCTTGAGCGCGGCCTGCGGAGCCGCACCCGCCGAGAACACCTCCTCCGGAGGACCCGACGCGAAGGCCGCCACCTCCGTCGCCGACTTCGGCGGGATGGACAAGCTGGTTGAGGCCGCCAAGAAGGAAGGCAAGCTCAACGTCATCGCGCTGCCCCGCGACTGGGCGAACTACGGGGAACTCCTCGACACCTTCTCGAGCAAGTACGGCATCACGATCACCAGCGACAACCCCGACGGCTCCAGCTCGGACGAGATCAACGCGGTGAAGACGCTCAAGGGCCAGGACCGCGCCCCCGACGTGCTCGACCTCGGCCAGTCCTTCGCCCTGAGCGGCGCCCAGGAGGGCCTGTTCGCGCCGTACAAGGTGCAGACGTGGGACAAGATCCCCGACGGCCAGAAGGCCGCGGACGGCGGCTGGGTCAACGACTACGGCGGCTACGTCTCGATCGGCTGCGACGCCAAGAGGGTGCCGAACTGCCCCCAGACGTACGCCGACCTGCTCAAGCCCGAGTACAAGGGCAAGGTCGCGCTGAACGGCGACCCGACCAAGGCGGGCGCGGCCTTCGCCGGGGTCTACGCCGCGGCTCTGGCCGACGGCGGCTCGTTCGACGACATCCAGCCGGGCCTGGAGTTCTTCAAGAAGCTCAAGGCCGCCGGCAACTTCAACCCCGTCGAGTCCACCCCGGCCACCGTCCAGAACGGTGAGACGCCGATCAGCATCGACTGGGACTACCTCAACGCCGGGTACGCCGACCAGTTCGCGGACAAGGGCGTCGACTGGAAGGTCGTCGTGCCGAGCGACGGCAAGTACTCGCAGTTCTACGCGCAGGCCGTCAACAAGGACGCGCCGCACCCGGCGGCCGCCCGCCTGTGGCAGGAGTTCCTCTTCAGCGCCGAGGGCCAGAACCTCTACCTCAAGGGCTACGCCCGCGCGGTCCTGCTGCCCGCGATGCAGACCGACGGCACGGCCGACGCCGCCGTCGTGGCCAAGCTCCCCACGGTCGAGGGGACGCCCACGTTCGCGAGCGAGGCCCAGATCAACAAGGCCAAGGAGACCCTCGCCTCCGGCTGGGGCGCCGCGGTCTCCGGATGAGCCGTCCCGTAAGTACGGCTTCCGTCCCGGTGCCGGGCCGGAACCGTAAAAGCTCGAGAGGATGGATCGCGACGGCGCCGCTGCTGGCGTTCGTCGCGGTCGTCTTCGGCGCGCCGCTGGTCGTGCTGCTCGGCGGCACGTTCGTCCGCCAGGGGCGGTTCACCGGCGAGAACCTGGCCGAGTCGCTGCAGGGGGCCTATCTCACCGCGCTGATCGGGAGCGTGAAGCTGTCGGCGACGGTCGCGGTGCTCGGCACGGTCCTCGGCGTCTTCCTCGCCCAGGCCGTGGTCGCCTCCCGGCTGCGCCAGGCCGTCCTCACGGCGTCGGGCGTCCTGGCGAACTTCGGCGGGGTGCCGCTGGCGTTCGCCTGGATCGCCACGCTGGGCAACTCCGGCGTCGTCACCCGCGCCCTCGGGCTCGGCGAGCACGGGTGGAGCCTCTACAACTTCTGGGGACTCACCCTGGTCTACCTGTATTTCTCCGTCCCGCTGACGGTTCTCGTCGTCACCCCCGCCCTGGACGGCCTGCGGCCGCAGTGGCGCGAGGCCGCGCTGAACAACGGCGCCTCGGCCTGGCAGTACTGGCGGTATGTGGGCGTGCCCGTGCTCGCGCCGTCACTGCTCGGCGCGGTGGTGCTCCTGTTCGGCAGCGCCTTCGCCGCCTACGCCACAGCCGCGGCGATGGTCGGCACGACGGTGCCGCTGGTCACCCTCCAGATCGCGAACGCGCTGACCGGCAACGTCCTCATCGGCCACGAGAACGTGGCACTCGCGCTCAGCCTCGACATGATCGTGGTCGCCGGGCTGGTCATGGCCGTCTACCTGCCGCTGCAACGGAGGAGCGCCCGATGGCTGCGCTGACGCCGGCCCCGATCGCCGGAAACGCGTCCTCCGCCCCCGGGCGCAAGGAACGGCCGCGGGCCTGGCGCGTGGTCGTGCTGGCGCTGGCCGCGGTGTACTTCCTGGTGCCGATGGCCGCCTCGTTCTGGTTCACGGTGGACGACCCCCAGGGCTTCAGCCTCGACGCCTACGGCCAGATCTTCTCGGCTCCCGGGTTCGCCTCCAGCCTGCTGCTGTCGCTGGCGCTGGCGGTGGCGACCATCGCGGTCGTCCTGCTGCTCGCCCTGCCGGCCATGCTGGCCGTACGACTGGGCGCGCCGCGGCTGCGGCCGGTCCTGGAGGTGGTGTGCACGCTGCCGCTCGTCGTCCCGCCGATCACGTTCGTCGCGGGGATCGGCACCGTGCTGCGGTTCGGGCCGGAATACCTGGCCACAACCCCCTTCTACCAAACGATCATCGCCTTGCAGAACCCGGATTTCCCCGTGGTGCTCGTGCTCGCGTACGTGGTGCTCGCCCTGCCCTACGTCTACCGCTCACTGGACGCGGGGCTGCGCGCGATCGACGTGCGCACGCTCGTGGAGGCGGCGCGCAACTGCGGGGCCTCCTGGCCGCACGTCATGTTCCGGGTGATCGTCCCGAACCTGCGCTCGGCCCTGGCCGGCGCGTCGTTCCTCACGCTGGCGCTGGTGCTCGGGGAGTTCACCGTCGCGCGGCTGCTCAGCTTCCAACCGTTCCCGGTGTGGATCGTCTACATTTCCGGCTCGCAGGCCCAGGTATCGGTCGCCGTCTCGCTGTTCAGCCTGCTGCTCACCTGGCTGGTTCTGCTCGCCGTCTCCCTCGCAGGAAGGAATCGATCATGACCGCGCCCGTCACCGGGGCCACCGGCGAAGCCGTCACGGAGGCCGCCGCCGGAGCCAGGGTGGAGCTTCGCGGGCTGCACCGGCGTTTCGGCGGCACCGTCGCCCTCGACGGCCTGGACCTCGCCGCCGAGCCCGGCGAACTGCTCGCCCTGCTCGGCCCGTCCGGATGCGGCAAGACCACCGCCCTGCGGTGCGTCGCCGGGTTCGAGCACCCCGACGAGGGAGCGGTCCTCATCGACGGCCGGGACATCACCGGCGTGCCCGCCAACCGGCGCGACGCCGGAATGGTGTTCCAGTCCTACAGCCTCTTCCCGAACCTCAACGCCCGGGACAATGTGGCCTTCGGCCTGCGCGTACGCAAGGTCGCGGCGGCCAAACGGCACGCCAGGGCGCAGGAGCTGCTGGAGCTGGTCGGCCTCCCCACCGTCGGCGAGCGGTACCCGCACCAGCTCTCCGGCGGGCAGCAGCAGCGCGTCGCCATCGCCAGGGCGCTCGCGCTCGAACCGCGGGTGCTGCTGCTCGACGAGCCGCTGTCCGCCCTGGACGCCAAGGTCCGCGGCGCGCTCCGTGAGGAGATCCGCCGACTCCAGCTCTCCCTCGGCATCACGACGATCTTCGTGACGCACGACCAGGAGGAGGCGCTGTCGGTCGCCGACCGGGTGGCCGTGCTCCGCGCGGGACGCCTGGAGCAGGTCGCCGCCCCGGCCACGCTGTACGACCGGCCGGCCACGCCGTTCGTCGCCGAGTTCGTCGGCACGATGAACCACGTTCCCGGGGCCGCCTCGGGCGAGCGGGTCACGGTGCTGGGACAGACGCTGCCCGTCGACGGACCGCCCGTCCACGGGCCGGTCGACGTGCTCGTCCGGCCCGAGGCGGTGCTCGCCACCCCCTCGGCCGAGGGCACGGCCACGGTGGTCGCCTCCTCCTTCCGCGGCTCGATCGCGCGCCTGCGCGTCCAGCTCGCGGACGGCGCGGAGCTGCTCGCCGATGTGCCCGGCCACGACTCCGTCCGGCTCGCGCCCGGCGTCACCGTGACCGTCGCCTTCGTCGACCGCCCCGTCCTGGTGTCGGCCGCCGACCTCGAGGGCGCCGACTCCTAGCGGCGGTACATCTGTTTCCCGCGCCGCATGCGTTCAGCCGGTCACCTGGTCAGGACCATCAGCGTGAAGAAGCCGGTGTATTCGCAGAAGTACGACAGGTACGTCCCCTTCTTTCGCAGTTCCTCGCCCTTCGCCTTGCACTTCGCCTCGGACGAGTAATCGCCGTACTTGATCCATGTGGACGCGAGGGCGACCGAGGTGCTCGACGTGCCGGAGCCGGTGACCGCGGCCTCGGCGGGTGCCGCCAGCGCGGAACCCGCCGTCGCCAGGGTGACCGCCGCGAGCGACGTCGCGGCCAATCTGGTGAGCTTGTTCGACATGAGCTGTCCCTTCGGGGTGGGGATCGGCCGTTCCCGGCGAGGCGGGACCCCGCCGCACCGGAATCATGATCATAATCACACTGGCGACCGTAGGTACAGACCACTTACCGACCACTTGACCCGGCTCGACGTCGACGCTCGTGGTGGACCGGATCCGGATGTCCGGGAGATCGCCGCGTCGACGTGGGTCTTCGGGCGGCGGGAACAAGGGGTGGCGGCGCGGGGGTTGGGCACGAGCAAGGAAGTCTCGCAACGGGAGTTTTCATGCGTGCCATAGTCGTCTCCACCCCGGGTGACTCCTCCGTCCTGGAGTACGCCGAGCGGCCTGATCCGGCGCCCGGCCCGGGCGAGGTGCTCGTCCAGGTCGCGGCGAGCGGCGTCAACTTCATCGACGTCTACCATCGGCAGGGGCGCTACCCGCTTCCGCTGCCGTTCGTCCCCGGTTCTGAGGGGGCGGGCACGGTCATCGCGACCGGGGAGGGCGTGACCGACCTGGTCGTGGGCGACGCCGTCGGCTGGGCGAACGCGCTCGGCAGTTACGCCACGCGCGCGGTGGTCTCGGCCGACCAGGCGGTGCCGCTCCCCCGTGGCCTCTCGCCCGAGCTCGCGGCCGCCGTGCTGCTCCAGGGGCTGACCGCCCACTACCTGACCCACTCGGTGTACGCGGTGCGACCGGGAGACGACGTGCTGGTCCACGCGGCGGCCGGCGGCGTGGGGCTGCTGCTCACCCAGATGGCCAAGCTGCTCGGCGCCCGGGTGATCGGCACCGTCTCCACCGAGGCGAAGGAGAAGCTGGCCCGGGAGGCGGGCGCCGACGAGGTGCTGCGCTACGAGAACTTCAGCGAGGCGGTCCACGAGATCACCGGCGCGGGCGTCCACGTCGTCTACGACGGCGTCGGCGCGTCCACGTTCGACGGCTCGCTGGCGTCGCTGCGCCCGCGCGGCATGATGGCCCTGTACGGCGCGGCCAGCGGCCCGGTCCCGCCGGTCGACCCGCAGCGGCTGAACCTGGGCGGCTCGCTGTTCCTGACCCGGCCGTCGCTCGGCCACTACGTCGCGACGCGCGAGGAGCTGCTCGGGCGGGCGGGCGAGCTGCTCGGCTGGGTGGCGTCGGGGGCGCTCAAGGTGCACATCACCGGGCGTTACCCGCTGGCCGAGGCACGCCGGGCGCACGACGACCTGGAGGCCCGCCGCACGACCGGCAAGCTCCTGCTCATCCCCTGAGCCCGAAGGGGTCGTGCCGCCCGTCGGATCCCGCCCGGCCGTCGAGGGGACGGGCGGGCCAGTCGAGCAGGCGCGCCCCGAGCACCGCGGTCTCCAGGGTGAACCGCTGCGTGGGGTCGACCGGGGAGAAGCCGGTGAGCCTGCGCACCCGCTCCAGCCGGTAGGTGACGGCCCGGGTGCTGACGCCGAGCCGGCGCGCGGCGGCCGTGTGGTTCCCGTGGGACGCGAACACGGCCTCCAGGGTGGAGAGCAGCGGCTCCGGTCCGCCGCGCGCCGCCTCCAGCGGGCCGAGCACGGTGCCGACCAGGTCCACGATCGCGCCGTGGTCGCGCAGCAGCACAGGGAAGACCAGCAGGTCGGCCGCCTTGAGCACCTGCGCGCGCAGGCCGAGCCGTTCACCGAGGTCGATCGCGCCGACCGCCTCCCGGTACGACGTGACGATGCCGCCCGGCCCGTGGTGCGGCCGCCCGACACCGGCCCGCCACGCCTCGAGCGACGACCGCACCTGGTGGGTGAACTCCCCCGTCGCCGCCGCCAGCGAGGCGGGCGCGGCGCAGACCAGCATGCCGTCGCGCCCGGCAACGAGGATGTTGTGCGAGCCGAACCTCGCCACCAGCGCCCGTTCGATCCGCCTGACCACGGGGGCGTCCGGCGGCAGCGGGTCCGCCGCCCGCACCACGGTCACGGTGTACGCCTCGGCCAGGCGGAGCCCGAAGTGCTCGGCCTGCCGCGCGTCCGCCCGGCCCTGGAGCAGGTCGTCCACGAACTCCCGGCGCGCCCCCTCCTCCGTGGCGATGGCCGTGAGGTGGGCCTCCTCGTATCCCTCGGCGAAGGCCGAGAGGCCGCGCCGTACGACTCCTAAGATCGCGGCGGTCCCCGGTGTCGCCTGCGTCAGCTCAGCGACGAGGAGGCAGGCGTCGGCGAGGGCGCGCAGCGGGACCCCGCGCTCGGCGGCGAGCGTGCCGCACGCCCTGAGCGCGTCCGTCTCCGCGCGGTCGGGGAGCCGGCCGGTGGCGACGGACGCCGCCAGCGCGGAAAGGTACCCGCCGAGCAGGTCGGCGGGTACCCCGGTCGCCTCGCTCACCCGAACGAGCACGTCCATCAGACTCCTACGTCACGCCGGTCGAACGTGAGGACGGCCACCGCGAGAAGCACGGCCGTCGCCGCCAGCAGGACAAGATAGTCGCCCACCGGCCAGCCCTGATAGATGGGCCTGCCGTCCAGGAAGTAGTGGAACGGCGAGATCACGCGGAGCCAGGAGATCGCGTCCACGCTCTTGCCGAGCGTCTCGACGACGTACCCGCCGATCGCGTAGACCGCGGTCGCCGCCAGGGCGAGCGCCTTGCTCCCGACGGCCGCGCCCAGCGTGAGCGCCAGCGTGCCGAAGAACAGGACCAGCAGGTACAGCCCGACGTGCGCGGCGGCGATGTGGCCGATCGGCACGCCCATGTCATGGACGGCCGACATGACGGCGATCACGAGGAAGGTCGCGAGCCCGACGCCCAGCAGGCCGAGGGCGAGCGCGGCGAACCGTCCGAGGACGAGCCGCCGCCGGCTGATCGGCAGGGTGAGGACCAGCTCCAGCGTGCCGGACTCCTCCGGCCCGGCGACGGCCCGGTTGCCGAGCACCGCCGCGCACATGATCAGCATCATGGGGCCGAACAGCTGGTACGCGATGACCTGGAGGAATCCGGCGCCGGTGGCCAGGTCGGCCAGCCCGCCCATGAGGTCCTTGAGCGCGCCCGGATACTTGGCCAGCGCGGCCTTCTCGTAGAGGTCCGGGTTCGCCGCGATGCTGTCGTAGATCGACAGGTAGAGCAGGAAGAACGCGCAGACCCCGATGGTCCAGCCGATGAGCGCCCTGCGGTAGTCGCCCAGGGTCTTACGCACGAGCGCGGACATGCCCGGCCTCCTCGTCACCGTGCTCTTCCTCGCTGTAGTAGGTGAGAAAGATCTCCTCCAGGTCGGGCTCCGAGCTGACCATGTGGACGACGGTGAACCGCGCCGCCGCCTTGATCAGCGCGTCGGGACGGCCGTCGATGGTGCAGCGCAGGTTCGCGCCCTCGACGACCAGGTCCCGCACGCCCGGCAGGTTCTCGAACGCCTCCCGGGGGACCGGCGCGTCGAAGTGGAACTCGACTTTCCTGACCGCCCGCTCCCTGAGTGCGGCGACGTCCTCGACCGCGACCAGCCGGCCCGAGCGGACGATGCCGACCCG
This sequence comes from Microtetraspora malaysiensis, assembly GCF_001528665.1. Classification (GTDB taxonomy): domain Bacteria; phylum Actinomycetota; class Actinomycetes; order Streptosporangiales; family Streptosporangiaceae; genus Microtetraspora_A; species Microtetraspora_A malaysiensis. The sequence continues at coordinate 82,979 of NZ_BBYJ01000031.1, forward strand.
GTCGGAGACGTGCTCCACCTCGGCCAGGACGTGCGAGGACATCAGGACGCTGCGGCCCTCGCGCCTGACCTCGCGGACCATGGCGAGGAACTCCTGCTGGACGAGGGGGTCGAGGCCGCTCGTCGGCTCGTCGAGGATGAGCAGCTCGGGCTCGTGCATGAACGCCTGGATGAGGCCGATCTTCTGCTTGTTGCCCTTGGAGAGCTCGCCCATCCGGGCCGACAGGTCGGCCTCCAGCCGCTCGGCGAGCTCCTCGATGCGGCGGCGCGACGGCCCGCCGCGTACCGCTGCCATGAACTCGAGGTAGGCGCCCGCCTTCTCGCGGCCCTCCACGGCCAGCTCGCCGGGCAGGTAGCCGATCCTGGCCCGCGCCCGGCTGTCGCGCGGATCGAGGCCGAGGACGACGGCCCGGCCCGACGTCGGCCTGATCACGTCGAGGAGCAGCCGGATCGTCGTCGTCTTCCCCGCACCGTTGGGGCCGAGATATCCGAAGACCTCGCCCGGCTGGATCTCCAGGTCGAGGTCGTGCAGGCCCCGTCGTTTCCCGTAGAACTTGGTCAGTCCTTCGGTCTGAACAACCGCTGTCATGACCGGAATGGTCCTCCCACGTGCCTCGCGGAGGAAATGCCCGTCATCGGATATCTGGCGATCTGTTTCTTTCGCGGTTCCGGCAACCAGCCGCGCTCACCCCGGATCGTGGCCGGGGGTCACCGCGCCGCGCTCGCTCCACGCCGGGCCGCCACCGCCCAGCGGGCGCCGACCGCGAACGCCGCCGCCGTCCAGGAGACCGCCCGGGCGAGCCGTACGGCACGGCGGATGTCGGGGACGGCGGGCCGCGGCCCGTCCCCCAGCTCGGGCCGCGCTTCGCGCCGCCCGCCGTAGTCGTTCACGCCGCCGAGCCGTACGCCGAGGGCTCCGGCGAAGGCGGCCTCGCACTGGCCGGAGTTGGGGCTCGGGTGGCGGTGCCCGTCCCTCCGCAGCGCGGCCAGCGCCCGGCGGGACGACCCGCGCGCGACCGGGGCGAGGGCGACGGCGAGCAGGCCGGTCAGCCGGGCCGGGGCGAGGTTGGCCGCGTCGTCGAGCCGGGCGGACGCCCAGCCGAACCGCTCGTGGCGCGGGGAGCGGTGTCCCACCATGGCGTCGAGCGTGTTGATCGCCCGGTAGGCGAGCAGGCCGGGCACCCCCGCCACCGCGCCCCAGAAGAGCGGCGCGACGGCGGCGTCGGAGGTGTTCTCCGCGATCGACTCGACCGTGGCCCGCGCCAGCTCCGGCGCGTCCAGCCGGGAGGGATCCCGCCCGCACAGGTGCGGCAGCCGCGCGCGGGCGGCGGCGAGGTCGCCGGACTCCAGGGACGCGGCCATGTGCGCGCCCTCGCGGCCGAGCGTGGTCCCTCCGAGGACCGCCCAGGTGGCGGCGGCGGTGACGGCGGTACGCGCCAGCGGGCGGCCGCGGGTGAGCCGGTCCGCGGCGACCCCGATCCCGGCGACCGCGCCCACGCAGATCGCGGTGAACAGCGTCCCGCGCGCCCGTGAGTCGGCGTGTATGCGGTTTTCCAGGGCGGCGACGCGGCCGCCGAAGACGGCGACCGGGTGCCCCTTGCGGGGGTCGCCCACGAGGGCGTCGGCCACGACCCCGAGCGCCATCCCCGCGGCGGTGTACCTCTCCGTACGTTTCACGGGGGAATTGTCTCGTGATCGCGTGGAACGTGACCACCGAGCCTCCCGGGAGGGAAACCGGGGGTGGAAGAGTCTATGAAACGCAAAACGACCATGAGTAGAGTCGGTGCAAAACAGTCGTCTTCCCCGTCGCGCATCAATTCGGCTTTGACGGAAAAAGCCGAACATTGTCACATTTTTGCCTGACCGGATATGGGGAGCTCGTGAACCGGGATCCTGCGCCCAGTCGTGTATGTGACCATTGCGGGGCAGATATGGGGAGCCTTCCCTCCTGCCCCCGATGCGGTCGTTCCCTGCCCGCTCCCCAGCCGATCCGGCCGCCGGCGGCGGAGCCGTCCGCGGAAGGCCGGCTCTGGTTGTCCCCGGAGACCTCTCCGTACTGGTCTCCCAAGCCGGTACGGCAGCCGGGCCAGGAGACGCCGGGAGGACCGCGCGCCCCGGAGGGACCGGCGGCATGGGAAGGGCCGCCGCACGCGCCGCGGGGGCGCCGTGCGGCATGGCAAGGACCGCCGACACACGCGCCGCAGGAACACCATGCGGCCTGGGACCCGCCGGGTCCTCGCACGCCCTTCGAGCCCTCGGAACCGTGGCGTCTGCGGAACCGGCGCTGGCCCAAGGTCGCTCTGGGCGTCGTCCCGGCGCTGCTCGCACTCGCGCTCGTGTGGTGGCTGGTCGCCGGGCGGTCCACCGGACCGACGCACACGGGCCCGCCGACCGGCTCGATCGCCACGGCGAGCCCGGACGCCTCGACGGAGCCGACCGCCTCCTCGCCGACGCCCGGCGAAACGCCGGACCCCACCACCACGGAGACCGGAACGGCGGGCGGCTCGGATGAGAAGGCCGGCGGGCAGGCGCGGGCGATCGAGACCCTCCTGGCGGGCAGCCACTCCGCCCGCTCGGGGCTGAGTGGCGCGATCGCGAGCGTGAGCGGCTGCGACGGCTCCGGCGCGGACACGATCGCGTCCATCACCGACAGCCGCCGCGAGCAGCTCGCGTCGGCCCGGGACCTCGACGTGTCGTCCCTGTCCGGCGGCGACAACCTCAAGGCGACGCTGATCGAGGCACTGGACGCCTCGGCGGACGCGGACACCGCCTTCCTGTCCTGGGCGCGGCGGTACCTGAAGGGCGGCTGCACCGGCCCCGTCACCGGCGACGAGGACTACGTCACGGGCCTCGACCGGTCGGCGGACGCCCAGAACGCCAAGACCCGCTTCGTGGAGCAGTGGCGTCCCGTCGCCACGGCGTTCGGTCTCACGCTCTGGCGGGTCGACCAGATCTGACCGCGCGCTCACCCGTTACCCGTTACCGGCGGCGGTGCGGGCGGACCGCGCCCTGCCGTACGGGCGGCGGCTGGCATGCTGGGAGCATGACCGGACGGGAGCTGACCGTCACCGTCGCGCCCGAGCTGCGGCTTTTCCTCTCGTCTCGCCTGCGGCGCACGGAAGCGCGGGCCGGATCGGGAGAGGCCGGCGGAAAGGCAGCGGGAGAGACGGCGCTCCCGGTCCCCTACGACGGCACGTCCTCGCTCGGGCACGTGGTCGAGTCGATCGGCGTTCCGCTCACCGAGGTCGGCGCGCTGGTGGTGGAGGGCCGCCCGGTGCCCCCGGCGTACCGGCCCGCGCCGGGCGAGGCCGTACGGGTGCTCGGGGTCGAGCGGCCGCAGCGGGTGCCCTCGTCCCGGTTCCTGCTCGACGTGCACCTGGGCACGCTGGCCCGGCGGCTGCGGGTCGTCGGCGTCGACACGGCGTACCGCAACGACCTGGACGACGACACGCTGATCGAGCGGGCGAACGCCGAGCGGCGGGTGCTGCTGACCCAGGACCGCGGGCTGCTCCGGCGCAGGGCGCTGTGGCTCGGGGCGTACGTCCGGGGATCACGGCCGGACGAGCAGCTCGCCGACGTGCTGGAGAGGTTCGCGCCGCCGCTGGCCCCGTGGACCCGCTGCACGGCCTGCAACGGGCCGCTGGTCGCGACGGGCAAGGCCGAGGTGGTGCGGAGGCTGCCGCCGGGCACGCGCCGCACCTACGAGACGTTCGCCCGCTGCCCGGCCTGCCACCGGGTCTACTGGCGCGGGGCGCACGGCGACCGCCTGGAGGAGATCATCGCCATGGCGCGCCGAATCGTGTGACTTCGGCCGTACCCCGGGCGACGCCCGGTCAGTGGGAGTCGTACGGCAGTCGCCGCTGGATGAGGAGCAGCCACCCGATCGACGGCAGGATCAGCAGCGCGCCCACGCCGAGCGCGATCAACAGGAACAGGAGCACCCCGGGTCCGGCCGCCGCCTGCTGGTAAGTGAGGGACGGCGGCAGCATCACGGGGTACTGAGCGAGCGGCCACCCCCACATGACCGCGGTCACCGCGAGCACCGCCGTGAGCCGGACCAGCAGGTACCGGCGCGCCAGGAGCAGGCCGAGCGACGCCAGGCCCATGACGGCGCCGGCCACGACCACGGGCAGCGCGCGATGGGTGAGCCCGGTGAAGAGCCTGGGGGCGTCCAGGCGGAGCACGCCGATGCCGGCCACCGCGATCAGGCCCACCACGATCCCGGTGCCGATCGCCCTGCGCCGGAACCCCTCCGGGTCGAGCCCGGCCCGTACGGCGTCGTCGCACAGATAGACGGCGGCGAGATAGGCGCAGACGCCGACCGCGAGCACGCCGCCGTAGATCGAGGTGGGGTTCAACCAGCTGCCGAGCAGGTTCCCCGCGGCCAGGCCGCGCGGCACCCGGCCCGACGCGATCCCCCCGGCGACCGCGCCCAGGAAGAACGGGGTGAACACCGAGGAGATCGCGAACGCGGCGCCGAAGAGGCGCCGCTGCCACCACTGCGTGCTCACCTTGCGGAAGACGAACGCCGAGCCGCGGAAGATGATCCCGAGGGCCGCCCCCGTCAGCGGGATGTAGAGCGTGGACATGACCGCCGCGAACACCGGCGGGAACCCCGTCCACAGGACGACGAGCACGAAGATCAGCCAGACGTGGTTGGCCTCCCAGACCGGCCCGATCGCGTGCTCGATGAGCCGCCGGTTCGCGTGCTCGCGCCCGGCGAGCAGATCCCAGACGCCGCCGCCGAAGTCCGCCCCGGCGAGCAGCGCGTAGAGGGTGATGCCCACCCACAGCACGACCAGCACGATCTGCGCAGTGTCCATCAGGCGTCCATGGCTTGTCCGTCAGGCCCTTTCCTGGGGGGCGACCGCGCGCACCAGCGCGGCCCTGGTCATGACCCGCAGTACGTAGACGGTCGCCACGGTGAGGAGCAGATAGACCAGCAGCACGATGAGGAACCCCACCCACAGGCCGGGCGCGGGGTTCACCGCCTCGACCGTGCGCATCCTGCCGAACGCGATCCAGGGCTGGCGGCCCACCTCGGTCACGATCCAGCCCGCCTCGACGGCGACGACCGCGGCCACCCCGGCGAGCGCGGCCAGCCAGAGGAACAGCCGCGGGCGGGGCAGGTCGCGCCGCCGCCACCACGCGACCGCCAGCCAGGCGGAGATCAGCAGCAGGAAGAACCCGATCGCCACCATCACGTCGAACCCCCAGTGGACCGGGTTGACCGGCGGCCGGTCGGCGCGCGGCACCTGGTCCAGCCCCTTGACCAGGGTCGCGGGGCTGAACCCGACGAGGATCGAGAGCGCGCTCGGCACCTCGACCGCCCAGTGCAGCGTGTCGTTCCGGACCACGCCGCCGAAGCTGAGCGGCGCGTGCGTGCCGGTGCGGAAGAGCGCCTCGGCCGCCGCGAGCTTGGTCGGCTGGTGCTCGGCGAGGACCCGCGCGGCGTAGTCGCCGACGAAGATCTGGATCGGGGAGAGAACCGCGGCGAGCGTGAACGGGATCAGGAAGCCCAGCCGGTGGTAGCGGTCCCGGCGCCCGCGCAGCATCCCGACCGCGTATACGGCCGCGGTGCCGAACCCGGCCACCATGAATGCCGCGATGATCATGTGGACGGTCTGGTGCAGCGTGGCCGGGTTGAACATGGCCGCCATCGGATCGACCCGGGTCACCCGGCCGTTCTCCAGGTCGAAGCCGCGCGGCTGGTTCATCCACGCGTTGGCGGACACGACGAAGAACGCCGACGCCACACCCGCGATCGCGATGGGCAGCCCGCTCAGCAGGTGGATACGCGGCGGCAGCCGGTCCCAGGCGTACAGGTAGATGCCGAGGAAGATCGCCTCGATGAAGAACGCCACGCCCTCAATCGCGAACGGGATCCCGATCACCTGGCCGTACACGTCCATCAGGCCCGGCCACAGCAGGCCCATCTCGAAGCTGAGGATCGTGCCCGACACCGCGCCCACCGCGAAGAGCACGCCGATCCCCTTGGCCCACCGCCGCGCCAGCCGCATGAGGTCGGCGTCGCCGGCCCGCACGGCCCGCCACTCCACGAAGAGGAGCAGGCTGGGCATCCCCACCCCCAGGCAGGCGATGATGATGTGCCACCCGAGCGAGAACCCCATCTGCATCCGGGCCGCGAGCAGGTCGGCCGGGCTGGCCGGGCCCGCCGCGAGGGCGAGCGGGCTCAGCACGGCAGCGCCCGTCGGGATGACATGTCATGGCACGTCCCCACCCGGTATCGCCATCAAACGACACAGCGTACGCGATCGGTGACTTTATGCCATCACATGGTCGAGCGACCGTCGGGGCGCCGGTCGCCGGGACGGCCACGGTGATCACACGCCGACCACCGCCCGCCTGCGGACCAGGAACGGCCCGAGCACCAGCACGTCCACCGGCGTGGAACCGAAGCACTCCAGGGCGTCCCTGGGGTCGTCCGCCATCGGCCGCCCGGACGTGTTCAGGCCGGTGTTGACCACGACCGGCAGCCCGGTGCGGACCTCGAACTCCTCCAGCATCCGGACGAGCAGCGGCTCGCGGGAACGTTCCACGGTCTGGATCCGCGCGGTGCCGTCCACGTGGACCACCGCCGGGATCCGGTCCCGCCACTCCGGCCGCACGTCGTGCACGAACAGCATGTACGGGCTGGACGCCGGCCCCCGGGAGAAGATCTCGGCCGCCCGCTCGGCCAGCACCATGGGCGCGACGGGGCGGAACCGCTCGCGTCCCTTCACCGCGTTCAGCCGTTCGGTGTTGCCGGCCCGGCCGGGGTGGGCGAGCAGGGAGCGGCGGCCGAGCGCGCGCGGGCCGTACTCGCTCCTGCCCTGGAACCAGGCCACGATCCGGTCGGCGGCCAGCTCGGCCGCGACCGCGCCGGCCAGATCGTCGGGGCGGTCGTAGGCCACCCGTGCCACGTCCAGCCAGACGGCCAGCTCCTCGTCCCGCCAGCCGCGCCCGAGGTCGGCGCCCGGCATCGGCGCGACGTTCTCGCCGTACGCGCGGGCCAGATGGAGCGCGCCGCCCAGCGCGGTCCCCGAGTCGCCCGCCGCCGGCTGGACCCAGATGTCCGCGAACGGCCCCTCGGCCAGCAGGCGGGTGTTGGCGGCGCAGTTGAGCGCCACTCCCCCGGCCATCGTCAGATAGCGGGCCGAGGTGCGGTCGTGCAGCCAGCGGGCGAGGTCGAGCAGCACCTCCTCCAGCCGGGCCTGCACGCTCGCGGCCAGGTCGGCGTGCTCGGGCGCCCACACCCCCTGGCCACCCTCGCGGCGCTTGGCGTACCCGGTCCAGTCGATCGGTTCGACCCGGAACCCGCCGTCGCCGGTCGCGTAGACCAGCTCCCGCAGCTCCGGCAGGTGGCGCGGCTCGCCGTAGGCCGCGAGCGCCATCACCTTGTACTCGTCGCCCGAACGGAGGAAGCCGAGGTGCTCGGTCACCTCCTCGTACATCAGCCCGAGGGAGTGCGGGAGCTCCTGGCCGGCCAGGACGGTCAGTTCGCCGTCGCGATAGTGCCCGGCCAGGTGCGAGACCGCCTCCCCGCGCCCGTCGCAGACCAGCACCGCCGACTCGCGGTACGGCGCGGCCAGCCCGGCCGAGGCCGCGTGCGCGATGTGGTGCGGCACGAACCTGACCTGGTCCGGGTCCAACCCGGGCACGGCCGTGGCGAGGAACGCGGGGGCCCTCCGCGCGTATGCGGTGCGCAGGTCCTCCCAATGCTCGTCCGCCCCGGCGAGCCCCGGCCGGACCAGCGCGGGGTCGTAGGAGTAGGCCACGCCGTCGAGGTCGTCGGGGCGCAGTCCGGCCTGGCTCAGGCACCAGGCCACCGCCTCCTCCGGCAGCTCCCAGGCGGAGAACGGCACCGAGCGCTTGCCGTGCTTGCGCCGGCTGAACCGCTCCTCCTCGGCCGCCGCGACGATCTCGCCATCGATGACCAGGGCCGCCGCCGGATCATGGAATATGGCGTTGATCCCCAAGAACCGCATCCGCGTACCTCCGCTCGGAGCGTTCCGATGCTGTTACCGAGAGCAGCGCTTCTGAAACGCCGCCCTGTGTGAAGGCCGGACGAGACAGAAGCGCTACTTGAGGAATGTCACGCTATGTAGCCAGATGGCAGCTGACCCGTGGGCTCCGCCGGACGGTTCAGCGCGCGGTGCTGAGCGCGAGGGCGAAGTCCCCGCCCGGGTCGGAGTACCAGCGGTCCAGGGCGAAGCCCGCCCGCGCAAGCTCCTCCGCCAGCCCGTCGCGGTGGAACTTGGCGCTGATCTCGGTGCGCATCTCCTCGCCCCGGACGAAGTAGACCGTGAGGTCGAGGTCGCGGATGTGGACCCGCATCGGGCGGGTCGCCCGCAGCCGCATCTCCACCCACTCGTTCTCCTCGTCGTACCGGGCCACGTGCGCGAAGTCGTCCGGGACGAAGTCGGCGTTCAGCTCGCGGTTGATGACGTGGAGCACGTTGCGGTTGAAGGCGGCCGTCACCCCCTCGGCGTCGTCGTACGCGCGGATCAGCCGCCCCCTGTCCTTGACCAGGTCGGCCCCGAGCAGGAAGGCGTCGCCGGGCTTGCGGGTGGAGCGCAGCTCGTTCAGGAACACCTCCCTGGCCTCGGGGTCGAGGTTGCCGATGGTCCCGCCCAGGAAGGCGACCATCCCCGGCGGGAGCAGCGACAGGTGCCGTTCGAAGTCCGCGCACACCGGCTGTACGGCCAGGCGGGGGAAGCGCGCCGACAGCCGCCGCGCGCTCGCCCGGAGGGTGACCGCGTCCACGTCCACCGGCATGTAGACGCGCATCTTCGGAAGCAGCAGGGCCGTCTTCTCGCTGGTGCCGGAGCCCAGCTCGATCAGGGTGTCCGAGCCGCTCCTGTGCACGATGTCGGCGGCGTGAGAACGCAGGATCGCCAGCTCACGCCGGGTCGGGTAGTACTCGTCCAGCCGGGTGATCCGGGAGAACAGCTCGCTGCCCACCTCGTCGTAGAACCACTTCGGGGGCAGCCACTTCGGTTCGGAGGTGAGGCCGGTGCGGACGTCTCGTTCCAGTGCCTGGCGCAGATAACCGCCGTCGAGATGGTTGATCACTTCCGCTCCTCGGATACGTGTCAGACGTGCTCAGAGGTGCCTGACGGGTCAGATGCGGGTCACGCTCACGCCGTCGGGGGATGCCACGACCAAAGTGCGGTCATCCACGGCACGCCAGCCCGGCCTGCCGTCCAGGGGCTCGCTCGCCAGGAGCACGCCCTCGTGAACATGGGTGAAAAGGGTGTCGCCCCACGCGGTGGCGACGATCTCGGATCCGCCGCAGACGAGCAGGTTGAGCCGGGCCGCCGGGTCTGTCCGCGCCGCCTCGGTGACGATCCGCGCCACGGCCTCGGCCGCGGGCATCCCCGCGCGGAGCCGCGCGAACACGGCCGCGGCGAGCCACGCCGAGTCGCACAGACTCTCCGGAGTCGCGCCGCCCGCGGCCGGGGCGGCGGCGCCGTTCCAGGAGGCCGCGGCCGGGACCGCCGCCGGGGCCGGCGCTGGGACCGACGCTGGGACCGACGCCGGGACCGACGCTGGGGCCGGCATCTCTCCGTCAGCCCCACCTGCGGGCACGCGTTCCGGGACGGTGACGTCGGCGGACAGCAGCGGGAGGAGGGCGTCGCGCTCCACCCGGCCGTTGTGGCTGAGCAGCCAGCGTCCGTCGGAGAAGGGCGCCGTGGCGCTCTCCTCGATCGGCATCCCGATGGTCGCGGAGCGCACGGCCGCCAGCAGGCAGCCTGACCGCGCCACCGCGGCCAGCCCCGGCAGGTTGGCGTCCGCCCATATGGGGATGGAGCGGCGGTATCGGACCGGCTCGGTCCGCCCGTCGTCGTACCACCCCATGCCGAACCCGTCCGCGTTGACGGTCCCGTACCGCTGCAGCCGGGGCGCGTACGCCTGGTGGAGGAGGCCGTGCTCGGACTCCCCGATCAGCGACGACAGCGGTCGGGGCGGCCCCAGCCAGGCCGCGTGCCTGCACACGGGCGGTCACCCGGCCACGCGGGCGCACCGGAACCCCGCGAAGATCTGCCGCCGGATCGGATAGTCCCAATTCCGGAAGGTCGTACGGATCGCCGCGGAATGAGTGGCCCACGACCCGCCGCGCAGCACACGGTAGGTCTCGCCGAAGAACACCTCGCTGTACTCCGGATACGGGAAGCTGCGGAACCCCGGATAGGGCTGGAACCAGGACGAGGTCCACTCCCACACGTCCCCGATCATCTGTTCCGCGCCGTACGACCCGGCCCCGGCGGGGTACACGCCGACGGGGGCGGGCCGGGCCGCCCGATGGCCGAGGTTGGCCTGGTCCGGCCGCGGGTCGGCGTCCCCCCACGGGAACCTCCGGCCACCGCAGGCCTTCTCCCACTCCGCCTCGGTCGGCAGCCGCTTGCCCGCCCATCGGGCGTACGCGTCGGCCTCATACCAGGAGACATGCTGCACCGGCTCGTCGAGCGGCACCGGCTCCATCCGGCCGAAGCGCCTGCGCCACCAGCCGTCGCCGCCCGCGGCCCGCCGGCCGCCGTTTCCTGTGTGTCCAGCGTGGCTTCCTATATGGCTTCCTATATGGCTTCCTATATGGCTTCCTGTGCGGCGTCCCGCGCCGCCTTCCGCGCGACCGCGGGTCCAGAAGAGCGGGGCGTGGATCCCCTTCTGCCAGACCCACTCCCAGCCCTCGGGGCGCCACCAGCGCGGGTCGTCGTACCCGCCGTCCGCGATGAAGGCGAGGTAGTCGCCATTACTCACCGGCCAGCGGTCGATCCAGTAGCCCGGCAGGTCCATCAGATGGGACGGGCGCTCGTTGTCGTACGCCCAGGGCAGCGCGTCCGTCCCCATGACGAAGGGCCCCGGAGGCACGAACACCTCGTCCTGACCGGACCGCGTCTCGCCCGCGTTCTGGGTACGTCCGGCCGGGAGCTCGCCGTCCTTGATCAGCCCCGGCTCCCCCGAGAGCTGCAGCGTGGCGAGCATCGTCTCGTCGTGCTGGTGCTCGTGCTGCACGACCAGCCCGAACACGAAGCCCCCGGCGCGCAGCGGGTCCGGATCGTCCAGATCGACGGCGTCGAGCACGTCCAGCACCCGGCCCCGGACGCCGGAGATGTAGCGCCGCGCCTCCGCGGGCCCGAGGAGAGGCAGCGAGGGCCGGTCCTTACGCGGATGCTTGAACGCGTCGTAGATGTCGTCGATCTCGGGCCGGAGCGGTGTGATCCCCCCGGCCGCGCGCAGCACCCACAGCTCCTCGTAGTTGCCGACGTGCGCCAGATCCCACACCAGCGGGGACATCAGCGGCGAGTGCTGGCGGACCAGCAGGTCGTCCTCCATGTCGGTGTACGCGAGCGACCGCGCACGCGCGGCGGCCAGTTCGGCGGCGATCAGTTCCTTTCCCGCTGCCGGGGGAGGCGGGGCGTGCCGTTCTCTCATCCGATCTCCTTCGGTGTGGAGACTCCGGGCGCGGCCTGGGGGAAGAAGTCACGGCGGACGCCGTCGCGGCCGTCCGGCGATCACCCGCACATCTCCAGATCGAGGGCGGGGGAACGGCCGGGCTCGATGTACCGGGCGGCGAACCGGCCGACCCGCTCGACCAGCCAGGGATCCGCCCCGAGCCGGGGCAGCGCCTCGACCGCGGCGCGGAAGCAGACCTCGGCCGCCCGCCGCATCCGCGGCTCCGCCAGGCCGAACCGGGCGGCCCGCGCCCAGTCCCCGCGCACCGGCAACGCCGCGTCGAGCGCGGCGTCCGCCGCCCGGTCGTCCGTGACGAGCGCGTGGACGACGGCGACGCAGACGGGCCAGTCCTTCGGCCCCTGGGCGTCGAGGTAGCGGATCTCCATCCACCCCCGCGGCCGCACCGGGGGAAACATGGTCGTGGCGTGGTAGGCCAGGTCGTCGCCGGTCGGCGGCCTGCCCGCGACCCGGGCGAAGTCCCGGTACGGCGAGCCGTCCAAAACCGCGCGGCACGCGACCACGCCGGGGCCTATCGGCGCCCGCCCCCGCCCGCCGCCGTACACGCCGGCCGCGTTCGCGCTGTTCACGTCGTTCGCGCCCGCCTCGTTCGCACCGTTCATGTCGGCTCCGCTCGTGCCGGGCGCGCTCGTGCCGGCCGCGTTCGTCGCAGGCGCGTTCGTCCCGGGCGCGTTCTCGGGCTCGCGGACCAGCATCAGGCGGGCGTCGAGGAGGTATTCGGCCCACTCCTCGGCCGGGTCGCCGCCCATCGCCACCGGGGCGGTCCTGGTCCGGTCGAGGTTGAGCCAGACGGCCTGACGGCCGGACATCCAGCCGTCCCTCGGCGAGTTCGCGAAGGCCGCCACCAGCACCGGACCGAGCAGGTGTGCCCTGTCCCAGCGCGCCCGGGGGTTCGCCCCGAAGTCGAGATTCACCTGCACCGAGGCCGTCGAGCACATCATCAGCCGCCCGTACGGCAGGCCGAGGAACGCCGCCATGGCCTCGTACCGCGGGAGGCGAAGCTGCCGAACCGGTATCCGGATCGAGTCGAGAGCGCGGCTCCCGAGCACCAGCCCCGCCGCCGAGAGGGCGCGCCGTACGGCGTCGATATCCGCGACGAGACCCGCCACGGCCTCGGACAGCGGCAGCGGGGGCGTGGCCAGCTCCAGCTGGCCACCGGGCTCGAACGTGACGCCGCTCCCGCCGGGAAGCGGCGGGAGCGCGTCGGCGACGCGAGCGATGGGCACCTGGCGCGACGGCGTCTCCGCGTCGAAAACCAGGAACTCCAGCTCTACGCCCACCCGGTCCGTTTCGGTGCGCTGGAAGCACCCCCGAGCAAAAGCCTGAACATCAGTCATCGCCCCTCCAGCCACGGGACCAATGTCATCCCCGCTTTGACTGATTTGTAACGCCTGTAGTGAAAAGTGGGCTTTGACGTGCCATGAGACTCATCCCGCGGAGGACCACTCCCGGTCGTCCATGCGGAGGATCGCGACGCCGACAGCGCCGAACGCCAGGAGCAGGATGACCGGGCCCGCGAGCCCGAGCACCAGGTTCCAGGACCTCGCCCCGAAGAGCCAGACGAGCATCCCGACGAGGACACCGGCCGGGAACCACCGGCCCGCCCGCCCGGACCGGGCGTACGCGACCGCGACCGCGACCGCGACCAGGATCAGCCCGAGGAACGAGCCGATCCTTCCGGGCAGCTGCCAGCCGACGATCATCGCGGGACGCATGGCGGCCCCCATGATCTCCTGGGCCTCGGCGACGGGGAACCGCTGGAACATGACGATGTGCCGCCCGCACGCCGGGAGCACGCCGGCCCGCGGCGGGCACGGCCTGCTCGGCATGCGAGAGCGGGTCGCCCTGTTTCACGGCACCCTCACCGCCGGGCCGCTCTCCCCCCGCGGCTATCGCGTGCGGGCGATGATCCCGCTGTGAGCGAGACGATCGACATCCTCATCGCCGACGACCAGGCGATGATCCGCGCCGGGCTTCGGCTGGTGATCGGCACCCAGCCCGACCTCATGGTGACCGGCGAAGCCGCCGACGGGCGGGCCGCGGTCGAGCTGGCCCGGCGGCTACGTCCCGACGTGGTCCTGCTCGACATCGCGATGCCCCGGCTGGACGGCCTCGCCGCCGCCCGCCTGATCCTCGCCAAACTCGGGCTGCGCGACCGCGCCCAGGCCGTCCGGTACGCGTACGAGTCGGGAGTCGTCCGTCCGGGCGATGCCGGTAGCGTTGGGTGACATGACAGCTCTCGATTCCGGCACCATGGGTGCGCACGGCATTGGCGTTGCGACGATCGCCTCTGACGGCACCGTCCTCGACACCTGGTTCCCCGCCCCCACCCTGGGCGACGCCCCCGCAGCGGGGACGCGGCGGCTCGACGCCTCGCAGGCGGGCGAGCTCGCCCCGCTCCTCGGGCGCGACGACGTGCGCGGCGTCGAGGTCGTCGCGGTCGAGACCGGCATCGCGAAGTTGTCCGAGCCGCCCGTGGACACGCATGACCTCTACCTGCGGCTCCACCTGCTGTCCGCCCGGCTGGTCCGCCCGCACGGGCTCAGCCTGGACGGCATCTTCGGTTTGCTCTCCAACGTCGTGTGGACCAACCACGGCCCCTGCGCCGTCGAGGGCTTCGAGAACGCGCGGATCCGCCTGCGCGCCCGCGGCCCGGTGACCGTGTACGGCGTGGACAAGTTCCCCCGCATGGTCGACTACGTCATGCCGTCCGGCGTCCGGATCGCCGACGCCGACCGGGTACGGCTCGGGGCGCATCTCGCCCCCGGCACCACCGTCATGCATGAGGGCTTCGTCAACTACAACGCGGGCACGCTGGGCACCTCGATGGTCGAGGGCCGTATCTCGGCCGGAGTCGTCGTCGGCGACGGTTCCGACGTCGGCGGCGGCGCGTCCATCATGGGCACCCTCTCCGGCGGCGGCAAGGAGGTCATCTCCCTCGGCGAGCGCTGCCTGCTCGGCGCGAACTCCGGCATCGGCATCTCCCTCGGCGACGACTGCGTGGTCGAGGCCGGGCTGTACGTCACCGCCGGCACCAAGGTCACCCTCCCCGACGGCACCACGGTCAAGGCCAAGGAACTGTCCGGCCGCTCCAACATGCTCCTGCGGCGCAACTCGACGACGGGTGCCGTCGAGGTCGTTCCGCGTACGGGCACCGGCATCGAACTCAACGCCGCCCTGCACGCCAACGACTGACCCGGCCCAGCCTCGCCCCGTCACCACCCAGACGGCGCGAGGCGCCCCCTTTGCCCATCCCGACGCCACAGCACAGCGACCGCCCGGTGGCAGCGCGGTCCGGAGCGCGGTCCGAACCGCCGTTCGGAGCGCCGTTCGGAAGACCCACCTTGTGATCATCATTGGCGGGTCCTGGTTCGGGGGCTGATGTAGGTGAAGCCCCAGCGGTTCTTGCCGGTGCGGTGGAGTTGGTAGTGGGTGGGGTTGCGGTAGCGGTCGCGGTTGTGGAACTGGCAGGTGGGTCCGAGGTTGTCCAGGTCGGTGGTGCCGCCGTCGGACCAGTTGGTGATGTGGTCGATCTGGCACAGGTGGGCGGGCATGGGGCAGTGGTCGACCATGCATCGGGTGTAGCGGGTGAGGATGGCGCGGCGTTGTCGTCGGGTGGCGCGGCGGGCGGTGCGTCCGACGTCGAGGACGCAGCCGTCGGCGTCCATGACCAGGCGGGTGAGGCTGGAGGTCTGGGCGAGGCGGTGGATGTCGGTGACGGGCAGGAGCTGTCCGGTGGCGAGCAGCAGCCCGGGCAGTGTGCGTCCTGAGATGAGCCCGCCGGGCGTCGCCCAGTCCGCACCCCGCCCCTGTGCTTGTCCCCGCTCCTGTTCCTGTCCCGGTCCCCGCGCCTGGCCTTGTCCCCGTGCGTGTCCCGGTCCTTGTTTGCGCTGTTCGCCATCGCGGGCAGGCCGATCGTTCGGCCTACCGGCCCGGGTGCCCCGGCCACCCGCACTCTGACCG
>NZ_BBYJ01000032.1 GCF_001528665.1 Microtetraspora malaysiensis
CAGCCCGGCGTCGTGGCCGGTGAAACCGCTTGTCTGAATGTCATTCATTGCCGTCAAGAGGCACCGGTGACCCACGTGTCGGTCCGCCACCGGTGCTCCCGCTCGGCATTGAAGAAGCTAAACACGCTGTTCGAGGGGCGGTCAACCGTCGCAGGTCGTACGCCGCCGGGTTGCGGGAATGTAACGCACACGTGTCCGTTGACGCCTTTCTTGGCCCCGTGCTAGACATCGTCCTGAATGACATTCAGTCATGTGCCGCCCCTGGAACGGCAGGGGCTTGGGAGGTGCAGTAGTGCTCGCTCTACTCAGTGACGAGCAGCAGATGCTCAAAGAGGTGGCCGCCCAGCTCGCCGGTTCCGCCGGTCCGGCGAATCCCGGCGACCTCCGTACCCTCGACCGGGACGCGGCCTGGCGGTCCCTGGCCCAGTCCGGCCTGCTGGCCCTGCGTACCAGGGACGATGGGCGTCCGGCCGGGTCAGGGGTTGAGGTCGCGGTGGTGGCCGAGGCTCTGGGCGCGGGCTTGGTCCCGGTGCCCTATCTCGGCTCGGCCGTGCTGGCCACCGAACTACTCGCCCTGGCCGGCGCGCACGACGAGGCCGAAGCCCTCGCCGAGGGCACGGCCCGCACCGGCGTCCTGCTCGACCGCGACCTGTCCGCGCTCGCGGTGCTGCCCGGTGACCAGACCGTGTACGGCTGGGACGTGGACGGGGCCGCCGACGCGCTGGCGCTGACCGCCGTGCCCGGCGGCCACCAGGTGGTACGTGTCTCCCTGGCGACCGGGTTCACCGCCGCGAACGGAGCCGACCTCACCCGGACGCTGCTCCGCTCCGACGGCCCGATCGACGCCGCCGCGCTCACCCCCGTCGGCGGCCCGCTGTCGGACGAGCACCTACGGCGCTGGGAGGCCCTGGCGCTCACCGCGCTCAGCGCCGACACGGTCGGCGTCATGCGCTCCGCCGTAGCCAGGGCCGTCGCCTACACCAAGGAACGGGTGCAGTACGGCGTGCTCATCGGCTCCTTCCAGGCGGTTCAGCACATGTGCGCCGAGGCGTACGTCCAGGCGGAGGCGGCGGCGAGCGCCGTGAACTACGCGGCATGGGCGGTGGACGAGCTGGACCCGGACGAGGCGCTGCTGGCCGCCCGTACTGCGAAGGTGCAGTGCGCGACCGTGGCCCGCGAGGTGACCGAGACCGTCATGCAGGTGTTCGGCGGCATCGGCCAGACGTACGAGCACATCGCGCACGTCCACACCCGGCGGGCGCTGACCGACCGCCAGGTCCTCGGTGACGAGGGCGTCCATCTGCTGCGCATCGCCGACGTCCGACTGACGGGAGAGTGACCATGGACTACCGCGACACTGCGGAGGAGGCGGAGTTCCGTGCCTCCCTGCGCGAGTGGCTGAGCACCACCATCCCGGCCGGCTGGGACAAGATCGAGGACGAGGACGAGGCCGTGCGGCTCCGCAAGGAGTGGCACCGCACCCTCTACCGGGCCGGATACATGGGCCTGAGCTGGCCGGAGGAGTACGGCGGCCGGGGACTGAGCCCGGTCTACGACGGCATCCTCAACGAGGAGTGCGGCAACCTGAACGCCCCGCCGCTGCCCTCCGTCGGCTACATCGGCCGGGCCATCTTCATGTACGCGGGCGAGGAGCAGAAGCGGCGCTTCCTGCCGCCACTGCTGTCCGGTGAGGTGAGCTGGTGCCAGGGTTTCAGCGAGCCGGAAGCCGGGTCGGACCTGGCGTCGTTGCGCACCACCGCCCGGCTCGACGACGACCACTACGTGGTCAACGGGCAGAAGATGTGGACCAGCGGCGGCCAGTACGCCGACTGGTGCCTGCTGCTGGCCAGGACCGACCCGGACGCCCCCAAGCACAAGGGCATCTCGGCCTTCCTGGTGTCGATGACCGAGCCCGGTGTCACCTGCCGGCCCATCGTGATCGCCAGCGGTGAGGCGGAGACCGCCGAGGTGTTCTGGGACGACGTGCGCATCCCGGTGGACCAGCGGCTCGGCGCGCCGGGCGAGGGCTGGCGGATCGCGATGACCACGGTCACCTACGAGCGCGGCCCGGCCGACATCGGCTTCATCGCGAACTACCGGCGCACGCTGCGCAAGGTCGAGGCGCTGGCCGCCGAGCGGGGGCTGCTCGACCTGCCGGAGACCCGAAAGGCGCTGGCCCGCGCGTACGTGCGGGGTGAGGTGCTGCGGCTCAACTGCATGGAGCAGCTTTCCATGCGTGTCTCGGGACGGCCGCCGGGCCCGGAGGGCTCCGTCGCCAAGCTGCTGTGGGCCGACGCCGAGCAGTCGTTGCAGCACCTGGCGATGGACATCCTCGGTGCCGACGAGATGACCGGCGTCGCCGACGGCTGGCTCAGTTCCTACTTCACGTCCCGCCCCGTCAGCGTGTACGGCGGGTCGGCGCAGATCCAGAAGAACATCATCGCCCGCATGCTCGACATGCCCCGCTGATCCGTCCGGAGTCCCGCCCCGGCGACGTCGGCGGCCGCATCGCTGTGATCTTCCGGTGGCCGGTGACACAGGCCCGGCCACCCCTGACATCCCCCAGACACGGTGCCGCTTCGCGGGCACACGTGTCCTCACCCTCCTGAACATCATTCAGTCGCATTGCTCGGCTGAGGAGGCCGCTATGAGATCACGCCACATCCGTCTTTCCGCGATTTCGCTCAGTGCGCTGCTCGCGCTCACCCTGTCCGCGTGCGGCGCGTCCGGGAGTGACGGCGCGTCCGGCGACGACGCGGACAAGCCCTTCATCGTCTACTTCACCGGGGACTACTCCGGGGCGGTCTCCACCAACAACGCGAGCCTGGACGCGGGTATCAAGATCGCCGCCGAGGAGTTCAACGCCGCCGGGGGGATCAACGGCCGCAAGATCGTCGTCGAGACGGCCAACGACCAGAACGACCCGACCAAGGCGGTCAGCCTGCTCCAGCAGCGGCTCTCCTCCGGCAGCAAGCCCGACCTCGTCTATCCCGGCGGCTCCAGCGCGGTCTCGTTGTCGCTGCTGCCCATCCTGAGCAGGCAGAAGATCCTGTCCGTCGGTGGCACCGTGAGCACCCTGCTCAACGACCCGGCCAAGTTCCCCTACCACTTCGGGATCTCCTCGCCCGGTAAGGACTACGCGCCCGCGCTGATCAGCGAGGCGAAGGCCAAGGGCTACAAGAAGATCGCGATGCTGTACTCCAACGACGCCACCGGGCAGAGTTCGGCCGAGATCTACAAGGAGGCCGTCGAAGGCGCGGGCATGCAGTTCGTCGAGGCCCGCTACGAGGCCACCGCGCTCGACATGACCTCCCAGCTCAGCCAGCTCCGCGCGCAGGACCCCGACGCCCTCATCCTCAACGGGTACGGCGCAGCCGCCCTGTACGTGATGCGCAGCCGAGCCCAGATCGGCTGGGACGTCCCGTCGTACTGCGACCAGCTCGCCTCCGGCTTCCCGTACATGAAGAACCTGGACGCCGGGCAGTTGAAGAACATCAATGTGGTGGTCTCCACCGCGACCCTGGCCTCCACCGAGCCCCACCCGGGTCTCGCCGGCTTCATCGAGAAGATCAAGAAGGGCCCGGCGGCCGACGGGATCGCCAGCACCGGCGTGGGCCTGTACACCACGGGACACGACGCGCTCGCGCTCGTCGTCTACGCGGCGCAGCAGGCCAAGTCCACCGACTCCGACAAGGTCAAGGCCGAACTGGAGAAGCTGCCCCAGCCCACCGGCGCCCCCCTGTGGTACTCCGGCGGACCGGCGGGACAGTACGTGCAGTACGCCTACACGGCGCAGGACCACTTCCCGACCGCGAGCGAGGAGACCTTCCAATACGTCGCGCCCGGCGTGTTCGACGGCGACGGTTTCTACGCCTCCGGCAAGGCGTGAGGTCCCGATGACGACGGTCTGGGCCGGACTGGCGACCGGCGCGATCTACTCCCTGATCGCGATCGGGTACAACATCGTGCTGCTCGCCTCCGGGACGTTCAACTTCGCCCACGCGCAACTCCTGATGGTGGGAACGTTCCTCGCCTACACGGGGGCGGTCACCTTCGGGCTGCCCGTGCTGCCGACCGTGCTGCTGGCCGCCGCCGGGGTGGCGGTCATCGCCCTCGTGGAGGAGCGCGTCGCCATCCGGCCGCTGCTCGGCCGCACCGACAGCCACGGCACGCTGATCACCACGGTCGGAGCGGCCACCATCCTCGACGGCCTGGCCGCCGCCATCTGGGGCAGGCAACCGCTGACCGTGCCCCCGGTCCTGCCGGACGAGCCGCTCACCCTGCTCGGCGGCACCGTACGGCCGGTGGACCTGGCGCTCATCGGGTTCACCCTGGTCGTCGGCGTCGGCCTGCACCTGTGGTCCCGGCACACGCTGACCGGCCTGGCGTCCCTGGCCTCCGCTGAGGACAGGGACGCCGCCTCGGCCCGCGGCATCAACGTGCGGCTGCTCGGCGTCGGCGCGTTCGCCGTCGCCGGGGCCGTGGCCGGCGTGTTCGGGCTGCTGGTCGGGGCACGCACGTACGCCGTCTTCGACCTCGGCCACTCCCTGGCGCTGTTCGGGTTCGTGGCTATCGCGATCGGCGGCTCCGGCAGCCAGCTCGGCGGGCTGATCGGAGGTTTCGCCACCGGACTCGTCTACGCGTTCGCCGCCAGGTACATCGGCGCGGCGTACCCGCAGATCGTCGTCTTCGGGGTGTTCCTCCTCATCCTGTTCCTGCGACCGCGCGGGCTCTTCGGTGCCGCGCTCGAACGGCGGGTGTAGCCATGAACGCACTCATCCACCGGTTCCGCCCGCTGGGCGTGCTCCTCGTGCTGGTCCTGCTGCTGATCGCGCCCACGGTCGGCCTGCTCGACGGCTACTGGTCCCGTACGGTCATGCTGATCGCGATCCTCAGCCTGCTGGTCAGCGGCCTGAACGTGGTCCTCGGCTACGCGGGGGAGCTGGCCATGGGCCAGGTCGCCCTGTACGCCGTGGGCGCCTACGTCGCCGGATACCTCGGGGTCGAGTTCGGCCTGACGAACGTGCTGGTCGCCCTGCTCGCCGCCATGCTGGCCGCGGTCGTGGTCGGGCTGATCACCGGCATTCCCGGGTTGCGGCTCGGCGGCTGGTCGCTGGCCATGGTGACCTTCTTCCTGGTCACGCTGGTGCCGAACCTGGTGGACGTCTTCTCCGACGTCACCGGCGGCACGCTCGGCATGGCCACCGCCGTACCGACCCTGTTCGGCATGGAGATCGTCGGCGATCGGCTGTACTGGCTGGTCATCCTGGTCGTGATCGCCTGGTTCACGGTCGCCCGCAACCTGCTGCTGTCCCGGCACGGCAACATGTTCCTCGTCCTTCGGCAGAGCCCGATCCTCGCCTCCGTGCTCGGCGTCTCGGTGTACCGGCTCAAGCTGCTGGTCTACGTCGTCGGCGCGATCCCGGCGGCGCTGGCCGGCGCGCTGTTCTCCATGCTGGACGGGTTCATCGCGCCCGACACCTTCACCTTCGCGCTGGCGCTCAGTGTGCTCGCCGCATCCGTCGTCGGCGGCGCGACCTCCGTGTACGGCGCCATCGCGGGCGCGGCGGTGATGCAGCTCGGCCAGCAGACCTTCACCCAGTTCCAGACCTGGCAGCTCGTCATCTACGGTGCCTTCCTGCTGATCGCCGGGATCGCCTTCAACCGGGGGCTGGTCGGGCTCTTCCAGGACGGGCTGGCCGCAGCGCGCCGCAGGGGATGGTTGCCCGCCCGCCCGGCCACGGCCGCCATACCACCCGGCGGGGACGGACCGGTGGAGACCCGGCTGGAACCGCTGGACGGCGTGGTCCTGCGCACCGAGGGACTGAGCAAGTCCTTCGGCGGCAACCGGGCGCTCGACGACGTCACCGTCGAGGCCCACCCCGGCGAGGTCACCGCGCTCATCGGTCCCAACGGGTCGGGCAAGACCACCCTGCTCAACCTGATCTGCGGCCTGTACAAGCCCTCCGGCGGCCGGTTGCTGCTCGGCGACCAGCAGATCGGCGGGCAGCCGACGTACCGGATCGCCCGGCACGGCGTCGCCCGTACCTTCCAGACGCCGCTCATCCCCAAGGACATGACCACGCTCGCCTTCGTCGCGACCGGCAGGTACATGAACCACAAGGTCGGCATCCTGCCCGCGATCCTGCGGCTGCCGACGTTCCGCCGGGGGTACACGGCCGACGACGAGCGGGCCATGGCGCTGCTGCGGCTGGTCGGCATCGCCGACGTCGCGGGCAAGCAGGTGGACTCCCTGGCCCTGGGCACCCGGCGGCTGGTCGAGGTGGCCCGCTCGCTCGCCTCAGGGGCACGGGTCTTCCTCTTCGACGAGGTCGGGTCCGGCCTGGACGAGAGCGACCTCGCCGTGCTCGAACGGGCGATCGGCATGATCCGTGAGGCCGGAGGCACCGTGATCCTCGTCGAGCACAACTTTCCGCTGGTGCTCAAGCTGGCCGACCGGATCCACGTGCTCAGCCAGGGCAGGCTGCTCGCCTCCGGCACCCCGGCCGAGATCCAGGCCGACCGCAGGGTCCTCGCCGAGTACACCGGCGCGACCGACCTGCCCGAGGAGCCGGACGACGCGCACACCCCCGCGACGCCGAAGGGAGCCAACTGATGTTGTCCGTCACCGGAGTCACCGGCGGATACGGCGACCTGCGCGTTCTGTGGGACGTGGAGGTGACCGTACGGCCCGGACGGATCACCGTCGTGCTCGGCCGCAACGGCGCGGGGAAGACCTCGCTGCTGTCGGCCGTCGCGGGCCTGCTGCCCACCGTGAGCCAGGGCAGGATCGAGCTGGACGGCCAGGACCTGGCCGCCGCCCCCGCGCACCGCAGGGTGCGGTCCGGGCTGGCCCTCGTTCAGGAGAACAAGCGGGTCTTCCGCGCCAGGACCGTCGAGGAGAACCTGCTCCTCGGCGGCTACACCCTCGGCGGGTTCGGCCTGCGCCGCGGCGCCCGCCGGGCGGCCCTGGAACAGGCGTACGAGCGCTTCCCCGTCCTGCGGGAGCGGCGGCGCGCCCCGGCGGGCAGCCTGTCCGGCGGCCAGCAGCAGATGCTCGCCATCGGCCAGGCGCTGATGCCGGGGCCCAAGCTGCTGATGCTCGACGAACCCTCCGCCGGGCTCGCCCCCTCCATCGTCAACGAGGTCCTCACGATGGTGGCCGCGCTGCGCGACCAGGAGGGGTTGTCGATCCTCCTCGTCGAACAGCGGATCGAGCACGCCCTGGAGATCGCCGACGACGTCGCGGTCATGGAGAACGGACGCATCATCACCGCCGGTCCCAAGTCCGCCTTCGACGACGGCGCGGTGATCCGTGAGGTGTATCTGGGCCGGTCCGGCGAAGAGCTGGCCCCCGGCAACCACTGAAAGGAATGAACCCCATGCGTTTGAAGGACAGGGTCGCCGTGGTGACCGGCGCCGCGCAGGGCATCGGCCGTGCCGTCGCCGAGCTGTACGCCAGGGAGGGCGCGCGGGTCGCGGTCGTGGACGTGCAGGCCGAGGCCGCGGAGAAGGTCGCCGCGGGCATCCGCGAGTCCGGCGGCGACGCCGTCGCGGTCGTGTGCGACGTGTCGGACCGGGCGGCGGTGAACGAGGCCGCCGCCACGGTCAAGGAGACGTACGGCCCGATCGACATCCTGGTGAACAACGCGGGGGTGACCCGCCCGGCGATGGTGCACAAGATGACCGAGGAGCAGTGGGAGACCGTGCTGGCGGTCCACCTGCACGGCTCGTTCTACTGGTTGCAGGCCGTGGTCCACGACATGATCGAACGGGAGACCGGCCGGATCATCTTCACCTCCTCCTCCACGGCGCAGAACGGCTCGATCGGCCAGATCAACTACGCCGCCGCCAAGTCCGGCATGCTCGGCATGGTCCGTACCGCCGCCCGCGAGCTGGGCCGCTACAACATCCTGGTCAACGCGGTCGCCCCGGCCGCGGCGACCGAGATGACGCTCAAGGTGCGGACCGACCCGCGCTTCGCTGACGCGGTCAAGCGGCTGCCGCTGCGCCGCCACGCCGAACCGGAGGAGATCGCGCCGACCTTCGTCTACCTGGCCTGCGCCGAGTCCGGCTACATGACGGGCCAGGTGCTCTCGGTGGACGGCGGCGGGATGATGGTGCGTTGACGGTGACGGCGAGCCCGCGGGGTCCGCTCGACGGAGTACGGGTGGTGACCTTCGCCCCGCTCTACCAGGGGCCGCACGCGACGACACTGCTGGCCGAGCTCGGCGCGGACGTCGTCACGGTCGAACGGCCGGGCACCGGCGACGGCGCCCGCGTCCAGGGACACATGTTCGGGGCGCTCAACCGGGGCAAGCGTTCCATCACCCTGGACCTGAAGGACCCGGAGGACCGGGAGAGGGCCGGGCGGCTCGCCGGGACGGCGGACATCCTCGTCGAGGCGTTCCGGCCCGGCACCATGGACCGGTACGGCCTCGGCTATCCGCGGCTCAGCGCCGCCAACCCCGGCCTGGTGTACGTGTCGTTGTCCGGGTTCGGTCAGGACGGCCCGTACCGGGATCGGGCCGGGCACGACCTCATGTACCAGGCGGCGGCCGGGCTGCTCGACGCGCTGGCCGACCGCCCCGGCGCGGTCCACCCGCCGCCCGACCTGGAGGCCGGGGCCATCGTCGGCGCGCTCTACACGGTCATCGGCGCGCTGGCCGGGCTGGTCGGCCGGTCCGCCCTGGGCCGGGGCACGCACATCGACCTGTCCACCCACGAGGCGCTGCTCTCCGTGATCCCGCTGCGACTCGACCCGGTGCTCAACGGCGGCGGGGTGCCACGGAGAGCCGGCCACGATCCCGGATACGGCCTCTACCGCTGCGCCGACGGCCGGCTGATCGCGCTCGGCATCGGCTTCGAGGACCACTTCTGGACGGCGTTGTGCGGGGTGACCGGCCTGGCCGAGTACGCCACTCTGCCGCAGGCCGACCGGGTGGCCGCGTGCGACGAGATCGTCGCCCGGTTGTCCGAGGCGCTGGCCACCCGCCCGTACCCGGAGTGGCAGGCCGAGTTCGACCGGATCGGCGTGCCCGCCGGCCCGGTCAACCGGCTCACCGACATCCCGGCCGACCCGCACGTACGGGCCCGTGCGGTGATCCGCGCCACGCGCGGCCACCCGGCCCGGCAGTACGTTCGGCAGCCGCTCCGGCTGAGCGGATACCCCGAACCCGAACCAGGCCCGCCCCCCGAGCTGGGCGAGCACACCGCTTCGCTCCTTCGTGAGCTGGACGACCCGTCACTCCACCCCGAGGAGGTACAGCTATGACCCCGACCCAGGACCGGCCGGCGCTCGACCGGCTGCTCTCGCCCCGCTCGATCGCGATGGTCGGCGCGTCGAACAGCCCAACCCGCATCGGCGGCACCGTGTTCGGCAACCTGCTGCGGAACTTCCCCGGCGAGGTGTACCCGGTGCACCCCAAGGACGAGGTCGTCCAGGGCCGTACCGCCTACCGCAGCGTGCGCGATGTACCGGAGGCCGTGGACATGGCGGTGATCGCGGTGCCCGCCCCGGCCGTCGTGGACGTCGTCGCCGAGTGCGCGGCCCTCGGCGTCGGCGGCGCGACCGTCATCACCTCCGGCTTCGCCGAGGCGGGGCCGGAGGGCCGCGCGCTCCAGGACCGGCTCACCGCCGTGGCCCGCGAGACCGGCATCCGCGTCATTGGCCCCAACTGCATCGGCTACATGAACACGCACGGCGGCGTGATGGCCAACTTCATGCTCACCCCGGATCAGCCGATGCCGGAGGCGGGCCCGGTGGCGCTCGTCTCGCAGAGCGGCGGCTTCGGGTCGTACATCACCAACAAGGCCGTGCTCGCCGGGCTGCGGCTCGGCTGGTTCGTCTCCACCGGCAACGAGGCCGACGTGAACGTGGCCGCCGTGCTGCGCCACCTGGTGGAACGGCCCGAGGTCGGCGTGCTGCTCTCGTTCGTCGAGACCCTGCGCGACCCCGAGGTGTTCGTGGACACCGCCCGCCGCGCGGCGGAACTCGACAAGCCGCTGGTGCTGCTCAAGGCGGGCCGCTCGGAGGAGGCCGCGCGGGCCGCGATGAGCCACACCGCGTCCATCGTCGGCTCCGCCCAGGTGCTCGACGCGGTCTGCCGCCAGTACGGCGTGTTCGTCGCCTCCACCATGGAGGAACTGCTCGACCTCGGCACGATCTTCCAGGACGGCCGCCGGACCGCCGGTGACCGGGTGATCGTCATGACCTCCTCCGGCGGCGCGGGTGTCCTGCTCGCCGACGAGGCCGGGCAGGCCGGGCTGTCGGTGCCGGAACTCCCGCAGGACGAGCAGGCCGCCCTCGCCGCCGACATGCCGGTGCCGTTCTACGGCAGCACGGCCAACCCGGTGGACACCACCGCGCAGACCACGGCCATGCCCGACGCGTACCGCAAGGTGCTGAACAAGGTCGCGGCCAGCCCGTCCGCCGACATGCTGACCGCCGTCACCTGGGCGGGCCCCGGACCGGCCAACGATGCGATCGTCGAGATGTACCGGACCACCACCAAGCCGGTCGCCATCCTGTCCACCGCCTGGTCCCCGCAGTTCCAGCAGGCCGGGGTGCCGACCTTCACCGACCCGTGCCGCGCCATGGTCGCCCTCGCCGCGCTGGCCAGGCAGTCGGACCGCGGCCCGCTGCCGCCCGACCCCGCCGCGTTCGCCGCCGACGCCGGCCGCGTACGACGGGTCCGCGAGCTGATCGCCGAGGCCGGGACGGAGACCACGCTGCTGGAATCCACCGGCAAGCGCATCCTCGCGATGTACGGCATCCCGGTCACCCGGGAGGAGATGGTCACCGGCGAAGACGCGGCGGTCGAGGCGGCCGAGCGGATCGGCGGCCCGGTCGCGATCAAGGTGATGTCCTACCAGCTTCCGCACAAGTCCGACGCCGGGGCGATCCGGCTCGGCCTGCGCGGCCCGGACGCCGTACGCGCCGGATACCGGGACATGTTCGACGAGGTGGCCCGCCGCGCGCCCGGCGCGGCCGTGGAGGGTGTGCTCGTCCAGCAGATGGCCCCCGCCCGGCTGGAACTCACCTGCGGCGTGCAGCGCGACCCCGTGTTCGGCCCCATGGTCGCGATCGGGCTCGGCGGCGTCCTGGTGGAGGTGCTGAGCGAGGCCGTGTTGGTGCGGCCCCCGTTCGACGTGGACACCGCGCGGGCGGCGCTCGGCCACCTGCTCGGCGGACGGCTGCTCACCGGGCGGCGCGGCCTGGCCGAGGAGGAGCAGCGGGCCGCCGCCGAGATCATGACCGGCCTGGCGACGCTGGCCCTCGAACTGGGCGAGATCGCCGAGATCGACGTCAACCCGCTGCGAGTCGCCGACGGCGCCCTCCTCGCCGCGGACGCGCTGATCGTGGTGAACCATGACTGACCGCAGCCATCTCATCGGGCACACCTACACGCCGTACACGTTCCCGGTGGAACACGGGAAGGTGCGCGAGTTCGCCGGGGCGGTCAAGGACGACGACCCCGTCTACCGCGACGTCGAGGCGGCCAGGGCCGCCGGGTACGCGCACCTGCCCGTGCCGCCGACGTTCTCCGCCGTGACCTCGCACTGGGCCGTACGGGACACCGACGTGCTGGGGCTCGACCTGCGCCGGGTCCTCGCCGGCGGCTCGGAGTGGGAGTACCTGGGCGATGTCGTCGCCGGCGAGTGGATGACCGTGCGGTCCAGGATCGCCGACGTGCAGTACAAGACCGGCAGTCGCGGGCCGATGACGCTCGTGATCACCGAGTACGACTTCGTCAACCAGCACGAGGAGACCGTGTTGCGGCTGCGCAGCACGGTGATCGAATTGGGGGAGCAGTGAGAGAGCCGGACACCGTGCCGGCGGCCCCGGAGCGCCGGGTCGGGCCGCTGACCCGCACCGACTTCGTCAGGTACGCCGGAGCGGGCGGAGACTTCAACCCGATCCACCACGACGAGACCTTCGCCCGCGCCGCCGGATATCCGTCCGTCTTCGGGCACGGACTGCTCACCGCCGGGATCCTCGGCGGCTACGCGGCCTCCTGGCTGGGCCGGCGCAACCTGCGCCGGTTCAACGTCCGCTACGTCGGCCAGGTCTGGCCTGGCGACACCCTCGTCTTCAGCGGCGAGGTTCTGCGAACCGAGACGGGCCCGGACGGCTCGGTCGAGGTCGAGGTCGGCCTGGCCGTCCACAGCGAGGCCGACGGGCGCGAGCCCCGGCTGGTGTTGCGCGGTGGGGCCACCGCCGCCTACCCGGCCCCCGCCACAGAGGGGAGCCGGTCATGACCGGGCCCGCACCGCACCGCGAGTACACCGACCGGCTCACCGCCGGGAGCCTGCCGTACCAGAGCTGCGACGGCTGCCTGTCCGCTGTCTTCCCGCCCCGGGTGATCTGCCCGTTCTGCGGGGCCACCGACCTGGGCTGGCGGGAGAGCGCCGGACTCGGCACGGTCTACTCGACCAGCGTCATCGCGCCCCGCGACGCCGACCCCTACCCCGTCGTGCTGGTCGATCTCGATGAGAGATTCCGGATCATGAGCACCGTCGTGGACGTCCCCGCGGGGGACGTGCGGATCGGGATGCGGGTCCGCGCCGGCATCGATCCCGGCGGGCCGACCGGCCCCCGGGTCGTCTTCACCCCCGAGGAACGGGAGACCGCGTCATGACTCTGCCCGACCTGCGGGGCTCGACCGCGATCGTGGGGGTCGCCGAGTCCGATCTCGGCGAGGTGGGACCCGACAGGTACGCCATCGAACTGGCCGCCCAGGCCGCCGGAGCCGCGCTCGCTGAGGCGGGACTGACCACCCGCGACGTGGACGGGCTGTTCTGCGCCATCGCCGGGCGCGGGATGGCGCCGCTCGATGTGGCCGAATACCTCGGCATCCGGCCCAGATACACCGACGGCACGATGGTCGGCGGCAGCTCCTTCATCTCCCACCTGCACCACGCCGCCCTGGCCATCACCACCGGGGCCTGCGACGTCGCCCTGATCACGTACGGCAGCACCGCCCGCTCCGACAGCGGACGCGGCAGGCTCGCCATGGGGCCGCCCGAGCTGCCGTCGTACGAGGCCGCCTACCGGCCGCGCCCGCCGATCACCGGGTACGCGCTGGCCACCGCCCGGCACATGCACCAGTACGGCACCACCCGCACCCACCTGGCCGAGGTCGCCGTCGCCGCCCGGAAGTGGGCCGCGCTCAACCCGAAGGCGTTCGTCCGCGACCCGCTGACCATCGAGGACGTGCTGGCCGCCCGCATGGTGTCCAGCCCGCTGACCACGCTCGACTGCTGCCTGGTCACCGACGGCGGCGGCGCGGTCGTGGTCACCGGCGCCGACCGGGCCCGCGACCTGCCCAAGCCGCCGGTCTACCTGCTGGGCGCGGGCGAGGCACACTGGCACCGCGCGATCTCCCAGATGCCCGACCTGACCGTCACCGCCGCGACCGAGTCCTCCGTCCGCGCCTACACGATGGCCGGGGTCGGGCCACAGGACGTGGACGTGGTGCAGCTCTACGACGCCTTCACCATCAACACCATCCTGTTCCTCGAAGACCTCGGCTTCTGCGCGAAGGGCGAGGGCGGCGACTTCGTCTCCGGCGGCCGGATCGCGCCCGGCGGCGACCTGCCGGTCAACACCAACGGCGGCGGGCTGTCGTACTGCCATCCAGGGATGTACGGCATCTTCCCCCTCATCGAGGCGACCCGGCAGATCCGCGGCGAGGCGGGCGACCGGCAGCGGCCCGGCGTGACGATCGCGCTCGCACACGGCAACGGCGGCCAGCTGTCCAGCCAGGTCACCGCCGTCCTCGGAGGAGGGGACAGCCTGTGAGCCCCGTACTCACCGAACACGACGGCCCGGTGCTGACCGTGACGCTGAACCGGCCGCAGGTGCTCAACGCCCTGGACGCCACCACCCTGCACGCGCTCGCCGACGCCTGGCAGGAGGCGGCCGACCCCGGAGTCAGGGCCGTCGTCGTCACCGGCAGCGGCCGGGGCTTCTGCGCCGGGGCCGATCTGCGCGCCCCGGCCGACCCGTCCCCGCCCGGTGGGCTGCGTCGCGCCTACCACCCGCACGTGCTCGCGATGGCCGCGCTGGACAAACCCGTGATCGCCGCCGTGAACGGCCCAGCCGCCGGAGCCGGGCTGTCCCTCGCCGCCGCCGCCGACGTGCGGGTCGCCGCCGACACGGCCAGGTTCGTCCCGGCCTTCGCCGCGATCGGGCTGGTGCCCGACGCCGGGGGCGCGTACTTCCTGCCCCGGCTGCTCGGCTACGCCCGTACGTACGAGTGGCTGGCCACCGGTCGCCCGCTCGACGCCGAGGAGGCCCTGCGCTGGGGGCTGGTGTCCCAGGTCGTTCCGGTGGACGACCTGCTCGCCACCGCCCTCGACCTGGCCCACCGGATGGCCGCCGTGCCGGGGGCCGCGCTTGGGCTCACCAAACAGCTGCTCGACTACGGCCTGACCCACGGCCTGGCCGACCTGCTGAACGAGGAGGAACGGCTCCAGGCCCGCGCCGTGGCCGACCCCGCCAGGCAGCGGGCCCGCGCCGAGACGGTCGGCCGCCTTTCCCGCGAAAAGGAGAACCGATGAGTGACTACACGACATTGCTGGTGGACGTGGACGACGGGCTCGCCACCATCTCGCTGAACCGCCCCGACCGGCTGAACGCCATCGGCGGCGGACTGGAGCGGGAACTGGCCGAGGCACTCAGAGAGGTCGCCGCCCGCCGGGACGTGCGGGCCGTCCTGCTGCGCGGCGAGGGACGGGCGTTCTGCGTCGGCGGCGACGTCAAGGAGATGGCGGTACATGCGGAGGACGAGGAGGGACCCAGCGCAGGACAGCAGGTCTACCAGATCCTGCACGGCCGCGACATCCTGGAGACCATCCTGTCTGTGCCGCAGCCCGTCGTGGCCGCCGTCCACGGATATGCGATGGGGCTGGGCGCGACGATCGCGCTGTTCTGCGACGTCGTGATCGCCGCCGAGGACGCGCAGTTCGCCGACACCCATGTCGCGGTCGGCCTGGTCGCCGGGGACGGCGGGGCCGTCGCCTGGCCGCTGGCCATGCCGCTTGGCGCGGCCAGGTACTACCTGATGACCGGCGACCGGCTCGACGGCGCGGAGGCCGCCCGGCTCGGGCTCGCCCTGCGGGCCGTACCCGCCGGGGACCTGCCGGCCGAGGCGACCGCCGTCGCCCGCAGGCTGGCCGCCGCCGCACCGCTCGCGGTGCAGGGAACCAAGGCCACGGTCAACAAGATCGTGCGCGAGCGGATGAATCTGGTGCTCGACTTCGGGCTGGCCCTGGAGGGCGGCACGTTCGTCAGCGACGACCACAAGGAGGCCGCCGCCGCGTTCGTGGCGAAGCGCGCCCCCGTGTTCCGGGGCCGGTGACGCCGATGGACATCGTGGTCTGCGTCAAATACGTCCCCGACATGGCCGACCAGCCCCGGTTCACCGCCGACCACCGGGTGGACCGGGCGGGCGGGCAACTCTCCGAGCTCGACGAGTACGCGGTCGAACAGGCGCTGCGCGTCGCCGACACCGTGCCGGGCACACACGTCACCCACCTGACCGTCGGCCCGCCCCCCGCCGCCGAGGCGCTGCGCCGCGCCCTGGCCATGGGCGGCGATGCCGCCGTCCACGTCAGCGACGACGGCATCGCCGGATCCGATGCGCCCGCGACCGCGCTGATCCTGGCCGCCGCGCTGCGCCGCCTCACCCCCGACCTCGTCCTGTGCGCGATGGCCTCCACCGATGGCGGCACGTCACTGGTTCCGGCCATGCTGGCCGAACACCTGGAGTGGCCCCAGCTCACCTTCGCCGCCGAGATGACGCTCGACCAGGGCGGCACCGTACAGATCAGGCGGGAGGCCGCAGGGGAGGTGCGGCACCTCGCGGCGGAACTGCCCGCCGTCGTGTCGGTGACCGACCGGATCGGCGACCCGCGCTACCCGTCCTTCAAGGGGATCATGGCGGCCAAGAAGAAACCCTTGGACACCTGGACCCTCGCCGACCTCGGCGTGCCCGCCGACCGGGTCGGTCCGGCCGCCCGAACGGTCGTGGACGGGATCACCGCCAGGCCGCCCCGGGCCGCCGGGACGATCGTGCCCGCCGAAGGCGAAGGAGGACGGCGACTCGCCGACTTCCTGTCCACGCAGAAGTTCATCTGAGGAGGGATGGCCGTGTCAGATGTTCTGGTGCTCGTCGGGCACCTCGCGGGACCGGTCGGCAAAGCGAGTCTGGAACTGCTCACCCTGGCTCGACGCTTGGGCGACCCGGTCGCCGTCTGCGCGGGTACGGTCGACGAGCGGGCCGTGGAAACCCTCGGCAGGTACGGCGCGCGGCGGGTCCACGTCATCGAATCCGATGACGTGCGGGAGTACCCGGTGGCCTGGGTACGCGCCCTGGCCGACCTCACCGCCGACACCCGGCCGGTGGCCGTACTGACCGAATCCACCCCGGACGGCAGGGAGACGGCGGCCCGCCTTGCCGTACGGCTGGACAGCGGCGTCCTCACCGATGTTGTGGACATCCAGGACGGACCGGACGGACCGGTTGCCACCCAGTGGGCGTTCGCCGCGGGCTACACCGTCACCTCCCGGGTGGTCGGAGGCATCCCGATCATCGCGGTCAAATCCAACGCCGCTGTGCCCGAGGAGGCCCCAGCCACGCCGGCGGTCACCCGGAGTCCGCTCGTGCTCGACGAGGCCGACCGCCGTACCAGGGTGGTGTCCCGCGAACCCCGGGAGAGCACCGGCCGGCCCCAGCTCACTGAGGCCGACATCGTCGTGTCAGGTGGTCGGGGCCTCGGCGGGGCCGAGCAGTTCGAGCTGATCGAACGGCTCGCCGACGCGCTGGGCGGCGCGGTCGGCGCGTCCCGCGCGGCGGTGGACGCGGGCTGGTACACGCACACCCACCAGGTCGGGCAGACCGGCGTCACGGTGTCCCCGCAGCTCTACATCGCCGTCGGGATCTCCGGCGCGATCCAGCACCGCGCCGGAATGCAGACCAGCAAGACCATCGTGGCCGTGAACAAGGACGCCGAGGCGCCCATCTTCGAACTCGCCGACTACGGCGTGGTCGGCGACCTGTTCGAGGTGGTGCCGCAGCTTCTGGACGAGGTCGCCAGGCGGCGGGCCTAGATGGGCGGCTTCCGGGAACTGCCGCGCGAAGTCAAGATCCTGACCGCCGTCGCGTTCACGGTGGCGGTCGGGTTCGGCATCCAGTCACCGGCCATCCCCGTGTTCGCGGGGGAGTTCGGGGTGGGCAGCGCGGCGGTCGGCGCGGTGGTCTCGGCGTTCGCGTTCATGCGCCTGGCCACCGGCCTGCCCGGCGGACGCCTGGTCAACCGGTTCGGGGAGCGGGCCGTGCTGACCGCCGGTATGGCGTTGCTCGCGGTCACCAGCATCCTGGCCGGGCTCTCCTGGAACTACCCGCAGCTGCTGATCTTCCGGGGCGCGTGCGGTGTCGGGTCCGCGCTCTACACCGTGTCCGCGATGAACATGCTGCTGCGGGTCACCCCTGCCTCGCACCGGGGACGGGCCACCGGCTACTTCCAGGGCGGGTACTACCTCGGCACCGTGACCGGGCCCGCCCTTGGTGGCGGGCTGCTCGGCGTCTCACCCCGGCTGCCGTTCTTCGTGTACGGCGTGGCGGTCGCGATCGCGGGTGCCATCGCGACCGTCGCGCTCTCCAAGGCCGTGCCGATCACCGATGCCGTGGCCAGGACCGGGACCGCGGCGAAAACCGGGACGGGGAACGGAGCCGGACCTGGGGCCGGTGCCGGGGACGGCCGGCCAGGGATCACCCTGGGCCGGGCGCTTCGGCACCGGTCGTACCTGGCGGCGCTGACCACCAACTTCGGGCTCGGCTGGGCGGTCTTCGGAGTCCGTGTCTCCGTGTTGCCGCTCTATCTGCTGGTCGTGATCAAGGCCGACGCCGCCTGGATCGGCACCGGGCTCGCGGTCGGTGCGATCATGCAGGCGGTCACCCTGCCGCTCGCCGGGCGGGTGGCCGACCAGTGGGGTCGCCGCCCCTCGCTGCTGCTGGGCCAGGGACTCATCCTCGGCTGCCTCGTCATGGTCATCACGTGGCAGACTCTCGTGGCGTACCTGGCCGCGTTCGCGCTGATGGGACTCGGTACCGCCTTCTGCACCACGGGTGGGGCGGCCACCGTGGGCGACGTCACCCGGGGACGCGGCGGCACCGTGGTGGCGGGCTACCAGATGACCGCCGACCTCGGCATGACCGTCGGCCCCCTGGTGGCCGGTCAGCTCGCCGCGTCGTACTCGTACGAGGTGGCCTTCCTGGCCACCGGCGCGGTCGTGCTGATCGGATGGATCATGGCCCTCGTTATGCCGTCCCGCCCCACTTGAGCGTCGTCGGCGCAGCGCGCGCATGCCACTGGTCGGTCTGCTCTTCGCCTCCCGGCCCGAATCGCTTGAAAAGTCATCGCAGGCGCTTGATCTGCGGGTCGACCTGAGCTGGCGGCGCGGGCGAGGTCGGTCCTCGCGTCACTCCGCCTCCTGTATCTGATCGCGCTCCGAGTGTTCGGTTGGCAAATCCGTCCGTCGACGTAGACTCCGACCTATGGCGGATTCTGCATTTCCCTGCCCTGTTTGCGCGAACGTGATGGAATCGGGGATTGTTGTGGGAAGACCGCCCGGGGTCAAGTTCAAGAAGCAGGTGGACGTGCTCGGCGACCTTGGCGGCGTGCTATTGACGAGCGGTTTCTTCTACCACAGCGTTTCGGCCCTGCGATGCGGCGACTGTGGCACCGTGGTCATTCCGGGCCGCTGAACTCAATCGCGCTTACCGTTGGGGGCGCCCGACGAATTGTTGCTCGCATCGCCCTCTCCTGCGCCAGGAGGCAGGTCACCCGCTCTCAGAACCACGGCTCGGGCCGGGACATGAGTACGGCCCGAGCCGCGAATATTTCTTGCCGCTACGCCCGAATCCACTGGTTCACCAAGGACACCACCGCTGCCTCCTGGGACTGGATGCAGGGCCGAAGCGTGTTGCGGGTCGCTATGACACGCCGGGCACCGGCATGTTCGCGAATCCCCGCCCTCCCGCAAGCAGCTGATGGGCGATCGCCGGCTGTCCGGTGCGCGCCTCCCCGGGGCCGCAAGCCCGCTCGGTCACGCTGATCGACGTCCCGGATCTCCTCCTGTCGCATGCCGCCGACGATCGTCATGGGAATGGGGTTTCCGCAGCTCGGGTCAACCTCGTCGGCGTCACGGGTGACGTCGTCGGCGGTACCGGAGTCGGCGGCGGATACGGCGCCTTCGCGGGGTTGGGGACGTCGGCCATGCCGCACGAACACTTCTCGGAACCATGGCGGCGGTTCAGCCCAGGAGGTCGCCAGGCGTAGCGCTTTGACACCTCCAACAGCTAACCGCTATCTATTGGCTAACCGTTAGGGGGGTGGAGTGCAGGACGCAGTGCTGGCGATGCTCGCCAAAGAACCGTCGCACGGGTACCACCTGCGCGCTCGGCTGCAGCAGAGCCTCGGACCGCTGGGCGAGTCGATGAATCCCGGGCAGATCTACGTGACCCTGGCCCGGCTCGAGAAGGCGGGCCTCGTCGTCTGCGAGCGGGCGAACGGGCTTCCCGAGCGGCCGGACCGCAAGGTCTACGCCCTGACCCCGGCCGGGCACCAGCGGGTGGCTACCTGGCTGACCGAGGTGGGCTGGCCGAAACCGGATTTGGCGGAGTTTCATCTCAAGCTCACCGCGGCCGCCGCGGCCCGGCTCGCCGACCCGGTGCAGCTCGTGGCGGCGCAACGCCGCGAGCTGCTGCGCCGTTTGCGTGAGGTGCAGCACGCGGCGCTGGCCGAGCCGGCGGGATCGGCCGCTGTCCTGCTGCTGGAAGGGGTCGTGCTGCGGCTGCAGGCGGACCTGCGCTGGTTGGACGCCTGCGAGCGAGCCTGGTCCAAGGTCGATGACGAATCCGAGGGTGCATGAACGTGTCGAGTGCCGTGGTTCGGGTCCACGGCCTGGTGAAGCAGCATGGTCGGGGGCAGGGCCGGGTCCGGGCGGTCGATGACGTCGACCTGGAGGTGCCCGAGGGCCAGATGCTGGCCGTGATGGGGCCCAGCGGTTGCGGGAAATCCACCCTGCTGCACCTGCTGGGTGGCCTGGAGCGGCCCAGCGACGGGGAGGTGTGGCTCGCCGGTCAGCGCATCGACACCCTGAGCGAGCGGGCTTTGGCGCGGCTGCGGCGCCGGTCGGTGGGATTCGTCTTCCAGGCCTTCCATCTGGTGGAGGAGTTGTCGGCGGCCGAGAACGTGGAGCTGCCCGCGCTGCTGGCCGGACGCTCGCGCCGCCAGGCCAGGCGGCGCGCGAGCCTGCTGCTGGAACGGGTCGGGCTCACCGACCGTGCCCGGCACCTGCCGTCGCAACTGTCGGGCGGTCAACGCCAGCGGGTCGCCGTCGCCCGCGCGCTGGTCAACGACCCGCTGGTCGTCCTGGCCGACGAGCCGACCGGCAACCTCGACTCCGCGGCGACGCTGGACGTGCTGAGGATCTTCGAGGAGTTGCGTTCGGTGGGGCAGACCTTCGTGATCGTCACGCATGACGAGCGGGTCGCGGCCACCGCGGACCGGCTGATCTCGATGCGCGACGGGATGTTCGTCGACGACACCCGGCTGGCAGGCACCGGAACGGGGCGGCTCGGCGACCTGATCGGGCTGGAGGACTGAACGTCATGGGCTCCATCGTGCTCATCGTCCGCCTCGTGCTGGCCGACGTCCGCCGGCACAAGGTCCAGGCCGCGATGCTCCTGCTCGCGGTGACCGTGGCCACCGCCACGATGGCCCTGGGCCTGTCCCTGCGCGGCGTGAGCGAGGCGCTGTACGAGCAGACCCGCGCGGCCACCGCCGGGCCGGACGTGGTGGCACTTTCCGGCGACGCGGGCCCCGCCGCGACCTCGGCCCTGGCCTCGCTGGCGGACGATCCCGAAGTGGTCGCCCACCATGGCCCCTATCGCATCGTCTACGCCGACCTCACCACGCGCGATTCCACGTCGTCCCCAGTGGTGGTGCACGGCTTCGCCGAGACACCCGGCGCGGTCAACCGGCCGCTGGTGACCTCGGGCCATTGGGTACGCCCTGGAGGCACGGTCCTCGAACGCGGCTTCGCCACCGCGCTGGGCGTCGGCGTCGGCGACCACGTCACCATCGCCGGCCGGTCGTACCCCGTCGTCGGGATCGCTGTCACCGCGGCCACCTCCATCTACCCCTGGGCGGCGCAGATCGGCCCGGGCGGCGGCCCCAGCGACTCCAGCGGCCTGGCCTGGATGACCCGATCAGATGCCCGGACACTGGCGTCGTCCCACGATCTTCCGGTGACTTTGGCCCTGGACCTCAAGCTGCGCGACCCCGCCGCGACCGAGGCCTTCCTCGACGCCGACCGTGCCTCCACTGTGACCAACCTCCGTTCCTGGCAGTTCACGGCCGAGCAGGACATGGTCATCCTCAAGAACAGCCAGCCCATCCTGGTCGTCGGTAGCTGGCTGCTCAGCTTTCTGGCCGTCACCGGAGTGGCGGCGCTGGCCGCGGGACGCGCCGTCGAGCAGACGCGCCGGGCCGGGCTGCTCAAAGCCGTCGGCGCCACCCCGGGGCTGATCGCCACCGCCCTGCTCACCGAATACCTGGCGCTGGCGCTGGCCGGCGACGCGCTGGGGCTGGGGATTGCCCGCCTGACCGTGCCCGCCATCGCCAGTCCCACCGCCAGCCGGATCGGCGACGCGGCCGGGCCCGGCGGTGCCACCGTCGCCACGGCGACCGTCCTCGCCGTGGCGGTGGCGGTGCTGTCCACGCTGCGTCCCACGCTGCGGGCCATGCGCACGGCGACCGTCACGGCGCTGACCGCCACCGCGCGCCGGCCCCGTCACCGGCCCTGGCTCACCGCGCTGTCCGCGTTGCTGCCCACGCCGCTGCTGCTCGGGCTGCGGCTGACCGCCCGCCGGCCGGGCCGCGCCGTGCTGCAGGCGTGCTCCACCGCCACCACGGTGATCGCGATCGTCGCCCTGCTGACCTTCTACGCCCAGCCGACGAGGGGCTACGGCCCGGACGGCTCCTCCGCCCTGCCCAACCTGCGAGACGTTCACGACCGCCGACTGCTGCTTGCGGTCACCGTCCTGCTGATCGCACTCGCCGTCGTGAACACCATCACGCTCACCTGGACCACTGCCATAGAGGCCCGGGCGAACATGGCCATCGCGCGTACGCTCGGTGCCACCCCGGGCCAGATCTCCGCGGGGCTGTCCAGCGCCCAGCTCCTGCCCAGCCTGCCCGGTGCCGTCATCGGCGTCCCTCTGGGCGTCGGCCTGCTCTCGCTCTTCGCCGCCGGGAATCCGGCGGAACCCCCCTCCTCCTGGCTGCTCGGCGGCGTGCTCGCGACTCTTCTGGCGACGGCGGCACTCACCGCCCTGCCCGCACGCCTGGCGGCCCGCCGATCCGTGGCGCAGGCCCTCAGCGGCGAAACAGCGTGATCGGCCCCGCTCAGCAGGCCCCCGCAGTAGCCGCGTGTAACGATCCGCGACGCCTGCGGTATCGAATTGACGACGTCAGTGACGGTAGGTCCCGCGGAGACCTCGGCCGCCGCACCGGCGTTCGCTCGACGGGCGCCGGCCCACCGGTGTCTGAACGAATCGATCTGATCGACGGAAAGGGGCCACGAAGTGGTAGCTGACGCCGCCGGCATTCGGCGATTCATGGCGGACACGGGCGAACCCCGCGGATGGGTGTTCACCAGGACCGACCTGGTGATGGCGCTGCTCGGAGTCTGGTTCGGGGTCGGACTGATGATCGACGCCTGGGCGCACAGCAACCTGGCGGAGCTGGAGACGTTCTTCACTCCATGGCACGCGGTGTTCTACTCCGGCTTCGCGGTGGTCTCCGGCTGGATCATCTGGCAGGTGTGGCGCAACGTGCGCGCCGGACGGCAGGGGTTGGCGGCCGTCCCCGTCGGCTATCTCGCCGGGCTGGTGGCGATTCCCGCGTTCGCCGCCTTCGGATTCGCCGACATGATGTGGCACACCATCCTCGGCATCGAGACGACCATCAACATCTTGTTCAGCCCGTCACACCTCGGCCTCATCGTGACGATGATGCTCATCATCACGACACCGCTGCGCTCGGCGTGGAACGCCCCCGATGTCGGCGCCCGGCCCTCGCTCGGCCGCCTGCTGCCCGCGCTGCTCGGGCTCGCGTTCGCCGCCACGCTGGTGTCGCTGTTCCTGTCGTACGGCGACGCCATGCAGTACCGTCCCGAGGGCATCGTTCGGGCGTTCTCCATGCTGAAGGACTCGGGCCCCGGGCCGCAGGGGGGCGGCCCCAGACCGGTGGGCCCGGGCGCCGACCGGGTAGCCGTCGCGATGGTCGTCACCAACGTCGTCATGCTCAGCCCGGTGCTGCTCCTGGTGCGCCGCTGGCTGCTGCCGTTCGGTTCGGTGACCGTCATGTACACGATCATGGTGCTCATGCCGGGTGCCCAGACGGCGTTCCGCAACGTGCCGATCCTGTTGTCGTTCGTGGCCGCCGGGTTCGTGAGCGACCTGCTGATCCGCCGGCTGCGGCCGTCGGCTGAGCGGCGTGCCGCCTACTGGGCCTTCGCCGGGCTGTCGGCCTTCGCCACCTGGTCGCTGTACATCGGGGTCGCCTCGGCCACCGGGGGCGGACTGCCCGACGTGCCCGAGCTGTGGACCGGAGCGCCGGTCGTCGCCGGGCTGATCGGGCTGGCGCTCGGGGCGCTGTTCCTGCCCAACGCGGTCACAGCCGGGCCGGTTCCGCCCAGTGCGGCCGGCGCCGAGCGGGCATGATCCGAGTTCTGTGCCTCGCCGCCGCCCTCGTGCTGGCGATGGCCGCCCCCGCCGCGGCGCACAGCGTCACGGCGGGGGCGGACCTGCGGATCGCCCAGACAATCGCCGGCGCCGAGGTGACAGTGGTGGTCAAAGGAACAACCCGGGTGCCGGGGCCGCTGCGGATCGGCGTCATCGCGTACCAGCCGGTGTCCGGGCTGCCCATCGGCCTCGAAGTCCGCTCGGTCGAGGACGGCCACACGGTGACCGGCACCGTCCAGGCGGCGGCGAACCCGCAGTACACGCAGCTCCAGGTGGAGCGGACCGGGCCGCACGAGCTGAAACTGAGCGCCGGGAACGAGACCGCCGTCATCCCGTTCCGTGTCCTCGTCGCACGCGGATCGGCCGGGGACTTCCTCATCTACGGCGGCCTGTTCGTGGCCGCGCTCCTGCTGGTGGGCGGCCTGCTCAGCGGGGCGCCGGCCCGACCGGGACGGGCGATGGCGATGGCCGCGGGCGCCGCGGCCGGGGTGACGGTCGCCGCCATGGTCATCGTGTTCGAGTCGCAGATACCGGCACCCCCACCTGAGGGTGCCGCCCCCACTCCCACGACATCGACCGCGGGAGGGCGGCCGTACGTACAGGCCCGCATGGAGACGCTCCCAGCCCGGCCGGAGGCGGGAGAGGAGTTCACCCTGCGAGTCGATCTCATCGACGGCTCCACCGGGCGGTCCGTCGACGACCTCACCGCGCACCACGAAGCGCTCGCCCACGTGGTCGTCACCAGCGAGGACGGACGCTACTTCCGCCATGTCCACCCCCTGCGCACGGCGCCCGGGCACCTGGAGGTCAGACTGACCGCCGACCGCCCCGGCCGGTACCTGGCACACGCCGAGATCGAACGGGAGGACTCAGGCGGGCAACTCGTCGCCGCGGACTTCACCGTCGGAGGGACAGCCAAAGCATCGCGAAAGGCCGACACAGTCTCGCGGTCCGGTCAAACCGGCGAACCCGCCACGCCGGCCGGTCCGACCGGCACGCCGCGACTACAACCCGCCGTGCCCGTCGCGGGCCGTCCCACGACGATCGAGCTGGGCACCCCCGCCGGCGTCCGGACCTGGCTCGGCATGACCGGCCACCTGCTCATACGCAGTCAGGATGGCCGTTTCTTCGGCCACGTGCACGAGATGGGCGCACCGCGATCCCGGGTGCGCTTCACCTTCAGCTTCCCCGAACCGGGCCGGTACCTCGCCTGGGTCCAGTACGCGACCGCAGACCGCATCGTGACCGCACCCTTCACCGTGAACGTGACCGCATCGGAGGCCCAGTGATCAAGAGGTGGCAGGCGGTGGCCGCGGCCACGCTCGTGACCGCGGCAGTGGCGCTGTTCGTCGTGGTCAGGAGCACGGCCGCCGAACCGGTCAACCTGACCATCACGGGCACCCGCTACGCCGCCACCGTCCTCATCGCGGACCCGGCTCCCGGCCAGGTCACCGTGGAGATCAAGGTGAGCAAGGGCGACGCCGACACCGTGGCGCTGTCGGCGGTCATGGCCGAGATGGGACACTCCACACCCGAGATCTCCGCCACCAAGCGTGAGCCCGGCCGCTTCGTGGCCGTGGGCGAGCTGTTCCCGATGAGCGGCGTCTGGGAACTGTCGATTCGCCTCGACGGCCCCGCGGGCGAGGAACAACTCGCCGTCAAAACGCTGATCACACGATAGACGGCAGCGGGACGATCGATATGAAGCAATTGCAAAACCGGCAGTCGCTCGGGCGACTCCGCGGCGGGCCGACCACCAAGCCGCACCCGCTCGTCGAGCCCGCGGGTTGCCGCTGGTCCCGCACCTGACCGGCGGCAACACTGAGGTGCCCCGCGTTCATGGCCGTCCCCTGGAAATGTCAGCGCGGGATGATTGGATCCTCCTACTCGGTTCGGGCTGACGCGCAGGGAGACCAGGTGAGCAGGAACACGGAACATCTGGCGGCACGAGGCCTTGATCCCGACGCCATCCGGCGCAGGCTCTCCCAAGGCGGGGACCGCAGCTATCCCCGCAGCAAGAACGAAGACCTCCACGAGGCCGCCTACGAAGGTGCGTCCCAGGCGATCGACGTGCTCGTCGAGTACGGGGCGGATGTGGAGTCACTGGTGTGGGAGGAGACGCCGCTGTGGGTCGCGGTCCGCCGGGGCCACCGTGCCGCGGTAGCGGCACTACTGCGGGCAGGGGCCGACCCGTGGCGGCCGATCGTCGCCGGCCGCTCGGCGGGCGCGCTCGCGCTGACCGGCCCGCTCGCCGACCTGTTCACCGGCCTGCCTGCAGCTCCCGTCCTCGATTCCGGCAGTGTGCGGCGGCAGGCGGAGGCCGACGCGCTCGTCGCCCGCTATGACAACTGGGATACCTACTGTGGCGACGGCGAAGGGTTCGCGTTCGTCGCTGACGTCGATGAGGACGAGGCCATCCGCCGCCTTGGACTTGATCCTGCCTCTTGCCCGCTTCTCGACGAGGACGAGTACCACGAGATCTGGTCGGAGGCCGACGGAGACGCACTCTGGCTGGGGCAGCCGCCGGGTGGTACCGGAGTCGCGCTGTTCACCATGGTCAGCTTCGATCCGGGCAGCGACCACCTGTGGCGCCCGCTCAGCTCACCCGGCAGCGCCGTCTGCATCAGTACCAACATGGTCGCCCCCACCACGGTAGAGGTGTGGCGCGATGGAACCTGCATCCGGGATTTCCAGACTATGTCCGAACCTGACAACGACACGCTGGCCGAAGAGTGGCTCTGCCGCTTCTACGACCGCTCCGACGGCTCCGCGAGTACGTTGGCCCTCGGCCAGGCCCTCGGCACTTTGCTCACCGGGGTCGACATGGATGAGGACTGGCTGTTCCACGCACCCAAACGGCTCCTGGTCGTCCCCGGAAACATGCCATGACCGACGCGCTGAACGCCTCGGCTTCGGTGGCACAGGCAAGTCACCAGGTGGTTCACGGAGCCCGGGTGTGACACGATGCGAACCATGACGATCAGAAAGGGCGATGCCGCGTAGGCCGCCGAGCGCCATGCGCGCTCACCAAGCAGCAACCCGACGAGGTCGGTCAGTTCGCCAGATTCCCGGCCTGTCGAGCGGGACCGTTGCGGCGATCGCCCGCCTCGAGGCCCAAGGGTTGGGGACAGATACAGTCGCTGAAGCTTTTGATCAATACAGGGGTTTCCTCCAACGTCGCGGCCGGATCCTGTACCTCCCCATACATGAATGTCCCTGCTGCGATCCCACCGAGGCGCGGGACACTCTGGAACTCGCACTACGCCGACTGCCGCCCGCAGCCCGTCGCGATCTTGGGCGGCTGATCCGCCGCCTCGACGAGGAGTACCGCAGACGCACCCTCCCTGAGCCGCATCCTCACCAGCTGCCTCCGTGGAAGCTCGACGGATGGTGGCACCAGCGCATTGCCGACGACTGACGCGGACCTCAAATCCCGGCATCC
Organism: Microtetraspora malaysiensis; assembly: GCF_001528665.1. Taxonomy (GTDB): domain Bacteria; phylum Actinomycetota; class Actinomycetes; order Streptosporangiales; family Streptosporangiaceae; genus Microtetraspora_A; species Microtetraspora_A malaysiensis. The sequence goes on from NZ_BBYJ01000032.1 coordinate 27,262, forward strand.
ACCACACCGTCCACGCCGGCCGGCACTTCGGCCCGGACGTACCGGGGGAGTCGTCTCCGCAGGGCAGCGCCACAGACCGCGCACCTACGCTTTGTCCTTCGGTGCGGCGTCGGCGATCACGCGCGGGCCGTCGGTTCTGGCCGGCTCGACTGTGTACCCGCCGGCGGCTTCACGCGGGTCAGCCCCGCCTGCTGTAGAGGCGGAGGGTGAGCGGCGCGCACACTGCGGTGATGACGGCGGTCGCGATGAGCGACCAGGCGACAGATCCGCCGGTGCCGCCGGCGTTGCTCATCAGACCCCTGGCCGCGGTCGCGACGTGGCTGAGCGGGTTGACCGCGACGAAGGCTTGGAGCCAGCCGGGCATGGTGCCGGGCTGGGCGAAGATGTTGCTGGCGAACGACAGTGGCATCAGTACGACGTTGGCGATGCTGATGACGACGGCCGGGTCGCGCACGAGCAGGGCGACCGCGGCCCACAGCAAGGACAGGGAGAGCCCGAAGGCGACGACCAGGGCTACTGCGGCGAGCACACCGGGTGCGCCACCGTCGGGCCGATAGCCCATGATCAGCCCGAGGGCCACCACGATGGCGGACGCGAACAGGTAGCGGGCGGCATCGCTCAACAGACCACCGAGCACGAAGGCGCCGCGCCAGACGGACAGGGCACGGAAGCGATCGAAGGCACCCGTGGTCACGTCCTGGGCGAGACGGGCACCGCCGTACATGGTGACGATGGCGATGCTCATAGTGAGCACACCGGGCAGGAGGAACTTGAGGTAGTCGCCGGGTGAGCCGCTGATGGCGCCGCCGAACAGGTAGGTGAACAGCACGGTGAACAGGATCGGGATGGCGACCGAGTCCACAAGCTGTTTGGGGTCGTGCTTGATCTTGAGCATCGCCCGCCGGCCGAAGGTCGCGGAGGCGGCGAGTGCTCCGGCACGGCGGCGTGACCGGCCTGCGGCGAGCAGGATGTCGATCTGGTGGGTCTGCGCCGCGGCGGGGCGCGTGACGGCGGCCGGGGCGCTCATGCGCTCACATCCTGGTGGTCGATGGCGGTTGGGCCGGCCGTGTGGCCGGTCAGGGCGAGGAAGGCCTCGTCCAGGCTGGGCTGGCCGAGAGCGACCTCGGCGACACCCACCCGGGCTTCGGCGAGCTGGATCATGGCGCGCCCGACCATCCGGCCCACGTCTGTCCCGTCAGCGGGGGTGGCGACCAGCATGGACAGGGCGAGCGGGTCGGCGGCGAGATGCACCGTCCCCTCCAGGGCGCCGGCCAGGACCTGTTGCGCTCGCGGACGCTGGTCGCCGTCGAGGAGCCGGACGTGCAGCGTGCCCGAGCCGACTCGGGATTTGAGCTGGGCGCTGGTGCCTTCGGCGACGATCCGGCCGTGGTCGATGACGGCGATCTGCTCGGCGAGCTGGTCGGCCTCCTCAAGGTACTGAGTGGTGAGCAGCACCGTGGTGCCGGCCGTGGCGATCTGGCGGACCAGCTCCCACACCTGGCTGCGGCTGCGCGGGTCGAGCCCGGTGGTCGGCTCGTCGAGGAACAGCAGGTCCGGGGTCACGATCAGGCTGGCCGCGATGTCCAACCGGCGGCGCATCCCGCCGGAGTATCCACCCACCGGGCGGCCGGCCGCGCCGGTCAGCTCGAAGGCGGCGAGCAGGTCATCGGCTCGCTGTTTGCCGGCGGCGCCGGACAGGCCGTTCAGGCGGCCGAGGATGATGAGGTTCTCATACCCGGTCAGGTCCTCATCCAGGGCGGCGAACTGCCCGGTCACGGCCACCCGGGCCCGGATCGCGTCCCGCTCGCTGATCACGTCGTGACCGAGGACACGGGCGGTGCCGCTGTCAGGCCGGGTCAAGGTGGCCAGGATGCGGATCGTGGTGGTCTTGCCCGCTCCGTTGGGGCCGAGGAACCCGAACACCTGACCGCGCCGGACCGTGAGGTCGATCCCGTCCAGCGCTCGGTTCTCGCCGTAGACCTTGACCAGGTCGTGCGCCTCGATCGCCGGGTGGTCCCCGGCCTTGCTTTTCTTTGACATGTTGTAAGAGTTGATTATCTCTTACGGCTTGTCAAGGCTATGGCCGAACGGATAGCTTGGCCGGGATGGATGACTCGCCAGACACCGCCACGTCGGCCCGCCCCCGGCGGTCCGACGCCCGGCGCAGCATCGACGCCATCCTCAACGCGGCCCGCATCGTGCTCGGCGAGCGACTCGACGCCAGCATGGGAGAGATCGCCACCGCGGCCAACGTCACCCGCCAGACCGTCTACGCGCACTTCCCCTCACGCGACGCCCTCATTGCCGCCCTCATTGAGGCCGCAGCCGCCGAATACTCCGACCTGCTCGACGCCGCCGGCCTGGAAACCGCCCCGCCCGCCGACGCGCTGGCCCAGTTCCTCGACGCGGGCTGGCAGTTCCTCCGCCGCTACCCCCTCCTGCTGAGCCCCACGCTGACCGGGATCCCGCGGCCCAAGACCAACGACCCCCACGACCTCGTGCCCCCACGGCTCGAACGGCTCATCCGGCGAGGCCAGCGCGCAGGCGACTTCGACCGGTCACTCCCGGCTGCCTGGCTCGTCGCCGCCGTCATCGGGCTCCAGCACGCCGCCGCGGCAGAAGTCGCCGACGGGCGCCTCACTGCCCGTGAGGCGGCGGCGCTGTGCCTGGACAGCACTCTGCGCCTCTGTGGCGGCAGCGACCGGCCAACTGCGAGCCGCCAGCGTCCTGACTCGAACGCCCGGCGCCGACCCTGCGAGCCCTGACCGGCCTCAGCGTTTCATCGCGCCGTCGGCGGCGGCGTCCGCGGCCTGGGCGACAGCCAGGCCGGCGGTCTGCAGCCGGCCCGCCAGCTCACGCTCCTTCAGCGCCGCGGCGCTCGGCTCGCCGGAGAGGATCCGGGCGAGCTCGTACTGGTACATCCTGCGCACCGCGCCGCCGGCCTTCTTGGCGACCAGGGCGTCCTGCACCGCGGCCGACGGCTGTGACGCCAGGCCCCGCACGGCCTCCTCCAGCGCCTCGATGCCCGCGATCACCTGGTCGAGCAGCGGGATGAACCTGACCTGCCGCGGAACCCCGTACAGGTGCGACTCCCTGACGAAGTCACGCAGTGAGTCGAGCACGTCGTCGATCGAGCGGGACAGCCTGAACAGGTCCTCGCGGTCGATCGGCGTGACCAGCGCATGTCTCAGCTCCTCGACCAGCCGTGCCCGTTCGCGGTCGCCGACGTGCTCGATCGCGCGCATGCGCTCATGCGCGCCCGCCCGGTCCACCTCGCCGCCGAGCATCGCCATCGCCAGCCAGGCGCCCTCCTTGGCCGCCCCGAGCTGCGCCATCAGGGCCTCGGTCAGCGCGCTGTCCATGCGTCCCGCCAGCAGGTCGCGGAGGCGGCCCAGCCGTCTCATGCCGTCGCCGTTCCGGCCATCGCGAACGCCGCCACACCGCCGAGGGCCGCACTCGCGGGAAGTGTCAGCAGCCAGGCCAGGGCGATCCTGGCGGCGGCGTGCCAGCGAACCCGGCCACCGCCTCGCATCAGGCCGGCGCCGATCAGGCCGCCCGCGACCGACTGGGTCATGCTCACCGGCATCCCGGCCGCCGCGCAGCCGATCACCGTGACGCCCGAGCCCAGCTCGGCCGCCACGTTGTGCAGCGGGCGTGAGGCGATGATCTCGCGGGCGAGCGTACGACCCGCGCGCGGCATTCCGTACAGCGCCCCGGCGCCGAACAGCACGGCGGCCAGCGCGGTGACCGCCGGCGGCGCGCCCGGCACGCCCAGAGCCAGGGTGAAGACGGCGAGCATCTTCTGTCCGTCGTTGGCGGCGTAGGCCAGGCACTGCAGCCCGAACCCGGCCCAGTGCCAGTGCCGCAACCCCCGCACCGTGGTCACGAGAGTCAGCAGCCGGGACACCACCGGCGCCGCCAGCGCTCCGGCGAACGGCGCGGCCAGCCCGACCGCCAGGACGAGGGCGACCGCGCCCGCGTCAACGGGCATCCCGCCGCCGAGCGCGGTCCCGGTGAGCCCGCCGACGACGGCCAGCGTGAGACTGGTCGGCCGCCCGAAATGGGTGAGCGTGAGCACGACGGCCAGGGCCGCGAGCACCGCGACCGTCGTCGTGCCCTGGCCGGCGGGACCGGCGAGGCGCCGTACGAACGTCCGCGCCACTTCGTGGGTGAGCAGCGGCACCAGCGCGTTGGCCGCCACCAGTACGGCGAGACCGAGGGCGGGCCGCACGGTGGGCAGCTTGTGACCTGTCGCGAGTAGCGCGCCGCCGTCGTTCATGCCCGCGACGACGGCGAACAGCGCGGCGACCGCGACCCCTAACGCCATGCGAGCCGTCCGGGCCGTGCCGTCACAGGTCGAGCCTCTCGCGTTCCACGTGGTCGAGGGCCATCCGTACGCCGCCGAGCGCGATGCTCTCCTCGCCGAAGGTGGAGAGCGCGACCTCGGGCGGGTTGAGGCACATGCCGGCCAGGTGGGTGCGCATCGGGCCGAGCAGCAGTTCCCCTGCGCGGGAGAAGCCGCCGCCCACCACGACCAGCTCGGGGTCCACCACGAGCACGAGCGCCGAGGCGCCGCGGGCCAGGCCGTACGCGAGACGGTCGACCACGGCCAACGCCCGTTCCTCGCCCGCCCGCGCCGCCTCGAAGACCTCCTCCGCGTCGCGTCCGTCGCGCGCGAGCACGACGGACATGTCCTCCCAGCCGACGAGGGGCAGCCTTCCCAGCTCGCCCGCGCTACCGGTACGCCCGGCGCGCAGCCGGCCGTCGAGCATCAGGCCGTGGCCGGCCCGGTAGCCGGACAGCACGTAGACCATGTCGTCGACATGCCGTGCGCTGCCGCGCCAGTGCTCGGCGAGGGCCGCGAGGTTGGCGTCGTTGGCGGCGAAGCCCGGGCAGTCGAACCAGCGCCCGACCTGCCCCCCGAGGTCGAGCCCGGTCCAGCCGGGGATCAGGTGGGACACGCTTACGCGGCCCGAGCGGTCGACGACGCCGGAGGTGCCCGCCGTGGCCGCCCACACACCCCCGCGCGAGACGTCGGCGGCGCACGCGGTGGCCGCCTGCTCGGCCAGGGCGAGCCGCTCGGCGGCCGGCAGGTGCTCGTCGACGTCGAGGCGCCGCTCGGTCAGGACGTCGCCGTTCAGGTCGGCCAGCATGGCGAAGATCCGGCGAGGGCCGATGTCGACTCCGACGACGTGACCCGCTTCGGCCCGGAACCTGAAGCGCCGGGCGGGCCGGCCGGCGCCGCCCTCGGTGGGTGCCGCCTCCTCGGCGAGGCCGCGCTCGGTCAGGTCGGCGATCGCCACCTCGGCGGTCTGCCGGGACAGGCCCGCGGCCCGTGCGAGCTGGGTGAGCGTCTGGGCGCCCCCCTGCCGCAGGACCTGCAGGGTGGCTCGCGTGTTGAGCCGGCGGAGGAGCGCGGTGTCATGAGATACACCGGATGTTCTCATATCCCCCCTTGACTGTTCTCCTGGGCAAACTCTAGCTTTACGTCGCGTCTTCTCATAATTGGAGAGTTACAGGTGATGCAGCAAGTCAGCCTTGCCCTCGTGGGCGCGGGCGCCCGGGGGAGCAGGTACACCACTTGCGCGACAGAGGGTGGCCGGGCGCGGCTCGCCGCCGTCGCGGAACCGGACCCGCGGCGCCGCGCGGGCATGCTCGCCGAGCACCCCGGCGCACTCGGCTTCGAGGACTGGCGCGAGCTGGCCGCGCGTCCGCGCGTCGCCGATGCGGTGATCATCGCCACGATGGACGCGGACCACGTCGAGCCCGCCGTGCGCTTCGCCGAGCTGGGGTACCACATCCTGCTGGAGAAGCCGATGGCCGTCCGGCTGGAGGACTGCCGGCGGATCATCGAGGCGGCCCAGAAGTCGGGCGTGGTGTTCGCCGTCTGCCACGTCATGCGCTACACGCCCTACACCCGGGCCGTGAAGGCCGTGCTGGACAGCGGCCGGATCGGTGAGATCGTCAGCGGGGCTTGCCCCTGAAGCGTGGACACCTTGACTACCGGATGATGGAGATCCGGAGACAAGGAGTTCCACGTGGCGATGAAGTCGTACCCGCCGGAGTTCAAGGCGGACGCCGTCGCGTTGTACCTGTCCGATCCGGCCCGAACGCTGAAGTCGGTCGCGCAGGATCTGGGCATCAGTCGTGAAACCCTGCGTAACTGGGTCCGCCAGGCCCAGGCGAACGGCACCGCTGGGGCAAAGCAGACGGGCCCGGCGAAGAAGCCTGCGCGTGGCCCACTATCCTCCGACGACGTGCTGGAAGAGGAGAACAAGCAGCTCAAGGCGCGGATCCGGGAGCTGGAGATGGAGCGCGACATCCTGCGCCGGGCGGCGAAGTATTTCGCGGGCGAGACGAACTGGTGAGCCGTTTCCAGTTCGTTGCCGACCACCGGGACGCCTTCGGGGTGAAGCGGCTGTGCCGGGTGCTGGCGGTGTCTCGATCCGGCTTCTACCAGTGGCTTAAGGCGGCACCGGCTCGGGCGGAGCGGGCCGAGGCCGATGCCGCGCTGGCGGAGGAGATCAAGCGGATCCACGATGAGTTCGACGGCACCTACGGCAGCCCGCGCGTCACCGCCGAACTGCGTGCCCGGGGGCGGCGGGTCAACCGCAAGCGGGTGACACGGGTGATGCGTGTCTTCGGCATCGCCGGGCTGCGGTTGCGCAAGAAGGTGCGCACCACCGTCAGCGAGCCGTCGCACCAGAAGGTGCCCGACCTGCTCCAACGTGACTTCACCGCGCCCGCACCCGGCCGGCGCTATGTCGGCGACATCACCTACCTGCCGCTGGCCGACGGCGGTTTCCTCTATCTGGCGACCGTGCTGGACCTGCACTCGCGCCGCTTGGCGGGCTGGTCGATCGCCGATCACATGCGCACCGAGCTGGTCGCCGACGCGCTGAGGGCCGCTCAGGCGACGCGCGGCAGCCTGACCGGGGCGATCTTCCACTCCGATCATGGGGCGCAATATACCTCCGCCGAGTTCGCGGCCCTGTGCGGCCGGCTCGGGGTGCGTCAATCGATGGGTGTTGTGGGGAGCAGCGCTGACAACGCCGCGGCCGAGGCGTTCAACGCCAGCCTCAAACGCGAGACCCTTCAGGGGGCTCGGCATTGGTCTACCGCCCACGCCGCCCGCCTGGCCGTCTTCCGATGGATCACCCGCTACAACACCCGAAGAAGACACTCCGCTCTCGACTACCTCAGCCCGACCGAGTACGAGCAGCGTCCTCTCGATAAGGTGCTGCTCGCCGCATGACCACCGGTGTCCACACTTCGGGGTGAAGCCCCAGCATCGAGCACCTCGAGCCGGTCGGCTGGTGGCATCACGCGCACTCCTATGTGCGGGGCAACTGGCGGCGTACGGATGAGGCCACCTTCATGCTGCTCGCCAAATCGTGCCATGATCTCGACTGGCTCACGTACATGATCGGCCAGCGCGTCACGCGGGTCTCGTCGTTCGGCGGACTCAAGCACTTCACGGCGGCCAACCGGCCCGACGCGGCGGCGGACCGCTGCCTCGACTGCACGCTGGTCTCCTCCTGCCCGTACGCGGCCCAGCGCATCTACCTCCCCTACGTCGGCGGCGCCGAAAGCTGGCCGCTGAACGTGCTGACCTCGGACCCCACAGAGGAGGGCGTGCTGCACGCCCTGCGTGAGGGTCCGTACGGCCGGTGTGTCTACGCCTGCGACAACGACGTGGTCGACCACCAGGTGGTCAACCTGGAGTTCGAGGGCGGCGCGACGGCGTCGTTCACCATGACGGCCTTCTCTCCCAAGGCGCCGCGCAAGACCCGCATCTTCGGCACCCGGGGCTCGATCGACGGCGACGGCGCCCTGCTCACCGTCACCGACTTCGTGACCGGGGCGACGGAGGTCATCGACGCCCACGTCCCCAAGGACGGGCACAGCGGCGGCGACGAGGGCCTCATCACCGCCTTCCTCGACGCGGTCGGCGGCGCGGACCCGGCCGCCATCCGCTCCAACCCCAAGGAGAGCCTGCACAGCCACGAGATCGCGTGGGCGGCCGAGGAAGCCAGGCTCACCGGAACCGTCGTCACCATCCCCTCGAAGGAGCAGCCATGACCAGACCCCTCATGCTCACCGGCGCGCTGACACTGGCGCTCGCCGCCACCGCCGCGTGCGGAGGCGGAGGCGGAGGCGACCAGACCGCCGCGGGTGACGGGCGCGGCCCGATCACCTTCACCGACACGCAGAGCCACGAAGAGGCCAGCCGAAAGGTCATCGACGCCTGGAACGCCGCGCACCCCGACGAGAAGGTGACGCTGGACATCCAGCCCAAGGACGCCGACAGCCAGCGGCAGCGCCTGATCAACAACGCCCAGACCAAGTCCGACGCGATGGACGTCATCATGCTGGACGCGGTGTGGACGGCCGAGTTCGCCGCGAACCGCTGGGTGGACGAACTGCCCGCCGACACGGTCAAGGCGGACGACCTCCTCGCACCCACCCTGGAGACCGCCGAATACCGCGGCAAGCTCTACGCGATGCCCTGGCTCACCGGCACCGGCCTGCTCTACTACCGCAAGGACCTGGTCGACAAGGCCCCCACGACCTGGGCGGAGATGAAGGACACCTGCGACAAGGTCCTGCCCAAGCAGAAGGGCATGTCCTGCTACGCCGGGCTGCTCGACAAGTACGAGGGCCTGACCGTCTCCTTCGCCGAGGCCGTCCAGTCGGCCGGCGGCACCGTCCTGGACGACTCCGGCACTCCCACGCTGGAGACCGACGTCGCCAAGGCGGGCCTGAACTTCCTCGTGGACGGCCTCAAGAGCGGCCTGATCCCGAAGGAGGGCATCACCTTCAAGGAGGACGAGGTCAAGAACGCCCTCCAGACCGGCAAGGTGCTGTTCGCCCGCAGCTGGGCCTCGCTGTACGGCACCGCGAACGCTCCCGACAGTCCCGTGACCGGCAAGGTGGACGTCGCCCCCATCCCCGGACTGGACGGTCCCGGCAGCGGCACCCTCGGCGGCGCCAACCTGGCCATCTCCGCGTTCTCCAAGCACAAGGCCACCGCCCGGGACTTCCTGGCCTTCTTCACCGCGGGCGAGCAGATGAAGACCTGGGCCACGATCAACAGCACCCCCGTGGCGCGTACCGGCCTTTACGACGACCAGGACCTCATCGCCAAGTACCCCTACCTGCCGTCGCTGAAGGAGGGCGTCCTCAAGGCCAAGGCCAGGCCGGTCGCGGTCAAGTACGGTGACGTGACCTCGGCGATCCAGAACGCCGTCTACCCGGCTCTGACGGGTGAGGTGACGCCCGACCAAGCGCTGTCCGGGCTGCAGCAGCAGCTGTCGGGGCTGCTCAAGCAATGAGGCGCGGCTCGCGGTGGTTCGCCGCACTGATGATCTCCCCGACGCTGCTCGTCCTCGTCCTCGTCGTGCTCTATCCGCTGCTCGCCGCGGCTCGCGAGTCGATGTACGTCCGTGGCGAGGGCCTTGACGCCGACGGCTTCGTGGTCGAGGGCGAGCGGTTCGTCGGAGTGGCCAACTACGCCGGTCTGGTGGGCGAGCGCTTCGTCAACGCCTTCGCCAACACCACCGTGTTCACCCTCGCCACGGTGGCGGTGGAGACCGTGCTCGGTGTCGCGATGGCGCTGGTCATGCACGGCGTTCTGCGCGGCAGGGGACTGGTGCGGGCGAGCATCCTCATCCCGTGGGCGGTGCCGACCGCCATCTCCGGGCTGATGTGGCGGTGGGTGTTCCAGGCCGACGGCGTCGCCAACGCGATCATCGGCCAGAAGATCCTGTGGACCACCGAGGGCGTCCAGGCCAAGCTCGCCGTCATCATCGCCGACACGTGGAAGACCGCGCCGTTCATCGGGCTGCTCGTGCTGGCCGGGCTGCAGATCATCCCGGACATGGTGTACGAGGCGGCGAAGGTGGACGGCGCGTCGGCCTGGCAGACGTTCTGGCGAATCACCCTGCCGCTGGTCAAGCCGGCTCTGGTGGTGGCCGTCCTGTTCCGCATCCTCCAGGCGCTGGCGATGTTCGACCTGCCGTTCGTGATGATCGGCCGCGGCAAGTTCTCCGTGGAGACGCTGTCCGCCCTGATCTGGGACGAGGCCACCCAGCTCAGGTACGGACCCGCGGCGGCGTACGGCATCGTGCTCATCGCCTACGTCTCCGTCATCGTGTTCGTCTTCGTCCGGCTGCTCGGCGCCGACCTGCTGGCCGATGCGCGATCAAGGAAGGAGCGGGCGTGAGGAGGACCCTCACCGCCGGGCTCATCGTGGTGTACTGCCTGGCGCCGTTCTACTGGATGGTCGTCTCCAGCCTCCGTCGTACGGTCGACATCTTCTCCACCACACCCTGGCCTTCGCCGCCGTCGCTGGAGAACTACGCGGCGGTCTTCGGCGGGCACAGCGACTTCGGCCGGGCACTACTCAACAGCCTGATCGTCTCGGGCGTCACCACCGTGCTCACGCTGGCCGTCGGCGTCTGCTGCGCGTACGCGCTGGCCCGGCTGACCTTCCGCGGCAAGAACCTCGTGCTGGCGCTGATCATCGGCACCTCGATGTTCCCCGGTGCGCTGCTGATCGTGCCGCTGCTCAAGCTGTTCACCGAACTGGGCTGGATCAACACCTACCACGCCATGATCGTGCCGAGCATGTCGTTCGCTCTGCCGCTGGCCGTCTGGACGCTCACCGCGTTCTTCCGCCAGATGCCGCACGAACTGGAGCAGGCCGCCACCATCGACGGCTGCACCCGCTGGGGCGCGTTCCGGCGGGTGATCCTGCCGCTGGCGGCGCCGGGCGTGTTCACCACGGCGATCCTCGCGTTCTTCGCCACCTGGAACGAGTTCATGATCGCCCTGACCATGATCAGCAAGGCGGACATGCAGACCGCCACCATTCGGGTGGCCCAGTTCGGCGGCGCCTCCGACTTCGACACGCCCTTCGGCACGCAGATGGCCGCCGGCGTCGTCGTCACGATCCCCCTCGTGATCCTCGTTCTGGTCTTCCAGAAGCGGATCGTCGCCGGGCTCACGTCCGGCGCGCTCAAGTAACCAGGAAAGGAACCCCCCACGATGAGCATCAGCAGGAGAGGTCTGCTCGGCGCGACCGCGGTCGCGATGGCCGGCGTCGGACTGGCCGCGATCCCCGCGTCCGCGACGGTGGAGAAGCGCCGGATCAAGCGCGGGGTCATCCGCGTGGCCTCCTTCAACATCCACTACGGCGCCGGGGCCGACAACGTCTTCGACCTCCAGCACGTGGCCGAGGTCATCGAGGCGATCGACGCCGACGTGATCGGCCTGCAGGAGGTCGACAAGTTCTTCCGTCCACGCAGCAACTGGCTCGACACCGCGAGCGAGCTGGCCAAGATGCTCGGGATGCACCACACCTACGGCCCCAACATCGACCAGGACCCGCTGGAGGAGGGGCAGCCGCGCAGGCAGTACGGCACCGCGTTCCTGTCCCGCTGGCCCATCCTCGAATCGCGCAACACCCACCTGCCGCTGTACGCCGGCAGTGAACCGCGCGGCCTGCTGGAGGCCGTCGTCGACATCCAGGGGAAGCGGGTACGGTTCGGCAACTCGCACATGCAGCACACCAGCGACGCCGAGTGGCAGGAGCAGGCCGACACCATCGTGAACCTGCTCGGCCAGTCGGCCGAACCGGTCGTCTTCCTGGGCGACACCAACGCCGTGCCCGCCTTCGGCGGCATCAAGACGTTCACCGACCGCTACGACGACGTGTGGGCACGGGTCGGCATCGGCGAGGGTCTGTCGGCGGACAACAAGTGGCGCTTCGACTACGTCTTCGTGCCCAAGGGCACCGACGTCCGCTCGGCCTGGCTGATGTGCACCGACGCCTCCGACCACCAGCCGCTCGTCACCGACCTTCTGCTGTCGTGAAAGGGACGACGGTGCTCCGCGCCCTGCTCGTCGCCTCACTCGGCCTGGCGTTGACCGCCGCACCTGCCCGGGCGGACATCGACGACCACTGGACCGACGCCTGGGCCACCGCGCTCCATCGCTCGTCGGCCGCCACGCCGCCGCCGGTCTACCAGGACCAGACCATCCGCATGGTCGTGCCCATGCGCGGCTCCGGCAACGCCGTGCGCGTCCGGCTCTCCAACGCCCACGGAGACCAGCCCGTCACGTTCGGCGCGGCCACGGTGGCGCTGCGGGACAGCGGCGCCGCCCTGGCGGACGGAACGCTGAAGCAGGTCACGTTCTCCGGCGCGACCTCGGTGACGGTCCCCGCCGGGCAGGTTGTGCACAGCGACCCGGTACGCCTGCACGTCACCGAGGGCCAGGACCTGGCGGTCAGCGTCTACCTGCCCTCCGCCACCGGCCCGGCGACCTGGCACCGCTCCGCCGTACAGACCAACTACGTCTCCGGGCCCGGCGACCACACCGTCGACCCGGACGGCGGCTCCTTCCCTGCCACTGTGCGGAGCTGGATCTTCCTGGACGCGGTCGCCGTGACCAGGGGTCCGACCCCCGGCACGCTGGTGGCCGTCGGCGACTCCATCACCGACGGCTCGGGCACCGCGGTCGACGGCTTCGAACGCTGGCCCGACTACCTGGCGGCCAGGTTCGCGGCCAAGCCGGGACGCCACCCCGCGGTGGTGAACGCCGGCATCGGCGGCAACAGCGTGCTCGCCGACACCGCCCAGGACGGCCAGAGCCTGCTGAACCGCATGGAACGCGACGTGCTCGCCCGGGAAGGACTGACCCACGTCATCCTCCTCGAAGGCGTCAACGACCTGCGCAACAGGGCAACCGCCGACGAGCTCGTCGCCGCCTACCGGGAGATCATCGCCAGGGTGCACGCCCGGGGCGCGAAGATCTACGGCGGCACGATCACCCCGTTCAAGGGCGGCTCCGCCCACACACCCGCCGCCGAAGCCCACCGCCAGGCGGTCAACGCGTGGATCGCCACCAGCGGCGAGTTCGACGGCGTGGTGGACTTCGCCGCCGCCGTGGCCGACCCCGAGGACCCGCAGTCGCTGAATCCCGCCTACGACCGGGGCGACCATCTCCACCCCAACGCCGCGGGCTTCGCCGCGATGGCCGCGGCCGTGGACCTCTCCCTCTTCCGCTGACCTGTCTGTCCGCCCCGGCCCGGATGCCCCTCGGGCCGGGGCGGGGTATCGGCGGGTCTATCGCAGGTCAGTCCCGGATGGATTCGAGATAGCCGGTCAGATAGGTCAACGACGCGGCGATGTCCGCACCGAGGCCGTGCGGCCGGCGCAACTCGTCGACGAAGGCGGCGATGTCGGCCAGCCGCCACCAGAGAGAGTAGAGAGCGAGGCCGGCCGGTGTGACGGTCCGTCCGGTGGCCCGGCTGTAGCGGGAGAGTACGTCGGCGGCGTCGCCATCCGGGTCTTCGCCGAGCATGCGGGCGAGGGCGGGGGTGAGCATCCACAGGTCCCGTTCCGGCGGAGCGATCTGCACGGTGCCCCAGTCGATGAGCCGGAGTCCGGCCGGGGTACGCATGACGTTGCCGGGGTGCGGTTCGCCGTGGGTGATCACCCAGACCGGCACGGTGTTCTGTACGTGGTCGACCCGCCGGTCGAAGTCGGCGAGCAATCGTCGGACTTCCCCGGCATGGACGGACAGCAGCTTGCGGGCCGGCTCGGCATAAGGCCCGCCGGTCCACTCCCGATCGAGGTCCCGCAGCGCCTCCTCCAGCTTGTCCCGGCCGGGCAGCACCAGGTCAGCCCGTGACGCGGTGTCCGCCACGAGCGGGGTCGCCCGGTGCAACTCGGCCAACAGGTCGATCACCTCGGCGCGATCCTCGGGCCGGTGCGCGCCGAACTGCCCGGCGACACCCGCCACCATCGGAAACACCGACAGGGCGTACCGCGAGGTCAGCCGCCAGAGCGCGGCGCCGGTCGCGGCCGGGATCGGCGCGAGGACGAAGTCGAGCCCCGCCTCCCGGTGCAGTGCCAGGGCGGCGCCGAACGACTGGCCGAGCCGGTCGAACGCGCCATCACGACCGATGTCCTCCACGCCGAGGTCATCGACCTTGACGAACCATGCCGTCCCACGCCGGTCCCCCACGGACCAGTGGTAACTGCCTGCGCCCACGGGAAGGTACTCGACCGAGTGGGGCTCAATGCCCCAGCCCTCGGTCAGTGCCACCATCAGCTCGGCCTCCGCCAGATCTGCCGGTCTGTCCCTCATGCGCCGACATCCTGCCTCAATTTCCGCAGAGCCGCGGATCATTTGTGACGCGCCGTCAATCCCCGTAGCGGTGCAACAGCAAATCGGGCTCGGCACGCCTGGCGCTGGTGCATGAACTTCACCGGCCGGCATCACGGCCGGGGCGCCTTTCCGAATTCGTGCAAACTGGTGAACCGCCACCGTGGCCGGTACCGTACGCCGATGTTCACCATCCGTATGAACGAGGCGGCGGCATCTGCGCTTCAACCGCTGGCGCCTGCCGATCCGCCACCCGCGGCTCCCGTTGTCGGTCAAGGGCTACATGACAAGTTCGCCCAGGGGCTCACGTACAACGAAGGTGCTCTGACATTCGCTGACCACGTCGGCCAATGGGCTGCGCAGCCTTCTGTGTCGGCAGCGATCGCCGAGATGGGTTGGCAGGATCTGACCGGCTATGAGGGCAACGTCAACGCTTTTCATCTGGAGGACTATGCGCCGGTTCATGTGGCGATCCTTGATGGCGGGCAACCCCAGATCAGGTACGAGGATCAGGTCATGTTGCTGCGGCTCGGCCTGGTTGTAGCGGACAGCGTGTTCGGCCTCATCCGAGCTCTACCGGAGCCGGTTCCCGTCCGATGCGTTATCAACGCGAACGAAACCGCCGCCACATTTCGCTTTCACCAGATCCGCTCCGGGGAAGACTGGGTCAATCTGGAGTTGGACCGGTACCGGGCGGACATGGTAGCCGTCATTGACCGCCATCCCTGATCGGAGATCCACTCCTGGAAACGCGCGCGTTGTGTCTTCGCCTCGCGCCGGAATTGCCGCTCCGCAGGAACGCTTCACGCCTGCCGAGGAAGACGAAGGCGTTGTCGGACCGGTCGACGTAGGAGGCGAGGCACTCGGTCAGGCCCAGCCCGCAGGCTCATTCCCTCTATTGCCATGGTGCGAGGTGGTGAACAGGATCGTCTTCGAGGGAGAGCTCACGCCGGATGAGAGCGTAGGTCGAGCAGAACTGCACAGGTTTCTCCAGGTGGAGAGCGGTGAACGGTTCCGATGCCGCGCGCGTTACATCCAATCTGATGGTGTAGCCGGTGTTCAGAACCTCGTCGTCCGACCCCTGGCTGTCGATCGAGCTGAATCGAAGTGAATCTTCCGTCCCTTGCCATCCACCCGCAGCCTGCCATTCATAATGCAACTCCACACTCTCAGGTTTCGGGCAGCGCCAGCGAAAGCGGCCGATGTCCATGCCGCCCGCGAGGTTGGCCCACGCACTCCAGCCGCGGCCATCCGGTAGAAATCCCAGCCAGCTGGTCTCCATGGACCCAAGGTCGTAGGGACCGCTGTCCCAGAGGCCTACCAGGTTCTCGTCGTACATGCCCGTCAGGGTGGCATCGATGCGGCGGCCGTACAACGTCTGATCGTCGCGCCAATAGCGTGCCATAACGGACGGCGACCAGCGGGTAACCACGGGGCCTAATGATCACTCGACCACGCTGATCTGAACCCCTGTTTTCCCAGTTCAGGACGGCAGGATCAGTAACCTTTTCCCCGGCTGGCAGCTCCGAGGACGCCGTCACTCGATGGCTCCACCTTGTTTCCTGCCAAGTGGCGACGAGGTTCGGCGGCTCAGTCCGTGCACCCCGAGGCCCCGCCCGTTACCGTGCGATCGACCCCGCCGCCTGGACGACCATAGTCGCTGCGAGTATGAGTTCGGGAGTGATTTTCGGTTGACACGAGTACCGGTCGACAAAGGGTTGGTCGTCCTGACCTGCACTGAACTGCTGGAACGACACGAGATCAAGTCTTTAATCCGCTGATTCGTGCGTTGGCCTTCGGACGTGCTTTTCTGGTGGGACGTCACTCGCAGGAGGCCGCCGTTTCAACGATGAGATCTTCAGGCCGTGGGAGCGCGGCCGGCTCATCTTCGATGGAGTAGACCTCAAGACGCGAAAGGTGGCCTTCTTCGACGAAGAGCAAGGCGCCGTCACTGCGCCCGCGTACGGCGGCGGAGATCAGCACGCCGTATTGCACCGGTGATGTGAGCGCGCGAGGTTCTGTTCCCGCGCGGAGGTCCACTGTCGCGCATCCGCATGCGCATCGCCCGCTGATAACTGCCGAAGGAACCTGAGCCCGAAGTTCGTCCGCGCCGGGGAAGTCCTGCGCGAGGAGCGCCAGGATGACGGCTTGCTCCTCGACTGAAAGATGACGCTCGCTACTCGACACGGCGTCACGGTAGCGGATCGGGTGTGGCCAAGAGGCCGGCGGCCTTCAGTGACGTCCGGTGATTTTCCGGCAGTGCTTCGGGGGCTCATCGGACACCTCTTAACGGCCCCGAGTTTCGCGCTTATGATCATTTGGTGGCGTATTCCACCTCCGACCCGGGAGCGGCCTCGTCGTCGCGCGTTGCGATACGGCTGTGGACGCTTCGAGTCGCCCAGATTGTGGGCGCTGGGGCGGTCGGGGCTCTGATGACGGTCTGCTTGGTACCACTGTTGATTTTCGGAATGCTTATTGCGGGTGGGGCCGGCCTCATTTTCGTCTCCATCCCCGTGGGCATCGTCGGCACAGTCGGACTGCTGGCCGTGGTCGCCCTCTTGACCGGTGGTGCCTCGTCGCTCGCGTCCGCGTCTCGGGTGGGTTGGGCCATCCTTGTCTTTGTCGGGGGGACGGCGGGTTGGATTACCGGCGCTTTGATCTTCCAAGGCGGGTTTCCCGGCCCTCGCGGGGCGGTCCTGGTCTACAGCGGTATCCCTTTCGCCTTGGCGGCCATAGCCTGCATGGGCCGCTGGGCGATAGCCATCTCCCTCCTGACAGCCGTGGCCGTGCTGGCGACGCTGCTCCACGTGAGGTAACGACTGCGACGGAAATGCCGACAGCTGACAGCGCCCCGGGTACTGCACACCCATAGGTGGCAGACCGCCTACAGCGAAATCATGCCCGCCGGCTACCTGAACGGGTCACTAATCGGCGAGCGCAAGGCCATGTGGAAAACCCGGCTCACTGCCGTCGGCCCTGAATCGGATCACGCCTCCTGCCTGCTCGTCGTCGCCGAGGGCGCCGCCGTCGCAGCTCTGTTCGCCGCCTGCCACACGGGCCGAGCCCCTCACTGCGACCGTCTGTGGCGCCGACGGAACCTCCGCGCCGGCGCCGCCGACACCGCCGGAACCTCCGTACCGGCGGCGACTGCGCGATCATCGTGGATCCGCCCCCGAGCCTGATCGACCAGCTTCCGTGGCTCTTATTCCGTCGGTAATGCGGTGAGGGTCAGTTTGTCAGTCTTGCGCGCAATACTCACCGCTGGCGATCAGAGCGCGGTTACTCCGGCGCTTGAACGACGAGTTCTGCATCGACCCCAGCGTGGAGGTATCGGCATGAGCGCAGATCGGATGCTGACCTATGTCGGCGGCGGTTCGGCGAAGTTCTGGGAAGTGCGTCAAAACGGTACAGAGCTGAAAATTCGGTATGGGCGGGTGGGCGCAGCCGGTCAGGCGCAGGTCAAGTCGTTCGACTCAGCAGCCGCCGCCGAGGCGGCGGCCGACAAACTGGTGGCAGAGAAGGTACGTAAGGGCTACACGGAAGACGAAGCGGTCGCCGCGCCGGTGACCTCCCCGGCGGGGATCGACAGCGTCGGGGACGAGGACCGGCTGACGATGCCGGCCGCTTGGCTGCGCGCTCTTCATCCGCGGCGGGGTGGCGTGAAGGTCGCCGTGAAAAGGCTGGACGCGGGCGCGCCGAAGAAACTCGCCGCGACGGTGGACGAGCGTCGGCAGCTGATCCTCGACTCGCTGGCGAAGTCGCCCGACCCGGAGATCGCCGCCGCGGGCGCGGCGTACCTGGCCGGGGAGCCCACCGCCGCGCCGCTGGGCGCCGCGGTGGTCGCCGCAGTGGTGGCCGTGTCCCAGGCATGGCATGAGCGGACGTTGCTGCCGCTGTTCGCCGAAGCCTGGCTGGTCGAACGCGGACTGGTGTTCGCGGCAGTGGCCGCGACCGAACTGGCCTCGCTGGGATTCGATTTCGACGGGCACGCGTGGCCGGTTCGGCGGCTGGCTGCCGGTGATTCCCCTGAGCATTGGTACGGCTGGAAGCGGCTGGAGCCCGCCACGCGGGTCCGCGCCGTCCTCGCGGCCGCATCGGACACCGAGTATGCCGAGGTCGTCGCGGCGCTGGCGGTGAGCCGTGAGGGCGGGGCCCACCATCGGGCCGCGGCTTCCTACCTGGCGCCGAGCGAGGTTGGCTGGGTCGCGGCCGACTGCGCCGAAGTGAGCGACGTCGACCCCGGTCTCGCCCTCGGCCTGGTCGCCGCGATCAGCACGCCGGAGCATTGGGAGCTCATCGTGAGTTACGTGCGGGGTTACTTCATGATGAGCTCTCTTGCCCTTCCTGCCACGGTTGTCGACGGGATGGGTGACGCGGCCGTGCCGGTGCTGGCCGGCTGGTTCGATGAGGCCTACGACGCGGAAAGCCAGCGGCGGCTGCTGGGTATGCTCGCCGAACTGCCGGCCGACGCGGCGATGCGGGCACTCCTCGACCGGATCGAGCACACGTACACGCAGCCGGCCCTCCTGCGCGCGGCGGCCCGCTTCCCGCGCCGGGCGATGCGGATGCTGGCCACCTCCGGTGGCAAGGTCGCGGACTTGCTGCTGCGTGCCCACGTGCTGGGCCATCTCGACCTGGTGGCGGAGGTGCTTGCGAGCGTCGATGCTGTCGCCGCCGAGCGGATCAACAAGATCGCAACCGCTGAGACCGTCGCCATCGCTCCGCTCGAGGCCTTGCCCGAGATGCTGGTCAGCCCGCCGTGGACCCGGCCACGTACGGTCCGCAAGCCGGTTGTTGTGAATGGCCTGGTGTGTGCCGATGAACCGACCGTGGTGTGGGGGCCGGGCGAGCGGGACAACTGGCGTCCCGCCCGGCCAGGGCAGAGTTCATGGGGTCGGCCCTCGCACCAGCGCTGGGAAGAGATCGCCGACAAGATCGCCGGTGCCGGGGAGGGGGCCAACTGGTACGACGAGATCGCCCTGTTCGTCTCCGGGCCGGCGGAGCTGGCCGGACCGCTGATCGAGAAGTGGCGTCCGGCTGACCAGTGGGATGCCTCCGAATGGATGCCGAGGGTGGTCGCCAGGTTCGAGCTGGCCGCGCTCCCCACGGCGTTGGACAGCGCCCGGCGTAGCCCCGCCGCGATCGCTCCGGCGCTGCTTCCGTTCGCCGGCCCGGAGGTCGCGGTGCTGATGGCCGAGTGGCTGTCCCGGCTGAAGTCGGTGCGCGCCACCGCGCTGGCGTGGCTGGCGCGCCACCCCGAGGCGGCCGCGAGGGCCCTGATCCCGGCGGCCCTGGGCAAGCCCGGGGTGGCCCGGCGACAGGCGGAGCAGGCGCTGGCGGTGCTGGCCGCGGGCGGTGGCCGTGACGCTGTGGCGGAAGCCGCCGCGGGTTACGGCCCCGCCGCCGAGGCCGCGGTCGCCGACCTGCTCTCGGCTGATCCGCGCGACGCGCTGCCTGCCAAGATGCCCGTGCTGCCCGAGTGGGCGGACATCGCGATCTTGGCGCCGATCCACCTGCGCGGCGACGCGGGCGCGCTGCCGGCCGAGGCGGCCCGCCATGTGATGACGATGCTGGCGATCTCCCGGCCCGGTGATCCGTACGCCGGTCTCGCCTCGGTCAAGGAGGCCTGCGACAGCCGCAGCCTCGCGGACTTCGGCTGGGCGTTGTTCCAGCGTTGGCAGGCGGCCGGCTACCCGTCCAAGCAGAGCTGGGTGATGGACGCGCTGGGACTGCTCGGCGACGACGAGACCGTCCGGCGGCTGACGCCGTTGATCAGGACCTGGCCCGGTGAGGGCGGACACGCCCGTGCGGTCGCAGGCCTGGACCTGCTGGCCATCATCGGCTCCGAGGTCGCGTTGATGCACCTGCACGGCATCGCCGAGAAGGTCAAGTTCAGCGGGCTCAAGAACCGGGCCATGAAGAAGATGGACGAGGTCGCCGCAGAGCTCGGCCTGACGCCGCAGGAACTGGCCGACCGGCTGGTGCCGGACTTCGGGCTGTCCGCCGACGGCAGCCTGACCCTCGATTACGGCCGCAGGCAGTTCGTCGTCGGCTTCGATGAGCAGCTCAAGCCATACGTGGCCGACGCCGAGGGGAAGCGGCTCAAGAACCTGCCCAAGCCGGGGGCGAACGACGATCCCGAGCTCGCGCCCTCCGCCTACCAGCGGTTCGCCGGGCTGAAAAAGGACGTACGCGCCGTGGCCGCGGACAACATCCGACGACTGGAGCAGGCCATGGTGAGCCGGCGCCGCTGGAGCGGTGCGGAGTTCAAGCGGCTGCTCGTCGGCCATCCGCTGCTCTGGCACATTGTGCGACGGCTGACGTGGGGGCTCTACGATGCCTCGGGTCAGCTCATGGGCGCCCTGCGCGTGGCCGAGGACCGCAGTTTCGCCGATATCGAGGACGACACGCTGACGTTGCCCGACGAGGCCGTTGTCGGGGTGGCGCACCCGCTGGAGCTGGGGGAGAGCCTCGCCGCCTGGGCCGAGGTGTTCGCCGACTACGAGATCCTGCAGCCGTTCCCGCAACTGGGCCGGGAGACATATGACCTGGACGAGACGCTGCTGACCGAGATCGGCGCCGCCAAGATTCCCACCGGCAGGGTGATCGGCCTGGAACGGCGTGGCTGGCGGCGAGGCGAGCCACAGGACGCCGGCATCCAGGGCTGGATCGAGCGGGATGTGGCCGACGGCAGGATCATCACGATCGGTCTCAATCCGGGCATCGCGATCGGCTACCACGACTTCGCCGACGAGCAGACCCTGGAGGGGGTGGGGGGCGTCCTCGACGGCCTCGATCCGATCACCGTCTCCGAGGTCATGCGAGACCTGCGGGAGATCACCCGATGAACGAGCACGTCCAGCGGCCCCCGGCCGAGATCCGCTACGCCGACGAGCTGGCCCGGCTGCGGGAGAACGACACCGACGACCGCCCGCCCGGCTGGGCGTTGAGCCTGCGGGCCGCCCGGCGCTTCGTCCTCGGGGACGAGAAGCTGGGCATCAGCCGCAAGTTCGTGGGCGACCCTTCGCTGATCGACCGATCCCTGGTGACGCTCGCGACCAACCGCGGGCTGATGCTGGTGGGCGAGCCGGGCACGGCGAAGTCGCTACTGTCCGAGTTGCTCGCCGCGGCGGTGAGCGGAACCTCGACACTCACCATCCAGGGCGGAGCTGCCACCACCGAAGACCAGATCAAATATTCGTGGAACTACGCGCTGCTGGTCGCCGAGGGCCCGTCCACCCGGTCACTGGTGGCCGCTCCGCTGCTGCGCGGCATGGCCGAGGGCAAGGTGGTGCGCTTCGAGGAGATCACCCGGTGCCCGCTGGAGGTGCAGGACTGCCTGCTGTCGCCGCTGTCGGACCGCGTGCTCGCCGTACCGGAGCTGACCGGTCCGGAGGCGATGGTGTTCGCCCAGGAGGGGTTCACCGTCATCGCCACCGCCAACACCCGCGACCGCGGCGTCAACGAGATGAGCGCCGCGCTCAAGCGCCGGTTCAACTTCGAGACGGTCTTCCCGATCGCCGACTTCGACACCGAGCTGCTGCTGGTGGAGGCGGAGGCCACCGCTCTCCTGAAGCGGTCGGGCGTCGGCGCGCCGCCACGGCGCGACGTGCTGGAGGTCCTGGTCACCGCGTTCCGGGAGCTGCGCGAGGGGCAGACCGCGCGCGGTGACGCCACCGACCGGCTGTCGGGGGTGATGAGCACCGCCGAGGCCGTCTCGGTCGCACATGCCGTCGGGCTGCGCGGCTGGTTCCTGCGCGGAGAGCCCGGCACCGCCGCCGACCTGGTCTCCTGCCTGGCCGGTACGGCGGCCAAGGACAATCCGGAGGACCTGGCGAAACTCCGCAGATATCTGGAGCGGAGGCGGCACGGAGACCAGTGGAAGGCCTTGTACGAGGCCCGTCACCTGCTGCCGGGCTGACGATGGCGGTCACATTCCTCGGTGTGCGGCACCACAGCCCCGCCTGCGCCCGGCTGGTCTCCGACACCATTCATTCCGTGCGGCCCGCGTACGTGCTGGTCGAGGGCCCGGCGGACATGAACCACAGGATGGATGAGCTCCTGCTGGGGCATGAGCTGCCGATCGCGGTCCACACCAGCTACCGAGATTCGGAACGGCGGCACGGTTCGTGGACGCCGCTGTGCGACTACTCCCCGGAGTGGACGGCGCTGACCGCGGGCCGTGACGTCGGCTCCGAACTGCGTTTCATCGACCTACCCGCCTGGCATCCGGCGCTGGCCGACGTCCGCAACCGCTACGCCGACGCCGAGGCCCGCTACAGCGAGGTGACCGGACGGCTGTGCCGCACCTTCGCGGTGGACAACGTGGACGCGTTGTGGGACCACCTGTTCGAGATCGAGCCGGCCGACGGGCTGGCCGAACGGCTGGCGACCTACTTTGACCTGGTGCGCGGCGACACGCGGCCCGGGCCGGACGACATGGCCCGCGAGGCGTACATGGCGCAGTGGATCCGAGCCGCCGTCGCCGACGCGGGCGACAGGCCGGTGGTCGTGGTCACGGGCGGCTTCCACCGCCCCGCGTTGGTCCGGCTGGCCGAGCAGGGTGACCGCAGCTGGCCGGAGGTGCCGCGGCCACCCGCGGACGCGGTCGTCGGCAGTTACCTGGTGCCGTACTCGTTCCGGCGGCTGGACGCCTTCGACGGCTATCAGTCGGGAATGCCGTCGCCGGGCTACTACCAGCACCTGTGGGAGTCCGGTCCCGCCGACGCCGCCCGCAGGCTCACCGAGGCGGTGACGGCCCGGCTGCGCGCCCGGCGTCAGCCGGTGTCCACCGCGGACCTGATCGCCGCTCGGGCCACCGCGGACGGGCTCGCGCTGATGCGCGGTCATCCGCGTCCGGCCCGGGTCGATGTGCTGGACGGCCTGGCCGGCGCGCTGGTCAGCGAGGCGATCGAGGCCCCGCTGCCCTGGGCGACCCGCGGCCCGCTGCAGGCGGGCAACCATCCGGTGATCGTGGAGATGATCGCGGCCCTCAGCGGTGACCGGGTGGGCCGCCTGCATCACTCGACTCCGTTGCCACCCCTGGTTCGCGCGGTTCTCGCGGTCTTGGGCGGTCCGGGTGAGGAACGGCTCGACCTCGGCAAGGAAACCGACCGCGATCGCAGCCGGTTGCTGCACCGGCTGCGGGTGTTGCGGATCCCCGGTGTGGTGCGCGCTTCGGGACCGCGCCCGGCAGGCGGTACGGAGCTGGTCGAACGATGGACGCTGACCGAGTCCGACGACCGGCTGCCCGCACTGATCGAGGCCGGTGGGTACGGCGTGGACCCGCAGGAGGCGGCGGCCGCCGCCCTCGCCGAACGGATCATGGGCGCGGACCTGGACCAGCTGGCCGACGTCCTGTTCGACGCGGCGCTGTGCGGCATCGGCGAACTGGCCGGACGGGTGCTGGACGACCTGGCGCGGGCTGTCGGCGCGGCGGCCGACCTGGGAACGTTGGGCCGCACCCTCACCGTCGTCCTGGCGATGTGGCGCCACGACGGCCTGTTCCACACCAGCGGCAGCACCACATTGGGCACGGTCCTCCAGGCCGCCACCCGCCGGGCGCTGTGGCTGGCCGAAGGTGTGCGCGGCGGCCCGGCGCCGGCCGACCTCCGGCGCATCGACGCCATGACCGCCGTCCGAGACGCCCTCAGACACGCCGGCCCGTCGCTCGGACTGGACACGCACGCGGCGCTGGGCGTCGCGGACCGGCTCGCCGCCTGCCAGGAGGCGCCACCCGACCTGCGTGGGGCGTCGTTGGGTCTGGGCTGGTCACTGCGTGGTACGACTGCCGCGGACCCCGCCCGGGCGTTGCGCGGCGCGTTCGTCCCGGCGTCAGCCGGGGACTGGCTGGCCGGGTTGTTCGCGCTCGCCCGCGAGGAGGTGCTGCACGCCGCCGGCATGCTGGAGCTGCTCGACGAGCTGGTCGGAGGGCTGACCGATCACGACTTTCTGGTGGCCTTGCCCGCGCTGCGCCAGGCGTTCGGATTCTTTCCGCCCCGCGAACGGCACCTCATCGCCACTCGCCTGGTCGAGCGGCGCGCCGGCGGCGCGTCCGGATCGGACCTGATGCGGCTGGACATGCGGTTGGACACGGCGCCGGAGCTGGTGGCCGCCGGTAGGGCACTGGACGAGCGGGTCGAGGCGGCACTGCGCCGGGAAGGACTGATCGCGTCATGACCGACCCCACCCTGGAGCGGTGGCGCCTGCTGCTCGGCGAGCCGGGCGGCGCATGCCTCGGCGGAGAGCAGCTCGACGCACGGGCCGCCGCCCGTGACGCGGCCATGGACTGGCTCTACGGCCGCGACGAGGACTTACGCCGACGTGGTGTACGGCGCGGCGGGATGGGCGAATCGACGCTGACAACCTTCGACTGGCTCGACGACATCACCCGGCTGTTCCCCAAGGAAACCATCGAACGACTGCACCGCGACGCGGTCGAGCGGTACGAGATCCATGACGTGGTGACCGACCCGGCCGTGCTGGCGCGCATCGAACCCAATCCCGCGCTGCTCAAGGCGGTGCTGCGGACCAAGCACCTGATGAACCCGCAGGTGCTGCGGCTGGCCCGAAGGATCGTGGAGCAGGTCGTCCGGCAGCTGATGGAGAAGCTCGCCACCGAGGTGCGGAGCGCGTTCTCCGGCACCAAGGTGCGACGGCCGGGCCGGATGCGACTGGCCCGCAATTTCGACATGGCCAGGACCCTGCGCGCCAACCTCGGCCGCTATCGGCCCGAGACCGGCAAGGTGGTGATCGAGACCCCGTTCTTCTTCTCCCGCACCCGCCGCCACCTCGAGCAGTGGCAGGTGATTCTGCTCGTCGACCAGTCCGGGTCGATGGTCGACTCGGTGATCCACTCGGCGGTCACCGCGGCCTGCCTGTGGGGGTTGCCCGGTGTACGCACCCACCTGGTCGCCTTCGACACCGAAGTGGTGGACCTGACCGCCGACGTCGACGATCCGGTGGAGTTGCTGATGAAGGTCCAGCTCGGCGGCGGCACGGACATCGCCCGCGCGGCGTCGTACGGCGCGGGCCTGGTGGACCAGCCGCGCCGGGCGATCGTCGTGCTGATCTCCGACTTCTACGAAGGCGGTGACCCGCACCGGTTGGTGCGCGTCGTGCGCGACCTGGTGGCACAGGGCAGCAAGGTGCTGGGCCTGGCCGCCCTCGACGAGCAGGCCAATCCCGCCTACGACCGGGAGCTGGCACAGCGCCTGGCCGATGCCGGAGCCTACGTGGGGGCGATGACACCCGGCGAACTGGCCTCCTTCGTGGCGGAGCACGTGGGCCGATGAGGACAGATCTACTCGGGCTCTCGGCGGGTTCCCTCGCCGCGCTCACCAATCGCGGCCTGGTCAAACGTGCCGGTAAGGAAGCCACGCCGGAGCTTCGGACCGACGCCGACGGCACCGTGCACGGCAGCTTCTCCGACGGCCTGACCGCGACCCTGCCTCCCGGCGGCCTCGATGTGGCCCGTTGCACCTGCGGCGCCACCGGCGTCTGCCGGCACGTCATCGGGGTGATCCTCGCCTACCAACGCCTGCCCGCCGAGGCTGCCCCGGAGCCCCTGCCCTGGTCGCCGGGGCAGGTGACCGACGACGAACTCACGGCCAAGATCGGTGCCCGGCTGATGGCCGCTGCTCGCCGTACGGAAAGAACCGGGTTCACCGCGCGGGTCCGCCGCGCGACCCCCACCGATCCGGTACCGCAGGTCGAGCTGGCCACCGCGACCGTGCGCTTCCTGGTTCCCGGCGACCTCGGGTTCGTCCACACCGACGCCGTCGCCGGCAGCCGCGATGACGTCATCGCCTTGGCGGTGTGGGCGTTCCGGGTCGCCGACGAGCTGCACCCCGGCGTCCCCGAGGTGCGGGTCGACGTCGGTGGCGCGGCCGAAGCCGGTACCGGATCCGGGCTGGAGCGGGCCCTGGGCCTGGCCGGCACGGTCCTGCGCGAGGGCGCGGCGCATCTCGGCCAGGGCCTCGAGGCCACCATCGCCGACGTGCGGCACCATCTGGACGCCGCCGGGCTGCGCTGGCCGCTGCTGGCCGTCGGCGACCTCGCCGAGCAGCTGACTTCCTATCGCGACCGCAGCTCCCACTACCGTCCCGAACTGCTCGCCGGCCACGTCGCCGAACTACACGCCCGGCACCGGGCGGTGACGCGGCCGGACGCCACCCTGCGCAGCAGCGTGCTCGGCACCGCCGAGGCCGCCGAGACCCCGTTGCGCCGGGCCCGGCTGGAGAGCCTCGGCTGCCGGATCCGCGGTTTCGGCGACCAGCGGATCGCCGAGGTCTACCTGGCCCACAGCGACAGTGCCATGGTGCTGGTCCTCCGCCGTCAATGGGACGGCGGCGACGACGGGGCGGCGCTGGCGCGGCGGCGGATCGCCACGTCCACGCTGGCCGCCCTGGCCACCGGCAACCTGGTCACGGAGTCCGCCGTCCGCAGCGCCAGCCGTTCGGTGCGGCTTGCCGCAGGGCGGATCTCCAAGACGACGGTCAGCCCGTCACGGGGCGACTGGAGTGAACTGCCGCCATCTCTGGTGGTGACCGACTTCGCCGCGCTCGGCCGCGAGCTCGACGCCCTCACGCTCCGGCCCATCCGCCCGCGGGTGGAGGCGGAACTGGTCCGGGTCGTCGCCGTCGCTCAGGTGGAGGCCGTCACCTACGCCCCCGGGGACCAGCGTCTCGACGCTGTCATCGTCGACCAGGCGGGTAACACCGCCACCGTCAGGGCCACGCACACCGGCGCCGCCCCCGGACGCCTCGACTCGCTGGCCGCCGTGCTCGCCGGTGAGGAGGGCGAACCGCGTTTCGTCAGCGGCGTGGTCGGGCGGACCGCGGGCGGCGTCGTCATCGAACCCGTCGGTCTGGCGGCCGGCGGCCGAGTCGTCGTCCCCGACCTACAGCCCGCCGGTGGAAGCGGCAGGCTCATGGTCGCCGAGGACGAGCGGCACGAACCACTCACCGCGGCTCTGCTCGAAACCCGGGGACTGCTCGCCGAAGTGGCCCATCATGGCTTGGCTCACCTGCCGCCGACCTACGATGACCGGCTCGCCGCCGCAGCGCGGCGGTTGACCGTGCTCGGACTGCACCGCATCGCGCAGGCCGTCACCGCCTTCGCGGCGACGCGGACCCACGACTCCGACGAGGCGGTCGAGCAGGCCTGGGTCGACGCCTACCTGCGCCTGGACGTCGCTCTGGACCTGCACTGACTGCGTGCGAGCAGGCGCGCCGACCCCCGGGGCGTCGACGCGGCGGTGCCCGGCGGGAAATCGAGCTCGGGCTTCCGGCCTAGGGCTAATGGGCGATATGCGGATAGATGCGACATGAGTACTGTTTCGCCCCATGCCGCTCGGCAGTGGGTGGCCCGTACGAGGAGAACAGATGTCGATTGACGGCCAGGCACACATCCGCATCGCACGGCCGACGAGGGACATGGCCGCCGCGGAACGCTTCTGGGTCGGCGGCCTGGGTCTCGACGTGCTGTTCCGGAAGGAAGGAGACGGCACGCCTGGGAGCCATTCCCTTCTCATGGTCGGCCGGCCGACCGCCGGCTGGCATCTGGAACTCGTTCATGACCCGGCTCAGCCGGTCGATCCGCGACCGACTCCGGAAGACCTCCTCGTCATCTACCTCGGCAAGGAGGTGCCTGCCGAACTCGTCGAGCGGCTTGAACGGCACGGAGGCGCCCGGGTCGCGGCGCACAACCCGTACTGGGACGAGTGGGGCGTCACACTTCAGGACCCCGACGGCTACCGCCTGGTGCTGTCGACCCGGTCGTGGAGCAACTCCTAGAACCGGCGTCCATCCGGCCGGGCTCTCTGCTCCCGTGTTCGTACGGCGGACCCGCGGGCCACGAGAAGCGCGCAGGGGCATGGAGGC
Organism: Microtetraspora malaysiensis; assembly: GCF_001528665.1. Taxonomy (GTDB): domain Bacteria; phylum Actinomycetota; class Actinomycetes; order Streptosporangiales; family Streptosporangiaceae; genus Microtetraspora_A; species Microtetraspora_A malaysiensis. The sequence continues at coordinate 55,320 of NZ_BBYJ01000032.1, forward strand.
CGCCTCATCGCGTTCTTCGCGAGGTGACGGCCCCATCGCCGTCCTGCGGCTGGGACGAGGGCCGGCACTGTGCGGAGAGCCTCTGGCGCCAGTGCTCGGCGGCCTGGGCCATGTCGTGGCCGAGTAGGTCGAAGAACTGGCTTGCCGTGTGAAGCCGTGAGCCTGCGGGGGTCGCGGTTCCGAGAACGCCGGCTCCACGGCGGGTGGCGTCTGCCCACAGTGCCATCGATCTGGCGCTCGCCAGCCAGGCGCGGTACCACACGTCGTCAACGTCAATGATGTATCGCTCGCGTCGCCCTTCGCGCTTTCGCCCAACCAGTTCCCGCTGCTCAAGCCAGCTGATCGCCTTGGAGATCGCCGCGGGGCTGACGTTGAGCCGCTGGACCAGTTCCGCGGCGGTGAGGCTGCCGCTGTCGCTGACGAACAGCGCGGTGAACACCCGAGACGACATCGACGGCATGCCTGTTTCGATCATCATCGCCGAGAGCTGCTCCTCTAACTCCCGCATCGTTTGATTGGTGCGGCCATTGATGTCGGGAGCGTCGGACGAAGAGTCCAGGCGGGCGATCGGCTTGCGGCGACGAGCGCGCCAGCTCGCCGCCCGCTGCGCGCGGCTCGCCTGATAGGCGTGGAGGCCACCGTTGCGCGCGATCTCACGCATGACCGTTGAGCGGGGGCGCCCGAGACGCCGGGCGATCTCGGCGTAGGTGAGCTTGGCCGCCAGTCCTTCCGCGATGCATTGGCGGTCCTCGAAGGTCAGCCGGCCTCCAGGCATTCGCCCCTCCCTCAAGATTTACGCGCAGGCGATTGCAACCGTGTTGCCTTTATCGCCAATGTCATTGCTCCGATTATGTGAAGCCTACCTGCGGAAATGTGGCCTGACCATTGAACCTGGCGAAAGAGAAAACCTAGCGTTTCTCTGATGGTAAATGTTAGGAGGCTTCCGTGATCGAATCCCCCGTGCCCGCGCTGCCGGCCGAGCGGCCCGTCGCTCGGCCCTTCGATCCCCCCGACGACCTCGGGGCGCTGCGGAACGACGCACCGGTGAGCCGGATGCGCTACCCGGACGGCCACCTGGGCTGGCTGGTGACTGGCCACGCCCTGGCCCGTGAAGTACTGGCTGACGCGCGGTTCAGCGTGCGGCCTGAATTGAGGCATGTGCCCGTCGCCGGCGCCCCTGAAAGCAACCAGCCTGCGCCGCCCGGCATATTCACCGCCATGGACCCACCCCGGCACACGAGGTACCGCCATCTGCTGACCGGCCAGTTCACCGTACGCACGGCCCTTGAGGACCTCACCCTCGACGGCCGGCGGATCAAGGCCGGTGAGACCGTCACCGTCTCGGTACCCGCGGCCAACCGCGACCCAGGCCACTTCGCCGACCCCGACACCCTCGACCTGCTCCGCCGGGCCGGCGGCCACATCGCGTTCGGCCACGGCATCCACCAGTGCCTCGGGCAGCAGTTGGCGCGCGTGGAACTGCAGGTCGCGCTGCCCGCGCTCTTCACCCGGTTCCCGGCCCTGCGCCTGTCCGTCCCTCCGGAGAACATCGCGATGCGCAGCGAAATGTTGATCTACGGAGTCCACCGGCTCCCCGTCACGTGGGGTAACTGATCATGAAAGTAGTCCTCGTTACCGGAGCATCGTCCGGCATCGGCAAGGCCACCGCGCTCGAACTCCTGCGGGCCGGTCACATCGTGTACGGCGCAGCCAGGCGTGTGCAGCTGATGGACACGATTCGCGACGCCGGTGGCCACGCCCTTCCGCTGGACGCGCGCAGGCCCGAAGAGCTGGAGCGAGCCGTCCACACCGTCATCGAAGAGCAGGGGCGGATCGACGTCCTGATCAACAATGCGGGCACCGTCCTGCACGGTTCCGCCGAGGACATGCCATTGGACCTGGCGCGTGACTTGTTCGAGGTCAACCTCTTCGCTCCGGCTCGGCTCGTCCAGCTCGCCCTGCCGTACATGCGCAAGCAGAAGTCCGGCGTGATCGTCAACGTGTCGTCCATCGGCGGCGAGATCGCACTGCCGCTCGGCTGCTGGTACTACGCGTCCAAGCATGCGCTCGAAGCGTACTCCGACACGCTGCGCATGGAAGTCGAGCCGTTCGGCATCGACGTGGTGATCATTCAGCCCGGCATCATCAAAACCGGGTTCGAAGACCGCACCGCGCAGGATCTACGCGAGATTTCCGGCACCACCGCCTACGGGACGATGGCCGAGGCCATGGCACGGCGCAGCGAGATCCAACTCGGCGCCGACAGCCAGGCCTCCGATCCCGGCGTCGTCGCCGCCGCCATCCGGGAGGCCGTCGAAGCCGCCAAGCCCGAGACGCGCTACGCCGTCGGCTGGCTGGCCGACAGGCTCCTGGAGCTTGACCGTACGCTGCCGGACCGCGAGTTCGACAAGCTCGCCACGAACGCCATCAGGTAGCAGGACGAACCCCGCCCCCGCAGAGACGGGGGCGGGGTTCGTCGCGCGGAGCGCCGCAGCTCCATGACGCCGGGTCAGGCGGTCACGCTCTTGGGTGTGGACCGGCCGGCCCACAGGAAGGCGACCGCCGCGAGACCGCTCAGACAGGGAAGCGCGCCGGTGACGGTCACCGCGAGCGGGTGGGGCTGGCTGAAGTTGTAGACCAGCAGGACGCTGCCCACGACGAATGCCGCGGTCGCCGCGATCCGGAGGCTCCGCGTGCCCTTCCCGGCCTTCCGGGCCATCCACAGCCACAGGACGAATCCGGCGCCGTAGAGGGTGTACAGGTAGCCGGCGATGCTCGCCGTCGCCATGTCCAGCCAGCCCGGAGCGCGGCCCGGATAGGTGTCGTGAAGGTGGCGGGCGAGGCCCCCGCCCGACTGGTCGACGACCAGGGCGAGTACGGCTACCAGCGTGAGTGCCGCCCCCGCGTACATGGCGACGGTCGCTTTCCGCATGGGTCCTGTTGCCTGCATGGGATCTCCTCGGTCGTACGGCGTTCCGATAGTGTGCCGTGTTGGAACTCTGAATATGGAACTTGAAACATCATGTCTCAAACGAGAGTACAACATGAGCGATCAGCCACGAATGGCCACAGGTCCCGCCCGGCGACGCCGCAGGCTGTCGGACGAGGAGACCGAGCGGCGTATGCTCCAGGCCGCCATGGCCGCGATCGACGACACCGGCCTGACCGTCAGCATGGAGCACATCAGCTTCGAGGACGTCATCCGCGACGCGGGCGTCTCGCGTAGTGCCGCCTACCGCCGCTGGCCGTACAAGGACCTGTTCTTCAGCGACCTGCTCAGGGAGATCGCCGGAGCGGCGACGCCCGCGGCGGTCGTGGAGGAAAGGTCGGCGAGCGAGCTGATCAGGGCCGTGGCCAGGGATCGGCTGAACTGGCTGGAATCACCCGAACGGCGCCGGGAGCTGTGCGCGGAGATGCTCCGCCAGGGGGCGCTGCACGACTTCGAGATCATCCACGGATCGACGCAGTGGCGGACCTACCTCGCCCTGCACGCGACGTTCCTGAGCCTGGACGACGGAACGCTGCGTGCCGACGTGCGCGACGCCCTCGCCCGGTCGGAACGGGCGTTCGTGAATCAGATCGCCGAGGCCTACCGGCAGATGGCCGACCTGCTCGGCTACCGCCTGCGGCCCGAACTCCACGCCACGTTCGAGACGATGGCGAGTTTGGCCCACGCCACCATGCGGGGCCTGGTCATCATGGCCATGTCCACCCCGGAGATCGCGACGCGACGCGTCGAAGCACATCCCTTCGGAGCGTCGGAGGCGGCCGAGTGGTCGTTGCCGGCGATCGGGATCGCCGGCACCGCCTTCACCTTCCTGGAGCCCGACCCCGCGATCGAATGGAACGACGAACGGCTCCGCGAGGTCCGCCAGGCTCTCGTCCAGTGACGCCTCGGACCCGGCCCGTCCCGGACCGTACCCTCCTGGTCATGGGGGCACCAGGAGGGTGCCCGAGGCGGCGCGGCGGTCAGCCGAGCTGGTAGCCGAGGTCGGGTTCGACGGTGGCGACGTCCATCTGCGCCTTCTGCAGCCGGCCCGAGTAGTCCCAGTTCATCGCCTGCCACCGGGTGAACTGGTCGAGCACCCACTGGCCGGACTGGCGGCTGCCGTTCCCGGACTTGCCGTTGCCGCCGAAGGGCAGGTGGGCCTCGGCGCCCGAGGTGGAGTTGTTCACGCTCACCATGCCGGCGCGGATCCTGCGGCGGAACCGGAACACCTTGGCCGGGTCGACCGTGTAGATCGACGACGAGAGGCCGTATCCGGGGGCGTTCGCCAGCTCGATCGCCTCGTCGAGGCTCCGGTACGGCGTGACGCCCACGAGCGGGCCGAACGTCTCGTTGTCGAACAGCGCGTCGCCCGGCCGCACGCCGGACACGATGACCGGGTGGTAGTAGAGCCCCCGCTCGGCGTCCCCGGAGAACCCGGCCCTGGGGTTGTCCGGCCCGATCCGCCCGATTCCGGATGATCCGTGGAGGGAGTGGGCGGCCCCGATCCACTCCAGGTGCTTCTCGTGCGACTGGGCGAACTTCTCGTCCAGCATGGGCCCGTACAGCACGTCGCCGGTCGGGTCGCCGATCACCGCCGCGCGGGCCGCCTCGTCGAACAGTCGGATGAAGTCCGAAACAACAGACTCGTGGACAATCGCCGTGCCAAGTGAGGTGCACCGCTGCCCGGCGGTGCCGAAGGCGGAGAAGAGCGCCCCCTCCACCGCCTGGCCGAGGTCGGCGTCCTCGGTCACCACCATGGGGTTCTTGCCGCCGAGTTCGAGGCACGGCGACTGCAGGTGGCGGCCGCACAGCTCGCCGATGCGCACGCCCACCTCACTCGATCCGGTGAAGCCGACCTTGTCCACCAGCCCCGCCTCCAGGGCGTCCGTCAACCCGGTGAAGGTCTCCCGCCCCTCGGCGTACACCACGTTGAAAACGCCGGAGGGGACGCCCGCGTGCGCGAACAGCTCGTACACCGCCTCGGCGCAGGCGGCGGCGTACTCCGCGGGCTTCCACACCACCGCGTTGCCGCACAGCAGCGCCGGCACGATGTACCAGGACGGGACGGCCACCGGGAAGTTGCCCGCGGTGATCACGGCGGCCACGCCCACCGGGTCGCGGAAGGTGAAGAGCTGCTTGTCGGGCATCTCCGACGGGACCGTCTGCCCGTAGAGGCGCCGCCCCTCACCCAGGAAGAACGCGCAGGTGTCGGCCAGCTCCTGGACCTCGCCGCGCGCCTCCTTCAGCGGTTTGCCGACCTCCTGGACGATCAGCCGGGCCAGCCGTTCCGCGTTGGTGTGCACGAGCCGGCCCACGTTCGCGATGACCTCGCCGCGCACGGGAGCCGGGACGTCGGCCCAGGCGCGCTGCGCGTCCCGGGCCGTACGGCACGCGGCGACGAAGCCGCGCTCGTCGCTGAGCCGCACCTCGGCGACCAGCTCGTCGGTACGCGCCGGATTCGTGGAGCGGAACATCCGGGCGCCGTCGGACGAGCGGTCGCCCCCGACGATGGATCGGATGGTGCGGGACATGACGTCTCCTTACGCGTTCGAGCGGATGCTGTGCGAGCACCCCTGCAAGTGGTCCTCTGCGGTGCGACGGGCCAGGTCGCCGTCGCGCTCGAGAATCGCCGCGATGACCTCGCGCTGGTCCAGCACGTGCGGACTCAGGTCGGGCAGGTGGCTCAGCCGGTGGAACCAGATCCGCATGCCCAGGTTGAGGTAGGTCGTCAGCGTGCTCTCGAGGTAGGGGTTGTGGGCGGCGCGGTAGACGGCCCGATGGATCTCGGCGTCGAGGAGGACGAGGGGCAGCATGTCGGCCCCACCCGCGATCTCCCGGGTGATGTCCTCGGACAGCCGCTCCAGTGTCCGCCGCTCCTCCGCGGACGCCCTGCGGGCGGCGCGGTCGGCGGCCAGACCCTCCAGCGGCACCCGCACCTCGGTGAGCCACAGCTCGTCGTCGAGCTGTATCTCCGAGGCGAACGTGCCGCGCCGCGGGTAGACCGTGACCAGCCGCTCGACCGACAGGCGCTTGAGCGCCTCGCGCACCGGCGTACGGCCGACACCGAGCTCACGCATCAGCTTCTCCTCATCGACCGGGCTGCCGGGTGGGATCCCCACGGTGACGATCTGGTCGCGGATGTACACGTAAGCCCGCTCGGCCATGAGCTGACTTGTGCTGGATTCGCGCACGCCCTCCGCCATCCACGCCTCCCTGTTCTGGTCGGAAGTATTGACGCGCTTTCGTCGCGAAGTCTACATTCCTGAGCACTCTGATATATCAGATGTGTGTGAGATGTGTGTGAGTTGCCGGTCAGGAGGAACTCATGGTCAGCAAGCGAGTTCTGGCGATTGTCGTCGCCGGATGCATCCCCTTCGCCCTCAGTGCGTGCACGAAGGCGCCGGCCGACGGAGGTGAGCGCGTCGCCAACGCGGCGGTACAGCCCCCCAAGCCCTATGCCGATACGGGCGTCATCAATCTCTGCTCGGCGTTCACCAACCCACCCCGCATCTACCAGCACGACGGAGAGCGCGTCGGCGCCGAGTTCGAGCTGGGCACGGCCCTGGCCGGAGAGCTCGGCCTGAAGATCAACTGGACGCAGTACGAGTCCTCGGGCCTGTTGTCCGGCCTGATCGGCAAGCGCTGCGACATGCTCATCGACGAGTTCGCCGACCGGGCCGAGCGGCGCGACAAGGTCTGGTGGCTGCCCTCGTCGTACGCGGTCACCCAGGTCGTGGTGCCGAAGGGCAACCCGAAGCAGATCCACAGCTTCGAGGACATGCCCGGCAAGAAGGTCGGAGTGCCCGACGGCACGCTGGCGCAGGACATGGTCGTCGCCTGGAACAAGAAGATCGTCGCCGAGGGCAAGGCGCAGATCGACGTCGTCACGCTGCCCAACACCCGCGACATGTTCCAGCAGGTCGCGGCGAAGAACCTGGACGCCGCCGTGGGCACCGACTCCTCGGCCGCGTACTACGGCGCGCTCGCCAACGGCGGCATCGAGTCGGGCGGCGCCGGCTGCACCTCCGGCACGACCGACGACGACCGGGTCGGGTTCCTGATCCGCAAGGAGGAACCGGAGCTCTTCAAGGCCATGGAGAAGGCGATGGCCAACCTCCGCTCGAACGGCAGCTACCAGAGCATCTTCGAGAAGCACGGCCTCGGGTCGGTCACGCTGGACAAGTTCGGCGACGGCAAGCCGCCGCTGTGCGCCCCCGGGGTCAAGCTGTGACGTTCGACTGGCACTTCTTCTTCACCCACCTGTTCAACCTCTCGCCCGGCTACTTCGGCGCGATGCAGCGCACGATCCTCCTCGCGGTGATCGCGCAGACCCTCGGCATCGTGCTGGGGCTGTTCCTCGGCATCGCCCGCCTGTCGAAGTTCCGGCCGATCCGGTACGCCGCCGCGGTCTACGTGTGGATGCTGCGCGCCGTGCCCGAGCTGGTGATCCTCATGCTGCTCTTCACCGGGCTCGCCGCGGCGGAGATCTACCGCTTCGAGGACGCCTACCTGTTCGGCCAGATCAAGGTCTCGGCCGGCTTCCAGGCCGCCTGCGTGGGCCTGGCCATCCGCGAGGCCGGCTACATGGGCGAGATCTTCCGCAACGGCATCCAGTCGGTGGACCGGCGCCAGGTCGAGGCGGCCAAGGCCCTCGGCATGCGGCGCTCCACCATGCTGCGCCGCGTGATCATCCCGCAGGCCATGCGGGTGATCATCCCGCCGATGGGCAACCAGTTCAACGTCATGCTCAAGGTCACCTCGCTGGCCGCGGTGATCGGTGTGCCCGAGCTGTTCCAGACCACCGGGACGTACGCCGCGCAGACCTTCCGGGTGTTCGAGCTGTTCGTCGGCCTGGCCGTCAACTACGCGCTCATGACCTCGGTGTGGAGCGTGGTCCAGTCGGTGATCGAGGCCAGACTGAGCCGGCACGAGGCCACCGCGGGCTCCCGCACGCTGCTGGGCCGGATCCGCGAGCACCTGATCGGCACCGGCGGCCGGGAAGCGGGGCAGACGACGTGACACCCGGAAACGGAGCAGACGACGTGACACCCGGAAACGGTGCGGACGGCGTGACGACCAAAGTCGCGATCCGCGCGCAGGACGTGCACAAGTGGTACGGGCAACTGCACGTGCTCAAGGGCATCGATCTCACGGTGGCCACCGGCGAGGTGGTCTGCCTGATCGGGCCGTCCGGCTCGGGCAAGAGCACGTTCCTGCGCACGATCAACCACCTGGAGTCGATCCAGCAGGGACGGATCTACGTCAACGACGAGCTGGTCGGCTACCGCGAGACCCCCGACGGGAAGCTGCAGCCGCTCAGCGAGAACGCCGTCGCCGACGCCCGCCGCCACATCGGGATGGTCTTCCAGGACTTCAACCTGTTCTGGCACATGACCCTGCTGGAGAACCTGATCGAGGGGCCGGTCCGGGTCCTCGGGACGCCCAAGGAGGAGGCCGTCGAGCGCGCGCACGGCCTGCTGGAGCGGGTGGGCCTGGCCGACAAGGCCGACGCGTACCCGCGCAAGCTGTCCGGAGGCCAGCAGCAGCGGGGCGCCATCGCGCGGGCGCTCGCCATGCGCCCGTCCGTGCTGCTGTTCGACGAGCCGACCAGCGCCCTCGACCCGGAGACGACCGCCGAGGTGCTGACGGTCATGGAGGAGCTGGCCCACCAGGGCATGACCATGATCGTCGCATCGCACGAGATGGGCTTCGTACGGCGGGCCGCCGACCGCATCGTGATGATGGAGCACGGCGTGATCATCGAGGACCTCCCCGCCGACCGGATCGGCACGGCCGACGGCCGGATCGGCGACTTCGTCAGGCACCTGGAGTAGCGACCATGACCCGAACCCTCTTCCACGGCGGCCGCGTCTTCGACGGTACCGGCAGCCCCATCGCCCAGGCCGACGTCGTCATCGAGGACGGCCGGGTCGTCGACGTCGGCGCCGGACTCGACGGGGACGTGGGCGTCGACGCCTCCGGCCTGACGCTGCTGCCCGGCCTGTTCGACTGCCACGTCCACGTGACCGGCTCCGGGCTCGACCTGCCGACCCGGCTGGAGCAGCCGTTCTCGTACCAGTTCTACGCGGCGATGGCCAACCTCGCGGCGACGCTGGACTGCGGCATCACCACGGCCCGCGACGCCGAAGGCGCCGACCTGGGGGTCCAGCTCGCCCTCGAACGCGGACTGATCCAGGGCCCGCGGCTGCAGATCTCGATCTCGATGATCAGTCAGACCGGCGGGCACGGCGACGGCTGGCGCGCCTCCGGGAACCACTTCCTGTACGGCCTGCCGTACCCGGGACGCCCGGACGGCATCGCCGACGGCCCCGACGAGGTCCGGCGCAAGGTGCGCGAGCTGCTGCGGGCCGGGGCCGAGGTCATCAAGGTGTGCACGACCGGGGGAGTGCTGTCCCCCCGCGACGATCCCCGGCACCGCCAGTTCAGCCCCGAGGAGCTGGCGGTCATCGTGGAGGAGGCCGCCGCGCAGGGCCGCGCGGTGATGGCGCACGCGACGTCCCCCGCCGGAGTGAAGAACGCGGTGCGGGCGGGGGCGCGCTCGATCGAGCACGGCACCATCCTCGACGACGCGTCGATCGAGATGATGGTCGAGGCGGGCACGTGGCTGGTGCCCACGCTCTCGGCCGGGCACTCCCTGCTCGCCATGGCCGACCAGGGGATGCGGATCAGCCCGAACGCGCTGGCCAAGGCGCGCGAGATGACCGGCGTCCACCGCGAGTCCGTCGCCCGGGCGTACGCCGCCGGGGTGAAGATCGCGATGGGCACCGACAGCGGGGTGACGCCGCACGGCGAGAACCTGCTGGAGCTGCGGCTCATGCACGAGGCCGGGATGAAGCCGGAGGACGTGCTGGCGGCGGCCACGTCGTCGTCGGCCGGCCTGCTCGGCGTGGCGGACGACCGCGGCACGATCGCCCCGGGCAAGCGCGCCGACCTGGTCCTGGTCGACCGCGACCCGTACGACCTCGCCGATCTCAAGTCCGCCATCGTGGCGGTGTACCAGGACGGTGCGCGCGTACGTGGCTGATGACCTGCTGATCCGCGACGCCTCCATCTTCGCCGCGGACACGCCCGACCCGGCCCGTGCGCGGGCCCGGGCCGGCTGCGTGGCCGTACGCGGCGACCGCATCGTCGCCGTCGGCGACGAGGACCGGTGCCGCCGGGCGGTGCCACACGCCGAGGTGATCGACGCGGGCGGCGGCTCGCTGCTGCCCGGCCTCATCGACTGCCACGCCCACCTGCTGAATCTCGGCGAGACCCACGTCGACCTCGATCTGCGCGGGATGGCCGGCATGGCCGAGATCGTGGAGCTGGTGGCCGTCCGGGCCCGGGAGCTGCCGGAAGGCACCTGGATCGTGGGGCGGGGGTGGGCGGGCGACTGGCCGGCGGTCGATCGGCTCAGCGCGGCGGTGCCCGGCCACCCCGTCCTGTTGAACCGGTTCGACGGCCACGGCGCCATCGCCAACCGCGCCGCGCTCCGCCTGGCCGGGATCGGGCGCGACACCCCGGATCCGCCGGACGGCCGCGTCCTGCGGGACGAGACCGGCGAGCCGACCGGCGTCCTCGTCGAAGGCGCCGCCCGGCCGGTGCGTGAGGCCGTACCGCCCATGGACGGCCCGCGCCGCCGTGAGCTGCTGCGGCTCGGCGCCCGTGACTGCCTCGCGCTCGGGCTGACCGGGCTGCACGACGCCATCGAGGACGTGGCCTGGCTCGACGCCTACCCGGGGCTCGACGGCCCGCGCGTCTTCGGGATGCTGAACGCCCCCGAGGAAGGCGACCTCGCCGAGTTCGCCGCCGAGCACCTGTTCACCGGCGACGCGAGCTTCGGCGTCCGGCGGCTGCGCCTCATCTTCGACGGCGGCCTCGGTGCGCGCGGAGCGCTGCTCAGCCGCCCGTACGCGGACGACCCGTCGGGCGCGGGCTTCCAGCTCATGCCGGTCGAGCGCGTGGTCGAGGCCGGGCGCGCGGTGCGCCGCCTGGGGTTCGACCTGGTCGTCCACGCGATCGGCGACCTGGCCAACCGCCTGGTGCTCGACGCGTTCGAGACGGTCGGCGACGCCCGGGGCTTCATGATCGAGCACGCGTCCGTGCTGACGGAGCGGGACCGCGACCGGCTGGCCCGGCTCGGCGTGATCGCCTCGGTGCAACCCATCCACGTCACGGACGACCTGGCGTGGACCGCCCACCGGCTGGGGAAGGAGCGCGCGCGGGACGCCTACGCCTTCCGCGACCTGCTCGACCGGGGCGCGCTGCTGGCCTGCGGCTCCGACTTCCCGGTCGCCTCACCCAACCCCTTCCACGGGATACACGCCGCCGAGACCCGGCGCCGGCGCGAGGGCGGCGCGGAGGTGGGGGAGGCGTTCGGCGCGGACCAGCGCGTCACCCGGGCGGAGGCGATCTACGGGTACACCCGCTGGGCGGCCCGCGCCGCCGGGCTCGACCACGAGCTGGGCTCCGTCGAGCCGGGCAAACTCGCCGATCTCGTGCTCGTCGACCGCGACATCATGGCGGTGACCGCATCCGAGGTGGCGGACGCGACGGTGCGTCACACCATCGTGGGAGGCCGGGTCCGCCACGAAGGGAGCCCGCGTTGCTGACCGACACCCGCCTGCTTGAGCTGTACGACAGCCAGCTCGGGAGCAGGCACCTGGACCTGGCCGCCCGGGAGCTGCGCGCCGAGGGCGCGGGCTTCTACACCATCGGGTCGGCCGGGCACGAGGGCAACGCCGCCGTGGCCGCGGCGCTGCGGCCCACCGACCCCGCGTTGCTGCACTACCGGTCGGGGGCCTTCTACCTGGAGCGCGCCCGGCAGGTGCCCGGCACGGATCCGCTGCGCGACGTGCTGCTCGGCGTGGTCGCGGCGGCCTCGGAGCCGATCGCGGGCGGGCGGCACAAGGTCTTCGGGCATCCGAAGCTCAACGTCATCCCGCAGACCTCGACCATCGCCTCGCACCTGCCGCGCGCGGTCGGCGTCGCCCTGGCCGTCGAACGGGCCGCCAAGCTCGGCGTGGAATGCGCCTGGCCCCGCGACTCGGTGGTCGTGTGTTCCTTCGGGGACGCCTCGGCCAACCACTCGACCGCCGTCGGAGCGCTCAACACCGCCGCGTACTGCGCGCACCAGGGGCTCCCGTTGCCCGTGCTGTTCGTGTGCGAGGACAACGGCATCGGCATCAGCGTCCGCACCCCGAGTGGATGGATCGCGTCGTACGGCTCCCGCCTCGGCATGCGCCAGTTCACCGCCGACGGGTGCGACGTGGCCTCCGCGTACGAGGTCGCCGCCGAAGCCGCCGAATGGGTGCGCGCCACCCGGCGTCCGGCCTTCCTCCACCTGCGGACGGTGCGGCTGATGGGCCATGCCGGGTCGGACGCCGAGGTGGCCTACCGGTCGCGGGCGGAGATCGCGGCCGACGAGGAGCGCGACCCGCTGACCGCGACCGCGCGCCTGCTGGTCGCGCGGGGCGTCGTGACCGAGGACGAGGTGGCCGCCCTGGCCGAGGCCAAACGCGAGGAGGTGCGGGCGATCGCCCGCGAGGTCGCGTCGGCCGCGCGGCTGGAGACGGCACGCGCCGTGATGGCGTCGCTCGCTCCGTCGCGTCCGGCCGCCGTCGCGGGGGAGGCGGTCGCCGCCGCGCGCGCGACGGGGGCCCGCCCGGCCGAGCCGGTCACGCTGGCCCAGGCGATCAACCAGACGCTCGCCGACCTCCTCGACCACTATCCCGAGATGGTGGTCTTCGGCGAGGACGTGGCGCGCAAGGGCGGCGTGTACGGCGTGACGCGCGGGCTGCTCCGCCGGGCCGGCGCGGGGCGCGTGTTCGACACGCTCCTCGACGAGCAGTCGATCCTCGGCCTCGCCCTGGGCGCGGGACTGTCCGGCCTGCTCCCGGTCGCCGAGATCCAGTACCTCGCCTACCTGCACAACGCCGTCGACCAGATCCGCGGCGAGGCGGCGACGCTGTCGTTCTTCTCGTCCGGGCAATACCGGAACCCGATGGTCGTGCGGGTCGCCGGATACGCGTACCAGAAGGGGTTCGGCGGCCACTTCCACAACGACAACGCGGTGGCCTCCCTGCGGGACATCCCGGGGCTGGTCGTCGCCACGCCGTCCCGCCCCGACGACGCGGCCGCGATGCTGCGCACCTGCGTCGCCGCCGCCCGCGCGGACGGCAGGGTGTGCGTGTTCCTGGAGCCGATCGCCCTCTACCACACGCGGGACCTGCACGAGGAGGGCGACGGCGAGTGGCTGGCGCCCATCGCGGCCAAGCACGTGCCGATCGGCCGCGCCCGCGTGTACGGCTCGGGCGACCAGCTCACCATCGTCACGTTCGGCAACGGCCTGCACATGAGCCTGCGCGTCGCGCGGCGTCTCGGCCTGCGCTGCCGCGTGGTCGACCTGCGCTGGCTGTCCCCGCTGCCGGCGGACGACCTGCTGCGGGAGGCGACGGCCACCGGCAAGGTGCTGGTCGTGGACGAGACCCGCAGGTCGGGCGGAGTGTCCGAGGGCGTGCTCGCCGCGCTGGCCGACGCCGGCTTCGACGGCCGGGTCGCCCGCGTCACGAGCAAGGACAGTTTCGTCCCGCTCGGAGACGCGGCCGCGCACGTCCTGCTGACCGAGGACGAGATCGAGGCGGCCGCGCTCGATCTTGTCCGCGGCCGCCCGTGACGGAGGCGACCGGGGCGCCCGCCTCCTACGAGCCGCCCGGCCGTCCGGTCGTGGCGGCGGCCGGGCGGTGGGGGACGGTCGCGCGGGCCAGACGGCACAGGTCGGTGGGACCCAGGGAGTCGGAGCGGCGCCACAACGCCGGCTCGACGCTGTCGGCCTGCCGTACGTGCTCGACCGCCTCCAGGCCCTGCCGTTCCAGCAGCGCCGACAGGTCGCCGGGGGTGAAGAAGGTCAGCCAGGGTTCGCCCCGCTCGGCGGCCGCGGGAAGGGCGAACTCCGCGAAGGCGGCGCTGCGCTCGTCGCGGAGGGCGGGCGGCAGGGCGTACTCCATGACCAGCTCCGTGCCGGGGGCGAAGCCGCCGACGGCGGCGAGAGTGGCGGCGATCGCCTCCGGCGTGAGGTACATGGAGACTCCGAGCCAGCTCACCAGGGACGGTCTGGACGGGTCGAACCCGGCCGCGGCCAGGTCCGAGCCGAGATCACCGGTCTCCAGGTCCGCGGGCGCGAAGGTCAGCGCCTCCGGCAGCGGGATGCCCGCGGCCGCGAGCAGTTCGCGCTTCCATTGCTGCGTGGCGGGGTGGTCCACCTCGAAGACCGCGACCCGGCCGGCGGGGTCGGCGCGGTAGGCGAAGGTGTCGAGCCCCGCGCCGAGCACGACGTACTGCTCCAGGCCGTCGCGGGCCAGCTCGGCCAGGCGGCGCTCGGTGTAGTGGCTGCGCGCGGTCACCTGGGCGCGGACGCCCGACAGGACGAGGTGGTCGCCGTACGCCCGGTGGAAGCCGATGATCTGCTCGGCGTGCTCGCCGAGCAGAGCGGCGGCCACGGTGTCGTGGAAGATGAACGGCTCCCGATCGACCACGAGGTGTGCCGCGCGGGCGGCCGCCGCCATGATCGCGGTCTGGCTGGGCTGTCCTTCGCGCATGGGCCCGTCGTTCCTTTCTCGCTGTGGAACGACGATGCTAAATGCGGAAATAGATAACCGGAACACATCATATCATGGAAAAATAAATTCCAGATAACTGTTCGATATGTATGGCATCACATTCTGATTTGCCATGCATTCTTGCGCGCTTTCTTGCGAATCCCGCCGATGGCGGCCGGTCGCCGCGGGAGGCGGCGGTCAGCCGTCTCCGGTGGAGGCGCGCATGCGTAGCTCCGCGGGCAGGACGATCGGCCCCGGCCGGGTGTCCCCGGCCAGCCGTGCGATGAGCAGTTCGACGGCCGCCTTGCCCGTCTCCTCCGGCATGAGATCGAGGGCCGTGATCGCGGGTGTCGCGTGGCGTGTCTGCTGCGCGTCGGAGCCCGCCGCGATGAGCAGGTCACGCGGGACGGCCACGTCGAGCCGCCGCGCCTCGGCGAGCACACCTGCCGCGTGCCGTCCGGTCTGGCAGTAGACCGCGTCGGGCCGCGGCTGCCTGCCCTTCAGCAGCCGCCGGGCGGCGTCCGCGCCGCCCTCCTCGGCCGCCGCCTCGGGGATGTGCAGGACGCGTGCGGGCATGTCGTGCCGTCGGGCCCACGACCGGTACGCCTTCTCGGAGTCCACGTTCCAGGCGTTGTCGTCGGTGCCCGCCAGAAACGCGATGCGCTCGGCGCCCCGTGAGCGCAGCAGGTCGAGGACGCGCTTGGTCTCGTCCACGTCGTCGGGGCCCACCCAGTCCGTGAACGTCGGCCGCCCCGGGTCGCGGCCCACGGTGACGACCGGCACCGAGGCGTCGATCAGCCGGGTGAGCACCGGGTCGTCGCGCACCGGGTCGCCGACGACGTAGCCGTCCACTCCGTGGGCGTACTGGGGGATGTCCGAGCGGGTCAGGTCGGGCACGAGCATGAGGCCGAGCCCGTGGTCGAGCGCGGTCACCGCCGCGGCGCCGGCGAACCGCATGAAGTAGTCCACGCCCTCGGGCAGGTACGACCCGATCGCGTCGAGCGGGCGCATGTCGAGACCGAGGATGCCGGTGCGCCCCTGGCGGAGGCCGCGGGCCATGGGATGGGCGCGGTAGGCGAGGCGGTCGGCGACGGCGAGGACCCGCTGCCGCGTGGCCTCGGAGGCGGTCCCCTTGCCGTTCAGCGCGTGGGACACCGTGGTGACGGAGACGCCGGCCTCTCGCGCGACGTCACGGATCGTGGGTCGGGAGGGGGGTGATCCCTGCTCGGACATACCGAACATGGTAGGACACAAAACCTTTTACTAAAACGTTTTGTGCTGTATGGTCGCTGCCTATCGCGCCCTTGGCCTGCTCAAACGGCCCCAAAGGGTCCACTCCCCCCAGTTCGGAGAACGAGATGCGTATCTGCGCGAAAGCGGTTCTGGCCGCCTCGCTGAGCCTCGGACTCGCCGCGTGCGGCGGTGGCCCGGCCGGCCAGAAGACGGCCGACCGCAAGCTCGACGACCTCCTTGTGACCACCCCGGCCGCACAGCGGGATCTCGACAAGGCGACCTGGAACCTGCCCTTCGGCGAGCCCGCGTCCGTCGACCCCATCAAGGCGTTCAACTACCCCGAGAACACCGTCGTCGCGAACCTCTGCGAGGGGCTGACACGGCTCGACCCCGACTACTCCCTGAAGCCCAACCTGGCCGAGAAGGTCGAGACCGCGGACCAGAAGACCTGGGTGTTCACCCTCCGGGACGACGTCCGCTTCTGGGACGGCACGCCGATGACCGCGGACGACGTCCTCTTCAGCCTGCGCCGCCACCTCGACCCCGACGAGGGCAGCTACTGGGCCTCCGACCAGATCACGGGCAACATCGCGAGCATCGAGAAGACCGGCGAGCACCAGGTCACCATCACGCTGAAGAAGCCCGACGCCACGCTCAACTCGTACATGGCCACCCCGATCGGCGTGGTCGTCCAGCGCGCGCAGCGTGAGAAGGCGGGAGCCAAGTACGGCACGCCCGAAGGCGGCGTCATGTGCACCGGTCCGTACACGGTCTCCTCCTGGGCGAAGGGCTCGTCGATCACGATGCTGCGCAACGACGCGTACTGGGACGCGTCGCGGCGGGCGAAGACCCGGCAGGTCGACCTGCGCTTCATCGTCGACCCCGGCGCGATCGCGAGCGCCCTGGAGACCAACGCCATCGACGGCTCCTACGACGTCCCGATCGACGCGGTGGACCGGCTCTCCGCATCCGGCTCCGGCACGCTGTACCTCGGCAAGTCCCTCCAGGTGGTGGCCGTCATCAGCACCGGCAGCGGCCCGCTCGGCGACCCCGCGGTGCGGCGCGCGCTGGCGCTCGCCACCGACCGGGACGCCATCGCGGCGACCGTCTTCTCCGGCACCGCCCAGGTGCCCCGCTCGCTGGTGCCGCGCGGCGGCTGGACGTACGGCGACGGCGTCTTCGGCCCCGCGAACGACGCCCTGCCCGGCACCGCGAAGAACCTCGACGAGGCGAAGAAGCTCCTCACCGGGGCCGACCTCGGGAACCGGACGATCACCATCGCCTACCCGAGCGAGCGTCAGTTCTACGCCGACATCCTGTCGGAGATGTCCAACGCCGCCCGCGAGCTGGGCCTCACCATCCAGCCCAAGGGCGTCCCGAGCGCGCAGTACGGCGCCTTCTTCTCCGACGCCAAGGCGCGCGCCGGTTACGACGGCTTCATGACGACCAACTACATGGACGTCCCCGACCCGCTCGCCTTCCTGCGGACGATCGCCGCCAAGGGCGGGTCGCAGAACTTCGACGGGCACTCCGACCCGGAGACACAGTCCCTCATCGAGCAGGCCGCCGGGACGCTGGAGGAGTCCGAGCGGGCCAAGGCCGTCGCCGAGCTGCAGACGAAGGTGATGGAGCGGATGCCCTGGATCCCGATCGCCGCTCCGTCGGTCAGGTTGTTCCTCCGCAAGGGGGTCACCGGGGTCCCCGCCTCGTTCGTCTACCTCTACTACCCCTGGGCCGCCGACCTCGGCGCGGCGTGACCATGACCGACCCGGGGCGCGGCGACGCGCCCCCCACCTCCTGATCGGAGGCGTTGTGCTGCGGTTCGTACTCCGGAGGCTCGGCGCGCTGGCCGCCACCCTCCTCATCTCCAGCTTCCTCGTCTTCTCGGCGATGTACGCCGCGCCGGGCACGCCGGAGAGCTTCCTCGTCCAGGGCCGGACCGTGAGCCCCGAGGTCCTCGCCTCGATCCGGGCCCAGTACGGCCTGGACGACCCCTTCCTGATCCGCTACTGGAACTGGCTCGGCGGCGTGCTCACCGGCGACCTCGGCGAGTCCCTCACCACCCGCCAGGACGTCGCCTCGCTGCTGGCGTCCCGGATCCCGACCACCCTGTGGCTGACCTTGTACGCCGCCGTGCTCATCGTGGTGTTCGGCGTGCTCGCCGGAGCGCTCGCCGGCCTGCGGGGCGGCGCGTTCGACACCGGCGTGCTGCTCGGGTCGAGCGTGGGCTTCGCCGTCCCCACGTTCTTCGCCGCCGTCCTGCTCATGAGCGTCTTCTCGGTGACCCTCGGCTGGTTCCCCGTCTTCGGCTCCGGGTCCGGCTTCGCGGGGCGCATCGAGCACCTGACCCTGCCCGCCGTGGCGCTCGCGCTCCCGGCGGCCGCGGTGGTCGCCCGCATCACCCGTACCGCCGTCGTCGAGGAACGCGAGGCGGAGCATGTCTCCGTCGCGCTGGCCCGCGGCGTCCCCTGGCGCGTCGTGGCCCGCCGGCACATCCTCCGGAACGCGATGCTGCCCGTCACCACGATCGTCGGGGTGAACATCGCCGCCCTCGTCGCCGGCGCGGCCGTCGTCGAGCACGCCTTCACTCTCGACGGCGTCGGAGCCATGCTCATCAACTCGGTCCAGCAGAAGGACTTCGCCGTCGTCCAGGCCGTCGCGCTCCTGCTGGTCGCGGTCTTCGGCGTGGTCAACCTGGTGATCGACATCCTCTACGCGGTCATCGACCCGCGCGTCCAACTCGGAGGTGAGAGCGCGTGACCGCGCAGGCCCTCGAACGGCCGGCCGTACGGCGGCGCGGCGGCGACCTGGCAGATCGGCTCGGCCCGCTGGGCCTCGCGGCCGTGGCGGTCGTCGCGCTGATCACGCTGGCCGCACTGTGCGCCCCGCTGATCACGTCCCACGACCCCGCCATCGGTAGCGTCATCGAGCGCTACCAGGGTCCGAGCGCCGAGCACCTGCTCGGCACCGACCAGTCCGGCCGCGACCTGCTCGCCCGCCTGCTGTACGGCGCGCGCACCAGCCTGCTCGGCGCGGCCGTCGTCGTGCTGCTCGCCGGCGCGGGCGGCGCCCTGCTCGCCCTCGTCGCAGCCTGGTTCGGCAGGACCGTCGACGCGCTCGTCGGCCGCGTCCTCGACCTGCTGTTCGCCTTCCCGAACCTGCTGCTCGCGATCCTCGCCGTCGCCGTGTTCGGGACCGGGCTCGGACAGGTCACGGTCGCCCTCGCCATCGCGTACGTCCCCTACACCGCGCGCGTGCTGCGCAGCGTCGCGCTGCGCGAGCGACGGCTCGGCTACGTCCAGGCGGCCGAGCTCCAGGGTCTGTCCGGGCTCGTCGTCAGCGTGCGGCACATCCTGCCCAACATCGCGCCGCAGATCCTCACCGGCGCCGCGATCAACTTCGGGTACGCGATGATCGACCTCGCCGCGCTGTCGTTCCTCGGGCTCGGTGTGCAGCCGCCGACCGCCGACTGGGGGTTGATGGTGTCGCAGGGGAAGGACTCGCTCCTCCAGGGCCACGCGCAGCAGAGCGTCTTCGCGGGCGTGTGCATCGTCGTCGCCGTCGCCGCGTTCAGCGTCATCGGCGAGCGGCTCGGCGGGCGGAAGGCGGGTGGCCGGGCATGAACGTCCTCGAACTCGACGATGTCCGTCTCGACCTGCCCTCCAAGCACGGAGACCGGACCCTCCTGCGGGGCGTCTCGCTGTCCCTCGCCCCCGGAGAGGCCCTCGGCCTCGTCGGTGAGTCGGGGTCGGGCAAGTCGATGACCCTGCGCACCGTCCTGCGCACCGAGCCCGCCGGCGCCCGGGTGACCGGACGGGTGCTGCTCGACGGCCGGGACGTGCGGACGCTCGGCGCCGCCGACCTGCGCCGAGTGCGCGCCGACGCCATCGCGATGATCAGCCAGAACCCCCGGGCCGCGCTGAATCCGGTGCTCCGGGTCGCACGGTTCCTCGTCGAGGGGCTGTGCGACGCGCGCGGCGAGAGCCGGGAGGCGGCCACCCGCCGGGCCCGCGACCTCCTCGCCCAGGTCGGGATCGCCGACGTGGACCGCTGCATGGCGTCCTACCCGCACCAGCTCTCCGGCGGGATGCTGCAGCGCGTCGTCATCGCCGCGGCGGTGGCGAGCGCGCCCCGGCTGCTGCTGGCCGACGAACCCACCACGGCGCTCGACGTCACCACGCAGTCGGAGGTCATGGCCATCCTCGACGGGCAGCGCCGCGAGCACGGCATGGCCATGCTCTTCGTCACCCACGATCTCGAGCTCGCCTCGGCCGTGTGCGACCGCATCGCCGTGCTGTACGCGGGGGAGATCGTGGAGATCGCGACGCCCGCGCAGCTCCATGCGGCGCCGCGGCATCCGTACACGCGGCTGCTGCTCGACTCGCGGCCGAACATCGCCGCCCGGGTGCCCGCGCTGCCCGTCATCCCCGGCCGGCCCATCGCCGCGTACGAGGTCGAGGGCGGCTGCGCGTTCGCGGCCCGCTGCCCGTGGGCGGCGCCGCGCTGCGAGCGGGAGGAGCCCGCGCTGGTCCACGACGCCGGCCGCACCACCCGCTGCCTGCGGGCCGGTGAACTGGCCGACGAGCTGGCGGGCGCACCCGCGGATGACGCGGCGGGTGTTTCGGGGGCACCGGCGGAGACCGGCCGGGACGGCGAAACGGAGGCGAGGGCGTGAGCACCACCGCGGAGAACGTCATCGAGATCAGCGGGCTGAGCAAGCAGTTCGCCGTCGGCCGGGGAAAGCGGCGCCGCACCGTCCACGCACTCGACGATGTCAGCCTCGCCGTCGCCGACGGGAGCTGCCTCGCGGTCGTCGGCGAGTCCGGATCGGGGAAGACGACCCTGGCCCGGATCCTGGTCGGCCTCGAAAGCGCGGACGGCGGAGAGGTCGTGCTCGCCGGTCGCCCCGTCGCCCGGCGGCCGCGCCGGGCGGAGCGGCGGGCCCGCGCCCGCGACATCCAGATGGTCTTCCAGGACCCGAACGGGTCGCTGAACCGCCGCCGCACGGTCGAGGCCGCGATCAAGGAGGTGCTCGCCGCCCACCACCGGGTCACCGGGGACGAGGCGCGTCGCCGGGTGGGCGAGCTGCTCGACCAGGTGGGACTGCGGCCCGCGCACGCCCGGGCGCTGCCCGGCGAGCTCAGCGGCGGCCAGCAGCAGCGGGTCGCCATCGCCCGGGCGCTCGCCGCCGAGCCGCGCGTCCTCGTCCTGGACGAGGCCGTCGCCGCGCTGGACGTGTCGGTGCAGGCGCAGGTGCTCAACCTGCTGGCCGAGATCCGGCAGGCCCGCCGGCTCACCTATCTGTTCATCACCCATGACCTGTCCGTCGTACGGCAGGTGAGCGAGGAGGTCGTCGTCATGCGGCAGGGCCGGATCGTCGAACGGGGGAGCACCGACGAGGTGCTCGACCGTCCCCGGCACGCGTACACGGTGCTGCTGCGCGACAGCGCGCCCCGGCCCGGATGGCGGCCCCGGCTGTCCACCGGCGCGGACGCGCGGGAGGTGGAGGCGTGAGCCCCCGTACGCACCTGCGGATCGAGGAAGCCGACCCGAGGCGGCGCGGGCGTGCGCGCGGGCAGCGGCTCGGCGCCGACATCGCGCGGGGCTGGCGCACGTACTCGGAGCTGTTCGAGGTCGCCGCGGCGGCCAGGGGCGTGACGCTCGACGTCCCCGCGCTCGCCCTCCGGAGCCTCGCCGCCACCCGCGCGTGGGCGCCCGAACTGGCCGACGAGGTCGAGGGCGTCGCCGAGGGCGCGGGCGTCCCGCTGTGGGTCGCCGCCGCGCTCAACGCGCGCACCGAGATCCTCGCCGCGGCCGGAACGCCGCGCGCCGGGGAGTGCTCGACCGTGGTCCGCGCCGGCGTCCTGGGCGGGCAGACGTGGGACTGGCACGAGGAACTGGCGGACGGGTGGCACCTGCAGTCCGTACGCGGTGACACGGTGGCCTTCACCGGGATCACCGAGCACGGCATCCTCGCCAAGATCGGCCTCAACGAGGCCGGGGTCGGTGTGCTGTTCAACATCCTCGGCCACGCGGACGACGGCGCGGACGGCGTGCCGGTTCACCTCGTCGCCCGCAAGGTCCTCGGCGGCGCGCGGTCGTACGCCGAGGCGGTCGCCATCCTGACCGAGGCCCCGGTGTCCGCCTCCACCGTCGTGACCGTCGTCACCGCGGATCGGGCGGCGTGCGTCGAGTTGAGCCCGGCCGGGGCCGCTGTGATCACCTCCGACCTGACCATGCCGGACGGCTCCTCCTGGCTCGTCCACACCAACCACTTCGCCGACCCGGCGCTCGCCGCGGGCGAGTTCCGCGGCCGGGCCGAGCCGGAGACCTACGACCGGGCCCGCCTGCTCGCCGGGCGGATCCGGCACGGATGGCGCCTCGACGACGCCGACGACCTCGCCGCGCTGCTCACCGCCCATCCGGGCGACGGCGCCGAGATCTGCTGCCACGCGTCCGCCGACGGGCGGCTCGGCACGCGCTGGGCGTCGCTGGCCACCATCGCGGTCGAGCCCCGGGCCGGCCGCCTCATGGTGCACGACGGCGGCCCCTGCTCGGCGCACCCGTCCGCCTGGATCGCCCTGCCCCCTTGCTGACGTCCCTCCCGCTGCTCCGCCGCCACCCGCGGCGGAGCAGCGCGGGGCAGCGGCGGGATTTGCCGAAGCGGCAAGACGATTCACGGCGGCATCACCGCACAGCGGACGATTGACGCGCGAGTCATCAGTCGGTGCGCTCACCTGGTCCGCACCTGCTCGCACGAGGATCGAGAGCTTTGGGGGATCGATGTCGACGTCCGCTCCCGCCGCCGCGGCGGCCACGCATCGGGTGGTCTCGTCGCCCGCTGGTCGCATCCACCTGGTGGAACAGGGCTCCGGGCCGCTGGTGCTGCTGGTGCACGGGTTTCCTGAGTCGTGGTACTCCTGGCGCCACCAGTTGCCGGCACTGGCTGCGGCCGGTTACCGGGCCGTCGCCATCGACGTTCGCGGCTATGGCCGTTCTTCCAAGCCCGCAGACGTGGCCGCGTACCGGATGCTGGAACTGGTCGAGGACAACGTCGCCGTGGTGCGTGCCCTGGGCGAGCGGACGGCGGTGATCGTGGGCCACGACTGGGGTGCGACGATCGCCGCCGACTCCGCCGTCGTACGGCCCGACGTCTTCCGCGCGGTCGGGCTGTTGAGCGTGCCGTACGCGCCGCCCGGCGGACCGCGCCCAAGCGACGTCTTCGCACAGATGGGCGGAGACGAGGAGTTCTACGTCAGCTACTTCCAGGCGACCGGCCGGGCCGAGGCCGAGATCGAACCGGACGTCCGCGGCTGGCTCGCCGGCTTCTACGCCGCCCTGTCCGCCGACACGATGCCCCCCGCCGGCGCCCCGGACCCGCACTTCGTGTCCCGGGGCGGAAGGCTGCGTGACCGGTTCCCCACAGGTCGGCTGCCCGCCTGGCTCAGCGAGGACGATCTCGACGTCTACGCCGCGGAGTTCGAGCGGACCGGTATGAGCGGGGCTCTCAACCGCTACCGGAACATGGACCGGGACTGGGAGGACCTCGCCGACTTCAACGGATCGCCGATTACTCAGCCGTCGCTGTTCATCGGAGGCGCGCGGGACGCGTCGACCACCTGGATGGCCGACGCCATCGAGGCATACCCCGCCACCCTGCCGGGCCTGGTCTCCTCGCGCATTCTCGACGGCTGCGGCCACTGGATCCAGCAGGAGCGGCGAGCGGAGGTCAACGAGATCCTGACCGGCTGGCTCGCCTCTCTGCCCGGCTGACCCGCCGGCGAGACGCGCCCTACCACGCTCGGCAGGCCCCGGCGTCTGATCACCCGGCCGGGGGCGACCGCCGTTCTCCTGTGGAGCGCGTGGAGAGGAAGTCGATCCGCCGTCTATCCGTCCGCCGGGCCGAAGGACGCGAGGAACGTGCCGACGGCGGCGCGGGCGATCTCATGCAGCTCGGCGTCGTCGATCCGGCGGGTCCCCATCCGGGAGCGTGCTTCCAGCGGACCGGTGAGCAGTGCCATGAACTGTTCGGCCGCTCGGTCGGGGTCGGAGGCGCGCAGGCGTCCGGCGAGGGTGAGCCGTGCCAGCCGGTCGGCCACCGCCTGGGTGAGGCGGTGCGGCCCGCTCTCGGTGACGATGTCGAGTATGTCGGGGAACTGGGTGATCTCCGAATAGAGCAGCCGCCGCAGGGCGCAGGAACGGTCGTCGGTGTGCAGGCGGAGGAGACGGTGGCCGACCTCCTCCAGCGTGGCGCGCAGGTCGGGGCCGGGCTCGGCGAGCGGTTCCAGCGCGGCGAGTCGCTCATGCAGCGCGGTCTGGGCCGCGGTCTGCATCGCGTGCCGGAACAGGGTGGCCTTGTCGGTGAGGTGGTTGTACACCGTGGGTTTGGCCACGCCCGCCTCGTTGGCGATCTCCTGCACGCAGGCCTGGGCGTACCCCTGACGGGCGAACACGGTGAACGCGCCGTCCAGGATCGCCTGTCGTTTGTCGATCCGTCCACGTGACCTGACCATGCCCTGATTGTACTCACTGGTTCAGTCCCGTGAACCATGAGGTTGCGTTTGGATCAGCGAGGTAAGTATTTTGAACTCATGAGTTCAACAGAGGAAGACGATCGTCTCGATCCGCGGCTACTGGTGATGATCGCCGTGGTCCTGCTGGGCGGGCTGCTGGGGATCCTCAACAGCACGATGGCCGCCGTCGCCACCGAGAGTCTGGCCGTGGCGTTCGACGCCTCGCTCAGCATGGTCGGCTGGGCCTCCACCGGGTTCCTGCTGGTGGTCACCGCCACCATCCCGTTCACCACCTGGGCGGTCGACAGGTTCGGCGGCAGACGGCTGTGGCTGACCGGCCTGGCGCTGTTCATGGCGGGGTCGCTGGCCGCAGGACTGGCCTGGAACGTCGGCAGCCTGATCGCCTTCCGCGCTCTGCAGGGCCTCGGCGCCGGGTTGCTCGACCCGCTCGTGCTGATCCTGCTGGCCCGCGCCGCCGGACCGCGACGCGCCGGACGGGTGATGGGCCTGATGGGGGTCGTGCTGTCGCTGGGACCGGTGCTCGGGCCGATCGCGGGCGGCGCGGTCCTGCACGATCTGTCGTGGCGCTGGATGTTCCTGCTCAGCGTGCCCATCGGACTGATCGCGTACGTGCTGGCCCTGCGGGTGATTCCGGCCGATTCCCCGGCCGACTCCCCGGCCGACTCACCGGCCGGGCGGCGGGCACAGGTCCGCCTGGACGTGCTGGGACTGGCCCTGCTCGCGCCGGGATTCGCCGCGCTCGTCCTGGCTCTGTCGCAAACGGCCGAACACGGAGCGTTCATCACCTGGCAGGCACTACTCCCGCTGGCCGCGGGCGTCGCGCTGATGATCGGCTACGTCGTCCACGCGCTCGCCGCGCGGCGCACGCCACCGCTGATCGACGTACGGCTGTTCGCCTCCCGCGGCTTCACCGCCAGCGTCACCATCATGGGGCTGGGCGGCCTGGCCAACTTCGCGACCCTGTTCGCGTTGCCGCTGTACTACCAGCAGGCACACGGGCAGGGCGTGCTGGCCGCCGGGCTGCTGATGGCCCCGGCGGGTCTGGGCGGCGCGATCGCCATGCCGCTCGCGGGCGGGCTGTCGGACCGGCTCGGCGCCCGCGGCCTGGCCGTCGGCGGCGCGGCCCTGGCCGGGCTCAGCGCACTGGCGTTCACCCGGATCGGAGCCGACACCGCCGAGATGTGGCCCGTGCTGGCGGCGCTGACCATCGGCCTGGGCATGGGCTGTTTCAGCGCCCCGACGATGGGGTCGCTGTACCGGAGCCTGCCCGGCCCCATGGTGGCGCAGGGCAGCTCCGTGCTCTACATGCTCAACCAGCTCGGCGCCGCACTCGGCATCGCCCTGGTCACCCTCGTCCTGCAGACCTCCGGCGACCCGATCGCCGGATTCCACGGAGTCTTCTGGCTCGTCGTCGCCGCCATCGCGGCGGTGCTCGCCGCGATCCCGCTGCTGCCCGGCCGTCCCCAGGAGCCGTCCGACCACCCCCAAGCCGTCACATCCGGAAAGGCGTCCTCATGACAGCGATCGTCATCACCGGTGGCACCGACGGGATGGGCCGGGCCCTGGCCCGCACCTATCTCGACCGCGGTGACACCGTCGTCATCGTCGGCCGCGACCCCGCCAAGGCCGCCACCCTCCCCGACGCCCACTTCATCCGGGCCGATCTGAGTCTCGTCGCCGAGAACCGGCGCGTCATCGAGGAGATCAACGAGCGCTACCCCGCCGTGCGCGCGCTCGTGCTGTGCGCCAGGTACTTCCGCTCTACCCGCTTCGTCACAGCGGAGGGCTTCGAGGGCACCTTCGCGCTGGACTACCTCAGCCGGTTCCTGCTCAGCCACGGCCTGGACCGGCCACGCGTCATCGTCAACGTGTCCGGGCCGGCGCCCGGCATCCCCGCCGGCCGCATCCGCTGGAACGACCTCATGCTCGAACGCGGCTACGACGGTGTCGCCGCCCAGATGCAGGCCGGCCGCGCCAACGACCTGCTCGGCGTCGCCTTCGCCCGCCGGCATGCCGCCGGACCCACCCGGTACGTGCTGATCAACCCCGGCCCCGTCTCGACCAGCTTCGCCGGCGAGTACGACGCGGCCACCGCCGCCCACGTCGCGGGGCTCAAGAGGTACGGCGCACCCGTCGACGACGGCATCAAACCGATCATCGCGCGCGTCGACGCCCCACCCGCCGAGCCGCTCAGCGCCTTCCTCCCGGACGCTCGGATCAGCCTGGACAACCCGTCCTTCGTTCCGGGCGACGCCGGCCGCCTCGACGACCTCACCCGCCGCCTGCTGCGTTCCCGGGATAACTGAACACAGCCGTCGCTCGCGGCCCCGCCCCTCGCAGGGGCGGGGCCGTACCGCTGTTTTCCGCGCGATCCTCGAATGCCGGGGGCCGCGCCGTTTGGAACTCCATATTCGTCGGAGAAATGGCGCAATGGATGGGGTGTATCCCGATTTCTATGGTTTGTTGAATTCGGTGTAAATTGTCCGGATCTGTTGTGGGTGCGTGGAGCGTCAGCGGGCGTCCCGCTCGCTGATGTGGCCGGATGCCGGTAAACCGCTGGGAGCGGCCTCGCGTCTGATCATGGAGACTGGAGAAATAATCCAGCTAGATCACGATATTTGAATGCCTCGGCAGAAGATAACGCTATATTTCCGAATGGAGTGGGCGCAGCTTCCATGGGGGCGAGATACGAAGCTGTGCGGGCCGGGGGAGAAATCGCGTGCAACCGACCGTCGCGAAGGCGCATAAGGAGAACGGGCTTGATCCGTCTACTGCTAGCGGAGAACATGCACCTTGTCCGATCGGCCCTCGTGGCGCTGCTCTCCACAGAGGGCGACCTGGAGGTGGTCGCGGAGACCGGCCAGGGCGGCGAGATCGTCCCGCTCGCCCGGGAGACCCGTCCGGACGTCGCGCTCCTGGACATCTGCCTCCCCGGCGTCGACGGCCTGACCGCCGCGGCCGAGCTGCACGAGCGGATGCCCGAATGCAAGACGGTGATCCTCACCGGTCGCGGCACCCCGGCGGCGCTGCGCCGGGCGCTCGGGGTCAAGGCCCGCGGTTTCATGGTCAAGGACGGCTCGGCCCAGCAGCTCGTCGACTGCGTGCGCCGGGTGGCGCGCGGAGAGCGGGCGATCGACCCCGAGCTGGCCCTCGCCGCGCTCAACGCCCCGGAGAACCCGCTCACCTCGCGGGAACTGGACGTTCTCCAGGTCGCCGCCGAAGGCTCCACAGTGACCGAGATCGCCGACCGGCTCTATCTGTCCCCGGGGACGGTACGGAACTACCTGTGCCGCATCCTGCCGAAGGTCGGCGCCCGCACCCGCGTGGAGGCGATCAGGATCTCGCTGGAGCGCGGCTGGCTGTGGCCGGAGACGGGCGGCGACATCGGCATGGTCCACTACCCGGCCCTGGGCGGCCTACGCGGCTCCGGCGGGGCCGAGCACGTCCCGGTCGCCGGCCGTACGGCGCCGCGGCGTGGCCGCTGATCGGGCGGCACCGAACCCCACTAGGGGAAGAGGCCGGTGTGGGCGGCGAGGAAGGCGAGGGTGTCGGCGGCCAGCGCGGTGGCCCGGCTGGCGGCCCGGGCCCCGTGCCCCACGTCGCCCTCGTGCCGCAGCAGGATCGGCCGATCGTCGCCGGCGGCCCGCTGGAGCGCGGCGCACATCTTGCGCGCGTGCGCGGGATCGACGCGGGTGTCCCCGCCGAAGACGGTGAACAGCGTGGCGGGATAGTCCACGCCCTCGCGCACCCGGTGATAGGGCGAGTAGCCGAGCAGGCAGCGGAAGAGGTCCGGGTCCTCGGCCGAGCCGTACTCGCCCCGCCAGGCCGGGCCGAGGCCGGAGCGTTCGTAACGGACCATGTCGAGAAGCGGAGCCGAGCAGACCGCGGCGGCGAACAGCTCGGGCCGCTGGGTCAGGGCGGCGCCCACCAGCAGGCCGCCGTTCGACTCGCCCCAGATCCCGAGCCGGTCCGGGGCGGTCCAGCCGTCGGCGATCAGCTTCTCCGCCGCCGCGACGAAGTCGTCGAAGGTGTTCTGTTTGCGGTCCAGCATGCCCGCGCGGTGCCATTCCTCGCCCTCTTCGCCGCCGCCGCGCACCATGGCCACCGCCACCACGCCGCCGGCCTCGGTCCACGCCAGGGTGTCGGCGGCGTACGCGGGGGTCAGCGTGACCCCGAACCCGCCGTAGCCGTACAGGATCGCGGGCCTCGGCCCGTGCAGACCGGCCCGCGCGATGATGAGCATCGGCACCCGCGTCCCGTCGGCCGAGACGCAGTGCAGCCGGTGGCTCTCGATCCGCGGCTCGTCGTCGCCGGACCGCGGCCGTCCGCCCGGTACGGCGGCCCGCGCGCCCGGGCCGGGCCCGGGGGCGGTCTCACCGGTGCGGCCGTCGAAGCGCCACACCGCCGGCGGCGTGACGTGGTCGGTGTAGGTGAACCACGCCTCGCGGCCGTGCCGTACGGACAGGGGGCCGACGGACCCCGCGCCGGGCAGCGGCACGGTGCCGAGCCGCTCGCCGGTGTCCAGATCGTGGACGCCGATCTCGGCGACCGCGTGCCGGACGCGGGTGACGAGCAGCAGGGGGCGGCTCGGCCCGGTCCCGTCGAGGATGGCGAAGTCCGCGAGAACCGCCTCCGGGTCGGCCGGGACCAGGTCCTTCCACACGTCCGGCCGCTCCGGGTCGCCCACACACAGCCGCACCCGGGGCGCGTCCCGGTCGGTGACGACGTACACGCGGCCGTCGCGGGCGACGGTCAGCGCGGTCCGCGCGTCCACGCCCTCCTGCACGACCCGCAGATCCGGCTCCTCGGGACGGCCCCCGGCCAGGTCGGCCAGCCACAGGTCGTTGCGCGAGCCGAGCGACGCGGAGACGACCAGCCAGCGGCCGTCCCCGCTGATCTCCAGCCCGTACGAGGCGACGCCCTCGCGGGCGAAGACCGGGACGTCCGCCGGGACGCCCATCCGGTGCAGGAAGACGCCGCGCGGCTCGGTCCGCACGTAGAAGAAGCCGGTCCCCCCGGCCAGCCAGGCCACGGGGGAGTAGCGGCAGGGGCCGACCGGCCCGTCCACGACGCGGCGCGTCCGGACGTCCATGACGTACAGCTCGGACCGCTCGTCCCCCCTGCGCGAGATCTGGTACGCCAGGAGCCCGCCGTCCGAGTCGGGCTGCCACGCGTCGAGCGTGGTCAGGCCGGTCGGGTCGAGCACCGACGGGTCGAGGAGGAGCTGCTCGGCCGGCCCGGGCCCGGTGACGTGGAGTGCCGCGTGCTCCTGCCCCGCCGTGCGACGCAGGAAGAACGCCCGTTCGCCCCGCCACAGCGGCGCGGTGACCATGCCCGCGTCCGCCAGTTCGGCCAGCCGCGTGTACAGCCGGGCCCGGCCGGGCAGCGCGGCCGCGTGTGCCCGCCAGAGGTCGTCCTGCGCGGCCAGCCACCTCCGCGTCTCCAGGTCGTCCGGGTCCTCGAGGCGGCGGTAGGGGTCCGGTACGGCGACGCCGTGCAGCCGATCGACGACAGCCTGGCGCTCCACATAGGGATATTTCATGACACCTGCCTCACGTCGGGGGTCCACTGACCGAGCAGATCGCGGTAGAGCGGCGACACGGCGACCAGCTCGTCATGTGTGCCGAGCCGCACGCGCGTGCCGTCCATGAGCAGCACGTGCCGCGCCCGGAGCGCCGAGGTGAGCCGGTGCGCGACCACGACGAGGGTGCCCCCGCGCCGGGCGAACGCCGCCTCCGCCCGCGCCTCGGCCGCCGGGTCGAGATGGCAGGTCGCCTCGTCCAGGATCACCAGCCGGGCCGGTGACAGGTACGCCCTGGTCAGCGCGATGAGCTGACGCTCGCCCGCCGACAGGGCCGCCGGGTTGACCTCCGCCGACAGCCCGCCGAGCCGGTGCGCCAGCTCCGCCATGCCCACCTCGTCGATCGCCCTCCGCACGGCGTCCGGCGCGGCGGAGGCGAGATAGGTGAGGTTCTCGCGGAGCGTGCCCTGGAAGACGTACGCCTCCTGCGGGATCAGCACACGGGCGGCCGGATCGACGTCCCGGGCGGGCACGCCGCCGATCCTGACCTCTCCCGAGGACGGTTCGAGCAGGCCGGTGACCAGCGCCGCGAGGGTGGACTTGCCGAGCCCGCTCGGGCCGACCACGGCCAGGCGGCACCCCTCGGGCAGGACCAGATCCAGGCCGGACACCACCGGCTCCGCCTCCGGCCCGTACGCGAACGTCACGCCGCGCAGCTCGACCCGGGCGTCGCGCGGCCGGACCGTCCTCGTCCTCCGCGGCCCGGGGCGCGGTTCGCGCGGGGTGACCGCCCGGCCCCGGCCCGTTCCGGCGCGCCTCGCCCCGGGACCGGGCAGCGGCGTGGTCTCCCGGATCCTGGCGACGGACGCCGCCAGCCGCACCCCGCTGACCCCGAGCCCTTCGACGAGGCCGCCGAGCGCGGGCGCGAGCGACTGGACGACGTAGGCGAGCGTCCCGACGACCGCTCCGGCGCTCGCGCCGAGCCCGGGACCGTACGCCAGCACGAGCAGGACGGGCAGCCAGCCCGCCACGCCGAGCGACAGCGTGCGCACCGCCGTCACGCGGGCGACGCGGCGCGCCGCCACCGCCTGCGCCGCGATCGCTTGTCCGATGTCGGCGGCGACGCGGCCCTCGGCTCCGCAGGAGACGATGTCGCGCAGGCCCCCCGCCATCGCCGTCACCGACTCCGCCAGGCGCTCGTCCGCGACGAGGAAGGCGCGCTGCCGACGCGCCATGGCGGGCAGCGACAGCAGGAACACCGCCAGCCCGGCGGCGAACGGCGGCAGCACCAGCGGCAGCATGGCCGGCAGGAGCGTCGCCATGCCGACGACGACGCTCACCACGGTGAACGCGAACGACCGGACCGCCGTGATCACCGCGGCGAAGGCGTCCCTGGCCAGCTCGACCTGGAGGGTGGACCGGGCGACCGACTCCGCGCCCGGCCGCCACGGCGGCGTCACCGCGTGGCGGACGGCGCCGCCGACCACCCGGGCCAGCAGTTCGTCTCGGAACGGCTCGGCGATCGCGGCGACGGCCAGGACGGACTGCCGGGCGCCCACCGCAGCCACCAGCCACGCGCCGCCGAGCAGGGCGAGCCAGGCCAGCCCAGCGACCGGCCTGGCCGCCGCGAAGCCGTCCTCGATGGCGCGCGCGATCGCGTGCCCGATGAGCAACGAGGGCAGCGCCTCCGCGAGGGACCACCCCGCCAGCCGCGCCAGCCGGCGCGGCTCCCGGGTCACCGACCGCCAGATCACGCCCGCCCCCCGTCCGAGAAGCCGGGGACATCGGTCTGGAAGACGGCCCGATAGGCGGGGTACCGCTCCCACAGCACCTCGTGCCGGTCGTAGCCGCGTAGCCGCCCGTTCTCCAGCCACAGCACCGCGTCCGCCCTGGCGGCGGTCGCGACCCGGTGGGTCGTCAGGACGCGGGTCCGCCCGCGCAGCTCGCCGGAGAGCGCGGCGGCGACCCGGCGTTCGGTGAGGGTGTCCAGGCTGGAGGTCGCGTCGTCCAGCACCAGCAGGCGGGAGCCCTGGGCGAAGGCGCGGGCCAGCCCGATCCGCTGCCGCTCACCGCCCGACATCGGCGCCTGCGCCAGCGGCGTCGCGTAGCCCAGGGGGAGCCGCCGGACGAACTCGTCGGCGCAGGCCGCCCGTGCCGCCGGGACGAGGGTCGCGTCAGGACCTTGTGCGCGGAGACGGGGTGGTCGGTCCGCTTCCGGTTCGTCCGCTTCCGGTTCGGCCGCTTCCGGTTCGGCCGCCTCCGGTTCGTCCGCGTCCGGCTCGGCCGGGCCGGCCAGACCGAGACCGATCGCGTCGCCGACCGTGTCGCCGACCAGGACCGGCCGCTCGAACGCGTGGCCGACCGCCCGGCGCAGCGCCCTACGGGACAGCTCGCGCACGGGCACGCCGTCGAGGAACACGGTCCCCTCGGACGGGTCGGCCAGCCGACCGGCCAGCGCGGCGAGCGCCGACTTGCCGGACCCGGACCTGCCCACCACCGCGACCGCAACCCCGCCCGGGATGACGAGGTCGACGCCGCGCAGCCCGCTCCCCGAGACGCCCCGGAACTCCAGCGCTCCCGAACCGGCGGGCAGCGCGCGCCGCCCGTACGTCAGGGGAGGCTGCCGCCACAGCTCCTCGACCCGTCCGGCCGCCGACCGCGCCCTGGCCAGCCGTCCCACGTATCCGAGCGCGGAGCCGAGCCCCGCGCCGAGCACCGCGTATCGAGCCGCCGCGTACAGCTCGCCGACCGTGAGATCGCCCCCGGCGAGCCGCAGGCCGCCGACCACGAGCACCGCCACCTCAAGAAGCGGCACGACGACACCGGTGCGGACCCCGGCCTTGGCGTTCGCCTGCCACAGGCCCACGCCGTACGCGCGCAGGAGGGGGAGCGGCGCGAGCACCCGCGCGACCTCGCTCTCCGTCGTCCCGGCGGCGGCGATCGTCCGCGCGCCGGACAGCGCGGTGACCAGGCGGGCGGCGATGTCGCCCTGCACCCCCTGATATGCGGCGACGACCTCGGACGTGTCCCGCATGAAGCCGCGCAGCACGAGCACGATCAGCACGAGCCCGGCGACGAGGGTGAGCGCCGACAGCGGGTCGATGAGAACGAGCGCCACCAGGCCGCCGACCGTCGGGACCAGCAGGGACGCGCCGCTGACGATCGCCTCGGGCGCGTGCCCGGTCTCCTCGGCGTTCATGCCCAGCCTGGTGGTGAGGTCCCCTTCGGGGAGGCGGCGGGTCAACGCGGGGCCGGCGCCGAGCACGTGCGTCATGGCCCGGTGGCGCAGCCACGCCGAGGCGGCGGCGCTGGACGAGCCGGAGGCCCACACATGCAGGCTGTCGCAGACGACGACTCCGGCGAGGACCAGCGCGCAGCCGGTGACGGAGCCGATGACGGAGCCGGAGAAGACGCCGGGAGAGGTTCCAGTGATCAGCGTGTCCACGGTCCGGCCGATGACGTACGGCAGGGCAAGTTCGAGGACCGAACCGCCCACGGCCACCACGGCCAGGACGAACACCCACGGGCCGCCGTGCCGGACCGTCCGGACGACCAGCCGGTCTGCCGCCTCCATCCGTCCTCCTCACCGAGCGCGACGCTCGTCCGGGACGTCGCCGGTTCCCGAGATCCGGGGTTCCGGCGCGTGCCGTGGCTGTCTTCGGGGGTGCTCCTTCCGAGCGGGCGGCCCCGCCCGATGGGAGTCGGGCCGCAGGGGTCGGGCCCCGGGCGCAAGCACCCGGGGCCCGAGAGGCCGCCGTGACGGCGACCTTCATATGACCGGCCTCTGCTTAGTGGCAGAGAGCGATGCTGAGGTTGCTCGGCCGCCCGGACTGGCAGGTCAGCACGGTCAGCGTGCTACCGCCGCCGTTGTGGCCGCCGCCACCGGGGGTCTCCATGCCCTGAAGATCGAGGAGAACCATTCGTCTACACCTCCTTTCCTGCTCGTCGGGACGGGAGCCGCTGGCCAGGCGGCTGGCTGAAGGGGAGGAACACCGGTTCCTCGTGCAAGGCCGCGCCCAGGGCGAACAGGACGCCGGCCGTTCCTGTGGAGAAGTCCATCGAGAGCCGCAGCAGACCGTCGCCGGGGAACGCCACGCCCTCGCCGTACGGGAGCATGTGCCAGCGCAGGCCGCGGATCTGCGCGGCGAGCCCGGGATCCGACCGCCGGACCATCGCCAGCGCCGCGATCACCCCGGCCCGGCCGGTGAACAGGCCGGGCTGCACGAAGTACGCGGATCGGGTGACCGTCAGCAGGTCGTCCAGGGCGGGGCCGAGTTCCTCGTCGGCCCGGTGGAGGAGATACCGGGACAGCACCAGCGCGATGCCGACCGACCCCTCGTCCAGGTACGGAAGGTGACGCCAGCCCTGGTTCACCTGGAGCGATCCGTCCGCCGCGCGCACGCAACGCCGCAGGTCCTGGCGGATCGCCACATGGGCCAGGTCGAGCAGCCCCGCGTCGCCGGACCGCTCGTACGCGCGCAGGAAGAGCAGCGCCGGGCCGGACGAGCCGAACATCAGCCCGGCGCGCGGGTTCGCGCCGCCGCTGATCTCCGGTACGTCGTCGGGGCCGCCGAGCCGGTCGGCGCACACGTCGACCACCTCCCGCGCCCGGTCGAGGAGCGCGGACTCGCCGGTCGCCTCGCCGAGGTCCAGCAGGTTCAGCCCGATGCCGGCCAGGCCCGCGTACAGGCCCGGCCCGAGCCCCTCCCACCGCTCCCGCAGGCAGATGTCCATGACGTCGAGGGCATCCTGCCGGTGCCCGAGCCGTTCCAGGGCGTGGGCGACGCCGTGTAGGCCGTCGTAGAAGCCGAGAGCGCTGCCGGGCTCCGGCGTGACGGCGCGTTTGCGCAGCCAGTCATCATGGTCCGGGCACCGTTCCGCCCCGGTCGCCGCCAGGGCGTGGAGGACCCCGGCCGCGCCGTGCGCGAGGGTGAGCCCGCCGCCCGGACGGAACTGCGCCACGTCACCGGGGAAGAGCCGGTCGTCGCGGTCCGGCGTGGCCGAGGCCAGGATGGCGCGGCACAGCGCGTCGCGGATCTCCGGCCAGCGGCCCGGGTCGGGCGGCTCCTCCATGTCGTGGTCGCCCGCGATGGTGCGGGCCGCCTCCTCGATCGCCGCGGTGGGGACCGGGAACGTGTCCGCGACCAGCCGGGCCAGATGCCGGGCCTTGCCCGGCCGCATCGGCGCCATGATCGTCGTCTGCGGCGCGAACAGGCCGAGCCGCAGGCAGGCCAGCGCGTACTCGTCGCCCGCCACCCCGCGCCGGTCGGACGGCGCGGCATAGGCCGGATGGCCCAGCGCCGGGCGGGCCCCGTCCTCGGCCAAGGTCGCCACCTCGAAGTCGATCAGCGCCACCCGGCCCTCGTCCGTGACGAGGATGTTGTTCGGGTGGAGGTCGCCGAAGACCACGCCGCGCTCGTGCAGCGAGCCGACCGCCCGCTCCACCCGGCCCAGCATGTCCAGCGCCCACTCGGTGTACGCCGGCAGCGCGTCGGGCGCGAGGTCGGTCCGCGTGAGCGGATAGCGGTGCACGAGGAGCCGCTGCAACGGGTTGCCGTCGATGAACTCCTCCACCAGGAAGTGGTGGTCCCCGACCGTGAAGTGGTCCAGCAGCGCGGGCACCGCGTCCAGGCCGGCCAGCCGCCGCAGGATGTCGCGCTCGTGCTCCAGCCGGGCGACCGCGTCGCGTCCGGCCGCGTCGAGTCCCGCGTGCGGCCGCGCCTCCTTCAGGACCACGCGCCGTCCGGTCGCCGTGTCCCGGCCGAGATAGACGCCTCCGCCGTTGGAGAAGTGCAGCACGCTCTCGATCTCGTACGGCAGGCCCTCCACCGTCACGGCGTTGCGCGCGGCCAGGTGGGGTTCCAGGAACGCGGGCAGCTCAACCCACGGGGGCACTGAGAAGGTGGAACCCCGCACGTCCGGGACGAGCCGGCCCGCGCCGTCCTCGATCGCGAGCACCATCTCGCCGCTCGTGTCCAGGCAGCGCCGCTCGGCGAAGCCGCCGTACCGCACGAAGAGCGGGCCGCTCCCGTAGCGCAGGTCGCTGAGGATGTACGGGCCCTCGACCCCGCGCAGCAGCTCGTCCAGCTCGGTCAGGATGGTTTCGAGCCGGGCCTCGTCAGGGGGATAGATGGCGATCAGCTTGCCGCTGGACGAACGGGAGGCAGCCTTGGAGTTGTGCATCACCAGTACGGACTCGCTGCGCAGGAACTTGAACGCCACGTTCCTCGGCACGCAGTAGTCCCAGACCGTACGCACCGCCCGTTCCGCGTCGGCCAGCCGAGCGGACACGTGGATCTTCCAACCCTGCGTGGGGAGCGCGGCGACATCGGCCGGCGTGAAGTACATCCACGTGTCGGTCGCCTGATGAAACCAGCCCTCCGGAATTTCTCTCGACAAAGCGGAAAAATCCGAAATCTCTGCATTTTTCTGGTCGGGGCTGTCGTAGAACAACAAATCGGCCAGGCAGTAGAGCTCGTAGTCATCCATATGCCGCCATCTCCCTGTTTATCGCTACAGAGAGAATGGCGAATGCGCCGGTGTGGGGTCTAGTTACACCGTTCACCGATACCGTGTGCGTTTTTCACCGCCGCGATCGGTATGGCGTCATTTCACGTGCTTGGGCGCTTGTTTGCTGTACTGCTCGCCCAGCTGTTCGGCGGTTCGGCGGCTCAGCGGCTCAGCTGTTTGGTGGCTCAGCTGTGCGGTGGTGCGGCGGTGCAGAGGCCTGGAGGCTTGGTGGCTCGGCTGTGCGGTGGTGCGGTGGTGCGGCGGCTCAGCTTTTGGCGGGTTGGCGGTTCGGCGGTTCGAAGGATTGGTGGCTCGG
The DNA here is from genome assembly GCF_001528665.1 of Microtetraspora malaysiensis. Taxonomy (GTDB): domain Bacteria; phylum Actinomycetota; class Actinomycetes; order Streptosporangiales; family Streptosporangiaceae; genus Microtetraspora_A; species Microtetraspora_A malaysiensis. The sequence continues at coordinate 92,023 of NZ_BBYJ01000032.1, forward strand.
CGGTTTGGCGGCTCGCTCGGTTGCCGATTGCCCCAGCGGGGCGGCGCCGGCCATAACGCCCGCTTTGAGGCCTGCTTTGCGACGTCGCCGCTGTCATGGATATCCGGGTGGCCATCGCGCCGGCCACTTCCAGGGAGACGTTCGTGTCACGAGCCAGGTGCGTGGCCCATGTGCGTGGCCCATGTGTGTGACATGCCTGGAATGCGAGTTATCTGTGGCCCGCGCGCTGCCCGGCCGTAGTGACACCGACGGCGTCGTCGCGGTACAGCGGTGGCGCGACGGCAACAGGCGTAGGGGCGGGTGGATTGGCGCCCGGAGGCGAAGCGTCCTCGCTGGTGGGACACACGCGGGCGCGACGATGCCTGGTGATGAAGGGGGCAGGATCTCCGGGAGCCGCCAGGGCGTGGAGCGCAGGCGGGCGGCGAGCAGCAGCGCGCGGGTGTCGGTGTACAGGTAGCTGCGCACAGGCATCTACGCGTAGACGCACAGCCTCGGTGCGTAGTAGGCGGTTCATGCCGCCGGAATGGCACCCGCACAGTCGTACCTGCGGCCCTGCTCAGGGCAAGAGGCTCAGCGCGGCGTCGGCAGTACGGACAGCTCGCAGGCGTAGGCGTCAGCCGGTGCGCTCAGTACCCAGACGATCATCGCGGCCAGTGTTTGCGGCTGGATGCACAACTTGGGATCGTACGGGCGTCCGAAGGCGCGCCTGACCTCACCCAGATGGTCGGTCGCCGTCGCTGCGGGATAGACCGTGGTGACACGTATCCCATGGGCGGCCTCCTCCTCGCGCAGTGAGTCGGCCAACTCCCGCAGCGCCGCCTTGCTGGCGACGAACGCCGACCAGCGGGGGACACCGGTCATCCCGGGCGAGGCGTTGACGAAGATCACGTGGCCTCTGGACCGCCGCAACGCCGGCAGCGTGAGCCGCGCCAACTCGGCGGCGGAGGCCACATTCACCGCCAGCGTCCGCCGCCATGTCTCGGGGTCGGCATCGGCGACGGCCTCGACGTGGGAGATCCCTGCGCAATGCACCAGCGCCTGCACGTCCCCCAGTTCCCCCGCATCCTCCAGCGCTCCCAGGGCGGCGGCCAACGTCTCAGGCTCGGCCAGATCCGCCTCAATCCCCCGCACGTTCAGCCGGGCGATGTCGCGCCCCACGGCGGTCACCCGATGCCCGGCCTCCACGAGCGCGCTGACCAGCGCCGTCCCAATCCCTCCGGTGGCCCCGGTCACCAAAACATGCCCCATGACGGCTCTCTTCCTCGACGTGCGGTAACTGATCATCATCCCTGGGGAAGTGGCGCACAACACCTGCTTTTGGCCATCGGTCTGGCCTCCTGTAGGACCGACCAACATCGCCGACGCCGACCACTACCGCAGCCATCCTGCGGACGGCCTTCAGTTACTCGGTCTCACGGCAGGAGAGCGCTTCGGTCCTGGGGTTGGCGCCGGGGCTGGCACGTGGGTGCAAGGCGCCGCAAAACCGGGCAGCGTCAGCGTTGCGACCGAGGCATTCGCTGACCGCTACTGCGCAGGTGGCCTACCCCTCGCCCGCCGCCACCTCGTGGAATCGGCAGCGATGGCGTCGGCACCGGAGGCCCCGAGCAGAGACCTCGACGCCAGAGCCCCCAACACCAGAGCCCCCAACACCAGAGACGCCGACGCCAGAGACGCCGACCTTGGCGCGCCTTCTCCGGTCTCGAATACCCACCAATCGGAATGCCGCCCACGGTGCTCACAAATAGTACAAGCGTGACTACTTAGAGTTGCCTATCGAACGCGTGAACGATATCCTCGCAGAGGCTCGACCGTCAGACCGGGAGGGGAGGTGCGAAGGGATGATGCTTTCGGGTGGTGTGCTGCTGTCGCACCGACCGGAGGACGCATCTCCGTCCCGCTCATCCGACGCGCCTTCCACGTCCCCCCGGCGGCGCGGGTCCAGGCGGCACACGCCGTTCATCGGATCCAGTCGCTTCTCCGGTGACTCCTACGGGGCGGTGCTCCTCGACCGTGCTCGCAGCGCCGGGCTCCTCGATCACGCCCGCAGCTCCGGCGGCCGTGTGGGAACCCCTGATCCCGCCCCGCACGACCCGACGCGCCTCGAGGGGCGAGCTGCGCGACGTGAGCCAGAGACGACGCAGTCGTGGGCCCGTCGGCTGCTCGGCCTTCCGGACGCGGCAGAAGAGCAGAAGCCTGATGGCGGGGAGGGGTCGCAGCGCCTCGGAGGCGATGGCGGTGCTCTTTCCGGTCGGGACGAGCTGCGGTCCGGGTACGACCGTGACGACCTGTCGGCCTGGGATGGGATCTGGCAGGGCCGCCGCTCCACCCTCGATGAGTCGTCCGTGAACCGTCCCCTGCGGGCTGGTCGGGATGGTCGGGGCGCTGGCCAGGGCATCGGCGGTGATGGCCCGGCCGCTGGTGGTGACCGCCGGGGTGCTGGTCGGGGTGCTGGTCGGGGTGGCCATGACGCAGCTAGCCGGGGCGCTGCCACCGGCCGGGGAGACGTTGGTGCAGGCGGCGCTGGCGGTGGCGGCCAGAACGGTGCTGGCCCGGATGCTGCTGGTGGTGATAGCCGGGTAGGGGACTGGCCCGATCTGAACCTGGCTGGACGCGATGTCATCGACCTGCTGGCTCGTGCCGAGCGGTTGGCCGCGGTTGCGAGGAAGGTGCCGGGCGAGACCGTGGCCGGCGCTGGGGCTGAGGCTGGCGCTGGGGCCGGTTCCGGTGCTGGTGCTGGTGCCGAGGTTGAGGTGGCGATGGCGGAGATCGTCGCCCTGGCACGGGCGATCGATCTGGCCGAAGCCGCGATCGCCGCCCGCCTCCCGATAGCCGAAGCCGGTAAAGGGCACCATCTGTTCGGGCGGCGGTCGATCGGAGCATGGCTGGCAGCCGCCACCGGGTCACGCACCGCCCGCGCCGGGGAACGTGTCACACTCTCCCGGCAACTCCCCCGCCTGCCCCACACCGCCCGCCTGTTCGCCTCCGGCCGCCTGTCATACGGGTATGCGGCGACGATCGCGTCCGCCACCCGCCACCTGGACGACGCCGAAACCGAACTGGCTGAGCCGATCCTGGTGGAGTTGGCGCAGGCGTCGGCGTCGACGGTGGAGGACGTGGCCCGCGCCGGCCACACCATCATCGAGACCATCGACCCGGACGGGAGGTTGGCGCGGGCGGCGGCCAAGACCGAACGCCAGCACCTGACGATCTCCGACACCACCGATGGGATGGGCCGCGTCAGCGGGCTGCTCGACCCGGAACTGAAGATGCAGCTGAAGACCTGGCTGGAACCGCTGGCGGTCAAAACCGACAGCACCGACCTGCGCAACCACGGCCGCCGTATGGCCGACGCCCT